>CAZZIP010000005.1:0-159060 GCA_964654415.1 uncultured Methylococcales bacterium | reverse complement strand
GGTTGTCGCCGTAGAAAGTGATGAACTTGCCGCCGCGCCGATACGAAGTAAACGGAGCCGGACGACTCAGCTTGGGCCAGGCAAATTCGTCTTCCACGGCTTCGAGTTCTGGGACGTCATCAAGCCACCGGGGAACAAACGGCCGGTAGTATTTGCCCTGCATCTCGAAGGTGCCCGGGTGTTCCTCCTCGTAAAGGGTGTTGGGCGAGGTGCCAGCAGCGATCATCAGACTGCGCAGCGGGACATCGACCGTTTCACCGCTCTCCTGCCATCTCCCCTCGGCCTGCACCATCCTGGCGAATCGGACCGCCTTGAGGTGGCCGTATTCATCTGCGACGGCCTCCACCGGATTCATCCCCCCGGCTAGGACAATCCCTTCCTCTAGGGCCTTCTGGATTTCCTCGTGATTCTCGCGGTAGGCGGGGGAACTTTGCATGTCACGGCGGTAAAACACCGTCACTCCCCCCCAACGCTTCAAGAGCGGCAGAAAATCTGGAGCCTCGCCTTGGGCCTGGGCGCGCTCGCGCTCGGCGCGGATCGCCCGGCCATGCTCCAAAAATTCATCGAGGATAAGAAGCTCCTCCTGATCGTAATGCGAGCGGACGTGGTCCTCCTCCAGCGCGGCGGTCAGGGTTTCATAGCGCTCCAGAAGCTTTTCCACTTGAACCGGATAATAGGCCAAAAGCTCGGTGGCGGTATCGATCGCAGTCAGCCCCCCGCCGATCACTCCTGCCGGCAGCCGCACCTGGAGGTTGGCGAGCGAAGACTTTTTGCTTGCTCCAGACAGCTGCAGCGCCATCAGGAAATCCGAAGCCATACGGACGCCGCGGATTAAGTTGTTCTTCAAAGGAATAAGAGTTGGTTTTCCCGCCCCAGCAGCGATGGCGATGTGGTCAAAACCTAAATCCCAGGCTTCGTTGACGGTCAGCGTGCCGCCAAAGCGCACCCCGCCGTACAGGCGGAAAGTGCGCCGCCGCGCCAAAGTCAGATAAATCAGCTTCAAGAAATTTTTGTCCCAGCGCGCGGTAATGCCGTACTCGGCCACCCCGCCAAAACCCAATATCGTGCGCTCGGCTAGGTCTTCGTAAAGCTCTTTAAAATCCCGTATTGGCTCTGGCGGCCGATCCCCGTCCCAAAGCCAGCGTTTGGGCAGCGGCTCGATCTTAAGGCCGTCGATCCCGACCACGCCAAAGCCCTCGTTCAAAAGATAATGCGCCAGGGTATAGCCGGCCGGCCCCAGGCCGACCACCAGCACGTTCTTGCCGTTGTACGGCAAGGCCCAAGGCCGCTTGACGTTGAGCGGATTCCAGCGCGTCAGCAGGCCGTAAATTTCAACTCCATACGGCATCCCTAAAACTTCGGTCAGCACGTGGGTCTCGACCAAAGGGATGGCGACCGGCTCGGTTTTCTGGAAAATGCAGGCTTTGACACACTCGTTGCAAATTCGGTGTCCGGTGCCAGGAACCAAAGGATTGTCGATCATGATCAAAGCCAAAGCCGCCAAGTCGTCACCTTGGCGCTTGAGCACGTGCATTTCGGAAATTTTCTCACCTAGCGGGCAACCGGTGATGGGAGTCCCAAACGAGGAAATCTTAAACTTGCCGGTCTTTTTTTCCCGCATGCCTTTAGCGCACGAGTCGGTGTCGCGCTCATGGCAATAGATGCAGTGGTCGACCTCGTACAACGCAGGACGCCGCTGGCGATAGCGGTCGTCGGTGAGACTGAATCCTGCCCGCCGGCGGTGATGCCCCTTGGGGGCGGCCCAAGCCTGAACCCCTGCCTGCTCCACGATCTCGTGTTCGACCAGACGGTTTGTGTCAGTGCGCTTGGGGAACTTGAACGCCACCCAGTCCCGCGTCTCAGGCTGCCGCTCTGGATAGCTGGCCGCAACAACCGTCCAGCGCAGCGCGCATTCATAAAGCGCGTTCACAAACTCCAAAGGTGGCTGCCTCAACGCCTCTGCGAATTTGACCGATGCCTCAGGATGCGCTGCCACTCTGTGCTTCAGCTCGGCAATCTGGCCTAGGTCTGGCGCCGCGACGAGGTCTTTCAGGCGGAGGGCCAAAGAAGCTATCGCCAGCTCTCGATCTTCCTCTTCTGCTAGCGCTGCAACCAGCGCCGAAAATTTTACACAGATCGGTTCTGGGTCCCAATTCCTGGACTCCTCTCCAAGGCGCTTGACGGCTTCCTCTACGATCTCTTGCCGGTAACGGAATACTGTCTCTAGCTCTTTTTTGACCAGATCCCTCTTGGCTGCTCGGATTTCTTCTATCCCAAACAAGCGCGCTAAAAACTGGCCCAGGTAAGGAGCAACGCGCACCAGTACGTCAGAAATCGCCTGCGGCGTCATCCCTTCCCCCTGGCAAGCGCGGTAGGCGCAAAACTCAGAGAGCAAGTCGGGATCGCGCTCGCCGACAAAGCGCTCAAAGGCCGAAAGCAAATCCGAAAGCCGCTTGGGATCGTACAAGTCCGGGTAAGAAAAACCGGGGATGCCCAGGGTTAAGGTCTCGCGCATGGTCGCTTGGGTTGGTTCAAAAAGCGGATTATTATAGCCTACGAGGAATTTGCGCGTCTGATCGAACTGTAAAGCGCATTTACCAAAAATCTGGGCTGTAAGAACCTTGAGTCACGATCCAAGCTACAAGCTTTTGTTTTCCGAACCTGCATTAGTGGCGGATTTGCTGCGTGGGTTCGTACGCGAGGACTGGGTAGAAAAGCTGGATTTTTCTACCCTCGAAAAAGTCAGCGGCAGCTACGTCAGCGACGATTTGCGAAGCCGCGAGAACGATCTCATCTGGCGCGTGCGCTGGGGGTCTGAATGGCTGTACGTTTATCTGTTGCTGGAATTTCAATCCAGCGAAGACCGTTATATGGCGGTGCGCCTGATCACCTACGTGGGATTGTTGTATCAAGACCTGATCCGCCGCGGCCAGTTGACGCAAGACCTCAAGCTACCGCCAGTGTTGCCGCTGGTGTTGTACAACGGCCGTCCGCGCTGGAAAGCGCCTTTGGAGCTGGCCGACTTGATCTGCGCCCCTTCAGGTAGCCTGGCTAGGTATCGTCCCTCGCTGCGTTATCTGTTGATAGACGAAGGCGCTTACCACCAGGGCGAACTGGCTTCCTTACGCAACCTGGTGGCGGCTCTGTTTCGGCTGGAACACAGCCGCACGCCGGAAGATTTACAGCAGGTACTGGCAGCGTTGGTCGAATGGCTTAAAGAGCCGGCTTTAAGCTCAGTGCGTCGGGCTTTTACAGTGTGGATCAAGCAGGTCTTGCTTCCGGCCAGACTGCCTGGGGTAGAATTTCCTGAAATTCAAGAACTGCACGAGGTACAGGCGATGTTGGCAGAACGAGTGCAAGAATGGACCGAGCAGTGGAAAGAAGAAGGTCTACGCAAAGGAAGAGAAGAGGGCTTGCAACAAGGATTGCAGATGGGCGAGGCAGCGCTTTTGCTTCGCCTGTTGGAAAAGCGCTTTGGACCGCTTGCCGAGGAAGTCAAAGCCAAGGTCCAGGCGGCCGATGCCGAAACGCTTTTAACTTGGGGCGACAGAGTCCTGTTCGCCGAAACCTTGGACGAGGTTTTTTCCAATCCTTAAAAGGTAGCTTTGCTCTGACCAAATCCGTCACCTTCTGCCTTAAAGGGTAAGCCAAGCGGCGCCTTAGGCTGCGTTTTGCGATCTAAGTTTTTGATTTCTCACGATATAAAAATCTGGCAAGGGTTTTGCTTAAACTCTAGCGCAACTCGTTTGTTTCAACGCTTAACTTTAAGGAGGTTCATCATGATCCAACGCAGACAACAAGGCTTTACCTTGATCGAACTGATGATCGTGGTGGCGATCATCGGGATTTTGGCGGCGATTGCCATTCCGGCCTACCAGGACTACACTATCCGCTCGCAGGTCTCGGAAGGGCTGAACCTGGCGGCAGGAGCCAAGACCGCAATTGCCGAGTTCTATAACAACACAGGGAGACTCCCCGGCTCAAACGCTTCCGCGGGCCTGGCCACCGCTGCCTCCATTAAGGGCAACTACGTAGATAATGTTGCAATTGGAAGCACAGGTCTAGTCACGATCACGTATGGCAATAAGGCTAATGCAAAAATTAGTACAAAGACTTTGCTGGTCTCTGCGGTGACTAATGGAGGCATAGGCAGCGTCCAGTGGACCTGTAAACGAGGTAGTATCGATTCAAAATACGTCCCCACCAATTGCCGTTAATCTTTTCTTTTGCACCTCAAGCCCCGCTTCGGCGGGGCCCTTCCAACCCTCGATGAGGAGACCTACCATGAACAACAAAAACCTAGGTTTCACCCTGATCGAACTGATGATCGTGGTCGCCATCATCGGGATTTTGGCGGCGATCGCCATCCCGGCCTATCAGGATTACACCGTTCGCTCGCAGGTCGCAGAAGGGCTGAATCTGGCTGGACAGGTCAAAACTGCAGTGATGGAGTACTACAGTCTCCACGGAAGTCTCCCGAGCACCAACGCCTCTGCGGACATCGTCTCGGCGACCAGTATCAGCGGCAACTACGTCAGCCAGGTCGCCATCGCCAATGGGGTGGTCGAGATTACCTACGGCAACCAGGTCAACTCCCTCATTGACGGCAAAAAGCTGCTGCTTTCGGCCAGCACCAGCCCAGGCCGACTGATCGCCTGGACCTGCAAGCCGGATACGATCCCGGCGCGTTATCTTCCCACTGACTGCCGCTGATGCCCAATCCCAGCCGTCTTACTGGTGCAGGGCTTGCTTTCGCGCTGATCGTTTGCGCTGGCATTTACACTTTAGGACTTTCTGGCGGATTTCTCTTCGACGATTTCCCCAACCTGCTCGACAACCCGGCCTTGCGCGATCAGGCCCCGGGTGTTTCCGGGTTGTGGCGGGCAGCCACCGGCTTTGCCGCAGGACCTACCCGCCGCCCCCTGACCATGCTCAGCTTCGCTGCCCAGGTTCGGGAAACGGGCTTTGATCCCTGGCCGCTGAAGGCGGTCAACCTGCTCATCCACCTGACCAACGGTACCCTGGTCTTTTTGCTTGTGCGCCGTCTCGCCCAACGTGTGGCTGGAAGCTGGACACTCGGACCTGGGGGGCTTGCTCTGGCGGTGGCGGCGGCCTGGCTGTTGGCGCCGGTGAACGTAAGCTCAGTCCTGTATGTGGTGCAGCGCATGGAGATTCTCTCCACCCTATTCACTTTAGCCGGTGTTTGGATTTACACGCTTGGTCGCGAGCGCCTGCTGGCGGGCGACCGGCGCGGTCTCATCTGGTGCTGGACCGGTCTGGTCGCCGGCACCGGGGTGGGGACCCTGGCCAAAGAAAGCGCCGTGCTGACACCGTTGTACGCCCTGGTGGTCGAAGCCGTCGTTTACCGCTTCCGTACAACCGACGAAAGCTGCAAAAAACATTTGTTTGCTCTCTATGCCCTCCTCCTTGCAGTGCCCGGCGTGCTGGGCCTGATGTGGCTTGCGCCGGGGCTCCTGTCGGGCCAGGCTTATTCCGGGCGGCCGTTTACCCTCGTCCAACGCCTGTGGACCGAAGGCCGGGTCCTGTGGAGTTACATCGCTTGGATTCTCTTCCCGCACCCTTCCGCCCTAAGCTTCTATCACGACGACTATCCCCTCTCCAGCGACTGGCTCCACCCCTGGACGACTCTGCTTGCCGCGCTCGGGATCGGAGCACTCGGCTGGCTAGGATTCTACTTAAGCCGGCGCCTGCCGCTCGTCAGCCTGGGTATCTTGTGGTTCCTGGCTGGCCATGCGCTTACCGCCACTATCATCCCGCTGGAGCTGGTGTTCGAGCACCGCAACTACTTTCCCGCGGCGGGCCTTTTGTTGGCGGCCCTAGCCGGCGGACTGGACGCCCGGCTGCCGCTGGCTACTGCGCGTTCATTTTTCGCCCTAGCGTGGATCGCCTTGTTTGGCCTCCAGACCGCGTTGCAAGCGGCCACCTGGGGCAATCCGCTGATGCTGGCGCGGACGACAGCCAGTTATCACCCAAATTCCCCACGGGCAAACTACGAACTGGGACTGACCCTTACCCAATTTTCCCCCCCGAACTCTCCAGGGTTCGAACAGGGCATGGCAGCCTTCAGAAAGGCTGCCACTTTGCCGGGTGCTGGCCTACTCCCCGACCACGCCCTGATTTTCCTTGCCAGCCGCTATGGACTTGCGATTGAAGAGACGTGGTGGCAGAGAATACGCGACCGGGCGAGGACGCGCATCCTCTCCAGTGAGGACATCAATGCCCTTTACAACTTAATTCGCTGCCGAATTGACGGGCTGTGCGCTTTCCCTCCGGAACGCCTAGGGGAGGCCCTACAGGCAGCGGTCGAAGCCCACCCTGAAAATGGCAATCTCATCACTCTGTATGCCAACTACGCCGCCAACCTGGCCCACGATTTCCCCCTCGCCTTGGACTTGATGCAGCAGGCGGTTGCTCTGCAACCGCGTAACGTCCAGTACTGGGTCAACCTAGCCCGGCTGCAGATCGCCCTGCGCCAGGAGGCTGCGCGTTTCAGCCTGGAACGAATTGCCGAACTGTCCCCCGGATCTTCGCTACTCCAGGAGCTGACCGCCTTCTTCTACACCAACTTCGGCAGACCATGGCGCTCGCCTCACGCCTCCTAGTCTGTCTACGGGAACCCACGCTGCTTCCGGCTATCGTGCTGTGGGTGCTGCTGGGTATCGGTTGGATGGTGTACCGTCTAGGACTGACAGGTGCCTTTTTGTTCGACGACTGGAGCAACCTGGAAGTCCTAGGCCATTTCGGCCGCATCGACACCTACCACAAACTGATCAGCTATCTGTCGTCCGGGTTCGCTTCTCCCCTGGGACGCCCGCTCGCGATGGCGAGCTTTCTCCTCGACGCCGACACCTGGCCCGCCGATCCTTGGCGCTTTAAAGCGACCAACGTTCTCATTCACCTGCTCAACGGCGTCTTGCTATGCCTTTTGATCTTTCATCTCCTACGAGCGCGCCTGGTCGAACCCGGACGCGCGGCGTGGACCGCAGTGCTGGCGAGCGGGATGTGGCTGCTCCACCCCTATTTCGTCTCCACCACCCTGTACGTGGTGCAACGCATGGCTCAGCTGGCAACGACCTTCACCCTGGCCGCGATTCTAAGCTACGTAGCAGGACGCAAAGCACTCCTCACCGGCCGGCCGATTTGCGGCCAGCTTTGGCTTTGGGGCGGCGTCATAGGTTTCTGGCTGCTCGGCGTGCTGAGCAAAGAGAATGCAGCGCTTTTGCCCTTGTTCTTGCTGCTTTTGGACGCCACCGTTCTGCGCGAACTGCCTCTTCCGCAAACGCTCGGTTTCCGCATCTGGCGCAGCGTGGGTGTTTTTCTTCCTGCGGCGGCGCTGATCTTCATGTTGGCTTCTAAACTACCGGCCTTGGTTTTGGGCCAATCCTACGGCCGTCCTTTTACCCTGTGGGAACGGTTGCTGACCGAAGGGCGCATCCTGTGGATGTATCTCAGCGACCTTTTCATCCCCAGGGCGTACACGTCCGGCCTGTTCAACGACGCCATCCAGGTTTCGCACGGCTTGCTCGCGCCACCCACCACCTTGTTGGCCTGGACCGGCTTGGGCGTGCTCGCGTGGCTGGCGGTCCGGTTGCGCCGGCAACACCCCATCGTGAGCTTGGCTTTGGGCTTCTATCTGACCGGCCATCTGGTGGAATCCACCGTCATCCCGCTAGAACTGGCTTTCGAGCATCGCAACTATCTGCCGGCTGTGTTTCTGTTCCTGCCGCTGGCGTGGTTTCTCACCGCGTCCGGGAATATCCGGCTTCGAATTGCCGGCGCGGCCGGGATACTGGTGCTGCTTGGGACTATGACCGCCATCCATGCCAGGCTTTGGGGCAAACCCTTCCTGCAAGCCTTGGTCTGGGCCGAACGCAATCCGGATTCGGTGCGCGCCCAGATCCACCTGGCCCAGCACTGGATGGAAACCGAAAACTTCAAGGCTGCGCGCGACCTCATCGAACGGGTAAGCGACCGGCACCCGGACGATCTGGCCGCTCAAGTCGCCCGATTCGGAATTCGCTGTCGAATGGATGCCATCGGCGCCAGTGACATCGAAACCATGGCCCATCTGTTCCACAGTGCCGACGGCAACAGCACCGTGATTCGGCATCAACTCGAACAGGTCTTGGCCATTCTGGAATCTGACGCCTGTCCATCAGCCAGTAGTGACACCCTGTCTCGGCTCATCGAGACAGGACTTCAAGGAAAAGCCGCCATCTCAGGCCCCTGGCGACAACTGCTCCTCAACCACAAAGCCCAGGCTGCGCTTCGGGCCGGCGAGATTTCCACCGCCCTGGCCCTTCTCTTGGAAAGCCTCAGAGCCAATCCCAACGAGGAGGCTACGTTATCGGCTGCAGCACTCCTGGCAACGCACGGCGCTTACCGAGAGGCCCTCGTTCTCCTGCAATCTGCACCGCCGACTCCGCCCCCCCTCTCCCTGCGCGACATCGGTAGCCTGCGCCGCTATTGGCTGTTACACTCAGACTATTATCAGCGCGAGCGCGAGGCTTTGGAAGCACAAATCCGGCAGGACGCCAAGCTCGCGCAGAAATAAGCTAAGAGCCTGCTTTCAGAGCCGTTTTCCCTCTATCGGAACAGGTAATAGCCTGTCAGCAACAGCAGGGCAAAGCCGACCGAGACCCAGCCGATCCGGTTGATGTGCCGGTAAATTGCCTGTTCCAGGCGTTCGCCGCCTAAGGCGATCAGCCCTGCCACCAGGAAAAAGCGCCCACCCCGACCTAGGATCGAGGCGAGGAAAAACAGCAAAGGGTTCATCGCGAGCGAGCCGGCGGCGATGGTAAACACCTTGTACGGGATGGGGGAAAAGCCAGCCAAAAGCACTGCCCAAAAGCCAAACTCGGCAAACCATTGCTTGGCGGTCAGATAGGCGTCCCAGTAGTGCCAGCGGTACAGCCAGGGAGCTGCCAGGGAGAAGAAAAAGTAGCCGATCCCATAGCCGCACACCCCACCCAAAACCGAAGCCCCGGTCGTCAGCCAGGCCAGCTTCCAGGCCCGGCTGGGCTGGGCCAAGGCCATCGGCATCAAAACGGCATCCGGCGGAAGAGGGAAAAACACCGCCTCGGCAAAGCTGAGCGCGGCCAAATACCAAACGGCATGGCGGTGGCGGGCGTATTCAAGCGCCTTCTGATAAAACCAGTCGAACATCAGCCGATGCCTCCAAGCAAAGGAACGAATTTGACCCGTTCAATGTCTTCGACCGTGCAACCGGTATCGGTGCGGGTGACGCGCTTGAGTATCTGCACCGCCCCCTGTCTAACCGGAATGATCAACACTCCGCCTGGACCGAGTTGCCTGAGCAAGGGATCAGGAATCTCCCAGGCAGCCGCGGTCACAACGATGGCGTCGTAGGGGGCGTGTTTGGGCCAGCCCCAACCGCCGTCGCTGTGGGCGTATTTGACGTTATAGATCTTCAAGCCATACAGACGAAAGCGGGCTTTTTTTTGCAGCGCTGCGATCCGTTCGACAGTATAGACAGTTCCGGCCAACTGGGCCAGGATCGCGGTTTGATACCCGGAACCGGTCCCTACTTCCAGGACTTTGTCCGGACGGCGCTGGCCGATGGCCAATTCGGTCATACGGGCGACGGTATAAGGCTGGGAAATCGTCTGGCCGAAGCCGATGGGCAGAGCCGTGTCTTCGTAGGCTCGGCTGGCCAATGCCTCGTCTACAAACAGATGGCGCGGCACCTTAGCCATCGCCTCGAGCACCTTAGAATTGAGGATGCCTTGTGCCTGCAGGCGCTCGACCATCCTCTCGCGGGTGCGGCGGGAGGTCATCCCGATCCCATCTTGAGCGCTAACCATCACAGCCCCTCCGGTAACCAGGCGGCAATGGCCGCGATGGCTTGGTGACGGGTCAGGTCGATCTGCAGCGGCGTCACCGAAACATAACCCGAGCGGATCGCGTAAAAATCCGTACCGGGACCTGCGTCCTGTTCGGGGCCTGCCGGCCCTACCCAGTAGATAGGCCGCCCGCGCGGATCGGTCGACTTGATCACCGGTTCGGCTTTATGACGCTGCCCCAAGCGAGTAGACTGAAATCCGCGAATCGCAGACAAAGGCAGATTAGGGATGTTGACGTTGAGGATGGTGTCAGAAGGTAAGGGTTTGCGCTCCATTTGGTCCAGCAGGCTTAACGCCACCGCCACCGCGGTGTCGAAATGACGTGGATTCTCGCCGGCCAAAGACAAAGCTATTGCCGGAAACCCCAAAAAACGGCCTTCGGTTGCCGCCGCCACCGTGCCGGAATACAACACATCGTCGCCCAGATTGGCCCCTTGGTTGATACCCGCTAACACCATGTCGGGCTCCTCATCGAGCAGGCCAGTGATCGCCAGGTGGACGCAGTCGGTCGGGGTGCCATCGACCCGGTAAAACCCGTTTTCAGCCCGGCTGACCCGAAGCGGCCGGTCCAAGGTCAGGGAATTGCTGGCACCGCTGCGATCTCGGTCCGGCGCTACCACCGTCACCTTAGCCTTGCGGCTCAAAGCTTCGGCCAGGCGGACTAGCCCTTCGGCGGTGTAACCATCATCGTTGCTGAGCAGAATGTGCATCGGATTATCGCAAGCAGAATGATGCAATTTTACCTAAGTTGCTCCCCCATCCCAGTAGAAATTATGGCAAGGAGATCCCGCGGATGCGCTGGTAGAATTCCACCGCATAGGAATCAGTCATGCCGGCTACGAAATCCGTCGCCCTGAGCGCCCGCTGATACGGGGACAGCGAGGTAACATCCATCCCCCCATTGGGCATCAGGCCAAGCAAGGTGAAGGCCCGGGCGCTCGGCTTGCCCGCCGCCTGTTCTTCAATCGCCTCGAGGAAGGCCGAAAGCAGCCCGGAGATGACCTCGAATCCGCACACTTTGACCCCAGCCGCTGCTTGGCAGTGATACACCTGGCGTTCGGCAAGAATCTTGAAAGCGCTAAACTCCTTGGCGTGCTCGAGGCAGGCGGTGAGGGGAGAATCGAAAGCCCCGCTCATCACATCGTCGTAGCGGTCGCTGAATACCTCCGCCACCTCCTGGATCAGGCGGTCGATGGTACAAGCGCGAAAATAGCTCGCCCGCTGCGCCGGGTCTGCAAAGCGCTTTGCCTTGGCATACTGCTTCGGCAACAGGAAAGGGGCATGGAGGGCTTCCAGTTGCGCGAAATCGACCACCCCGGTCTTAAATCCATCCTCGACGTCGATCACGTGGTAACAGATATCGTCGGCGGCCTCCACCAAAAACGCCAAAGGGTGGCGGAACCAGGCCCGCCCAGGCCCGGGTTTGGAAATCAAGCCGGTCTCCTCCGCCACCTCTTCAAACCAGCTCGCCTCGCTTTGGAAAAAGCCGAACTTACGCCCCGAGGCCCCTTGGCGCTGGTCCTCTGCCACCTTCGATTCGCGCGGATACTTGGTAAACACCGCCAACATCGCGCAAGTCATCTGCATTCCTCCAGGCTGTCCTGGATTTTGCAGGGTGCATAAGATGCGCAAACCCTGGGCGTTGCCCTCGAACTCCAAAAGGTCTTGGGCTTCGGCTTGGGCCATCTGCCCGATTCCCGGCCAGCCTGCAAACCATTCGCGGATCGCATCCTCGCCAGCGTGGCCAAACGGTGGATTGCCGATGTCGTGGGCCAGGCACGCTGCCGCCACCAGAGTGCCTACGTCTTGCGGGACCACCACCTCCCGAAGCTGAGGTTCGTGCCTTAAGATCGCTTCGGCGGCCAGCATCCCCAAAGAGCGACCGACGCTGGCCACCTCCAGGCTGTGCGTTAAGCGCGTGCGCACGTAGTCGCTTTTGGCTAGAGGGAAAACCTGGGTTTTGTCTTGTAACCGCCGGAAAGCGGAGGAAAAGATCAGACGGTCGTAATCGCGGGTGAATTCTGTCCGAGGCGAAGGGGCAAAAACAGGTTCCTCCCGCCTGCCCAGGCGGCGGGTTGATAAGAGGCGGCGCCAATCCATCGTCATTGCGCTCTTAGGATCATTGCCAATGATTACTCATATTACCAGCGTACGCGGTTATAATGCAGGTATTCCCATCACCCAGCGATAGCTCAAAGCTTTCGGCTAACCCCCAAAGCCAATTCCACTTAAGGAGGTTGTTATGCCTGCCAAACTCCAAATCCCGACCGAAGGCGACAAAATCCGCCTTCGCTCCGATTTCTCCTTGGACGTACCGGAGGTCCCCATCATCCCTTTCATCGAAGGCGACGGTATCGGGGTAGACATCACCCCAGTGATGCGGCAGGTAGTCGATGCGGCTGTGGCCAAAGCCTACGGTGGTAGGCGCAAGATCGCCTGGATGGAGATTTTTGCCGGCGAGAAGGCCAACCGACTCTTTGGAGTTTGGCTGCCGCAAGAGACTATCGACGCAATCCGGGAGTTCACCGTGGCTATCAAGGGTCCCCTTACTACCCCAGTGGGTGGAGGGATCCGCTCCCTCAATGTGACCTTGCGCCAGGTATTGGACTTATACGTCTGCCTAAGACCGGTGCGGTATTTTCAAGGCGTCCCCAGCCCGGTCAAGCATCCGGAAAAAGTCGACATGGTGGTGTTTAGGGAAAACTCCGAGGACGTCTATGCCGGCATCGAATGGCCGCCGGGCTCCAAGGAAGCCGACGAAGTGATCGCCTTCTTGCGCGAGAAGATGGGGGTTACGCAGATCCGCTTCCCCAGCCGCTGCGGCATCGGCATCAAGCCGATCTCAGAGCAAGGCAGCAAACGCCTGGTACGGCGGGCACTGCGCTATGCGGTGGAACACGACCGGCGCTCGGTCACCTTGGTTCACAAGGGTAACATCATGAAGTTTACCGAAGGGGCATTTCGCACCTTCGGCTATGAGGTCGCGCGCGAGGAATTCGGCGCAACCCCCTTGAACGGTGGGCCCTGGCACGTGCTGCACAACCCCAACACGGGAAGGTCAATTATAGTCAAGGATGTAATCGCCGATGCTTTCCTCCAGCAGATTCTGCTCCGCCCGGAAGAGTATGACGTGATCGCCACTCCTAATCTCAACGGCGATTACATTTCCGACGCGCTCGCCGCCCAGGTGGGAGGAATCGGCCTGGCTCCAGGTGGTAACCTATCCGACGAAGTCGCGCTGTTTGAAGCCACCCACGGCACCGCCCCTAAATACGCCGGTCAAGACAAAGTCAACCCGAGTTCTTTAATCTTATCGGCAGAGATGATGCTGCGCCATTTGGGCTGGCACGAAGCCGCAGAGCTTATCTTACGCGGCCTTGAGGGAGCGATCCGGGCCAAAACCGTAACCTACGATTTGGCCCGGCTGACGGAAGGTGCTAAGGAAGTCAGTTGCTCGGGCTTTGGCCAGGCGATCATCGATCACCTAAATCAATCGAGCACGTTGTGACCGCGGTTGCGCATGCACTGGATGTAGACGCGCTTGTAGCGCTCCTCGGCGCTCAAGCCTTGCCAGGTACCGGCACTCATGCCCGCCAATCCTGCGCCCCAGGCGGCGCCTTTGCCCGGCGCTCCGGCCAAAGCCCCAACGACGGCTCCGGTAGCCGCCCCGATAGCGCCACCGACCAATCCACCTTTGACCGCCTCCTCCCAGGTACCGCCTGAGGCCTGTTTGGCCAGCATCTGACACTCGGCCAAATCCTGCTGGATGCGGTGGGCGTTGGGATCGCCGTGAGGATCCACGGTAGGCCGCCAAGTGCCGTAGCTGGCGCAGCCTACGGCGCTGGCGAGACAGCCAACTATAATGAGCTTTTTCATGCGATCTCCTTTTAAATTATAAGCGAATCTGCACTTAAGACTGGTACTAAGCGCTGGCGTTCATTCCCGGATGCAAACGCTGAAGTTCGGCCAATGCCGCTTCCTGGAAGGAACGGTTGCAATAAGCTACCATAAACATCAAGGCAAAATAACCGCACGGCAGCTTCGGCGCGTCTTTGAACTCCTTGAGGCGATAATACGGAGTCTTCGGGCAGCAGTGGTGGTGGGCGTGGTGGGCAAGTCCCAAAAGTAGATAGGTTGAACACCAAGCGTCAGTATGCCAAGGAGTGGGAGTCAGCCCCCAGTGCTGGACGTAGTTGATCGCCTCCAGATTCCGCACCGCCATCAGCGCCTGGACGACAAATGCCAAAAGCGGCAACAGCCCAAATCCCAGTCCGATCGCCACAAGCAAGCCGAACTCGGCGACCATCCCCTGCAGCACCCTATGGCGCAGCCAGCGCAGCTCAAAGCGCGGACCTAGGCGAAGCCTCTGGCACTCCAGGCGCCAGGCGCTTTGGAACTGCGCCGGCACGGTGCGCCGCCAAAACTCCCGATAGCTTTCGCCCAGGCGGGCGCTGGCGGGATCCTCAAGCGATCCAGCGCGGCGATGGTGGCCGCGCAGGTGCTCGGTGAAAAAATGCTCGTAGCAGCACAAAACGAGCAGTATCCTTCCCAAGGCGCGAAGATGAGCGCCTTGCCGGTGAATCAGCTCGTGGGCGGTGATCAGAGAGCAAACAGCGGCGTTGCTGCCGAACAGAAATTTCACCACCACTAAGTTAGCCAAAGTGTCAGCCAGTGCCTTGGGCGAGTCCAAGCGCCAGTTCTGGCTCTCCATCAACAGCAGCCAGACCGTGGCGACGAACAGCCCCGCCAGGCAGACCGGAAGCCAATCCAGCCCGGGCGCTTGGGCATCTGTTTGGGGGGCTTTAAGTCCAAAATAATCGGCCGCCACCGGTATGCCCATAGGCAAAAGCCAAAGCAGAGCTTCTAAAGCCGGATGGGGGGAAGTCAAGAGGAACAAAAGACACCAGCCAGGCAGCAAAAGCGCGCTGAAATACGCCCATCCCCCCGCTCGCAAAGTCCCAAACATGATATGTTTGTCTTTTAAAAACGGCCAACTTAAAAAGCTTATCACCATTTATGTGGCAAAGAATCTATCTTGGCCTGTGCACCACTTACCACGATCCGGCCTTGGCGATAGTCAACGAGGAAGGACAGGTGGTGTTCGCCGAGGCGGCTGAACGCTGCCTGCAGTCCAAGCGCGGCTTAAACTGCCCACCCGATCCTTTGCTGCACGTCACCTCCTGGCTTAAGCGCTACTGCGATCCCAAAGCCGAATGGGTAATCGCCTACAATTGGTCTATCAGGCGCCCCTGGTATGAATATACCAGCCGCCTATTGGGGTATTTTTCTCCCCAAGGCCTGATCGCCAAAGGCTACCGCGACCGCGCCACTTTCTTAGAAAAATACAAGCTGTTCCACATGCTCGCCTGCCAAAACGCCAGCCTACCCTTGGGAGGAGTCAACCTGGTGCGCCAGGCAAGCGAACACTTTCCCAACACGCTCTTAAGCTTTCGCCATTTCAACCATCACGACTGCCACGCCGCGCTGGCTTGCTTTTCCAGCCCGTTCACCGAGGCTGCCTGCTTGATTTTGGATTCCTATGGGGAGCGCGGGGCAGTGGCCGCCTACCGCTATCGGGATGGAATGCTAAAGCCCATCTGCTTAGAACGCGGCATCGCAAGCCTTGGGTTTTTCTACATGTGGCTGACCGAGCTGTGCGGCTTTGACTGGCTCGCCGGCGAGGAATGGAAGGTGATGGGCCTGGCCGCTTACGGCCAAGTCGATCCTGCGTTGCTGCAAAAGCTCAGGAGGATGCTTTGGGTCGAAGGGCTCAAACTGCGCCAGGACCTTAGCGCCATCCTAGAGGCTGTCCCAGAACTGGAAGCGCGGCGGCGAAAACCCGAGGAACCGGCTCTTCTTGCCGCGGATCTGGCGCGAACCGGCCAGGAGTTCTTCACCGAACTGGTCTGCCAGCTGGCAAGCAACCTACACGCCCAAGTCCCCTGTCCCAACTTGGTGCTAAGCGGCGGTTGCGCCTTAAACTCCTCGTGCAACGGCAAGCTGTTGGAACAAACGCCATTCCAAGCCCTCCACGTCCCTTACGCTCCCGCCGACGACGGCACCGCTTTAGGCGCGGCATTGCTTGCCTGGCGCCAAGACCATCCTGGAAAACCTCCGCCCCGTTGCCATCTGCCCTACCTAGGAAGCGCCTTAGACAAAGCACAGCTCGAACGCTTGGCGCGCTTTGGCGGCTTCAAAAGCTATTTTTTAACCCAGGGTTTAGAGGAGACCGTGGCGGCCTTATTGGCCAAGGGGTATCTGGTCGGCTGGATTCAGGGGCGTGCAGAATTTGGCCCGCGCGCCTTGGGCAACCGATCCATTCTCGCCGACCCAAGAGATCCCGAAATGAAACCCAAGCTCAACTCCCAGGTCAAATTCCGCGAGGAATTCCGCCCGTTTGCGCCGGCCATCTTGGACGAACTGGGCCCACAGTTCTTCGAGAACTACCAGACCTCCCCCTACATGGAGCGGGCGCTGCGTTTCAAGCCGGAAACAGCGCGCAAGGTGCCGGCGGTGGTGCACGTGGACGGGACCGGGCGGGTACAAAGCGTGCGCCAGGAATGGAACCCTCGCTTTTACCGGTTGCTTGAAGCGTTCTATCGCCTCACCGGAGTACCGGTGCTGCTCAACACCAGCTTCAACCGGATGGGCAAACCCATCCTCCACAGCGCCGAAGACGCAGCAGCGATCTTTACCACCTGCGGCCTCGACGTTTTAGTGATCGAGGATTACCTATTCTTGAAACCCCATGTGGAAGAACCCACCTTTATCCGATCTGGAAACGCACTGGCTTAGTTCCTTATTCGCCGGTCGGGAAGACCCAGGGCCACCCAAGCTGCCTTCTCTTTGCGGGTTGCTCCTCGAGCGTTGGCACGCCTGGTTTGCGCCCATCGGCCAGCTCGAAGGCCGCTGGCTGGAAGGGGCAGTTTCCATAGCCAACGCCCACACCGCGCTGGGAGCTGCGCTGCTGCGCCTTCAGACCGCGCTGGATCGCGCGGTGGCAAACCACAGGCGCGCTTTCCAGGCCATCCCCTTTAGCTCCCCTTCGCCCCTGCACGCCGAGCTTGCCTGGTTGGACGCTTTGGCCAGGCACGGGTCGGCTTTCTTGCCGGAAATCCTGGGCTTTACCTTAGCCCACGCCAAGCTCAACGGCGGATGGTTCAACCTCGACCGCAGCGCCTCTTACCAAGCCGTAGAGGCCGCCACCCAAGCCGTTTTGGCTTTGGTGGAAGACCAAGCGCGAGTAGCGGCAGGCTGGGCGTTTTACCACCGGCGCAGCCACTCTTGGGCTTTGGTCTGGGAGGCGCTCGCCGGTGACCTGCGCCGGCAAGTGGCGTGGTTGTTTAGGGAGAAAGCGCCCAAAGCCATAGGCTATCACCGCCGGGTTTACCTAGCCGGGCGGCCTTTGGACCAGTGGCTCGAGCGCTTAGACGCCGAACCTTGGGCCTTTCTGCAAGTGTTTCTCGCCTCGCCTCTAAGGGAGCGCTTTTTCAGCGCAGCGCTGGCTTTCGACGGGCCCATGTTCGGGGTGTTTAGCCAGGCCGAACTGGAATTGGTGCGTGCCTGGCTGCGCTGGGAAGAGACAAACCCCAAGCCCGATCCCCCCTCCCCTATCCTGGACAAGCCCCTGCCTGCGCCACCGCCGTCGAATCCTGACCGAGCCAAGCGCCTATCTCCCAAGCAGCTTTATTACCAGCTTTTGAACTTGGAACGCTTTCCCGCCTGCCTGCCTGCAGCCAAGCGTTATGCCGCAAAGATCTTAAGGCGCGCCAGAACCAGACCGCCTTTTTTCTATACCCCAGATGCCTTCTGCCGCTGGGTGGAGGAGATGTACGCCCGGGAAAACCAACCCGGGCCGGTTCTTGCGCCGCCCGCCCTTTCCAAAACCGCCTACCGCTTCGGCATCGAGCAGCTAGCTCCTTCGATCCTGGTGGATGGCTGTTGGCTGGCCAGGAGCTTGACGCTGGCGCGCACCTATCGGGAAGTGGGGCAAAGGTTGTGGCAAATCTTCCGCGACGAAGTCGGCGACGGCGACCCTTCCCGCAACCACGCCAACGTCTACCGGAAGCTCATCGCCCAAGCGGGGATTGCGCTTCCCCCGTTCGACTCGGAGGCGTTTATCCACCACCCGTTTATCCCGTTTGCGTTCGACTTGCCGGCGTTCTTGCTCACCATCGGCCAGTTTCCCGAAGAATTCCTGCCTGAGCTTTTGGGGCTGAATCTGGCCATCGAACTGAGCGGCCTAGGGCGCACCTACCGACGTCTGGCTTGGGAATTGGAATGCCACGGTTTGGACGCGAGCATCGTGCGCCTGCACCAATCCATAGACAACCTCGCCTCGGGCCATGCCGCTTTGGCGTGCGAGGCGATCCTCTGCCATCTTAAGGCGCTGGCCTCAGGCGGAGAAGAGGTAATCCAGCAGCAGTGGCGCAGGGTCTTTACCGGCTATCGCGCCTTCGCCGTGGTCTTGCGGCGCTTTTTCTGGACGCTTGCGCTCCACTTGGGCTTGAGGTTCCACCTTGGCGAGAGCTTAGCTCGGCTTTGGGCTTAAGGCCGGACAATTCTGGAACGCAAAGCTATACTTAAAAGACCGAATTGCCCACGACTATAAGGAGCCATCATGACTTTTCCGGCCGCCGTTTTGCCCCAGTTTTACTGCCCTTTTCCCAAGCGCCTCAACCGCCACGCCGAAGCCGCCCAGCAACACACGCTTGCCTGGGTGCGGCGCTTTGGTTTGGTGAGCGAGGCGGCGTTTTTGCGCCTTAAGGCCTCCCGCTTCGGCTATCTAGCGGCGCGCGCCTATCCCGATGCCGGCGAGGAAGAACTCAAACTGGTCTGTGACTGGAACACCTGGCTGTTCATTCGCGACGACCAGTGTGACGAAACCGGCGTTGGCAAGGACCCGCAAAAGCTCGCCGCCCTCCACCGGCGTTGGCTAGGTCTCCTCATGGAGCGTACGTGCCCTGGCAAAGACGATGCGTTGGGCCTGGCACTTTTGGATCTGTGGCAAAGGCTGCGCGCCCGCTCCAGCCTGGCCTGGCAAGCAAGGTTCATCGCCAGCGTGGCGGAATATTTCGAGTCCTCGGTCTGGGAAGCGCAAAACCGCGCTCTTGGAACCTGCCCCGACCTTGCCAGCTACGTCAAGATGCGCCCTTTTACCGGCGGCCTGTACACCGACCTGGAACTGATCGAAGTCGTCGAACACATCCTTCTGCCTTTAGAGATCCGCTGCCATCCCGTGCTCCAGCGGCTGGCGCGGCTGACCAACGACGTAGTGTGCTGGTCCAACGACGTCTTTTCCTTGAGCAAGGAGTCGGCACAAGGCGACGTCCACAATCTGGTCGTGGTGCTTGCCCGCCAGCACAGTCTAGAAATCCAAGAAGCCGTGGAGTGGGCAGCACAAATGTGCAACGCCCAAGTCAAACGTTTCCTCGCCTTAGAAAAGCGGCTGCCGGATTTCCCTTCCCCCTACGCCGAAGCGGTCGCCAAGTATCTGGACGTGCTGCGCGCCTGGATGCGCGGTAACCTCGACTGGTCCTTGGAATCGGCGCGTTACCACCCGGTTTTCCTTAACGAATCGAGCTATGGGGAGGTTTGTCTGGCCAACTGAGCGATGAACAGGCCTGCGCTCTGCAAGCTTACCCTTCTGCTTTTTTTGCTTTTACCGCTGAGCGGGAACGGCAGCCAGGCCAACAGCGCCTTCACCTTGGTTTACGGCCCGGGGGTACGGGTCGCTGTGCTTTCCAAAGAAGCCGTGCGCGCCATCTTCTTCATGCGCGAGCGCACCTGGCCGAACGGCACCCCCATCCAAGTATTTGTCCTGCCCGACGATAACCCGATCCACCAGCGCTTTGCCAAGGAAGTTTTAGGGGTGTATCCGTACCAGCTGCGCGCCGCCTGGGACAGGATGGTCTATTCGGGCACAGGTCCTGCACCGATTCAGGTCAACACCTTTGAGGAGATGATCGAACGCCTTAGAACGACACCTGGGGCCATCGGGTACGTCTTATCAGGGACAAAGCCATGATTAGAACTTCTATGAACACTACTTTCCTTGGCGCCGGCTTTCTCTGCCTGCTTGGGCTTAGCTGCCCGCTGCAGGCCGCCTCCCCGTTCGACTGGCAGATGCACGGCTTCCTCAGCCAGGGGTATCTGGTCAGCACCGGCAACAACTTGTTTGGCAACAGCCGCCACAACGGCAGCTTGGATTTCACCGAAGTGGGCGCCAACCTTTCCCTGCGTCCCTGGAACAAGCTTCTGGTCTCGGCCCAGGGCCTGTTCCGCCAGGCCGGGGCTTCCGACCAGGAAGGCGTGCGCTTAGACTACGCCCTGCTCGATTACTACTTTCCCCTAGGGGAAACCGCCACGCTAGGCGTGCGCTTAGGACGGGTAAAAAACCCGTTCGGGTTGTACAACGAGACGCGCGACGTGGTCTGGACGCGGCCTGGGGTGCTGCTTCCGCAATCGGTTTATTTCGACGCTTTGGCCTTGCGCCAGCCCATGCTTTCCTCCGACGGCGGCCTGCTGTACGGGCGCTACGTTTTTGGCGACCACTCCTTAAGCGCCGAGTTCCTGGTTGCCGAACCGCGCGACGACACCGGCGGGGCGGCTGAATTTCTGACTGGGATTCCTGGGGTTAAAGGCGAGCTTTCCGGTCGCCCGATGTGGATCGGGCGGGCGGCTTACGAATGGCAAGAAGGGCGGGTGCGCCTTATGTTCTCGATCGTAGACCTCGACCGCGATTTTCGCTCCTTAACCCAAGGCGTACGCTCTGGGAGCTTCAAGACCCTCTATCCGCTCGCCTCGCTGCAATACAACGCCGAACGCTGGACGCTGACGGCAGAATACGGCCGTGTCCTCACCGAACGGGAAGGCTTTACCCCGGGCGGGATTACTATGACCAACACTACAGAGAGCTTTTATCTTCAAGGGCAATACCGCTTGAACCCAAAATTATCGCTTCTGGCCCGCTACGACGTGTTCTTCGCCAACCTGGGCGACCGCGACGGCGAAAAGACCGCAAAGCTCACAGGTCTTCCGCGCCATCGATTTTTCGCTCGCGATCTTACGCTCGGGGCGCGCTGGGAGGTAGCGAGTAACTTACTGTTGGTGGGAGAATACCACTTTGTCGACGGCACCGCGTGGCTGGCGGAAAAAGACAATCCCAGGCTGAAGGCCGGCGGTGGAGATCGTTTTTGGCATGTATTTACACTCATGGTGTCACTGCGCTTTTGAGTCCGATGCGTCTGAACTTTAGACAGCCCTTAAAGAGAATCCACCGCTTTGTCGGCCTGCGCATCAAGGTTTTGTTCCACCTGAGCCTTTTGATCCTCGCTTTGACCTCGACCTTTGGCGCTCTCAACTACCTTTACTTGCAACGCCAGTTTGATCAGGAACTTGCCACCCACTTTGCCAGCATAGAACAGGAAATGCACGGACTCCTCAAACGCTCGGCAGATCGGCTCCAGCGCCTTGGGTCGGTAGCAGCGATGCTGGCGGATCTGTCCAAGTCTCTGCCGATTGAAAAATCCGGGCAGATGCCGGAATCCTTCATGCGCCTTTCCGCGCTCCAATACGAGCTCGATTTGCAGAGCCTAAAGTTGATCGACACCCAAGGCCGGCTGTTGTGGGGGTGGCCACCAGAAGCGGCCTCGGCCGACCTGGCGGACCCTCAGATGCGCTCTCTGATCGAACGCGTGTATACAAACGAAACCCCGCAAGTTGTCTTAAGCTGCGATGAGAAATGCTCCTTGCTCGCCGTGGTGCCGACGCTCGTAGAAGAACGAAGCACCGGGGTGATCATAGTCGCCCAATCGATCGCCGACCTCATCCTCGACTTCCGCGCCATCACCGGAGCCAACACCGAAATTGGCATCGTGCTCAAACAGCCAGACTCCTCCCTGCGCTCCGGGCGGATCGCGGCGCTCACCAACCTGCAAGTCTTAGGTCCACTGCTGGAACATTTGGCTAGCCGTTATTCAGAACTCGATCAACTGAGCCAGGAATTGATTTACTGGCAAAATGCAGTTTACGCAGTTCGTCAGATTCCCTTAAGATCCCTGATCGAGGCGCCTGAGGGAAAAATCCTGTTGATCGCGGACGTCACCCAAACCGTTCACCAAATCCGCCAGGCGACTTTGAGCGTATTGCTCAAAACCCTCGTCATCGCCTTAGTCGGGGAACTGATTCTACTGCTTTTAGTCCGCGCCCCCACCCGCAGGCTAGAGCGCCTGGCCAAGACCCTCCCCCTGCTGGCTCAAGGGCGCTATCTCGAGGCCCGCAACTTGCTTAAAAAATCGCGATCCAAAATCGAGCTGTACGACGAAATCGACGTGCTTGATGAGACTACAGTCCAACTCTCCATGCAATTGGAAACCCAGGCCCGTGCGCTCGCCATCCGCAACCGCGAACTGGCCGACGAGCGCGACTTCATCCGCGGGTTGCTCAATTCAGCCCAGGTGATCATCCTCACCCAGACCCACGAGGGCCTCATCCGCACCGTCAACGACCACGGCTTGCAACTGACCGGATTTTCGCCTCAAGAACTGTACGGCCGACCGTTTGCGTTCCTGCTGCATCACCCTAGCGCTGCTGAGGACTTTTACAAGTGGCTAAAAAAGCCAAATCGTGCAGGCGAGCTGCGCTTTCAGCACGAATTGGAGATACGCTGTTGTGATGGTTCCTTGCGCGACATCGTCTGGGTCCATACCCGGCTTAAGGAGTCTCACGCCAGTCAAACCGCCGTTCTGTCGGTGGGGCTGGACGTCACCGACCGGGTGCGCGCCGAGGCCAGGCTCACCTGGTTGGCCAATCACGATCCTTTGACCGGCCTGTACAACCGCCATCGGTTCCAAGAAGAATTAGAACGCACCCTGGCAGAAGTCAAACGCGCCCCAAGAACCTGTGCGCTAATCCTGTTTGATCTGGATCACTTTAAAGACGTCAACGATAGTAGCGGCCACGCCGCAGGCGATGCCTTGCTTAAATTTTTGGCTGAAGTGTTGCAAGAGCGCACTCGGCGCTCTGACGTAGTCGCGCGCTTGGGGGGCGATGAGTTCGCCGTGCTCATGGCCGACACCCAAGCCGAAGGAGCAGAAGCCTTTGCCTGCGAGCTAAATGAGCGCTTGACAGAAACCCCGTTTGTTTATGCCGGCAAAACCTATCGCCTCTCTGCCAGCATCGGGATTGTCCTAATCCCAACGCACGGCGACAACGTCCAGGACCTTCTGGCCAACGCGGACCTGGCCATGTATCAGGCCAAGCAAGCCGGCCGTGGACGGTATCATCTGTTTTCGTTTCAGGACCAGGCGCGCGAGGGGGCGGGGAAGCGCGTCTATTGGAAAGAAGCCCTCACCCGGGCGCTGGCGGAAAAACGCCTTAAGTTTTACTTTCAACCCATCGCCGAGGCGCACGGGCAAACTATCGTTTACCACGAGGCCCTTTTGCGCCTGGAACAGCAAGATGGGACCTTAATCCTGCCCGGCGCTTTCATCGACGCCGCCCAACGCTCAGGGATCATGCCGGCTATCGACCGCTTTGTGGTAGAAGAAGCGCTCAAGATCCTGCCGACCGGCGTCTATCCCAACCGTCCGGTTTTGGCCATCAACCTGTCTGCCTACGCCTTGACCGACGTCCACTGGATCCGTCCGCTCAAAGAGCGGGTCAAATCCGGCCAGATCAATCCCCTGCACCTTCTGCTCGAGGTCACAGAGACAGTGGCCATCACCGACCTCAACGCCGCTCGTCTCATCATGGAGGAGATGGCAGAACTCGGCTTTCAGTTTGCTATCGACGATTTCGGCGCCGGTTTCAGTTCATTTCATTATTTAAAGCACCTTCCCATCGCCTACATAAAGATCGATCAATCGTTCGTCAGCAAACTCGCCAAAGACCCGCGCGACCGCGCTTTCATCCAGGCGATTGTGACCTTGGCCCACGGCTACGGGCAAAAGGTGGTCGCCGAGGGGGTGGAAGATCGGGTGACGTTGGAAATCCTGCGCACGCTCGGGGTAGATTACCTCCAGGGATTTTACATCGGTCGTCCCAGCCGGCACATGGCGGTGAACTTGACTACCTCAGCCTCCGTACGTTCGGATTAAAACCTCAACTATCTCCCGCCAGCGCCGAAATACTTCCTCCCAAGTCGGTGGAGACGGCAAACCGCGATACCCAAGTTGCCAAACCGCCTTAGGTTTTGGAGCGTCAAAGCAGCGCCTTAACGCTTGGGCAAACCCAGACCAATCGCCGGGTTCGAGCAAAAACCCGGTGCGCTTGGGGATGACCCAGCGCTCGGCCGCTCCTACCCGGCTACTGACGATAGGCAGCCTGCGCGCGGCCGCTTCCTGCAGGGCCATACCGAAGCTTTCAAAACGGCTGGGAAAAAGAAACCAGTCGGCGGCATCCAACAATCCGACCAAACGCGCGACCGGTAGCACGCCGTGATAGACGATCCGCCCGCCCAATCCAAGCTGCCGGACGGCTCGGCACAACCGCAGGGTATATCCCGGATCGACGGCGCCCGAACCCACCCAATGCCAACGCCAGCGATGGCGGCCAAATCCCGCCAACACCTCTAGCAACTCCAAGTACCCCTTCGCCGGCAGCAGATTGGCTACAGTCACCAGCTCCAGCCCGGCGGAAGATGAAACCGGACGCCGCGGGGGAGATAAAAAACGCTCACTCACCCCGGGCTCGCATAGCCAAAACGGGCGGTCAGGGTAACGCCTGCGCAGAGGTTCTACCAAGCCCGGGCCGGTGACCAGCACATGCTTAAAACGCGCCAACACCTGTTGCTCGAGCTGCTTAAGGGCTAGGCGGCGGGACTGGGAAAGCCCAGGGTCCAGGGAAGGAAGGTAGTGGAGCAAAAGGACGTGAATAACCCCCGCGGGCAAGGGCTGCCTCGCTAAATCGGACAATCCTAAGCTGTCCCAGAACATCAAATCCGCAGACGGGGGACGCTCCCCGGCGCGCCAAATCCAAGCCTGCATCGGGAAACCTTGGCGCCGGGCCTGATCCAGCAGCGCGCGGTTGTAAACATGGCCACCGGAAGGATGGCGCCAGGGAGGCTGAGCGAGCAAGATCCGCATGAAAAAAGTATAATCGGTTTGTGAGTGTCGAACTTTCTGACCCTTCAGAACGCCTTCCACCGGAGTCCTTGACGCGCTGGAGCGAGGCCCATGCGGCGGTCATGCTGAGCATGACCCTACTGGTTGCCGCCAAAGTTCTCCCTTTACCTGTCCTTGCCGCCGTCGCTTTGGCTTCGTTCCTAGTTTTGCTGTGGCGGCAACGCGGCCTGTGGACTCCGCACGGGGAGTTCGGTCTGGCCAATTGGATTACCTTGCTTCGGCTGACGGGAGTCTTAGGCTTGCTCGGCAGTTCAGCAACGGGCAAGGAAGCCGTGGCAGTCGGCTTGTTCCTGTGGTTCTTAGATGGGGTCGATGGCTGGTTGGCCGTGCGCCTGCGTCTGACCTCGCCGTTTGGCGATCTGTTCGACAAGGAGACCGATGCCTTTTTTACCTTAACTTTGACCATCCTCCTTTACCACGCCCTGGGTGTTCCCGCCTGGATATTGATCTGCGGCGGGTTGCGTTACGGCTTTGTCCTCGCGCTTAAGCTGGGCAGATGCCAAGCCTGCGATCTTTCACCTGTGCCGCTGGCGCGTCCTATCGGAGCAACCGCACTGCTTGGGTTGATCCTAGGACTTTGGCCACCGCCTGCCGCCTACCATTGGGTACTGGCGATTTTGACGGCGGCATTGGTGATTTCCTTCTCGCTCAGCGGCTGGAGGATCTTAAAAGCGCCCCGATGATCCCGCCCAAACCGGTGCCCGTCCGCAGACAAGCCGACATCCGCGCCTTCTTTGACGCGCTGGCCAGCGATTACCGCGACCTCCACGGTAAACCCGAACGCTTGCTCCGCTACCGCCTTGCAATCATCGACCGCTTACTGGAGGGGACCTCCCGCGAAACCCTGTTGGAGATCGGCTGCGGCACTGGGACCCATCTGTTTGCCCTGGCGCCCCGCTTCCGACGCAGTATCGGCATCGATCTCTCTCCCGCCATGATCGAACGGGCAGTCCGCTTGAGTCGCAAGCTTCCCCTACGCGATCGGATCGAACTGTTCCCCTCCTCGGCTGAGACCCTGGCTGGGGTGCAGGACGCGAGCATCGATGTGGCCCTGATGGTGGGCGTATTGGAACACGTACCGAACAAACCTGCGGTATTCCGCCAACTTCGCCGGGTGCTTAAACCCGGTGGAGCGGTCGTTTGCCTTACCCCAAACGCTGGCTTTTGCTGGTACCGCTGGCTGGCGCCGTGGATCGGATGGCCCTGGCAAATCCTAAGCAGCGATGAATTCCTGGATGCCGCAAAGGTCCGTCGCTTGACGCAGGAATCCGGGTTAGAACTGGCCTGCCTGGATTACTGGCGGTTCGTTCCCCGCGGCGATCTTCCCGGAATCATGGGGTGGGGCTTGACCGCACTTGACTGGCCGGGGAAGTGGTTTGGGCTTGCCGGGCTGCGCGGCGGGCTGTGCTTCAAGGCCGTGCGGCCAACAGATCCAGCTGATGGATGATCAGCCCCAGCCGCCCTGCCGTAAGCTGCTCTAGCCGCTCTCGATGCCAATCCTCAAGCGCCCTAGGCGCCAGACCCTCTCCCTCGCTGCGGATCATCGCCAAGAGCGCTTTCAGCACTACCGCGTCGGCACCGCGATAGCTGCCCCGCACCGGGGTCAGGTTCCAATCGGAACTGCCAAAGCTCAGAATCTCCCACCCTCCTGCTACTAGCGCTTGATACAAGCGGCGCCCGCACAGAGCCCCGCCGGTCACCTCGCCGTTTAGCCTCCGAAGTTCCATCGAACGATGGTAGCGCGCCAGGAGCTCGGCTTCGAAGACCGGGTCAGAACTCAATGGAAACAGCGTGGTGCTGCCGTCGTAGTTGCAGCTGGCATAAAACACTCCACCTGGGGTCAGCCAGCCTGATACCCGCTCCAGCGTCTTGGCCAGCGGGACCAGGTCCATAAAGGTGTGGGCACAGACCGCCTGACACGGCAGCACCGGGGCGAACTCAAAGCAATCGGCGCAGACGAAATGGAATCTACGCCAGCACTCGCCTCGCCTAGCTTCAAAACCATCTCCAGTAGGATGCACCTTCCAGCCCGCAGACGCCAGCTCTTGCTGGCAATGGCCAACCGCGGCCTCGACCAGGGCCGCCTCCCGCTCCACCCCCGTCAGGATCAGAGCGGGATTAAGGGCGGTCAGGGCCAGGCGGCGCAACATCGCCCCGGTGCCGGTGCCAAGGTCGACGATCGCAGCCTCAGGAAACCCTCCAAGCACCTCGCGGAAAAGCTCGAATACCTGCAGGTTCAGGCTGCGTTGATCTAAAAGCGCCTTCGCCTCTAAGTAGGCGGCCAGCTCAACCGCCGTCATACGCCGCCCAGGCGCTTGGATTTTCCCAGAGCCGCACTTCTAAGCAAAGGTTATCCGCTGCCAGGCGCGCTTGGAGATGCTGCCAAACGATGCGACAGAAATGTTCCAGGCTCGGGTTGAGACCGGCAAACTCTGGAAGCTCGTTCAAGCAGCGGTCGCGAAAGCGCCTTATCACTTCCTCCACCACCTCTTCCAGAGCCACCAGATCCACCAAGTAGCCGTGGCGGTCAAGGTGCTCGCCGGCCAAGCGAACCTCTAGCCGGTAGGCATGGCTGTGCTCGAGGTTCTCGGCGCCAAAGTCGCCGCCGATCAGATAGTGACGGGCGATGAAATCGCGCGTCAGGGTTAAGCGATACATAGTTCCAAGCTCCTGCCTCCTGTCAGCGCTTTGGGTAAGTATACGCTAGGCGTCTCACCCGCCATAGACAAATACTGGCTGCAGCAGCCTGTCCCGCTCCAGCCGTTCGAAAACCTCTTGGGCCGCCTCCAAGGCAAAGCGGTGGCTGATGAAACGGGCAGGTTGGATCTCCCGCACCCACTCCCAGACCAGGGCATGGCGGCGAGTTCGGTTCCAGCGCCCGGTAAGAACCGGGTCGATGGTACTCACCTGGCTGGCAAGCAGATGGATGCGGCTACGGTGGAAGGCCCCGCCCAAATCCAGCGCTACCTTGCCGCGATACCAAGAGGCGATGACGATGCGGCCGGCAAAGCCGGTGAGTTCGATCGCCGACTGCAGCCCTTGGGGGCTGCCGGAGAGTTCGATCGCCAAATCGAAGCCGTCTTCAAGCGAAGGGGGATTGTCAGGATCGAAGGCCAAAGCACCCAACGCCTCCGCCAGGTGGCGGCGCTCGGCGATGGGATCGCAGGCATACAATGCGATCGGAAAACGGCTCAGGACGGCCACGGTGAGCAGCCCGAGAATACCGAGACCCACTACCATTACCCGCTCTCCAAGCCGAGGGGCAGCGTCTAGGATCAGATTGACCGCCGACTCCAAGTTAGCGAAAAACAGGGCATCCTCACCTTCGATGTCCTCAGGCACGAGCAGGCATTCGGACGCCGCCGCCACCACCTGAGCTTGATGAGGATGGAACAGGAACACGCGCCGATCCAAAAACCTTTCTGCTCCAGGTCCCGCTGCAACTACCTCGCCGACCAGGGCGTAGCCGTAACGAAACGGATAGGAAAAGCTGCCGGCAAGCGCCGGCAGCACAGTATCCAAAGGCAGATCCCGGGGCAGGTCGCCGGCAAAAATGCGCTTTTCGGTTCCCGGGCTGACGGCCGAGTATAAGCTCTTGACTTGGACCTGGCCTGGACCTGGGTCGGCCAAGCTCACTTCGCCCACCTCCACCCGACGCGGAGCAGTGTGGAACAACGCTAGGGTTTTCACGGACTTGCGGCAACCCGCCCGAGAACGACTAAGTCGGCCCCCAGGCGCTGATAACTCCAGTTGACCAAGGGTACCTCGGCCTTTCCGGCCAATGCCCGAACACCGCCCAAAAACCGCGGCGCCAAGGTCAGAACACAGTAATCCACCAGACGCTGGTGCAAAAACGCCTGGATGACGCACCCCCCGCCTTCCACCATCAGCGTACCGATTCCGTGGTGGGCAAGACAGCGCAACACCGCGATCAGCTCCAGCCGGCCTGGCCTCTCCTCCGGCACGCGAAACAGGCGGATTCCCAAGGCCTCGAGGCGCCGCTGGCGCGCTACCGGTGCCTCGCGGGAGGTGAAAATCCACGGCCGCTTGCGGGAAGAGTCCAATACCCGCGCCGTTTCAGGAAAACGCAAGTGGCTGTCAAGAATCACCGGACGGGGGTCTTCGCCCTCTACATAGCGCACGTTCAGGCGGGGATCATCGGCCAAAACCGTCTCCACCCCCACCAGCAGCGCCTGGTGGCAAGCCCGCAGCGCATGGGTCATTTCCAGCGAGGCGCGGCTGCTGAGCGCGCACGGTTTGCCAGGTTCAGGGGCGATGCTGCCGTCCAGGCTCTGGGCGTAGCTTAAGGTAACGAACGGCCGGTTGACGGCGTAGCGGCGGTAGCTGAGCTGTAGCAGCAGCAGCGGACGCAAAAGCTTTAAGTGATCAGGAAGCGGATAGGCCATGTCCATCCTTGAAGAAACCCTTTCCACTCAGGATACCTTCAACTTCCGAGCATACGAAAAAATCCCGATCCCTTCAGGTTATGGCTCGGAGGCAATCGGCGGCAAGCTTTTTAGATATTCGATGATCGCGCGCAGGTCCTCCACCGGCAGCTTGGCAGTGCCATTGCGGATCACCTTAGCCATCTCGCCGCTGGCTGTATCGCCATCGGGCTTCATGCCGGTCTGGAAGAAATCCAATAACTGGGCCTCACTCCACTCGCCGATGCCGTGATCGGGGTCCGGGGTGATGTTCGGCGCCCGGATTTCCCCCAATACTGCCCCGCCATAGGCGCGGCTGCGGTCGAGGGCACCGAGCCAGTTGCGCGGAGTGTGACACTCACCGCAATGGCCCACCGCCTCCACCAGATAGGCGCCTCGGTTCCATTGCTCTGAACGAAACGGGTCTGGACGAAAACGCTCCGGGCGAAAGAACAACCAGCGCCATACCCACAATCCTAGGCGCACGTTGAAGGGAAAGCGCAGCTCGTGATCACGAGGCTTACGCCTGACCGCCGGCAGCGTTGCCAGATACGCCTTGAGCGCCCGAATATCCTGCACGTTCATGCGGGTGTAGGAGGTAAAGGGAAAAGCGGGGTAATAGGGTTGACCTTCAGGAGAGAGTCCTTCCCTTAGGGCACGGATGAAATCTTCCTCGCTCCACTTGCCGATTCCAGTTTCCGGATCGGGGGTAATATTTGGGGGATAGAAAGTCCCGAATGGGGTTTTAAGCGGATCCCCGCCCGCCAGGGTCGGACCTCCCTCTGCCGTATGGCAATTGCCGCACCCACCGATCGCGAACAGCTTCTCTCCCCGCTGGACAAGTTCCTCCCTTTCGGCGGCCCAGAGCCACCCAGCCCAAAGCAGCAGCCAGGCGACCCATAGTTTGAGATCAATCCTCGCGATACTTTTCATGGCAACCGCCGCAGCCTTCTTTCCCCATCTTCTGGAACGCGGCCCTCATCGCCACCTCATCGTTCCCCTTAGCCGCCTGGACGAATTCTTGGGCCAGGCGCTCCAAGTTTTGGGCACGGGCGACAAAATCGTCCCAGTTCTGCCAAATCTGCTTTTTGGCTGCACTCTTGCGGTACTCGCTCCCTTGCGGGAACATATTAGGAATCGACTTAGCCAGCCCCAAGATCGCCTCGCCGTGAGCCAGCGCGTCAGGCAAAAATTGCTTTTGGCCATCGGCGAGAATTGCTTTTAGCGCGGCTGCGTGTCCGCCAAAAGCTTTCATCGTCCCCTGCCGGTAGGCAACGATAGCTTTGACATCCGCTAATGCCGGAGACAATGCCAACGTAGCCAGGATGGCTGCAAACCAGCGGTGTTTCATGACTTAAGCCTCCTCCTGCTGAATGCCAGGACTTGAGTATACAACCGTTATCTGGAAGGATACTAGCTAGAATCGCTCGAAGCGCCGATTGCTGGACGCTGAGACGCCAGCGTTCTCGAAATCTCAAGGAGCTTTCGTGGCAGCCTTGCTTGACTCCGCGCACCGCCAATCCGTGACTTGACCCTATCTTATTGGGATGAGGAAATGACAAATCAGCTTACCTTTGGGACTCCTTGCCTGCACGCGGAAAACCTCGAGTGTGTGCGCAGCGACCGCCTGCTGTTTAGCGGCCTGAATTTCGAACTCAGTCGCGGCCAACTCCTCCACGTCGAGGGAGCCAACGGCTGCGGCAAGACCAGCTTGCTGCGAATTCTGTGCGGCTTAAGCCCACCGGCAGCCGGGGAGGTCCGTTGGCGTGGCCGGCCGATCTACCGCGAGCGGCATAGGTTTCTCAATGAATTGGCCTATCTGGGCCATCACCTAGGCGTCAAGGGGGAGTTGACGGCGTTGGAAAACCTAGTTCTGGCAAGCCGGCTCTACCGCACCCGGGCCGGCGCAGACCCTGGTCAGATCCTCATCCGTGCCGGCCTCGGCGGTCACGCGGATACTCCAGCCAGGGCCTTGTCCGCCGGCCAGCGCCAGCGGATCGCCCTAGCCCGGCTGCTGTTGCAAGAAGCTGTCTTATGGGTCCTAGATGAACCGTTCACCTCGCTGGACCAAGACGGCATCGCCTGGGTCAGGACCTTGCTGGAAGCGCATCTGGAACGCGGGGGGATAGTGGTGATGACCTCCCACCAACTGGTTCCAGTGCAAGCTGAGGTTTTGACGCTTCGGCTATGAAACAAAACTTCTTGAGCTTACTTGTGCCGCTCTTGGTCATCATGGACCCGGTCGGCAATCTGCCTTTGTTCCTGGCAATGACCGAAGGATTAAGCCGAGCAGCGCAAGTGCGGGTCGCCGCTCTGGCTTGCGGCACCGCTGGAGGAATCTTGGTTTTCTTCAGCTTGACGGGCGAAGCCGTATTGGCGCTCTTCGACATCAGCTTGCCGGCGTTCCAGCTGGCTGGAGGATTCATCTTTTTCATCTATGCCTTACAAATGTTCCAACTGCTCCCACCGCCCAATCTCAAAAGCTCGCCCGCCGAGGAGGAAGAAAGCCTGTACAAGACCCACATCGCCTTGGTGCCTTTGGCGACCCCGCTCATCGCCGGCCCAGGTGCAATTACCCTTGTGTTGGTCTGGCAGCAGGATCCCTTGCGTCAGTTCCCGCTCTGGTTTCTTGCAGCGGCGATCTTCACCGCGTGCCTGGGCGTGTTTTTGATCCTCGCCGCCGCGCCGTGGATCCGAAAGGTCTTAGGGGTAAGCGGCATCGGCGTCGTCACCCGCTTAAGCGGCTTGCTTCTGGCCGTAATCGCGATGCAATTCGTGATCGATGGATTGACCCAGGTCCTGCGTTGAACTCACACCAACAGCGGGGCGATCACCAAGCTGACGATAGCCATCACGTTGATCAGAATGTTCATCGACGGACCTGAGGTGTCCTTGAACGGATCACCGACGGTGTCGCCGACCACCGCCGCCTTGTGGGTATCCGAGCCTTTGCCGCCGAGATTTCCCTTTTCCACGTATTTCTTGGCGTTGTCCCAAGCCCCGCCAGCGTTGGCCATCATCAGCGCCATCAGCACGCACCCGAGCAGTGCCCCACCGAGCATCCCGCCCAGCGCCTGCGGCCCAAGGCCAAAGCCAACAATAGGGGGAGCGGCCACCGCAATCAGCCCGGGCGGGATCATCTTTTTAAGCGCGGCTTGGGTAGCAATGTCCACACAACGGGCGGTGTCCGGCTCGGCTTTGCCTTCGAGCAGCCCCGGAATCTCGCGGAACTGGCGGCGGATTTCATGAATCATCGCAAAGGCGGCTTTGCCGACCGCCGTCATGGTCAGAGAAGCGATAAGCAAGGGGATAGTCCCGCCGATAAACGCTCCGCCCAATACCTTGGCGCTGCCGAGATTCAAGCTAAAATTCGGCAGCTTGCTGGCGACGGTCTCGCCGTAAGCGGTGATGATGGCCAGCGCCGCCAAAGCTGCCGCGCCGATAGCAAAGCCTTTGCCGATGGCGGCGGTGGTGTTGCCCAGTTCGTCCAGGGAATCGGTGATCTTGCGCGTCTCAGGACCCAACCCCCCCATCTCGGCGATGCCGCCGGCATTGTCGGCCACTGGCCCGTAGGCATCGATGGCCATGGTGATCCCGACCGTGGCCAGCATCCCCACCGCAGCGATGCCGACCCCATAAAGCCCGACCAGCCAATTGGCTACGAAAATGATGGCGCTGATGCTCAGGATAGGAACCACCACCGATTCCATCCCGGTGGCGAGCCCGGCGATGATGACCGTAGCTGGTCCTGTTTCGCCGGCCTGGGCGATTCTCGCCACCGGCCGGCCGCCGGTGTAATACTCGGTCACCAGGCCGATCACGATCCCGCCTAAAGCCCCTGCCAGGACCGCCAGCCAAGCTTTGAGGTTGACCTGAGCCAGCGCGATCACGATCAGGGCCAAGAAGATGAAGATGACCGCCGCCCCGACCGTCCCCATCCTAAGCGCCACCTCTGCTGGCCTAGAGGCGTTCTGCCTGACCAACCAGATTCCGGCGATGGAGGACAAAAGCCCTACCGAGGCCAGCCCTAAAGGCAAAAACATCAGCGCCCCGCGGGAGCCGACCGGCGCCAGGGTCTCTGCGGCCATCGTAGAGGCCATGGCGATGGTGGCGATCATCGCACCGCAATACGACTCGAAGATGTCCGACCCCATCCCGGCCACATCCCCTACGTTGTCGCCGACGTTGTCGGCGATCACCCCGGGATTGCGTGGATCGTCCTCGGGAATCCCTGCCTCCACCTTACCGACCAGGTCCGCCCCCACGTCGGCGCTCTTGGTGTAGATGCCGCCGCCGACGCGCGAGAACAACGCCACCGTCGAGGCTCCCATGCCGAAGCCGTGCAGCGCGTGAGCGGTCTCTGGGTCATCGCCGAAGAACAGATACATCAACCCCAACCCCAACAGCCCCAGAGAGGCCACCGCCAGCCCCATGATCGAACCGCCGAAAAAGGCCACCTCCAGTGCCTTGGCGGCATCGCCAGTGGAGGCCGCCACAGTGGTGCGCACATTGGCACGAGTGGCCGTACTCATGCCGATATAGCCGGCTGCAGCCGAGGCCGTTGCACCTACCAGGAAGCACAACGCCGTCCTCCAGCCTAGGAAATAAAATAGCAAGCCGAAAAGCACCGCTACAAAGACTCCCAAAATTTGGTACTCGCGGCGGATGAACACCATCGCCCCCAAATGGATCTGCTCGGCGATCTGGGCGATCTTGCCCTCTCCCGCCGGGGTCTCCTTGACGAGCTGATAAATCCGCCAGGCGGCATACAGACCAAACACTCCCAAGCCGGGCGGTAATAAATAAAGCAGATACTGCATGAGTCTTCCTCCTCAAGTTATTTATTTTTTTAGGCGCTTCCTGGATACCGGCTTTGGCAAATGCTGTCAACGGTTTTATGCCAAGGCGATCCTGACGACCTTTTCCGCCAGCGCGCGGGAGGTGGTCCACTTGCCGCCGAATACGTTGATCAGCCTGCCGCGGCGCTCGATCACCGCCTCCCGGCTGGCGCGAGAATAATCTTGCCCCCGGGTCACAATGGCGCGCAAGCCGGCGAAGGAATCCGTCACGTCGCCAAATTCCAGGCGATCGGAAAAAAACGCGTTATAGCAACCGATGAGATACTCGACCTCTTCGGATGAGGGCTCGATCGGATCGGAAATCGCCTGCGGCACTTCGGTCGTGCCTAAAAGCGCTGCCTCGCCATACGGAAGCAAAAACACCAGGCGTCTTTCCCCAGGCACCTGGAGCACGCATCCTAAGGCTATCCGGCGCCTGACCACCAGATGGCTGCCGCGGACCAAAGTTAAATGGTAAGCGCTTTGTAAGCCGCTCTGAATCAACAATTGCTCTGCCCAAGGACCTGCCGCGTTGATCACCCGGTCGTACTGCCGGGGGGCATCGGTCACCACTATCCCGTTTTCCGCAATTGTTGCAACCGGCGTGTGCTCGTAGATCCTGACCCCCGCTTCTCGTGCTCGCTCAGCGGCCCATAGGCCGAGCTTATAGTCGTCCATCTGGCCGTCCCAATAAACATAACCCCCGATCAGCCCTGGTACCGAGAGGGTGGGAAAGAACGCTTTCAGCGCATCTGCCTGAAGCCAGCGGCTGGGGGGAAAACCAGATCCGGCCGCAAGCAAGTCGTAGAGCGCAAGACCCAGGCCCAACCACCAGCGCGGTCGCGCCCCCCGATAGACCGGCAATACCAACTGGAACTTCCGGGCAAACTGGGGCGCCTGTCGGAGCCACCAGGCCCGCTCGCGCAGAGCTTCCCGCACCAAGCTGAAGCGGCCGTGCTCCAGATAGCGCAATCCGCCGTGCAGCATCTTAGTAGTGGCGCGACTGGTGGCGCCCATCAGGCGATCGCGCTCATACAGATCCACGACCACCCCACGCCTGGCCAACGCCCAGGCCGTCATCACCCCGTTGATACCACCGCCTACGACCGCAATTTGCATCGCTTTCCTGGAATTTTGAAATGGCCGGTATAATAGCCGCCGTCGAATCGATCGGACCTGACCATGCCTCATTCTCCCACCGACTTTATCGCTTTCACCGACGCTTTCTGGGACAGCGCGATCCTTCCGACCTTGACTGAATACATCAAAATCCCTTGCCTTTCGGTGGCTTTCGACCCCGACTGGGAAGCTCGCGGCCACCTGGAGCACGCCAAGCGGTTGGCATTTGCCTGGCTCAAAGCCCAGGCCGAGTCCGACTGGCGTCTCCACGACTTGCAGCTGCCTGGGAAAACCCCGTTGATTCTAGTGGAAATTCCCGGGCAAAGCGAGAAAACCGTGCTGCTTTATGGCCACCTGGACAAGCAGCCGGAGATGGAAGGCTGGCGCGAAGGGCTAGGCCCCTGGCAACCGGTGATCGAGGAGGGAAAATTATACGGCCGCGGTGGGGCCGATGACGGCTATGCTTTGTTCGCTGCCGTAGCGGCCGCTAAAGCCCTGCACCGGCAGGGCCTCCCGCACGCCAGGCTAGTAATTCTGATCGAATTTTCCGAAGAAAGCGGTTCGCCGGACCTTCCGGCTTACCTCGAGGCCAGTGCCGAGCTAACCGGCACCCCAGACCTGGTGATCGCCTTGGATTCTGGCGCCGGCGATTACGAACGGCTGTGGGCCACCACCTCATTGCGCGGGATGTTGTCCTGTACCCTCACCGTACGCACCTTGCACGAGGCCGTCCACTCCGGGATAGCGTCGGGGCTAGTGCCAGAATCCTTTGCGATCGCACGCCTGCTCTTGGATCGCTTGGAAGACGCTGCAAGCGGCAGGATAAAGCTTCAAGAACTTTACGCGCCGATCCCCGCCATCCGTATGGAACAAGCCAAAGCCGCAGCCTGCATCCTCGGCACGCGGCTCATCGAGGGTCTCAACCCCCTGCCCGGCCTTAAGCCGCTGACTGACAACCCTTTAGAACTCATCCTCAACAACACTTGGCGCCCGAGCCTGTGCGTAGTAGGCCAGGAAGGACTGCCTAGGGCCAAAGAAGCCGGCAACGTCATGCGCGCTTATACCACGTTGAAGCTCTCCTTCCGCCTGCCGCCGACAGTGGCGTGCGAGACTGCCAAACGCGCCATCGAGAACACCCTGCGCGTTGATCCCCCTTACGGCGCTCAGATTCAGATTCAATTTGAAGCAGAAGGTGACGGCTGGGAAGCACCGCCCCCTGCCCCTTGGCTGCTTTCCGCCTGCGATACGGCTTCGCGCACCCTGTATGGCCATCCTGCCGTTTACTTGGGGCTAGGCGCCAGTATCCCGTTCATGGGTCTTCTGGGCAAGCGCTTTCCTGCCGCCCAATTTTTGATCACCGGCGTGTTGGGACCGGGGAGCAACGCTCACGGACCCAACGAGTTTCTCCACCTTCCCTATGCCAAAAAGCTGACCGCATGTATCGCCCACGTCCTTGCCTGTCACTACCATGCATGATCTGAATCCCCAGCAGCGGGCAGCGGTCAAAGCCACCGACTCCCCAGTGCTGGTGATCGCAGGGGCTGGCAGTGGCAAGACCCGCGTCATCACTCACAAGATCGCCTATCTGATCGGCCAAGGGCTCGCAGCGCGTCATATTGCCGCCCTTACCTTCACCAACAAAGCCGCGCGGGAGATGCAGGAACGGGCTGGGCAGTTGGTCCAGGGTCGAGCGGCTAAGGGATTGACGGTATCCACCTTCCATTCCCTGGGGTTGGACATCCTGCGCCGGGAACATCGAGCCCTCGGCTACAAGGCGGGCATCTCCATCCTCGATACTCACGACCGCCTGAGCTTGCTGCGAGAAATCGCCAGCCATCGTCGCCCGCCGCTTCCTGCCGACGACCTGCCTAGCCATGCCCAGCGAATCGGCACCTGGAAAAACGAGCTGATACTCCCGGAGCAAGCCGAAGTCCAAGCTAACGACAGCGAGCGCCCCGCTGCCTGGCTCTACGGCGAATACCAGCGCTGCCTGAAAGCCTACAATGCCGTCGATTTCGACGACCTGATCCTGCTGCCGGTCCTGCTGTTCCAAACTCATCCGGAGATTCTGGAACAGTGGCAAGACCGGCTGCGCTATCTCCTGGTAGACGAGTATCAGGATACCAACCTCGCCCAATACGAGCTGTTGCGCCAACTCGCCGGAAGACTTGGGCGTTTCACCGTAGTCGGGGATGACGACCAGTCCATCTATGCCTGGCGCGGCGCCCGGGCGGAAAACCTGGTCAGACTGGGGCAGGACTATCCGCGCCTGAAGGTCATCAAACTAGAGCAGAACTACCGCTCTACCGGGAGCATTCTCAAAGCGGCCAATCAGCTGATCGCCAACAACCCACACGCCTTCGAGAAAAAGCTCTGGAGCCGCCTGGGATCGGGCGACCCGATTCGGGTCTTGAACCACGAAGACGAGTTTGCCGAGGCTAGCCAGATCGCTGCCGACTTGTTACACCACAAGCTCCGCAAGGGAGGACGCTTTGCCGACTACGCCATCCTCTATCGCAGCAACCATCAGGCTCGGCTATTTGAACGCAGCCTCAGGGAACAGCGCATTCCTTATTTTATCAGCGGTGGTCAGTCATTCTTCGCTCATGCGGAAGTCAAAGACGTGGTAGCTTACCTACGGCTGCTCATCAACCCGGACGACGACGTCGCCTTCCTGCGGGTGATCAACACCCCCAAGCGCGAGCTCGGGCCCACCACTCTGGAGAAGCTCGGTGCTTATGCCCAAAACCGCCACGTCTCGTTGTTTTCCGCCTGCTACGAAATGGGGCTGACCCAGGTCTTGCCGGAAAAGACCATCGCCCGCTTGCAACACTTCTGCGATTTTCTAGTGGATGCTGCAGATCGCGCCCGACGCGGCGACACCCTGGGGGTGGTCGAAGAGATAATAGAAAACATCGGCTACCGGAACCATCTGCGTGAAATCGCCGCCAACCCCAAACAGGCCGAACGCAAATGGGAAAACGCCCGCGAACTTCTGGATTGGCTGGGCCGCCTGCTCGAAGAAGTCGCAGACAGTGAAGACCCCCTGGGAGCAGCGGTGGGCAAACTACTCCTGATCGACGTCCTCGAACGTACCCGCGACGAGGAAGCTGGCGATCGGGTCGCCCTCATGACGCTGCACGCTGCCAAAGGCTTGGAATTCCCCCACGTTTATCTAGTGGGGATGGAAGAGGGACTACTACCTCACCAAAACAGCATCGACCAGAATTCAATCGAAGAGGAAAGACGCCTGGCTTACGTTGGCATCACCCGCGCTCAAAAGAGCTTGACCCTAAGCTACTGCCGCAAGCGCAAACGCTATGGCGAGCTTGTTTCCTGCCAGCCCAGCCGGTTCCTGGCCGAACTGCCAGAAGACGTCCTTATGTGGCAGGATCGCTCGACCCTCACCCCAGAAGACAGGAAGGCCCAAGGCCGAGCTGCGCTCAGCCAGATGAAAGCCCTACTTAAGGAGGGTGGATGATCGCCGACGAAGTGCTTACCCTCCCCCAAGGGAGGCGCATCGGCTTTGCCCGCTACGGCGATCCAGGAGGACAGCCGGTTTTTTACTGCCACGGCCTGCCTTCCTCGCGCCTGGAGGCCAGGCTGGTCGCGGACACCGCAAGGCGGCTGAAAATTCATCTGATCGCTCCCGACCGACCCGGCTACGGCAACTCCGACCCCCTGCCCCCGATGCGGATTGCCGATTGGCCCGAAGACCTGGAGCGTTTGGCAGACCACTTACAGCTTGAGCGCTTTTCCGTCTTGGGCATCTCCGGCGGCGGCCCCTATGCCTTAGCTTGCGGTTGGCGCCTGCGGACCAGGGTCTTAGCGCTAGGCTTGGTCTGTGCGCTGGGTCCGGTTGCTCGGGCGGAATTGCGCCGAGGGATGAGCCCGGCGGCACGCTGGGCGTTTTTTCTCGCCCAACAGGCCCCCTGGGCGCTAAGGCTGTTCTTCGGCAACCCTACCGCGCGCTTCTTGAGGCGCTTCCCGGATTTCACGTTCGCCCTGTTGATGCGTCATCTGCCCGAGAAGGACCGCCTGACTTTGGCGGATCTCCCAATCCGCGAGGTGTTTCGCGCCACCATCTGCGAAGGGCTACGCCATGGAGCTGCAGGTCCCCTGCGCGACTTTATTCAGTACGTTCGGCCGTGGGGAGTAGAACTTGCCGCCATCGATCTGCCGGTCACGCTGTGGCACGGCGATGCCGACACCGTGGTCCCCCTTGCCCACGCCCGCTATCTCGCCGGACAGCTGCCCAAAGCCAAGCTCCACGTCGTGCCTAAAGAAGGCCATTATTCGCTCCCTACCGGCCACGCCGAAGCCATCTTCGCAGACATTGTGCAAATCTGCCGAAATAGCTAAAATTAGCTTTTATCATGCGCCCGTAGCTCAGTTGGATAGAGCGCAGGCCTCCGGAGCCTGAGGTCAGAGGTTCAAGTCCTCTCGGGCGCGCCAGTTGTTTCAAAGACTTACATGCCGCCCCCCGGCGGCCGGTTGGGTCAACTGGACCGGCTAGCTGCGTGCAGTCTCAAAGCGCTTTACTCATAGGCCCGTTGCTCGCGCTCGCTTCCCAACACCTTTGGGGTGTCTTTGGTCAATTGCTGGACCATATCGTCCCAAGACTGATACTGGGCAAAGCGTTTATCCCCTTTGGCGATGTGGGCATTGACTTCTTCTCGGGCAAGGGCGATGATTTCCTCGGCTTTTTTGCCGTCCACCGCGTCCAGAAAGGCGGCTTGTCCGCCTTCCTCGGTCTTGATCTGCTGGAGGGTTCCGAAGGCGATCTGGAATGCGAGGCGCTCTGAATCGTCGCGGATATAGTTTTTCACCATGCGCGCTGATTGATAGGCGGTCTTCAGAGAAGAAGCATGGATCTCCCGGCTGCCGGAGCAGGTGACGGGGAGCACGAAAATCACGGCCAGCAGGGCCAAAAGAACAAAACCGGCTTTCATTTTTCGCCAACCTCCTATTTAATTGAGACTTCGATTATAAACCGAATGGGATTGACCATCCATTTGCCAAATTTTTAGGTAAAGAGAGAGTATGGAACAAGCATTGACCGATCACCAGCTGAGCGAGTTCAGACAGCTGTTGAAGAATCGCTATCAAGCCCTGCGTGAGGAGATCCGCGCCGAGCTTTTGCAGAGCGACGAGGAACGCTACCAGGAATTGGCCGGGCGGGTCCATGACGTGGAAGAGGCGGCGGTAGCCGATCTTTTGGTGGACCTCAATCTGGCCGGCATCGACCGCCATATCCAGGAGATCCGTGACATCGACGCCGCTTTGATCCGGATCGCTGAGGGGAGCTATGGGATCTGTATCGACTGCGAGCAGCCGATCGGCGTCGAGCGGCTCAAGGCCTATCCTACCGCCAAGCGTTGCCTTAAGTGTCAGGAGGTTTACGAAAGAACCCACCTGAGCCCCGGTTCGCCCAGCCTTTGACGATACTCCTGGTGTGACCATTCCATCCCCAGATTTTTCCTGTCTGCCTTCTTCCCTCCGCCCATCGGCTGAGGGGGCTTGGCAACAATATCTGGAAGCTGCCTCCCAGAATGCGGTGAACATTCCGGCAGACGATGAAGTACTGGCGAGTCTCCCCACGGTTTTCGCGGTCAGCCGATTTGTCGCCGAGCAGTGCGTCCGGCGTCCAGAGATGCTTTCGGACCTGATTGCAAGTGGAGACCTTAAAGCGCCTGGACGGGCGGGAGAATACTGTAAGGAGTTTTCCGCGTTGTTGGAGGAGGCTGAGGAATTCGCCGATCTGCAAAAGCTCCTGCGTCGTTTTCGCAATCGCGAGATGATCCGCATCGCCTGGCGCGACATCGCCGGTTGGTCACCCATCGAGGACACCTTATGCGAGCTTTCCCTGCTTGCCGAGAGCTGCCTCAAAGTAGCTCTCGATTGGCTGTTCCAGCGAGCTTGCCTGCGCTTCGGTACCCCTAGATGCCAGGACGGCCGACCGCAGTATCCGGTAATCTTGGCAATGGGCAAACTGGGTGGATGGGAGCTGAATTTTTCTTCGGACATCGATCTAATCTTTGCTTTCGAGCAAGATGGGGTATTGACGGAGCGTTCGGCAATCACCTATCAGGAGTTTTACCTGCGCCTGTGCCGGGACTTGATCAAGGCGCTTCAAGCGCAGACTGAAGATGGCTTTGTGTTTCGGGTCGATACCCGGCTGCGTCCATTTGGCGACAGCGGCCCCTTGGTGCTCAGTTTTGATGCGATGGACATCTACTACCAATCCCAGGCGCGGGATTGGGAACGCTACGCTATGATCAAAGCTCGTCCGGTAGCCGGTGACTTAGAGGCTGGCGCGCGTCTTATCAAGCAGCTTAAGCCTTTCGTCTATCGCCGCTACCTCGACTACGGCGTGCTCGCCTCATTGCGCGAGCTCAAGCGCAAAATCATGGCGGAGTTAAAACGCCGCGACCGGTTGGAGGATATCAAGCTGGGGCCAGGGGGGATCCGCGAGATCGAGTTCATCGCCCAGGTGTTCCAGCTAATCCGGGGTGGTCACGAGCTCTGCCTGAGAGACCAACGCCTGCTGGTGACTCTGGCGTGCCTTAAAGAATTGAATCTCCTGCCTCCAGAGGAGGCCGATGCCCTGATCTCAAGCTATCGCTTTCTACGCCAGGTGGAAAATCGTTTGCAGGAATACGCTGATGAGCAAACTCAAAGCTTGCCTCAAGACGAGATAGGGAAGCTGCGGTTGGCGGTGGGAATGGGGGACCCCGACTGGGAAACGTTTCGGTGCCGGCTAGAAAAAGTACGTCATCGGGTGCAAACCCTGTTCGAGCGGGTCTTCGCTTTGCCTGAGACAGCCGCAGCAGAAGGTCCGGGGGTACGGATTTGGCGCGGGGTGGAAGAGGAAGACCAGTTACGGTGCCGATTGGCAGCGCTGGGCTATCGGAACCCCGAGGAGACGTGGGAGCGGTTGCAGACATTCCGCAGTTCCCGTGCGATCCGTTTGCTGACTCCAAAGGCTGCGGAGGAACTGGACCGACTGATGCCGGCTTTGATCGAAGCGGCCGGCCAAAGTCAGTGCTCAGACAGCGTACTTCCGCGCTTGCTCAATCTGCTTGAGACCATCGCCGGCCGCAGCGCTTACCTGACCCTGCTGGCGGAAAATCCAGGTGCCTTGAACCAATTGATCAGGCTGGCAGCCGCCAGCCCTTGGATCACCAGGCAATTGGCGCAATTTCCAATGTTACTGGACGAATTAATCGATCCACGTACCCTTTATGCGCCACTCACCCGAGATCAGCTTGAGACCGATCTGGACCATCGTCTGAGCGGGCTGGACCCGAGCGACGACGAGGCGCTGTTAAACGCCTTGCGCCACTTTAAGCAGGTCCACGTGTTACGGGTAGCGGCGGCGGATATCGCCGGGGCTATCCCCACCCGTATCGTCAGCGATTATTTGACTGCTATCGCTGAAGTTATTCTGGAGCGATCGGTAGCTTTGGCTTGGCGCCAGGTAACTGCCAAGCATGGTCCGCCCCCAGGGGCAGATGTAAGCGTCCTGCGCGACTTCATCGTCGTCGGCTACGGCAAACTGGGGGGAATCGAGTTAGGGTATGGTTCGGATCTGGATCTGGTATTCCTTTACCGAGGAGAGGCCGAAGCGGAAACCCAAGGTCCCCGTCCGGTTCCGCTTTCCCAGTTTTTCATCCGCCTCGGCCAGCGCCTCATCTACATCCTGACCACGCCGATGCTGTCTGGGGTACTGTATCCGATCGACATGCGCCTGCGCCCCAGTGGCAACGCTGGCCTTTTGGTCACTAGCCTGACCGCCTTTGAGCGTTACCAGCACGAGTCCGCCTGGACTTGGGAACATCAGGCGCTGGTGCGGGCGCGACCGGTAGCAGGCGATTTCGATCTGGGGCGCGAGTTCGAACGGGTGCGCCTTGAAGTGCTGTGCCTGAAGCGAAACCTGGACAAGCTGCGCCGAGAAGTAGTGGAAATGCGGGAAAAGATGCGCCTCCACCTCGATCAGTCCAGCGCGGCTGAATTCGACCTCAAGCACGGCCCAGGCGGTGTCGTAGACATCGAGTTTATAGTACAATTTGGCTGTTTGGCCTACGCGCACAGGCAAGCGGAGGCGTTTCGCTACACCGACAACCTACGCCTTTTGGACGCTCTGGCCGAGGTTGGTTGGCTTGAGCGAAGTGAGGCGCACTTTTTGCAGGAGACCTACCTGGAATTCAGAACCAGTCTCCATCGCCTGGCGCTGGAAGAACAGCCAGGTTTGGTGCCGCAGGACGCGTTCCGGAAGGAGCGGGCCGAAGTGGTGCGCCTGTGGCGACGATTGCTCGAACCTTCTGCAGGAGAAACCTGAAGATGCTGATGTATGACAAAGACGGTGAGATCTGGCTAGACGGCGAATGGCTGCCCTGGCGGGAGGCCAAGATACACATTTTGACCCACACCCTCCATTACGGCGGCGGAGTATTCGAGGGACTTAGGGCTTATTACGGCCAGCACGGCACGGCTATCTTTCGCCTGCAGGATCACACGGACCGGCTGTTTCGTTCCGCTCACATCATGCGGATGGCGATTCCATACAATAAAGAGACTTTAAACCGCATCCAGTGCGAGGCCGTCTGGCGCAACCGCTTAGACAGCGCCTACATCCGGCCAATGTGTTTTTACGGCGCAGAAGGCATGGGGCTTCGCGCCGACAATCTCAAGGTCCACGTGATGGTGGCGGCCTGGGAATGGGGAGCGTATCTGGGCGCTGAGAACCTAAGCCGGGGGATTCGGGTGCGCACCTCTTCGTTTACCCGCAATCACGTCAACAGCTTAATGTGCAAAGCCAAAGCCAATGGCAACTACGTCAACTCCATGCTCGCCCTGCAGGAAGCTTTGGATTGCGGCTACGACGAGGCCTTGCTGCTAGACGCCCAAGGCTATGCCGCCGAGGGTAGCGGCGAGAACTTGTTCATCGTCCGCCGAGGCAAGCTCTATACGCCAGACCTGACCTCAGTGCTGGAAGGCATCACCCGTGACACGGTCATCACCATCGCCCGTGAACTGGGTCTTGAAGTGATCGAAAAGCGCATCACGCGCGACGAGGTCTATATCGCCGACGAGGCTTTCTTTACCGGCACCGCCGCCGAGATTACCCCCATCCGCGAGGTCGACGGCCGCAGCATAGGAAACGGCAGCCGCGGCCCGATCACCGAAAAGCTGCAGAGCTTGTATTTCGACTACGTCCACGGCCGCCGCAGCGACCATCCCGAATGGCTGACGCCGGTGGTGCCTGGCAACTAATTTTTAGTTGCCTATTGGCGAACTTGATCCATAATTATCGTGTCGAAAAGACAAAAACTGCTTGACCGGTTCTGCGACTGTCCAAAGGATTTCAGATGGGAAGAATTAGTGCGCCTGCTGGACGACCTTGGTTTCGATCTAGATCAGTCAGGTGGTGGCTCGCATCATAGGTTTGTGTGGCGTCAAGACAAGTCCATTGTGATCAACGCCTACCGCCCACACCCAGCAGGCGTCATGTACAGGCAGCAGCTGAAAGAAATAAAGAAGAGGCTAAAGGAGATGGGGGTGATCGAAGAATGAGCAACACGCTCAAGTACAAGGGTTACGAAGCTATTGTCGAATTCGATGCTGAGGAGCGGATGTTCTTCGGCAAGGTGCTGCACATCGACAGTTTGCTGATGTTCCACGGCAAAAGCGTGGAGGAGCTCGAGGCGGCTTTCCGTGAGGTCGTGGATGACTATCTGGCCTATTGTCAGCGCGCTGGCGTTGAGCCCAACAAGCCTTATCGTGGCAGTTTCAACGTGCGTGTCGGTCCCGACCGCCACCGCCAGCTTGCCTTGGAGGCAGCCAGGCGCCGATGCAGCATTAACGAACTGGTGTGCGAGGCCGTCGATTGCCTATTGGATCAGCGTAAGAAATCCAATATTTCGACGACTTATGTGTTTGTCAACTTTGACCAGATTCAGTCTTCACAACCCAAACTCCACTCTACGGTAAACCCCGTATGGCACAGCAAAGCGTTGACAAGCCACGCGACCCTGTAGGAGAGCTGCTGGACATTAAGCTCTTGACTGAGCTACTTATCCGACATTACGGGATCGATAGCGGCTACTATGAACTGGTAGTTGAGTTTGGATTTGCTACAGGTAGGGCAGGTCCTTCCGAAGAAGAGATTATGCCCACCGCGTTTGTCGGCGTGCGTCGGTTGGGCTTGGTCCGCGTCGACCAACCCACACCGATGAGCGTGGACGCGGCGCAGTTATTTAACCAGCAAAAGAAGGACTAAATGTACCTTAGGTTCCAGCGCCGTATCCCCATCGTTCCGGGTCTGATCTATCTTAACTTGACCAAAACGGGGGTTTCGCTGTCAGTGGGACGGCCTGGGTTTTGGCTTACCTTTGGTCGCGGCGGGGTTAGGGTGACGGCTGGGCTACCGGGGACTGGAATCTCGGCTTCCGAGCAGATTCCGTATGGACGCCGCAATTCTTTCAAAAAGTAATGGTCAAAGCTTCGGCTTGAGATTGAAAACGGATGGTTTGAATGGCTGTCGTCGCCGTTGAAGCGCAGGCGGAGGCTCCTTCCTACGATGCCTTTGCCAGACGCCTGGTCGAGGCGGGCAAGCTCCGCCCTGCCGATCTGCAACGCGCCCGCAGAGTGCTCGAGGAAACCAGCGAAGACACGCTGCCGGTATTGCTGGTCCGCTTAGGACTGGTGGCCGAGAAGGACGTCGCCGAAGCTTTGGCCGAAGTCAGTGGCCTAGGTCTAGCCACAGCGGCCGATTACCCTGCCGTCACGCCGCTTCCGGAGAGCGTCTCTTTGCGCTTCTTACGCCTGCGCCATGTGGTCGGGCTGGCAGAGCAAGACGAGTGTTTGATCGTCGCCGTCGCCGATCCGTTGGACGAATTTTTGGGCGAGGCGCTGTCCCTGGCTTGTGGTAAACGGGTCGAGCTCCGGGTCGGGGTACTTAGCGAAATCGACAACGCTTTAAAACGCCAGTACGAGCAGAACCCAGAAGAGACAGGCATCCAGACCTTCGATGCGGAGTTGGATGAGGCCGACGTCGAGCATCTCAAGGACATGGCTTCGGAGGCGCCGGTGATCCGCACCGTCAACTTGATCCTGCAGCAGGCCGTGGAACTTCGCGCTTCTGACATTCACATTGAGCCGTTCGAGGATCAACTCCAGGTGCGCCTTAGGATAGATGGAATATTGCGCAACATCGACGCTCCCTCGGTGCGTTCAACGGCGGCGGTCATCTCGCGGGTAAAACTCATGGCCAACCTCAATATCGCTGAGCGCCGTTTACCCCAGGATGGACGCATCAAAGCGCAGGTGCAAGGCAAGGAGCTTGATCTGCGCGTCTCTACGGTACCGACCTTGTACGGAGAGAGCGTAGTGATCCGCCTCTTGGACAAGGAACAGGTGACCTTAGATTTTGCCGCGTTGGGATTCGAACCCGAGGTTCAACAAAGGTTCTTGAACGTGCTCGAGTTGCCTCACGGGATCATCCTCATCACCGGCCCCACCGGCAGCGGTAAGAGCACCACCCTTTACACCGCCTTAGACAAGCTCAATTTGCCCGAGCGCAAAATCATCACCGTCGAGGATCCAGTGGAGTACCAATTGGCCGGTGTCAACCAGATCCAGGTCAAGCCGGCGATCGGTCTAACGTTCGCCAGCGCCTTGAGGTCCATCATGCGCCAGGATCCAGACGTGATCATGATCGGCGAGATGCGCGACCTCGAGACCGCCAGGATCGCCGTCCAGGCCGCTTTAACCGGCCACTTAGTGCTATCCACCTTGCACACCAACGACGCCTCTGGAGGAGTCACTAGGCTGTTGGATATGGGGCTGGAGGATTACTTAATCACTTCCACGGTCAACGGCATTTTGGGCCAGCGCCTGGTCAGGCGCCTGTGTGAGCATTGTAAGGCTCCTTATCCGGTACTGCCCGAAGTGGTCAAAGAAACCGGTCTCGACCGATTCTTGGGGGGACGCGAGCCGGTGTTGTACAAACCGATAGGGTGCGAGCACTGTAACGGGATCGGTTACCGGGGGCGGCTAGCCATCATGGAATTTCTGGTCATGTCGGATGCGATCCGCCGCCTAGTATTGCGCCATGCTCAGGCGCGGGAGATCGAGAAAATTGCGCTTGAGGAAGGGATGCTTACCATGTATCAGGACGGTCTTAAGAAAGCCATCGCCGGGATGACTAGCTTGGAAGAAGTCCTGCGCGTGACCACCGACATCTGATGCCTACTTTCGTCGTCAAAGCAGTCAGCCGTGACGGGGAAACCGTCGAGACTTTGCGCGAGGCTCCGGACGAAGCTGCGTTGATCCGCCAACTGCAAGAGGAAGGCTGGCTACCGATCCGGGTAGCACCGGCGACCAGCTCTTGGCGCTGGCTGCGTCCGGGATGGCGCAGAGCCAGGCTCAAACCCAAGGAGCTTACCCTGTTTACCCGCGAACTGGCCACGCTGCTATCGGCTGGCCTGCCTCTGGATCGCAGCCTCAAAGTGCTGCTTTCGGTGTTTCCCGAGGGCACGGCGCTCAATACTTTGACCGAACGGATCTTGGAGCAGGTCAAGGGCGGGGCGCAGCTGTCGGCGGCGCTGGAAGCCGAAGGCGGACTGTTCCCCAAGTTGTACGTAAGCATGGTCCGGGCAGGGGAAGCCAGCGGTGCTTTGGAGAGCGTATTGGAGCGCTTGGCAGATTACCTAGAGCGCGCCCAAGCCCTTAGGTCCAGTGTCGTGAGCGCGTTGATCTATCCTGCGATTCTGGTGGTCGTGGCGATCGCGTCCTTGCTCGCCTTATTGACTTTCGTGGTACCCCAGTTCGAGGAAATGTTTCAAAGCGCCGGCAAAGAGCTGCCCTTGCCTACGCAGATCGTGATGGCCATCGCCTCTGGCATTCGAAGCTATGGTTGGCTTGTCCTGATCGGGGTGCTTGGGATGATCCGAGTGGTACAAAATCAGTTGGCGCGTCCACAGTTGCGCTATCGTTTTCACCGCTGGCTGCTCAAGCTGCCGCTGGTGGGGGGACTCTTGCTTAAGCTGGACGTGGCTCGCTTGGCGCAAACGCTTTCGACCCTGCTCGAGGCCGGGGTACCGCTTCTTTCCGCCCTAGGGATCGTCAAAGATACCCTGGGCAACCTGGTGCTCAGTGAAGCCATCGCCCAAGCCGGGGGACGCATCAAGGAAGGTGGAGAGATGTCGGCGGCCCTGGAAGAAGCCGGGTATTTTCCGATCATGGCGCTCCAGATGATCAAGCTGGGGGAAGAAACCGGAAAGCTTGCCCCCATGCTTTCAAAGATGGCTGAAATCTACGAGGCTGAAGTCAGGGTCACCGTGCAGCGGCTATTGACTTTGCTCGAACCGATGCTGATCGTGGGCTTGGGAGTAGCGATCGCGGCGATCATCATGTCGATTTTGGTGGCGGTGGTGAGCGTCAATGAATTGGCGTTTTAATCCAGGCTTTAGCCTGCTCGAGCTGATCGTAGTACTCGCGCTTGTAGGCTTGGGCCTGGCTTACGTCACACCGAACTTCGCCAAGACCCTGGAAAGCGTGCGGTTTAAAGCCGCGGTGCGGGAGGTCGCCTCAGGATTGCGTCAGGCGCGTAGTATTGCTTTGTCTCAGGGGCGGGAGGCGACGTTTTCCCTAGATGTAGCAGAGCATGCGTACCAGATTGATCAGGACAGACCGCGGCAGTTACCTGAGACCGTCGAGCTGACCCTCGAGACCGCGCAAACGGAATTGACCGGCTTCGGCCAAGGCAGGATTCGGTTTTTCCCAGACGGTTCGGCCACCGGCGGCCGGATCGTGCTGCGCTTCGGCGGGATGGCGAGACGAGTGGACGTCAATTGGCTCACCGGCCGGGTTACCGTCACCGATCATGCCGGCTGAGCGAGGCTTTTCCCTGCTCGAGATCGTAGTGGCCTTCACTTTAATGGCACTTTCGCTCGCGGTCCTGATGCAGGCGTTCGGCGGCGGGGTGCATTTGCTGGGGAATGCGGAACGGCTCGCGCAAGCTGCGAGCTTAGCCCAGTCGCAATTGGCTCGGGTCGGAACTGAGGTTCCGCTGGCAGAAGGCGAATATCAGGGGGAGTGGTCTCCGGATTATCGCTGGCAGATCAAAGTGGCCCCGCTCTCTCTTCCGCCCCCTTTGGCCCAGCATCCCCGCTGGCAACTCTTTCAGATCGAAGTGGCGGTCAACTGGGTCGAGGCCAGCCGCCAGCGAGAATATCGCTTGACTACCTTGCGAGTTGGAACCAAAGCCAATGCGAGCTAAAGGGTTTACCCTGCTGGAAGTGCTGATCGCTCTGGCCTTATTCAGTCTCATGCTCTCGCTGGTGTTCGCTACGCTCCAGATGGCGAGCCGCACCTGGGAGACCGCAGAGGTACGCGCCGAAAAGGTGGGAGGGCGGATGGTACTCGAACGCTTCCTGCGCCACGTCTTAGGACAGGCGAGGGTGTGGCGGGGGGCAGCGCAGGCCGAACCTTTTGGGCTTGTCGGGTCGGCCTCCGAACTGAGTTTCGAAGCTTTTCTCCTGTATACGGCAGGCGCTCCAGGCTTGCAGCGTTTCACCTTATATTTGGCGCCCAAACGTCCCCGCGGCCAGGATTTGAGAGTCCGCATCGCCCGGGCGGACGGGACAATTCCAGAAGGTGAGGAGGAGGCACGCGATCAGGTCCTTTTGGAGGACGTCGTAGCGGTAAAGTTCGCCTACTGGCAGGAGGGCAACAATGGTCAGGGGGAATGGGTCGACCGTTGGGATGGCACCGTTCTACCCAAGGCAGTATGGATCGAAGTGGAACGCCAAGGTGAGGTTTGGCCGCCTTATATCGTCCCGTTAACTGTCCAAACCGCAGGAGTCGCCGGCGCTCCGATTCGGCAAGAAGTGTTCGGACAGCGGTTGTTTTGATGGCTCGGCAGACAGGGGTTGCGCTGGTGGTCGTATTGTGGATGGTGGCCGCACTCAGCCTGATGGCCACAAGCTTTGGCCTGGGAGTGCGGCGTGAGGCGCGCCTTACGAGCAATCTGGCCGATGCTGCCCAACTTAAGGCGGTCGCCGAAGCGGCGATCCATTATGCGGCTTTCATGCTTACCCAACCGGATCCCCAATTGCGCTGGCGCGCCGACGGCAGCATCTATGCGCTTAGCTTGGACGGGTTTGAAGTCCGAATCCAGGTCGTGGATGAAGGCGGCAAAATCGATCTTAACCGCGCCGACGAACCGCTGCTTCGGAGCGTTCTAACCTACCTTACCAGCGATCCCGAGCGGGCGGCAGCCATCGCCTCGGCCATCCTGGACTGGCGCGACGGCGACCGGGACCGCCGCGTCAACGGCGCCGAAGCCGACGACTACCGCGCCGCCGGCCTAAGCTATGGACCGGCCGATGCGCCTTTCGATTCGGTAGTTGAGGCAGGGCTAGTGCTGGGGATGACGCCTGAGTTGACCCGGGCGCTGTTGCCGTTGGTCACGGTCCATAGCGGTCAGGCTGGAATCAATCCCCGTGTGGCCCCGCAGGAAGTGCTCATGGCCTTGCCTGGCAGTGATCCGGCCTGGGTGGATGCCTTTGTCCAATCCCGGTCCCAGCCGTTGGCGGGGGTAGCTCCTTTGCCCTTGCCTGCGCTGCCTGGGGTGAGCTTCCACGCGCTGGCAGGGGCAGCCTACGGAATGAACGTGGAAGTACGCCGGCAAGAGGACGTCTTGCAGTTTGAGGCGGTGATTCGGCCTGGGGAAGGAGTCGAATATTTGGATTGGCGCCAGATGCCGCTACCTGAGTCGCTGTTTGGGCAGCCCAACGTTATTCAGGCCGGTCTACTAGGAGCGGCTGGCTGAGCACTTGCCGCCGTTATCCTAGCGAAGTTCCGCCTCCGCTTCGGCCAGGAATCTCTCTGCCAGTTCAATGCGCCGGTAGAGTTCCGGCACCCAGGCATCGCCCCAAAACAGAAAACAACTCGTCTCCCCTTCCAGGATGAGCTTTCTGGCTTTATGAAGCGCTTCCCGGCCATGCGTGGACAGCTTCCTTTCCTGAGGCTTGAGCCGCCAGTAACGGGCGCTGACAGCGCAGATCTTCGCCACTGCCTGTTTTTGGCTCTCCGTCCCGGCCCATTGAGAAAAGTCAAAACCAGAAGTAGCGCCCACGTTCCAAGCGCCGGTGCGGACGATCGTCTTTTCGACCGGGGGATAATCGCGCAAATACTGGCTGATGGTAATCGGGCGAATCGGCGCTCGGCCGCCACGGACAGCCTCCATATAGGGGGCAAAGAAGTGGCCGAAAAACCCAGATTCCTCGTGCATCTGGCGGAACCAGCCACCGTTTTCCCCATCCGACCACGTAGTCACCAGGCGCGGGGCGTCAGGGTGCGGAGACTGAGCAAGCTTGTGGGTCACCTCGTTGAAAAACCAGGTGGGGTCCAAGCCAGATTCCTGGGCGTTGGAGAGATCGCGGTCGCGCGGAATGACGGTGATCGTCGCCCCGCCGTAGCTCGCTCGATAAGGCTGATAAATGTCCGCCACGCCCACCTTAGATTCGAGGTGGACGCCGTCTACCACCACGTATTCATAGCCAGCTTTGACCAAAGCCGGAATCATCTCCATGCAAAACGCCATCTCTGGCGGCCAAAACCCCTTCGGGGCACGGCCTAAGAGTTCCTCTACGATCTGGCGTCCGGCCAGGAGTTGCTCTTCCCAGTCGGTTTGTGGAATCAGAGGAAAAATAGGATGGAAATAGCCCATCCCGATCAATTCGACGTTGTCCGCCTGAGCGTAGCTTTCCAACATCGCCGGGATGTCGACAAGATGCCGGTAGCGGTCGATGACTTGGGGGTCTTGCAACTGCTCAAGCAGAATGCCGGAGAAGCCGATGTGCAAATAGCCAACGTCGCGATAGTTCAGGGCATAGCGGGCAGCGCGCTCGTAACAGCGGATGATCTGCTCAGCCTCCCAGGGATTGCTGTCTATGAGAAGCTTCAAGTTTCCCGGCGGCTGGTGCATGTGTAGCCCTAAGGCATGGAAGATTTTTCCCATGTTTCTCATCTGAGCGTTTAATCGCTAGCGCGTTATTGATGGAAAACAACTTTATCGCAGACGGGCGGTCTACTGCAACGGACGCACGAGGCACTTTAACCTACCACCATGTTCACTTCTGGAATAACAGCCGAAATATCTCCTCGAATTGGATTGCCACTTCCTCCAGAACCTCCGACAAAGAATAAGTTCGCAGGCGAAGAAAGGCCAGCAGCGGAGCCAAAGACGGCAGAATCGGCTCTAATTGTGCGGGTTCTTCGATCTCTGCCAGACTGAGTCGGCTTGCCAGAGTCACCAGACCTGTCTCCCAGGAGAAAGACTGAGCTTCTTCAGGAGACCCGTGCCAGCGCAAAGTAGCGACGAACACCTCTGGCAGGCGCCAGCGAGAGGCGAGCTCAGCGGCCAACTGGTAATGGTCGAAGCCATAGATCTGGCGCTCTGCCTGGGTTTCCTCGATTCCTTCAGAATCGGCCAAGAGCATCGCCGCGCGAGCCAATTCCGGAATCTTCGCGTAAATCACCAAGCGTCCCACTTCATGTAACAGTCCACAGGTGAAAATCGATTGGAGTTCCCCGGCTTGCGGATGACGGCGACCGAGCGCTTTGGCAAGCAGCCCTAAGCGCACGCTGATCCGCCAGAAGGAACGCATGTCCATCAATCGGTTGGGCAGGCGGCTGAAACGCTCGACCACCCAAGTAGCCAAAATCAGATCGCGCAGTTCCATAAGGCCGATCATGGAAATGGCGCGGGAGATGGAGCTTATCTGAGCCGGAAACCCATAAAAAGCGCTGTTGACTAGGCGCAGCAAACGCGCCGCCAAGCCCGGATCGTGTTCGATCACTCGTTCTGCGTCACGGATGGTTTTGGTAGGATCGTCCAGGATTTCGCACAGCTTTAAGAAAATTTCCGGCGGAGAGGCCAGCTTCACCTCGCCTGCCAGCAAGGTGTTCACTGTGATCACCGTTCTCTCGCCTAGTCCAATTACCATGCCACAATCGTCGTTAAACTTAATTAAAGTTAAAAATTCAATATTAAAGAATGCGTTCAGCTGATAGCCTGTTTTGTAAAAATAGGCTATAAATCACAAAAAACCAACTCAAGACTTCCGCACGCCTGTGCCCTTATGACCATTTCTAACCCGTTCGCCAAAGCTATTATCGTTGCAGAGCCCAATGATCACCACCGGCGTCAGATAGAAACCATCCTCTCACAACACGATTTTAAGCAGATTTATTGCACCGCCGACGGCGCTAGTCTGCGCAACCTGCTGAAAAGCTTCCAGAAGGACTTCGCTAACCTCGGTTTGATCATCCTGAGCGAGCGCTTGCCTGATTGCCAAATTGTCGAATTGTGTCGAGCCTTGGTTGATGAGCACAGCGAATTCAAAATACCGGTCATCGTGCTGCTGGACTACCCGCCTGCCGATCCCGCCCAGCTTCAAGCATTGCAATCCCTCAAAGCTTATGGCGTTGCTTTGGTGGAAAAGCCGATCCGGGCTCAGGATTTCATGCCGCTGGTCCAGCTAGCGTTGGTGCTCAAATGCGAGCGAAGCCGGCTGTATACGCTCGAGGAGGAAATCCTGACCGAGCTGGCCGAACACAAGATCTTAGAAACCAGGCTCAAGTATTTGATCCTCCACGATGAACTGACCGGCGTCGGCAACCGTCGCAGCCTGGAGCAAACCTTGCAGTTAGCCATCCACCACTGCCAGGCTTATAAACAAGAAAGCGCACTGCTTTACTTAGACATCGACCGCTTCAACGTCATCAATGACATCGAGGGACACGACACTGGCGACCGCTTGTTGGTGGAACTCGTCAATCTGATTCGTCATACCGTAACTGGCAAGCCGTCTGTCGCCCGTATTGGGGCAGATGAATTTTGTATCTACCTTCCTGGCGCTGACCGGGAGAAGGCCTTGGAAATCGCGGAAACCCTCCGTCAGGCAGTGGACGAATTCCGCTTCCTGACTCCCAATGACTGTTACCACATCTCCACCAGCATCGGCATCGCCTTGCTCTCACCTGCCCTCAACATCCGCCATCCAAACGAATTGATCGCTCAGGCTCATCAGGCTTGCTACATCGCCAAGACCCATGGTCGCAATCTGGTCAATCTGTATGACGCCCAAGATGTAGCCACCTCCCATTTTAACGATGTCCGCTGGATCCCGTTGCTGCGCGAGGCGCTCAAGCAGGGACTCTTCCGCTTGGTCTTTCAACCGGTCGTCCGACTCAAAGATGGAATCGTCAGCCACTACGAGGCGTTGCTCAGGATGTACAAGGACGGCAAGGTTTTCACCCCGGACGTTTTTGTTCCGGTAGCCGAACGCATGGGGCTAATTCACAATATCGACATGTGGGTAATTGAGCACGCGATCGACTTCCTTGGCACATTGCCACCTGACCAGAGTCATACGGCTCTTGCTGTCAACTTATCCGGTCACGCGTTCCAGAATCAGAAACTCTTGCCATTTCTGGAGCAGAAACTAGAATCGACCTGGGTTTCCCCCAAACGCCTGATCTTTGAGATCACCGAAACTGCAGCGATTGCCAATTTCGAGCGCACTCGCACCATGATCGCCAGACTGCGCTCCTTAGGTTGCGGTTTTGCCCTAGACGACTTTGGCCGAGGTTTCAGTTCTTTTGAATACATCAAGAATCTTCCCGCCGATTACATCAAAATCGATGGCCAATTCGTGCAAAATCTACCTGAAGATGAAACCGACCGCGTGCTGGTCAAGGCCACCGTCGAGATCGCCCACAAATTGGGTAAACAGGTGATCGCCGAATACATCGAGACGCAAGAGGCATTGAATTTGTTGAAAAACCTGGATGTGGATTACGGTCAAGGGTTTCTTCTGGGCAAACCGCAACCGCAGCTGCTGCAAGACAAGACCATCAAACTGACTCCGCTCACCACAGTCAATCCGGACAACCGGCCTTTAGTCAATTACTGATCCAGCATGCCCAAACCATTCCACAGCAGAAAACGCCGTTCTGGAATCCGGCGCAAGCCATCCCGTTTTATGCAAAGCCGGCTGAAACCGATCCTATGGTGGATCACTGGCCTTAGCCTATTGGCCTTGGTGGTTTATCTCAGTTATTTGGATCAGATCATCCGCCAGCAATTCGAGGGCCGGCGCTGGGCGCTGCCGGCCAGCGTGTATGCCGCACCTTTGGAAATGTACGCCGGCTTGAAGCTGTCTTCCTCACAATTGGAAGGGCTACTGAAACAACTCAACTACCGCCACGACCCTACCTTAAGCAGCCAGGCCAGTTACTATCGCCAAGGAAACCAGCTATTCCTGCGCACCCGGCCGTTCCACTTTCCCGACGGCTTGGAGCCAAGCCACAAGGTTGGCTTGCAATTCGGGGACGGGCAATTGCTTAAGCTTTACGACTTGGATCAGAAAACCGAGCTGGCTTTATTGCGCCTAGATCCAGTCCAAATCGGCAGTTTCTACCCAGGGCGCAAGGAAGACCGTGTGCTCGTGCGCCTCAACGAGGTTCCGCCGCTCCTCATCAAGACCCTGCTGACCGTCGAAGACCGGGATTTCTACTCCCACCTTGGGATTTCCCCCAGAGCTATCGCCCGCGCCTTATGGAGCGACATCAAAGCCTTAAGGCTAGTTCAGGGAGGAAGCACCATCACCCAGCAGTTGGTTAAAAATTTCTTCTTGACCTCCGAGCGCAGCTTGTGGCGCAAGGCCAATGAGGTTTTGATGGCGCTGATCCTAGAAGCGCGTTATAGCAAAGACGAGATCCTTGAGGCTTATCTGAATGAGATCTATCTGGGGCAGGACGGTGCCCGCGCCATCCACGGCTTTGCCCTGGCGAGCGAGTTCTACTTCAGTCGCCCCCTCGCCGAGCTTAAATCCCACCACATAGCCCTGTTGGTCGGCTTGATCCGGGGACCCAATTACTACGATCCCCGCCGCCATCCGCAACGGGCTTTGGAACGTCGCAACCTGGTCTTGGACCTCTGCGCTGAGGAAGGCCTGATCGACGCCGCCACCCTAAGCCAAGCCAAACGCCAGCCGCTTGAGGTCACCCCCTACTTCCACCGTCCCAGTGCCCGCCATCCGGCGTTTTTAGATCTGGTCAAGCGGCATCTGGCGTTGGAATACAAAGAAGAAGATCTCACCTCGGAAGGCTTGAAAATCTTCACCACCCTGGACGTGCGCATCCAGGATGCGCTGGAGCAAACCGCCAGCACCACCTTGGCAGAGCTGGAGAAAAGCTATCGGCTGGATCGCCTGGAGACTGCCACCCTCGTCACCCGCCGTGATAGCGGCGAAATCGTAGCCTTGACCGGTGGCCGCGATCCCCGACAAGCCGGATTCAACCGTGCTTTGGATGGCGTACGCCAGATCGGGTCGCTGGTGAAACCTGCAGTTTATCTTGCGGCTTTGGAACAGCCTGAGCGCTATACCGTCATTACCCCGCTGCCCGATGCCCCGGTGCAGATCAAAAATTCGGATGGAACTCTGTGGCGTCCGCAGAATTACGACCGTAAGGTACATGGCCAAGTACCTCTCCACTGGGCGCTAGCTCAATCCTATAACCTCGCCACCATCCATCTGGGTTTGGCGCTGGGCCTAGACCGCGTCGCCGATACCCTGCACCAGCTTGGGGTCAGTCGGCCGCTTCCGCGTTATCCCTCCCTGCTCTTGGGGGCGGCTTCGCTGTCCCCCCTGGAGGTCACGCAAATGTATCAGACCCTGGCCAACCAGGGGTTTGCTACTCCCTTGCGGGCCATTCACGCCGTCCTGTCCAACGATAACCGGCCGCTCCAGCGCTATCCTTTGACCGTACAACAGACGGTCGATCCGGCGGCCGTGTATGTGCTGAACACCATTCTCCAGGAGGTCGTCACCCAAGGGACTGCAAGCTCGGCTTACCGCATCCTGCCTCGCACTCTCCAGGTGGCAGGCAAGACCGGAACCACAGATGAGCTGCGCGACAGTTGGTTCGCCGGTTTCAGCGGGGATTATCTGGCAGTGACCTGGATCGGGCGCGATGACAATTCTCCTACCCGACTGACCGGCGCCAGCGGCGCGCTTCAACTCTGGGCCAGGTTGATGGCGAAGATCTCCGACCAGCCTTTGCTTTTGACCCAGCCGGAGACGGTCGAATGGGTCTGGATCGATCCTGTCAACGGGCTCAAAGCGGATGAAAATTGCCCAGGGGCCCACCAATTTCCTTTCCTGCGCGGCTCAGCCCCGCAGGAAAGCGCCCCTTGTGCCGCAAGTCCGCAAGCACCGTTCATCCGACAGTGGTTCGAACGGCTGTGGTAGGGGCACAGTGCGCTGTGCCCCTACTTGGCGCCGGTCGCCAGCCTCAACACCATGATCGAAGCCCCCACCACCGCCGCTATCAACGCCGTCTGCTTGGAAGCGCCGAGCAGCAAGGCTCCATAGCCACCGACAGCCGCTCCCAAGCCGCTGAACGCCATCGCCCGCATCACCCGGCACAGGGCACAGTCGCGATCGTAACGCTGCATAGCTATCTTCGCTTCAGATTACTCTATCAATCCAGTCCGGCCCCGGCTTCCACTGCCCCAAGGCGTTTTAACCTAGTCATCAACTGACCGGAAGTGAATGGGTCAATCCCCCCCAATTGCAAACCGGCAAATTCCAGCCCTTCGGCAATCCAATCGTTACAAGTGTTGAATAGATGAAACTTCCCCATCGCCGGGTAGAACCAACTGTCTCCGTAAAGACCCCGCTGCAACGGCTTGGCTTTGTGCGCGCTGCCTCGGGCAAAGCTCGCGTGAATGTACCGAATCAGCTTTAGCCAAGCGCGCCGGTCGAGGTCCAGGCGCACCATCTCGAGGCCGGCGAAAGCAGAGGCCGGCGCGCCGTGGATGCCGACTACGTGGAGAACGCTGGCGGTAGGCCACAAGGCAGCTTTCAGCGTCAACCAAAGACCTGGGGCTTCGGCCGGATAATAGTCGATTTCACCCCAGCCGATTTCCAGGTAATCTGCATATGGAAAGTCGGCTTTCTCCGGCACCATGTTCGCCGGAATGTCGGCGCGCTTGATCACCAATCCAGCGTGTTTGCCGTGACTGACCACATAAACTGCATGGCCGGGGCTATCCTGAACCACCGGCAACGGCTCTGGCCCTGCGCATGCAGCACATAACGCCACCAGCAAAAGGACAGTGAAACTTGGAATCAAACGCTCTTGGCTCTACGTTTTCTATCTACCTGCGGGATCTGAAGCCGGCTTAAGATCAGCTCTGTCAGCATCGCCACCTGTTCATCGCTGTCGTTGAGCGCCGGGATGTAACGGTACTGCTCTCCACCAGCGTTCAAGAACAGCTTGCGATTGGTCACAGCGATCTCTTCTAGGGTTTCCAGACAATCTATTGCAAATCCCGGACATACGACATCCACTCTCCGGATGCCCTGTTTCGGCAGGGACTGCAAGACCTCTGCGCAGTAAGGCTTAAGCCACTCTGCTGTCCCGAAACGCGATTGGAACACCACCTGCCAATTCGCAGAAGCCAGTTCCAGAGCCTCGGCTATCAGACAAGCCGAAGTCAAGCATTGCTCGTAGTAAGGATCGCCCTGCGCGCGGCTTTTCTCAGGCAGGCCGTGAAAGGATATAAGCAACTGGTCTGGGCGTCCGTGCTCGCGCCAGAAGGCGTCGATCCGCCCTGCGACCGCCTCGATGTAGGCCGGCTCGGCGTGATAATCGTTCAAAAAGTAACAATCCGGCAGATACGGCCAGGTAGAGAGCACTTGGCTGATCCGTTCGAACACCGCAGCCGTGGTGGTCTTTGAATACTGGGGATAAAGCGGCAGAACAAATATCTGCTTTGCCCCCTGCGCTCGCAATGCCTCAAGGCCAGTCGCCAAGTCCGGCTCGCCGTAGCGCATGGCGACTGCCACTTGCCACCCTTGCGCGCTTAGCTTTCGGGCCAACCGCTGGGTATACACCAAAAGCGGCGAGCCTTCTTCCAACCAGATAGACTGATATAACTTAGCCACCCGGCGGGCGCGAACGCTGGAAACCAGCGCGTAAAGCAGCGGCAACCACAAAACCCGCGGCAGCGCAACTACCCGTTTGTCCCCCAAAAACTCACGCAGATAACGGCGAACCGCCTTTGGCGTTGGCGCCTTAGGAGTTCCCAGATTGACCAGTAAAACGCCCAACGTCACGGCTTTAGACCGGATGGCCGATCAGACTCAAAAATTCCGCGCGGGTGTTGATGCGCTCGCGGAACAGACCCAGCATAGCCGAAGTGGTCATCACCGAGTTTTGTTTCTCCACCCCCCGCATCATCATGCATAAGTGCTTGGCCTCAATCACCACCGCCACGCCGCGCGGCTTGATCGCGGTCTGGATAGTGTCGGCGATCTGTTTGGTCAGCCGCTCCTGAATCTGCAGCCTTCTCGCGTACATCTCGACGATCCTGGCAGTTTTAGACAAGCCGATCACCTTGCCTGAGGGAAGATAGCCGATGTGGCACTTGCCTATAAACGGCAAAAGATGGTGTTCGCACAAGGAGTACAACTCGATATTGCGCACGATCACCATGTCTTCGGTATCGGCCTCGAAAATGGCGTTGTTTAAAACGGCCTCCAGCGACTGGTGGTAGCCGCTGGTAAGGTAGCGGAAAGCTGCCGCGGCGCGTTTGGGGGTATCTACCAGCCCCTCCCGGTTCGGGTCTTCACCGATAGCGGCAATCAGTTCAGCAAAAATTTCCTCCAGTTTCACCGTCGTGCCTTTAAAAAAGTAGATAATTCTCACTAGTATACTTAGTTTTATAACTTTACCATCCGTCAGGCCAACAAATGGCAGAACGCATCGCTTTCAGAAGCGGCCAAACCCTGCTGGCAGGTGGCCCTCCAGGCACCGCTGCCGAGCCCGAGGTAATCATCGGCGAACTAGACGGTCCGGTAGGGACGGCGCTCGCGATCTTAAGCAGCGCCCAGGTAGCAGGACCCAGCCGGGTGTTTGTCGTCCTCGACCACAGCATTCAGCTGCGCCCTTTGACCCTGATGGTCAGCAAGGTGCGCGTGAAAGGCACGCCGGCTAAACGCTACACCAACATCCTGCTGGGCACCGTCCAGGCGGCGGTCGCCCATGGCGTTCTGGATGCGGTGCGAGCCGGCGACATTCCCAAGGAGAAGATCAATGAGCTAGGCATCATCGTCTCGGTGTGGCTGAATCCGATGGTGGGCCGGGAGGACTACCAATGCGATCACCAGGCGCTGTTTGCCATCCACCGCAAGGCCACTGCCCAGGCCATCCACCAGGCCATGCACCACCAGCCCGACATCGACTGGCTGCTGGAAAACCAGGACCGGCTCCTTGGCAACTGCCTGCAGCTTAAGCCTTAATCGTACTTGATGTACTTAAACCGCGGGTCGTCCGGGGTGCCTTGTAAAGCGCTGCCTTCTCCCGGACGCCACATAATAACCTCTTCGATCTTTTTGGCCAGTTCAAAATCCTTGTCGGTGATTCCTTTGGCCGAGTGGGTTACGAGTTTGACGATCACAAACGCATAGGAGACAGTCAGATCCGGATGATGAAAGGCCGCCTCGGCCAGATGGCCGATGGCGTTGACCACCATCAGCGTCCCCTTCCAGCCAGAGGTTCTGTACTTGCGCCGGATCCAGCCGTTTTCGTAATACCAGTGCGGCAGTTCTTCTTTAAGCCGCGCCACGATTTCTTCCTCGCTATAGGTTTCTTCCGGTCCACGCCTGCGCCAGCCCATAATTTGCCTCCTCTTCTTGCCCGGCAAAAACCTATCATCAAGCTAGGGAATAACGCAAGTATTATTGATTGGGAAACAAAGCCGCTTTACCCTTGTCCCGCCGCATCCGGGGGTAAAAACCATCCGTTGCGGATCAATAACGTTCCTTTCGGATCGCCCAGGCCACCTCCAGCGCCTGGCGGTTTTCTCTCACGTCGTGGACGCGAAACACTTTCACCCCTGCCATCACCCCTAACGCTGTAGTGGCCACAGTCGCTGAGATCAATTCGGTCGGATCGGTCACTTCCAATACCTGCCCCATGAAGCGCTTGCGGCTGGTCCCTAAAAGCACCGGCCAGCCAGTAGCGACAAATCGGTCAATATGCGCCAATAGTTTTAGATTGTCGCTCTTGCGTTTGCCGAAACCGATCCCTGGATCGATGAGGATCTGCTCCTGAGCCACCCCTGCTCGCTGCGCTGCCTCGGCCCGCGCCTGCAAAAACTGGAGGACTTCGGATACGACGTTTTGGTAAGCGGGACTGTCCTGCATGGTTTTGGGGGTGCCCTGCATGTGCATGAGCACGATCGGTAGCCGATACCTAGCCGCGAGCTGAAACATTTGTGGGTCGTCGCGCCCAGCCGAGACGTCGTTGATGAGCGTGGCGCCTGCCTGAACGGCGGCCTCGGCGACTTTTGCCAAAGTAGTGTCGATGCTGATGAAGCGACCCTCAGGAAGGGCGGCGGCAAGCGCCTCGATCACCGGGGTTACGCGTCGGATTTGTTCTTCTGCCGCCACAGACTCTGCCCCGGGACGGGTCGATTCCCCTCCCACGTCGATGATCTCTGCCCCCTCCTCGGCTAGCTTGAGCCCCTGGGCCAGCGCAGCGGACACCTCCAGATACCTTCCGCCGTCGGAAAAGCTGTCCGGGGTGACGTTGAGGATGCCCATGAGCATGGGCTTGTCTTGGTTAAGCCGCTCCAGGAAACGCATGGCTCGAAATTCGTCTAATTACGACTTGACCAATGGTAGCATATCCGCACCTGGCCACGCCTTCCGCCCATGTCTGACAACAAGCGCGAGCATATCCTGTTTCTCACCGGCAAGCTGGCAGAAAAGCAGCTTCGTCAAACGCTTGCGGCCATGCAGCCGGATTTTGACTACACCGTCCACCAACTGGGGCTGACGGTGGCTGCGCTGATGACCGCCGACATGATCCGCCGCAGGCTCAAGGATACCTTTGGCGCCACCAGGATTTTGGTCCCTGGTCGCTGCACCGGGGATCTGGAAGCCCTGTCGCACGAGCTTGGCCTTTCGGTCGAACGCGGCCCTAACGAGATCAAAGACTTGCCGGCGTTTTTTGGACAAAAAACCCAAAAACCTGACCTCTCCGGCTACGACATCCGCATTTTTGCCGAAATCACCGACGCGTCCAAGCTGAGCGTAGCGCAAATCATCAGCCAGGCCGACTGGTACCGGCGCCATGGAGCGGACGTGATCGACTTGGGATTTCTGCCGAATACCGAATTTCCGCACTTGGAAGAAGCGATCCAGGCTCTCAAAGCCCAAGGGTATCTGGTCAGCGTGGATTCGTTAAACCCAGAGGACCTGTTACGCGGCGGGCGGGCAGGAGCCGATTATCTTTTAAGCTTACACCTAGACACCTTATGGATCGCCGAAGAAGTGGAAAGCTGCCCCATCCTCATTCCCCAACCCCCTACGGATCTGGAGACCCTAGATGCGGCGGTGGCAATCCTGGAGCGCCAAAACCGACCCTTTATCCTCGACCCGATCCTAGAACCCATCCACTTCGGCTTTACCGCCTCGATCGTGCGCTACTACGAAACCCGAAGGCGCTACCCCGAAGCCGAGATGCTGATGGGGGTAGGCAACCTCACTGAACTTACCCACGCCGACACCGCAGGCATCAACGCTATGCTGCTGGGAATCTGCTCGGAGCTTCACGTCCACAATATCTTGACCACCCAGGTCAGCGGCCACTGTCGGCGCGCCGTGCCCGAGGCCGACTTGGCCAGGCGCATTCTCTTTTATGCGCGCGAGCACCATACTTTGCCCAAACACATCCATCCTGGCCTGATGAGCCTGCACGAGCCTAAGCCGTTGGCGTATAATTTGGAGGAAGTTAAAGAGCTGCAAAGCATGATCCGGGATCCCAGCTTTCGCATCCAAGTTACCGAAGAAGGCATCCATATCTTCAACCGCGACGGTCTTCACTCAGCTCGCGACCCATTCGAATTGTTCCCGCATTTGGGGGTAGAACGCGACGGCGGGCACGCTTTTTATCTGGGCGCCGAGCTCACCAAGGCCCAGATCGCCTGGCAACTGGGCAAGCGCTATGAACAGGACGAACCCTTGGAATGGGGCTGCGCCGCAGAACCGGTCCAAACCGAGACCAACCTCCACGCATACAAACCTGCCGGGACGACCTTGCAGAAAAAGCCTTCCGAATGATCCTAGAAACCATCGTGACCACCCAAGACAAGGCGGGTAAGCCCCATATTGCCCCGATGGGCGTGCACACTTGGCGGGAGGGATGGGCGATCCTGCCTTTCCGCCCTTCCCAAACGCTGGACAATCTCCTGGCCACCGGCGTGGCCGTGATGAACGCTACCGACGATGTGCGCATCTTCGCCGGCTGCCTGACCGGGCGCCTGGAATGGCCATTGGCGCTGGCCGAACGCATTGCTTGCCCCAGGCTGCGCGATGCCCTCTCGCACACCGAACTGAAACTCGTCCACGTCGAAGACGATCCAATCCGTCCTAAGCTGTTTTGCCGCCCCGTGCACCAGGTCAACCACGCCCCGTTTTTGGGCTTCAATCGCGCCCAATTCGCGGTACTCGAGGCAGCGATCCTAGTCAGCCGCTTAAACCTTCTGCCGCTTGAAAAAATCGAGAAAGAACTCGCCTATTTGGAAACCATTCTGGGCAAAACTGCCGGCTCAAGAGAAATCGAAGCTTGGCAATGGTTGATAGCGCAAATCGAAAGCTTCAAACCACAGAAGACCGTATGACTCGACTGCTCATCAGCGTAACCGATCTTGAAGAGGCCCGCCTGGCCGCCTGTGCTGACCTGATCGATCTTAAACACCCAGCCCAAGGGGCGTTGGGTGCCTTGCCGGTGAGTGTGATCCAAACCATCCGGCAGGCGCTGCCTGCGCATATCCTAAGCGCAACCATCGGGGATCTACCGCTTTTGCCTGAGGTGGTGGCCGACGCTGCCTGGCAGGTGGCCGCCACCGGCGTCGACTACGTCAAGATTGGTTTGTTCGAAGGCGACCTTCCAGCCACTCTACAGGCGCTTGCTCCACTGGCCAGGCAAACCAAACTGGTCGGGGTGATCTTTGCCGATCGCACAGTGGATTTTATCGTCCTGGAAGAGTTGGCCAAAGCGGGCTTCGCCGGCGCTATGCTGGATACGGCCGACAAACGCCTTAGGCTAACCGAACTGCGTTCTGCTACGTGGCTTAAAGGTTTTGTGGGGCGCGCCAAAGCGCAAGGGCTGCTCGTCGGATTAGCAGGCTCCTTGCGCCTTGAAGACGTCTCATCCCTGCGTGCTCTCGACCCGGATTACCTCGGGTTTCGCGGCGCTGCGTGCCAAAACAGGCAACGCACCAACCGGCTAGAACCCAAGCGGCTTTATCAACTGCATCGAGCCCTTCATGGACCTTTATTCGCTCATCCGCCCGCTTTTGTTTCGGCTCGATCCTGAAACTGCCCATCGTCTTACGCTTGGCGCTTTGGATCTAGCCGCCCGGCTTGGAGCACTCAATCCGCTTAAAAACCGGGCGTGCCATCTCCCGACGGAGGTTTTCGGGCTGCGTTTTCCCAATCCCGTGGGACTGGCGGCGGGCTTGGACAAAAACGGCGACCATATCTTGGGGCTGGCCAGTCTGGGGTTCGGCTTTATCGAAGTCGGCACCGTCACCCCCCGCCCGCAGGCCGGCAACCCCAAACCGCGCCTGTTCCGCCTTCCTGAAGCTTGCGCCCTGATCAACCGTATGGGGTTTAACAACTTAGGAATGGAGCACCTGGTCGAAAACCTAAAGCGCTTTAAGCAGCGGGATTTTATTTTAGGGGTAAACCTAGGGAAAAACCGCACCACCCCTAACGAGCACGCGGTAAAAGATTATCTCCAAGGCTTAGAACGCGTGTATGAGCTGGCTGATTACGTCAGCATCAACTTATCTTCCCCGAACACGCCAGGGCTGCGCGAACTGCAGCACGGCGAGTTACTAGAGGCGCTTTTGGCTGAGTTGCGGGCTGCCCGCGAGCGCCTGCACCGGAGGACCGGAAAATTTTTGCCGCTTGCGGTCAAAATCGCCCCCGATCTCACCCACGAGCAGCTTCAAGCGCAGGCCGACGCCTTCCTACGCCATGGGATAGATGCGGTCATCGCGACTAACACCACCTTGGATCATTCGCAGATCGCCCACCTTCCCCACGGTCAGGAACCGGGGGGAGTGAGCGGCAAGCCGCTGTTTGCCGAATCCACTGCCGTTGTCCGGGAGCTTCATACCTTACTCGCAGGGCAAATTCCCATCATCGCCTGCGGCGGGATTTTGAGTGCCAAAGACGCCCTGGCCAAGTTCGAGGCCGGTGCTAGCCTGATCCAGCTTTACACCGGCCTGATCTATCGCGGTCCCAGATTAATCGAGGAAATCCTAAAGCTCCTTCTTGAAGCCAAGCATGGGAAGATCACTTCCCTGTGACCTAGATGCTGGCCTGACGGATATTACCATCAGGCAGGCCAGCCTCACCCCAGTTGATCCAAGATGTCCCGATAATAGGTCTCAGCGTCTTGATGATACCCTTCCTTTGGCCTGGGCAATTCGGTCTGCTGAATGGCGACCGTCTCGACGACAAGGTGGATGTTATCTACCGCTCCTAGGCGCTGCAAGATGCCCCTCCATTCGTCCTTGAGGTCATCGATAAGCGCTTGTTGTTCCTGATCCTGAAGTTCCCACCACTGGCTTGCTTGCTCAAGTGCAGCTAAGTCAGGGCGAGCAGCAAGCTTAGCTTCCAGCCAATCGCCAAAGTGTATTTGCCCAAAGGGCAGATTTAGCATCGCCTCCAGCACCTCCTCGGTGGCTGCTTCCTCTTCCAAGCTAAGCCCAGTAGGCAAGTAATATTCGCGCCGCGCTACCTCGGCAAAGTCTACTGCAGCATCTAGGTCTGCTACCCCGCGAATGCTCAGGTCGAACGTAGCGATGCCGGGGACGTGCCCAGCGCGGCTGACAAACTCCGGCTCAAAACCTTCCATAAAGGCCCTCAGGCGGGGGACCAAATCTGCATCACCGCGGCAGTTGAAGCGGATGCCGATAGCGCTGCCTACCCCTTCAGGTTCGCTCCGGCGCATCAGGCTGGCCAGTTCGGCACAGAGGGTGTAGGCCGCCTCTACCTGGGCTTTAGGATCGGGTAAAGTCACATCGATCAAACGCCTTGGGTCAAGCAGCAAGTTAAAAAAGCCAGTATTTAGTGCCTCTTCGACCCGGTCTTGTAAATTCTCCCGTTTGCCAGGCTCGGCCTGCAGGAAATCGGCTTCGAGAAACAGCGGGCCTTCATAGCCCTCGCGGATCGCTGCCGCCAACAGGCAGGTGGCGTAGTCAAGCGGCGATGGGGTATCTACCCCTTCCAAAGAAAACACCAAAGCGCCACAGCCAACCTCCTTGGCCGCCCGGAAAGCCGCCCTGCCTGCCGCGTAAGTCATAGCCTCCAGGCTGGCCGCCGGAATCACCAACTTCGGTATCTGCCCCCGTCCCTGTTTAGCATACAATGCTCCAAGAGAGGCAGGATAGATCGCATGACCAGATGCGGCCTGGCGGATCAGCCAAGCGAGAAAATACCGCACCCTTTCTTCAGGCTGAAACAGCGCGTTGTAGATCAAGGCATCCAGGCGCTCCTCGCGCAGCTTATGGGCATCTACAATCTTTACGCTGTTGCCGCGCACCTCCAAACAATCGCGCAGCAAACCCTCTAAGCCAGCGGCACTGTGAAACAGCATCTTTCAAGCTCCGTGAATCTTTATAAATGAAGATTCAAGTCTAGCCTTAAACCCGCTGCAATTCCAATACCCAAGCACGACGAAGCAGGCTTAAGATTGGCTTCCTAGCATCCAAGCAGGAGCCTCTGACGTATGGTAAATATCCGCAGGAAGAGGATAATGCCTTGCCACACCAGGCGACTCCCCGGGCAGGATCGGACAGAGAAGAGATGGCCGAAGAAAATTCGCCGCCAACCCGCTTTGCTACCCAGGTGGATGAAACAGCTTTGCGGGGCTTAATCGGACGCATCGTCCATCAAGACCAACAAGCCTTCGTCTCGCTGTATGAGGCTGTGGTTGGGCGGGTCTATGGTCTGGCCCTGCGTATTACCCGCAATGTCCCGCTGGCGGAAGAAGTGACCGAGGAGGCTTTCTGGCAGGTCTGGCGTCAGGCGCCCCGCTTCGACCCCAAACGCGGCTCGGCGCTGGCCTGGATCCTGACCATCGTGCGCAGCCGCGCCCTGGATGCTATCCGGTCCCACACCCGGGCAGAAGGCAAAACTGCACTGGAAAGCTTGGCCCCTGCTGCAGCCAGCCCCCGGGACGACCCGTTGGACCTTTTGGCAGCGCTGCAGCAGGAAAACCGCCTGCACGCAGCCCTGGCAGAATTGGGCCCCCAGTCCAGGCAACTGATCGCCCTGGCGTTTTTCCAAGACTTAAGCCACGCCGAAATCTCCTGCCACACCGGGTTGCCCCTCGGAACCGTAAAATCCCACATTCGCCGCGCCTTGATCTGCCTGCGCCAGGCGCTAGCCGAAGATGACCCAAACACGAACAGCCATGACCGAAAAACGGCCAACCGACGCTCCTGAATTGATCGAACTGAATCTTATGCTTGCGGAAGCAATCGCGCCGACCGATCCTCCGTCCGGGGCCAAGCAAGCCATCCGCCAACGCCTGCTGGCGCGCATTTCTAAAAGTCTTACTGACCACGCCGGCTTGCGGACGGTGCGCCGGGAGGATGGCAACTGGCGCAGAATCGTCCGCGGAATACGGATCAAACCGCTTTGGTACGGCCCCCAAGGAAACTCAGTGTTGATCGAGCTTTCCCCAGGCGCAACCCTGCCGGTCCACCGCCACCTGTGGGTCGAAGAGGGGATCGTGCTCGAAGGGGAGGTTCAAATCGGCGGGCAGACGCTTGGTCCGCTTGATTACCAAGTCCTGCCGGCCGGCAGCCAGCACGCTCCCATCCGCTCCCCAAAGGGGGCCTTGGCTTTCCTGCGCGGAACTTCTCTGGGCCGCACAGTTTCCCTACTCAGAGAGCTGGTGGGAGGGATTTGGCCATCCCACAGGGAATCCGGGCGGATCGTCTTGGCAGGTTCCGGGGAGTGGGTCGAGGTGACCCGAGGAATTGAAAAAAAGCAATTGTGGTCAGACGGCAAGCTCACCTCCTGCTTTTTCCGCCTGGCCCCCGGCAGCCGGCTCGCGGGGCACCTGCATCCTGCCGATGAAGAATGCCTGATGCTGGCCGGGGAACTGTTTCTGGGCGATGTTCTGTTGCGCGCCGGAGACTACCAGCTCGCGTTGGCGGGAAGCTGCCACGGCGAGGTCTACACCGACGTGGGGGCGTTGCTGTTCGTGCGCGCGGCCGCTTCCTGAGTGAGCTTTCTGCATCCGATCTTTCGGTCCGCTCGTATAGAAGATGGCGGACTTGGTTTCCGCGTGCGACTTTTTACCGAACTTTTTGCGGAGGAACCCTATCATGAGATGCCTGATTCCAATCGCTGCCGGCGCACTGGCGGCTTGTGCCCTGGGAGCTTTGGCCGCCAGCCACAGCGACGCCCCGCTGATCAAACAGGACCCCCAAGCCAACATTACCGACGTCTATGCCTTCGTCGGCACCAAGTATGACGATCCGGGCCAGAAAGTGCTCAACGTCATCGTCCACGTGCGGCCTTTCTCCGAGCCGGGCGATGGCGTGATCTACGATCGCTTCGCCGCCGACGCCCGCTACAGCATCCACATCGCCGATCCTGCAAGCGGCGCCACTTTACTCCGCTACGACTTCCGTTTCTCGGACATCAATCCGCTCGCCCCGCCGGGACTCAAAAACCCCAACACCATACTGTCCTACGGCTTAGGGACGGAGGCAGGACCCATCCTGAACGTGGGCGATACCCGCCAGAACTACACCCAGACCTATTCCGTGACCCAGGTGAAGGGCAAGGCTTCCCGCGTCATCGCCAGCGATCTAAAGGTTCCCCCGCCCAACGTAGGGCTGCGCACCACCCCGGCGTACAATGATCCGACCACCGGCAAGGCGGTTTCGGGCGCGACCAGCTTCGCCGAACTGGATACCTATACCCAGCAGACGATTTTCAGTCTGCCTTCGGGCGAGGCGGTGTTCGCAGGTCCCCGCGAGGACGGCTTCTACGCCGACACGCCCGGCATCTTTGATCTGCTCGACCCCAGGATCATCGCCGACAAAAACAGCAATCTAAGCGATGGGCTGGGCCAGGACGGCGGCGGGGTGGACGGCTTTAAAGGCTTCAACGTGCTCGCCTACGCGATCCAGATTCCCCTCTCTAGCCTGCCTTCGCTTCCCTACAACGCTCCGTTCTTCGGCCCCAAGACTGGGGTTGGGGTCTACGCCAGCGTCAGCCGCCCCTCCATCCGGGTGCTCAGGACCAAAGGGGAGCCGCTCAGTTCCGGGCCTTTCGTCCAGGTCAACCGGATGGGCAATCCGCTGTTCAACGAACTGCTGGTGGCCCTAAAGGACAAGGACAACTACAACCGCACCTCGCCCTCGGTCGATGCGGCGCAGTTTGCCACCTACGCGCTCAATCCCGAACCGGCGTTTCTGATTAACTTTGCCCTGTTCGGGGATCCCACCGGGCAAAGTCCACTTCTCACGACTAACCGCAGCGATCTGGCTGCTGTCTTCATTCCGGACGTGCTGCGGGTGGACACCGCCACCGACCCGGTGCGGCTGGCGGGCCAGGAAGGCTTCAGCCGCCTTGGCTTCATCGGCGGAGACCTGGCCACTGCCAGCGTCAACTCCTCTGGCTGGCCCAACGGCCGGAGGCTAGGCGACGACGTGGTGGACATCGCTCTGACAGCGCTGGCCAGTGGGCCGAGCTACGCCACCATCACCCTGGTGGGGGACAACGTCAACGCCAACGACCAACTCTATCACCGGGTCTTTCCTTACTCCGCCACCCCCCACGCCGGACCGACGGTAGATCAGCGGACATTCCCGGTGGGTCCTTGAGCGCAGGTCATGTGGGGCCAGATCGTGCTCTCATGCCTGCTTGCGGTTTCCACAGTGGCGGCCGATCCCTTGAGCGAGGCAGAGTCCCTGTTACTCGCCCAGCGTACCCGGCCGGACGCGGCCCAGTTCGAGCGCGCCAAAAGGATCATCGCCACCGAGGCCGAGCGTACCCCGAACCGCGCCCGGGTCTGGACCCTCCTGGCCTGGGCACACATGACCGAGCACCGCTTCGGCGAAGCACTTGAAGCTGCCAAAACAGCCCAGCACCTAGTACCCGATGAGCCGCGCACGCTGGCGCTGATGAACGATGCGCTGGTGGAACTTGGCCGCTATGCCGAAGCAGTGGCGATGACTCAGCGCTTGGCCGAGCTGGAGCCAGGGGTTCCGGCCTGGACCCGCGCCGCCCACCTGCGCTTCCTTCACGGCGACTTGGACGGGGCGATCGAGCTCATGGCCCTGGCGGCGCGCAGCAGTCCCAAACGCGGCGAGGCGGCCGCTTGGGCCTTTGTGCATCTGGCAAGGCTTTACCTCTATGCCGGCAACCCCGCTGCCGCCGAGCAGGCCATCGCCGCAGCTGAGCAGGCTTACCCAAATCTCTCCGCTACCTGGCGGGAGAAAGGCTACCTGCTTTCAGCCCAAGGCGATCTCAAGGGGGCGCTGGAAGCGCATCGGCAGGCGCTCAGCCTTCACCCCAACGCTGAAGACGCTCTGGCCGCCTGGCACATCGCCTGCAAGCTCGGACAGGAAGGAACGGCCAAGCACTTAGCTTCTCTGCTGGAAGCGCTGGTGAAACTCGACACCGGACTGTCTCGGCGCGAATTGGCCGAGTATTTCGCCGAGACTGGCCAATTTTCGCACGCTGAGAAGCTGGCGCAGGAAGAGCTCGCCGCCCGTCCCGACATTTACAGCCACGCCACTCTGGCGCGGGTGCTGGCGCGCGCCGGCAATCGGTCAAAAGCGCAAAACCACGCCCGGGCGGCCTTGGCTCTCGGTACCCCGGACCCCAGGCTGCAGGCGGATATGCGCGCCATCCTCGGCCAACGGGCCTGGCGATGAGAGCCATGCTGCTTGGCTTGTTGCTTACGGGCTCAGCCTTTGCCCATCCCTTGGGCAACACCACCGTCAACCGCCAGGCGGCCATCCGGGTCCTGGCGAAAGCCGTCCAGGTCCGCTATCTGGTAGATATGGCCGAAATCCCCACCCTCATCGCCGCCCAGGAGGCGGATTTAGACGGCGACGGCAGCGCTTCTGCCGGCGAGTGGGAAGCTTATGCCCAAAGCTATGCCAAAGCCATCCAAGCCGGCATCGAACTCACCGTAAACGGTCAAATCCTAAAACCCGCTCTGAAGGAAGTAAGCCAAGGGCTAGTTCCGGGCGCTGTAGGGCTGTTTACCTTGCGCCTTAAAGTCGAGCTGACCGCCCCTCTGGACCGGTTTGCTGAAGTCAAGATCGAATACCGCGATTCCAGGCAGCCTGAAGAGACTGGCTGGAAGGAGGTAATCGCTGGCGTCGGCGAGGGGGTCAGGCTGGTCGCGGCGGACGTGCCCAAGGAAAGCTCAAGCCGCGACCTTTCCGCTTATCCCGCGCACAGGGAAGTTCCAAGCTTGCTCAGCGCCCACCTGGAAACTGTTCTTTCGCCAGGGCCACCTGAGGAAGCAGGTGGTTCTGCCGTACCGTGGAGCGCCGCGGAAACCTCCGCCCCGGTCCTAGCACTTATGCCGCAAGCCTTGGCCTTTTTCCGGCTCGGCGTGCACCACATCGCCACCGGCTTTGACCATCTGGTATTCCTGTTGGGCCTCATCGTAGCCCAAACCTCCTTGCGCCGGCTGGCCTGGGTAGTCACCGCCTTCACCTGCGCCCACAGCCTAACTTTGGGCCTGGCCGCCTTTGGCCTAGTCAGCCTACCCGGCGCGTGGGTAGAGCCTGCGATCGCCTTGACCATCGCTTACGTGGGCCTTTCCAACCTGCTCGGCAAAGACCGCCACGGCGTCGCCCTCGCCTTCGCCTTCGGCTTGGTTCACGGCTTCGGCTTCGCCGGAGCCCTAGCCGAAAGCCTGAAAAGTACCCCTGTAGGCGACAGCTGGCTTTTGGACCTTGCCGCCTTCAACCTCGGCATCGAGGCTTTCCAGCTGGCCCTGATCCTGGCGCTTTTGCCTTTCATTCGGAAGGCGGCACGCCTTTCCTGGAGCGGTCCGGCGCGCACTGCAGCCTCCCTGATTGTACTCGGGGCCGGACTAGGTTGGTTTTTTGCCTGCATTTGAGCCTTCCTGGGGGTAGATAGGTTGCTTTATAAAGGCTGGCCAGGCTGAAGACGAGAAAATAGCCGATCCTTTCCGACACGAATTTCCCCTCTCGCCTTGAACATCCCGCTCAGCGTGGTAGCATTTACCCCATGCCTGGTTTATACCTCTTAACTCTCTGCCAGACTACGTCTACCGATATCCCCTAAGGTACGCCGATGACCGGAAAACACCTCGGCCTGGCTTTTGTCCTCCTCTTTCTACTCTGCCCAGCCGCGGTCGTTCAGGCCGTCGAAATGGTCAGCGTCGATCGGCCTGAAATCAATATGCGTAGCGGTCCCGGTATCCATTACCCCGTTCTCTGGGAGCTAGGGCAGGGCTATCCATTGATGGTCGTCGGCCGCCAAGGCAACTGGTTGAAGGTCAAGGATTTTGAAAACGACGAGGGATGGGTCTACCGGCCTTTGGTAGGCCACACCCCGCATGTGGTGCCCAAAGTGGCAAGTCTTAACATCCGCCGCGGCCCAGGCACCCGCTTCCAGGCAGTGGGTCGGGGTAAATACGGCGAAGTCCTGCGCACCCTGAAACGGGCCAGAGGCTGGGTCAAGGTCAGGCGCGAAGATGGGCTCACCGGCTGGGTATCCCGTCGCCTCGTCTGGGGATGGTGATGAAACGACTTGTAATTTGGTGGTTCATATTGTTGCTTGCCCTGGGCGGCTGTCGATCCATGCCTCCCAAACCGGAAGAAATTCCACCCACTACGGTTGAAACCGAGCGTTTCCGGATTTCGGCAAGCGATCTTGTCATCGGCCGATTGGCTCGCATCCCCATCGAGGAAGGGGATACGCTGGCAGATATCGCCCGCCACTTCAGCCTCGGCTTTCAAGCCCTTCGCGACGCCAACCCGGACATCGATCCCTGGCTGCCGCCTGTGGATCGGGACGTGCTGCTGCCGTTGGCATTCGTCTTGCCCGAGGTGCCCCGTACTGGAATCGTCCTGAATCTGGCGGCGATGCGGCTGTTTTATTTTCCGCCGGATCGTCCCGACGAGGTCTGGTCCTACCCGGTCGGAATCGGCCGCGAAGGCTGGGAAACCCCGCGCGGCGTAGCTAAAATAGTACGCAAAGAGGCCAATCCGAATTGGATAGTGCCGCCTTCGATCCGCCAGGAACATGCACAGCGCGGCGAGCGGTTACCCAGCATAGTCCCGCCGGGACCAGACAACCCTTTGGGCGCCTATGCCCTGCGCCTTTCGTTCCCGGGGTATTTGATTCACGGCACCAACAAGCCCTACGGCATAGGATTGCGGGTCAGCCACGGCTGTATCCAGCTCTACCCCGAAGATATCGCCGCTCTGTTCCCTCACGTCCCGGTCGGCACCGAGGTAACTATTGTGGACCAGCCTTACTTGGTCGGCTGGCGCCAGGGTGAGCTTTATTTACAGGCGCACGCGCCGTTGCGCCAGGATGTAAAAACTCTACATACCCTCCGCCAGAGGCTGATGCAGCGCCTGCGTCGAATCGAGCGGGACTTCAAAGTGGCGGTAGATTGGCAGCGAGTGGATCAAGCCCTCGCCGAAGCCCGCGGCATCCCTTTGCCCATCACCAAAGACTCGATGCCCTGGCAAGTCTATTTGGAGCAAGCGCCTGTGCTCGATCGCCCCCCGTCCTGGCAGCATCAATACCAACCACCCGCTGCAACCCCAGGTTGGTATTTGCTGGTCGACTATACCCTCTCATCGCGGGCCGCGCGCCGCTTGGTGGCGATCTTAAGACATCAAGCCCCCCCGCTTCCCGCCCGTCTGATCCTATCCGAGCGGGGGGAACAGGTGGTGATCGGTCCTTTTCCAGGGAAAACCGAAGCTGCGGCGATAAAGCAGAGCTTAAACCCTGACCTCAGGCTACCCATTCGGCTCCTGCCTCCGTCCCAGAGCGAAGCCCTGCTAAGCGCAAAGTCTTATTCTTTGCCGTTGGTATCGAGCCGGAAGGCCTCGCCGTAACGGGTGTCGGCGTCGAAATCTTCCCACACCAGCTTAGGTTGCGGCACCGGTTGAGTGGGGATATAGAACGTCAATACGTCCAAGGTCCCGGTGAGCACGCGCCCGCCGGTGTTCACCAGCCCTTTGATGAGTCCGCCGCTGATGCCGAACCAGAAATTGCTCTGGTTGTAGGTGTTGATCATGGTTTTGGGGATTTCAAGCCAACTGCTCACCACGTTGCCAAACCCAATCCCCAGTTTCCGCCGGATCTTGATGTCGTAGCTTTCCCCGCTGACTGCAGTCCCCATCATCGCACCCAATACCCCGACCAAAAAAGCCATCTTAAGCCAACTTCTCATCTTTCCCCCGCTCACTTTCTGGTTGCCGTCTTTTATTAACCATAGAAAACTTCGCTCAGATTGCAACCAAAAAAGTAGGGGCACGGTATGCCGTGCCCCTACCCAGAAGCTGCCACTGGCAAATAACGATCAGCCGGCTAGATTCTGCTCGACAAAGTCCCAGTTGACTAGATTCCAGAAATTCTCCACGTATTTGGCGCGGGCGTTACGATAATCGATGTAATAGGCGTGCTCCCATACGTCGCAAGTCAAAAGCGGCTTTTTCCCCGAAGTCATAGGATTTCCAGCATTTCCAGTCTGGACGATTTCGAGCTTGTCGCCGCTTTTTACCAGCCAGGCCCAGCCGGAGCCAAATAGAGTTACCGCTGCCTTGGAGAAAGCCTCCTTGAAAGCTTCAAACGAGCCAAAATCGCGCCGGATCGCGTCAGCGAGCTTGCCTTCAGGTTCCCCGCCGCCGTTTGGCGCCATGCAGTTCCAATAGAAGGTATGATTCCAAACCTGGGCAGCGTTGTTGAAGATCGGACCTGAAGCTTTCAGGACGATTTCCTCCAAGCTCAGGTTCTCAAATTCTGTCCCCGGAATCAGGTTGTTGAGGTTGTCCACATACGCCTTGTGGTGCTTGCCGTAGTGGTATTCCAGGGTTTCTTTGGAAATATAGGGTTCTAAAGCATCCATCGGGTAGGGCAAAGGGGGAAGTTCGTGTTTCATACGTCTGACTCCTTTTTTCCCAGTGTTTAAGTAGGTAAAGCTTACTTGAATCTTACCGCCAGGGCAAACCCTTCAGTAGGACGGATGCCTCTCGACTATCCCTGCCCGGTGGTTGATCAGGCGCGCTAAAAGAAAAAGCAGATCAGATAGCCGATTCAGATAGCGGATGACTTCGGTATTAATCGGCTCCTCAGCGGCCAGCGCTACTACTTCGCGCTCAGCTCGGCGCGCCACCGCACGAGCAAAATGCAAAAGTGCTGCGGCAAACGCCCCTCCCGGGAGGATGAATTGCTTGAGCTTGGGAAGCTCAGCGTCGATCCGATCGCACAACCGCTCAAGCCCCTCGACGTGCGAGGCGGTAATTCTAGGTCCGGCCCGGGCTAGGTCTGGATTGGCCAAATCGGCGCAAACGATGTGGAGCTCGTTTTGGATCGTCAAAAGCCAAGCCTTGACCTCGCCTTCTTGCAACTGGCTGATCGTTATCCCCAAGGCGCAGTTAAGTTCGTCTACGCTGCCATAGGCTCTGATGCGCAGCGAAGCCTTGCTCACCCTCAGGCCGCCGATGAGGCCGGTCTCACCCCGGTCACCGGTGCGCGTGTAAATCCTCATAGCTCACGGTACCCGCTTGATCAACCCATACCGGCGCACCAACCAGGCGGCCACCAATCCCAAAACGCTGCCTAGGTAATGGATGAACACCCCGACCGCCACGCTTTGGTGGTGGACTCCCTCCATAAAGGAGGTCTTGTTGAACCAGACCCACAAGAACACCGCCAGATAATACACCCCAACCCCGACGGCCGCCCACAAAAAAGGGTCCTGCCCCCGAGAGGTTGCCGTGCGATAAAACCAAACCGCGACCAAAATCGCCAAAATCCCCTCGACCACGCTTTTTCCACTGCATTCTCAGGTTTCAAATTCTGGCATGCTCAGCGCACTTGGGGCAACTGCACCAAAAGTCCCTTGCCTTCTCCCTGCATCAGCGTAGCCGGATAGGTTCCGTTCCATTTTTCTATGGATTTGTACTGAATCAGCTTGTCGGTCAGGGAATCGGCGATCAGCTGGTTGGCGCTCGCAATCGCTTCGGCCTCCTTCATGATCCGATAGGCTTTGGCATCGGCCTCGATCCTTTGCTGTTCGGCTTCGGCTTTAGCCTGGGTGGTCACTTCGATCAGCCGGGTGTTGGCTTCTATGGTCTTAATTTTCTGATTTTTCTCGGCCTGTTTTTCCACCATCTCCAGGCGCTGCTCCTCCTGCTTGGCAAGCTGTACCTCCTCGATCTTTTTGAGCACGATGGGCGGCAAGATAATATTGCGCATGGCCACATCGTGGAACTGAAACGGCAGCTCTCCGAACTTGTCCCCCAAGGCGGCGCGGATCTCGTTGGCGATGGCGGTGCGGTCGGCGGCGATCTTCTCGGCCTGGTATTTGCCGATCACGTCGCGCACCACATCGCGCACGATCGGATTGATGAGCTTTTCGAAGTAGTTAGCGCCATAGCGCGTCAGGATCTCGGCGGCTTGATCCTGATTCGGCGTGTACTGGACCGTCAGCTCCACGCCGATGGGCAGGTTCTTATTGTCAAGCACTTCGATCGCGGGCTTGTTGACTACTCCGCTTTGATCGGCTTCATCCTCTTTGCTCTTGTAGTTGACCGTATGCATACGCACGTCGAAGACGTGCACGCTTTGGATGAAAGGCAGCTTAAGATGCAGCCCCGGTTGTTTTTCCACCGGGTCATAGCGGCCAAAGGTACTCAAAACCCCAACAGTCCCGCTTTCTAAGGTGTAAATGGCCGAAAAGAGAAAGATGAGCACCAAGACCGCACCGACCAACCACCCCTTAGGCAGGCGGGTGCCAGAGAACCAGTCCGAAGCTAGGGTTTCAAGTTCGCGCGCCACGAGTTTTCTCCTTTTTTAGCATTGTCTATTTATAGTAATAGCATTTTTCCAAGAATCGGCTTGCCTATTGGAGCTTTTCTAGGCAAATTCTGATCCTCAATCCATCTACGAAGGGGAACTTCTATGCCACCGTCTGAAGAGGAAAGGCGACAAATCCTGAACTCCTCCCCCAAAGGCACTTGGACCTTGATGGTCATCGTCGCCGCCGGTATGGCGGCTGCTTGGCTGTTTTTGTACTTTGGAGTCTTTCTACCTCGAGGCGCGGTGCACTGACCATGGATATCGATCCATTGGAGAAAAAATGGCTTTATGTGGCGTTGGGGATGATCGCGCTGTTTCTGGGAGCGATCGTTTTGACTGCTTGGATTGGAGGCGTCTACCCCCCGAGCAACGTGGAGACTATCGATCCGGCGCGTCTGCATTTGAGCGAGGAGTTCGCCGAAGACCAATTGGGGGTCAAACTCCAGCCCGACGGCAGCCTTAAGGTTGTGATGGTAGCCGGCCGCTATGGGTTTTATCCACGCCGCATCACGGTTCCCGCCAACACTCCAATTACTTTCCGCTTTGCCAGCTTGGATGTGCTCCACGGCGTGCATCTGCCTATGACCAATATGAGCACCATGATCGTTCCAGGGTACGTGTCAGAAGTGACGACCAAATTCCCCATCCCCGGCGATTACCCCATGCTGTGCAACGAGTACTGCGGCTTGGGCCACGATTTCATGTGGAGTAGAGTCACCGTGGTAGATAAACAAACTTGGGAGCGCAACCTCGGAGTCAGACCATGATCGACCTTCACACCCGCCGTCTGACCTTGTGGCACTTAAGCGTAGCGTTTAGTGCCTTCCTGATCGCTTGCGTTTTGGGGTTTTACCAGGTCGTAGAGCGCAGCGGGATTTTCCCTATCCTGCAATCGGCCAGAGTGTATTTTGCCTCGGTCAGCACTCATGGGGTACTGATGGCTTACGTGCTGACCATCTTATTTATCATGGGGTTTGGTTATTACACGGCTGCCACTAGCCTCAAACGGCCGATCTGGAAGCCGCCCCTGGCCTGGACTGGATTCGGTCTGAGTCTGTTCGGCACGGTGCTGGCGGCCATTCCGTTGCTCACCGGAAAAGCTTCGGTACTTTACACTTTTTATCCTCCGATCCAAGCTCACCCTTGCTTCTACATCGGCGCAGCGCTATTGGTAATCGGCTCCTGGGCCTGGTGCGCGGTGATGCTGGTGATGGCCACCAAGTGGAAACGGGAAAACTCAGACAAGCCTTTGCCTTTGGCGATGTATGCCACCGCTCTCAATGCCTTGTTGTGGCTGTGGACCAGCGCCGGGGTGGCGCTGGAGGTGGTGTTCCAGCTTATTCCTTGGTCTTTAGGCTGGACTGGCACCGTCGATCCTGGGTTGGCGCGCACCTTGTTCGCTTGGACTTTACACCCTATCGTCTATTTCTGGCTGATTCCCGCTTACATCGCCTTATATTGTTTTACGCCTAAGGCAGCCGGAGGATTTTTGTTTAGCGATGAGGCAGCAAGATTTGCTTTTCTTGGGCTTGTGCTTTTCAGCCTGCCCATCGGCTTCCACCATTTGTACGTCGACCCGGAGCAGGCTGCCGGTTGGAAGCTGCTGCATGGGGTCGGCACTTTCTTGGTCGCCGTCCCTACCCTGGTTACCGGCTTTACCGTGCTGGCCTCGCTCGAGATCGCTGGGCGGCTCAACGGTGGCCAGGGCCTGTTTGGTTGGATCGGTGCCCTGCCTTGGGGGAATCCTATGGTGCTCTCGGCGATTTTGGCGTTGCTCATGCTGATCTTGGGCGGCTTTGGCGGCCTTATCAACGCCAGTTATGCTCTCAACACCATGGTCCACAACACCGCTTGGGTGCCGGGTCATTTTCATCTGATCTTTGCCGGCACTACCGTGATCGTGTATTTCGCCGTTGCCTATCACCTGTGGCCTAGGCTAACCGGCAGGGCGCTTTACTCCAACCACCTCGCTCTGGTCCAGCTGTGGACCTGGTTCATCGGCATGGTACTGTTGAGCACTCCTTGGCACGTTCTGGGCCTATTAGGCCAGCCGCGACGCATCTCTAGCGTCACTTATCACAGCCTATTGACTTTGAGCTGGCAGCCGTACGAGCTGTTCATGATCATGGGCGGGGCGCTGCTTTTGGCTTCAGCCATCCTATTCGGTTATTTATTGGTTAAGACGCTCAAGCATCCAGCCGTTCAACACGATCTTGATCCTGCCTACTCCGAGCCGCTCCATCTGCCCCAAAACCTTCCGGTGTGGCTGGAAAACTTCAAGCTCTGGAACCTGGTCATCGGCGGGCTGATGCTTTTGAGCTTTGGAGTTCCAATCGCCCAGTTCTTTTTCCTCAAAACCTACGGTTCTGCTCCTTGGGGGTACTAAGATGCGCAAAGCACTCGCCATCGCTTTATGGTTCCTCGGCGTCGAAGTAGGAGCCGCCCCTGCCACCCAGGTCGCTTGGGACGCTCACACTTTGAGCCGGATCGAGCGCGGCGATCCCAAGCGTGGCCAAGAGTTAGCCTCGGCGTGTGCTGCCTGCCACGGCGGCGAAGGAATAAGCACCAGCCCTGCTTTTCCGCATCTTGCTGGACAACTTGCCACTTATCTTTACCGCCAACTGCGCGATTACAAAGACGGCAGCCGCCAAAATCCACTGATGCAAGGGTTTGCTGCAACTTTAAGCGATCAGGACATGGCCGATCTAGCCGCTTGGTACAGCCGCCAGCGCCCGCCTGAGCCGCAACCCGCCGCAGCAAATCAGGGTCCGATTTTGGAATTGGTCAGCCGCGGCGACAGCAAGCGCATCCTTCCACCCTGCCAGGTCTGCCACGGCGAGCAAGGTCAAGGGGAAAAAATAGACACTCCGCGCTTAGCTGGCCAGTCGCAAGCCTACTTGGAGCAGACGCTTAAGGCTTATCGCGACGGCAGCCGTCACAACGATATCTATGGACGGATGCGCGAGATCGCCGGGCAACTGAGCGAGGAGGAAATCACCCGCCTGGCTAACTATTATGCTACGCTGCGCCCGTGATTTCCTGATAATCGCCGCAATCACGACCTTTCTGTCCCCAAGAGCGGGAGCAGCCCCTAAGGACAATATCTGGACTTCGCCTTCCTGGGTGCTACCCGACCTCAACGGTCAGCTTCACAAGCTGCGCGATCAGCGCCGTTATGCCAAACAGGGCTTGTTAGTACCAGAGGATCGGAACGGGGTAAGGCCCCGGGAGATGACCGGGTCGATAGGCCAGGTGGGGATGCCACGTAAGGGGTGAAGCGGACCAGTACTAATTTTCCCTATCCCCCATCTCCCTACCTGCCCATCTGCTTGAAGGCAGGCACACGGGCCTGCCCCTACCTGCTGCCTATCTGCCCAATCCTTGGACCGCAGACCGCCTTCCCCAAGCGGTCGGAAAGGCCGAAAGCATCCAGCTGTGTTAAAGGGGGAGATGGAGCCCCGCAAGGGGCCGACCCCTATCGGTCGTCAGCCGAGACCCCAGCCTTTTTACCCTCGTAAGCCCTCCCCGCCGCCACCCCCAGAACTCGACTTCCACTACCTCGGGATAGACGCCTTCCGCCCACCCTCACTCGCATCGTCCAGCGTGCGACCACCCGCTGCCGAAAACGTCCTTACGCGAACCGGCCCCGTTTAATGGGCGGATGAGGTTAAAATCCTTCTCGCTGCGCTGAATATAGGCCGTTGTCCCCTTCCTCGATCGCGATTTCAAACCTAGCAGAAAAACGGCAGCTCGGGCTGATTTAAAGCAACTGCCGGGCACCGATCGCCGCTTTTGTTGCCTGTGCACATAGGTCAGCAGACAATGCGATTACTACGCTTTCTAGGACCAACAGAACTAGAGCACGGCCTCCAGCCAGGTTAAACTGAATTTTCAGGTATGCTCTCTTCGCCGAAGAAACCATGAGCAAAGCACGTCTTTGGAAAGCAGCCTGCCTGGCGCTGATCGCTTTGACCGCCTCGGAGACCCAAGCCCAAACCGCTGCCCATAAGCTCGGCCGGGGTCTTGCCGCAATAACCCTTGGCTTTTTGGACGTGCCCGGCATTGCCCTCCGGGAAGCCAAATGCCGAGGCGCGATCGGTTTTTTCATCGGGCTAGCCGGAGGTCTAGAAATGTTCGCAACGCGCGAACTGGCCGGAGTATTGGAGCTCGTAACCGCCCCTTTCCCGTTCCCACCCGGCTACCAGCCCCTCCTCCCTCCTGATGAGGTTTTGCCCGAATACCCTTGGGAGCATTTTTCCCTCCTGATGAGTACCTGCCCGATGCCCGAATATCCTTGGGAGCGAGCAGAAAAGCCTTGCTTGGAACCTTCCCGGCGATTTACCGGCACCGCTTCTTAGCCTGCGTATGGTTGAGCGGTGTTCTTTATGCTATGGCGTTCGCGGCTAGGCCATGGTTTACGCAGTCATCGACGAGGTCATTCCCGAATCTCAGGAGCGTGGGAATGCAGACCTTGCGACTTTGGGGACCATACTGGGGTTCATCGCGATGACGGCTCCGGATGTGGCCTTGAGTTGAGCGCGACGGTTACTTCTTCAAGCTCGCATAATACGCTGCGATGTTTTCTATGTCGGCGTCCGACAGCGCCTCGACCATCGGCTTCATGATCGGGTTGGTGCGGCTGCCGTCCTTGTAGGCCTTCATCGCTGCGACCAGATACTGGGCATTTTGACCCGCCAGATTGGGATAGGCGGGGTTGGTAGCGATCCCGTCAGCGCCGTGACAGCCGGCGCAGACTTGGGTTTTGGCCTTGCCGGCTTCGGGATCGGCGGCCAGAAGATTGGCGCTCAAAGCGGTCGAAACGATCAATAGCCAGTATTTCATGGGACTCCTCCGTTTTGGTTTTAGCGCTCTTTTCTTCTAGCATAAAATCCAGGAGTTGAAAAATGCAATCGGGGAACCGATGCGTTCTGCCCCCAAACGATACGTCAGAATAAAAAGAAGGCGGCTTTAAGCCGCCCAAAGGAGAGGAGGCTGACTAGGATCGCCAGGCCAACAACTAGCGCGCTTAGTGAAGGTTTTCTTCACCGGACTTTAGCCCCGGGCGATTCCGTCCGCCAAAGGCCAGCTGTAGCCAGTAATTGCGCATCTTAACGAAAGCCCCCTGCCAGGGACCGAAAGCTTCACCGTGCGCGTTTAGCAGAACCTCCAGGTGTTCGGCCACCTTGCCTGCTAACCTAGGGCAAGGCCTTAAGGTGTAACAGCTCATCAGGTGGAAAGTCACAGCAACCAGGCTGGATAATTCCGGTGGTTCAAAGTCTCTCATGGCCACTCTCCCGTCAAGCTCATAAGACAGCTTTTCAGCAGCGCCCGCCTGACTTGAAGCCGGCTGGGATAATCCAAACAGCGAAATTCGGCGGCGTGGAGGTTTCCTTGTGCCAGAAGGCGCACCAAAACTCCTGTTGGAGACTCCAACCTCACCGTATCGCTTAAAACCACAGGGCGGATGAATTTTTCTAGAGTCGAGACGGCTGGAATGAACATCGCGTTGCTCCACAGGTTATGTGGGCTTAAATGATAATGATTATCATTTAAATGTCAACCCTTAAGGCAGAATCTGGTAGGTCGTTACCATACCAGCGTCGATGTGGTCAGAGACGTGGCAGTGGAGCAGCCACTCGCCGGGATTGTCGGCGAGCATGTCGGCAGAAGCCATCTGCGCCGGCAAAAGCGCGATCACGTCGGTGCGCTGAGTGGTCCAATACTGTCCTAAGCGCCCAAGCTCTACCGTTTTGCCGTGCCAGTGGGGGGTATGCAGATCGAGTTCGTTGCCCATGCCCAGCACGTGCCAACGCACTTTTTTGCCGTAAGGAATGATCAAACCTTTAAGGTTGCCGAAGATATAACCGTTGATGCTGTGCATCAGACCAGCCTCTTCGCCTTGGAGCATGTCGAAGACGAAAAACGCGACCACCAATTCAAGGTCTACGTCCTTAGGAGAACCGTCGGGCTTTGCCTCCCCACGGCGGGTAACGATGATCGGCCCTAAAAGCCCTGCGTTGACGTCGCTTGGCTCGTGGATATGGGAGTGGTACCACCAGACTTTGGAACTTAGTTCCATGGGCGCAGGGCCGCTTTCAGCGTCGGCCAGCCATACATAGTCAAAGCACTGTCCAGGTGGGACGGCCGCTCCCAACCCCGGCCCTTGGCCTGAGTTGACTCCAGAATAATGCGCCCCTTCGTGCTCCTTGCGATAGCGCAAACCGTGTGGGTGTAGGCTCACCTCGCGGCCGGTGCGGTTGCATAGCCTGACTTGGATTTCATCGCCCACCTCGGCGCGCAGGATGGGTCCTAAGATCCCAAGCCACTCAGGCTGTGGCACGCGCGTGGTGTAATTTGCATCGCTGTACTGGACAAAGCGCACCACCGGAAAGCGATGGCTATTAGTCCAGGGTTCGGGCAAGGGGCACGGCGCAGCATCGGGATAACAATGCACCAGATTCTGACCGGATGGGGCAAAATCCCAAATTTCCTCCTCGGCAGCTAAGTAGTATTGGCGTATCTGCGCCTGGGCTGGAAGCGACCCAATGCTCCAAAGCAGCATGGCAAAAGCGGCAAAAAACATAGCCTTGGCTCCTCGTCTTAATCCGCAGTCATTATTTTAAGCAAACGATAATCATTATCAATATTATTTGGTGGATTTCCTTTGCCATTCCCGGTGGATTTCCCCCATTCAGCCACCAGGGCACAAAACCTATCTTGATTTTTCAATAACTTAAATCGTGGCACGAAGGTTGTTTCTTGCTTCGCGTCCTGGAATAGAAGATGTCTGCTATGCACACTACCCAGCAAATCCCCCTTGGCTTTCCCAAATCTGGTCTCGCCGGCCTGAAAGACTCTTGGCGTTTTGATTTATTGGCGGGGTTTCAAGTATTTCTCATCGCCCTCCCCCTGTGCCTTGGAATTGCCATGGCCTCCCGCTTCCCCCCCATGGCCGGTCTCATCGCCGCCATGGTAGGGGGTCTTTTAGTATCGCGCATCAACGGCTCGTATGTGACCATCTCGGGACCGGCGGCTGGCTTGATCGTAGTGACCTTAGGGGCGGTGGAAAGCTTAAGCCAAGGCGACCCGATCGCAGGCTACCATCGGGCCCTGGCGGCGATCGTGTGTGCCGGTCTGCTTCAGGTGCTGTTAGGGCTGCTCAAGGCCGGGCGCTTCGTCGCCCTGGTTCCGGCCTCGGTGGTCCACGGCATGTTGGCGGCGATCGGCGTCATCATCATGATCAAGCAGTTCTATGTTCTGATCGACGTCAAAGCCGAAGGGGAGCTTTTGGACAATCTTGCCGCCCTCCCCCAAAGCCTACTGCACGCCAACCCAGAGATCGCCTTGATTGGCGTAGTGGGATTGCTAATTTTGATTTTCTGGGAACTCCTAAAACCCCGCTTAAAGCTCTGTCAGTGGGTTCCTGCTCCCATCGTGGTGGTCGCGGTGGGACTGGCTTTGGGGCTTTACTTTGATCTGGAGCACCCCCATAAATACTCCTGGCATTCGACTTTCTTTGAAGTGGGGCCGTTGGAGCTTTTGCCAATCCCCCAGACTTTCCTCGACGGCTTTGCCTTTCCCGATTTTTCCCTGATCGGCAGCGGCAAATTTTGGCTGGCAGTGGTGAGCATCTGCCTGGTCTCCAGCCTGGAGACGCTGCTTTCGGCCGCGGCGGTGGACAAGCTCGATCCCTTTCAGCGCCAGAGCGATTTAAACCGCGACCTCGCCGCGCTTGGGATCGGCACGGCGGTATCTGGGGCGATCGGGGGATTGCCGATGATCTCGGAGATCGTCCGTTCCACCGCCAACATCAACTTCGGCGCCAGAACCCAATGGTCCAACTTCTTTCACGGCCTGTTTTTGCTCGTCTTCGTCGCTTTGTTTCCACGCCTTATCCACGAAATCCCCAAAGCCGCACTGGCTTCGCTGTTGATCTTTGTCGGCTACAAGCTTGCCTCGCCTAAAGAGTTCTACAAAACCTGGGAGATTGGCAAAGAACAGCTGTTTTTGTTCACCTTCACCATCTTCGCCGTGCTCGCCACCGACCTGCTCGTCGGGGTGGGATTGGGGATAGCTGCCAAGGCCGTGCTCCACCTGCTACGCGGAGTTAGCCTCAAAGAACTGTTCCAAATCGCCTATCGGATTGAGCAGACCGATCCCGAAACTTTCCACGTTATTATCGACGGGGCGGCGGTGTTCTCCAACTTCTTGGCCTTAAAATCAGCGCTAAGCGGGCTGCCCAAAGGGAAAACCATAGTCTTTGATCTGAGCAACGCTTCTTTTATCGACCACACCGTGATGGAGTTTTTGCACGAGTTCTGTGATGACTATGAAAGAAGCGGCGGGCGTTGTGAAATCCGCGGATTGGAACTGCACGAGGCGGCTTCTTTCCATCCTGCAGCAGCGCACCGCAAACCCAAATTGAAAGCGCAAATTGCACTTTACTTGACGCTAGAGCATCGGGGGGAAGAGATAGAAATCCGCCTTAGGAGCGCCAAGCACCAAATCCGAGAAAGATTGGCGGGCTTTTTTCAAGAGCTTCCCCCAGGCAAAAAGGTGCGCTTTGAGGCAAGCCTAGCCGAGTTCAATGAGCTCATTAAAGACATAGAACGCTTGTGTCACAGAGGCACAATTAAGGCAGCGAAACCGCAAAGGCCGTAAAATAAGAAACAGCGTATCAACGCCTTCTCAATGTACCCAAGCAACAGAATCTATTACATTTAAGCTTTATTTACACGGCGCAATTAATTATGACCCCAAAGCTCGCTTTGAGTTTTCTGCAAGACAGCAAACTCGTGCTAACTGCCCTGTTTGGGGCCGGCCTGCACAGACTGCACCAACGCTCGCGGTTCGTGGCGGTAACCTTAGGGCTAGTTGGACTTTTGACCTTCTCCCTGCTGCTGTGGGGAAGCAAGGTGGCCTTGCCTTTGTGTTTGCTAGCCGTCGGCTTGGCCTTAGTTTCGGGTTTTATCGGCTTAGGCGCAGACAAAACGCCCAAGCTCCTTGCCCAGCTTTGCTTTCCGCTGCTGTTGTGGTCCGGGATCTTAGGTCTGGTCGGAGGATTTGTCGCCGCTGCCAGCCAAGTGTCCCAAGAACTGATCCTGCCGTTTGGCCTGCCTTGGCTGAGCTGGCACCTTAAATTAGATGCTCTATCTGGGTTCTTTTTTACCGTCGTAAGCACAGTGCTTTTGGCAGTGGCGCTGTTTGGCCCGCAATACGTGCGCGAGTACGAGCACGGACCTTACTCTTTGGGACTTTTGGCGCTCGCCACCGGCTTGTTTGTCGCTGGGATGCAAGCGGTGCTGCTCGCCGCCGACGCCTTTTTCTTCATGATCGCCTGGGAGCTGATGTCGGTGGCCAGCTATTTTCTTGTGGCCTACACCCACGAAAAAGCCGAAAACCGCCACGCTGCCTTTCTCTATCTTTTGATGGCCGAGATCGGCGCCTTGTTTATCATCCTGGCCTTTGGTGTGCTGGTGGGGCTCGGAGAGGGGTTCACCTTTGCGCAAATGAAGGCAGCTGAGCTTTCTCCGGCCTGGGCAGCGATCGCCTTTGCCCTCGCGCTGATCGGCTTCGGCATGAAAGCGGGATTGGTACCGCTCCACGCTTGGCTGCCGGAGGCTCACCCGGTCGCCCCCTCGCACATTTCGGCGTTGATGAGCGGGGTGATGCTGAAAGTGGCGGTGTACGGCTTTGTCCGCTTCGCCTTTGACCTCTTAGGTCAACTGCACTGGGGTGAAGGTTTGGCGGTCCTGGTGATAGGCAGCGCTTCGGCGGTGCTCGGGGTGCTGTACGCCCTAATGCAGCACAATTTAAAGCGCCTTTTGGCCTACCACTCGGTGGAGAACATCGGCATCATCTTCATGGGGCTTGGGCTTGCGATCCTGTTTTATAGCGAACACAAAGAAACCCTAGGAACCATCGGCCTAATCGCTGCACTCTATCACACCTTAAATCACGCCATTTTCAAAAGCCTTTTGTTTTTGGGCGCTGGGGCCATCCTGCAGCGTTCCCACGAAAGCGACTTAGAGCGCATGGGCGGATTAATCAGCCGCATGCCGGTGACCGCCGTTTTGTTTTTGATCGGTTGTTTGAGCATCTCGGCCTTGCCGCCGTTCAATGGCTTTGTTTCGGAGTGGCTCACCTATCAGGCCGCGCTCCAAGTCTCGGCTTTGGACAGCGGGGTGCTGCGCAGCTTTGTCCCAGCGACCGCCGCCCTTTTGGCTTTGACCGGGGGGCTTGCAGCGGCGTGCTTTGCCAAAGTGTTCGGGGTGGCGTTTTTAGGCGTTCCGCGCAGCCACCACGTCCAGCGGGCGCGCCGCTTAGAGTCCACCAGCGCCTTGGTCGGCATGGGCTGGTTGGCAGGGCTTTGTCTGGCGCTAGGGATTTTGCCTACCCCTATGCTGCGACTGCTCGAGGGAGTGACGATCAGCCTCACCGGGACGGGACTTCCGGCTTCTGCCTCTCGCGGCTTTTTATGGCTTGCGCCGGTAGCGCCGGAAACCGCCTCTTACGCTGCCCTTTGGGTATTTCTGGCACTGGGATTGGCTTGGATGTTAACCTTCCGCCTGCTGCATCGAAACGCCCGCCATACCGAGCGCCTAGCTTACCCTTGGGACTGCGGCTTTGGCGAACTTTCGCCCAGGATGCAGTATTCGGCTTCGGCGTTTGCCATGCCCTTAAGGCGTATCTTTGCTGATGCTTTTGTGATCCATGAGGAGTTCGAACAACCTTCCCCTAATCCAGGAAAAGGACTGCGCTACCGCTTTCACGTCAGCGATCTTTTGTGGAGAGTGTTTTACGAACCGATAGCCCAAGCTTTGCGCTTTAGCGTGCGCCACGTAGGGCGCATCCAGATGGGCAATATCCGAGTGTATTTGGGCTACTCCTTTTTTACTTTGATCTTTCTCTTGTGGGTAATCAGCTGATGGCTTGGCTCGTCAATTTATTGCAAGTTGCTCTATTTGTGGCCTTAGCACCGCTTCTTTCCGGCTGGATCAAGAAGCTCAAGTGCTGGTCTCAGAACCGCCGTGCCCCTTCGATCCTTCAGCCATACCGGGATCTGATCAAGCTGGTGGGCAAGGAGACGGTGGTTCCCGAGCGCGCCTCGTGGGTATTTCGCGCTTCACCTTATCTCATTTTCGCGGTGGCGGTTTTGGCGTGCGCCATCGTGCCATTGCTCGCGGTGCACCTTCCCACCGCCGCCTTGGCCGACGTGATCGTGCTGGTGGGGTTTTTTGGCCTTTCGCGTTTCTTTCAGGCGCTGGCAGGACTAGACGTTGGCACCGCGTTCGGCGGCATGGGATCATCGCGGGAGATGACCGTGGCCTCCTTGGCCGAACCGGCGATGCTGATGGTCGTGTTCACCCTGGCGGTGTCTATGGGAACTACCAATCTCGCAGCAGCCATTGAAACCCTGCTTCATCAGCCGCCTATGGTTCGCCCTTCGTTCGTGTTCGCCGCTTTGGGGCTTGCGCTGGTAGCGGTAGCCGAGACTGGCCGCATCCCGGTGGATAACCCGGCGACTCACTTGGAACTGACCATGATCCACGAAGCCATGATCCTGGAATACAGCGGCCACCATCTGGCGCTGATCGAATGGGCCGCGCAAATTCGCATGATGCTCTACGGAGCACTGCTGGCTAACGTCTTTTTGCCCTGGGGCCTGGCCGAGAGCTTCGATCTGGCTTCTTTGGGACTTGGCCTCCTGGCGATCGCGGTTAAGCTTGGGGGGCTGGCCGGGCTTTTGGTCTTGTCCGAGATTCTGTTAGCCAAGATGCGCCTGTTCCGCGCCCCCCAGTTTTTGGGATTCGCCTATCTTCTAGCCTTGGTCGGCATGCTCATCCACGTCATCCTGGAGGTCGGCTGATGCAAACCCTCTCTTCCCTCTACGGCCAGCTGGTGTTTTTGCTGGCAGCTCTAGTTTTGTTCACCTCATTCGTGATGCTGGCCCAAACCCGCCTGATTCCTCTGGTCAACCTGTTCGCCCTGCAGGGGCTTTTGCTGGCGGTAACCACGGCGCTGGTGGCGGTGGTACAGGAAACCCCGCACCTGTTCGTCTCCGCCGGCCTTACTCTGATCCTCAAGGCATTTTTGATTCCGGGACTGCTGCATTACCTCATCCTGCGCATGGGGTTGCACCGCACTGAAGATCCGGTCCGGCGACCTTTGGGCCTGTTGCTCGGCGCTGCCAGCCTAGTGGTATTCAGCTACTACTCGACTCTGCCGGTAGTGCAACTGTCTTTGCTCTCTACCCGCAATCTCATCGCCGCCAGCGCTGCCTCTTTTTTGCTCGGGATGCTGCTGATGATCTCTCACCGCCAGGCGGTCAGCCAAGTAGTGGGGTTTATGGCGATGGAGAATGCGCTGTTTTTCCTGGCGGTCGTCTCTACCTATGGGATGCCACTGGTGGTGGAACTTGGAATCGCTTTTGACGTGATGGTGGCAGCGGTGATCTTTGGGGTGTTTTTCTTCCACATCCGCGAGAGCATCGACTCTTTGGACGTGGATGCCTTGAGCGCCTTGAGCGAAAGCAAAGTCGAAGAAATCCCCCAAGGCGAAGGCTTGCCTCAAGGAGAGATGGAATGATCGTTTTGTATTGGATCCTTTTGCTTCCCTTGATGGGGATGGGGCTGCTCGCCGTACTGGGACACCGGCCCCTCGCCCCGCGCCTCAACAATCTTTTGAACGCTGCCGCTTTCGTTCTGGCAGTGGTACTCGCCGGGATCGTGCTGGAAAGCGGTACCCTGATCTCCAAGAACCGTTTCTTCCTGGTGGACAGCTTCAACGTCTATCTGATTGCCCTCACCGCCCTGGTGGGGCTGACCACCGGCATCTTCTCCGGCCCCTACATGGAGCACGAACGTCAACGAGGCCGCCTTACCCGCCGGCGCCTTAGGCTTTATTACGCCATGTACCAAGGCTTCATGCTCGCCATGTACCTGATCCTGGTGAGCAACAACTTAGGCGTCCTGTGGGTAGCGATGGAGGGAGCAACGTTGGCGACAGTACTCTTAGTGAGCTTGTACCGCACCCCGGAAAGCATAGAAGCAGCCTGGAAGTATTTTATCCTGTGCGGGGTTGGCATCGCCCAGGCTCTATTCGGCACCATCCTGCTGTATTTTGCCGCTTCCCAAGTCTTAGGGACTGGCACCGACGCCCTCACTTGGACCACGCTGTATACCCACGGCCATGAATTCAATTCCACCGTGCTTAAGATCGCTTTCGTATTCCTGCTCGTTGGCTACGGCACCAAGGTGGGTCTGGTGCCCATGCACAACTGGCTGCCGGATGCCCATTCGGAAGGTCCAACCCCTATGTCCGCCATCCTGTCCGGACTGCTTCTTAACGACGCCCTGTACGCTATCGTGCGCTGCAAAATGGTCGTGGACCAAGCGGTACCCGGCAATCTCCCAGGGTATCTGATGATGGGGTTTGGCCTAGCATCGTTCTTGGTGGCGGCGCTGTTCCTCCACCGCCAGCGCGACATCAAGCGCCTGTTTAGCTACTCTTCGATCGAACACATGGGGACTATGACTTTTGCCTTTGGCATCGGCACGCCCTTTTCCACCTTTGCGGCACTCATGCACATGACGGTCCACTCGCTGACCAAGTCGGCGATTTTCGTTACCGTAGGTCACGCCTCGCATATCGCCGGCACCCAGGAGATGAACAAAATCCGCGGCCTCATCGCCACCCAGCCAGCCGTGGGCTGGGGTCTCCTGGTAGGGGCGCTGGCGATTGCGGGTTTTCCGCCGTTTGGCGTGTTCGTGAGCGAGTTTTTGGTCCTGGTAGCTACCATGCAGACCCATCCCTGGCTGACTTTGCCGCTTCTCCTAGGGCTTGGGATTGCATTTGCTGGGATCTTTCGCCAACTCCATCCCATCGTCTTCGGCCGGCGCCCGGAAGGCCAAGCACCGGTCACGGCCAACATGATTCCCGTATTTGTCCACCTGGCCCTAGTGTTGTGGCTTGGGATCTCGCTTCCTAGCGCTTTGGTAGATTGGTTTGACCAGGCCGCAGAGTTGATCAGCGGAGGAATGCCCAAATGAAAGAGCTGAAAGCCGCCCTAGAGCAAACCGGCATAGAGGTAACGGAGCTGCCTGTTTTACCTCCAGCGCGAGCCTGGCAAATCCCAAGCCAAGCCTGGAAACAAGCGGCGCAACTCGCCAAATCTTTAAAATGGCGCTGGAGTGCCGGCTGGGGCGAAGAACTGGTAGAAACCTTTCGGGTTAACGCTCTCTTAGCCAGCAGGGGGCAATATCTTCTGCTGCGCAGCGAGATTCCCAAAGATCACCCCGAGCTTCCCTCCCAAGCGGCCTATTATCCCGCCGCCGATCGCAGCGAACGCCACACCCGAGATCTCTTAGGAATTCGTTTTCTAGGAGGCGATGAGCGCCGCTGGACCCGTCACCAGGCATGGGGGGAAGACGAATATCCCTTACATAGCGACTTCTCAGCTGCCGGACGCCCGCGGGATAAAACTCCGCCGGATGTGGATTATCCTTTTCTCCAAGTCCAGGGGGCTAGCGTCTACGAGATTCCAGTGGGACCAGTGCACGCCGGCATCATTGAACCAGGCCACTTTCGTTTCCAAGCCGTGGGCGAGACCATTCTTCTCCTGGAAGAACGGCTGGGCTATGTTCACAAAGGCATAGAAAAAATCGCCGTTGGTCGCGATGCGCCAGGATTGGCGCGCCTGGCGGCGAGAGTCTCCGGCGATACCACCGTAAGCCACAGTTGGGCGGCATGTATGGCGATGGAACGGGCTGCTGGCTTAGAGGTTCCCGAGCGCGGAGCTTTTTTGCGGGCGATTTTCGCCGAGCGCGAGCGCATCGCCAACCACCTGTGGGACATGGCCGCGATTTTAAACGACATCGCTTTTACTTTCGGCTACTACCAATTCGGCCGTTTGCGCGAGGACTTTTTGCGCACCAATTATGCGCTCTTTGGTCACCGCCTGCTCATGGACAAAATCGTTCCCGGCGGGGTCGCGGTAGACTTACAGGCAGCCTCCGTTCGCCGCTTGGATCAGGAACTTGAGCACCTACGGCAGGAATTGAATGAGCTTTTAGCTATCGTTGACCGCAACGCTTCGGTGAACGACCGCCTCTATACCACCGGCATCCTCAAGGTTGAGGATGCGGCAGAACTGGGCTGCCTGGGCTACGTAGGCCTGGCCTCAGGTCAGGACCTCGATGTGCGCCGCGATTGCCCCTATCCGCCTTACGAGAAACTCTTGTTCCGCGTGCCAGTGGAAGAGGGATGCGACGTAGGTGCGCGCTTTTGGGTGCGCTATAAAGAGCTTCGTGCCTCTTTGCGCTTGCTGCGCCAGCTTTTAGAACAACTCCCCTCCGGTCCCATTCGTACAGACCTGCCTACCCCGCAAGCCGGCGCTGAAGGGTTAGGCATCGTCGAGGGCTGGCGCGGGGAGATCGTCACTTACGTGCGCTTTGGGCAAGACGGCAAAATCGCGCGTTTCTTCCCAAGAGACCCCAGTTGGCTCAACTGGCCGGCTTTAGAACGCTTGATTTTAGGCAACATCGTGCCGGAGTTTCCGGTGTGTAACAAATCGGTAAACGGTTCGTATTCGGGAGTCGATCTATAAATGTGGCGCCAATATCTTAAGATCCTTGAAACCGGCATTCCCACCGAATCGGTAGGCAAGATTGTGCGCGACCCAGAAGTCGAACGCCTAGGTGCGGAAATCCAGCGCAAAATCGCCAAGCGTTTTGCTGGGAGTCTTGCGATTCGGGAGGTTGATGCCGGTTCCTGCAACGGCTGCGAGCTCGAAATCCATGCCTTAAACAACGTTTATTACGACCTCGAGCGCTTTGGCGTGCACTTTGTCGCCTCGCCACGCCACGCCGATATTTTGCTGGTCACCGGTCCGGTCTCGCGCCACATGGAGGAAGCTTTGCGGCGCACTTACGAAGCCACGCCGGACCCTAAGTGGGTAATCGCGTGCGGGGATTGCGCCGTGTGCGGCGGAGAATTCGGGGTGTCTTATGCCAGCTCAGGGGCGGTGGAAAACGTCGTCCCGGTGGACGTCAAAATTCCCGGCTGCCCTCCTACCCCAGCCCAGCTTTTGGCGGGTATCTTACAAGCGATGAACAAGCTCAAGTAGGAGACGCTCATGCCCAGATCGGCAAGGTTTGCTTTTGCATTTTTGCTCTTTGGAATGCCCCTACTCGCCTTGGCCACTCAAACCGCCGAAGACCTCCAGACCTGGGCTCAGTTCGTCGCGCAGGGACCGTGGCAAAAGGAAAGCCCTTGGCTTTGGTATCTGGAACTCCAAGGACGCTTTGGCAAACACTCTTCCGACTTTACTAGAGGCTTTGTGCGGCCAGCTTTGGGCTATGCGCTCACCCCGCACTTGAGCCTATGGCTGGGCTACGCCTATGTGCCGTTCAAGAGCCTGATCGACTCCAATATGACCACTGTCCACGAACACCGGGTGTTCGAACAGATCGTCTTCAGCCACCCGATCTGGGACGGCAGCTTCAGCGCGCGTACCCGCTTAGAGCAAAGGTTTTTGAATACCACCGCCGACAAAAGCTGGCGCCTTCGGCAGATGTTTCGCCTCGCTTATCCCTTGTGGCCGGGTTCGCGTTTTTCCGGCGTATTCTGGGATGAGGTATTTGTCAGCTTAAACACTACCGATTGGGCGAATATCACGGCCAACTGGGGCCAAAAGACTGGCCTGAACGCCAACCGTGGCTTTTTGGGGCTAGCGTACAACTTTACCCCCAAATCGTGGGTCGAATTGGGGTACCTTAACCAGTACACCCCATTTGACCAATTCGGCGGCAGACGTCCCAAATCCCAGGTAATCCATGCGCCCATGCTCAGCCTCAATCTCCGTTTCTAAAGCACGCGCAAAGCGCTTTTCCCTCCACCGTTCGCTGCTTTTGGCGGGAAGCGGGTTGTGCGGCCTGCTGCTCGTCGTTCTGGCAGCGCTCGTGTATCTGAGCTGGCGCGACTTAGAGCGCGTCCACTACCTACAACAGCTGGTCAGCGAACTGGATCGTCTTCAAGCTCTGCACCTTCAGATCCAACTGACTAAGATCGTCTCAGATATGGAGATCGAATTGGAAGGCGCCATTGCTGGGACTTTTGTCCTACTGATCTTGCTTGCTTTAGGGGTTTTTACGGCTAAGACGTGGTTGTTTGCTCCCTTGTCCCATCTCAACGCCTTGCTCCTGCGCTTGGCTGAAGGGTATTTTGAACCCATCGCCACCAAGGCACCACCTCCCCCTTGGGATACGCTGATCGCCAATTACAACCATCTGGTCGAGCGCCTTGGAGAACTCGAAGCCGCCCACGTAGCACGCGCTCGCTCTTTGGAAGAGCAAGTGCGAGCGGCGGCCTCGACGTTGCTGTTGCAAAGCCAAAATCTAGCGCGCGCCGAACGCTTAGCGGCTTTAGGCGAACTGGCCGCCGGACTTGCCCACGAACTGCGCAACCCCTTAGCGGGTATCCAGGTCGCGCTGTGCAACCTGCGCGCCGAATGCAGCGATCCGGCTTTAAAGCCGCGCTTTGATCTGATCTTAGCCGAGATTGACCGCCTAAACCGCCACCTTACCCACCTTTTAGACCAAGCCCGCCATCAGCCTGAACCAATCCAAACCATAGACCTTGACCGGACTGTGCGCGAGCTTTTGGAGCTGGTGCGCTATCAGCTCCCGGAAGGTATCTGCTTGCACTATCGGGAGATTGGGGAGACTTGGGTCTGGCTACCTGAGATCGGGCTACGCCAGGCTCTGATTAATCTCATCCTCAATGCCGCCCATGCGTTGGGACAGGAAGGCAACATTTGGATCGACATCCAAAAAAGCGACGATCGTCTCTATGTGCGCGTCAGCGACGATGGTCCGGGGTTTCCAGAAGCACTGCTCAAAAGCGGCATTCGTCCCTTTGCCAGCGGCAAAGACGGCGGCACAGGCTTAGGGCTGCTGATGGTCAAGCGCTTCGTCAAAAGCCTTGACGGCAACCTCCTGCTCAATCAAAGACAGCCTCATGGGGCGTGTGTCACTTTGGAGATCCCATGCAAGCTGCCATCTTGATCATCGAAGACGAACGGCTGTTAGGCGAAGAATTGGCCCATCATTGCCGCAAACTAGGCTTTGACGTGACGCTGGCACGCATGCTCAAGGACACCCAGGACCTTTTGGATCAGGGCCTTGAGCCTTGGGTGGTCCTATCCGACATGAGCCTACCCGACGGCAACGCTTTGGACTTTTTCGAGGCGCGCGGGGGGCGGCAACCGGGCAGTGAATGGATTTTTTTAACCGGCTACGGCACCGTAGCCGATTCGGTGCGCGCTTTACGCCTGGGCGCCTATGAATTCCTAGAGAAACCCTGCGATCTAGGGCGCCTGCAGTTGGTGCTCGAGAGCGCCGTACGTTCAGCCACTGCTCAAAGGCGGCTGGCCTTTGAAGCCGCCCAGGGACAAGCTCGGTACACGCCGGAGAGCTTTCTCGGCCAAAGCCCTGCGGTCAAGCGCCTGCGCGAACTCTTGCACAAGCTGGCGACCGTGCCGTTTTCGGCTTTGATCCTGCAAGGTGAGACCGGCACCGGCAAAGGCTTGGCCGCACGCATCCTGCATTACAGCAGCAGCCGCCGGCAAGGTCCGTGGGTAGAGCTCAATTGCGCGGCCTTGCCGCGCGACCTGGTAGAGGCAGAACTGTTCGGCTATGAACATGGGGCCTTCACCGGCGCCAAGGGGCGACATTTGGGCTTGCTTGAACAAGCCGACGGCGGCACTTTGTTCTTGGACGAGATCGGCGAACTGGACCTAGCCATCCAGGCCAAATTGCTCAAGGCTGTCGAGGACAAGCGCTTTCGCCGCCTGGGAGGCGAGCGCGAGATCCAGGTAGACGTGCAGATCATCGCGGCCACCGGGCGGGATTTAGCCCAAGAGGTCAAGGCCGGACGGTTTCGCGAGGACCTCTACCACCGCCTGAGCGTATTCCAGATAGAGCTGCCGCCTTTGCGCGAGCGCAAAGAGGATTTAACCCACTTAGTGCCAGCCATGGTGGAAGAATTCAACGCCCGCGCAGGAAAAAAAGTCAAAGTAATCCCAGAAGCTGTCTGGCGTGCTTTGGAAAGCTATCACTGGCCAGGCAACGTTCGAGAGCTTAGAAACGTAGTCGAACGTTGCGTGCTGCTTGCTGAAAGCGAGGTCTTTCCCTACCAGTGGCTGAACCTACCTGGGGTAGTTTCTACCTCCGACACCGACTCGATCCGTCTTCCCCTAGACGGCAGTCTATCTTTGGACGAAATGGAACAACGCATCTTGATCACTGCCCTACAAAAGACCTCCGGCAACGTCACTGCCGCCGCCCGCTTGCTTAAAACTTCCCGCGAGACGCTGCGCTACCGGATCCAGAAGCACGGCCTGGAAGTTTAAGCCGATTACTGGCCGGTTCAGCCTAGAATGGGTTGATCTACTCTGGATGGAGCACTGCGGCAAAATTTGGTAAGTTTACTCAGAAAGCTCCTTGAGTTTTTACCGCCCGGCTTGTTATTTTTCGGCATCTTTCCTGTGGAGCATAGATCATGAACGCTAACGCCCAAGCATTTCCCAAACGCCACAAAATCACTGTTCAAGAATACGAGCGCATGGGAGAAGCCGGGATTTTTTCCGAAGACGAGCGCGTAGAGCTCATCGAGGGGGAGATCATCGACATGGCGCCGATTGGAACAAAACACGCGGATACCGTTCGCAAGTTGATTCAAGCCTTGGCCGGCAAACTCCCTGCAACTGCAATACTCGATGTCCAAAATCCCATTCGTCTCGACAATAACACCGAGCCTCAACCAGATATAGCTATCCTCAAACACCGCAGTTATGCACATTGCCACCCTGCTCCTAGCGACATCCTTCTACTGATCGAAGTATCCGACGCGTCGGCAAACTACGACCGAAGCGTTAAGGTTCCTCTTTATGCCCACGCTGGCATCCCTGAGGTTTGGCTGATCGATCTGACAGGAGGATTCGTCGAGGTCTTTCGCAAACCTTCTCCTTCTGGCTATCAGGAGATCAGCCGGCACAGCCAAAGCGAACGCTTAAGGCCGCTCTTGGTGCCGGAGGTGGAGGTCGCGCTCCAAGAGCTTTTCCATTAACCGCTGGTCGTCAACGCAGGGGGCACGACAGCCCCTGCTCGAAGAAAATAACGCTGGCAAATCGCTTTGAGTTCATAGGAATTCTCTAATACAATCCCTTTCACTTGGGGGAAACGCTTGGCGCCTATCCGCTAAATAAAATAAATGAGACTTTACCTGTGGCTGCTAGCAGCTGTATTTACAGCGTCCGCGCTGGCCGGGACGGAAACCGGCGCCGATCTTTCCTCAGAACCTTTAACCTTAGACCGGGTCATCGCCGAGGTCTTGGTACGCAATCCAGAGCTTCAGGCGGCCAAAGCCCGAATCGAGCAAGCCCAGGCAAAGCTCGATGAAGTCAACGCCGCTTTTTTTCCCAAGATTACCGCCGGCGTAAGTTACACTCACACCAACGATCCCAGCCGCGCTTTCGGCTTGATCGTCGCTCAACGGCGCTTTGACTTCGGTATGGACATCAACCGCCCGGGATTCGTCGAGGATTTTCGCCCTGAGATCAGTGCCAGTTGGTCTCTGTTTCGCGGCGGCCAGGATTGGTATGCCCGTCAGGCGGCCGAACTGGGGATAGACGCTGCCCGGCTGCAACAGGCCGAACTCCAAAACCGTCTCGCCGCCGCTGCTAGCCAAGCCTTCTACGCTCTGCTTGAGGCACCGCGGCGAATCGAGGTAGCCGACAAGACCCTAGCCACCGTCGATAAACAATTGGAACTGATGCACGCCCGTTTACGCGAGGGCACAGCTCTCGAATCCGACGTGTTGTCTCTTAAGGTGCGTCTGGCCCAGGCGCAGAAAAGCCGCATCCGCGCCGAAAACGCCGAAGCCGCCGCCCGCACCGCTTTGGCTACCCTGCTCGCCCTGCCAACCGACACTCCTATCGAAATTCGCGACCAATCTGCCAGACTGCCGGAAAATGAGGGTAGGATCGAAGACTGGCTACGTCTGGCTTTCGATCGGCGCCCCGAATGGTTGGCGGTGCAAACGCAGGTGGTGGCACGCGAGAAGGAACTCCAGGCAGCTAGCGGGGAACGCCTGCCGCGGGTCGACGCCTTTGTAGTCTATGGCATGAACAGCCAAAACCCCCGTTTTGCCACTTCGCGCGATAACTGGACCATGGGGATGCAGGCGAAAGTCGATCTATTTAGCGGCGGTGCCACCACGGCTCGTATCCGCCAGGCCAGACAGCGGCTGGAGGAAGCCAAAGCTGCCGCCGAACACACCCGCCTTGCGGTAGAACAGGAAGTCCGCCAAGCCTGGCTGAACTTGCGCGAGGCATTGGCTCGCCTTAAGGTCGCAGAGAGCGCTGTAGCGGCAGCTGAAGCTGCCTTGCGCCAAGTGACTGCTCAATATCGGGCTGGCACTGCGAGCGTAACTCGATTCCTCGAGGCCGAAACCGACCTTTCTGCGGCCCGATTGGAGCAAATTTCTGCCCGCTTTGCCACTTTTACTGCTGAAGCCCAGCTCAAGCGCGCTACCGGTCTTCTTCCTTTGGAGTCGCAGCGGTGAAACTGCCCGGGCGCTTTGTCATCAGCAGCGTAGGAGCAATCCTAATCCTAGCTGGGCTATTTCTCTGGCTACAGGGGGGATTTACAAGAAAAGTTGCCCCAGGACGCAGTCCCATCGCTTATACCCAACCCACCGGCGTTGTGGTGACTGTGGAGGAAAGGAAACTACCGCGTTTTCTGCGTTGGCCCGGGGTCGTCCAGGCCACGGCTACCGCCCGCATCGCGCCAAAGATCGCAGGTCAAATCTTGACCTTGGTCGAACTGGGGGCTTTTGTCCAGCAAAACCAAGAGCTAGCCCGCCTGGATGATAAAGAAATCCGCGCCCGGCTCAAAGCCGCCCAAGCGCAATTGGCCGCCGCTCGCGCCGAAGCCGCTCGCGCCCGCGCTGACGCTGTCCGCATGCGCCGCCTGTTCGCCCAAGACGCGGCTACCCAACGCGACTTAGAACAGGCCGAAGCCGCTTTTCGTACTGCCAGCGCCCGCGTCCGGGAATCCCTGCACCAAGTCGAAGCCGCGCAAGCCCAATTGGCTGAGACCCGCCTGCTTGCTCCGTTCTCCGGCAACGTCAGTGCGCGCCTGGCGAACCCAGGAGATCTGGCAATCCCGGGCCAAGCTATCTTGAGCTTGGAAAATCCCAACCAACTGGAAGTCAAAAGCCATATCCCCGAACAGTGTAGCTATTTTCTTACCCCAGACGCTACGCTGAACGTAGAGATACCTGCGGCAGGCAAGCGCTTTGCCGTCAAGGTCAGTGAAATTTCAGCCGCTGCCGATCCTTTCTCCCACACCCTGGAGGTCAAGGCCGTGCTCCCGCCACAACCAGGCGTCTTACCAGGCGCTTTTGCTTGGGTCGAACAAGCCTGCGGCGAGGAAACCCTAAGGCTTGTCCCAGCCGCAGCAATCCGCCAAGTCGGTCAGCTGGAAGAAGTCTTTCTGGCACGCTCAGGAGAAGCGATCCAGACCCGGCTGATCCGTACCGGCCGCCGCATAGGCGACAAAGTAGAAGTCTTAGCCGGCCTAGAAGCCGGGGATCCAGTGCTGGTACCAGAGGGGAGGTAAGGTGGCACAACTCGGTTGGACCGCGCGCATCGTCCGGCTGTTTATCGTCTCTAAGCTCTCGCCTTTGATTTTGGTCGCTTCGCTGCTCTTGAGCCTGATTGCTCTGCTTCTTACTCCGCGCGAAGAAGAGCCCCAGATCGTCGTGCCGGTGATGGATGTGATCGTCGAAGCCCCCGGAGCCTCGGTAGACGAGGTGGAAAAGCTAGTCGCTGCGCCTCTGGAGCAAAAACTTTGGGAAATTCCCGGAGTGGAATACGTCTACTCGGCCTCTCAACCGGGTCGGGCTATTGTCACCGTGCGCTACTTCGTAGGCGAAGACCGCGAGGACAGCTTGGTGAAGACTTGGAACAAGCTGATGTCTAATCAAGACCTGATCCCGCCTTTTGTCCGCTTTTGGACGGTCAAGCCGGTCGAAATCGACGACGTGCCCATCGTCCTTCTGACCTTATCCTCCCCAGATCCGGCTTACAGCACCTACGAGCTTCGGCGGATCGCCGAGGAACTACTCGACAAAATCGGCCAGGTAGAGAACACTGGCCGCTTGTGGATTGTGGGCGGAGAACGGCGCACTCTGCAGATCTATCCCGATCCGGCCAAACTCGCCGCCTACCACATCGATCTCAGGGAACTAATCGCTGCGCTCATCCGGGCCAACGTTAGCCTGCAGGCTGGGGAATTCGACCAAAGCAATCGGCGCCTGCGTTTGGAAGCCGGCATGGTCTGGCAGTCACTCGCCCAGGCGGCCGACACCGTCGTCGCCCAGTTCGGCGGGCGCCCGGTTTACTTGCGCGAAGTGGCCGATCTTTCCGATGGACCGGCAGAAGTCGAAAGCTACACCCGCATCGGCTTTGGCCCCCAATTTGCTGAAAGCCGCCGCATCTTAGGTCCTGAGCTTTCCGGAAGCGATCATCCAGCAGTTACCATCGCTGTGCCCAAACGCCGTGGAGCCAATGCCGTCACTGTCGCTCGCGCTGTGATCGCAACAGTAAAATCGCTTTACGGTAACCTCATTCCCTCCCACATCACAGTCACCGTCACCCGCGACTATGGCGAAACGGCCAATGCCAAAGTCAACGAGCTGGTCGAGCATCTGCTGGTGGCTGTGGCCACCGTCATCGTACTGTTGGCTTTAGCTTTAGGAGTCCGCGAGGCCCTGATCGTCGCTATCGCGGTTCCTGTGACCTTGGGGGTAACTTTATTCTGCGACCTTTTGTTCGGCTACACCATCAACCGCGTCACCCTGTTTGCTTTAATCTTATCGTTGGGACTTTTGGTAGACGATCCTATCGTCGATGTGGAAAACATCGCGCGCCACTTCAGGCTGCGCCGCCTGCCCCCTCTAGAGGCCGCTTTGGCTGCGGTGGATGAGGTCCGACCGCCGACGATTTATGCCACGTTCACAGTGATCGTCTCATTTCTGCCCATGTTTTTCATCACCGGCATGATGGGACCTTATATGGGACCTATGGCTTTTAATGTGCCGGTGGCTATGCTCTTGTCGCTTTTGGTGGCTTTTACCATTACTCCCTGGGCGAGTTACCATCTGCTCAAAGCAGAGTACGCGCGGTCTGGCGAGGAGCCTTATAACCCAAGCCTCAGCCTCACCTGGCGCGGGTACCGACGAATCCTATCCCCGATCCTCGCCAGCTCTGGCCGCACTGTTTTGTTTTTAGGCAGCATTGTCTTGTTATTCATCGGTGCGTGTTTATTGGCGATTTTTGCCATTCCTTTGAAACTTCTCCCTTTCGACAACAAAAACGAGCTGCAACTAGTGATCGACCTGCCGCGCGGCGCAAGCTTAGAACAGACCGACGCCGTAGCGAGGGATTTAGAAAGGTTTTTGGCTACCGTAAACGAAGTAACCGACTTTGAAACTTACGTAGGGCTTGCTTCGCCCATGGACTTCAACGGCATGGTTCGGCGGTATTACCTGCGCGGGGCCAGTCACCAGGGTGAGATTCGCGTCAACCTGATAGAAAAACACCATCGCGTCCATCAGTCTCACGAAATCGCCCTAAGAATTCGCAAAGACATCGAACGCATCGCCGCCTATCACAGGGCGAAAGTCAAAATCGTCGAAGTCCCACCGGGACCGCCGGTGTTGGCCACCGTAGTCGCCGAAGTCTATGGCCCTGCAGGAGGAGCCTATCAGGATTTGGTAGCCAATACCTTAAAGCTGCGCCAGCTTTTCGACCAACTCGACATCTTGGTGGATGTGGATGATTTAGTCGATGAACCCCAAACCCGTTTGGTCTTTCAAATAGAGCAAGCCAAAGCAGCGCTGCACGGCCTAGGCGTCCAGGAAATCGCAGAAACCGTAACAGCCGCCTTAGGAGGAAAAGCAGTAGGCGTATTGCACGCAGAAGCCGAGCGCCAGCCGGCGCCAGTGATAGTACGCCTAAGCCGCTCCGTACGTTCCCATACGAAAGAGCTTTTGTCTCTTCCAATCCGCAGCCAAGACGGCAAGCTAATACCTTTAGGGGAGCTTGGCCACTGGCAAGAGACGAGCGAACCGGTCACGCGCTATCATAAGAACTTGCGCCCAGTCGGTTACGTGACCGCAGAACTCGCTGGCCACACTCCGGTAGAGGCAGTTTTAGCCCTGACCAAACTGGCCAAACAAGCTCCTTTGGCCGAAGGTTACGATTTTACTTTACGCGGCGAAGGCGAGTGGAAACTCACCTTGGATGTTTTCCGCGATCTGGGTTTGGCGTTTGCCGCCGCGCTTGTCATGATTTACGTCCTTTTAGTCATACAGACAGGTTCCCTAGGGATGCCGCTCATCATCATGCTCGCCATCCCCTTGACCGTCATCGGCATCATGCCAGGGTTTTGGCTGCTCAACCTGTTTCAAGCTCCGATCGCACAGTACCCCAACCCGGTGTTTTTCACGGCCACGGCGATGATCGGCATGATCGCTCTGGCCGGTATCGTGGTGCGCAATTCCATCATCCTGATCGACTTTACCCAGCGCCTTGAGAATCAAGGCAAAGAATTCAAAGAAGCTTTAATCGAGGCCGGAGCCACTCGCCTTAGACCCATTTTTCTGACTGCTGGAGCAGCCATGTTTGGCTCGGCGGTCATCACCCTAGACCCTATCTTCTCCGGTTTGGCCTGGAGCTTCATTTTCGGCATTTTTGCCTCGACCTCCTTTACCCTGCTGGTGATTCCGGTGGTGTACTACCTGCTGTATCGCAACCAGATCGGCAACGTTCCGGCACCGGGCCTAAGTGAGCCGTTCCGGCAAGATCAACCCTAGCTGCAATTAAAGCCCCTGCAAAACCAGGCCAAATTCCTCCATGCGCGCATGGGTCAAGTTGGGCGCCGAATTGCGCGCCACCGTTACGGTCAACTGCGGCAGTCGGTCAGGACCGGCGTTGACCACGCGCAGCGCGTTGGTTTGCAGGTCCCAGACAAAATCGCCCCAGTAGTTGCCATACCCCGGTACATTCACGTTGCGCAGCCGGACCATATTAGGCGCAATGCGCTGCATCCCAGCCCCAGATAGATCGACTTCCACCGCCTAGGTGCCGGCCGCAAAACCCAAGATCGTCAGGAACGACAAGCCTTTTCGCATAGAATACCCCCTTAACGCCAATCTTCAGGCGCAATTAAAAGTCCCAAATCCGTCAATCCGCTCGCCTCTCGACTTCCTGGCGCAAGGCCAAAAGCACTTTTTCGTCCACCGCCTCGGTGATCGCAAGCCCACAGCGCTTCTGAAACTCGCGCAGAGCCGCCCGGGTAAAGCGCCCTAAAAGCCCATCGATTGCCCCGGGCGCAAGCCCAAGGTAGGTGAGATACAGCTGCGCTGCGCGCACCTTAAGGTCCGGCAGGGGCCCTAGGGAGTACTTATGGCCGCCTAAATACCCGCCGGGCGCAGGAAAGCTTAAGTTTGGATACAGCGCATCGAATCGACCTAAGGTTTTGCGGCTGAAAACATGGCGTTCGAACAAGATGATCGGGCGGCGGTCAGGCAGAAAGCCTACCGCCTTGGTTTCAACCGAAACCACCGTCCAAACCTCAACCGCGCCTACTCCAAGCCGTTCACAAACAGAAGACAAGCCATCCTCATCCAGCGGCAAGGCGGCTTTGGGCAGGGCAAGCACGGTTTTCCCTCTCTGGCTGGTACAGCCAAGAAATGGCCTTTAGATTGTTCTTTTCCTGGACAAAGCCCTTGTTGCGCAGTACCCGATTGTCTCGGACCCAAGGAGAATCTTGGCGCACTAAAGTAGAAATACAATCGAGCAGGAGTTTTTCCGTGCCTATGATTTCCTGGCTGATGCAGACAAGCCCCTGCTTTCTCGCCCAGGCTTCGACTTTTCCGGCATCCACGCTGAAATCGCGCCCGTGCAGGTCTTTTTCCAGGAGCCTTAGCGTTTGCAGCAGCTTTTCCAACCACGGCACTTTGCCTAACCAGCCATATAGCTTGGCGTATTCGCCCAGATTGGAATGGTGAAGAAACACCACCCCGTCTTTTTTGAGCACCCTCGCCAACTCTGCAAGATACGCCTCGATGACCGGCGCATCGGCGTGGACTAAAGAATCAAAGCTAAATACGAGGTCCACCGAAGAATCCTGGATCATGGGCAAGGACTTGCCATCGTTGACGTGGTATTCGATGTGCCGGCAAGCGGCAAAGCGCGCTTTGCAAAGCTGGATACAGCGCGGCGAAAGATCGACGACGACCAGGCGCTGGCATAAGTTTTTCAAGTACTGCGTCCAGCGCCCGCCGCCACAGGCGATCTCCAAAATCGTTCCGGTAGGGACATAGGCGGCGATCCTGGGAAGGAGGGTGCCGTACCACTGCATGAAGGAATTCCCCCAATCGGCCGACCACTCCTCGCCCAGGCTTTGCCAATCGTATTGATTTTCCCAAAAGTGCTTGTTGTCCTCTAGGGTCGGCATCGATCAGGCCTCCACGACCTGGGGCACAGGGGTTTTGCCGACCTGATACTTGCCAAGCAGCGCTTTAACTTCTTCACCGCTTAAGATTTCTTTCTCCTTGAGCGCTTGGGCGAGCGCTTCGAGCGCTTGGCGGTGGCTGCGCAAAATCGTCGTTGCCCGGTCGTGGGCCTCGGCCAGCAATTGCTTGATTTCTTCGTCTATGGCGCGCGCGGTCTCTTCGCTAAAATTGCGGACTTCCTGCACACTGCCTTCCAGATAGGCCAACTGCTGGCGTTGCCCCCAGGTGCCCGGCCCAAGCTTATGGCTCATCCCCAGGTAACAGACCATGTTGCGCGCGATCTCGCTGGCGCGCTCTAAGTCGTTCTGAGCGCCGCTGGAGATGTCGCCAAAGACGAGCTCCTCAGCCACCCGCCCGCCCATCAAGATGGCAAGCTGATCGCGCAGCTCCTGCTCGGTGGCCAGGAGCTTTTCCTCCACCGGAAGCTGCAAGGTGTAACCCAACGCGCCGATGCCGCGCGGGATGATAGAGATCTTGTGCACCGGCTCGCCGGTCGGCACCACCACCGCTACTAAAGCGTGGCCAGCTTCGTGGAAGGCCACGCGCTCTTTTTCCTTGGGATTTAGGGCGCGCGTTTTGCGCTCTAGACCTGCGATCACACGGTCGATGGCGGCTTCGAAATCCTCCATCGCAATGCAGGCGTGTCCCTTGCGCACGGCGATGATGGCTGCCTCGTTACACACGTTTTCCAGCTCTGCGCCGACAAAGCCAGGAGTTCTTAGGGCGACCACGTGTAAATCCACATCGCTGCAGAGTTTTTTCGCCTTGGTGTGGATCTTGAGAATCGCCTCGCGCCCTAAAACGTCGGGCTTATCGATCGCGATTTGGCGGTCAAAGCGCCCAGGGCGAAGGAGGGCTTTGTCCAAGATTTCGGGCCGGTTGGTGGCGGCCATCACCACCACGCCGGAGGAAGGATCAAAGCCGTCCATCTCGGCCAGAAGTTGATTTAACGTCTGCTCGCGCTCCTCGTGGCTGACCGGGGAAAATCCACGCGCCCGGCCGATGGCGTCGATCTCGTCGATAAAGATAATGCACGGGGCCTTTTGCCGGGCCTGCTCGAACAGGTCGCGCACCCGGGCAGCTCCTACCCCCACAAACATCTCTACGAACTCCGAGCCGGTAATGCTGAAGAACGGCACCCCCGCCTCTCCGGCCACCGCGCGCGCCAAAAGCGTCTTTCCGGTTCCCGGAGGTCCGACGAGCAACACTCCCTTCGGGGGACGCCCGCCGAGCTTTTGGATTTTCTTGGGGTCTTTTAAAAACTCGACGACTTCGATGAGTTCCTGTTTGGCTTCCTCGCAACCAGCCACATCGGAAAAGCGCACTTTGACCTCGGATTCGGCATAGATGCGCGCTCGTTTGCCCAGGGAGAGAAAGCTTCGCCCGCCGGCCATGCGCTGGGCCATAAAGTTCCAAAGCGCAAACAAAAGCGCCAGAGGGAGCACCCAGCTGAAAAAGAAATAGGCCAGCCAATTGGTCGTCTCGGGGCGGACGACAAACTCAATATTGCGGCTTTTGAGCTTTTCGGCGAACTGGGCATCCCATAGCGGCACAGTAACAAACGGCCTGGGTTTGGTCTCAGGAGGCTCCGGTTTGATCAAGCCGGTGATACGTTTTTCGCTCACCACCAGTTTCTCCACCCGGCCCTGCTCGACGTATTCCAGAAATTGGTTGTAGGGAATTTCCATTTGGCTTTCTTGCTGATAGCTTTGCCAAAGCGACAACAGCAGCACCGCCAAGATCAAGTAGGCAACCCAATTAAAACGGGGATCTTGCCAAAAGGGGAGTTTTCCAGGCTTGTTGATCTCGATTTTGGGCTTTTTATTACGCATGAGGCTATCCTTTAGGCTTTCCCAGAAACGTTCCACTATACCAGAGAATTTCTGCTTCATCGCTCACCTCCTTAAAAGGCCCTCTGTTTTTCCTTATCTTTGGGGTAAAATGGCATAATTCAAGCGCGTACTATAAGAAGGAGGTCAGCATGTATCTCAAACGAAAACTAAACGGGCACTTGGTGGAAATCCTTACCCTCGGCGACCTGATCAATCCCCTACACACCGAGGTGATTGGCCGTCTGCACTATGGGGAGGAACCCGGAGATCCGGAAAAGTTTGCCAAAAGCGAATTGATTTTTCCGTCAGGGGAAGCGCTGCCGCGCTGCTGGACGGATGTCCATTACCGCGACGAAGAACTGTTTAAGCGCCTTAAGATCCACGCGTAAGGCAAGCGTGCGCCTAGATGATTCGTTCGCTGCCGCTGCTTAGCGTCTTGTGGATCGCTTACAACGGTTTGGCCCTGGTAGGTCAACCCGCCCTGCTTGACCAGAGGTTGCTCCATTTCACGCTCCCGTCTAAAACCGTCTGGCCAATCACGCCGGGTGACCTGCTGATTTTTTCCGGCGTATTACTGCTGTATGTAGAGATCTTCAAAGCCACTCGTTCCACCGCTGCCTCCATCCTCGATCACACCCTGTCGATACTGGTATTTGTGGCGTTTTTGGTGGAGTTTCTCATCGCTCCGCAGGCGGGCAATTCGGTTTTCTTCGCTTTGACTCTGATGGCCTTACTCGACGTCGTCGCCGGGTTTTCTGTCACCATCGTCGCCGCCCGACGCGACGTCGATCTAGGCCATTAAAAAGTCTTAATATTCGACGTTCTTGTCGGATTCGACCAACGCTTGGAGGAAATCGCCCATCTCCTTGATCTGGGCGTTCGGGATCATGTTGTCAGGATCGACTCCGCGCGCCAGGGCACATCCTTTGCATACCCAAATCGGAATCCCAAGCGCAGTCACCTCCGGAAGTACCTCGCGCAAGGGCTTGACGTTCACGCCAACGATGTGATCGGCGGCGCCAGGGCGAACTAATGCTGTGGCCTCGTCCCACAGAAAAAGCGTGACTTCGTGCCCTTGTGCCTTGGCGGTTTTGGCCGCAATATAAGGCAAAGTCGCTAAAGTCGGATTGTTGGTGCCGGATTTGGCCGAGATCAAGATTTTCGCCATAACTACTCCTCGTGCAGGTTAAAAATCCAAAGGCAGGTTATTCTTGCCTAGGACGTTCAAGGGAAGCTTCAAATACCGGATACCGTTAGCTTCGGGTGGTGGCATGTGACCGGCCCGAATGTTGATCTGTAAAGATGGCAAGATATATTGAGGCGCAGCCAGCACTTGATCGATGCTGTCGCGGATCTTGACGAACTGCTCCTCCGTGGTGCCGTCGTGGACTAAAGGATTGCGCTCGCGCTCTTCTTTGACGGTAGTCACATAGCGCGGCCCTGGGGCATCCGGGCGGTAGTCGTGGCACATATAGAGCTTGGTCTCCAGCGGGAGGGTTAGGATCTTATCGCGAATCGAGCGGTACAACTGACGTGAGCTGCCGTTGGGAAAATCGCAGCGTGCGGTACCGTAATCCGGCATAAAAATCGTATCGCCTACAAACGCCGCCTCTTCGTTGACCAGATAAGTCACACAGGCTGGCGTATGCCCAGGGGTGTAGAGCACGCGCACCGGCAAATGGCCGATGTAAAATACCTCCCCGTCACGGAATAGATGGTCGAATTCCGAACCGTCACCCGAGACGTCATCGATATGGTAGAAAGCTTTGAAAAATTGCTGCACCTCTCGAACGTGCTCACCGATGGCAATCTTACCGCCGAGCTTGGCTTTAAGATAGGCAGCCGCACTGACATGATCGGCGTGGGCGTGGGTCTCAAGCAGCCACTCCACCGTCAGCCCTTCGCGCCGGAGACAATCGATAATCGTATCGGCAAAGCTGGCGCTGATGCGGCCTGCGTTGTAGGCAAAATCGAGTGCTGAGTCGATGATCGCGCAGCGCTTGGTCTCGGGACAAGCCACCACATAGGTAAAAGTGTTGGTCGGGGCGTGATAAAAATGGCGAATAACCGGTGAAGCCATAGGATCCTCCGTTTAGAGTAATTGTTCGTTTACCTCATACCGGGCCGTGGCCGCTGCCGAAATCGCGCGGAACAGGCTTTGGCCATTGCCTTCCCTTGACCAGCCCTTGCCAGTACACCATCGGCAAAACGTAGCGCTTAAGCCAATACATGCTCCGACGCTCCTTTCCCTGATCGAAGGGAAAAGTCTCGCGCACTTCTCCACCGTAAAGGAATTCTGCCAAAATGGTGCGACCATAGCCGGTCACTAAAGGGCAGGAACCGTAACCGTCATAAGCACACGAGAGGGGTTCTGCGCGCATCGCCGCGGCCAGATTCCTCACTACCACCGGCGCCTGGGAACGGACCGCCGCGGCGGTTTTGGAATTTGGAGTGCCGGCGCAATCCCCCAAGGCGAACACATTGGGATAGCGCACGTGTTGCAGCGTGTTAGGATGGACGTCCACCCAACCAGCATCGTTCGCCAACGGGCTGTTCTTGACAAAATCCGGCGGCGACTGGGGAGGCGTGATGTGAATCATGTCGTATTTGTAGACTACCGTCTCGTGCGTATCGAGATGCTCAAACACTGCCTCGCGCGCTTTAGGCCGAATGGCAATCAGGTTATAGCGGTAGCTTACCTGGATACCCCGCGGCTTAATTACTCGTTCCATGAGCACGTCGGCGTATTTTTTGACGCCGAAAATGGCCGGCGTGGTCGTAAGATAATGCACCGTGCACTTGTCGCGGATCCCCTTGCGCCGAAAATAGTCTTCGGCTATATAAGCGATCTTTTGCGGCGCTCCTGGACACTTGATCGGCATGGGCGGCATGGTAAAAAGCGCCGTCCCACCGGTAAAATTACGGATCAACTCCCAAGTATAAGGCACAGTATCGTAGCTATAGTTGCTACAGATGCCGTCTTGACCGATGATTTCTTTGCTAAGCCCTTCTATTTTTTTCCAATCTAACTTGAGGCCAGCGGCGATGATCAGCCAGTCGTAACTGATTTTATTGCCCCCTGCGGTCTCAACGACCTGCTGATCGGGGTCGACTGCGGCTACCCGATCCTGAATCCAGCGCGCCTGTCGGGGCAAAACTTCGGCTGTCTTGCGGCAGGTAGTCTCACGCTTAACTACCCCGGCGCCGACTAAAGTCCACATGGGCTGGTAGTAATGGACCGGCGATGGTTCGATCACTGCCACATCTTGGCACTTGAGCTGCTCTACCACCCGATGGGCCATTCCAGCCCCAGCTGCCCCTCCACCTAGGATGACTACAGAATGATGCAGTTTGGCCATAACTTATCCTCCAGGAAAATTTCAAACCAGCAATTTCTCAATATGTCTTAACAAATCGATCAAAGCAGGAAGCACTTGCGCACGCTGACGGGCAAGGATATAAACGGCCATCGCGATCACAAACCAGGCAAATCCCTTGCGCAAATGGCGGGCGTGTAGGCGGTGCGCCCAAAAGCTGCCGAGGAACGAACCTACCACCGCCGAGGCAGTTACCACACCAGCCAAGAAATAATCCACTGAAACGTGGCTTAAATAGCCCAAAAATCCGGCTAGGGATTTGAGCGCGATCACCAAGAGCGAAGTACCGATCGCCAGGTGTATCGGAAGCCCTCCCAACAAGGTCAAAGCTGGCACCACCAGGAAACCACCGCCGGCACCCACTAGACCAGTCACCGCCCCGACGACAAACCCGTCCAGCACGATCTTGCCAAATGGCAAGCAATCCAGACACTCCCCTTCCTGCCTTGGCTTTTCCACAGGCTGTCCGTTACGGAGCATCGCCCAAGCGGTGGCGAGCATGACCAAAGCAAATCCCACCATAAGCAACACTGAGGGAATATAACGGGCGAGCCATCCTCCCAAAAACGCTCCGGCCATGCCGGAAGCTCCAAAGATCGGCCCCACCCGCCAGCTCACCGCCCCGCGCCTGGCGTGCTGGATCATCGCAGCAGCACTGGTGGTTCCTACCACTAGAAGCGAAGTAGCAATCGCTTCTTTGACTTCCATTTCCAAGGCATAGACCAGAATTGGCACGGTCAGGATTGAGCCGCCACCGCCTAAAAGGCCTAGACTTATGCCAATTAGCAGAGACAGGAAGATCGCTAAGATCATAGTTTTTGCTCATGCTTTTGCCTGAGCTGCATTGTAGAAAAACTTCTCGCTTTATTACAATAATGAATATTTATATTCAAAAAAGTTATTATATTTTTTCGTCATAAAAAAGCCGACCAGTCGGTCGGCTTTAGCAAACGATGAGGTAAAGACCGAAAGGTTAACTTGGGCTACCAGCCTTAGTCGCCTCGGTTACCTCAATCAGGCGCCCGCTTTTGACGTCGTAGATATACCCATAGATTGGAATCTCTTTAGGGACCAAGGGATGCGATTTGATCCGAATCACATCATCCACCACGCTTTGGGCTTGATCTTTAATAGTCAGCCATTTGATGTATTTGCCCACCGGCGATCCCGGTCCTTCGCCCACGTCCTGCCAGCCGCTAGGGGTCAACTGAGCGGTCTTGAGGCTGTGAGACAGAAGGTCAGCCATGATGTCGTCGGTGAAAGTCTCCATGCCACAGTCGGTATGATGGATCACAAACCACTCTCGAGTGCCCAGCAGCTTGTAGGAGATCACCAACGAACGGATCGCATCGTCGCTGGCGCGCCCGCCAGCGTTGCGGATCACGTGTGCATCGCCTTCGGCAAGTCCTGCATACTTGGCCGGGTCCAAGCGGGCGTCCATGCAAGTTAGGATGGCGAAGCGCCGTCCCGGCGGCATCGGCAAATTGGCTTTGTCGCCGAAAGTGGCCGCGTATTGCTCATTGGCTTTTAAGACTTCTTCTACGATTTTGCTCATGGCTCTCCTCCTTCAGGTTAACGGTCGAAAAACTTCGCTCCTCATTTGGGCTGAATGACGATGATTCTATTGGTTCGTTCTGTAGCCTTTTGTGGCGCCATCTCGAAAATCAAAAGTACAGTCGTAGCATCGGCAGCATTTTCGGCGACCATAGGCTCGCCTGTCTCCCAAAATACTTCTCCGGGATGATAGACTCGCGTGCCGTCCTTATCGATGATCTTGACCTTTCCTGCGAGCACGTAGCGGGGGCCTGGACCTTCGTGAATGTGGCGGGCGGTTTTGAAACCCACTGGGAATTCGACCCGAATCACCCGCGCCACTATCCGGTTGTCCGGCAGAGTTACTGGCTTGGCCATCAGGACCTCCTGGCTCGGCTGGCGCTTTTCCGCCTGCAGTGGTCCGACCATCAACATGCTAAGCAAGACGACAGCCAATCGACCTATCTGAGTAATCTTCATTTTCCTCTCCTATATTGTCTAAACAAACTGCAAGGCCGCAGCACCTAATAGCCCAATTCCCGTGGCACTACTGACCACCTGCGGTGGGAGAGGCAAAAACTTCTCCAAAGTAACCAGGGCAGTGATGGCAAGCATACCGTAAACATTCATGATACCCACGCCGAACAGCAACACCATCAATGCCCAGCAGCAGCCCACGCATATCATCCCATAACGGAATCCCATGCGTACGCCCCCCCAAGGCCCGTCCCGCCACGAGGTTAGCAAAAAACCCAACGGCGAACGGCAGCCCTTTAGACAAGCCAACTTCCAAGGGGAAAATTGGTATCCTCCAGCTAGGATGAACAAAAGAGGAGTAATCCAAGCCGGAAAATCCCCCGCAACCAGCCGGTGTCCGCCCCATTGCATCGCCGCCAACACCAGGCTGAATCCCAGCCATACGCCAATCAAACCCAGCGCAAACGCCCAAGGCAGCCATAAATCTAAGGAAACGCGCCTGACTGCCTGTATCATCGGTAGACTAGGCGGCAGCATCATCGCTGTCATCATGGCGCTCCAGAGGATGGCCGATTGGATAAAACTTTGTCCGCTCTCCATTTCTTATGCTTTACGATTCGTAAATAAACGGCGAATAAAATCCGTTACGATCGGTAAATTCCCAATGAAAATTGGGATCCCGGTAAACATAACGCTTGGACTTGGCCACCGCGGCCGGGTGGCTGGTCACCACGCATAAAGGTGGATTGTCGATGGTCGACGCCCCGCCCCGAATTCCTTCAATCCCCTCTATCTCGGCCTCCGCTACCCCTTCGATTACCATCCGACGCCGCTTTCCATCGGCCATAAAATCGATCTTGGCTAGATAACTCCCCAATACCTGAGTCACGAAACTCATCAATAAAGCCGGCTGCCCCCCTACTCGACCGCTGAAAATCTGCTCCAGTGCGACCCGTTGAGCTTCATTTACGCGCCGGTCGAGATACAGCGCCACCTGCCAGTTGCCATCTCGCATGTTTCCAGGAGCATAACAAGCCAAAGCCACGTTCAAGCCGTCTAGGCAAGTAGCTCCCAAGTGCCCCCGGTCGATGTGCCAGCCAACCAGCAGTTTGCACTCTCCTTCGCTCGGGGGATTAAGCCAGATACAAGGACATACGCTGATACAGTTACAGGCTTCAAAGTACTCGCCTTCCAGTCGCCAGTCGTGTTGCATGATCAAAATCCCTCTGAAAACGGCCTAAGATCCAACTCGCAAGTCCAGGCATCAGGCGGCTGACAGTGAAGTTGCCAGTAGACCTCGGCAATGGACTCCGGCTTGAGCAGCCCATGCTCGCCTCTGGCCTGGATCAAATCGGGAAACTGCAAACTTGCTCGTTCACCCTCTATGACCCCATCGATCAGCACATGCGCCACATGAATACCCAGCGGTCCAAATTCCCTCGCCAAGCCCTGTGCCAAAGCCCGTAGGGCGAACTTAGCGCTAGCGAAGGCGACAAACGGCGGCCTCGCCCGCAGCGAGGCACTGGCACCAGTGAAGATGAGGGTTCCCCGCCCTGCCTGCACCATCCGTCGAACCGCCTCCCGGCCAACCAGAAACGCCGCCAGACAATTAGCTCGCCAAAGAGAGGTAAAGGCTTCAGGACTGGTATCTAAAAAAGAAGCGCGCAAGTTTTGGTCCACCGTGCAGGTCACCAGTTCCGGCACACAACGGTGGCCGTCGATCGCCGCAAACAGAGCGTTGACTTGATCCTCGCGCGTAGCATCAGCCACAATGGGATTTACTCGCCCGCCCTGAGCCTCAATAGCAGCTGCCACTTTCGCCAATTTCTCCTTGGTACGCCCGACGATGAAGGTTGTCAATCCCTCAACCGCAAAACGCCGTGCCAAGGCAGCGCCGAGCCCCCGTTCCGGGCCGACCCCTACAACCACCGCTGCGCGCATAGTAGAAACCGTCACCTACGCCGAAAGACAAGCGTAAAATTATTGGCAGGCATGTCGATCTGCTCGGCCAGGGTCAAGCCATGTGCCTGAGCCGCCTGACGAAGATCAGCCACGTCCTTCAGTCCCCATTCCGGAACTCCAGCAGAACATAACAGGTTATGAAACTCCTCGTTAGAAGGGGTAGTAAAGCGGCCGTCTACCATGAACGGGCCGTAGACCAGCAAAACTCCGTCTTCGCTGAGCAGCCGGAAAGCACAAGCCATCATACCGTCGGCAATGCTAACCGGAGCCACCTGAAAAAGGTTGATACAAAACATTGCCCGGTAATTGCCCTCTTTCGGCCAAGTTGTGGGCTTGGTCAAATCGAGCACGATCGGGTCGGCGACGTTCAGATTTCCTAACTCGTCGCGCAGCGTGCGGATATGTTCAAAGGTCTCTTCAGTCTTGTCAGACGGCTGGAACGTCAAGTGAGGAAAATGAGGGGCAAAATAATTAATGTGCATCCCGCTGCCGCTGGCAAGTTCTAGCACCTTCCCGCAGTCCTTAGGCAGCTTGACCCGCAGCAGGTCTAAAATAGGGCCGCGGTTGCGCCTGCCCGCCCAAGCGACATACTCGCTCAAAGGATGAGGATCTAACGGGGGACGATCTTCATAAGTCATACAGGTCTCCTTTTATGTATTTGCTCGTCATTTCAAAAAGCAAAATACATACCATTAAATCGATGGCCATTTTTGTTTTGACTTAAGATTATTTTTGAGAAAATTCATTTCAAATTTAGAAATCGGATTTCAGTTTATGTCCAATTCATCTTTTTCTAATCTCAATCCAATTCTGTTTCTTCAAACTTTTGTCCTAGAATTGCTCCACGCTTGTGAACAGTATGGTAACCAGAGAGCAGAATACATCGAGCACATCGCCCACAGTGCCGGACGCTTCTTCGAAGAAAGCTACCGCGCGGATCATGGTCTCAAGGAATCCTTGAACGTAGAGCGCTATGTCGATCTGATCCTAGGACTAAAGAACCAGATTGGCGGCAACTTCTCTCTCGACTCCAGCGAGCCTGGCTGCGTTCGAGTCATCAACACCCGCTGCCCATTTGGCGACGGGGTCAAGAATTTTCCCGAGTTGTGCCGCATGACCTCTAGCGTGTTTGGAGGCATTGCGGCCCGCAATTTCGGTTATGCCAAAGTCGAGATTTCCGAATCCATCGCCCGCGGCCATGGGCGCTGCCGGGTGTGCATCCACCTGGATCGGGACACGGCCCAGAACCACCCCGGGAAAGAATACTTAAACCTTAAGGAAAGCCGACAGCACCGCGAGGAGATCAGCGTCCTGACCTCTCAGATCGACATGCAGCTCCACAAACTATGGCTGCAGACCAGCAAAGCCGGGGCAGCCAAGGGCAGTGTCGAACCAGCTATCATCGCCGAATCCCCGCCTATGCGGCGGGTGGTCAAAGCGATCCACAAGCTTGCTCCCACGGATGCCACGGTCTTGATCCAGGGGGAAACCGGTGTTGGCAAGGAGCTCATTGCCAAAGCGATCCATGCTCTCAGCTCCCGCGCCCATCGTCCTTTCATCGCCGTCAATTGCGGTGCAATTCCAGAAACCCTGATCGAAAGCACTCTGTTCGGTCATGAGAAAGGCGCTTTTACCGGCGCCATCGACATCCATCAGGGAGTTTTCGAGCGCGCCGAAGGTGGAACCTTGTTCCTAGATGAGGTGGATTCGCTCTCCCCAGCCGCTCAGGTCAGACTGCTTAGGGCGTTGCAGGAAGGGGAAATCGAGCGGGTCGGCGGCAAACGGACCCTCACCGTCGACGTCCGTATCCTCGCCGCTACCAATCAAGACTTGGGAGAGCTCGTACGCACCGGAGCCTTCCGCGAGGATTTGTTTTACCGAATCCACGTGGTGAAACTATCGATTCCCCCTCTGCGCGAGCGCCAAGAAGACCTGCCCGCCTTGGTGCAACTGATCTTGCAGCGACTGAGCAAAAAATACCGCCGCCCCATCACCGGCGTCAGCCGTTCAGTGATGGAACAAATCCGCTACCATCCTTGGCCGGGCAATGTGCGAGAACTGGAAAACACTTTAGAGCGCAGCTTTCTGTTCGCAGACGGTCCGGAACTGACTCAGCTGGACTTGGCAATCCCTGGGGATTTCTCTTCGCTCGATTGGCGTAGGCTTAAACACCAAGTCCTGGCCGAGGAAGAGAAACGCTGTCTGATCGATGCCCTACGGAATCATCGCGGCAATATAGATGCCGTGGCCAAGGCAATGGGATTGACTCCTAGGTCCATTTATCTGAAGCTGAAACGGCATGGCCTGTCGGCTTCGGTTTACCGAAGCTAAAAGATGACAAGCAACAAGTTTTCAGAGCTGGGCAATCTGTTGCCGCATGCTTTTAAATAAATAAGCATAGGCAGTCACAGCGAAATCGTTTTCTTAAGTCATAGCATCCTGGCAAGCACCAGCGCATCCTCCCGCCGGCCTCCCGCGGCTGGATAATAATCCTTGCGGCGACCTATTTCGTTGAATCCGAGCTGGTGATAAAGACGGACGGCCGCCTCGTTGCTGGGACGGACTTCCAACAGCATCATGTCGGCGCGGTGCTCGCGAGCGGCCTGCATGAGATGCTGCATCATTTTTCGGCCATACCCCTTTCCCTGCCATTGCGGAGCAACGCAAACATTCATCACATGCGCCTCCCCTGCGCCAACGGATAGGATACCGTAGGCGATCACCTCATCTCCCACCTCGCCGACCCAACAAGAATATCCAACCTTGAGGCAGCTTTTGAAAACATCCAACGGCCAAGGAAAAGCATAGGCAGACTGCTCGATAGTAGCGACGGTTTTAAGATCCCTTTTTTTCATCGGCCGGATCGCAAAAGTCACGTGCTTAACCGCCTCCGGACAATAGCGTTCATAGAACGCCCGTTGCGCATCGCTTCCAATCCAACGTCTCAACACTTCCAGAATTTGCGCCATCACTGGGACTCCTACCTCTCATGGATTGTCCATTTTAAACTGCCCGATGGACAAACGTAGCCATCCCAAGTGCGGCAAATGCCACAAAAAATTTTGGACTTCTTTAAAGTTTGGTTTACACTTTCCCGTGCTGCAGGGAATAAGCGCATAAAGATGCGTCAAAGAGGAGGAGTCCCCTGTCCAGCAAAAACAATAACAATAATAAAACGCTGTCATGCTTTGCTTGCAGCGATGGATTTCTAACAATAATAAAATAAAAATAGGTCCGCCAAGCGCGGACCTTGCTTTATTTAAGGCAAAAAAAAGCGACCTTCTCGGTCGCCAAAGAGGAGGAGAACTACTTTCAAGATGAACTTCAAGGTGTGATCTGTAAGATCGATATCTATTATAGATGTTCCTCACGCTCGTTCTATCCCCAGTTTAATCACCATATTATTTCCATATAAAAAACAATATTGATCTTCTAGATCCGCACTCGGATCCCTCCCCAGATTCCCCGCGGCGCACTAGGACCAACAAACCGGGAGTTATCGAACTCATCCCCTAACACCCGTTCAGCCTCTCCAAACAAGCCGAAAGTTTGGTAGCGTTTGTCGAACAGGTTGTCCACCCGGATGAATAGCTGCACGTAGCGATTGAAACGATACTCTCCGCGCAGGTTAAAGACCCAAAACCCAGGCACAGGATCGTTTAAATTGGCCTCGTCGCCGCGGAAGAAACGATCGCTGTTATAGATTCCACTTATCCCTATGCTGACCTGGGGGATAACATCCACATCTAGGCTGAATTTGAACGTGTGCTCCGGCAGCCCCGGGATCCTGTCACCCCGCCTGATCTGAATGTTGCCGCTTTGATCAGCAGCCGGATTATTCGGGCTGGGAGCCAGAAACGGCGTGCGAAAGGTCGCGTCCAGAAAAGTATAATTGACTCTATAGCGCAGCTTGGTAAGCCAAATCCCGGTGGCCTGGTTATCGAATTCTCCACTCAGATTGGCTTCTAACCCTTGACGGCGCGTCCTGCCCACATTGCTGAAGAACCCCTCGCTGGTGAGATTGCCGGCGCTGATGAATAGGATGTCGTCGTGATTTTTGGTCAGGAAAAATCCGGCGTGCCATTGAAATCGCGTGCTTAATGCCTCACCTAAAGAAATCCGGTCGAATGTCCCTCGAAGCCCTGCCTCCCAGGATCTGGCCACCACCTGTTTCAACGGTGGGTCGGACAAAAAAGCATTGGGCAGTTTGCACGGCGCCTCAGGGTCGGCACAGGTCAGTTCTACCGGCGTTGGCGCCCGTGAGCTTGCGCTATAACGCCCATACACGCCTAATTCCGGCAGCATCTGATAGGCGACGCCAGCCGCCGGGTTGAAGCGGTTGAAGGTATGCTTGCCGGAAAGCTCGGCACCGAATTTGTCTTTAAGATCGATGTGAGTGGCATTGAAGCGCCCTGAAACCGACAAAGTCAGATTTTCTAAAGGAGTCAGCTGCTCGAGGAAAAAACCGCCGAAATGGGTGACCTCGCTGTCAAGCCGTACCCTCGGCTCTTCCACCAGAATGCCGCTGCCTTCAGTACCGCGGCTTTCAGTCAGGTGCGCAAGCTCAGTATCGAAATTAAAGCGGATTTGGGCCTGGTCGAAGCTGAAACCGGTGACAAAACGGTTTTCCAATCCGAACAGGTCGTACAAAAAGGTGGTCTGCACCGAGGTGCCGTAGCCGCGCTGGCGCGTCTGGCTAAAGTTGTTGGTGGCCGAATCGACCGCCTCAGACGCCAGAATATCCCTTCCGAAAACGTCTTCGATTACCTCTCCCTCTTCGTCGCACATTAAATCCTCCGCAGGCGGCGGGCAGCGCACAAAATTGGTATCGTCGCCGTTGAAGGTGCGGATCCGGTTGAAGCGGTAGTAGGCGTTGCCGGAAAGCTGAATACGCTCGTTCAACCAGAGATTGCCGTCGAGGTTGCTGAAAAACATCCGGTTAGAGGTCTCGTCGGGATGGGTAAAAATAGCGCGCTGCTTCTGGCGGAACAGTTGAGTGGGAACCGCGCCGTTGCCGGTCAAGTCATTGTCGTTGCCAGACAGGGTCAGGTTGAGCTCGCTGGCATTTCCCCTCCAGCTGAGGACACCAAAAGCCTGCCGCACCTGGCTGGGAGAAAAATCGCGCCAACCGTTCTCTTCAAAGTGGCGAAGGTGAAGGAAATACCCCAACCGGCCGTCGTTCCAACCGCTTGAGAGCTCTTCGTTGTGGCGTCCGAAGGAGCCGGCGTAGCCTTCCAGCTGGTGGCGAGGAAACGAGAAACCGGTCTTGGAGCGCACAACGATGGACCCGCCTAAGGTATTGAGGCCATAGACCGGATCGGAGCCTGGATGGAGCTCCAAGCGCTCGATCGCCCCTTCCGGAATCAGGTCCCAGTTGAGCGTGTCGCCGAACGGCTCGTTGAAGCGCACGCTGTTGAAATAGACGGTCAACCCCTGGGGTAAACCCAAAAGAGGCGAAGCGGTAAAACCGCGGTATTGAATGTCGGGCTGGAACGGGTTGTTCTGAGTGTCATTGATCGTGACACTACCGAGATAGTTTTGCAGATAGTCGCTGATGGAGAAACTCTGGGAGCTTTCCAAATCCTCTCCGGTAGCGGCCTGAACGTGGACTGGAATCTGCGTCGCAGGAACACCGCTGCCCAGGGGGGTTTCTTCTACCACTTCTATCTTTTCCAGTTCTACAGTCGACTCACCTAGGACGGGGCCTGAAAAAAAAGTCAGAATCGAGATTCCAGCTATACATCCACGCATCGGCTTTCCTCCAATAACAAAAATTAGAAGTTAGCCGACTTGGCGGGACAAACAAATGGGAATTTTTCCCGATCGTTCAGAACAAAGATGCATCCCTGCGTCTTATCACAGTTGGGAACTGCCTTCCGCCTACGCTTTAGACGGCAAAGCTTTCCCCACAGCCGCAACTTGCCTTGACGTTGGGATTGTGGAAGCGAAACGCTTCGTTCAAGCCCTCGCGGCGAAAGTCGATTTCCAAACCTTCCAGGTAAGCCAGCTGGTCGCGCCTGATCACCACCTTAACTCCCTGGCTCTCGATCACCACATCATCCGGCTCGACCTCATCAGCATAATCGACGGCATAGGCATAGCCGGAACACCCAGCTCGTTTGACTCCAAGTCGCAAACCGATTCCTTTGCCACGACGTGCCAATTGATCCCGAATTCGGCGCGCTGCCGCCTCAGTCAGATGGATTGCCATAAGTCTATCCTCATAAAATTATCGGACTTACTGCTACACGCCTAAACCGTGCGCTATCTCGGTCAAAGCACTCAGAAACCGCATGACGTCTTCCTCGGTATTATCCTTCCCTAGGCTTATCCGAATCGCGCTCTTGGCTAAAGTTTCCTCCACCCCCATCGCCAGCAGGACATGACTAGGCCGTCCGCCACCGCTGCCACAGGCCGATCCACTGGCGACGGCAATTTTCTTTTGATCCAGGGCCATGACCAAGGTTTCGCCATCGATCCCAGGAAGCCCCATAAACACCGTATTCGGCAAGCGTTGGGCACCGCGCCCGAAAATCACCACGCCCGGTAATTCGGCCAGCCCCGCTTCGAGACGCTCACGTAAGACGCGCACGTGCTCTGCCCTAGCCTCAAGCTCGGCAGCGGCCAACTCCGCCGCCTTGCCAAAACCCACTATCCCGGCCACGTTTTCAGTTCCGGCACGCAATCCGTATTCCTGGCCGCCTCCATAGAACAAGGGCTGCAAAGCCAGAGAACGATCGACGATCAATGCCCCAACCCCTTTGGGACCGTAAATTTTATGGCTGGACAAACTCATCATCTGGACGCCTAAGGCCTTAAAATCGACCGCCACCCGCCCGATCGCCTGGACCGCATCGGTATGAAAGCAAATTCCTTTGGCCGCGGCGATCTGTGCCAATTCCGCCACTGGCTGAAGCACGCCGGTTTCGTTGTTAGCCAACATGCATGAAACCAATCCGATCGGCTCGCGCTCAATGAGATTCACCAACCTTTCCACCTGGATGCGTCCTTCGGCATCCACCGCTATGCTGTGCACGGGGACATTGCACCGCTCCTGCGCTTGGACAACCTCCTGCACCGATGCGTGTTCGACGGAGCTGACCGCAACAGCTCTGCCCGGATGCGCCTTGATCCAACCTTGGAGCGCCAGATTGTTGGCTTCGGTCCCACCGCTGGTAAAAATGACCTGGGAAGGATCTACCCCGACCAACGCCGCTACCTGAGCCCGCGCCTGCTCGACTGCGTCGCGCGCCAGCCTACCTAAGCGATACAAAGCCGAAGGGTTGCCATAGAATTCCTTAAGGAAAGGGAGCATCGCTTCCACTACCCGCGGCTCCAGCGGGGTAGTGGCATTGTGATCCAAATAGACCATGCTTTATAGGTGCTTTTCCCGCAAGACCTGCATCTGAACTTGCCGCTCCTGACGATCCGCCACCGCTTGTATGGTCTGTCGGGACAATAGATCCGCCAGGCTAATGCTGGCTAGATAATTGCGGATTTGCTCGCTCAATCCCGCCCACAACTCGTGGGTCAGGCAAGGCTGATTGTTTTGACAATTTCCTTTACCACCGCAGCGGGTGGAATCGACGCTTTCATCCACAGCGGTGATAATATCGGCCACATTGATTTCAGCCGCCGGCCGGCTCAGCTGATACCCTCCTCCTGGACCGCGCACTCCGGTCACCATCCCGGCGCGACGCAATTTGGCGAATAACTGCTCCAAATAAGACAGGGAAATATCTTGACGCTTGGCGATGTCGGTGAGCGTCACCGGCCTTTTACCGCTGTGATAAGCCAAATCCAACATTGCCGTCACCGCATAGCGGCCTTTGGTCGTCAAACGCACAGCAGACTCCGCTAGTGTTTTCACCCATAATTTGTAATGAAACCACTATATTGAATCTGACTAAATCAGTCAACTTAAGCGTTTTTTTCTTCTTCGCCATTGCGTAATTCACACGCTTCCAAAGGCGGCAGCTCGACCTCCGGCAAAGTAATCCCAGCCTCGCGCAGAGCCATGCGTAGTTTTTCGATCTGCCGGTCCAACGCCTGGATGTGTTCGAGCATGTGATTGATCGCATAAGCGACAGGATCGGGCATGTCCGGCGATAGCCCATAGGCATCAAACCGTAACTGCTTGGCGATGGCCGCTTTCTGGGCGGCGCTGGCCTTGTGGACCACGTGCCCAGGAATTCCCACCACCGTGGCTGCCGGCGGGACATCCTTGAGCACCACCGAGTTGGAACCGATGCGGGCATGGTCTCCCACGGTGATGGGTCCCAATATCTTGGCCCCGGCACCGACTACTACGCCATTACCCAAAGTGGGATGGCGTTTTCCCTTTTGCCAACTCGTCCCCCCTAGGGTTACCCCATGGTATAAAGTGCAATCGTCGCCGACAACAGCCGTCTCGCCGATGACTACCCCCATCCCGTGATCGATGAACAATCGCCGTCCGATCTTGGCCGCAGGATGAATTTCAATTCCAGTCCACCACCGCACAAGGTATGACAAAAAGCGGGCCAACCAAAACCAGCCGTGGTTCCAAAGCCAATGACTGAGGCGATGCAACCACACTGCGTGCACCCCCGGATAGGCAGTCATTACCTCCCACCAGGAGCGGGCCGCAGGATCGCGCTCGAAGACGCACAAGACGTCTTCGCGCAAGTGTTGACATAGACTGGTGAAGTGTTTCAGCATGATTGCCTCCCTTGATGGGAACCTTGGGCGCAGGTCAGGATCCCGCGCAGAATGTCTACTTCTTTCTTTTCCAACCGGACACGCCCAAACAGGCGGCGCAGGCGGCGCATGATGGAAGGCCCCTGCTTAGCGGAGTGAAGAAATCGGATGTCCACCAAAGCCTGATGGAGATGGGTATAAAACGATTCCAATTCGGCCTGGGTAGCCAAGCGATCGTCACCGGAATCTGATGAAACTGATTCGATGCCCATCACATACAGCTCATAAGTTACAACCTGCACGGCCGCCGCCACGTTCAAAGAGCTAAAGCGCGGGTTGCAGGGAATAAACAGCCAGTAATGGCACAAATCCAACTCCTGATTGGTCAGACCACAGCGTTCCCGGCCGAAAACGACCGCGACTCTGGTAGCAGGCTGTTCCCGCCTGACTAACTCCGCGCATTGGCGGGGGGTTAGGCAGGGCCAGGAAACCTTGCGGGAACGCGCACTGGTACCGATAATCAGATGGCAATCGGCCACCGCCTCCTGCAGGTTGGAATAAACCCGAGCGCCGGCCAAAACGTCATCGGCGCCGGCTGCTCTGGCCGTCGCTTCGGCATGGGGAAAGTGCTTGGGCGACACCAGAGCCAATTCATAAAACCCCATCGTTTTCATGGCCCGAGCGGCAGCGCCGATGTTGCCCGGATGACTCGTTTCTACCAATACGATACGAATTTGTGCCAAACGCTTTTCCTAACTACAGAGAAACAGATGAGCCGCTGAATTCTATAAAACGGTATACTAATTTCTTTGAACAACCAATTGCTTCCATCCATGCATCCCATGCTCAACATCGCCACCCGCGCCGCCCGGCGTGCCGGTGACTTGATCGTGCGCTCCTTAGAGCGAATCGATTATCTATCCGTAGACACCAAAGGCCGCAACGATTTCGTCAGCGAGGTGGACCGCGCCGCAGAACGTGAAATTATCCAGATCCTGCGCAAAGCCTATCCAAACCATCACTTTCTGGGCGAGGAAGGTGGGCGCCGTGGCAAACCCGCACGAGATGAGTACTTGTGGATCATCGACCCACTGGATGGTACCACTAATTTCCTGCACGGCTTTCCCCAATTCGCCGTCTCTATCGCCCTCATGCACCGCGGTCAACTCGAACAAGCGGTGGTCTATGACCCCTTACGCCAAGAGATGTTCACCGCCAGCCGCGGCCAGGGAGCTGCCCTCAACAACCGCCGGATTCGGGTCTCCCGCCAGTCCACTTTGGAAGGAGCTTTATTGGGAACCGGGTTTCCTTTCAAACACCAAGAGCACTTATCCGCTTATCTGGGCATGTTCCAGGCTTTGTTTAGAGTTTGCTCGGACATCCGCCGAGCCGGGGCGGCGTCCCTGGACCTGGCCTATGTCGCCTGCGGCCGGCTGGATGGCTTCTGGGAGATCGGCCTTAAACCCTGGGACATGGCCGCTGGCGCCTTACTCATCCAGGAGGCGGGTGGGATCGTCAGCGATTTCACCGGTGGCGACCGCTACCTCGAGACCGGCAACATCGTTGCTGGCACCCCAAAAGTACAGCAGGCGATTTGCCGCATCATCGAGCCTTTCCTCACAGAAAGCCTACGCGGCTAAGCTTATAGCCGTTCTACGTCTATTGCCTCTTTCTCCGGCAGGAGCAGGTGTTCTCGTTTGATTTTAAGGAGCAGCAATAAAGTACTAGCAATATAAATGGAGGAATACGTCCCCACGATAATTCCTAAGATCAGCGCAATAGAAAAGTTACGGATCGTCTCTCCTCCCAAGAGAGCCAAGGCAATTACGACCAAAAGGGTGCTTAATGAAGTCAGGAGCGTGCGGCTCAAAGTCTGGTTAATCGAGGCGTTGATGATTTCTAAGGCTTCTCCACGCCTCATGCGGCGGAAGTTTTCACGGATACGGTCGAAAACCACGACCGTATCATTGAGCGAATAACCGATGATCGTCAGCACAGCCGCCAGTACGGTTAAATCGAATTCCAATTGGGTTAAGGAAAAAAAACCAACCGTAACCAGCACGTCGTGGATAGTGGCGATTACAGCGCCTGTGGCAAACCGATACTCGAATCGCCAAGCGACATAGATCAAGATTCCGATCAGCGAGAACAGTACGGCAAGCCCTCCTTTTTCGACTAAATCTTCCCCGACCTGGGGACCGACGAACTCAACCCGCCTCAGGCTAGGTTCTGCGCCAGGCACAGAACGCAAAACCGTCATCATTTTGGTGCTCAACCCAGCGCTGCTCATCTCTGCCTCAGGAGGCAAGCGGATTAAGACCTCGTGAACAGTGCCGAAATGCTGAACCAAGGCATTTTCAAACCCATTCTGGACCAATAAAGTGCGTATCTGGTTGGGATCCACCGGGGCCGAATAGCTCACTTCCACCAAAGTCCCACCGGTGAAATCCAACCCTAATTTCAGACCTTGCCCAACCAATGAAACAAGCGACAAGACGCTCAAAATTCCCGATAGAGCAAGCGCAAGATACCGCTTGCCCATAAAATCAAAATTAAACGCGCGATATTTTGCCATGCTCATCCTGATTAGATAGACAGACGGGCGACGCGGCGGCTTCCATAAAGCCAGTTAATGACCATGCGGGTAACCAAAATAGCCGTGAACATAGAAGTTAAGATTCCCAACGAAAGCGTAACTGCAAACCCCTTGATCGGGCCGCTCCCTAGGCCAAACAGCACCAGGGCAGCGATCAACGTGGTGATATTGGAATCTAGGATGGTCGCAAAGGCGCGCTCATATCCAGCATAAATACTGGCCTGCGGGCTGTTACCATTGCGCAATTCCTCCTTGATGCGCTCGTTGATCAGCACGTTAGCGTCCACCGCCATTCCTACCGTCAGCACAATTCCTGCGATTCCAGGCAAAGTCAAAGTTGCCTGCAACATGGACATCAAGGCGATCAACAAGACCACGTTCAAAGCCAGTGCAAGATCCGCCACCAGTCCGAAAACCTTGTAGTACCAGGCGGTAAACCCCAACACCAAGCTGAACCCCAAAACAGATGCCAAGAAACCGCGTCGGATGTTTTCTTGGCCGAGACTCGGACCTACGGTGCGTTCCTCGATGATGTCCATCGGCGCTGCCAAGGCTCCAGCGCGCAACAACAGAGCCAGGTTACGGGCTTCCTCGGTGGAATCCAAGCCGGTGATCTGGAAACGCTTGCCAAAACGCCCGCGGATGGTGGCGACGTTGATCACCTCCTCAACCCGCTTGCGCGTTCTCACCATTTGACCGTCTACTGTCTTGGTCTCGACCCGGTTTTCGATAAATACCACCGCCATCGGCTTGCCGATGTTTTCTTTGGTCACCAGGTCCATTTTCTTGGCCCCGACGCTGTCCAAGGTCACAAAGACCGCGGGAGTCCCAGAACTCTGATCGAATCCAGACGAAGCATCGACGATCTGATCACCCGAGACGATGACCTGCCGCTTGAGCAGCACGGGCTTACCGCTGCGGTCATAATAGAGCTTGGCGCCGATGGGAGGATGTCCTTTGAGCGCTGATTCCAAATCGTGTTCGACATCCACTAGCCGAAATTCTAAGGTTGCAGTCGCCCCTAGGATCTCCTTGGCGCGGGCGGTATCCTGGACCCCAGGGAGCTGCACTACAATGCGGTCCTCCCCTTGTTGCTGGATCACCGGTTCGGCCACTCCCAGTTCGTTAACGCGGTTGCGCAGGGTAGTCAGGTTTTGTTTTAAAGCAAAGCGTTTGATCTCTTGCTTTTCCGCATCCGACAGGCGGGCCTTTAGAACCAGTTCGGCTTCGTCTTTGCTCGCTACCAATTGGCGAAAGGCTCGGTTCAGTTCGGATTCTGCCCGGACCAAATCCTCGCGATCATCGAACTTGATCTTGATCGTCTCCCCCTCTCGGGCAACGGCAAGATAACGGATCTTGGCCTCGCGCAGAACGGTACGGATATCGCTCAGATAGCGTTCCACAGCCTGATTGATGGCTGCTTCCATGTCCACGCGCAGAAGAAAGTGCACACCACCGCGCAAATCCAAGCCCAGATACATGGGCTTTCCCCCGATCGCTTGCAACCACTTTGGGGTAACCGGTGCAAGATTGAGCGCTACTACGTAGTCTCCCCCTAAGGCTTCCCGCAACACGTCTGCGGCTTTTAGCTGGGCTTCTGTGGTATCGAAGCGCAGCAGTAACTTACCTTCCTGGGTCTCGATCCGCTTGGGGACCAAGCCGGTCTCGTTGACGATTTTTTCTACTTTAATTTTCAGGCTCTCATCCACTCCAGCACTGCGTTGGGATGAAATCTGCACCGCAGGGTCCTCGCCAAATAGATTGGGCAGTGCGTAAAGAAGCCCGAGTACCAATACGAGAACGATCAGCACGTTTTTCCAGAGCGGGAAACGATTCTGCATGACTGTCCCTTTTACTGCTTTTCTGCCTGGGCGATCTTCTTCCTGACTGCCTTGAACGTCCCCTTCGGCAAGACGCTGGCGATGGCATTACGCTGCACCTGAATGTAGACCCCTTCTGAGACTTCAAGTACCGCAAAATTCTCATCCAAATCGACGACCCGGCCCAGGATACCCCCATTCGTGACCACTTCTGTCCCTTTGCCGAGAGATGCCACCATTTTTTTGTGTTCCTTGGCGCGGCGCTGCTGGGGCCAGATGAACAGGAAATAAAAAAACGCAAAGATCGCAAGGGGCAGAATCAACCCCGCCCAACCCGGCTGCTGCTGAGCCTGGGGCGCAGCCTGCGCCAATGCATCGGCAATAAAAAATCCCATAAGCTCCAAACCTGACGAATTAAAAAGCAGAATTATGCCACAAACGGTGCCACTTTGCCGCGCTCGCGATAAAAATTATCGACGAAGCTTTCCAGCTGACGCGCCGCGATAGCACCGCGCAATTTGGCCATAAGCTTCTGATAATAATAAAGATTGTGGATAGTGTTCAAGCGTGCCCCCAGGATTTCTCCACACCGATCCAGATGGTGCAAGTAAGCTCGGGTAAAATTGCGGCAAGTGTAGCATCCGCATGCTTCATCGAGCGGGCGGGTATCCGTCCGGTACCGGCTGTTGCGGATCTTGACCACACCAAAGCGGGTGAACAAATATCCATTTCGGGCATTGCGCGTGGGCATGACGCAATCGAACATATCCACACCCCGGCGCACAGCCTCCACAATGTCTTCCGGAGTGCCGACCCCCATCAGATAACGGGGCTTGTCGGCAGGCATCTGCGGCAACAAAGCATCCAATATTCGGTAACGATCCTCCTTTGGCTCCCCCACGGACAGACCTCCGATTGCAAAACCATCAAAGCCGACAGCGAGCAACCCTTCAAGGGAGCGCCAACGCAATTCCTCATATATTCCCCCCTGCACAATTCCGAACAAAGCGGCAGGATTGTCACCGTGAGCCATCCGGCAGCGCCTTGCCCAGCGAAGCGATAGTTCCATGGAAATTTTGGCCTGTTCAAAAGTTGCCGGATAGGGGGTACACTCATCGAAAACCATAACGATGTCCGAACCCAGGTCCCTTTGAACAGCGATAGACTCCTCCGGCCCCATGAAGATCAAATCACCATTGATGGGAGAGCGAAAATAGACGCCTTCTTCGGTAATCTTGCACAACTTCCCGAGGCTAAACACTTGAAACCCTCCAGAATCGGTCAAAATCGGCCCATCCCAATGGATGAATTCGTGCAACCCACCATGCGCACGAATGATCTCAACCCCCGGACGGAGCATCAGATGAAAAGTGTTGCCGAGGATAATGCCGGCGCCGCTCGCCTTTACCTCATCCGGAGACAATGCCTTGACGGCGCCATAGGTACCCACGGCCATAAAGGTAGGAGTCTCCACAACCCCGCGGGCAAACTGCAGCTTCCCGCGCCGTGCCAGTCCATCAGTCGCTATCAAATGAAATCGCATTGTCACTAAACAACCCTTGACAGATCCAAGTTTGCATAATGTGGAGAGGTCATCCTGTGTTTTCCCGTATCCGATTTGTTTCGACTCATCTCTTCCCCCTAGGCTTGGCTAGGATTTTAAGGCCTTTATGCTGGTTAGCGCCAACTCCAATCACCTGGCTTCTCGGACTGGTTTTGTGCCTATTCTTTAGGGCATCCCTGGCGTGGTCGTGGCAAGAAACCACTCAGGTCCATGGATTTCTCTCGCAAGGCTATAGTTGGACATCGAGCAACAATTTTTTTGGCCACAGCGAAACCGGCAGTCCAAATTTCACAGAGCTCGGTGCAAATTTGAGGATAGCGGCTACCCGGTGGTTGGACTTGGCCGCCCAAGGGATATACCGCCACGCCGGGAAAGTCGAGAATCGAGTCCAGTTAGACTTCGCTCTTGCTGATCTGACTGTGCTGACTGAAGAGAATTACGCCTTCCATCTTCGAGGAGGCAGAATAAAAAATCCATTCGGGCTCTACAACGAAACCCGCGATGTCGCTTTCACCCGCCCATCGATTCTGTTGCCACAAGGAATCTACTTTGACCGCAGCCGGGCTCTGTTTCGCTCTTCCGATGGTGGTCAAATATTTATAGAAAATTACGCCCCTTGGGGAGACCTTTCGCTCGCTATTAACATTGGAATGCCCCATAACCCAAATAGCGAAATCGAGGCTTCGATCTTCGGTTTTAATGCTCCTGGTCAGATACAGGCCAATCGTCCGATGTATTTAGGTCAGCTGCGCTACGAATATAACGCCGGCGAATTGATCCTAGCACTTAGCTATGCGGATGCCCAATTGGAATACAACACAGGAAGCAATGACCCCGTTGTATTGTTGGCTGAAAATCCGTTTGAAACAGGAATCATTAGTTCTCGCCCGCTTTTGTTCTCCGCCCAATACAATGGAGAAAAAATCTCCTTGACTGGAGAATATATGATCCAATTCAATGCCGTAAAGCATTTCGGCCCTGACTTCGACAGATCGCTTGCTTCCGAGAGCTGGTATATTCAAGGCCAATTTCGGATTCACGATCGGCTCCAAGCAGTCGCACGCTATGACGTGTATTTCGTGGACAGGACCGATCGGCATGGCAAAAAGCTGGGACTTGAACCCTTCAGGCCAAGACACGCAGCCTTTGCCAAAGATTGGATGATCGGATTGCGCTGGGAAATCACGCCAAGCTGGATGGTTAGCGCGGAATATCATAATATCGACGGGACTGCGTGGCTCCCATTTAAAGACAATCCAAATCCAAATAAGAACCAGGAAAATTGGAACATGGTGCTTGGATTGATTGCCTTTCGGTTTTGAAAGGCCCGGGAAAGACAAGTTAAGAAAACGCTTGACCGCTGACGAAGCGGTGGTTGCGCAGCACTTCTGCTAGCTTGAGCCTTTCCCCCACCAGGCCCACGCCATCCAAATTCCACCCAGCCATGCCATCGTGCCCCAGGCCAGAGGGGTCAGAAGTCCCTGCCCGCCCATGAGGCTGGCTGAAATCAAAAGCGCCGACCCCAAGATCGCCGCAACCGTCCGACGCTGATTACACGCAATCTGAGCCTTGAGCTCAGATAGCTCTTTCGACTGCCGCTCGCCCCCCAGCTTCCCCTGCTGGGCCTGATGCAGCAATCTAATCGCCCACACCGGCACCTCAGGCAAATGCTCAGCCAAGGCGGGCAATTGGGCTGTGGCGCGCACCAAAAGGGTTTTGGGATGCATTCGCTGGCGAAACCAGTGTTCTAAAAACGGTTTGGCAGTCTGCCACAAGTCTAGCTCTGGATAGAGTTGGCGTCCTAGCCCCTCGATCTGAAGCAGGGTCTTTTGTAACAGCACCAACTGGGGCTGAACCTCCATCCGAAACCGGCGCGCGGTCTGAAACAGGCGCAGCAGCAGCCGGCCATAGGAAATTTCCCCCAGGGGTTTGGCGAAGATCGGCTCGCACACCGCCCGGATCGCAGATTCGAACTCATACACCCGAGTATCTGGCGAGACCCATCCGGATTCCACATGCATCTGCGCCACCTTGCGATAGTCGCGGTTGAAGAATGCCAGCAGGTTGGCCGCCAGATAATACTGATCGGCCTCCGAGAGGCTGGCGACGATGCCGAAATCCACCGCCAGATACCTGGCCTTACTTTGGGGATCGACGAAAATGTTGCCCGGGTGCATGTCGGCGTGAAAGAAATTGTCGCGGAACACTTGGGTGAAGAAGATTTCTACCCCGCGTTCGGCGAGCAGTTTCAAATCGACTCCTGCCTGTGTCAGCGCTGCCCGGTCTGCGACCGGAATACCGTGGATGCGTTCTAGGACCAATACCCTGGGGCGGGTCCAGTCCCAATACACTTTGGGCACGTACAGCAATTCTGAGTCTTCAAAGTGGCGCCTGAGCTCGGCTGCATTGGCAGCTTCGCGCACCAGGTCAAGCTCGTCCAGAATGGTTTTTTCGAATTCGGCCACTACTTCCGTGGGTCGCAAGCGCCTGGCCTCGGGAACAAAGCGCACGAGAAGGCGGGCAAACGCGGTCAAAAGTTCGATGTCCTTTTGGACCTGGGCGCGGACCTTAGGACGCAGGACTTTCACCACCACCTCTTCGCCGCTCATCAAGCGTGCTGCATGGACCTGGGCAATGGATGCCGAAGCCAGGGGAATCAAATCAAATTCGGAAAATACCGAACTTACCTTCGCGCCCAGTTCAGCCTCGATGATCCTCACCGCCTCTTCTCCCGGAAAAGGCGGCACCTGGTCCTGGAGCTTAGCGAGTTCCTCGGCAATGTCGTCGGGCAGCAGGTCAGGGCGAGTAGACAGCGCCTGACCAAACTTGACATAGATCGGCCCAAGTTCCTCGAGCGCCCAGCGAATGCGCCGCCCGCGCGAGACCGGTTGACGGTTGCGCCAGGCAGTGGGAAACATCCAGCGCAACCACCTCACCGGCTTAAGCCACGGCAGCTTAAACACCCATTCATCCAGACCGTGGCGCAGCAGAACCCGCTGGATGTGGACCAGACGCAGCAACAGTCTGAGCCGCATCACCCTGATCCTTTAGGTCACATCAACGCTTGCCTTAAGGCGTCGCACCCTCGCCTCAAGGCGCGCCACATCATCGCGGAGTTGGCCAATCTTCCGGTACAGCTCTTCGGCTTCCATGGGCGCGGGCAACGCGCGGGTTTCCTCTTGCAGAAACTCGGCTAAATTCAACTGAAAAGTCTTCAAGGTGTGGCGATGCCAGGCAGCCGCCGCCCGGATCGATGCTGCTACCAGGTGGGCGAGCCGCTCACCGGCCACATCGGCCAGCCAGGACTCGAAAGTCCAATTCAAGCGCTGAAGCAAAATCTGGAGGCGGCGGGCTACGTGCACGTCCCCAGTTACCTGGATTTCGCCTTGAAACAACCGACTCTGAAAGCGGGGACTGGATGCCAGGCGAGCAAACGCGAGCGGTGAACCCTTTAAGGTGAGATCGACCTTACCTGGGAAATCGGGCAGCACAAACACGGTATCCAAGGTAAAGCTCAAGGTGATGCGCTGGTCAAAAGGGGTCAACTCGATCGCAACGATCTTGCCGGCCAGGGGTTTGAGTAGGCGTGCATGGTCCGGGTCTAGCGCAAGCACCCTGGTCAAAGTCGCCGCAAAGGCCTCGGAAAAAGCTGCTTGCGCCAACATCTAAAGCTTATAGCCGCGGTGGATGGCGACCACGCCTGAGGTTAGGTTGAAATATTCGATTCGCTCGAAACCCGCCCGTGCCATCATCCCCTTGAGGGCGTCTTGATCCGGGTGCATGCGGATGGATTCGGCTAGATACCGGTAACTGTCGGCGTCTCCAGTTACCAGCTTGCCCATCAGCGGCAATATCTTGAAGGAATAAAAATCGTAGAGTTTGCCGAACCATTCCCCGCGAGGTTTAGAAAATTCTAGGATCAGCAAGCGCCCACCCGGTTTGAGCACTCGGTACATCGACTTGAGGGCTTGGTTCTTATCGGTGACGTTGCGCAACCCGAAACCGATCGCGATGCAGTCGAAGGTATCGTCCGCAAACGGCAGTGACTGGGCGTCCGCTTGGACATAGCCGACTCCAGAAATCACCCCGTCGTCGACGAGGCGGTCGCGGCCACGCCTGAGCATCGAGGCATTGATGTCGGCTAGGATCACTTCGCCCTTATCCCCCACCCGGGAATGGAACAGATAGCTCAGATCGCCGGTCCCACCGGCCAAATCCAATATCCGCTCGCCATAGCGCGCGTGGCTCAGATGAACCGTAAGGTGCTTCCACAGCCGATGGATGCCAAACGACATCAAATCGTTCATCAGGTCATAGCGGTCGGCGACCGAATCGAACACACCTTGTACCAAACGCGCCTTTTCCCGTATTGGGACCCGGCGAAACCCGAAGTGGGTGGTCTCTGACTGATTTTGATTCATCTTGCGACTTAAACCTTTTTACAAAATATACCGACTTAAGTCCTCGTCCTGAGCTAGGTCTTTCAGGTGGCTATCGACGTAAGCCGCGTCGATCACCACGGTTTTCCCGGGCAGATCCGGGGCCTCGAACGAGACCTCTTCCAGGAGCTTTTCCAACACCGTGTGCAGACGACGGGCGCCAATGTTCTCGACCCGCTCGTTTACCTGCCAAGCGATCTCGGCGATCCGTGCGAGGCCATCGGGAGTGAACTCCAGCTTCACCCCCTCGGTGGCGAGCAGAGCTTTATACTGCTCCGTAAGCGAAGCATCGGGTTCAGTGAGGATGCGGACGAAGTCTTCCACCGTCAAGGCGTTCAATTCCACTCGGATGGGGAAGCGGCCCTGGAGTTCCGGGATCAAATCGGAAGGCTTGGCCAGATGGAAGGCGCCTGAAGCGATGAACAGAATATGGTCGGTACGAACCATCCCGTACTTAGTGCTGACGGTGCTGCCCTCCACCAGAGGCAACAGATCCCGTTGCACCCCCTCGCGCGAGACGTCGGCGCCCGAACCCATCTCTGAGCGGCGGCAGATCTTGTCGATCTCGTCCAGAAACACGATGCCGTTCTGCTCCACCATTTCCACCGCGCGCAGCTTGATTTCCTCCTCGTTAATCAGTTTGGCCGCTTCCTCCTCGCGCAGCACCTCCAAGGCGTCCCTGATTTTCAGCTTGCGCCGCCGGGTACGGCCGGAGGTAAGGTTCTGAAACAGGCTCTGCAGTTGGCTGGTCATTTCTTCCATGCCGGGAGGTGCCATGATCTCCACTCCCATCGCCGGGGCTTGGACTTCTATCTCGATCTCCATGTCGTTGAGCTGTCCGGCGCGAAGCTTGTCCCGGAAACGTTGGCGTGCAGGCGATTCCTTCTCCTGCTGCTCTGACCAACTCGAGGGGGGCGGCACCAGGACATCCAGAATCCGCTCCTCGGCGGCTTTTTCTGCGCGGGAGCGGACTTTTTCCAGTTCCGCCTCACGGGTCAGCTTGACTGCCACTTCGACCAAATCGCGCACGATCGACTCCACGTCTCGGCCGACATAACCAACTTCGGTGAATTTGGTCGCCTCCACCTTGATGAAGGGGGCGTTGGCGAGCTTGGCCAGGCGCCGCGCAATCTCGGTCTTGCCAACGCCAGTCGGGCCGATCATGAGGATATTTTTGGGCGTGATCTCTTCACGTAACTTAGGTGACACCTGGCTGCGACGCCAGCGGTTGCGCAAAGCGATGGCCACCGCGCGCTTGGCTTGCCGCTGGCCGATGATGTGCTTGTCCAGTTCGTGAACGATCTCGCGTGGGGTCATGGTCATGGTTTGTGGGACTCCAGCTCTTCCAGAATCAAGTTGTGGTTGGTATAGATACAGATGTCGGCAGCAATGTGCAGAGATTTTTCGACGATCTGGCGCGCTCCCAGTTCTGTGTTTTCAAGCAAGGCGCGCGCAGCGGCGAGGGCGTAGAATCCGCCGGAACCGATTGCGATCAGATCGTTCTCGGGTTCGATCACGTCCCCGGTGCCGGAGATGATCAACGAGGCCCTGGCATCGGCCACCGCCAGGAGCGCCTCCAGCCGTCTCAAGATCCGGTCGGTGCGCCAGTCTTTGGCCAGTTCCACGGCCGCCCGGGTCAGGTTGCCGCGGTGCTTCTCCAGCTTGCCCTCGAAATGCTCAAACAGGGTAAACGCATCAGCGGTCGCTCCGGCAAATCCAGCCAGTACCTGATCATGATACAAGCGCCTGACTTTTCGCGCATTGCCTTTCATGACCATATTGCCCATGGAAACCTGCCCGTCGCCGCCGATGACTACAGAGCCCCCGCGGCGCACAGAAAGGATCGTGGTACCCTTGAATGCTTCCATCGCCAACTCCTTAAAAATTCACCTATGCCTGCATTCGGTCAAGCAAATCACCCGCCGGGGGTTGACCGAACCGGATAGCTTTATAGGCATTATATACCCTCAACCGAGTTTGCATCCGCATCAAGCCAGGCCGGCGCGGGCGCGCCAGGCAATCCAAAGCAGCGGCCCATAGGCGATGGCACTCAACTCCATCCCCGCTTCCGGGTATGCGGCCGCTGCCCAGGCCAGAGGCAACAACCAGAACACACCGATCGCCCCCACCGTCACGGTCACCGCCAGATGTCCGAAGCGCTTCGCCAAATGCTGATAGGCGTGAGTACAGTGCGCCTCCCAAAACCGTTGTCCAGCCCATACTCGCCGAAGCAGGGTAAGGCTGGCATCGGTAACGAACACCGCAAGTAGAATCGCCCAACTCCAAAGAGTGATCGCGCTGGTCTGGCTCGTCACTAAAGCCAACATGCCAAAAACAAACCCGAGAAAACCGCTACCTACATCCCCCATAAAGATTTTCGCCGGTGGAAAGTTCCAGACCATAAATCCCCCAGCGGCAGCCGCTAAGCTGAGCAGCCAGACCGCAAGCCCAGCCTGACTGGGCCACATCAAGATCGCCGCCGAGGTCGCCGCGCAGATCGCTTGCATTCCCGCCAGGCCATCGATGCCGTCCATAAAGTTATAGAGGTTGATCATCCAGACCAACAAGACCACCAGCAAAAGGTAAGGAAAGTTCCCTACGCCTGTCCAAAACAAGCCCCATACGACTGCCATAACCTGGACCAGAAGTCGCCAAACGATCGGAACGTGACCTAAATCATCTAAGAAACCGATCCCCGCCACCATCAACCCCCCGCCTACGACCGAGAGCAACATCCACGCCGGCACTAATCCTTCTGCCCATAGTCCAAGCGATGTCAGGGTAAACCCGAACACGATTCCCACGCCGCCACCGCGCGGCGTGGGCACGGTGTGGGAGCTTCTAGGATTGGGATGGTCCGACGGTAAAAGGCCGATGTCTTGCAAAAGCAGCCAGCGGGTCAGCCACCAGGCGCTCCCGAACCCGACGATTAGCGCCAATAATGCTTCAAAATTCAATTTGGGGAAACCGACTTCTCTAAAAGGAAAGAGTCTAACACGCCGTTCAACTCATCCAAACCAACCATAAAACAATAAAAAGAAACAATCTTGGGAACAAAATCTTTATTTTATCGTCTAGGGAAACGAGTGTTCATTATTGAACCTCTTACCTCCTCCTCAGTGGGTGCGCAAGCACCCATCTTGTCCCTGCCTGCGAGCAGGGATTTTTTTTGCCCCACCGCTAGGCTAGACTTGCGCCATGTCTGCCGAAATTGCCGCCATCGCTTTGGGAGGAGCCGCTGGTGCTCTCCTGCGCTTTGCTGTCTCGAGCGCCGTCTATCGCCTCCTGGGGCGGGGATTTCCTTATGGCACGCTGGCCGTCAACCTGATCGGTTCGTTTCTGTTCGGGCTGTGGGTCGAAGCGCTACCCCTCGAGCGGCTTTTGGGACTACCCTGGCGATCCTTGCTGCTCACTGGAGTTTTGGGGGCGTTTACCACCTTTTCCACCTTTGCGCTAGAGACCGTTTTCCTGCTCGAACAAGGACGAATCGGGCGCGCGCTGGCCAACATTGCGTTCAGCCTGGCTTTGGGGCTGGTGAGCGTTTGGATCGGGCTGCTGCTGGGACGCGCGCTGTTCATCGAGTATCCAGTCGCCGTGCCTGGTGGCGGCTGGCTGCTTCCTTGGTTGCTTGGGCTGTTCGGCTGCGGGGCGGGCGCTTTCGTCTTGGGACTTGGACTGGAACTCGTCTTCGAACGCCTGCGCCCCACTCCGGAGCACCGCATCCTTTGGACCTTGCTCTCTGCCGGAGGATGGGCAGGGCTTACCAGTCTCTATTTATCCCTGGGGCTTATCCCGACGTATTCTTTCAAGCCGACCATCGACCTTTTCGTAGGCATGTTCGCGCTCAACCTATCCGCCTGTGCTTTGGGAATGTGGGCTGGTTTCAGCACCGCCGGGCGCATGTAATTCCGCCGGCCACAAAAGAATATTTTTAAGCCCAAACCGGCGTTCCAGCATGGCAGCGGCTCGACGGACGGTGGCTTCGTCAGCGACGAACTCTACCATCACCGGCAGGCGCAGCGACAAAACCAGCAGAGATGAGGTGTGAATTTCCCGCTCGCCGCCGGTGCCGGCGATAGCGCGAAAAGCGTGGACGTTGGCAATGCCCTCTTCGTCGTGGAGAAGGTTTAGAATCGCATCCAAGTGGCCGTGCCCCTCTAAGATATACACTCGCCCCACCCATACGGATTCGCCTCGCTTCATCGCTCCCCTCCCAGCAATCCGAGCCAGATTCCCAGCACGCATAGTAGCGCGTTCACAAGCAACATGGAAAGCGCCAAGCGACCGTGGTGTTTGAAATCGGCGCCGGCTTCGGCCAAGAGCATGGCCAGGTAGACCGTGGAGAAAACGATGTACCCTCCAGCGAGCAACACTGTGGCGCTGGCCCGCGCCCCCTCGGAAGCCAGCCACTTCTCGAGCACGGAAAGCACCAACCCGACCAGCGCCGCCCCGAGAAAATTGACCATACCGAAGGCGTAGGGTACGGGAAGTCCTTTAAAGACCACCAGGCCACGCCCGTAATAGAACAAGCTGCGTCCAGAAAGCAGTCCTGCTACCACCGCTGCCAAACCCACCCCCACGCTTAAAGCGAGGTTGAGCAGAGCAGTGGTCCATTTCCCCTGTTGGATCAAATACAAGGTTTCGAAGGAAAACGTGGAAAACGTGGTCAACGACCCAAATACCCCGACCAGGATCCCAGCACGGAAAGCCACTGCCACCTCCGCCTGTTCCAAAAGCAAGGCCTCGCTCATCAGCCCGATCAGAAACGATCCTAAAACGTTGACCACCAGCGTGCCGTAAGGAAACCCATGCCCAAGCCATAGGTAAACGCTGCTTGCCAGCACATAGCGCAGCAAAGAACCGACCACCCCGCCCAAAGCGATGGCCAGGACTTGGATCACGGCTTCTCCTCCACGCCGGGGAAGCGCTGCAGCTCCAACACGCCGAGGGCGGCGAGATAGCGGATCTGGGCCAAATTGTACTCAGAGGCCGTCACTGCAAGATCGAGCCTGGCGCGCGCCAGTTCGGTCTGGGCCGCCAGCACTTCCAACAGCAACGCCTTGCCTCCTCGATAGCGCTCCTGAGCCAACTCCAGGTACTCCTGACCGGCTTTAAGCCGCTCCTGAGCGAGCGGCAAGCGGTCTTTGGCCGCTTCGACCTGGCTCTTGGCGGCAGCCGCTTCGGCTTTGGCGGCGTCGTTCAATTGCCGCAACCTCGTCTCGGCGGCCGCGAACTCCTGTTCGCGCAGGTGGATTTGATCCCATTTGTCCAAAGACAAGCGCCAACCCAAAAAAATGCGCAACTGGTCTTGCGCGGCTAGATCATCGATTCGGCTTCCCAAGCCAGAGTGGCGCCACTCCACTTCTAAGTTCGGCCCGAACAACTGCCACCAAGCCGAAGCGATCTGTTCTTGCGCCGCCGCCAAATTCTGCTCCAAACGCTTAAGGTCAAACCGCCCAGAGACATCCTCCGGCGGCAAGCGACTGGTCAAGGACCTCGCCGTTGGGGTTTCTTCCTCAGGCACCAGCCAAACGTGTATATCCCAGCGCACTACCTGCGCCAAGCGGATGCTCGTCTGGTGCCATTCGTTGATCGCAACCACCCGTTGGTTTTGGGCTTCGGCCAAGGCTGCCTGCGCCTGGGCCAGGTCGGATTGCAAGGCCACCCCCGCCGCCACCCGCGCTTGGATGAGCTGCGCGATCACTCGCCTGGCCTCGGCCAGCTGCTCGGCGATCTCCATCGCAGCGTGAGTGAGCACCAGGCTTTGATACAACTGGCCAATTCCGAGCAGCACCTTCTGGCGCACGTCCAACCAGCCGTAACGGCTGGCCAAATATTCATGCCAGCGGGCGCGCACTTGATGCAGGCGTTCACCCAGATTCCAACTCAAGGCGATACTGAGCTGAGGATCGTAGCGTTCAAAGGTCGTCTGCCGCAATTCCCCGAAACTTCCTTGCTGGCGGCCATCGAGGCGAAAAAACCCAGCCCCCACGGAAAACACCGGCAACAACCCGTGCCTGGCCATCGCTAAACGTTCCTGCGCTGCCGCTTCCTCCACCGCGGCCAGAGTCAATTCCAGGTGATTTTGCAAGGCCGCCTCGACAACTTGTGGCAGGGACACTGTGCGCGTGGGGCCTACTTCATCCGCCCAAGCGCAGGCCAAGGGGATAAGCAGCCAGCTTAAAATTTTCGCCATCACCACATAAAGATCGCCACCTGCGCTTTCAGCCCCGGCAAAAGCCCTGGAACAAACGGCAAATCCGCCTCGGCCCGAAGTTTACTACTTGCATCCAGCGCCGCTGCGACTCGCACGAGCTTGGCTTGAAACACTTCGCCCGGCAGGGCGTGAAAGCGCACCCGTACCAAATTACCGATGCGCAGATACGGGGCGATGCGCTGTGGCACTTCGACGACCAAGCGTAGCTTGTCGGTGGAGATCAACTCGACGATCGGAGTGGCCGCAGAAATCAAAGTCCCAGTATGTACCAGGCGGCGGGTGACAATGCCGGCAAAAGGCGCCCTGACCTTGGCAAACGAAAGCAGCGTCTTGTGATTTTCCACCTCCGCCTCGGCTACGGTCACTTTGGCCTCGAGTACGCGCATTTCCGCTTCGGCGGCTACCCGTTCGTTGTCGGCGCGGTCGATCTCCTCTGCGGTAACCGTTCCTTGGCGCTGGCTGGCCAAACGGTGGAGGCGCTCGGCAATGCGCGCCTTGAAACGCAAAATCTGCTCTTGCCGCGCAAGCTCCGCTCTGGCTTTGGCCAACTTAGCCTGCGCCATGCGCGCCTGGGCCTCAAGTTCAGGGACGCTCAGCTCGGCGATCACATCCCCCTTCTCTACCCGATCGCCCAAATCCACATGGATCGCCTGGAGATAACCATTTACCCGGGCCGGCAATACCACTTGTTCGAACGATTCAAGGTGTCCTTCTAAGTTAACGACCTGTTGTTCGACGTTGGCTTGAATCTCAGCCAAAGGCAACTCCAAGGGCGCTGCCTCAAGCTGTCCCCCTAACCAAACCAGGCCAGCGACTCCTAGGCAAAAACGCGCGCTCACTGAAGGAGTAGGTTTGCCAGAATCTTGGCATAGGTTTCCGTCAGGACCTCAAGGTCTTCCACTGCCACCCATTCGTTCACCTGGTGGATGGTGGCGTTGCGCGGGCCGAGCTCGACCACATCCGCTCCAGTCGGAGCAATGAAGCGCCCATCCGACGTTCCGCCTGCAGTAGAAAGCTCGGCGCGCCGGCCCAACACGCCCTCCAACGCGGACTGCACTGCCTCGACCAGGCGCGTTCCGGAAGTCAAAAAAGGGTTGCCAGACAAGCGCCAGTCAAGCTCGTAGTCCAGGCCGTAATGATCCAGAATCGCCGCCACGCGGCGCTGGATCTCCTCAGCATTCAGCTCGGTAGAAAAACGAAAGTTGAATTGCGCGTCCAATTGCCCTGGAATCACGTTGTCGGCGCCCACCCCGGATTGGAGATTGACAATCTGGAAGCTGGTGGGAGGAAAGTATTGGTTGCCCTGATCCCAGACCTCTTCCACCAAGTGTTGGAGGGGACGGGCAAAAGCGTGAATAGGATTTAACGCCTTGTGCGGATAGGCCACGTGTCCCTGCTTGCCGAACACCCGAAGTTGACCCGTGAGCGAGCCGCGCCGGCCGATCTTGATCACATCGCCTAAGCGTTCCTCGCTCGAAGGCTCGCCGACCAAGCACCAGTCAATTTTTTCATCGCGCGCCTTAAGGATTTCCACTACCTTGACCACACCGTTGACAGCACTGCCCTCTTCGTCCGAAGTCAAAAGCAGCGCAATCGAACCTGAATGGTTTGGGTGCTGCGTCACAAACCGCCGGCAGGCGATCGTAAATGCCGCGATGCTCCCTTTCATGTCCGCAGCTCCTCGCCCATACAGCCTGCCATCGCGAACGTGCGGCTCGAACGGCGGAGAAGTCCAAGCGGCCAGGGGACCTGGCGGCACCACATCGGTGTGTCCTAAAAACACAAACAAAGGTTGCCCTGTCCCCCGCCTAAGCCAGAGGTTGCGGGTATCGCCGAAATCGAGAAATTCAGGCACAAACCCCAGCGGGGCGAGATGTTCGACGACGAGATCCATGCAGCCTGCATCCTCAGGCGTCACCGAAGGACAAGCGATCATGTCGCAGGCCAAAGCCAAAAGATCGGTCATGGTCAGGAGTCCCTGAGCAATTCGTTGATGCTCACCTTGCTACGAGTGCGCTCGTCGACCTGCTTGATGATCACCGCACAGTAGAGGCTGTGGCTCCCGTCCTTGGCCGGAAGGCTCCCCGGCACCACCACCGAACCGGCCGGAATCCGGCCATAGCTGATCTCACCGGTCATGCGGTTATAAATCTTGGTGCTTTGGCCTATGTACACCCCCATCGAGATCACCGAGCCTTCCTCCACGATCACCCCTTCGACGATCTCCGAACGCGCGCCGATGAAGCAGTTGTCCTCGATGATCGTAGGATTGGCCTGCAAGGGTTCCAGCACCCCGCCGATCCCGACTCCGCCGGAAAGGTGCACGTTCTTGCCGATCTGGGCGCATGAGCCTACCGTCGCCCAGGTGTCCACCATCGTCCCAGAATCCACATAGGCGCCAATGTTCACATACGAAGGCATCAGCACTACAGAAGGCGCTACATACGCCCCGCGGCGCACATTGGCAAACGGCACCACCCGCACCCCGTCGCGGCGAAAATCCTCAGGCCGGTAGCGGGCGTATTTGAGTTCCACCTTGTCGTAGAAATTGGTCGGTGCGGAGTCCATCATCCGGTTGTCGTAGACCCGAAACGACAAAAGTACCGCTTTTTTCAGCCATTGGTTGACTACCCATTGGCCATTCTTTTTCTCCGCCACCCGCGCCTGGCCAGAATCGAGCAGGCACAAGGCCGCCTCGATCGCCTCTTTTAGCTCTGCGCTCGCCGCCTGGGGAGTGATTTGGGCACGCTGCTCAAAAGCCTGCTCGATGATTGCCGCCAATGATTCGCTCATGTTCGATTCCCTGGTATCCTGTTGGTAAACCACAAGAATACCCATCTTCGCCATGCCGATTCAAGCCAGGATTCGCCTAGGGGTACTTTGCTTAAGCTTGGTTTTGGGCGGTTGCGCCACTCCTCCTTCGCGTCCCCATAAGCCAGTTCCGTCGGGCCATCTGATCGCCCAGCAAGCATCTCGTCTGACCGGTATTCCTTACCGTTACGGCGGCGAGTCTCCGCGTGGATTCGATTGCAGCGGACTGGTGCACTATGTCCATCGGCGCCTCGGGATTTCGACCCCGCGCACGGCGGAAGAGCAATGGCGCCTTTGCCGGCGCGTGCGGCACAGACTGCCCGGAGATTTGGTCTTTTTCCGCCCTCCAAAACACAAGATCCACGTTGGAATTTATCTAGGCAATAACCGCTTTGTCCACGCCCCTTCTACCGGCAAGCGGGTTAGGATCGAGCCTTTAAACGGCTATTGGCGGCGCTATTACCTGGGAGCAGGAAGGTTTTGGGATTAAAGCTTAAGGGCAAATTCGGCAATCCTGGCCGCAGCCTCTTGGCAGGTCGCTAAAGGCTGAACCCAGGCGATGCGCACATAGCCTCGCCCCGGATTGACCCCGTTTGCTTCCCGTCCTAGAAAGCTTCCCGGCAGCACGGTAACGTTTTGGGTCGCAAACAGGCGCTTGGCGAATTCCAGATCGTCGCCAGGCGTTTTGAGCCAGAAATAAAAGCCTGCCGGCGGTACAGACACTTTAAGCACCCCCCCTAAAATTGCAGCGGCGGCAGTCAAGCGCTCCCGATAGCTTTGGCGGATGGCTGCCACGTGCGCTTCGTCGCTCCAGGCGGTGAGGCTGGCGTACTGGGTAGGAAGCGGCAGGGCGCAGCCGTGGTAGGTGCGATAAAGAAAATAACGCTCAAGTAGCGCCGCATCCCCGGCGACGAACCCAGAGCGCAGCCCGGGGACGCTCGAGCGCTTGGACAGGCTGTGGAATACCACGCAGCGGGAAAATTCGCTATTGCCCACCGCCACCGCTGCCTGCAACAGCCCCGGCGGTGGGTCGCCGTAGTAAAGCTCGCTGTAGCACTCGTCTGAGGCGATGACGAAGTCGAAACGGTGAGCTTTCTCGATCAAATTTTTGAGGGTGGCAAGCTCGATCACCTGGCCGGTAGGATTGGCCGGCGAGCAAAGATACAGCAACTGGCATCTTCGCCAGACGGCTTCCGGCACGGCTTCAAAATCCGGTAAGAAACCTGTGCTTTCGGTGGCGTTTAAGTAATACGGCTCCCCCCCGGCCAACAAGGCGGCTCCCTCGTAGATCTGATAAAACGGGTTGGGCATCACCACCAAAGGTTTTTCCCGAGCATCGATCACCGCCTGGGCAAAAGAAAACAGCGCCTCGCGCGTACCCGCTACCGGCAGGATTTGGCGCTCCGGGTCGATTCCCGGCAATCCAAAGCGCTTTATTAACCAGGCCGCGATTGCCTCGCGCAGGGCGGGAAGGCCGCGAGTAGTGGGATATTTGCCGAGCAAGGGCAAATGCTCGGCCAACACCTCGGCGACAAACCCGGGCGGACTATCCTGCGGCTCGCCGATAGAGAGCACGATGGGGGATTTGTCTTGGGGCGGGGTGATACCGGCCTTAAGGCTGGCGAGTTTTTCAAAAGGATAAGGTTGAAGTTGGGCGAGCCTGGGGTTGATCATAATCAATAATTCACGTTGCAAAAATAAATCCTACTTTTCTACTCTCCGGTCCTTGCGGATCTTGCACTAAACCAAGTTAGTTTTGTAAGCAACCCCTCTTCTTTCAATTTAGCAAACCCGCTTTACTGTTCCTGCAACAGGCGTTGTAGGTCCGCTCTTAAGTCTTCCAAAGGCAAATCGGCACTCGCCAAAAGCCGCGCCCGGCCTTGGCGGTCGAACACCAATACCTGGCTGCTGTGGAGCACTTCGTACTCACCCCGGGGGTTGGGGGAAAGTTTCTGGTAAGTGAGAAAATACCGCTTGGTCAATTCCTCAAGCTGCGCTTTGCTGCCGGTCAGTCCCACAAACCAAGGGCCAAAACGGCGCACATAAGATTCAAGCACTTCAGGCGCGTCGCGCTCGGGGTCCAAACTTACAAACAGCACTTGAATATGCTCTTGGCTGCCCTCGATGCCCTCCAGTACCGTCGAAAGCTGCGCCAAGGTAGCCGGACAAACACCTGGGCAGTGGGTGAAACCGGTAAACAGCAGGATGATGCGACCACGGAAATCTTCCCCGCGCCGGACTTTGCCTTGGGTATCGGTCAGGGTGAAATCCAAAGGCGGGAGTTTCCCGCTCACATCGACGGCGTGCCAAGCAGCCCGGCTGCAGGCGATCAAGCAGAGGCAAAGCAACACGATTCTCATGGGTTTCCGGCAAGCTTGAAACTCAATCCTCCGTGGCGCTGGACACGTCGGCCAAGCGCCTCGCTCAAGACGGATTTGGGTCCCCAACATTGTACCTCAGTCCGGGCGCGGGTGACGGCGGTATAGATGAGTTCCCGGCTCAATACCTCCGAGGATTTGGCCGGGAGCACCAGGAGCACCCGTTCGAACTCCGAACCTTGGGATTTGTGCACGGTCATGGCGAACGCCGTCTCGTGGGCCGGCAAGCGCGCCGGAGCAAACCCCCGTCCGCTTTCAAACCATACCTTGTCTTCCAGACAGACGCCGATATCGCCGTTGAACAATCCCAACTCCGGTGCGTTTTCGGTGATTAAAATCGGTCGCCCCGGGTAGTAATCGTCTCCCCGAGCGGAAGCGCCGCGGGACGGAATCCACCCCTTCCGCTTAAAGCGCAGCGCAAGTTGCAGGTTGAGCCAATCCGAGCCCAAAGGTCCGCGGCGATGGGCGCACAAGACGCGAAACCGCGCAAAAGCGGTCAGAATCGCAACGGGATCCGAACAAGTCGCCACTTCTTGCCAATAGCCCGCAAACGCCTCGTCCAAGGCCTGCCACAGGGAATCTTCGCTCACTGGAAGATAGTCTGTGCCGAGTAGCGCTTCGACTTCCTGAAAGCTCCCGTCCTTGATCGCCTGCGCTAAGGCGCCCAGCCGGGCATGGAAACGGTGGGTCGTAGTCAGGTGAAAGGTGTGGGCGGGGGCGCCGTCGCACAGATCGGCTAAGACGCTGCCGGCCTCCACCGAGGCCAGTTGATCGCGGTCTCCCAAAAGGTACAGCCTCCCCCCAGGCGGCAGCGCCTGGAGCAGCTTACTCATGAGCGCCAAGTCCACCATAGAGGCCTCATCGACGACAACCGCCTCGTAAGGGAGCGGGTTTTCCGCATCGTAGCTCACCCGGACGCTATCTGGGCGTGCCCCGAGCAGCCGATGCAGCGTGGCCGCCTCGGTGGGAATGGCGGCTTTTACCGAGTCCGGTACCGGCAACGACCGAACCCTCTGGCCGATACTGTCCTTGAGCCGCTGCGCCGCTTTTCCGGTAGGAGCCGCCAGCGCCACCCGTCCCCCCAGAGGTCCGTGGCGAGAAAGATGGGGCAGCTGCCACAGCAACAACGCGACGAGTTGGAGGGCGGTCGTGGTCTTGCCGGTACCGGGACCTCCGGTGAGGATAGCGAAGTCCACCGCCGCCGCCTGCCGCACTGCCTCGCGTTGGGATTCATCGAGACTCAAGGCCTGCGCCAACCGACCGAGCTTGACCTCGTCCACCGGTCGCTTTGCAGCCGCGAGGAGTTGCCGCACCCGGGCTGCGAGGATTTCTTCATAGCGCCACAGGCGTTGAAAGTAAAGCCGGTCGTCTTCCAGCACCAACGGTGCCTTGCCATGCGGCAGATAAAGGCCTCTCAGTTTGGCCAAGAAAGCGCGCCGCTTTGGGCTCAGCCGCAGACAGACGTGGCCGTCTTCCTGGGCTTTAAGCAAGTCGCTCAGCACGGGAATCAGCTCTTGACCGGACAGGTTCAGACGGCGGCTAAAAAAATCCGCCAACGCCGGCGCATCTCGGTGATAGTCGTCAGCCATCCAACACCTGCTCCAGCTGGTCGATCCAGGTCTCCTCGGGCCAAAAACCGAACACCCCGCTCCCCGGGGTCTGCCCGTCCATACCGCGCAAAAACAGATAGCGCACCCCGCCAAAATGGGTGGCATAGCGGTATCCCGGCAAACGCAGCTTAAGGTAGCAATGGACCGCCAGGGCATACAGCAAGGCCTGGAGTCCGTAATCGTGATCGCGCATCGCCGCCACCAAGGTTGGCGGACGGTAATCGTCCAGTTCGTTGGATTTGTAGTCGATCACGTAAAAACGTCCCTGGTGCTCTACCACTAGGTCGATGAACCCTTGCAGAAACCCCTGTACTTGGGGAAAATCCAGCGGCCGAAACCAGGCCTGGCCGGTCAACAGACGATTGAACAACTCGGCGTTCAAACGTCTCACCGGCAGGAGGAACTCGAGCTCGCGCAGTTGACGTCCAGCGGGAATGTCTTTGAGGGCAAATTCCGGCAGCGGGGTGGTCAAAGCGCGTTGAATGAGGGAGATAAGTTGCGCTCGGTCGATCTCTTCCGGCAGCTGGGAAAGATCGATCTCCCCCTTGAGGAGCAGGCCGAAGGGGTGCCGCTCGAGTAGGCCGTGCAACAGGGTTCCAAACGCCGCCCCCTTGAGCAGCCTCCCCTCCTCGCCTGCGTCTTCTTCCAACAGCCGCGCCAGCCAACCTTCGGTCGCCTCCCGCGGCCTACCGCGCACCAACGCCGAGTAACTGGTCAGCACCCGGCCAGCCTTGGGCTCACGCGGCAAGGCTTTGGGTTCTTCCATCTCCATCACTGCTTTGATCGGCGCCAGCCGCACTCTCTCGCCGACCGCCCACTCCTGGCATTCATACCGAATTCTCTCAGGATGCGCGCGGGCTAAGGCCTCAGCTCCCCGGTACAAACCCTCCTGTCCGGTGCAGCCGGCCAGGAGATGGGCCAACGGTGACCAGGGCGCCTGGTCGGCAGGCGATTTTTCCAGCAGATAGAGCCTAAGATGCGCTTTGGCGCGGGTGATCGCGACATAAGCGATGCGCAGCGCCTCCCGCCGCTCCTCGAGGCGACGGGCCGCTTTGGCCTGCTCATAAAGCTCGGCCTCAATCCCGAACACCACCTCAAGTCCCTCCGGGGTTTGGAGGGTCACCGGCGCATGGTTTGTGCTCTCCCGCTTTTCCGGCAACCATAGATCGAAACCCAGCACGATGGGGTATTCGAGGCCTTTGGCGCTATGCATGGTCACCAATTCCACGGCATCCTCGTCGCTTTCCAGTCTAAGTTGCTCGTCTTTGCGCGGCGGGCGATCGAGACGCCTGCGGTACCAAGTCAGCAGCGCCTGGGGGCTCAAATGATCGCGAATGGCGGCCTCCTGCAGCATTTCCAGCAAATGGCGCAGATCAGCCAAGGTGCGGTTTCCGTATCGATGAGCGGCGATGTGCCGCCAGACTTCGAAACGCCCAAACAGCTCTTCCACCGCCACGAGCAGGCTTTCGCGCCACCAGAGTTCTCCCGCCGCAGCAAACGCCCCGAGCACCTCAGCCACTCGCTCGCTGTCGTCTTCCAACGCGGCCAGATCCTGGGCATTCAGCCCGAACCAGCCGTCGGCCAGCACTCGCTTGATCCGCGGCCAATCTCCACTTTCCCACAGGGCTTCGATCAGGCGGTAGAGTTTCTCTGCGGTATCGGTACGATAGACCGAGCGGCGATCGATGAGCACCGCCGGCACCGCGAACTCGCGCAAGACGTCGCGGATCAGGCGCGCGGTGTCGTTGCCGCGCACCAAGACGGCGATGTCTCCCGGATTCACGCGGCGCGGTTTGCCATTTTCCAGCAGGCGAAAATCGTTCAGCAGGCTGACGATGTCGACCGCTACCTGGCGGGCAAGCTGGGCGATGGCCTGCTGCTGGCTGCGATAGCGGTAAGGCGCCCCGTTCTCACAGAAGGCGCACCAGTGTAAGGGAGGCACCTGGCATCCCTGCGGCCCGAGCAAAGCCAGCGCCTGGGGCTGGCAGCCGGCCTCGACGGGATGGTAGCTCAGCCTGTGATCTAGGAATGGGCCGGGATGCTCCTCTGCGGCGGGGAAAGTTGGGTCGAACAGCTGGTTGACTGCCGCCACCAGTTCCGGATGGGAGCGGTAATTGGTCCCAAGCTGCCAGAAGCTGCTCGCCGCCGCGCGAGCCTTAAAATACACGTTCAGATCGGCACCGCGCCAGGCATAGATGGACTGTTTGGGGTCGCCGATCAAGAACAACCAATGCGCCCCATCCCCGAACAGCGAGGAAAAAATCTGCCATTGATGCCGGTCGGTGTCCTGAAACTCGTCGATCAGGACCAGCCGAAAGCGGCGCTTCAGGGCCTGAATCGCCGGGCTCTGGGGCGATTCTTCCAGCACCTGGGCAAGCCGGCGCAGAACGAAATCGTGGGTCACCAGGCCACGCTCCCTGAGCCGCCGATCGTATTCCGCCGTCCAAGCGCGCCAAGCGTCCTGGAGCCAAGCGATCTGAAACAATTGGCGGCGGCGGCTTAAGTTCGCCAAAATTTCCAATACTGGCCACTGGCGGGAGAACTGCGGCAATCGATCCAGCCGGGGGGGGTTGAGCTTGCGCGCGTTGAGCTGAGCCTCCAAAAACCCCAATAAATCGGACTTGAGCTTGATTTCCACCAAGCGTTCGGGAAGGTTTTCCTCCTGCTTGAGCTGCGCCCACCAGTCCCTCGCCGCCTGATTCAAAAGCTTCTGGTCACACAGCCCGTCCAACCAGGCTGCAAACTCCCGCCAGCTGGCAGGATCGATGTTCACCCGCTCAGGTTCCGGCAAGCTCATCTGCGGCACAAAGCGCACCGGCGGGAGCCAGTCTTGCAGCAGCGCATACAGCGCATCCGGGGTTTTGATCTCGCTTAGGATCTGCCGCCATACTGGACCGGGCAATTCGCTCATTTGCCGGCGCCAGAAATCGTCGATGATCGCCTGGTTGAACTCGTCGTCCTCCTCCAGCAAAGTCTGCCCCAACAACTCTCCAGCCTCGAGGGCCTGCTGGCGCAGCAGATGGTGACAAAAACCGTGGATCGTCTGGATCGGCATCAGGTCGAGCTTGAGCAGTTCCGCCTCGAGTTGACGGTGCGCCGCTTTACGGTCTGAGAGACCGGCCACCCACGCCAACAAAGCCTGATCTGCGCCGCGATAAGTGCCGCGCACCGCATCGCGCGCCTCGCTCAGGCGCAGCCGGATGCGTTGGCGCAGTTCGGCGGTCGCCGCTTTGGTGAAGGTCACTACCCCCATTTCCTCCACCGACAATCCCTGCTCCACCACGAACCGGACCACCAACTGGGCGATGGAATAAGTCTTCCCCGTCCCTGCGCTGGCTTCGATCAGATGGATGCCGGGATCGAAACGAGTGTGGTAAAGATCCAGCCTGTTCACCCTAGCTGCCGCCTAGCTTGAGTTCTTGCAAACGCACCTCGGCCAGGAGCTCCCGATAGATGGGTAAGACCCGCTGCGGAAAATCCACTGGCAGGGGATCGGAGAAAAGCAAGGCAAAGGCCGAAGGCAACCCCTCTAGGGGGCACTCCTTGAGCCATTTGGCTTCGATTTGGTCGGCTTCTTGAGGTTTGCCGCGGGACGGCTGCTGCCCTTTGATCCAGCGCCATCCCCAATCGGCCAGCCACGGACTTGGCCTGCGCCAATGTTCCAAATAGTGAGCCAACCACGGCCTTAAGGCGCCCTCCCAGTCGCCCACCGGATCGAGTCGCCACACCGCTACCGGGCAAGCGCCTGCCCCGGCGTCGGAATTTTCCGCCAGTGCTACCAGCCAGCTCGGGGAGGGGAAGATCTGCTGCTTGAACAGGTGCTTGAGCCAGGCCTTAAATAGATATTGGCCTTTGAGCCTGCCGACCTCCACGAACAAGCTGCCCGCGCTGTGGCGCTCGGCGATGGTCCCACTCAGCCGGACTCCGTCCAGCCATACCTCGTGCCAGAGGTTTTCGGCTTTGGGTCCGGCCCCGCAACGTTCTGCCGCCGCCTTGAGCCACCGCACCTTAGCCAGTTCGACCGCAAATCCTTGCCGGCCCGCCTCCCCCTGGGGCCAATCCCCCGCCTTCTGCCACTGCTCCAGCAGTGACCACGGGTTCTGTGAACCCTCCTCCAAGGCGGCGAGCAGCGCTTTTCTGCTTTTCCAAGCTAGCAGCCCATCTATGCTAAACGGCTCGCGCGCCGCCGGTAAGGATTCGCGTCGGTGCATCGCCAGCCCCAGGCGTGTACGGCAAAACCAATCCTGGGCATCGGTGTAAAAGGCAAGTAGATCGGGCAAGGATACACTATCCGGCGCATCCCCGGAAAGCTCGAAACCATCCGGCCAGAACGCAAGTTCCGTCTTCGGCGCAAGAAGCGCTTGCGCCACCGGAAAGCGCCGGCGGTCCAGGCTGCGCGGCGGCAAACTGAAAGCCCCGGCCAAACTAGGCGCCCCAGAAGGGCGGAAATAAGCCGGGTGAAACGGCTGCGAGGGATGGGTGTAAATCCATCGCGTGCGGTCGATACCATAATGATCTAAGGTGTCGATCAATTCGCTGACTACCTGGGCCGGTGGCAGCGGCTCGTTTTTCTCAGGAGTCAAGCCTTGACAGCTGAGGATGAGATACTCGCGGGTGGAAAGGATCAATTCCAGGAACTGATGTCGTTGTTCTTGGCGCAGGTCCCTATCCCCAAGGCGCGGGTGGGCTGAGATCAAATCGAACGCCGGTGGGGTCTCGCGCCTGGGAAAAGCGCCGTCGTTCATCCCGACCACCGCCACTACTCGAAACGGCACCGCGCGCATGGGGAGGGTCGCGCAGCAAGTGATCCCACCGCTCAGAAAACCGTGGCTTTGATATTCTTCCTCCACCAGGGAGCGCAGCCAGTCCAGGATCAGTTCCAACCCCACCGGATCGGGATAAGCGGCCACCTCGGGCAAGTTTGCCAGGAGTTCTCCCAGAGATTGACGCGCCGCTAGGATCTCCGGCGTCTCGGCAACCAGCGCTTGGCTGAAGCTGAGCAGGGCAGCGCGCCACTCAGCCGGCGGACGCGGGCGGTTGAGTTCGACCCACCAGGACTGTAAGGTACGGATGAATTCTGCCAAGCGGAACAGGATCGCCCCGCCCTGGCCCTCCACCTCGGCATACGGTACCACTTCTTGCCATACAGTTTCACCCTCCAGCATCCAGCCAAGCATCAGCCGGTCAACGCCCAGCCGCCAGCTGTTGTGCTCCCCGTCCGGCAGCCCGAGCGCCCGGCGCTGGGCGCCGTCTAGCCCCCAGCGGATGGCACAGGTTTTGACCCAATCTTCGATCCTGGCCAGTTCTATCTGACTTAGGCCAAATTTCTCCCGCACCTCAATGCGCCCGAGAAGCTCAACCACCGCTGTCCACTCGAAGCGCCCAGCGAGAAGCTCAAGGGCGGCAATCAGAATTTGTATCAGCGGATTGTTATGCGCCAAGGAACGGTCGGCAATATGGTGGGGAAGGTCGCGCAGCACCGCCTCAAGATAGGGCTGGTAGGCGCCGATGTCGGGCGCCATCACCGCCATGTCTTCCAAGGCCAGATCGGGATGGGCGGCAAACAGCGCGAGCAAGCGGTCGCGCACGACCTCCACCTCGCGCAGCGGAGTGTGGCACAAGTGCAGTTCGATCCCGACCGGAAGCTCAGGCGGCTCGGTCAAGGTTCCCGCGGTCAAATCGTTTTGCAGATGCTGGAGTAAATTGCGGGGAGGATCGTGGCGAAAAAAGGCTTGGGATTCCAACGCCGGCTCTACCCGCTCCAACAGCAGGCGCTGAAACTGCGCGCCGCGTTTGCCCAAAGCTACCAGCAAGGGGTGATGCAGCTCTTCCCATTCTGCTTCCGGCCCCGCCTCGAGCATCGCCCGCGCGCGCGCGCGTTTGCCGGGCAGATCGGCCCAAAACCCGGCGACCGGGCTGAGCACGAACAAGTGCACGTCGGTATGCCTGGCCAGCGCGGCTAGCACCTCCACCATCAGCGGCGGCAGCAAGCCGATGCCGAACAGATACACCGCCTGCGGCAGCGCGTCTTGCGGAACCGGTTGGGTGAGCCGGGCGATTAGCTTCTGCCACAACAGCCCACGGTGTCCCTTAAGGCGCTCGTACAACCGCCGCCACAGCGCCGCCTGCCAGCGTTCCATGGCGCGGTCCATGTCCTTTGCCCGTGCCGTCTTTCCCTCCTGCCAAGCCGCGAGCCAATCGGGGCGCTGGATCTGGTATTGGTCGAACAGGTTGGCAAGTTGTCGGGCAAGCTGAAAGCGGCGCAGATCCGGGCCAGGACCCCTCAGGTAACGGCACAAGACCGGATCGGTCTGAAACTCAAAGGATTTGAGCTGCTCGTCGAATAGCCAGACCAGGCGGCTGCGCTCGAAGAGCTCGTCATACAGCTTAATTCCCAGCGCTGCGGCCACCGTGGCGAAGAAACGATGGGGAAAGTCAAAGCGACCGTGAGCGAATGCTCCCTGCGCCCCGGCCAGCTGCATCTTGAGCCAGCGCTCCATGCCGCGCCCCTGAATCACAAACTGGATCGGCTCGAACGGCCCGTAAGCGTAGTGATTAAGGACCGTCAGCAGTTGCTCGAACAGGATCTCGGTACGGTTGCTGGTATGGAGCGCAAACATGGTTACTCGATCAGCGCCGTCCCGAAAAACTCGTTACCCTCGACGAGCAGGGCGGTGTAGGCCGGATCCTGGAAGACGTTCGTGGAGGAGCGCGGATCGAGCAAGAGGAAAGCCAAAGCGCCTCCCTCCTGGCGCAAATCGAGCACGAGGTCGCCAGGTTTAAGCCTTATTTGGCGTATTTCCTCTTTAAGCTGAACCTGGACCTCGCGATGGGGAATGACGCCCTGCCGCCAACGCCTGACTTTGATTTGGACGACCCTTTGGCAACGGCAGCTTGTCCGCTGGGCGCGGGCAAGCCGGCGATAGCCGATGCCGTGTTGGTCCAAGAGTGCGGCAAGCTCGGCCTGATGGGCGGTAACGGCGTAGGTCTTGGGAAGCAAAACCCAGTCTTTGGCCGCGACTTGGCCATGATAAGCAAACTCCTTGGTCACTTGCTCGCCGTCTAGCCGGCGTAGGCTTAAGGCGATCTTGGATTGGGAAGACGGCGCGTACTGCGCGCGCAGCGCCACCAGCAGCGGTCCTTTTCCGCGGACTTGCCGGACGCGACTTAAAATGCTTTCCTGAAATGCAGCGACTTTTTCCAGAAACGCCCGGATACACAGCTGTTGCTTAGCCACCCGCATGGCTATATTGCGCGGGGTGGGCCAGTCTCCGGGTGGATCGAGGCGATTTTCGACCAGCAGGGCGAAAATTCCCCTCATGCCGGCGTAATTGCGCAGGTTGCGTAGAGAAATCCCGCCGTGGGTGATAGGTTGGTCGATCGCGGTGATCTCGCCGATGTAATGCCGGGCGGAAAGGCCCCTGGCGTTCACCGCTTCGAGCAGTTCCGGCAAGAAGACGTATTCGGCGAAATATCTAAGCCTGGGATCGACGTTGGGATGATTGGCGTATTCGAACTGAGCCTCGAAATCGGTCAGATACCCTTGCGCGCCTAAAGATTTTTTCTTGAGGATAGCCGATTCGTGGACGTCGAGCAGCGCGTGGGGCTGAAATCGAAGCAGCAGCTTGACCAAGCCGCGGGTTTCCGGCTGCGATAACAGGACATAATCCGTGCTCAGGTTCACGCCGTTGGCATTGACGCGCCGATGTAGGTCGCGGCCATCAGGATTGGAATTGGGGACCAGGATCAAATTCAGGTGCTCCAGCACAGGCTGCAAAGGACCGACCACCATATCCCGGGCTAGGCTTTGCAGGGCTTCGGTCCCCGAAGGCTCGGTGCCGTGCTGTCCGCCAACCAGCATCACCGTCAGCCTGCCTGGGACCTGCTGTTCCGTCTGAAGGAATTTAGGGTCGTTGGAGATCAACAAGGCCGCAAGCGGGCGGCCGCCGGCAGAGCGGCCGTAGTACATCACCTTGGCCTTCTGGGAACAGGCGGCAAGCCGCTCCAAAAACGCGGTGATTTGCCTCGAATCCGGCAGGACCTGGTAGCCGCTTTCCTCCAGCGGCGTCAGTAGGGCTTCCCCGGCCCGCAGGGCTTGCGGGAACACCAGCAGCCATAGACCAAACCATACAAGACACTTTATTTTGCCCCCACGATGAGCGCACAATCCGATTCGCATCCATCCTAACAACGACCAACACGAGGAGGGGACTATGACTACCAAATTGGGCTTGGCCTTGTCCGGCGGAGGCTTTCGTGCGTCTTTTTTCCATCTCGGGGTCCTGGCGCAGCTGGCAGAAATGGGGCTTTTGCGCCACGTCGAGGTGATCAGCGCGGTATCTGGGGGTTCCATCATCGCCGCTTTGTATTACCTCCACCTCAAAAAATTATTGGAATCAAAACCCGATGCGGAGATTTTAGATGAGGATTATATCGCTCTCGTCCAGACCTTAAGCGCAGATTTTCTTAGGGCGACAGAGAAAAATCTACGCATGCGGACTTTTGCCGACTTTCGGGCTAACTGGAAGATGCGCCGACCCGATTACTCACGCAGTGACCGGATCGCTGATCTTTACGATGAATTGCTTTACCGGCCGGTGACAGGCATACCGTTGATGAAGCTGCGCGAGCTGAAAATCCGCCCTCCCGGTTTCCCTCATTTCCATCCCTATTACCACAATTGGTTTCGCCAGGCGAAGGTCCCTATCTTGATCCTGAACGCCACCACTTTGAACACCGGGCGCAACTGGCAGTTTACCGCCCGCACCATGGGCGAGCCGGTCCGCTACCAAAACGGCCAAGCGAGCTATCCAGAAACCGACAGCCTCCCCATCCGCCTGCGCCGCGCTCCCGATTATCAGGCTATGGTCCCCCGCCAGCAGGATTTCACTTTAAGCGCAGCTTGTGCCGCCTCAAGCTGCGTCCCTGCCGTGTTCCATCCTTTGAGCATCAGCGAGCTGTACCGCGACGGCACCGAGGCCATCCGCGTGCAACTGGTAGACGGCGGCGTGCACGATAATTTGGGAATCTCCGCTTTGTTGGATGAAGGATGCACCCATTTTGTGGTCAGCGACGCTTCCGGCCAACTTGCCTTCGATCATGAACCGGATGCTTCGCCGCTTCAGGTTTTAAGCCGCAGCGCCCAAATCTTACAGGAGCGGATTCGGCAGGAAGGCTTAAACCGTCTGTTTGAAACCCAAGGGCGGGACAAGACCGCTTTTGTCCACCTGCGCCAAGGGCTGGCTGTGCGCGAGCTGGCCTGGATCGGTCCGGATGGGCAGCCGGCTGAACCGGATCGATTCGTTCTGCCTTCGACCCCGTGTCCTGGAATCGCCTGCGAGGTTCAGAAGCGTCTGGCGCGTATCCGCACCGACCTGGACGCTTTCACCGAAGTAGAAGCCTGCTCTCTGATGCTCGCCGGCTTTCTTTTGAGCCGCCGGGAAATAGCCGATTTGCGCCTCCAGGCGGGCTATCCTCAATGCCAAGCCAGCCATCCGAAATGGCCCTTTTTAGCGATCGCTCCTTGGATGAAAACTCCCAGCAAAGACTACCTGCATCAACTGGAGGTAGCCAGCTTGCAGTTCGGCAAGACTTGGCTGTTGGTTCCCTCCCTCTTTGCCGCCAGTGTGATCTTGGGAGTAGCTATCATAGGCGCACTTTGGCCGTTCTTGGCAAACTGGCTAGCGCTTAAGGTTTCCTTAGGAACCATCGCCGCAGGCTTGGCCGTGGTCGCCTTCGATCAACTGAGCCATAAGCTGGCGCGCGGCCGCTTGGCCAGGCTGATTCCGTTCTTGGCTTATTTACCGTTCAGTGGATACCCGGCGCTTAGAAGAATTCTGTTGCGCGCCGTCCCGTTGGTGGTAGGAACGGCGTTCGTCAAAGCGTACTTGATGTTCATCAATCCCTTGTTCCTGAAACGCGGGCGCCTGGCTAACCTTAAGCGTTGATTTTGTGCCAAATGCCCGTCAGACAGGGGAGCTCCATCCCCGCCTGGCGGGCCTCTCTAAGTACCCGCGCCAGGCGAGCTTTGGCGCGGCGGCCCAGGCACAAGCGACCCGGGCAGTCCTCGATGCCCGCCGCCATGCCAGAGATCAACGCCTCCCGCGGCAAAGGGCGCCCGGCGCGCCATTCGAGGACGGTCAACACCTCTTCTGCCACCTTTCGGGCTAGCGCCTGGTGATGGTGCCACAACTCTCCCACCGTCCCATCGACCGCAAGACCTGCGATATTAACGGTCAGGATGTACAGGGCTTTTTTGGCCAGTTCAAAGATCAGCGCTTCTTCGTCGGGCAAAATCCGGGTGGGGACGTCTAACTGGGCCAAGGCTTCGGCTAACAGCGCAGATTTCGGTCCATAGACCGGAGTATCCAGGATATGAACCAAGGGCTGATTGCGCCTCTTCTCAAACCAGACCACCGCCACGCTGACGTTTTCCAAACCATGCTGTTGCCAGTCACGCGGCATGAGCTCGTTCTGGATCAGGCCAGCCTTATCCCGCCAAAGCGGCGGTAATGCCGCAAGCACCGGATGAAAGTCATCCTCCCCGACACAGATCAGCACCAAGGCCGGCTCGGGATAATTTAGGCTAGCTTCGACCAGATCCATCCCGCGCAACACCGGATACACCGGATAGCTTGCGCGCAAGAACCCCAAAGCGAACACCCTACCCAGTTCGCCAAGGCCAATCACCACGACGGGAGGTTTCACAACAATTTGACCAAAGTCGCCACTACACCAACGGCGATGACCATCAAGCTGCCCAGCTTGATGGTCATGCGGTATTCCAGGCGCTCGATTTTGTTTTCCAAATCGATCCGAAGCTTGTCGATTTTATTCTCCAGATCGACCCGAACGTTTTCGATCTTGTTTTCCAAGTCGACCCGAACTTTGCCAATCTCGCTTTTTAGCTCCCCTTTGGCGGCCTCTAGGTCTTGCCTGGTCGCCAGATGAGTTTCTAACAGCTCAACGCCAGCTTCGGCCAAGGTTTCGGCCTGGACCTCAGTAAATCCTGCCTCCTTAAAACGCTTGACAAGCTTGTGGGTATCTAGTGCCATCGCCATATTCCCCAAAGGCCCTCGCACTATATTGCCGCCGGAATTTCCTCCTTACAAGCGATACGCGAACTTTTGGGCCTGTTGCCAATACGCCTTTTCCAACAGCTCTTCCCGCGAAGAAAACAAATCCCCCTCGCTGGAGAATCCCAATGTCTCCAACAAGCGCGTTTCAGTATCCGGGCAATGGCGCTCGAGGTGACCGTCGGCCAGAATATGCCTGACCGGAACGTTTCTTTTTTCCAGCTCCGGAGCAATCAGCAAGCCGCGGTGGCAGTTTAAGGGGTCTTTTTCAGCGCAGAGCAAGACGATTCGGTACTGCTCCTCCCCTTGCAGGAGGCGTTCAATTCCAGCACGAAAACCTTCCTTGGCTTTAAGCCGGCTGTAATCTATCCGCCTTCCGGCAAAATCGCTAGGGTCTCGGCTCCGCCCTCCCAACTGGTCCCCTAGGAAGACATAAGCGATTTCGTGCTGCTTGAGCCAGTCTTTCAAAACCTCACGGTTGTAGTCAGGATGGCGCTGGCTGTAAGGCACCGAGCGTACATCGGCCAACGCGGTGATCCTGTGTTTCTGAAGTAATTGCAAAAAGTCTTCTTTTGGGTGATTGGAATGGCCGATAGTGTAGATCACCGCTGGTTCATTCTAGGTTCGGAAGAGATTCTCCGCCTCATCAACCAACCGATTTGTTACCCTCTGACAGTGCCGTTATCGGTGGGGGCATCCCGTATGAGGTATATGGCTCACCTGTACTTCAGCAACTCTTCCACCGAAAGCCTAATGTCTTTGGCTATCTGCCGCAGCAGAATCGGCGAAATATCTCGCCTTTTGTGAAAAGGGACGGTTGTACTCCGTCCATCTGAATGCCGATATTGTTTGTGTGAACCCTTTTGGCGTACCTCCACAAAACCCAGTCTTTCTAATACGGCTACGACTTCATGGGGTTTGAGAACAGGATACTTACCCATGATCAGGCAACTACTACCGTTTGTGTGCCAATAAACTCGGCTTCAAGCGTTGGCTCACCGTCCTCGAGCAACATTTCAATCACTTCGCGAAGGTTTCTTTGCAGTTCATCGAGGGTTTCGGCTTGCGTATGAGCACCCGGGAAACCCGGCACATAGCCGACGTACAAACCGGTATCAGGGCACTTTTCAACGACCGCCGTAAAAATTCTCATATTGTTCACCTCCAAATTGCAATACTACGCCGTGACGTGTTTTGCGGCTAGCTATATGAATTGGGTAGACACCTTCTTCATAACCGCTTATGTCTTGCAGGTGTCATAAATGTGCTTCAATTATGCATCTGTCTACTAAACTGCAAGAATCTGACTTGGACATTGTCTTAATCCCTTTTTCATCAGGTCAAGTTCTCGAGAAAAGGCCCGCCGCATCCAGGTTGGCTATGGGCGGTCTTAATCCCTTTTTCATCAGGTCAAGTTCTCGAGGGCGGGTCCTAAAG
>CAZZIP010000004.1:0-232809 GCA_964654415.1 uncultured Methylococcales bacterium | reverse complement strand
GGAGGGCCAACAATTTGCTAAGGCGGAAAGCAGAAAGAGCGCAGGGGCCAGGCAGTTGCAGCAGAAAGGTCATCGCTTCAAGAATGCGTTAAAGTGGCTAGGGTTTGTTTGATCTGTTCGAGCAGGTTCAAAGTAGTTTGATCGGTGCGCGGTTTGCCTTCGCGGTCGAGGAGGTAAAGCCTGGTGGCGTTGCCGGCCGGCTCAAGCAGCAACCGGTATTTCTCCTCACGCAAGGCGCCGGCACCGGTGATGAAATAGAGTAAGTCCTCTCGCCAGCCGCGGTCTTCGGCCAGCTCTTGCTCCGCCGGGGTATACACTAATTCAAGGCTGCCCTGCTGCGGGTCGCGCTGGGTCAGTTCCAGCCTGAGCAGGTTGAGGGCTTTGAGGGTGGTGACCCAAGCTTCGGCGAAAGGTTGATTCAGCTCAATGTAAGGTGTGGTGGCGGTCAGAGCGGTCGGCAAAGGCGGCGGAGGCTGGGTAGGCAGCGCCTGGGGCGGCTGGATGGTCAGGGTCGCGCCAGCATTGATCTCAGTTGGCAATTTCAGGGGCGGCAATTGGCGCGCCTTGAGATATTCCTGCTCCCGATCGGGGACTAGCCAGGCACAGCCTCCGAGCACGGCCGGCACGAACAGGAGCCAGCAACCTCTCATCGGCTTGAAGTCAAAGCGCGCCGGCGATCATCAGCGCCTCGCGCACCGCAGGCTGGTAGTGCGGCGTCAGCCAGGTGAGGGGCAGACGAATTCCGTCGGGAATCAGGCCCATGGCGTTAAGCGCCCATTTGACCGGGATCGGGTTGGATTCTAGGAACAAGGCCCGATGGAGCCCAGCCAGGCGCTCGTCCAAAGAGGCGGCGCGTTCAGCATCCCCGACCAGGGCGGCAGCGATCATCTGGTGCATCAGGCGCGGGGCGACGTTGGCAGTGACCGAGATCACCCCAGCACCTCCTTCCAGACACAGCTGCCTGGCGCTGGCGTCGTCGCCGGAGTAGATCGCAAAGTCCGGGCATAGCTTGCGGATCTCGCGCGCGCGGGCGACGGGGTCGGCGCAGGCTTCTTTGATCCCGACGATATTGTCGATAACCGCCAGACGCGCCACAGTCTCAGGCAACAGGTCGCAGCCACAGCGGCTCGGGACGTTGTAAAGGATCTGGGGGATAGCTACTGCTTCGGCGATCGCCTTAAAATGCCGATACAGCCCTTCCTGAGTCGGCTTGTTGTAGTAAGGAGTAACGAGCAGGCAGGCGTCGGCTCCTAAGTCTTTTGCCTTTTGAGTCAGCTCGATGGCTTCCCGAGTGCAGTTGGAACCGGTGCCGGCGATGACCGGCAGGCGCCCTTTGGCCTGCTCCACTACCCAGCCGATTACTTGGCAGTGCTCTTCGTAGTCCAAGGTTGCCGATTCCCCAGTGGTACCTACGGCGACGATGGCATCTGATCCTTGTTCGATGTGGAACTCGACCAGTTCCTGTAAGGCGGCCTTGTTTAGGCTGCCATCGGGATTCATGGGGGTGACCAGCGCGACGATGCTGCCTTTGATCATAACGAGTTTTACGGGATGACTTGGAAAGCCTCCATGTTACTGAGTTAGCTTGAAAAAGACAAGGCAGGCCAGTTCAGCCTGATTCTGGTTTCGTCTGGGAGGAATCGACCACCTTTACCACCTTGTTTAACAAGCTCGGGTCAATGTGTCTGACCCGAGCAAGAAAGGTTTCGGTCACTTCGAAGTCGTAACCTGCGATCAAAAGGCCCGACTTGGTTCTGAGCTCGTCCTTTAAGATCATCCCTACCTTAACCTGATGTAGGGGGATTTCCTGGAGGGCATTGTCTTCTTCCCCTACCCCCTGGGATCGCGCAAAGGCCTCAAGCAAGGCTTGGTCGTAATGTTCTTTGTCCTGGCGCAAGGCATCCAGCGCAAACCGACCTGAGCCGCCGCGCGCCTTGAGGCGGTCGAAATCGATCGCGATCTTTAAAATCCTGGCCCCAAGCGGGACGGTTTGACTGAGCTCGCCGTTTTTGCCGAGCGGTTTGTCGATCTGAGCTAGAATTTCTAGAACCGGTTCCAGCCTTGGGATATTGCGCAAAAGTTGTTCGGCTACCTTGGGTACCCCGGCCAGGAGGGTTTTCTCCTCCCAGTTCAAAGCTTCGCCATAATAAATTTTTTCCAAGATCTCTGGGGGCAGGGAGATATAGCCGATCTGGGACAAGAGGGCGGCTGCTTCCACCTGCCAGGGTTCTTGAACCCCGATGGCTTGAGCCAGTTCCAAAGCGTACTGGCGGATCCGGGTGGCGTGGCTGAAGGCTACCGGGTTGATGATCGCTAGCACGTCGACTAAGGCCTTGATGCTGCCCAGCAGGGTCTTTTGCAGCAGCACTTTTTCCGCGGTGATCAGGTGGTGCTGCTTTAGGGCTGCGGCGATAGCCTGGCGCAACTGATCCGGCGGGCAAGGCTTGATCAGGAAGCGGAATATCTGACCCTCGTTGATTGCCCTAGCCGCCAGTTCGATGTCGGTCTGACCGGTGAGCAGCATGCGCACCGCATCGGGGCAGATTTCCCGGGCCTGGCTTAAGAAAGCCGCGCCGTCCATCCCAGGCATGCGCATGTCGGACAGCACTACCGCAACGTCGTTGACGGTCTTAAGGACCTTCAGCCCCTCGGCGCCGCTTACTGCGGTAAGTACTTGATATTCTTTGCGTAAATGCAAGGCGAGAGATTTTAAGATCTCAGGTTCGTCGTCTACGCACAGGATACGGGGTAACATGCTCTCATTCCTCCAGTCTGGCCTTGGCGCGCCAGGTTTCCAGTTGGCTTTCGGCGTTCAGGGAAGCGAGGTAATTTACATCCAGTGGGCTGCCGTCGCTAAACCCCCTCTGGGTCTCATGGGCCAGGCACTCGGCAGTATAGGTAGCGGCCAGGAGATCAAAATCACGCTGGGGCACCCGCTCTGGTTGGTGATGGTTGGCTGCCGCCTCTACCACCGGATAAGGTAGCCCCCAAAGTCCCAGCAAATAGGCACCGACTTCCGCGTGGCTGGTACCATAAAGCTCCTGCTCTGCCAGATGAAGCGGCCGATTTTCTGCTTTTGCCAGATCGAGAGCTGCTTTCAATTGTTGCGGCAGGCCAACCGCCAAGACCAAAATTCCAATGTCGTGGAGCAGGCCGGCGGTAAAAGCGGCCTCGGCCGATTCCTGGCTGGAGATGCTGCGGCACAGGCTGGCCACGTGCAGGCTATGGGTCTGGAGGGCTTGAGGCAGTCCATGCAGCTCAGGAGAAGGCATGGCTACATCGAACACCTTAGCTACCAAAACCAGGTTTTTGACTGTGTCCAGGCCCAGATAAGCCACCGCTTCCCCGATACTGCTGACCCTTCTGGCCAGCCGGAAAAAGGCGGAGTTGACTATCTGCAATAGCTTAGCGCAGACGGCCATGTCCTGCTCCAAAATCGCCGTGACTTCTTGGATTGTGGTCTCTTCTTTGGCCAGCGCCTGGCTAAGCTCAGTATAGACTTTGGGTAACACGGGCAAAGCCCCAATCTTGCCTACGATCTGGCGAACCTCAGCGCTTGAGATCAAATCCTGAAGGTCTAAGGTACGCTGCAGCATGTTTTCTAGCGTGGCAGCGTCGCAGGGCTTGTTCAGGAACTGGTGGGCTACCGAGGTAGCGCGCAAAGCCATGGCCTGATCCGAATAGCCCGAAAGCACGATGCGAGCAACTTGCGGGTAAGCTTCCTTGACTTTGGCAAGGAGAGCCGCGCCGTCCATCCCGGGCATGCGCATGTCGCTGACCACGGCATCGAAAGGCTCTTTGGCCAAGCGCTCCAGAGCCTCGCTGCCGCTTTGAACGAACGCCGTGTCCCAGCGGTTGCGGTGGCGGTGCAGCAGGCTCTTAAGACCTGCCAGGATCTCCGGCTGATCGTCGACGAACAGGATGCGTTTCTTCATGGCCTGGACTCCGGTTTTCTGGCGTGTATGGGCAGGCGGACGAAGAAGGTTGTCCCTTTACCGACCTCGCTTTCGAAGGTGATCTTACCGCCGTGTTTGTCCACCACGTTGCGGGCGATGGCCAGTCCCTGGCCGGTGCCCCTGCCGACCTCCTTGGTGGTGAAGAACGGGTCGAAGACGCGATCGGCGATTTCCTTTGGGATTCCACATCCGGTATCGGCGATCTCGATCACCGCTTCTTCTCCATCCTGATAGGTGCGGATGCGGATTTCCCCTTTTTTATCCGTGCCTTTGACGGCATCGGCGATGGCGTGGGCGGCGTTGACGATCAGGTTTAAAAAGACCTGGTTGAGGTCGGAGATCAAGCACTCCACCGGCGGCAGCTTTCCGAATTCGGTCTTGACCTCGGCGACGTATTTGTATTCGTTGCGCGCCACAACAAGGGTGGTCTCCAAAGCCTTGTTTAGGTCCGCAGGGCTTTTTTGGCGTTGATCGGTATGGCCGAACTCCTTCATCGCCCGTACGATCTTTGCTACTCGTTCTAGGCCATCCAGGGTCCGTTCGAAGGCCCCTGGAATCTCTTCCCGAAGGTAGGCCAGATCGGCCTCCTCTTCTGCCTGTTGGACCTCCTTAGGGATTTGCCCCAAGTGCGCTTCCAAAACTTCCCGATAGCAAACCAGCAGCCGATTCAGTTCGGTAAAAGCATCTTTCAGGAAATAGACGCTGTCTCCCACAAATTGGATCGGGGTGTTGATTTCGTGGGCGATGCCGGCAGCGAGCTGCCCCACTGCTTCCAACTTCTGGGCTAAGCGCAGTTCGGTCTCGATCCGGTCCCGTTCTTCTTCTGCTTGCTTGCGCTGACTGATGTCGGTCCAGGTACCCAGAAGCTGTGGCCCAGATTTGGTCTGGACCACGCGGAAGGTATCGTGAATCCAGCGCCAGCTGCCGTCGGCGTGGCGGAAGCGGTATTCCAAATAGCCTGCCCCGTCCTGGCAGCGCTGTTGGGATTCTGCGATCACCCGGCGCCTATCTTCCGGATGCAGGTTTTGCTGCCAGAACTTGGGGTCTTTGAGAATCTTTTGGCCGTCGTAGCCCAAAAGCCTTTGGATGTTATCGCTGACATAGGTGCATATCGGCGGTTCGGACATCCGGATCGCATAGAGGATAGTCGGGCTGGTTTCGAGTAGAAGCTTGAAGCGCGCTGCCAGTTTCCTGTATTTGGCTAGAAGTTGACGGCGCTGACTGATGTCGGCGATTGTTCCCGCGATCTTGGGGCCAGTTTCTGTTTTGCACTCCGCGAAGGACACGCCTAAGGGGATCTCGCGGCCGTCCTTGCAAACTCCCATGCACACTCGGTTGCCTTGCATTTTGGGCATAAGGCCAGTTTTTAAGTATTTGTTCCGATAGCGCGGGGGCAACAGGACGGCCACCGAGCGACCTTCGAGTTCCTGCCGGGAGTAGCCAAAAATTTTGGCCGCCTTGGTGTTCAGCGCCAGGATGGTGCCTTCGGGATCGAGCACAAACATGCCCGAGGGGGAAGCTTCGAAAATAGCGCGGTAGAGATCCCCCTCCGGATTGAGGCTAAAAAGCCGAGATGTGTAGCTCACGATAGGTGCCTCCTAGTATGCTTCTTCTCCTGAAGTTTAGAAGAAGATTTGGCACCTATAAGGAGCAGCGTGAAAAATGCCTATTCGTCAGGCATTTCCGGCAGAGCCGGCGGAATATATTCGATTTCCTTGATTTCCGCTTTGGGGTGATGCTTGCGGATCAGTTCTGCGATCTCTTGGGCGCGAGGTTTGGGGACGTCCACCAACATCAAGAGTTCGCCACGTTCGATCGCTTCCTCGTATTTGCGCACCTCCTCGCTGGGAATGGAAATCCCGATTAGGCTGGACGCCAAGGCGCCTACCGCGGCTCCTGCCAGAGTTGCGGCTAGAAGCACTGCCCCGCCAGCCGCCACGATCCCGCCTGGCAAGAGCACCGCCACCAGCCCAGCCAAGAGTCCCGTAGCCGATCCTGCTGCCAGACCGCGCTTGAGCGCGGGGATAAGATCGGTCTTTTCCTTAAGACCAGCTTCTGGCAGATCCTCCAGCGGTATCCCTTCTTTGGCGATGATGTGGATTTCCTCTTCCTTGACCCGTGCCAGCATCAGGTCATCGACGATGTTTTTAGCCGTGGGGACGTTAGGAATGAGCAGGACTAGTCTTTGCATGTAAGCCTCCTTGAGAGCTTCTATCACAGCTAGTGCCAGAATATGCGCTTTCGTAAGGATTTTTGCAAGGTTTCCCCGATGGTCTTATCATTTTCTCTTTAGAGAACTCTTAGGCTTAAGCTCTAATTAGGCGTCTCCTGGGCGAGCTGTTCTAAGCTGGATGAATTTCTTGTCATCACTATGGTCTGTTCAAGTTTTTGATGGTATTTTTACCCTCCTTTTTCGATTGGAGTAACGTGGCGATGAGAGCACGGATTAAATGGGTGGAAGATGTTTTATTCGTGGGTGAATCCGGCAGCGGCCACGGCCTCATCATCGACGGCCCTCCTGAGCACGGCGGGCGCAACTTGGGGCCGCGGCCGATGGAGCTGTTGCTGCTCGGGGTTGGCAGTTGTTCGGCATTCGACGTGGTGCACATCTTGAGAAAGGGCCGCCACCCCGTCGCCGACTGCCAGGTGGAGGTCAACGCTGAGCGGGCTGAGACCGATCCTAAGGTGTTTACCCGGATTCGTCTGCATTTCATCGTCAAGGGGAAAGGCTTAAGCCAAGCTGCCGTAGAGCGGGCGGTTAAACTCTCAGCAGAGAAGTATTGCTCGGCCTCGATCATGCTCGGCAGAGTGGCTGAAGTAAAGCATAGCTTCGAAGTCGTCGATCCCGGCGATTCCTAGTAATTATTTGTTGATGGGGTTCAAAACATCGATGGAAAAATTGAAACTGCACGGTTTCAACAATCTGACCAAGAGCTTGAGCTTCAACATCTATGACATCTGCTATACCAGTCCGGCCAACCAGCAACGCTACATTGAGTACATCGACGAGGCTTACAACGCCGAACGACTGACTCAGATCCTCACCGACGTCGCCGACATCATCGGCGCCCATATCCTTAACATCGCCCGCCAGGACTATGATCCCCAGGGGGCGAGCGTGACCATGCTGATCTCCGAAGATCCGGTTTGCCACGGTATATCTAAAACTCCAAGTCCATTGCCAGAAACGGTTTTGGCCCACCTGGATAAAAGCCACATCACCGTCCACACTTACCCGGAAAGCCACCCGCATTTCGGGATCAGCACCTTCCGCGCCGACATCGACGTATCCACCTGCGGCCGGATTTCGCCGCTCAAGGCGCTCAATTATCTGATCTACAGCTTTGAATCTGACATCGTCATCATGGACTATCGGGTCCGCGGTTTCACCCGCGACATCAGCGGCGCCAAGCTGTTCATCGACCACGACATCACCTCGATTCAAAATTACATCGCCCAGGACACTAAAGACCGCTACCAGATGATCGACGTCAACGTTTATCAAGAAAACATCTTCCATACCAAAATGATGCTTAAGGAATTCAACCTGGACGATTATCTATTCGCCCCAGACGACGTCTTGCTTACGGACGAAGAGCGCGAAGAAGTGCAGGAAAAGGTGTATCGGGAAATGGCGGAGATCTTCTACGGCCGCAATTACGCGGTTTGAAGCCTTGCTAATTGGGCTTGAGTCTTGACTTAGGCTAAAATTAGAAGTTTTTCGCTACTATAGCACAAGCAAGATGACAAACCGACGCGGCGTGGAGGGAACAGTGGGGAATGAAGGGAAAGGAATCGTCCTGAAGGAGCAGGTCAAGATCGCGCTGGAGCGGTATTTCGCCGAGCTGGATGGAGAAATGGTTACAGGCCTGTATGTTATGGTGATGGCGGAGGTGGAGAAACCTTTGCTCGAAACCGTCCTGAATCACACCGGCGGCAACCAGAGCAAGGCAGCTCAGGTTTTAGGAATGAGCCGCAGCACCCTGCGCAAGAAACTCAAGCAGTATGGGATCGAATGACATGCATCAAGTAAAGCGCGCGCTGATTTCCGTTTCGGACAAAACCGGATTGATCGCCTTTTGCCGGGGCTTGACGGATCTCAAAATAGAGATCCTCTCTACCGGCGGTACTGCGAGATTGTTGCGCCAATCCGGCATCACCGTGACCGAGGTAGCCGACTATACGGGTTCCCCGGAGATCATGGCGGGTCGGGTCAAGACCTTGCACCCTAAGATTCACGGCGGGATCTTGGGCCGGCGTGGGGTGGACGACGAAGTGATGGCCGCACACGGCATCCTGCCGATCGATCTGGTGGTGGTGAATCTTTACCCCTTTGCCGAGGTGATCTCGGATCCTGCATGCCCGTTTGCCACCGCGATCGAAAACATCGACATCGGCGGTCCGGCGATGATTCGAGCGGCGGCCAAAAATCACGCTGCGGTTGGGGTAGTCGTGGACCCAGACGATTATGATCGGGTACTTCAAGCGCTGCGCCAAGGTGGGCTTTCAGAGGCGCTGCGGCTGGAGTTGGCCGCCAAGGCGTTTGCCCACACCGCCCGCTATGACGCAACCATTGCCTCTTATCTCGAGCAAGCTTTGGGACGTACCGGTCTACCTGAGGTCCTCGACTTGAGGATGCAGAAGATAAGCGACCTTAGGTATGGTGAGAACCCCCATCAGCGAGCGGCCTTGTATTGGCTAAGCCAGCCGTCGTCAGGCACGTTGGGCGCTGCTTGCCAGTTACAGGGCAGTCCTTTGTCCTATAACAATCTGGTCGATGCCGACGCTGCCTTAGAGTGCGTGCAATCCTTAGACGGAGGGCCAGCCTGCGTGATCGTTAAGCACGCCAACCCGTGCGGAGTCGCCCAGGCTGAGACGTTGCTTGAGGCCTATGAGCTGGCCTACGCCGCCGATCCGGTTTCGGCTTTCGGCGGGATCATTGCCTTCAATCGTGCTTTGGATAAAGATACAGCTTACGCTATCCTAAAGCGCCAGTTCGTTGAGGTGATCCTGGCTCCGGAAGTTGACGGAGAAGCTAAGGCGGTCTTGGCGCAAAAGCCCAAGGTGCGCGTCCTGAGTTGTGGGTCCTTCAAGCCGCTTGAAGCCGAACTCGAATTCAAGCGTATCTCCGGTGCCGTCTTAGTGCAGGACAAAGACCTTGCCGCGGCAGGCGAGTTTAAACCCGTCACGCAACGCCCGCCCACGCCTGAAGAACTCGAAGACCTGATATTTGCCTGGCGGGTGGTCAAATACGTTAAATCCAACGCCATCGTCTACGCGCGCGGGCGGCGCACCCTAGGCATCGGTGCCGGGCAAATGAGCCGAGTGTGGTCCGCCCGGATCGGCATTCAAAAGGCTCAAGAAGCAGGTTTGTCCGTGGCTGGCTCGGTGATGGCCTCGGATGCTTTCTTCCCGTTCCGCGACAGCGTGGATTTTGCTGCCTCGGCCGGAGTGACGGCGATTATCCAGCCGGGCGGTTCAATCCGCGACGAGGAAGTGATCGCCGCCGCCGACGAAGCCGGGATCGCCATGGTGTTCACCGGCGTCCGCCACTTTCGCCACTGATTACTTACGCACCACCATCGGTCCTAAGGGTCTGCCGCCGATCAGGTGGAGGTGGAGGTGAAAGACCTCCTGGCCGCCGTTGCGGTTGCAGTTGATGATCAGCCGGTAGCCGTCTTGGGCGATGCCTTCCCGTTCGGCCAGGAGTTTGGCGACGTAGATCATGTGACCGAGCAACGGCTCGTCCTCGGGCTGAACGTCGTTGACGGTCGGGATCGCCCGGTTAGGTACGATCAGAATATGGGTCGGGGCGGCCGGGCGGATATCGCGGAAGGCGGTCACCTGCTCGTCGCGGTAGACGATGTCGGCGGGTAATTCGCCCTGGATGATCTTCTCAAAGATGGTGGTCATCGCTTGTTTCCCGTTAGTCTTTGGATTGGCGTTCGAATAAGCGAAGATATTGGCCGTAACCCTCTTTTTCCAGGTCTTCTTTAGGGATAAAGCGCAGCGCCGCCGAGTTGATGCAGTAGCGCAGACCCGTGGGCGGCGGGCCGTCGCGGAACACGTGCCCCAAGTGAGAATCGGCCTGGCGGCTGCGCACCTCGGTGCGGCGCATGAAAAAGCTTTTGTCCTCGCGCTCGACGATGTTATCGGGTTCTAAGGGCTGGGTGAAGCTGGGCCAGCCGGTACCTGAGTCGAACTTGTCCAGCGAGCTGAACAGGGGCTCGCCGGAGACGATGTCGACGTAGATTCCCTCGCGCTTGTTGTTCCAGTACTCGTTGCGGAACGGCGGTTCGGTGCCGTTTTCCTGGGTAATGTGGAACTGCAGGGGAGTCAGCCTTCGGCGTAAGGTTTCAAGATCGGGTTTGGCGCGAGTTTTTTCGTTTGGGTCGCGCCAGGCTGCATGAAGGAACTGATCGCGCCCTGAGCCGAGCCGATAGAAGCGGTAGCGGAGCGGGTGTTTTTTATAGTAATCCTGGTGGTAGTCCTCGGCCGGATAGAATTTCTTAAGCGGCAAGATTTCGGTGACAATCGGGTGCTTGAACCTACCCGATTGTTCCAACGCCCGTTTGGAGCTTTCGGCAAGCTGACGCTGCTGCTCGTCGTGATAGAAGATCACGCTGCGGTACTGGGGACCGCGATCGACGAACTGGCCGCCGGGATCGGTCGGGTCGATGTGACGCCAAAATACTTCTAGCAATTCCCGGTAACTGATTCGATCCGGGTCGAAGTGGACCTGGATCGCTTCCACATGGCCGGTGGTACCGCTTGCGACCTGTTCGTAACTCGGGTTTTCCACCTCACCGCCGGTGTAGCCCGAGACCACCTCTACCACACCTTCAGTCTTTTCGAAATCCGCTTCCATGCACCAGAAGCAGCCGCCAGCGAAAGTAGCCTGTTCAACTCGGGTTGGAGTGGTCATAGCTGTGCTCCCGGAGAAGAACGATAAGTTAAGCACAAAGCCGATCGTCAAAATGAGAAACAAATTTTACCTCATCTTAGGCGAGTTCGCGGTGGCGAACCACTACTGAATAAAGACCAGAAAACACCTGACCGAGTTTCTCCGCCAAATATACCGAGCGGTGCCGACCTCCCGTGCAGCCGATAGCGATGGTCAAGTAACTGCGGTTCTGAGCGCTAAAGCGCGGCAGCCAAGTTTTGAGGAAGGTTTCAATCTGAGTCAAAAATTGGGTCGTCTCGGGCAGATTCTGCAGGTAGCCGGCCACTTGCGGGTCGCGGCCGGTGAGGGGGCGAAGCTCAGGTTCCCAATGGGGGTTGGGGAGACATCTTGCGTCGAAGACAAAATCGGCGTCTAGAGGTAGACCGTGCTTGAAGCCGAAGGAGGTGAAACACAACGCCAGTTGGCGGTTGTCTTCTCCTAAGCGTTTGAGCACCAGTTCACGCAGCTGATGAATATTGGTGTGGGTGGTGTCGATGATCAGATCGGCGCAGGCAGCGATGGGTTCCAATAAGCTGCGCTCGCGTTCGATGGCATCGGCGAGCGGCAACCCGGTGCTATGGCTCAACGGGTGTTTGCGCCGGGTTTCGCTGTAGCGGTTGATGAGAGTTTGGGGATCGGCGATCAGGTATAGAATCCGGTAGGGGATGGCGAATTGTTTCAAGGTGTTTAAGGCTTCACCGAACAGATTGACATCGCCTGCCAGGTTGCGGCAGTCGATGCTGATGGCGGTTTTGCCCTGGTTTCGGTTCGCATCGCGCACAAACGCTTCGATCAGGCGTACCGGCAGATTGTCAATGCAATAATAACCGCAGTCTTCCAGGGTGCTTAAGGCGATGCTCTTGCCGGATCCGGACAGACCACTGACGATGACCAGCCACATTACAACAAGCGCCTGCGTTCACTGGAAGGGGGGATATGCATCGCCTCGCGGTATTTAGCCACGGTGCGGCGGGCGACATTGATGCCCTTGGCCTGGATGAGTTCAGCGAGCTTCAAGTCACTCAAAGGTCTGGCAGGATTCTCGTGCTCGATCAGTTCTTTGATGAAAGCTTTGATGGCCGTGGCCGAGCAGCAGCCTCCGGTCTGGGTAGAGACGTGGCTGGAGAAAAAATATTTGAATTCATAGATGCCGCGCGGGGTATGCATATACTTGTTGGTGGTTACTCGGGAGATAGTGGATTCGTGCATGTTCAGTTCTTCTGCCACATCCTTGAGGATCATCGGTTTCATGGCGATCTCGCCGTGCTCGAAAAAGGCCTGTTGTTTTTGGACGATACACTGGGCCACTTTCAGGAGGGTTGCATTGCGGCTCTGGAGGCTGCGCAGGAACCAACGTGCCTCTTGCAGATGTGACTTCATGCTGAGGTTGTCTTCGCTACGATCGGCGCGTTTGACCAAGCTGGAATAAAACGGATTGATGCGCAGTTTGGGAGCGATTTCCGGGTTGAGGGAGACCTCGAAGCGGCCATTTTTTTTGGCTACGAAGACGTCTGGGATGATGTACTGAGTTTCTTCGCGGTCAAAGGCGATTCCTGGGCGGGGATTTAAGGTGCGGATGAGTGCCATCACCTGTTCTATTCCCTGATCGTCCAGACCCAAGGCAGTTTTTAGCGCGGCCGCGTTTTGCTTGCTCAAGTCGCCCAAGTACTCGGTGACGACGCGCAGGGCCTCTTCCCGCCACGGCGTAGTCTCTGGCAACTGGCGCAACTGGATCGCCAGACATTCCCCTAAGCTTGTGGCCGCAACCCCTGGGGGATCGAAATTTTGGACCTGGTGCAATACCGCCTGCACTTCCGCGAGCTCAAGGTCCGGCAATTGCTGAGTCAAGTCCTGGTGTAATTCTTCTACCGAGACTTCCAGATAGCCGTCTGGGTTGATGGCATCGATGATCGCGGTGGCGATAGTCGCGTCGCGTTCACTGAAGTGGGACAGTTCCAGTTGCCATTGCAAATGCTCGTGCAAGCCCTGCGGTGCACTTCGGGAAAGCAGGAAATCGCTATCTGCCTCGTCTGGCCCCAAGGTGGAGTAAACGTTGTCGTAGACGTCCTCCCAGGCCACGTCCAGAGGGAGTTCCTCGGGAATGGTTTCGGAGTCGGGAGCCACTTGCTCCTCTGCATCAGAGGTAACCGCGTGTTCTGCAGCTGGAACCGATCGTCCCTCGTCCGCCAGTTCGAGCATGAAGTTGGATTCCAAAGCTTCTTGGATTTCTTGCTTGAGTTCGATGGAGGACAGCTGAAGCAAGCGGATCGCCTGCTGTAGCTGCGGCGTCATCGTGAGTTGTTGGCCTAGGCGTAACTGGAGGCTTTGCTTCATAATCTACAACAAATTGTGCGATGCACTTAAAACTCAAGGCGGATTCAATGATTCGATAAAACTAGCATAATTTTATGCGAATTGAGAGAGCCTATTTTGGGGAAGCGTGAGACAATAAGATTCAAGCCGTTTGCCAACGGGTTTTAAGTGATTTGTTCGGCCGTCAGGGGTATTTTTCAGCTTCGATTAAAGGGGCTCAACCGGCTTGCGATGAACGACACTCAGATAAAATGCTTGCTGGTGATGATCGTGCTTGCCTTGATCGGGTTTGGTCCGCTTTCGCTGACTTGTCTGATCGGTCTGTTCGTTGTGATCGCAAGGCCGCGCTGGTTTTATCTCGGCGTGCAAAATCTTTATCGGGATTTGGGTGGGCAAGCATGTCGGCCTTTAGATGTTCCTGCCAACTGTGCTACATCGAACCTGGCTCGAATCAATGCCCTGGTTTGGCTGCTGATTCTGCTCCTACTGGACGTTGCCCCGGTGCCGGTGACGGGTGCCATCGGTTTGTACGTTGTCATCGCGCGGCCAAAGTGGTTCAAGGCATGGGTGGAAAAAATCTATCTCGGCGATAAAGCAAAGATGGCCTTAAGATGACAGCTTTACTCGATACTCCCTTAAGTTCGTGGCACCGCCAGCATGGCGGCCGAATGATAGCCTTCGCCGGCTGGTGGATGCCGCTCCAGTATCGGTCAATCATTGAAGAGCACCACGCAACGCGAGGCGCGGTGGGCCTGTTCGACATCTCCCACATGGGCCGATTCTACTTTGCCGATCCCCGCGCGCTTGCCATTCTCGATCGGCTCACGACGCGGCGCGTCGCCGACCTGCCGCTGGGACGAATCCGTTATACCCTGCTGACCGACCAGCGCGGCGGGGTCCTCGACGACGTATTGGTGTATCATCTCCGGTCCGAGCGCGGACCGTTTGCGCTGATGGTGGTCAACGCGATCAATCGCCTGAAGATATGGGACTGGCTTCAGCAGCAAGCGCCGCAGCTTGGCCGATTTGGCGCCGAGGACCGAACGCTGGCGACCGCGATGATCGCGGTTCAAGGTCCGAAGGCGTTGGACGCGTTGGCACCGCTGTGTGGCAGCGACCCGCGCCGGTTGGGCCGCTACACTGGGGTAGTGACGAGGATCGCCGGGACCGAGGCGATCCTCAGCCGCACCGGCTACACGGGAGAGGATGGCTGCGAGCTGATCGTTCAGGCTGCGGCGGCACTGCCGTTGTGGCAGGAGCTTGTGGCTTTGACCGAGCCGCTCGGAGGACGGCCAGTCGGCCTAGGCGCGCGCGACACACTGCGGCTGGAAGCTGCGCTTCCGCTGTATGGCCACGAGCTTTCTGAAGCGATCAACGCGGCTCAAACCGGGCTTGAGTTCGCGATCGACCTCGAAGAGCATGAATTCATCGGCCGCGAGGCGATTGCTCAGGCCTTTCAAGACCCCTGCCTGCCGCATCGGGTGGGAATCAAGCTGGAAGGCCGGCGAGTGGCCCGCCAGCACGATCGAGTCCTAGTCGGCGGATATGGCGTCGGGGAAGTGACCAGCGGGGCGTATTCGCCGACCTTGGCGGTACCGATCGCGATGGGATACGTCAAGCCGCAGGCCGCCCAAGTAGGCACCCAAGTGCAGGTAGAGGTGCGCGGGCATGAGGTCTCCGGCTGCATCGTTCCCCTGCCGTTTTACCGGCGGCCCAAGGAAAGTCGATAAAGCCAAATAAGGAAGGAATGCTAAGAATAAAGCTCCATTCATCCTTCAGGACCAGAGGGGTTAAACTAATAAGCGAGGAAAAACGGTGAAACCAGAAACGCTCAAGTACACGGACACTCACGAGTGGGTTTATCTTGACCGCTCGACGGGCGAGCCGATCGCAACGGTTGGAATCACGGCATTTGCGGTCGAGCAATTGACCGATCTCGTCTACATCGATCTGCCCAAAGTCGGCGATCGGGTCAGCGCAGGGAAGGAATTCGGTGAAATCGAATCGGTCAAGGCAGTCAGTTCGTTATACAGTCCGGTGACCGGCGAGGTCGTCGAGGTCAATTCAGCCTTACCAGAGGATTTAGATAGGCTCTCTCGCGACCCTTACGGTGAGGGATGGCTGATCAAAGTCAGGGTCACCGACGAGGCCTCGCTTGATCGCTTGCTGGACTATGCTGCCTACCGCAAGCGGTGCACCGGGGAGTAAGCCAGGAGTCCTGATGGCCTACCTGTTCGATACCCCCGAAGATACCCGGCGAATGCTAGAGGCGATTGGCGTCTCAGAGATTGCCGTGTTGTTTGAGGATATTCCCGCAGCCATCCGGCGCGACCTGCCGCTTGATCTGCCGCCTGGCTTAAGCGAGATGGAGCTTGCCGATCACCTCGGCCGCCTCCTCGCGCGCAACCGCTCGGTGGAAAGCCATGTCTGTTTCCTCGGCGGCGGCAGCTACGACCATTTCATTCCCGCGGTGGTCGACGCGCTGGCTGCCCGCGGCGAATTCCTTTCGTCCTATACGCCGTACCAGGCAGAGGTGGCTCAGGGCAATCTCCAGGCGATGTTCGAATATCAGACGCTGATCTGCCAGCTCACCGGGATGGAGGTCTCCAATGCCAGCCTCTACGACGGCGGGTCGGCGACCGCTGAGGCGGTGCTGATGGCGCTGTCGGTTGTGCCCAAGCGCTCGAAAGTGATCGTCGGCGCAGCGCTCAATCCCCAGTACCGCCAGATCATCGCTACCTATCTGGCCAACTTGGGAGTAGAGATCGTAACCCTGCCTGCGCCAGACGGAGTGTCGTTCGACCGCTTGGGCGAGGTAATCGACGATCAAGTCGCTTGCGTGGTAGTGCAGCATCCAAATTTCTTCGGCATGCTGGAGGATGTCGCTGCAGCCGCCGAGATCGCCCACGCGGCCGGCGCCCTTTTGATCCAAGTCTTCGATCCGATCAGCCTGGGGCGGTTGAAAGGGCCTGGGGAGTTAGGGGCAGACATAGCGGTGGCCGAAGGCCAGGCATTGGGTATCCCGATGAGCTATGGCGGGCCGTACCTGGGAATCCTGGCGTGTCGGCAGGAATTCGTGCGGCGCCTGCCGGGGCGTCTGGTCGGTCAGACCCAGGACCGCGACGGGCGTCGCTGCTTCGTGCTCACGCTGCAGACCCGCGAGCAACACATCCGCCGCGCCAAAGCGACTAGCAACATCTGTACCAACCAGGGGCTGATGGCACTGAGGGCAAGCATTTACCTAGCTTTGCTCGGTCCTCATGGGCTCGCCGAAGTTGCCGACTTATGCTTGCGCAAGGCGCACTATGCTGCCGAGCGCCTGGCTTCCATCGAGCGGCTGGAATTGGCCTTCAGACAGCCTTTTTTCAAGGAGTTTGTCGTGCGCGACCGCCAGCGTGAGGTCGGGGCGCTCTTGACCGCCGCGGAACAAGAGGGGTTCTTCGCTGGTGTCCCCTTAAGGCGGTGGTATCCTGAGCTGGACGATTGTTTTCTGGTTGCGGTGACCGAACGCCGCACGCGCGCCGAGATAGACGCGCTGGTCGCTTGCCTTGAGCGCGCAAGCGAAGCTGCAAAGGGCGAAGATGCGTAATCTCCAGGCCTTGTCGCTGCTGTTCGAATTATCGCGCCGCGGTCGCCGGGCGGTCCGCTGGCCGGCCTGCGATGTCCCTGCTCCTGCAAGCGCAGGCGATTTGTTGCCGGCGGCGATGGTGTGCTCTGAGCCGCCGCCGCTGCCTGAACTCGCCGAGGCGGACGTCGTGCGCCATTACACCAATCTGGCGACGCTCAACATGGCCGTCGATACCCATTATTACCCGCTCGGCTCGTGCACGATGAAATACAATCCCAAGCGCAATGAAAAGCTGGCCAGCTTGCCGGGATTGACGGGGCTGCATCCTTATCAGCCACAGGCGACGGTCCAGGGGATGCTGGAGCTTTTGTACGGATTGCAGCAGTTTTTAGCCGAGATTTCGGGACTTCCAGCCGTCTCGCTCCAACCTGCCGCCGGCGCCCACGGCGAACTGACCGCACTGCTCATGGCGGCAGCGCATTTCCGCAAACTCGGCGAGCAGCGGACCAAGGTCCTGGTTCCAGATAGCGCCCATGGCACCAATCCAGCTAGCGCCCGGATGGCGGGTTTTGAGCCAGTCGAAATCAAGAGTAACTCCAAAGGGCGTGTTGATCTTGAGGATCTCGCTGCCAAACTCGACGATCGAGTCGCAGTGCTGATGATCACCAATCCCAACACTTTGGGCCTGTTCGAGACCCAGATCCTTGAGATCGTGCGGCAAGTCCACGAGTGCGGGGGGTTGGTCTACCTCGACGGGGCGAACATGAATGCGATCTTGGGGGTCACCCGGCCGGGAGATTTCGGCGTTGACATGATGCATTTCAACCTCCACAAGACGTTCAGCACGCCTCACGGAGGCGGGGGGCCGGGAGCCGGCCCGATCTGTGTTTCTGCAAATTTGGCCGCGTACCTGCCGGTGCCGGTAGTGGGGCGGTGCGGGGATACCTATTTCCTGGACGAGGACAGGCCCGATTCGATCGGGCGCGTACGCAGTTTCTTTGGCAATGTCGGGGTGCTGGTCAGGGCGTGGTGTTACCTCAGGACACTCGGCCCGGATGGTCTACGCCGGGTTTCCGAGCACGCCGTGCTTCACGCTAACTATCTGCTCCATAAAATCAAATCTATCCTGGATGTCCCCTATGGGAACCGTTGCATGCACGAGTTCGTTGCCTCGGCGGCGCGTTTGCGGCGAGAGCGGGGGGTCTCTGCCATGGACATCGCCAAGCGCTTGTTAGATTATGGCTTCCATGCGCCGACGGTGTATTTCCCGCTGACGGTGCCCGAGGCTTTGATGATCGAGCCGACAGAAACTGAAAGCTGCGAGACCTTGGACGCCTTTGCCGATGCGCTGGCTAAAATCGTGGCCGAAGACCCAGAGGCGTTACACCAGGCGCCGACCACGACTCCCATCCGCCGGGCGGACGAGGTGCAAGCCGCCCGCCATCCGGTCCTGAAGTGGATGCCTGCAGGCGGAGAAGGAGAGCCTTAAACCGTGTGTGGACGTTATACTCTGCGCGTGCCGCGGGCTAGGATCATCGAGCGATTCCAGATTACCCGCGACCTGACGCCGCAGGAGAATCTGTTCGAACGGTACAATATTGCCCCTTCGCAAAAGGTGGCGGCAGTCCGGATCGCTTTGGATGGGGCACGGGAACTGGTGCCGCTGCGTTGGGGGTTGATCCCGCACTGGGCCAAAGAGGCCAGATCCGAGTACAGTACGATCAACGCCCGCGCCGAGACGGTAGCGGAAAAGCCCGCTTTCAGATCGGCTTTCCGCCAGCGGCGCTGCTTGATTCCGGCCGATGGGTTTTATGAGTGGCAGGTCCGGCCTGGATCGAAGCTCAAGCAGCCTTGGTACATCCAGCTCAAGGACGGCGAATTGTTTGCTTTCGCCGGTTTGTGGGAGCGTTGGGAGCCGCGCGCTGGTGTGGAAGGCGAGCCGGTCGAGTCGTGCACCATCCTGGTGACCGACGCCAATGAGCTGGTGCGTCCTATCCATGACCGGATGCCGGTTATCCTCGATCCGGCCGATTACGAGATCTGGCTCAATCCTACGCATGATCCAGCGGCGTTGCGCGCCTTGTTGAAACCTTATCCTGCGCAGGCGATGATCGCCTGGAAGATCGGCACTCGAGTTAACAATCCGCGCAACGACGATCCCGCCTGCCTGGAAGCGGTGCCGGGCTGAAAGTTTTTCAGCCGCAGCGAGCGGCGTTTGGCGTATACTTTTAAGCGAGCTTGTGTAACTTAGGAAGAACGATGACCTTTAGCGACGAACTCATCCAAGCGGTGTGGGAAAAAGGGCGAGTATCCCCGGACCTAGACCCGACCGAGTGGCGCCAGGACCAGTGCGGTGCCTGGATTTGCCGGGCGCATTACAACAATCCAAACTCTGAATTTGGCTGGCGGATTTTGGAGGTTGTTCCAGGCGGGCCGTGGGAGCCTGAGAATCTCCAGCCGTTTCACTGGCAAAACACCTTTGACTTGGAGCACCGGCGGCCTTTGTGCCGAATCACTGCGGACCGCAGCGACGTGGTGCCTGGCCAAAAGGTGAGCCAGCCGCGCAACATTACTGTGTAGAGGGAGTTAAGCTATGAGCAGCAAAGAGCAAGACATCGCCAAGTTTCACGGCCGTCACGACCGCTTGATCAAAGAACGGGTGCACGATCCTTACATGACCCGCAGCAAGCCCAATGAGCCCAGCCTGTGCCCGCAGTGCGGAGTAGTATTCGACGAGGGAAGGTGGCAATGGCAGCCTACCCCTCCCGCTGGCGCCACCGAGGAATTGTGTCCGGCGTGTCAGCGGATCCGCGACAAGGTGCCGGCAGGCTTCTTGACTTTAAGCGGCGAGTTTTTCCAACAGCACCGTGATGAGATCATGCGCCTGGTGCATAACTATGTGGAGCAGCAGAAGGCGCAGCACCCGATGAAGCGCCTGATGGCTGTCGAAGATCAGGAGGACGGAAGCGTCGTGATCACCTTCACTGAGGCGCACCTGCCAGCCGGCGTGGGGGAGGCGATCGAGCACGCCTACAAAGGCGAACTGGACATCCACTATGTTGAGGAGGACGGCATCGTGCGCGTGTACTGGCGGCGCTAGAGCGCTGGCATGGATTTGCGGCGCGAGGCATTGTGCACGGCATAACCGGCGTGGTCATTGTCGAAATAGCAATAGATGCTGTAGCCCTGTGCCGACCAGGTGGCAAAGGCACCTAATTTCATCCAGCTGTTTATGAACTATTTAGCGTTCGCTAAGCTCATCCTCGGTCTGATTCTGCTTACCGTTGGCGCTGAGGCTTTGGTGCGCGGCGCAGCGCGCTTGGCATCGGCTTTGGGGGTCTCGCCGCTGATCATTGGTCTTACCGTAGTCGCTTACGGCACCAGCTCGCCCGAGCTTGCTGTCAGCGTCATTGCCTCCTTGGATCATCAAGTGGATATCGCTGTCGGCAACGTGGTCGGTAGCAACATCTTTAACGTTTTGTTCATCCTGGGAGTGTCGGCGGTGGTGGCGCCGCTTACAGTCGCGGTCCAGATTATCCGCCTGGATGTGCCATTGATGATCGCGGCTTCAGTCTTAGTTCTAGCTTTCGGTTGGGATAGGGTGATCAGCCTTTGGGAAGGGGGAGTCCTATTTGCCGGAATCTTCGCCTATACCGCTTTTCTTATTTATAGCGCGCGTAAGGAATATAACCAAACCCCGGAATTTGAGCGCGAATTTGCCCGGCTGACGGCTTTCAATTTTTGGGCAGGGCTTTGGAACTGCATCTTGGTTGGGCTTGGTCTCGGGCTGCTCGTCGTCGGTTCACGTTGGTTGGTGGATGGAGCGGTCGCGATTGCCAGAAGCCTAGGGGTGAGCGAACTGGTGATCGGCCTGACCATCGTAGCTGCTGGCACCTCGCTGCCGGAGCTAGCCACCTCGGTCGTCGCCAGCCTACGCGGTGAGCGCGACATCTCTGTGGGAAACATAGTCGGCAGCAATATTTTTAACCTGCTAGCGGTGTTGGGGGGCTCTGCCCTGGCCTCATTTCAGGGCCTTATCGTCTCTGAAAACGCGTTGCGCTTCGACATCCCAGTCATGATCGCTGCCGCCTTTGCGTGTTGGCCGGTGTTTTACAAAGGGTTTAATATCTCGCGTTGGGAAGGGGCAGCATTCGTACTGGGTTATTTCGCCTATGTGGGGTATCTGATCCTCGCTGCGCTCAGGCCGGAAACCGTGCCGCTGGCGAACTCTGCGATGCTCTTCTTCGTGCTGCCGCTCACCTTGCTGACCTTAGGGGTCGTGTTGTGGCAGGGAATCTGCCAGCAGGGCTTGCCGCACCGCGTACTGCGTAAAAACTCCAGATGAAGCTGTTCCCCAAACGCTATCATCCGCCGGGGACGCCTCCGGGCACCCTCGTCTCGGTAGCCGCCGAGCGGCCGATCGAGTGCCAGTGGATCGAATGCGAAGCAGGGGAGTTGATCCTCCGCGACGGCCTGGATATAGAGCGGGTGCGCGCCAGGATCGAGGCCAGGGCGATCACCTGGGTCCGAGTCCAGGGTCGTCCTTCGGCCGAGTGGATGGGCCACTATGGGGAGTGCTTGCGGCTCCATCACCTTGCCCAGGAGGATATCTTAAACGGTGGCCAGCGCCCCAAGCTCGAACCTTACGACGGGCAGTTGTTTCTGGTCCTGAACGTTCCTCGGGAGGAGGACGGCCGGATTTTCCACGAGCAGCTTTATCTGTTTCGCCATCAAAACCTACTGGTGAGCTTTTTCGAAGGAGAAAAAGACCCGTTTGCGCCTTTGATCGAGCGCCTCAAAGAAAGCCGCGCTAGGCTCCAGCGCTTCGGCCTGGACTACCTCTTCTATGCCGTCATGGACACGGCGATCGACCACTCCTTTCCGGTCCTCGAGTCGCTCGGAGAAAGGATCGAGGACTTGGAGGAGGTCTTGGTGGAACACCCGGAGCGGAAAGTGCTAGAGGAAATCTACGCGCTCAAGCGCGAGCTCATCCTGCTGCACCGCGCTCTGTGGCCGCACCGGGAAGTGGTGGGAAGGTTGCTTCGTAACGAAGGCGAGTGGTTCGGCGAAGGCGTTTTGGTGTATCTCCGGGACTGTTACGACCATACCTTCCAGATTTTGGGACTTTTGCGCTCCTACCGCGAGATGATCGCCGGGTTGTTAGAAATTTATCTTTCCGGTGCCCAAGTCAGACTGAACGAGGCGATGCGGGTGTTGACCGTGATCGCCACTATCTTCATGCCGATCACCTTCGTGGTCGGAGTGTACGGCATGAACTTCCGCTACATGCCGGAGCTGGAATGGCATTACGGCTATCCGGCAACGATGGCCTTGTGTGCTTTGATCGCCTTGGCGATGGTGGCCTGGTTCCGCCGCCGGGGATGGTTTTGAACCGATGGCCGAGATGCTCGTATTGGGCTGGCGGGAGTGGGTGAGTCTTCCCGAACTTGGGTTGCCGGCGATCAAGGCCAAAGTCGACACCGGCGCCAGGACTTCTACCCTGCACGCCTTCTATATCGAGCCTTACCGGGAGAGGGGAGCCCTGTGGGTCAGATTCGGCGTTCATCCCCTGCGGCGCACGACCCGGGTGATGGTAGAGTGCCGGGCCGAAGTTCAAGACCGGCGCGTGGTAAGCGATTCCGGCGGCCACCGCGAGTTGCGCTATTGTATCTGCACGCCGGTCTGCTTGGGAAAAGCTAAGTGGCCAATAGAAATCACTCTCACCAACCGGGACCTTATGCTGTTCCGCATGCTTCTCGGGCGCACCGCGATCAGCGGGAGGGCGGTCGTAGATCCGGCGAGTTCGTATCTTTTAGGGAAACCCGAATCCAAACTTTAAGGATGCTCTGGTGAGAATTGCCATCCTCTCCCGTAACCCAAGGCTCTATTCCACTCAACGCCTGGTCGAAGCTGCCACCAAGCGGGGACACGAGGTTAAGGTGATCGACGTGTTGCGCTGTTACATGAACATCACCGCTAACCAACCCAGTATCCATTACCGGGGGGAAATTCTAGAAGGTTTCGACGCGGTGATCCCTAGGATAGGCGCTTCGGTAACCTTTTACGGCACGGCGGTGCTGCGTCAGTTCGAGATGCTTGGAGTTTATCCTTTGAACGAATCGGTCGCTGTCACCCGCGCCCGGGACAAGCTGCGTTCTCTCCAGCTTCTAGCGCGTAAAGGAATAGCGATGCCGGTGACCGGTTTTGCCCACGCCCCAGACGACATCGATGACCTGATCAAGATGGTCGGAGGTCCGCCGTTGGTGATCAAACTGCTCGAGGGCACCCAGGGAGTTGGGGTGGTCCTGGCCGAGACGTATCAGGCTGCAGAAAGCGTGATCCAAGCATTTTTGGGGCTGAAGGTCCATATTTTGGTGCAGGAATACATCGCCGAGACCCAAGGTTCGGACATCCGCTGTTTCGTCATCGGCGACAAGGTAGTAGCGGCGATGCGGCGCCAGGCGCGCAAGGGCGATTTTCGCTCCAACCTGCACCGCGGTGGCAGCGCCGCTTTGGTCAAGATCACTCCGGAAGAGCGTTCGATTGCGGTGCGCGCTGCCCGTACCGTAGGTCTGAACGTGGCCGGGGTGGATATCCTGCGCTCCAAGCACGGTCCTTTGGTGCTCGAGGTCAATTCTTCGCCTGGCCTCAAAGGGATAGAGGCGGCCACCGGCAAGGACGTTGCCTCCCAGATCATAGAATTTATCGAAAAGAACGCAGAAATCGGCAAGACCAAAACGCGCGGTAAAGGATAGGGGGCAAATTCGCCCCTACTTGAGGACCCCCTCGTGGCGTTCCTCGATGCGACGGATGAAGTCGGTAAGAATCCGTCGATAAAGTTCTTCTCCCAAGACTTTGTCTTCGATTCCAGAATCGATATTGGGATTGTCGTTGATTTCGATGGCGTAGATGTCGCCGTTCTCGGTCTGCTTGAGATCTACACCATAGAGACCGTCTCCGATCTTATGCGCCAGCTTAAGGGCAGTGTCCACTACCGCTTTAGGTGCTTGTTCCACTGCCAGAGTATCGAATCCTCCTTCCACCACCCGTCCGGAGCGCTCGTATTTGACGATCTGCCAGTGCTGACGCGACATGAAATAACGGCAGGCATACAAAGGCTCGTGGTTGAGGATGCCGATGCGCCAGTCGAACGGCGTGTAGATGAATTCCTGAGCCAGGATCAAGTCGGATTCCTTAAACAGCTCACCGAGTAATTGCCGGAATTGATAGGGGTTGTCGGCTTTAAGGACGCCGCGCGAGAACGAGCCGTCTGGGATCTTGAGCACGACCGGAAATCCCAAAGGATTGCTCAAGGCTTTCTGGGCCCCTTTCTGCAGGATCACCGTCTTGGGGTGGGGCAAGCGCTCTTGGGCCAAGAGCTCGGCTAAAAAGACCTTGTTGGTACAACGGATGATGGAAGTGGGGTCGTCGATGACCGCGATCCCTTCTAGGAAGGCTTTGTGGGAAAAACGGTAAGTGTAGTGATTGATGGCGGTGGTGGCGCGGATAAACAAGGCGTCGAATTCTGACAGCCGCCCGTAGTCCTTCTTCTCGATCAACTCTACCTCGATTCCGAGTTTCTTGCCGACTTGGACGAACTTGCGCAGCGCGCCAGGATTGGAAGGGGCTTTTGACTCGCCCGGATCGTGCAGGATGGCCAGATCGTAGCGAGCAGCCCGTTTTGGCTTGGGTAGACGCCACGGTTTGCTCAGATAAGAAGTCAAGGCACGGGAAAAATCTTCTTGTTGCTGGAAGTTAAGCTGGTTCAAATACAACGGGTGGATGGCTGAGATCTCCCAGCGGCTCTGACGCCTGAACGTCACTTTCAAGATCGGGCAGGGGAATAAGTCGAAAATCTGCCGCGCCAGGCCCTGCAGTTCGGGATCGTCTGCTTGGCCAAAATAGATCGCCAGTTCTAAGTCCTCGGAGGCATCGGGCGGCTGGCGCCTCTTCAAGGTTTTCTGGATGCTCTGGTCGAGGTCCTCCACGTCCAGGTTGTAGAGGGATTTGCGGCTTAAGGCCGTGAGCGTATTGACCGAAGGCAGCGCCTTGTGGTGGCGGGCGCTGGCCAAGAGGGAACAATAATAGCCGGTGCTCAAATAGCGATAGCTGCGGCACAGGTTGATCAGGTGGATGCCGCGATGCTCCAAAAGCGCCGGCTGGCCTAGGTATTCTCGCGCGGTAAGGGTTTGTACCTTGGGAAAAGAAGGCAGCCAGTCTTCTGGCTTTTCGATTAAGACGATGTGCGAGGACATGAAGACTTTTAGGTAAAGGCCAAAGGGGTGATAGTGCTGAAGGGATTGGACAGGATCAGCACCGCTTTCTGGCCAGTTTTGCCATAGCGCGCCATACGTTCGAAATCGCGCTTTAGGATCGGCAAGTTGATGCAATCGGTTTGGGTTTTGCCAGCCTCTTCGTCCACGTAAGGATCGTGGAGATAGACGAAGGATTGGTCGTGGCCGGTCATTACCACCCAGTGGGGGAATTTTTCGCCGTAGATCCGATAGGAGCTGATCAGGACCACCGGGATGCCGCCGCGGTCGAACTTCTCGGTCAGTTCTTCCACTCCCAGGGCGCGGTATTCGAGATGGATGGGCAAAAGTTGCAGTTCTTCCAAAAGATCCTCCTGCACCAGGCGCATGACCTCGCGCTTTTCCGGGTCGCGCACCGAGGTGATGAACAATGCGCCGGGGTCGTTGACGTACACTTCCACGTTGAATCCTCGCCGCCAGGCCGACAGGGCCAGGCCGTACGGGCCGCAGCCGCCGTGCCCGGAGGTCATGAACACCGTGGTCGACTCGCGCCAGATTCGAAGTTCCAGCTTGCGGTCTAAAGGGAGGGACGGATCTAAGGTCTTCATCGCCATCATCAGGGCGGCCGGCCCGCAGGTGAAATCCAGGGTTTGCTGGTAGTAAGGCACGCGCACCAGCGAAGGTTTAAGATGCGGCGCTAAGAATTTCTCCATCCGCAGGGCGTTCATGTGGTCCTCGTAATAATCCGGGACAGTCTCCTGCGGTTTGTAACCGTGTTGCTGGTAAAGGCGGATGGCGCTTAAGTTGTCCTGGCGAACTTCCAAACGTAAGGTTACGCAGTCGTGGGCTAGGGCTAAGCGTTCGGCTGCCTCGATCAGTTTAGAACCCACTCCCAGGCTGCGGCAGGCGGGATCGACCGCGAGCGAATACAGGCGCGCCAGGAAGGTGCCGCGGTGGAACAGGACCATGGCATAGCCTATGATCCTGCCGCCCGCTTCGGCGACTAGGGTAACAGCGTTGGCTCGGGTGAGCAGGTAGCGGAAGGTACGACGGGAAAAGCGGTCAGTGGTGAACGAACGGTTTTCGATCTGTACCAGCCGATCCAGGTCCTCAAGCCGGGCCGGGCGGATGGTGATCGCCTGGCTCGGTGGAGGAAGCTGAAGCGCGGAGGTTGTCGCCATATAAGGAATTATTTCTCTAGGTCTTCTAAGGGGAAGGTAGTAACCCCGCTACCTGTACGGGTTTGATACTCTTGTTCGGCTTGTTCCATGAGCTGCCGGCCTTGCTCGATCATCGCCTCTCCGTGGGCGCGCTGCTTTTGGCCCTGCTCGATCAACCTGTCGCCAGCTTTCATCGCAGCTTCGCCTTGTTTGACCAGGTCCTGACCCTTCGACCACTTTGCGCCGATGATGGCCAACTCCTTGCGCTCACGCTCGAGCTGATCGGCAAAGCTGGGCGGGGTTTTGGCCGCAGGTGTGCAGCCCACAAGCAAAATGGCTAGGCTCAAGACAATGGCAAACTGCATGGAACCTCGTTTGGGATGGATGATGAGCAACGGGTGGAAAGATACCCGATTGGGCACTTTAGCTCAATCTATTGCTAGCATATCCTATGACAAAAATTCCTTGGAGCCAGTTCTGTGGCCGAACCCGCCATAGGCATTTTATCCCAGCCAGTCCGTTTTCTGGTCTTAGCCTGCCTTCTCGCCCGGGTGGGATTGGTGCTCGCCGCGCTGACAATCGCACCTATGCTCGTTGCTCTGGCAGGCGGGTACGGGTCCACCGCTCTGCGGTATCTCTTGGTCATCGCCGCGCTCGGATTAGCATGTTGGCCGCTGGCCCGTTCTCCCCTTCCCACCGACATAAGAAGCAACGAAGGGCTTGCTGTCACCGCCTTAGCCTTTCTCTTGTCACCGTTCATTATGGCGTATCCTTTAAGCGGTGCCGGGATCGGTTATCCTATGGCCCTGTTCGAGGCGGTATCGGCGGTTACTACCTGTGGTTTAACCGTTTTGCCCACGGTTTCTGACAAGCCAGCAGAATTTCTGTTTGCCCGCGCTTGGATGCAGTGGTACGGAGGGTTGGGGTTTGTCGCCCTGCTACCCTTGTGGCTGGAACCTGGCCCTGTGCCCAGGCATCTTTTAGGGCTGGAGAGTGAATTTACCCCACTGACTTCGACCTGGATTTATACCCGAAGGATCATTGCTGTCTATCTGATCCTGACGGGGGGCGGTTTCCTCCTTTTGTGGGGGCTTGGCGGGGATCCTTTCGCAGCCTTGGTGCACGTTCTAGCGGCGGTTTCGACCGGCGGTTTTTCTTCTTTTGACGAGGGGCCTGCTGAATTAGGCAAACCGTTCGCCGCAGGCGTCATCGTAGTCAGCGTGCTTGGGGGATTTCCGCTTGCGGCGTATCTTGGCAGTACGCTGCGGCGCGACCTTCAGGTTTGGGCGCTTGTGACCGGCGGGGCGGTGGCCGGTTTTTTGGTCGGCGCGAGTTTGATCTGGCAAAGGGGGTATCGTTTAGACCAGGCGCTATTCCACGGACTGTTGACGGCTTTTTCGGCCCAGACCACGGCCGGTTTTGCTACTTTGCAAATAAACTCCTTGCCGCCTTTGGCGATCGGATTGCTGCTCGTGCTTATGCTGAGTGGCGGCGGTCTGGGGTCTACCGCCGGTGGGGTCAAGCTCTTTAGGCTATTGGTCCTAGTTTCCACCTTAAGGTTTCAGCTTCGCCGCCAGGCACTTCCGCCCCACGCTTGGGTTCAGTGGCATCTGGGCGAGCATCCCATCGATGAGTCTCTGGCCTGCCGTGCCTATCTCGTTTTGTTTTTGTATTTGCTGACCGCGTTTTTTTCCTGGCTGCCGTTCCTCGCCTTGGGGTATGATCCGCTGCATTCCCTATTTGAAGTCATCTCGGCCTTGGGGACGGTGGGTTTGTCTGCTGGAATCGTAAGCGCCGATCTTCCTGATTTTTTGCAGTTTATTTTGGGGCTGGACATGTGGCTAGGGCGGGTGGAGATTTTCGCCGGTTTGGTGTTGTTTCATCCGGCTACCTGGAGGGCCAAATGAGAGTAGTGTTTGTAGGTGCCAGCGCCACCAACGTGGCGTGCGCAAGATTATTGATCAAGCGCCGGCACGAGGTGATCATCATCGAACGCGATCGGCAGCGGGTTCAGGAGCTCAGTCAGGAACTGGATTGCGGCTTTATCTGTGGTGACGGTACCTATCCCCATATCTTGGAAGAGGCCTCCCCCGAGTCGACAGACGTTCTCATCTGCACCACCGGTGTGGATCAGAACAACATCCTTGCCAGCCTGGTAGGCAAGACCTTAAACATCGGGCGGGTATTTACCACCCTGGAAGACCCCGAGTTCGAGAAAGTCGCTCTGGCCTTGGGGCTGACCGAAATCCTCGTCCCGGTGCGCACCATCGGGCGCTATTTGGCTGACGCCGTCGAGGGGCGCGACATCCTGCAGCTCGCCACGCTGCTCAAGGGGGATGCCTATCTGTTTTCGGTCGCCGTCCCTGCAGCCTGGACAGGATCGGTCAGTCGGTTGCCACTACCGGAAAAAAAAGCCCGCCCGGTGTGGCTGTATCGGGGGGAAAAACTTTTGTTTGCCGACCCCGAGCTGGAACTTCAGGAAGGCGATGAACTGGTGATCTTGGCCCAAGACAGCGAAGTGGCTGCGAGAATCCGGCAGGATTTGTTGTAAGTAAAAAAATCTTGCCTTTCATCTGCTAAAGTTGAATCTAGATCACCCTAAGAGTCTTAATTATGAATACCCAAGAAAGCGCTTTGCCACTCGTTGCCGGCCAAGCCAAATCCGCCCGCATCCTCATCTTAAGCACGCTTGCTTTTGCGGTGTGTTTTGCTGTCTGGACGCTGTTTGCCATCATCGGCCTACCGATCAAGGAAGAGCTTGGTTTGAACGACAGCCAGTTCGGCCTTCTGATCGCCACCCCGGTCCTGACCGGTTCGCTCAGTAGGATCGTGCTCGGGATTTGGGCCGACCAATACGGCGGCCGCCTGGTTTATACCCTGCTCATGCTCACTACTGCGGTGGCAGTGTGGTTGCTCTCTACGGTGGAAAGCTATCTTATGTTTTTGCTTTCGGCTTTGGGGGTAGGGCTGGCCGGCGGCTCGTTCGCGGTCGGGGTCGCTTACGTCTCGCGCTGGTTTGAATCCGCCCGCCAGGGGACAGCGCTTGGGATCTTCGGGATCGGCAACGTGGGGGCGGCGGCGACCAACTTCTTCGCGCCTTTCCTGGTGCTGGCTTTAGGTTGGCAGGGTACCGCCCGGGTGTATGCAACAGCGCTTTTGCTCACCGCCGTTGGGTTTTTTCTTTTGACCGAGGACGATCCGCTCACCTTGGAGCGTAGGCGCCGCGGGGAAACAGCCCTGCCTGCGTTCCTCCAGCTCGAGCCATTGAAAAAGCTCCAGGTGTGGCGGTTCTCGCTTTACTACTTTTTCACCTTCGGTGGGTTTGTGGCATTTTCTTTGTGGCTGCCGCGTTATTACATCGGGGTGTACGGCTTGGAGCTGAAAATCGCTGGGGTTTTGGCCTCGGCTTACTCATTTACTAGCTTGTTGCGGGCAGTTGGGGGAATCCTAGCCGATAAATGGGGGGCGCGGCGGCTGATGTATATCAGCTTCATCGGCAGCACCGCGTGCACTTTTTTCCTCTCCTACCCGGCCACTGACTACATCGTCCACGGCATCGAAGGGCCGATCCGGTTCACGATCGCCATGCCCTGGTGGCTGTTTGCGCCGCTGACCATGCTGCTTGGGTTGTTCATGACTTTAGGCAGCGCCGCCGTGTATAAGCACATTCCGGTGTATTATCCTGGCTACGTCGGCGTAGTCGGCGGACTGGTCGGGATGATCGGCGGGCTGGGGGGATTCTTCCTGCCGATCTTCTTTGGGGTCATGAACGATCTGATCGGGGTGTGGACCAGTTGCTTTATGCTCATGTTCACCCTGGTGGCCATCGCCTTGACCTGGATGCACTTTGCCATTCGGCGCATGGAGCAGGCTGCCTTGGCCGAGGAACTCAAGAAGCTGCCGGAACTGCCGGAAATGGCTGAAATCCATACCGAGGAACACGTGCAAGCGATGGCACCGAAAAAATATTTCACTCCTTAAAGAGGTTCGCTATGAGCCGACTGCTCGACCGCCTCAATTTCTTCGTCAAGGCCAAAACGGGCCGGTTTGGCTTCTTCGCCCACGGCCACGGAGTCACTACCGACGAATCCCGCGCCTGGGAGGAAGGCTATCGTAGTCGCTGGGCCCACGACAAAGTCGTCCGCTCTACCCATGGAGTCAACTGTACCGGCTCGTGCTCGTGGAAGATCTATGTCAAAGGCGGTATCGTCACCTGGGAGACCCAGCAGACCGACTATCCTAGGACTCGGCCGGAACTGCCTAACCATGAACCCAGGGGCTGTCCCCGCGGAGCCAGCTATAGCTGGTATTTGTACTCAGCCCAGCGGGTCAAATATCCGCTGATCCGCGCGGCTTTGTTGGAACTTTGGCGCGAGGCCAGAAAGGGTAGGGAGTCGGTGGAAGCTTGGGCCAGCATCGTCGAGGACGTGGAGAAACGCCGTTCTTATACCTCGAAACGCGGCCACGGTGGTTTCGTGCGCGCCGACTGGGATGAAGTCACAGAGCTGATCGCTGCTGCCAACGCCTACACCATCAAACGATACGGCCCTGACCGTATCGCCGGGTTCTCGCCGATTCCAGCCATGTCTATGGTGTCCTACGCCGCCGGCACCCGCTATCTGTCGTTGCTGGGCGGGGTGTGCCTGTCGTTCTACGATTGGTACTGCGACCTGCCGCCGGCTTCGCCGCAAACCTGGGGCGAGCAGACCGACGTCCCCGAAAGCGCCGACTGGTATAACGCCTCGTTTCTGATGATGTGGGGTTCCAACGTCCCCCAGACCCGCACCCCGGACGCTCACTTTATGACTGAGGCCCGCTACCGCGGCACCCAGGTGGTGGTGGTCAGCCCCGATTACAATGAGGCGGCCAAGTTTGCCGATGTCTGGCTGGCTCCCAAGCAGGGTACCGACGCCGCCTTGGGACTGGCGATGGCCCAGGTAATCCTAAAGGAGTTCTATCTCGACCGGAAGGCGGAATATTTCCAGGCTTATGCCCGCCGCTACACCGACTTGCCCATGCTGGTGCGGCTAGTGGAGCAGGACGGCTATCTGGTGCCGGAAAAACAGCTGCGCTGCAGCGACTTTGATGGCAATTTAGGGGAGGACAACCATCCTGAATGGAAGACGGTTGCCATCGACGATGAAACTGGCATGATCACCGTTCCCTGCGGCAGCATTGGCTTCCGCTGGGGCGAAAAGGGCAAGTGGAACCTGGAAGATAGGGACAGTGCTGGCAATCCACTCAAGCTGCGCCTAAGCAACCTAGGCCAGCACGACGAAATCGCAGAGGTCGCCTTCCCTTATTTCGGAGGGAGGAGCCACGACTTCTTCCAGGACAACAACCTCCCTGAAGTCCTCAAACGCAGGGTGCCGGCACGCAGGGTTACCCTGAAAAATGGCGAGGAGGCACTGGTAGCCACGGTATTTGATCTGCTGGTAGCCAATCACGGCCTCGACCAAAGACTAGGGGGCGAACACGTGGCTCAGTCTTACGATGACCTGCAGCCTTACAGCCCGGCGTGGGCGGAGAAAATCACCGGCGTCCCGAGGGAGCAGATCGTCGCTGTGGCCCGAGCATTTGCCGCTAACGCCGAGAGGACCTGCGGCAAATCTATGGTGATCCTCGGCGCTGGCATCAACCACTGGTATCACATGGACATGCATTACCGCGCCATCATCAACCTGCTGGTGCTGTGCGGTTGCATCGGCCAGGAAGGCGGTGGCTGGGCCCACTACGTCGGCCAGGAAAAACTGCGTCCTCAGGCCGGCTGGCTGCCGCTCGCCTTTGCTTTAGATTGGTACCGACCGCCGCGGCAGCAGAACAGTACCAGCTTCTGGTATCTGCACACTGACCAGTGGCGTTACGAGACCCTGGCGGTCTCGGAGATCCTCTCCCCTACCGCCCCGCAAGGAGACTGGCAGGACCTGGCGCTGGTGGATTACAACCTTAGGGCGGTGCGCATGGGGTGGTTGCCTTCGGCGCCGCAGCTTAAGACGAATCCGCTTGAGGTGGGCAAAGCGGCTGCAGAAAGCAGCCAATCGCCTGCAGACTTTGTGGCCGCCAGACTCAAATCCGGCGAACTGAGACTGGCCTGGGAGGATCCCGACCACCCAGACAATTGGCCTCGCAACCTGTTCGTGTGGCGTTCCAATCTACTGGGATCGTCGAGCAAAGGTCACGAGTATTTCCTCCGCCACCTGCTCGGCACCCACCACGGGATCGTAGACGGCGTGCACGACGCGAGGGTGACCGCCAAGCGGCCCAAGGAGGTTAGCTGGCACGCGCAGGCGCCTGAGGGCAAGCTGGATCTGTTGGTGACCCTGGACTTCCGCATGTCTACCACCTGCATTTATTCCGACATCGTTCTGCCGACCGCCACCTGGTACGAGAAGCACGATCTCAACACCTCTGACATGCATCCTTTCATCCACCCGCTGACCGCAGCGGTGGACCCACTGTTCGAGTCGCGCAGCGACTGGGATATCTACCGGGGGATCGCTCGAAAATTCTCTGAACTGGCCCCCGGTGCCAAGCTCGGCGTAGAGAAGGATATCGTGCTGGTGCCCCTGCTTCACGACAGCCCGGGGGAACTGGCACAGGCTGAGGTCACGGACTGGAGGCGGGGCGAGTGCGAGCCAGTTCCAGGCAAAACCATGCCCGGCGTGGTGTTGGTAGAGCGCGACTATCCGAAGGTTTACCAGCGTTTCACCTCTCTTGGCCCGCTGCTGGAGAAGGCCGGTAACGCTTGCAAGGGCATCGTCTGGGAAACGGGTGAGGAGATCGAGTTCCTGCGCCAGCTTAACGGCACCGACACCGAAGGTCGGCCAAAAATCGACTCTGATATCCAGGCTGCCGAGACGATCCTGACCCTGGCGCCGGAGACCAACGGCCAGGTGGCAGTTAAGGCGTGGCAGAAACTGTCGGAGGTCACCGGCCGTGACCACACCCATCTGGCCAAATCCCGGCGGGAAGAGAAACTCCGCTTCCAGGATTTGATGGCCCAGCCGCGTAAAATCATCACTTCGCCGGTGTGGTCGGGGATTGACTCGGAGGAAGTCTGCTACAACGCCAGTTATACCAACGTCCACGAGCGCATTCCCTGGCGCACCCTTTCTGGCCGCCAGCAGCTTTATCAGGACCATCTGTGGATGCGGGCTTTCGGTGAAGCTCTATGTGTCTACAAGCCGCCGATCGATACTAAGACCATCCAGCCGATCTTGGCAGAACATGGCGAGCGACCCTACCTGGTGCTCAACTTCATCACCCCGCACCAGAAATGGGGCATCCATTCGACCTACACCGACAACCTAATTATGCTGACCCTAGCCCGCGGTGGGCCTATCGTCTGGCTCAACGAGGACGACGCCGAGCAGGGCGGCATTACTGACAACGACTGGGTGGAGGTGTTCAACGCCAACGGCGCCCTGGTGGCGCGGGCGGTAGTGTCGCAAAGAATTCGTCCGGGCACTCTGTACATGTACCACGCCCAGGAGAAGATTATCAACACCCCCAGGTCGAAGGTTACCGGCAACCGTGGCGGTATCCATAACTCGGTCACCCGGGCGGTGATCAAGCCCACCCACATGATCGGCGGCTACGCCCAGCTGTCCTGGGGATTTAACTATTACGGCACGGTCGGCTCTAACCGCGACGAGTTTGTCATCGTCCGCAAGACCGAGGCCGACTGGATGGAGGAATGACCACATGCGCCTCAGAGCTCAGATCGGCATGGTCCTGAATCTAGACAAGTGCATCGGCTGTCACACCTGTTCGGTTACCTGCAAGAACGTGTGGACTAGCCGCGACGGGATGGAATACGCTTGGTTCAACAACGTCGAGACCAAACCGGGGATCGGCTACCCTAAGGAATGGGAGAACCAGCAGCGCTGGAAAGGCGGTTGGACTCTCAGCAAAGGCAAACTCAAGCCCCTGATGGGTGGCAAGGGACACCTGTTGGCTAAGATCTTTGCCAATCCTCACCTGCCAGAGATCGACGACTACTACGAACCGTTCGACTACGACTACGAGCAGCTGCAGAAGGCCACAGAAAGCCGGACCCATCCCGCCGCAAGACCGATCTCGAAAATCACTGGGGAAAAGATGGACAAGATCGAGTGGGGCCCCAACTGGGAGGACGATGCCGGCGGCCCCTTCCGGCAGCGCAGCCGCGATATCAATCTGGACGGCGTGGAAAAGGGGATGCTCGCTGCTTACGAAAACACCTTTATGATGTACCTGCCCAGATTGTGCGAGCACTGCCTCAACCCCACCTGCGTGGCTGCCTGCCCTTCGGGGGCGATCTACAAGCGCGAGGAGGATGGCATCGTCTTGATCGACCAGGACCGCTGCCGCGGCTGGCGAATGTGCATCTCCGGCTGCCCTTACAAGAAGATTTACTTTAACTGGAAAAGTGGCAAGTCGGAGAAATGCGTGTTTTGCTTTCCCAGAATCGAGGCAGGCGAACCCACCATCTGCTCGGAGACTTGCGTCGGGCGCATCCGCTATCTGGGGGTGTTGCTGTACGATGCCGACCGCATCGACCAAGCAGCGGCAGTGGAAGATCCTAAGGACCTGTATCAAGCCCAGTTGGACGTTTTCCTCGATCCCAGCGACCCGGAAGTGGTCGAGGCGGCTCGCGCCCAAGGTATTCCGGAGGCCTGGCTGGCCGCGGCGCAGAATTCGCCCGTCTACAAGATGGCGATGGAGTGGCGGGTGGCCTTCCCCCTTCATCCTGAATACCGTACCCTGCCGATGGTCTGGTATGTGCCACCCCTGTCTCCGGTCCAGGGCACGGCCAGAGGGCTAGGGTTGATCGGTGCCGACGGCGAGATTCCGCCGGTGGAGGATTTACGCATTCCGGTTAGCTATCTGGCCAATCTCCTTACCGCAGGCCAAAAGGAGCCAGTCGTGCAGGCCTTGCGGCGCATGCTGGCGCTGCGCGCCTTCATGCGCGCCCGAACCGTAGAGGGTGTCACCCGTAAGGATATCGCCGAGCAGGTGGGTTTGAGCGTGGCCCAGATCGAAGAGATGTATCGCATCCTGGCTATCGCCAACTACGAGGACCGCTTTGTCATCCCCACCAGTCACCGGGAGAGCGTCGAGGACGCCTACAAACTCAGGACTACATGCGGTTTCTCCTTCGGCGGCTGCGGCCTATTTGAGGTGAAACCAAGCGGCTTACTGACTAAGATGCCATGAATAAAACCTTCAAGGCTCTGTCCATCCTTTTGAGTTATCCTAGCGCTGAGCTCCAAGCCGCCATCGGCGACATCCGCCAGGCCTTGACTGAGGAAGCGCTGGTGGCGGCTGAACTTTTAGAGCCGCTGCTGAGCCGGCTGGAAAGCAGCCAGTTGTTAGCCTTGCAGGCGCACTACGTAGACCTGTTTGACTGCATTCCGCGACTGTCGCTGTATTTGTTTGAGCACGTCCACGGCGACAGCCGCGAACGCGGCCTGGCAATGGTCGACCTGCTTAAGTTTTACCGCCGTTACGGCTTGGAGCCAAATGCCCGGGAATTGCCCGACTATTTGCCGCTGGTGTTGGAATTTCTGGCTATCCTGCCCCTGGGCGAGGCGCGGCTACTGCTGGAGGAGATAGGACCTGTCCTCGCCGTCCTAAAACAGCGGCTGGAAGAACGGCAAAGTCCGTATGCGGTGGTGTTTTCCGCCTTGCTCGCAATGACGCCAACCTGGCCTGACGCTAAGGCAATAGGCGAGTTGCAGGAACTTCCGGACGCTGACCCCCAAGCGCTTGATCGGGGCTGGGAGGAAATACCGGTCACCTTTGGCCCATCGGCTCGCGGCGGCCCGGACGAAGCTACGATTACCTTCGAGCGGAGAAAACCATGAATGATTTCAATTTCTGGCTGTTTTGCGTTTATCCCTATGTCGCTTTGACAGTGCTTGGCGCAGGGTCCATCCTGCGTTATGAATGCGCTCCTTATACCTGGCGCGCCGGCTCCAGCCAATTGTTGCGCCGCAGACAGCTGGTCTTCGGCTCGGTCCTGTTCCATACTGGGGTGTTGATCGTGTTCCTAGGCCATTTCGTCGGCCTGCTGACCCCAATCCGCGTATTTCACTGGATGGGCATCGAGGCGAGTACCAAGCAGATGATGGCCATCGTCGTCGGCGGTATCGCCGGGAGCGTTTCCCTCGCTGGCGCCGCGATTCTGCTACACCGCCGCCTTACCGACCCGCGCATCCGCGCCACCACATCGTTCAGCGATCTGGCCATCCTGGTGCTGCTTATGGTGCAGCTGACTCTAGGGGTGATCACCATTCCGATTTCGCTGGGCCATCTGGACGGTAGCGAGATGGTCAAATTCATGGCCTGGGCGCAGGGGATTTTCACCTTCGACCGCCAGGCCTGGACTTATGTCGCCGATGCTCACCCCCTGTTCAAGCTGCACATCTTTCTCGGTTTGAGCCTCTTTCTGGTGTTTCCCTTCACCCGGCTGGTCCACATGCTGTCGGCGCCAGTGTATTACCTCTGGCGCCCCGGCTATCAGATCGTGCGCAGCAGACGGGTTCCCGGCTGAGAGGATGATCCGGAGGTCGGGAAGGGAGATCGGAGGACCAGGTCGGGTCAGCCGTGAAGCTCAGCTTCGAGGCCGAATATCCGAAACAGCACCAGTGCGGCGATGACCAGAGCCGCCCCTAGCCCGACTAACAAGAACGAGCGCATTCCGGGTTGCTCCAGGCGCACCCGGCCGAGTGCGTCCACCGCTGCCACATAGAGAAAAGTGCCGCCGGAAAAGAGCAGCCAAAGCCCGATCCAAGCATGGGACAGGTGCTTAAGGAGCAAGAAGGTGAAAAGCAACCCCAAGGGAGTGGCCAGGCTGAACCAAACCAGAGTGCGCAGCGGATGGGGGATTTCCCCTTGGCTCTGCCAGAGAAACGTCCCCAGGCCGAAGGCAACCGGAATCCGGTGCGCCAGGACTGCCGCTAGGATCGGCAAGGTGAGCGTCAGCGAACCGGTAGCTAAGCTCGCCCCCAAAGCCAGCCCGTCGGTGAGTTCATGGATGCCTAGGCCCAGTGCCAGGGGATGAAGGGAGCGCTGCGCGTTGGGCAGTTCATGCTCCATCCCGCCGCTTTCCAGTCCAAGCATGAACAAAAATCCCAAAAGTACCGCCAGTCCCCCCAACAGCTCCGGGGAAAACGCGAGTGATGCGCGATTTTCGAGGGTGTGGAACACGAGTTCAAACCCTTCTGGAAGCACCAAACCCAAGGCGGAAGCAAGCAACAGTCCGGCGGCGATCCCGGGCATGGCGCTGGCGAACTTTCTGCCAGGCCGCAGCAAGCAGGGCAGAAGCCCGGCCAGCAGAGCACCCAGAAAGGTAAGGCAGGCGATGGCGGAAGCGACGATCCATCCTGGCATGTTCGAATTTCCTTGAAGGCGGGTTGCGACGGCGGCGAGTATAGCATCTTGGGGTGTGTAGAAAAACTTAAGCGCGCAGAAATGGTATGCTTAAAATTTTAACTAAAACCTAAAGGAGAGAATGCCAAAGTGAGCGACCCGAACGAATCCTCTAAGGTCTGCGTGCTGCCCAAACCGCCCGCCCCAGAGCGGCGTGAGCCACTGCCCTGGGAGCTTCCTAGGCCGCTGGAAGAAGACCCAGAGGCCTGGCGTAGAGTGCAACAAATTCGGGCAAGCGCGAGCTTTCGCCCGGTCGTCTCCGACCCCGAGTTTCTCAATCGTTACGAGACCAGACCAGTCCGCCTACAGTTGGACTATCTCAAGCCAGAACTGGAGCTGCAGCGCGCCGGAGTCAAAAGCACCATCGTCGTCTTCGGCAGCACTCGCATTCCTGAACCTAAGGTAGCAAAGCGCAGGCTGCAGGCTTTAAAAGCGGCGCTTGAAAAGCGTCCAGACGACCAAGAACTCAAGCGGCGCGTGCAAGTGGCAGAGCGCATCGCCGCTAAAGCCAGGTACTATGAGATTGCCCGGAAATTCGGGCAACTGGTCGGCAACTCCGGCCAGGGACCTTTGGATTGTCGGCTGGTGGTGATGACCGGTGGCGGGCCGGGAATCATGGAAGCGGCCAACCGCGGGGCATTCGAGGTAGGGGCCAAAAGCGTGGGGCTCAACATTACTCTGCCCCACGAGCAGTTCCCCAATCCCTACATCGCTCCGGAACTGTGTTTTCAGTTCCACTATTTCGCTATGCGCAAGCTGCATTTTTTGCTGCGCGCCAAAGCTTTGGTGGCGTTTCCAGGCGGCTTTGGCACGCTGGATGAGCTGTTCGAGACCTTGACCCTGATCCAGACCCGCAAGATCCAACCGGTGCCGGTAGTGTTGGTGGGCGAGGAATATTGGCGCCGAGTGATCGATTTCGACTTTCTGGTCGAGGATGGTGCCATCGATCTAGAAGATTTGGAACTCTTCTGGTATGCCGAGACCGCCGAAGAGATCTGGAACGGCATCGTATGGTGGTATCAGAGCAAAGGGGAGAGCTTGATCGAAGGGGAGCCATGCCAGTAGCTACTTTGACCTTAAATCCGGCGGTGGACGTGACCTATGAGATCGGGAAGTTGATTTGCAACCAGAAAGTCCGCGCCAAAACCAGCCGCTTCGACCCAGGCGGCAATGGAATCAACGTCGGGCGGGCGCTCAAACGGCTGGGGATCGCGGCGAGCAACTTCTGCGTGCTGGCGGGAGAGACCGGCGCGTTTCTGGAGCACCTGTTGGGTCGGCACCTGGACGACCCGATATACGTCTGGGTAGAAGGAGAAACTCGCATCAACGCTACCATCCTGGAGCAGGAAACCGGGGCTCAGTACGAAGTCACCGGTCAGGGGCCGTATTTGCCGCAGGCAGCACTGGAAGGGCTGTGCGAGCGCTTCGTCGGTCGGGTCGGGAGCGGCTACGGGGTGGTGACCGGATCGGTCCCGCCAGGCGTAGCAGAAGATGCCTATGCCGCCTTCATCCGGCAAATCCAAAGCCAAGGGGGGCGAGCGGTGCTGGATGCCCACGGCGGATTGCTTAAGGAGGGGGTAGCCGCTGGCCCGTTTCTGGTCAAGCCCAACCGCTACGAACTGGAACAATTAAGCGGCCGGCCTTTGCCCGACTTGCCCTCAGTGCTGACCGAGGCGGAGAAAATCCTCGCCCAAGGGGTGGCTTATGTGTGCGTTTCGCTGGGGCAAGACGGGGCATTGCTCGTCGGCCAGGAAGCCAGCTTTTTGGCGATCCCCCCACAAGTAAATGTGCGTTCCAGCGTCGGGGCAGGCGACTCGTTGGTGGCCGGACTGGTGGCCGGTTTTGTGCGCGGCTTGGAATTGCCTGAGGTTCTCCGCTTGGCGGTGGCGGTGAGCGCCGGCACTGTGCGCCAACCCGGAACCGAATTATTTTGCCTTAAGGAGTTGCCGCCGCTTTTGGAGCAGGTTCAGGTGCGAAGGCTATGATCGCGGCGGGTATAAGCCAGCAGGACGACGGCGGAAACCGCCGTGCCGACTGCGGAAAAGGCAAACGCCAGAGGCGCTCCCCCCCATTGCCATAGGCTGCCGAACAATACCCCGCCAGGAAGAGCGGCCAGTCCCACGGTCATGTGATACAGACCAAAAGCGGTCGCGCGCAAGGCTTTGGGAGCGCATGTTCCTACGAGCGCGCGCTCTGGCCCCTCGGTCATGGCCAATGCGGCGGCGTAGCCAAGAAACAATCCCCAGGTCAAAAGCGCGCCGTCTTCAGCCAAAGCCAGGGCGGTAAGTATCCCAATCCTCCCTCCCCAGCCGAGGAGCAGGACCGGCAACTGGCCGATGCGATCGGAAAGCACCCCTCCGGCCAGCGAGATCGGAGTTTTGACTACGCTAGCAGCGGCCCATAGCAAGGGCGCCCAGGCAACCTCCAGCCCCCGATCGGTGGCCCACAGCACTAAAAACACCTCGGGGGCTGCTGCCAGTTGAAGCCCGCCGCTTGCCAGGATTAACCCCTTGAGCGAGGTATCGAGCGCGTGCCAGCGCAAAGGCGGAGGGGAGAGCCGAGGCGGCCGGGGCGGTTCTTTAAGTCCAAGGAGCAATAGCCCCAGTACACATGCCCCAGGCACAGCCGACCACAAGAAAACCTGCGTCATGGGTAGGCCTAAGTTGAGCAGCCAGAAAGCGGCGATGGGTCCTGCGATCGCTCCGGCGTTGTCCAACGCCCGGTGAAAGCCAAAGGCGCGTCCTAGGAGCTCAGGTGGGGTGGTGTGGGCGATGAGCGCGTCGCGCGGAGCGGTGCGGATGCCTTTGCCGACCCGATCCAGGAAACGCAGTCCCAATACCATGCTCCAGGCTCCCGCCAGGCCGATCAGAGGACGGCATAGGTTAGACAGCGTATAGCCAGAAAGCACCAAAAGCTTGTGGCGGAGGCCGCGGTCGGCCAGCTGGCCAGAGAAGATTTTCAGCACGCTTGCGGTGGTTTCGGCTACTCCTTCCACCAACCCCACCACCCAAGGTCCCGCTCCTAGCGTGGCAGTCAGAAACAAAGGCAGCAAAGGCGTGATCAGTTCACTCGCCGCGTCGTTCAGAAACGAGACCAGGCTCAAGATGATGACGGTGCGCGGCAGCATCTTCAGCGCAGGTGCTTAACTTTGACCGGTTTGGGACTCAGGTTGCTGTGGCGATAAGAGTAAGTGAAATAAATCACAAAACCTATTGCCAGCCAGATGATAAAGCGGTACCAGGTCAAACTGGGTAGAAATGCCATCAAAGCCCCGCACGATACTGCACCGAGCAGCGGGAGGAAGGGATTCAAGGGGGCTTTGAATGGGCGATGGAGTTCGGGCTGGGTAATACGCAACACAACCACTCCGCCGCACACCAGGACGAAAGCGAACAAAGTACCGATGTTGACCAGTTCGGCAAGTTCCCCCAAGGGTACGAGCCCGGCGATGATCGCCATAATCAGGCCGCAGAGCACGATCACCCGGACTGGGGTGTGGGTACGCGGGGAGACGTGCGCGAACCAGGGCGACAGCAGCCCGTCTCGGGACATGGCGAAGATAATCCGGGTCAGGCCGTAGTAAAGCACCAGCATCACGGTGGTCAGCCCGGCGATCACCCCGGCAGCGACCAAAGCCGAGGCCCAGCGGATGCCGATAAGGTGTAAGGCATGAGCGACCGGCGAGGAGACATTGAGCTGAGGATATGGCACTACCCCAGTCAGAAGCGCGGCCACCAGCATGTACACCACGGTGCAGAAGGCGAGCGAGGCGATGATGCCGAGGGGGACGTCGCGCTGGGGGTTGGTAGCCTCCTCAGCCGCGGTGGAGACGGCGTCGAAACCGACGTAGGCGAAAAATACGATCGACGCTCCCGCCAATACTCCTACCGGCTTGCCTTCTGGGGTGTAGTCGAACCAGCCAAACGGCAAAAACGGCTGCCACAGGGTAGGATCGACGTGGAAGGCCGCCACGGCCACGAACACGGCGATGGTCAGGAGTTTGATCCCCACCATCGCCGCGTTCAAGCGTGCGCTTTCTTTCACCCCTAGGATCAACAGCCCCATTAAGATGAGGATGATCAAAGAGGCCAAAAGATTGATCGTTCCTCCGGCGTTGGGAGCGTGGGTTAAGGTTTTGGGCAGTTCGACCCCGATCGCCGCCAGGGCGTCGCAGAAATATCCCGACCAGCCGTTAGCCACCGCCGCCACCGCGATTCCGTATTCCAAGATCAGGTTCCAGCCGACCAGCCAAGCGATCAGCTCGCCAAAGGCGGCATAGCTGTAGCCGTAAGCGCTGCCACAGCCGCCGATGGCCGAGGCCAGTTCGGCATAGGCCAAAGCGGCAAAGGCGCAGGCAAAGCCGGCGAACACGAACGACAAAATTACCCCGGGACCGGCTAAAGTCGCGGCTACGATCCCGGTGAGGACGAAAATCCCGGTGCCGATGATGGCGCCTATGCCGAGTAGCGTGAGATCGAAGGCGCTCAGGCAGCGCTTTAAGCCTCCTTCAGTAAAATCGTGGGCAGTCAGTTTGGTGCGAAACAGCTGCATCGTCGTGCCTCGGTGCTTGGTTTAAGGTTGCCGCTTAGATTGTAATCGGCAAAGGACAACTTTCCCAACGCCAAAAGCGGCATAATAGGATTTAATGTCGATCCCTCTTAAGGAGAAAGCTATGCCGTTTCGATTTATCCGCTTCTTTGCCGACTTGAGCCTTGCCGATCTGCCCCTGGTCGGAGGCAAGAACGCCTCTTTGGGGGAAATGATCCGGGCCCTTTCCCCCAAAGGGGTCAAAATTCCCGATGGATTTGCTATCACCGCCGAAGGCTACCGTTATGTGCTCGACTGCGCGGGCGCCTGGGACAGGCTGCGCCAGGTTTTGGCCGGGTTGAATCCAAATGACGTTCAAGACCTCAAAGCGCGCGCTGCCAAAGCCCGCCGCATCGTCTACGAGGCGGGCATTCCGGACGAGCTGCGCGAGGAGATTCTAGCCGCTTATCGCCAACTGGAACGCGAATACGGCGAGGCGTTGAGCGTAGCGGTGCGCTCTTCGGCGACCGCCGAGGATCTGCCCACCGCCAGTTTCGCCGGCCAGCAAGAGAGCTATCTGAACATCCGCGGCGGTGAGGCGCTGATCGAGGCAGTAAAGCGCTGTTTTGCCAGCTTGTTCACCGATCGCGCGATCCACTACCGCATCGATCAAGGCTTTGACCATTTTAAGGTTTACCTCTCGGTTGGAGTGCAGAAGATGGTGCGCGCCGATTTGGCCGCTAGCGGGGTAATGTTCAGCTTGGACACTGAAACTGGCTTTCGCGATGTAGTATTCATCGAAGGCAGTTGGGGGCTAGGCGAGAACGTCGTCCAGGGGGTGGTGGACCCGGACGAGTTCTACGTCTTCAAGCCAACTTTCCGCCAGGGATACCGGGCGGTGCTCAGACGCCAACTGGGAACCAAGAAAGTCAAGCTGATTTACGCCGAAGGCGGGCATCTGACCACCCGTAACGTTCCCACCACAAAGGCAGAACGCGAGCGCTTTTGCTTAAACGACGAGGAGGTGCTTACCCTAGCCGATTATGCCATCAAGGTCGAGGACCACTATGGTCGACCTATGGATATGGAATGGGCCAAGGACGGGCTGGATGGGCAATTGTATCTGGTCCAGGCGCGCCCGGAGACGGTCGCTTCGCAGAAAAAAGCTACGCTTTGGGAAGAATATCGCCTTTCTTCTCCGGGCAGGGTCTTACTCAGCGGCCGCGCGGTGGGAAACAAAATCGCCACCGGCAGGGTGCGGGTGATCCCCGAGGTGGCCAGGCTTTCGGAGTTTCAGCCCGGCGAAGTGCTGGTCGCGGACATGACTACTCCCGATTGGGAACCGGTGATGAAGACTGCCGCCGCCATCATCACCAATCGCGGCGGGAGGACCTGCCATTCTGCCATCGTCGCGCGCGAGCTTGGGGTCCCGGCGGTGGTCGGTACAGGAAACGCCACCGAGGTGCTCCAAGACGGCCAGATTGTCACGGTCTCGTGCGCCGAAGGCGATGTTGGTCGGGTGTATGAAGGCGAGCTCCCTTTCACCGTAGAGCGGCTCGACTTGGCGCAGCTACCTAGACCCCAGACCAAACTCATGCTCAACTTGGGTAATCCAGAGCTTGCTTTTGGCACGGCGCTCCTCCCCAACGACGGGGTGGGGCTGGCGCGGATGGAGTTCATTATCAGCGAGGCGATCAAAGTTCACCCCATGGCCTTGGTGCATCCGGAAAAAGTCGAGGACGCCAAAGAACGCCAGGCGATCGCCGAGCTCACGCGCAGCTATGCGGATCCCAAAGAATACTTCGTCCGTAACTTGACTGAAAACATCGGCACCATCGCCGCAGCATTTTATCCCAAGCCGGTGGTGGTGAGGATGTCGGACTTCAAAAGCAACGAATACGCCGCTCTGCTCGGCGGGCGCTGGTTCGAGCCGGTCGAATCCAATCCTATGCTGGGGTTTCGCGGTGCGGCCCGCTATGCCCATCCGGCCTACGCCGAAGGATTCGCTTTGGAGTGCGCGGCGATCAAGCGAGTGCGCGAGGCGATGGGGCTTTCCAACGTGATCGTGATGCTGCCGTTCGTGCGCCGGGTGGACGAAGCCGAGCGGGTGCTGGAGAAAATGGCCGAGTTTGGCCTAAAGCGCGGGGAAAACGGCCTTAAAGTCTATTGTATGTGCGAGATTCCGAGCAACGTGATCTTGCTTTCCGAGTTTGCCGAGCTGTTCGACGGCTTTTCCATCGGCTCCAATGATCTGACCCAGCTCACTTTGGGAGTGGACCGCGACTCGGAGTTGGTCGCCTTCGACTACGACGAACGCGACCAGGCAGTCAAAGCGATGGTTAGGCTGGCCATCGACGGCTGCCGCAAGCACGGCGTCCATTCCGGGTTTTGCGGCCAGGCTCCCTCGGATTACCCGGAGATGGCTGAATTTTTGGTCGAGTGCGGCATCGATTCGATCAGCCTTAACCCGGATACCATGCTTAAAACCACCCGCCTGGTGCTGAAGGTGGAAGAGCGGCTGGGGCTGAAAACAAACCATTAGTAGACGTCGCGCAGGTAACGTTTAGCGCTTACCAGGGCGTCTAAGTATTCTTCTGCCGCTTGCGGGGTCTTGCCACCCTCTGTGGCAATGATCTGAAGCAGCGCTTGATGGACGTCCTTGGCCATCCGGCTGGCGTCGCCGCAAACGTAGAAACAAGCGCCTTCTTCCAGCCAGCCATAGAGTTCCTTGGCGTTTTCCAACATTCTATGCTGGACGTAGATTTTCCGATCCTGGTCGCGGGAGAAGGCCAGGTCCAGCCGGGTGAGGAAGCCATCGCGGTGCATCTGCATCAACTCCTCGCCGTAGAGAAAATCGGTTGCCTGGTGCTGGTCGCCGAAGAATAGCCAGTTCTTACCCCGGCTGCCGGTGGCACGGCGTTCCTGGAGATAAGCCCGAAATGGAGCAAGCCCGGTGCCTGGGCCGACCATGATGATCGGTACCTCGCCGTCTTTGGGCAGGCGGAAGTTTTTGTTGGCTTGGACGTACACCGGCAGGCGCTCGCCCACCTGCGCACGGGCCAGGTAGTTGGAGCAGACGCCTTCGCGGTCGCGACCGAAGCTGTGGTAGCGGACTACGCCGACGAGTAGGTGCGCTTGGTCTGGATACGCTTTGAGGCTGGAGGCGATAGAGTACAAGCGGGGGGGGATCCTGCGCAGGAGCTCGACGAATTCCTGGGGGCTTATGCCGTGCGGCGGGTATTCCTTCACCAGATCGAGGATCTGCCGGCCCCAAGTATAATCACCGTAGGCTTTTTCGTCGTCGAGCAGGGCTTTTAGGGATTCGCTTTCGACCAATTCGGCGTATTTGGCGATTAGCGGCTGGCTCAAGGCGGTGATGTCCAGCAGGTGGGTGAACGCTCGGCGCAGAGTAACGGTTTCCTTGCCCACGGTGACCTCTTCCTCACCGCTCATCCCAAGCGCCGCCAATAGGTCTTCGACGTAGCTTAGGTTGTTTGCGGGGTAGACCCCAAGGGCGTCGCCTGGCTCGTAACTTAGGCCGGATTCCCTGAGGTCGATCTCGATATGGCGGGTCTCCTTGGCCGAGCCTTGGCCGTTTAAGTTGACATTGACCATGACCTGGGCCGGGTAGGGGTTGGTTTTGCCGTAACCTGCTTTTCTTCCAGTGGCTGCGGCGACCGCTGCGCCGCCAGGCTGAGACTGTCCAGCCAACTCCCGGTAGGTTTTGAGGACTTGGGCCATCCAGGCTTGGGCCGGTTCCTCAAAATCCACGTCGGCATCGACCCGCTCTAGGATGCGGGTGGCGCCGGCTTGCTCCAAGTATTGATCGAAATCCTTACCGGTCTGGCAGAAGAATCGGTAGCTGCTGTCGCCCAAGGCAAAAACCGCGTATTTTAAGTTTTCCAGCGGTGGACCTGCGTAATTTTTCAGGTAAGCGTGAAGTTTTTCGGCGGCGATGGGCGGGTCGCCTTCGCCGTGGGTGCTGACGATGACGAATAGCAGCTGCTCGCGCTCGAGCTCTTGGGGATCGAATTCTTCCATATCGACCAGGCGGGCGTTTAAGCCTTCGGCGCTGGCCATGCTCATCAGAGTTTCGGCAATCCCTTCGCCGTTGCCGGTGTGGGAGCCGTACAAAATGGTCATGAGCGGAAGGGAGGCCGGTTGGACGGGCGCCTGGGCGACCGGTTGCGCCCCGCTCAAGGCAAAGAAGTAGCCGCTTAGCCAAGCAGCCTGAGTGGGCGAAAGCGGCGCGCGCATGAGCGCGTTTAAAGCGGTAAGCTGCTCTTGGGTCAGCGGGCAGGGGGTGCCTAAAGCCTGCTCTGCGGCGGGGCGGGTGGCGATCACTTGACCGTCTTCGCCGATGGGACCTTCCAGTTCGACTTCAAGATGCTTGGAGGAGGGCATCCCGGTGCCTGCGGTGTCCTCATCCATGAATAGGCTGCTCACCGGCCCATAGGCGATGAAAGCCAGTCCTGGGGTGGCATCGTCGCCTTTGCGCTCTTTGCAGGTGACGATGGCCTCGATACCGGCGGCGGAGCGCAGGCGGACCTTGTCGCCTTTCTTTAGGCCCCATTTGGCCATGTCTTGGCGGTGCAATTCTACGGTCGAGGTTTCTTCACAATACTCTTTTTTTAATTTGCCGGCATTCAAAGACATGCCCTGTTTGCTGGTGCGGACTGGAATCAGGGTAAGGCGTTCGGCCATGCAAATCTCCTGCAAATTTCAAAAGTATTGGAAAGCATAAAAAATCCACGTCTAAGCGGCAAGCTGGAAAGCTTTGAGGTTGCAAAAAAATTGCATTTTGGTTAAAAAGCTAGAAGAAAAACGCGGCTTTAAGTTTTAAACCAACACCCAGTGAGGGGGTGCTATGAGTGAAGCGCGTACCATCAAAAATGCCGTGTGTACCTTTTGCGGTTGTGTTTGCGACGATATCGAACTGGTCGTCGCCACCGACGGCAAAAGCATCACCCGTGCGGGTAATGCCTGTGAGTTAGGGCGGGCTTGGTTTTTAGAACATAAAATAGAAGACCACCCGGTCGCTTTGATCGACGGCAAAGAGGCGAGTCTAGAACAAGCGATTGAGGCGGCGGCGCAGATTTTAGTCAAAGCCAAGTTTCCGGCGGTGTATGGTTTGAGCGATACCACCTGCGAGGCCCAAAAGGAGGCGGTGGCGATCGCCGATTTTCTAAGCGGCAACATCGATACCACCACTTCGGTCTGCCATGGCCCGTCGGGGATGGCTTTCCAGGGAATTGGCGAAAGCACCGCAAGCCTCGGGGAGATCAAGAATCGGGCGGATTTCATCATGTATTGGGGCGGCAATCCGGTCGAGGCGCACCCGCGCCATTTCGAGCGTTATTCGGTCAAGGCCAAGAGCAAGTATCTCCCCGGTGGACGTTCCGACCGCACGGTGGTGATGGTGGACGTGCGCAAGACCAAAAGCGCCCAAGAAGCGGATATTTTCCTGCAAGTTAAACCGGGGCGCGACTTTGAGGTGTTGTGGGCGCTTCGGGCTTTGGTGCGGGGGAAGTTCGTAGACGGGAGTGTGGCAGAGCGGACCGGGATTTCCCTGGAAGTCCTGCAGGACTTGGTAGAGCGCATGAAAAACTGCCGCTTCGGAGTGATCTTCTTCGGCATGGGCTTGAGCATGACCCGGGGCCGCCATTTTAACGTCGCCGCCTTGCTCGCATTGGCCACAGACCTGAACAACTTTACCCATTTCGTTGCCAATCCGGTGCGCGGCCACGGCAACGTCACCGGGGCCGACAACGTCGTGTCGTGGCAGACCGGTTATCCGTTCGGGGTCAATTTCAACCGGGGGTATCCACGCTTCAACCCCGGCGAGTTTACCACGGTAGACGTGCTAGCGCGCGGGGAGGCAGACGCGCTGTTGGTCGTGGCCTCGGATCCGGCAGCCAATTTCCCGCGCAAAGCGATCGAGCACCTGCATAAAATTCCGGTAATCACTTTAGATCCCAAACCGACCCGTACCAGCCAGATCGCCAAGGTAGCGTTTACCGTCGCCGCTTATGGGATCAATGTGGCCGGGACGGTTTATCGGATGGACAACGTCGCTTTACCCTTGAGGCCGGCGTTCAAGTCGCCTTATCCCAGCGACGAGGAGATCCTGCGTCGGCTGAAAGAACGAATCTTGGAGCTTAAGGGGATCAAGCGGCAGACCATCCAGGCTGCATAAGGAAGCTTATGGCTAGTTTGCGCATCAAGAACGGCAAAGTTTACGACCCGATCAACGGGATCGACGGCGAAGTCCGAGACCTCTGCGTCCAGGATGGCAAGATCGTCGCCGATCTGCCCGAGGACGCCCCGGCCATCGATGTCAGCGGCATGGTGGTGATGCCGGGCGGAGTCGATATGCACTGCCATATCGCTGGCCACAAAGTGAATCTGGCGCGCAAATTCCTCCCTGAGGACCATCGCTACGACGTCCAGCCCAGGGTCGGCGAGCTGCGCTCGGGGGTAGGAGGAGTGGTGCCTTCTACCTTTGCCACCGGTTACCGGTATGCCACCTTGGGCTATACCACCGCTATGGAGGCGGCGATCCCCCCTCTGGGTGCTCGCCATGCCCTTGAGGAGCTCCACGACACTCCGGTGATCGACAAGGGATTCTATCTGCTTTTGGCCAACAACGTTTGCCTCAACCAACTATTGGCGCAAGGGCGGATGGACGAGTTTCGCGAGGCCGTGGCCTGGTGGCTCAATGCGACCAAAGCCTATGCGATCAAGCTCGTCAATCCCGGCGGCGACGAGCCCTGGAAAGGCCGAAGAAACGCTAATGTGCACGACATCGACGAGCCTGTTTCCGGGTTTGAGAATCTAACGCCGCGCAAGATCATCAAAGCCCTGATCGACGTCAGCAACGACTTGAGGTTGCCCCATCCGGCCCACATCCACTGCAACAATTTAGGCCACAGCGGCAATTACCAAACTACCCTAGAAACCATGAAAACCGCCGAGGATCGGCGGGTGCACATCACCCATATCCAGTTCCACTGCTACGGTGGGGAAAGGGGCAAAAATCCGACCTCAGCTGCTAAGGAAATCGTCGAGTACATCAATACCCACCCCAATATCAGCGCCGACGTGGGGCAGGTGATGTTCGGCAAGGCGACCTTGATGACCGCCGATGCCCCACTTACTTGGCTGCTGCGCAACATGACCCGCGACAAGTGGGTCAATGCCGACACCGAATGTGAGTCGGGCTGCGGGATTCTTCCCTTCTCCTACCAGGAGCACGTTTACACCCACGCGTTGCAATGGGCGATTGGGCTGGAGTTGTTCTTGCTTGCCAAAGACCCCTGGCGCATGGTGCTGTCGACGGACCATCCCAATGGCGGCTCGTTCCAGAATTACCCTCGGTTGATTCGCCTGCTGATGGACAAAAGTTTTCGCGACGAGCAAGCCAGAAAAGCCAATCCCAAAGCCATCGCCAAAACCTCTTTGCTCGACATCGACCGCGAGTTTAGCCTATATGAAATCGCTATCATTACCCGGGCGGGACCAGCCAAGCTGCTGGGGCTTAAGGACAAAGGCCACCTCGGGGTGGGGGCGGACGCCGACATCACCATCTATGACGAGCAACCGGACAAGGAGGCGATGTTCAACGCTGCCCGCTACGTTTTGAAAGGCGGAGAGTTTTTCATCTACGACCACGAGTTCTGTCGCGATTTTCAAGGCAAAGTTTTTCACGTCTCCCCGGATTACGACCCCAAGATCGAGGCGGTCCTCAAGCCTTTCTTCGAGGAGTATTACTCGGTGCAGTTTGAAAACTATCCGGTCGATGAACACTATCTTCCCCACGGAGTCAGAGTGTTTGGCGGCTGATCCTAAGATTGAGTGGAGTTGAGGTTATGAGCCTCCAGGTTTGATTGTCTGGAGAGGATGCACGCATGTTCATCGGACCGACCGAAATCGTTGACACCTTCGCCGAAGCCTTTGCCATGTGGGCGGCACGCGTGGTCATCACCGGCGAGACCGAAAAGTGGGCGTTGGCTGCTGCCCGCTCCATGACCGGGTTTGCGACCTCGGTCATCGGCTGCAAGTGCGAGGCCGGGATCGAGCGCCGGATTCCTGCAGATGAGACCCCAGATGGTAGGCCGGGGATCAGCGTCCTGCTGTTTGCTGGCAGCCCCAAAGGGGTAGGGGCCCGTCTGGTCGAACGGATCGGCCAATGCGTAATGACCTGTCCCACCACTGCTTGTTTCAACGGCCTGGAGGCAAGCGAGCGCGTGGAGGTCGGGGGAAAGCTGCGCTATTTCGGGGACGGCTATCAAGCCAGCAAGGTACTTGGGAATACCCGCCTGTGGCGGATCCCGGTGATGGAAGGGGAGTTTTTGGTCGAGGAGTCCTTTGGTGTGCAGCCTGCTGTGGGCGGGGGCAACATTCTGATCCTCGGGGAGGATCTGCCTTTCACCCTGCACGCTGCAGAAAGAGCGGTAGAAGCCATGCAAGTGCCTGGAGTGATTCTCCCGTTCCCGGACGGAGTCGTGCGCAGCGGCAGCAAGCCGGGATCGCGGTATAAATCTCTTCCCGCCTCGACCAACGAAGCTTATTGTCCTTCGCTGCGCGGACGGGTAAAGACTTGTCTGCCGGAGGCGGTCGGCTGCGTGTTGGAGATCGTCATCGATGGTCTGAGTGAGGAGGCAGTGGCAGAGTCCATGCGGCGTGGCATCCAGGCGGCGGCGGGCGATGGTATCATTAAGATCACCGCTGGCAATTACGGCGGAAGCCTCGGCCAGTTTCAGCTGAGGCTCTATGACATTCTGCAGGGTGGATCATGAGATTGGTTTTACACACTGCCCCGAGCGTTCCATTGGAGGCCGACTGCATCTGCCCAGACCGGCTGCTCGGCAAGAGTGAAAAAGAAGTTGCCGAATTGTTAGTCTTCCACGGCAACCAAAAAGCCCAGTTGGGAGAGTTTTTCAACGTCCAGGGAGAGGTTGCAGATGGCGTGGTGACCGTGGAGGGGGATCTCACTAAGGTTAAGCTGCTCGGTTGTGGCATGACCCGTGGGCGGCTACGGATCATCGGGGATGTAGGGGCGCATCTGGGTGCTGGAATGTCCGGTGGTGAGATTATCGTCGAAGGCTCGGCTGGCGATTGGGTGGGCCGCGAAATGGCTGGCGGTAGGATTACCATTCGGGGCGATGCCGGCCATATGGTCGGCAGCGCGGTGCGCGGGGCGGCCATAGGCATGACTGGCGGGGAAATTTTCATCTACGGTAGCGCCAAAAACGAGGTGGGTAACGGGATGCGCCGAGGATTGATCGCCATCGCCGGAGACAGCGGGGACTTCACCGGGGTGAACCTAAAAGCCGGCACTGTCGTGGTTCTTGGGCAGATGGGTATGCGTCCAGGAGCCGGGATGGTGCGCGGGACCATCATGACCACCCAACCGATCGAGCTTTTGCCCACGTTCAATTACGACACCACGTATCGACCTCCTATTGTGCGAACCATTCTGCTTTATCTCCGCAAACAGGGGTTCTTCATCGACGATGCTTATGTCGGCGGTCAATATCAACGTTGGAGCGGCGATTCCATCGAGTTGAACAAAGGCGAGATTTTGGTGTATGCCGACGCGCGCAGCTGAGCGGGAAGCGCTTTGGGAGTTTGGATTCTTGATTTGCGGCAAACTTTAGGTAAAGCAAAGCTTAAAATATGGCGATAATGACCGAACCTGGGGTTTGGGAGCACGTCCCCAGTCCATTTTGTGGCATTGGCTCCGATGACTTGAAAGTCAGAGTTCGGGGCGGGCAGGTGGAAGTATTGGAAAACGGGGATGAAGTCACCAAACCGGCATTTGAACAACCGCTAGGGGATAGGCGGCCTTTGATCCAGGGGAAACCGGTTTCTCTAGAGGCGGCGGTCGCGCGCGCGGCGGAAATCTTAAAGCAGGCCGAATTGCCATTGATCTCTGGCCTGGCTACCGATGTGGCCGGGATGCGGGCTGCCCTAAAGCTAGCGGACCGCTTGGGAGCAGTGGTAGATAGCCTGGGGAGCCAGGCTGCCTTGCGCAATATTCTGGTCCTTCAGGACAGCGGCTGGATGACCACTACCCTGGCCGAGGTCAAAAATCGGGCTGACCTATTGGTAGCCTTGGGAGTAGATATAGACGTTCTTTTTCCGCGGTTTTTCGAACGCTACCTTGGGGTCGATGGCTTGTTTGTAGATGCCGCGTGCCGGGAAGTGGTGTATCTGGGCAAACCGCCTTCAAGTGCTTGGGCCAGAACTCGTGAACTTAAGGTGCTCAGCTGTGCGAATGAGGATCTGCCGGCCGTGGTGGCGGTGCTTAAGGCGCTGGTCAACGCTCGTCCGCTGGCGGTCGAAACGGTCGGGGGAGTCAGCGTAGCCGATCTTGAGTCCTTGGCGGACAAGCTGAAAACCGCCCGCTACGGGGTAATCACCTGGGCAGCTTCGGCACTTAACTGGCCCCATGCGGAACTGACTGTGCAGATGACGTGCGAATTGATCAAAAGCCTAAATCGCACCACGCGTTGTGTGGGCTTGCCACTCGGAGGCAAAGAAGGCGATCAGACTGCGACCCAAGTGTGCGGCTGGTTGACCGGTTTTCCTACCCGAGTTAGGTTCAGCCGCGGCTTTCCTGAATACGATCCTTACCTTTACGCTACCGATCGCCTACTGGCGGAAGGTGAGGTCGATGCCCTGCTTTGGATTTCGGCTTACAACACGGATCGTAGCCCTCCGCCCAGCAAGGCCCCTACGATCGTTCTGGGACGCTGTGGCATGACCTTCGAGCAGACACCCGAGGTCTATATCCCAGTCGGGGTTCCGGGTATCGACCACGCCGGGCACACTTATCGTATGGACAACGTGGTGGCGATCCGCTTGTTCAAGCTGCGCGAGGTTGGGCTTCCCAGCACTGCTCAGGTTCTCGGATCTATTTATCAAGCTCTGGAATAAAGTTCAAATGCTGATCAAGCTTTCCGGCGGTACCGTTTACGATCCCGCCCATCGCGTCAACGGCCGCGTACTCGATATTTACATCCAAGATGGACGCATCGTCGATCCTCCAGTCGGCGCACAGGTTGACTTAGAATACGACCTGCGCGGTAAAGTGGTGATGGCCGGCGCCATCGACATGCATACCCACATCGGCGGGGGCAAAGTCAACATCGCTCGTACCATGCTGCCCGAGGACCACCGCAAGGATCCGGTACCGCGCACTCCGCTTTTGCGCTCCGGCTGCGGCCACGCCGTCCCGAGCACCCTGACCACCGGTTACCGCTATGCCGAGATGGGGTTTACCTGCGCGTTCGAGCCGGCAGTACTGCCTATCAACGCGCGCCAGGCACACATGGAGATGGCCGACATTCCGATCCTGGATAAAGGCGGCTACGTCATGCTCGGCAACGACGATTTCTTCTTGCGCCTGCTGCGCGACCGAACTGATCAAAAGCGGATCAACGACTACGTGGCCTGGACCTTGAACGCCACGCAGTGCATCGGCGTCAAAGTGGTCAATCCGGGTGGCATTAGCGCGTTCAAGTTCAACCAACGAGCGCTGGATCTCGATGAAAAGCATGAGTTTTACGGGGTAACTCCACGCCAGGTCCTTAAGGCTTTGGCGCGTGCGGTGTACGAGTTGGGCGTGCCCCACCCGCTCCACGTCCACGGCTGTAACCTAGGCGTTCCTGGCAACGTAGAGACCACCTTGAAGACCATAGCAGGGGTGGAGGGTCTGCCTATGCATCTGACCCACATCCAGTTCCACAGTTATGGCAACGAAGGGGATTTCAAGTTCTCCTCGGGAGCGGCACGCATCGCCGAAGCGGTCAACGCCAGCCACAACATCACCGTGGACGTAGGTCAGATCCTATTCGGCCAGACCGTCACTGCTTCAGGCGACAGCATGCGCCAGCACGCCAACGCTCGCCACGCCCATCCCAAGAAATGGGTGTGTATGGACATCGAATGCGATGCCGGTTGTGGGGTAGTGCCGTTCAAGTACCGGGATAAGAACTTCGTCAACGCCCTGCAGTGGGCTATTGGCTTGGAGATCTTTTTGTTGATCGATAACCCCTGGAAGGTGTATTTGACCACCGACCATCCCAACGGGGCGCCGTTCACCAGCTATCCTCATCTGATTCGCCTCTTGATGGATCGTTCGTTCCGCAACGAGCAGCTGGCAAGACTTCATCCCGAGGCACAGAAAATGACGACTCTAGCGAGCATCGAGCGCGAGTATTCCCTGTACGAGATCGCGATCATGACCCGCGCAGGTCCTGCCGAATTGATCGGCCTGTCCGATCGGGGACATCTGGGAGCTGGGGCGGTAGCGGACATCACTGTCTATACGCCGAGAGAAAATAAAGAAGAAATGTTTGCTAAACCCGACTATGTATTCAAGGACGGAAGGCTGGTGGTGAAAGATGGCCGGGTGGTCGAGGTAAGCTGGGGTACTACCCATACGGTCAAGCCGGCTTACGACCCCGGCATCGAAAAGCAGCTTGCTGAGTACTTTGACCGCCACCTCACTATGAAGCTCGACAATTTCGTCATCCGCGCCGAAGAGCTCTACGAGGACGGGCGCGGCAGCGTTACGGTTCATCCGTGTTGGGGGAGCCACAACCGATGATCATCAACGGGGTTGTGATCGACGACACCTTTGCGGAAGCCTTCCCGATGAAGGCAACGCGCCTGGTCATTACCGCCCACGATTTGGAGTGGGCCTACCACAGCGCGAGGGCGATGACCGGATTTGCTACCTCGGTGATCGGCTGCGGCTGCGAAGCGGGAATAGAACGCGAGCTTTCCCCGGAAGAGACCCCGGATGGGCGGCCTGGGGTTTCGGTATTGATCTTCGCCATGGGGGTGAAAGGCTTGACCAAGCAGGTCGAAGTCCGCGCTGGCCAATGCGTTCTAACTGCACCCAGCACGGCCCTGTTCGCTGGGATCCACGAGGGAATCCCCCTCCCTTTAGGGCAGTATTTGCGCTACTACGGCGATGGATTTCAGATCTCCAAACGCATCGGCGGACGGCGGTTCTGGCGGATTCCGGTGATGGACGGCGAGTTTCTGATCGAAGAGACGGGTTACATCGTCGATGCCATCGGCGGTGGCAACCTTCTCATCCTGGCAGAATCCCAACCCCAAGCTTTGGCGGCGTGCGAAGTTGCGGTCAAGGCGATGCGTAAGATTCCTAATGTGATCATGCCGTTCCCCGGCGGGGTGGTCCGCTCGGGCTCCAAAGTGGGTTCCAAGTATAAGGGTCAGAATGCCTCCACCAACGATGCCTTCTGTCCCACCCTCAAAGGCGTGACCAAAACCCAGCTTTCGCCCGAGATCGGGTCGGTGATGGAAATCGTCATCGACGGCTTAAGCCGGCAGGATATCGAACGGGCAATGCGGGCCGGAGTCGAGGCCGTCTGCGCGATCGGGGCGGAATGCGGCATCCGCCGCATCAGCGCCGGCAACTATGGGGGAAAATTAGGGCCGTTCCATTTTCATCTGCACCAGATTATCGCTTGACTTTATGCTGACTTTGATCTTGAAGGCTGAACCCAGACAGCGGGTGGATTTGTCCCCATTGAGCGAGGCGGCGAAGTTGCGCCGGACTGAAATCGCCGCGCTCAAGCTCTGGTCGGGCAGAAAAGCTTATCGGGTGGATGAGTTGTTCGAGATTGAAGGCGAGGAAGCTTCTAAGCTCGTCATTCGCAATGCCACGGCCAAGCTCGATTATATCGGCAAGGATGCGGCGGATATGGACATCCTGGTGGAAGGCGACGCTGGCGCCTATTTGGGGATGGGCTTGCGGTCTGGGCAGATCCGGGTGACTGGCAATGCTGGGGTCTTCGCAGCTTGTGAAATGCGTGGGGGAACGCTCCAGATCGATGGCAATGCAGGAGATTTCCTGGGGGCAGCGCTTCCGGGTAACAAACGCGGGATGCGCGGCGGTACCGTACTGGTGAAAGGCGATGCCGGAGATCGGGTAGGAGATGAAATGCGGCGCGGAATCATCTTAGTCGAGGGAAGCGTGGGCGACTACTGCGCCTCACGGATGATCGCCGGCACCATCGCCGTAATGGGCGAAACCGGAGGTTTTCTGGGATACGGCCTGCGGCGGGGGACGGTGCTGTTGTGGCGAAAGCCGGCGTCCATCCTGCCGACCTTCGGCGACTGTGGGGTTCATACGCTTTCGTATTTGCCTTTGTGGTTTGCCGCCCTTAGGGACCTTGACAGCCGCTTTGCTGCTCCTGATGCAGCTTTTGACCGGGTCCACCGCTACGGCGGAGATTTGGCTTCAGTGGGCCGAGGCGAGATTTTGATTCGCGCAGGGTAGCGCTAAAGCTCTTGTCTCTAACAGGATAGATAAGCTAGTCTTAAACCATATAACGATAACGCTGACTTCAAGGGGGAGGATTGATAATGACGACTTTTCTGGCTGGTATCTCGATCTTGCTGATCGTTTATATCGTCTATATTTTAATCACAGCTTTTATGGGCGAGGGCGCCAAGGAGTTTTATGCCAAGGTGATGGAAACCCCGATGGAGGCACCACCTAAACCTCTGGAAATGGTGGCTGCTCCGGAGGAAGTTGCCCAAGTAAAGCAGTTGCGTGATCCGGTAACCGGTGAATCCGCGGCGATGCCTACTAACTACCGGTTTGCCAAGCGCTGGATCAAGGAAGCCATGGTCAGGGAAGGATTGCTCGATCGAGTCTACAAAAATACCGAGCTTCAGGAAGAAGCCATCGACCGAAAAGTCAGGGAAGCGCTCGAACAGTTTAAAGCACTGAAAAAATACTGGGTCTAGTCGATTCCCAATTTCTTCAGCCGGTAACGCAGCGAGCGGAAAGTCAGCCCCAGTTTTTGCGCAGCGGCGGTGCGATTCCAGCGGGTCTGCTCCAAGGCGTCTAAAATTGCACGCCGCTCGATTTGCAGCAGGTATTCTTCCAAGGAAAATTCCCCAGTTGGGATTTCCTCATCGGGGACGAGGTTAGGCCTGGTTCCTGGCGTGGTTGGGAGATCCAAGTCATCCACGTCAATTTCTTCCCCTTCGCACAGTGCTGCCGCCCGTTCCAAGATGTTCTCAAGCTCGCGCACGTTGCCCGGGAATTCATACCGGTACAACGCCTCCATCGCTCGGCTACTCAACTTAAGTCGTTCTAACCCATTTTCCCGAGCCAGCCGAAACAGGGCTCGCTCGACCAAAAGCGGGATGTCCTCGCGGCGCTCCCGCAAAGGGGGCACCTCCAGTTCGATGACGTTGATCCGGTAGAATAGATCCTGACGGAACCGACCCTCTGCCACCAGTTGTTTCAGATTTTTGTGGGTAGCGCTTAAGATGCGCACGTCGACCGGGATTTCCTGCTCAGCACCGATAGGACGGATGGTTTTCTCCTGGATCGCCCGCAAGAGTTTCACCTGAAGCCCAAGCGGCAGGTCAGCGACTTCGTCCAAGAACAGAGTGCCGCCATCTGCAGCCTGAAACAAGCCGACTTGGTCGGCGACTGCGCCGGAGAAACTTCCCTTGCGGTGACCGAAGAACTCGCTTTCCATCAGTTCGGCCGGAATCGCGCCGCAGTTGACCGCGACGAAAGGTTTATTGGCTCGGGGACCTTTGGCGTGGATGAGGCGGGCGACCAGCTCTTTGCCAGTTCCCGATTCACCGCTGATAAAGACCGGCGCCTGGGTACGAGCTAATTTTACGATCTTGGCGCGGATGTCGCGCATTGCCTCAGACTCTCCCAGCAGGACGTCGCGCGAACGCCGGTCTTTGTGCCCGCGGTCTTCAGCCAGCTGGAGGGCAGCGGTAACCAGCTTGCGCAAGATCTTGAGGTCCACCGGTTTAGAGACGAAGTCGTAAGCGCCTGCTTTAAGTGCCTTGACGGCGGCTTCCATATTGCCGTGGGCGGTGATGACAGCTACCGGAAGATTTGGGAAGCTCGCCTGGATATAGGCCACTAAATCCAAGCCATCTCCGTCCGGCAGGCGCATATCGGTAAGACAAAGCTGGAAAGACTCGCGGCTGAGCCAGCGTTTGGCTTCATCTAGCGAAGTCGCGGTGCGGGCCTGGACATCCATCCGCGCTAGGGTCAGTTCCATCAGCTCCAATATGTCGGCTTCGTCATCGACGATGAGGGCAAGGGGAGTAGTCATAGTTCCACCATGATCTGATCAGCATTAGCGAGAACAAGACGGAAGCAGCTGCCATACATCCCAAACTCGTATTCCAAAGTAGCCTGATTCAACTGGGCCAACTCGCGCGCGATGTATAACCCCAAGCCGGTGCCTGTGGGGGAGGTGGTAAAGAAAGGCTCAAATATATTTCGGATCTGATCGGGTGGAATGCCGGGACCGCGATCGATGACCTCGATGCATGGCTTTTGGGTTGGCGCGTGGCAGCTAAGCCGCAGCGTGATCTTGTCGCCTTCTGGAGTTCCATATTTGAGCGCGTTCTCGCACAGATTGTAAAGAATCTGCTTGAGATGGCTGGGGTCTGCCCAGGCGCTCAATGTTTGTTTCGGCAATTTAAGGTCAAACAGGTTTCGGCGCAAGCTGAGCTCTTGAAATTCAAGGCAAAATTGTTCCAGCCAAGTGTTCAAAGCCAGTTTCTCCCGGCAGGCGGCATGGCGGCGGGAAAGCTGCAAGACGTTGCTGATGACCTCATCCACCCGCCGGCAATGCTTTTGAATGATTGCTACCAGGCGTAGGTCCTGCGACTTGTGGTCTTGGCTTTCCGCCAGCAGTTGGCTGGCATGGCTGATGGCGCTTAAGGGATTGCGGATTTCATGGGCGATGCTGGCGGTCAGCCTGCCCAGCGAGGCCAGCTTGCTTTCCTGAACGCGCTGCTGATGCAGCGCGTTGTCTTCGAGAAAAATCAGGGTTAGGGTTTCCCCTTCCATGGGCAGAAGGCTGAAGCGCACCTGGATCGGTTCGGGTTCGGTGATTAGCGTGACTGAGTTTTGCTGGGGGTGTGCTTGCCACTCTCGCAAACGTGCCACCAGCAGGCCGGGCAGAGCGCTCAAATCCTTGGGGCTTTGGCGCAGACCTAAAAGGCGTAGGGCAGAATTATTGCTCAGACGAACGCGGTGATCGGAATCGAGTATGAGAATCCCAGATTGCAAGTGCTGAACGATGAACTCGTTTAATTGCTGCAGATTGGCTAGATCTACTTTGCGCCGCTCGGCCAGGAGTTGGCTTTGCTCGGCTCGCTGGGCCAAGGTGACGGCGAGCCAGGCGATAGTGAAGTAAGCGATTCCGAGCATGGCGGCATAAGTATAATGGCTGGTCTCAAAGGCATTTTGCCAGTTGCCGATGCTTTCTATCGCGAGAACGCTGAGGCTGGCGAGCGCGGCAAACCCCAAAGCGCAGCGTCCGCCGATGAGGAGTCCGGCGGCGGCCACTGAAACCGCCAGCAGAGTGGCAAATCCGCTCTCTAGACCGCCGCAGGCATAAACGATAAGCGGCAAGCTAGCCAGGTCCAAAAACAGGTGCCAAGCCGCCTGCCAGGCATAGGCCGGGCGGTGTAGCCAAAGGAATGGCAAGCTGGCGAGGACAGCCAGTGTATAGCCGTAAGCGGTCCAGAGAAAAAGTCGCGGGTGGAGTTGGCCAAGCTGGCTCGGTCCCCAGTGGAGTTGAAACAAACCCCAGAGCAACACCCCCAACACCGCCTGATAAGCGGTAAAAACAGCGAGCAATCTCCATGCCTGCTCAGGCTGGATGGAGTAGTTGGAAAGCGGGCATGGCTTGAGCTTGGTGTCGGACATGGACTCGCTTTAAGTTGCGAAAGTTATAGAATAGGCGTGTGCTTTAAAAAAATTATAGCGGTATTTCCGGTGAGGGCGGGTCGAAGCGATGAATATCCATGAGTATCAAGCCAAAGCGTTGCTGGCTGAATATCAGATACCAATTCCTGCTGGTCAGGTGGCTAGAACCCGGGATGAAGCCCGGGAGGTGGCGTTGGCGCTGGGCGGTGAGCGTTTCTTGGTGAAGGCCCAAATCCACGCCGGTGGGCGAGGCAAAGCTGGGGGCGTCATGCTGGCCGAGACGCCGGATGCGGTGGCGGAAATCGCAGGAAAACTCTTGGGTACGCGGCTGACTACCCATCAGACCGGCCCCCAAGGGCTTTTAGTCAGCGCCGTTCTGGTGGAGCAGGCGACCGAGGTGGCGCGCGAGCTATACTTGAGCTTGGTGATCGACCGGAGGCACGCGCGGGTTAGGGTGCTTGCATCGGCTGCGGGTGGAATGGACATAGAACAACTCGCCGCCGAGCGGCCAGACCAAATCTTAAGCTTTGTCGTTCATCCGGCTACCGGGCCTATGCCATACCAAGGGCGGGAGGTGGCATTTGGTTTGGGACTTGCCGGCGATCAGGTCAATGCCTTCGTGGCCTTATTGGATCGGCTCTACCGGCTGTTTCTAGATAAGGACGCCAGCCAGATCGAACTCAATCCGCTAGCGGTGACCAGGGCTGGGCAATTGGTAGCGCTGGATGCCAAGCTCAACTTCGACGACAACGCCCTCTATGCCCATCCTGAAATCGCTTCCCTCAACGACTCTACGCAGGAGGACGAGAAAGAAAGGCGCGCGCGGGAGCACGGCTTGAGCTATGTCACTCTGACCGGAAATATCGGTTGTATGGTCAATGGGGCAGGCCTGGCGATGGCGACTATGGATCTGATCAAGCAGTGTGGCGGGGAGCCGGCCAATTTCCTGGATGTCGGCGGCGGGACTTCAGCCGAGCGCGTGACGGAAGCGTTCAAGATCATCCTGGCCGACCCCAAGGTCAAGGCGATCTTAGTGAACATCTTCGGCGGCATCGTCCGTTGCGATCTGATCGCTGAGGGAATCATTGCAGCGGTGCGTGAGGTGTGCGTGAAGGTGCCGGTGATTGTGCGCCTGGAGGGGACTTCCGCAGAAGCCGGGCGAGCGCTTCTGGAACGATCTGGACTGGCGGTCATCCCAGCGGCGGACCTGTTGGAAGCAGCGCGCAAGGCGGTGGCGGCAGCGAAGGAGGAAGTATGAGCGTTTTGGTCGATCGCAACACCAAGTTGATCTGCCAGGGATTCACTGGTAAGCAGGCGACGTTCCATTGCCAGCAGGCACTCGAATACGGTACCCAACTAGTGGGCGGAGTGACGCCCGGGCGCGGCGGTCAGACCCACCTGGGACTGCCCGTGTTCGATACAGTGCGTGAAGCCGTGCGCGCGACCTCGGCCTCAGCGAGTGTGATCTATGTACCGCCAGCGTTTGCCGCTGATGCGATTCTGGAGGCAGCCGACTGTGGCCTTAGGTTGGTGGTGTGCATCACCGAAGGTATCCCGACCCTGCACATGCTGCGCGTCAAGGCGGCGCTCAAGGAGTTCGATTGTGTGCTGATCGGCCCCAATTGCCCTGGAATCATCACCCCAGGGGAATGCAAAATCGGTATCATGCCGGGTTTCATCCACCGGCGCGGCGTAGTCGGAATCGTGTCGCGCTCTGGGACGCTGACCTATGAGGCTGTCTGGCAGACGACCCGCGAAGGATTAGGCCAGAGTACCTGTATCGGGATCGGCGGCGATCCCATCCACGGCATGAATTTCATCGATGCGTTGGCCCTGTTCGAAGAGGATCCAGAAACCAAGGGCATCATTCTGGTGGGAGAGATCGGAGGGCAGGAAGAAGAGGAAGCGGCTGAATACATCCGCCAACACGTCTCCAAGCCGGTGGTGGCCTATATCGCTGGGCGCACCGCTCCGCCAGGGCGGAGGATGGGCCATGCTGGAGCGATCATCAGCGGTGGCTGTGGCAGTGCTGAAGCCAAGGTGGCAGCCCTGCGCCGGGCCGGGGTCGAGGTTGTGGACCTGCCTACCGAGATGGGCGCGGCGATGAAGGCTTGTCTGGCATCCTCTGGCGGAGCTTGATTTGTTCCTGGTTGAGGTAGCGCTGGATGAGGATCGCGCTGCCTGGGCTTAAGCGAGAAAAAGCACCGCCGATGCGCTGACCATCAGCGCGCGCGACGACTGAACGGATGACAAGGTCGAACCTTACCTCGCCAATTTCCGGCAGATGTAAGCAGCAATTGGGGCATAGCATGCCTTTAGCTAGAGGTAAGGTTCCGCTGTGGTCGATGAGGCCGATGCCGCCAGCGCTGAGATCCAGGGTCGGCAGCAAAACCAAACGCTCCTCCAAAGGGAGGGCACAGTAGATGGGTAGAGCTTTAGGAAGGGTGAGCCGATAGTACTGGCGCCTTTGGGGGTAATAAACTTGAGTAGGAAGTTTAGCGCACAGCACCGGTTGACCTTGAAGCCGCGCTTCTTGAATGTCGGCAGCGGTGAATTTGACCTCTAGCTGTTCGAGCTTGGTCGTGCACAATAGTTTTTTAGCAGCGAGCACGCGCTGGTTGAGTGCAGGATTGGAGCTCACGTCTAAGGCGATGCGCTCGCGCTCTGCGTCCACCCATAGCAACCAAGTGGCAAAACCTCGGCCGTTCTCCAAGCTTGCGCTGATGAGGGATTGCTGCTGTATCAGGACGCGCAAAAGGCGAATGATGTCAGGTTTGTTATAAAGCAAGCAGGAATCGCTAGGTTGACTGGCCATTGTTAGCGTGGTGTTGTCATTGTTCAAATTATAGATGACGTCGCAGACGGTAATCGAGGTTCGCTGTTTGAGTAAGCGCTATGGTTCAGTGGTAGCGCTAGATAATATTTCTTTTGCCGTCACTAGCGGGCAGACGTGTGCTTTGCTCGGCGGTAACGGCGCAGGCAAAACCACGACTTTGGCGATTCTGCTCGGACTGCTTCTACCGAGTTCCGGCCAGGTGCGGGTATTGGGCGTAGACATGGTGCGTCACCGCTATCGGTCCTTGCCGCGGATGAATTTTACTTCGCCTTATGTGGACCTGCCCCATCGCTTGACAGTGTGGCAGAATCTGGACATCTATGGGCGTCTGTACGGTATCCCAAAGCGCAAGGCGCGGATTTCAGAGTTGGCAGAGGCGTTGGATTTGACCGCTTTGCTGAAACGCTCCTATGGTTCGCTCTCTTCGGGTCAGAAGACCCGAGTAGCCCTAGCCAAATCTCTCCTCAATCAACCGGAGGTGCTGCTCATGGACGAGCCGACAGCCTCTTTGGACCCCGATTCGGCCGAGCGGATCCGGGGGTATCTTCTCGATTACCAGCGCCAAAGCGGAGCTACGATCTTACTTGCTTCCCACAATATGCCGGAGGTCGAACGCCTGTGCGATTACGTTTACATCCTGCGCCAAGGAAGGATCGCCGCCCAAGGAATGCCTAAGGTGCTGATCGAGCGCTATGGTAGGGGTAACCTGGAGGAGGTGTTTATCGCCATCGCCCGGAGTTGAAAGTGAGCTCTATTGTGGCAAGCTTGAGTCGAATTTACGCCTTGATTGTGCGCTATCTGTACCTACTCCAAGGGTCCTGGCCGCGGGTGTTGGAGCTGGCTTACTGGCCTACGGTGCAGATGATTTTGTGGGGGCTGATCAATCAGTTTCTTGCTGACCAAAGCGCCTGGATTGCCCGTGCGGCGGGATTGTTTATCGCCGCTGTATTGCTTTGGGACGTGTTGTTCCGCGCCCAATTGGGGGTGTCGGTCGTGTTCTTGGAGGAGATGTGGTCGCGCAATTTGGGTCAGCTTTTCGTCTCCCCGCTTCGGCCTTGGGAGTGGGTCGTGGCTTTGATGGCAATCAGCTTGCTACGCACCTTAATTGGTGTGGGAACGGCGGCGGGGCTGGCGATTGTGTTGTATCGCTATTCGATCTTTACTATGGGACTGCCGCTTTTGGCATTTTTTGTCAATCTCCTAGTGATGGGGTGGGCCATCGGTTTGGTGGTGATCTCATTGATCCTGCGCTATGGTCTGGGGGCCGAAGGGCTGGCGTGGGCGCTGATCTTTGCCATCGCGCCGATCAGCGGCATTTATTATCCGGTTTCAGTATTGCCGGAATGGTTGCAGCCTATAGCGCTGTCTCTGCCTTGCACTTGGGTGTTTGAAGGGATGCGGGCGGTGCTGATCGAGCACCGATTCCTTTGGGATTATTTCTTTTGGGCTGCAGGGCTCAACGGTCTGTACTTGCTTTTGGGCGCAGGCGTTTGGGCGTGGGCCTTTTACCTTGCCCGCCAGCGCAACCTCCTGTTGCAGCTGGGGGAGTAAATAAAACCTTAATCTGGTTTTAATACGGCTGTCATCTGCGCTTTGGACAATCTTCTCCAAATCCCCTAGGGAGGAGAGCGTGGTGAGATTTGCCTTAGTATTGGTCATTTTAGGCTTGCAGCCTACGGTTGCGCAAACCAGCTTTCCTACGCGGATCTCAGGGGAAGGATTTGCTTTTGCCTTGCTCGGCGATCTGCCCTATTCTGGCGAGGCTCGGCGCTTTGACGCCCTGATCGAAGAGGTCAACCGCGACCCCTCGATCCGCTTTGTGCTTCACGCCGGCGACATCAAGGGCGGGGGAGAGCGCTGCGACGACGCTTTGATTTTGAGCCGGTTTCGCCAATTCCAAAAATTTGAGCGCGCTTTTATCTATACCCCCGGGGATAACGAATGGACCGATTGCCATCGCGCCAGCAACGGCCGATATTATCCACTAGAACGGCTCACTTTCCTGCGCCAGATTTTTTTCCCCGATCCCACCCGTTCTACTGGCGGACATCCCATCCGGGTGGCCAGCCAGGCTTACCTGCCTGGCTTTGAACCTTTTGTCGAGAACGTCCTATTCGGCCACGGTGGGGTGATCTTTGCCACCCTGCACGTGGTGGGCAGCAACAACGGCTTGGAGCCTTGGACCGGATTTGACCCGGCCGATTCGGTGGAGAACCCGCGTCCCGACCGGATCGCCGAGTTCGAACAGCGCACGCAAGCTGCCTTGGCGTGGTTAGACCTGATCTTCGCTGAAGCGCATCGGCAAAACGCCAAGGGCGTGTTTTTGCTCATGCAGGCCAATCCCCGCTTCGAGTTATCCGAAGACGACCCCAAGCGCGCCGGTTTCCGCGCTGTCCTGGACCGCCTTCGGGAGCAAATAGCCAGCTTTGCCAAGCCGGTGGTTTTAGCCCACGGAGATTTTCACGAGTATCTGATCGACAAGCCGTTCGACCGGGGGGACCCTAGGCTGCCTAGTTTTACCCGAGTTCAGACCTTCGGCAGTCCAAGGGTGAACTGGATCAAGGTGCACGTGGTGCCAAGTTCCCCTTCCTTGTTCGTGTTCGAGCAGAAGATCCTGGAGGAACGGTGATGAAACCGTTTGGTTATTTGCTTGCAATCGGTTTGTTAGGATGTACATGGGCCAAGGGAATCGAGGCCATGCCTCAGGCCTCTACCATCACCCACTGGACGGTGGGCGAGGTCACCCACTGTTCGGCAATCCTCTGGGCGCGTGCCGAGCGCGAAGGAATAGTGCGCGTCCAGCTTGAAGGTCCAGGTGGGGGGATCTGGACCCTACCGGCGCTAGCCAGCCGTGACTTCACCGTCAAGGTCTTGGTAAACCGGTTGCAGCCGGATAGCCAGTACCGGTACCAGGTCCGGTTCCTCGAAAACCCGAATGGGGTTGGGTTGAAAGCGCAGGAAGGCAGTTTCCGCACCGCTCCCGCCGAAGACACGCCAGCGAAAGTCCGCTTCGCCTGGGGCGGCGATGTCGGCGGGCAGAACGTCTGCCGCGATGCCCAGCGAGGCTATCCGCTGTTTGCCACCGTCGAAGCCATGCACCCGGATTTTTTCTTAGGTCTTGGGGACATGATTTATGCCGACAACCGCTGCGAGGCCGTCGGCAGGTATGGCAACCTGCAGCTTTCCGGGGAATTTGGGCCCTCTGCGAGCCTGGCGGATTTCTGGGCGCATTGGCGCTATAACTTGGAAGAAGGCGGCTTTCAGCGCCTGCGTGCCCATGTCCCCTATGTGGCGGTGTGGGACGACCACGAGGTGGTCAACGACTTCGGACCCCTCCACGATGCCCCCGCGGGCGTCCACCTTTTGCCCATCGGGCTTCAGGCGTTTTTGGATTACAACCCGGTGGCCGAGGACCCCAAGACCCCGGGTCGGTTATACCGGGCGCTGCGCTGGGGCAAGCACTTAGAGCTCATCCTGCTCGACACCCGCCAGTACCGCGACGCCAACGGCGAAGCCGACAGCGAGCGCTTTCCCAAAACCCTGCTTGGGCGGGAACAGCTTACCTGGCTGAAGGCGCGCCTTAAGGCGAGCGATGCTACTTGGAAAGTGATCGCATCCAGCGTGCCGTTGTCTATTCCAACCGGTTTCCCGCCGGAAAACGGGCGCGATGGCTGGGCGAACTTTGACCAGGAGACCGGCTTTGAGCGGGAGTTGTGGGAGGTCTTGCGCTTCTTGCGCGAGCAGGCTATACGCAACGTGGTATTCATCACCACCGACGTCCACTTCGCCGAAGGCTTGCGCTACCGGCCGTTCCCAGAAGACCCAGGATTTGAAATCTACGAGTTCGTCTCAGGACCCATGAATGCCGGCTTGTTTCCTAACCCGGCTTTGGATGCCAGCTTAAACCCAGAGCGGCTGTTTTTCTTTGGACCCGATGGCGAGGTGGCGGATTACGAGGAAGCGTTAAGGTGGATGAATTTCGGGGCGATCGAGATCGGGCAAAACGGCGTGCTGCGCGCCAGCATCCGCGATTTGTCCGGCCAGGCTGTGCACGAGGTTGTCTTGGAGCCGCGATGAAGCCGCAAGGGGCTTAATCGGCTCAGGCCGATCGGTTCGGTGGCAGAGTCGGCAGGCGGGTGAAGAAGAACCACCAGAACCCAAAAATCCCCGCCAGCACTGCCAGGTGCATGACCTCGTGGGGGCCGACCACGTTAGGAATCACTACCGGCCAGCGGGCAAAGTCGGCGATGGCTCCCAGGGTATAGGCCAGGCCGCCCCATACCAGCGGTCCAACGAAGGCAAAACCGAAGCGGCGTCCCAAAACGATACAGCTGCCCAAGCCTAGCCAGCCTAGCCCAAGATACAAGACCAGGCTCACAATCTCCGGAACGGCGTCGAAGAGCACCGACTTGAGGACGATGCCTAAAATCGCCAGGGTCCAGACCAGCAGCAGAACGCACCAACGCCCAAAGAGGCCGCAGAAAAAAGCCGGCTGCAAGGGGGTGAAGCTGCCGGCGATGAGGGCAAAGATCGCAGCGTGGTCTAGGCGTTGCAGCACTCGGTGGGCGGTGCCCTCAGTGGCCAAGAGGTGATAGACCCCGCTCATGGAGAGGAGAAATATCGCAGTGAAGGAGAACAACGCCGTGGTCCAGCGGTGCCGCCAACCTCGGCATCGGCGCCACAAAAACGGGGTCAGAGCGGCGAAAATCCCAGCCCCGAACAAGTGGGTGAGGGAGCTGACCGGTTGGGTAAAGCCCGGTATCGCCTGGATTTCCACCCTTTAGAACGGAATATCGTCGTCCTCGAAGTCTTCCTGGCTTTGCAAAGCCGGTTTGGCCGAGGGCGGCTTGGGCGATGTAGCGATTTCAGGATACATAGAAGCGCCCTGATCAGAAGTCGCTGCGGCTTCGCTGCGGCTTCCGATAAGCTGCATCTCGCGTCCAACGATCTCGGTGGTGTAGCGATCCTGGCCGTCCTGTCCTTGCCACTTGCGCGTGCGCAAGGAGCCTTCGATATAGACCTGACGGCCTTTTTTCAGATACTCCCCAGCGATCTCGGCCAGCCTGCCGAACAGCACCACCCGGTGCCATTCGGTGCGCTCCTGTTGTTCGCCGGTCTGTTTGTCCTTCCAAGTTTCACTGGTGGCGACGCGCAAGGTGGCCACGGCCTCGCCTGAAGGCATATACCGGATTTCGGGATCGGCGCCCAGATGGCCGATCAGAATGACTTTGTTGACGCCTCGTGTTGCCATATCAATTCTCCACAGGTTGGGTTGTCAGGGGTTCGGTAAAACGAGTCAAGAGCATCTGAAGGCGCCCAAAATCCAAATGCTCTTCCTCGATTTTTAAATAGGCGACGTTCTCGTCCGGGACTACCACCGCCTCGATCACTCCAGGCAGCTTGCGTAAGGAGTGGGCCAAAAATGCGGCGCGCTGAGGATCGGGCAGAACAATGGGAATGAGGAGACTCTTGACTGGGCGCGGCGAGGTCATCCCCGAAGCGATTAACAACCACAGGAAAGCCATCCCAGCGCTAAACCAAAACACCGCTTGCAGACCGAAGCGGCCGTGCAGGAAGCCGCCGAGAATTCCCCCCAGGAAGGCGCCGAAGAATTGGCTGCTCGAATAGACCCCCATAGCGGTACCTTTCAGGTCTACCGGGGCAATTTTGGAAATCAAGGAAGGCAAAAGCGCTTCCATCAGGTTGAAGCCGGTGAAAAACACCACCAGGCATAAAGCAGTGCCGTAGATCTCGGTGTAGAAGCGGGCAAAACCTAATTCGGCCAGGGCAACTAAGATCACGCCCAAGAGAAACACGGTTTTTATCCGCTGGCGTTTCTCCGCAGCGATCACCAAAGGCACCATGAGGACGACGGCCGCCGCCATTGCTGGCAAATAGAGATAGCTGTGCTTGAAAGTGGGCAGAAATCCGCGCAGCGCTACCGGCAGGGCGACGAAAGTAGCGGTGAGGATACAGTGCAGGGCTAGGATGCCGAAATCTAAGCGCAATAGTTCCAGGTTGGTCAGCACCTTGACAAAACGGGTGGGCTGCGTCTCCGCATCGCGGTGAAAGCGAATAGCGACCGGGTTGGGGACGATGATGAACAGGATCAAAAGCCCAAGAATAGCCAGCCCAGCCGTGGTCCAAAACAAGCCAGACAGACCCAGCCAATGCCCGATCATCGGCCCGGCGGCCATAGAGACGGCGAAAGCCAAACCGATGCTGACCCCGATCAGGGCCATCGCTTTCGTGCGGTGTTCCTCGCGGGTCAAATCCGCTGTCAAAGCCATCACCGCCGCCGCGATGGCGCCGCTGCCTTGGAGGGCACGCCCGGCGATTACCTGGTAGATGGAGCTTGAAGTCGCCGCTACTAGGCTGCCTAAGAAAAACAAGACAAGCCCTGCAGCGATCACCGTCTTGCGCCCGATCCGATCGGACAAGAGGCCAAAAGGAATCTGCAGCAGCGCTTGGGTAAAGCCGTAAGCGCCGATGGCCAATCCTATCAACTCGGGGGTGGCGCCTTCAAGACCTCCGGCAAGCACAGAAAATACCGGCAAGACGATGAACAGTCCCAGCATTCTGAAAGCGAAAATCAGCGCCAACCCTATGGTTGCGCGTTTTTCGGTGCGGGTCATCGGCCCGGATTCTAGGATAGTTGGCAACGCTTTCCCCTTTGCCTTAAGTTTAACAATCCATCTATAGTATCAAGTTCTTCGGACACTCGATACGTCTATGGATACCATCCGCATCCGCGGTGCACGCACCCACAATCTTAAGAACATCGACCTGGATTTGCCGCGCGATAAGCTGATCGTCATCACCGGTCTGTCCGGTTCCGGTAAATCCTCGCTGGCCTTTGATACCCTATACGCCGAGGGCCAGCGGCGCTATGTGGAATCGCTTTCGGCCTATGCTCGCCAATTCCTTTCGGTAATGGAGAAGCCGGACGTGGACCACATCGAAGGCTTGAGCCCGGCGATTTCGATCGAGCAGAAATCTACTTCCCACAACCCGCGCTCTACGGTCGGTACGATTACCGAAATTTATGATTATCTGCGCCTGCTTTATGCGCGGGTGGGCACCCCTTATTGTCCCGAACACAATTTGCCCCTGGAGGCCCAAACCGTCAGCCAGATGGTCGATGCCATCTTGGCTCAAGCCGAAGGCAGCCGCTGGATGTTGCTCGCTCCGGTGGTGCGCGGACGCAAGGGCGAATACGGTAAGCTCTTCGGTGAACTTAAAGGGCAGGGGTTTATCCGCGCCCGCATCGACGGCGAGGTCTATGAGCTGGACGATCCGCCCAAACTCGATCTTCACAAAAAACACACCGTCGAGGTAGTGGTGGACCGCTTCCGTATCCGCCCCGATCTGGCCCAGCGCCTGGCCGAATCTTTTGAAACTGCGCTCAAGCTGGCCGACGGGCTGGTCAACGTGGTCGATTTAGACGACCCAGGCAAAACTTTGACTTTCTCCAATCGATACGCCTGCCCCGAGTGCGGCTATGCCTTGGAGGAGTTAGAACCGCGCCTGTTTTCTTTCAACAACCCCAAAGGCGCCTGTCCTAGCTGCGATGGACTCGGAGTCAAGCAATACTTCGACCCGGCTAAAGTGGTACAGAACCCTTGCCTTAGCTTGGCCGACGGGGCGGTGCGTGGGTGGGACCGGCGCAATGCTTACTACTATACCTTGATTCGTTCCCTGGCTAACCACTACGGCTTCGATCCGGAGACGCCGTTTGCTGATTTGCCCCCCAGAATTCAGCGGATCATCCTTTATGGCAGCGGGTCCGAAGTGATTGCATTGCGTTATTTTGGCGGCGGCGTCAGGCGTCATCCCTTTGAAGGCATCTTGCCGAACATGGAACGGCGCTACCGCGAGACCGATTCTAGTGCGGTGCGCGAAGAGTTGGCCAAGTACCTTTCGGCCAAGCCCTGTCCAGATTGCTGCGGGACCCGCTTGAATCGTGCCGCGCGCTACGTTCTGGTGGCCGGGCAGAGTCTGCCCGAGTTGACTCGGCTGACGATCCGAGAGTGTCTCAAATTCTTCGAGCGGCTAACTCTGACCGGCCGGCGGGGTCAAGTGGCGGAGAAGATCGTCAAGGAAATCGAGGCTAGGCTAAAGTTCCTGGTCAACGTCGGACTCGATTATCTGAGTCTGGATCGCAGCGCCGATACCCTCTCTGGCGGCGAGGCCCAGCGCATCCGCCTGGCGAGCCAAATCGGCGCCGGCCTGGTGGGGGTGATGTACGTTTTAGATGAACCTTCCATCGGCCTTCACCCGCGCGATAACCAAAGGCTGCTCGATACTCTCCTGCGCCTGAGGGACCTTGGCAATACGGTGATTGTAGTGGAGCACGACGAGGAGGCGATCTTAAGTGCTGACTGGATAGTAGACATAGGCCCTGGCGCAGGCATCCACGGCGGCTGGATCGTCGCCCAGGGAACGCCCCAGGAGATCATGGCGAACCCAGCCTCGCTCACTGGCCGTTATTTGGCCGGCTTAGAACGAATCGAGGAGCCGGCCAAGCTTACCCCCCCCGATCCTAACAAACGGTTGATCGTCCGCAAGGCGCGCGGCAATAACTTAAAGGCGATAGATGTCGCTTTCCCGCTCGGACTGTTTATCTGCGTCACCGGCGTCTCCGGCTCTGGCAAATCTACTCTGGTCAACGACACCTTGTATCGGTTTGCGGCTCGGTCCTTGAACGGCGCTGCCACCGATCCTGCTCCTTGCGACGGCATCGAAGGGCTGGAGCACCTAGATAAAGTAGTGGCTATCGACCAAAGCCCCATCGGCCGTACCCCGCGCTCCAATCCGGCGACTTACACAGGACTGTTTACCCCAATCCGCGAGTTGTTCGCCGCTACGCCCGAAGCGCGTGCCCGCGGCTATGCTCCAGGCCGTTTCAGCTTCAACGTCCATGGGGGGCGCTGCGAGGCGTGCAAGGGCGATGGCGTGATCAAGGTAGAGATGCACTTTTTGCCCGACATCTACGTTCACTGCGACGTGTGCAAAGGCAAACGCTACAACCGCGAGACTTTGGAAATCCACTACAAGGGCAAGACCATCCACGAGGTGCTGGAGATGACGGTCGAGGAGGCATTTTCCTTTTTCGAGGCGGTGCCACAAGTGGCGCACAAGCTCAAGACGCTGATGGACGTAGGTCTAGGCTATCTCACCCTGGGCCAGAACGCCGTTACTTTGTCGGGCGGCGAGGCGCAAAGGGTAAAACTGGCGCGCGAATTATCCCGTCGCGACACTGGCCGCACCTTGTACATCCTCGATGAACCGACCACAGGTCTCCATTTTCACGACATCAAGCAGTTGCTTTCTGTGCTCCATTGCCTGCGCGACCGGGGCAATACGGTGGTTGTGATCGAGCACAACCTGGACGTGATCAAAACCGCCGATTGGATCATCGACCTAGGGCCAGAGGGCGGTGAGGGAGGCGGTCAAGTAGTCGCCGAGGGTACCCCCTGGCAGGTAGCACAACACCCAAACTCTTACACTGGCAGGTTTTTACGGCCTAAACTTAAAGCTGGGCAAGAGAGTGAAAAGGCATTTGCCAGGCAGGTAGGGTGAAGCGATGGAGCCAAACGTATGGCTAGGGCTGATCGGAGGCGTGCTTTTAGGCTGGCTGACGGCGTTGCCGGTGCTGTTATTAGTCAATCAAAGGCTGCGTCGGGAGGCAGATAGACTGCAATTTGAATTGGATCAAGCGGCTCCTAGGCTGGAACAACTAGTCAGTATCCAGACCGAACTGGAGCAAACCCGCACACAAAAGGCGGTGCTGGAGGAAAAGCTCAGCCAGGAACACCTACGCTTTCAGGAAACCAAAGCCTTGCTCGATCAGGCCGAGGAGCGCCTAGCCGATGTTTTCAAAGCCTTGTCTAAAGACGTACTCGACCAGAACAGCCGCCTGTTTCTCCAGCAGGCTGAGCAGGCTTTCAAGCGCTTACAAGAAAGCGCCCAACACGAGCTGGAAAAAAAGCAAGTGGCGGTAGAAAACCTGGTCAAACCGATAGGCGAATCTTTAGACAAGGTCCAAGCGGTCATCGGAGAGGTGGAAAAAGCGAGGATAGGCGCCTACTCAGAGCTTAGGCAGCAGCTCGACGAGCTGATCAGGACCCATCTGCCGGCTTTACACAAGGAAACCCACAACCTAGTCCGTGCTCTGCGTCAGCCGACTGTCCGTGGCCGTTGGGGGGAAGTGCAGCTTCGGCGGGTGGTGGAAATGGCGGGGATGGTGGAGCACTGCGACTTTCAAGAACAGGTTTCCCAAGACGGTCGCCGTCCCGACCTGATCGTGCGGCTACCGAACAAGCGCTTGGTGATCGTGGACGCCAAAGTGCCGCTTGAGGCTTATCTTAAAGCTGCAGAAGTCCAGGACGACCAGGAGAAGCAGCGCCACCTAAACGAGCACGCCGCCCAGCTCAAACGCCACATCCAGCAATTATCGCAGAAAAGCTATTATGAGCAGTGCGTTAAACAAGGCGAGCGCACGCCCGAGTTTGTGGTACTGTTCATCCCCGGGGAAGCATTTTTTTCCGCAGCGCTTCGCGTCGAGCCCGACTTGATCGAGTATGGCGTGGAAAAAAACGTCATTCCCGCCACTCCAACCACTTTGATCGCGCTCTTGAAAGCGATAGCTTACGGCTGGCAGCAGGAGAAAATGGCCCAAGAAGCTGAAAAGATCGTCGGCTTAGGCAAAGAGCTTTATGAGCGCATCGCTAAAGTGGCCGAGCACTGGCAGAAGATGGGAAAACAGCTAAAGCAGACGGTCGAAACATACAACGAAGCCACCGGCAGCCTGAAGGAGCGCCTACTTCCCACCGCGCGTAAGTTCCAAGAGTTGCGCCAGGCTGAGGAGGCGCTGCCGGCGCTTGAGCCGATCGCCCAGGGCGTGAGCCAACTGCCGCCGCTCAGCAGCCAGGACAGGGCAAATCCTTAAGTTTAGGCTAGCACTTCCTTGAGAGCTGCCTCCAAGGAGGGGAACTTAAATTCAAAGCCGGCTTCCTCAAGCCGTTTAGGCAGCACCCTTTGGCTTTCGAGCATAAGCTCTCCCATTTCCCCCAAGGCGAGCTTCAGCGCCAGGGCGGGCACCGGCAAACAGGCGGGGCGCTTGAGCAGGCGCGCTAAGGTCACGGTGAAGTCGGCGTTAGTGACCGGCTGCGGAGCACAAGCGTTGAACGGGCCGGAAAGCGCGTTGTTGCCCAAGAGAAATTCGGTAACGCGGACGTGGTCGTCGATGTGAATCCAGCTCATCCACTGACTTCCGCTTCCTAAGCGACCTCCTAAGCCCAGCTTAAATATCGGCAACATGCGTGCCAAAAGACCTCCCCCCTTGCCTAGGACCAATCCGGTGCGCAGCCGGCAGACTCTCACCCCGAAATTTTCGGCACGGCTGGCGGCAGCCTCCCAAGCCGCGCACAGGTGCTGGCCGAAGCCCTTTTCCACCGGCGGGCTGGTTTCGTCCAAGATTTTATCGCCTTGGTCGCCGTAGTAGCCCACCGCCGAACCCGAAACCAGCACCCTGGGTTTGACCTCAGCCCGGCCGATCCAGTCTACCAAGCGCTCAGTGAGCGTTACCCGGCTGTCCCATAGGACCTGTTTGCGCTTCTTAGTCCAGCGCGGACCAAAGATGGGTTCGCCAGCCAGGTTCACGATGGCGTCGAAGCAGTGCTTGGGGGTAAGCTCGTCTAAGGAGTGAACCACCTTCACCTGGCCGCAGATTTCCAGGACTTGGGCATCGGACCTGCGGCTTAAGACCGTTAGGGTGTGGTTTTTGGCGTGCAATAATTGACACAGATGGCGACCGATGAAGCCGGTGCCGCCGGTGATGAAAATGTGCATCTTTCCTCCTCCCAGGCAAGTGCGTAAGATTTCCCTAAGTATGCCAGGTTTTCGAGTTTGTCAATGGATACCTCAAGATTTCTTCACGCTGTCCGATTGATCGACCAGGCCAACGCTCAGGACCCAGAATGGGAGACCTGGCAGGGGGAGGCGTACCCCAGAACCTATCTTTACGGTCTGCGCATGACCCGTTGGCTGACCCAACTCGAACCCAAAGCGCCGCAGGAGGCTTTTTTGGCCGCGCGCGCCCAGCACACCTGCCGCTGGCTGGTGCCGCGCAGGTCTTATCCCCCAGGCAGGCTGGGGTATCTCAAATGGCGTACCTCTCTCTACCAGCTCCATGCGGACAAAGCGGCGCAATTGCTTAAAACGGCCGGTTACGACCAAGCTGCCATCGCTTGTGTCAGGCGCATTCTGCTCAAGCAAGGCTTAAAACGCGATCCTCAGGTACAACTGGTAGAAGACTGCGCCTGCCTGGTGTTTCTAGAATACTATTTCGCCCCGTTTGCCAAAGATTACAGCGATGACAAGATCGTTGAGATCGTCGCCAAAACCTGGCGCAAAATGTCGGATAAAGCCAGGCAAGCTGCGCTTGGGTTGGATTTGAGAGAACGCGAAGCGGCGCTGGTCAGACGGGCACTTGAGAAACAAGTATAAGCTTTATCTTCCGGCTGATTGACGGAAGTGGGATGAAATAAACAAACGAGGAGGTTGGCATGCAAGCAGTACGGATCAATTTCCAACTGGCGGTGTGGCTGTCGGTACTGGGCGGGCTTTTGCTGTTGTTCAATCCCCAATGGGTGTTTAGCGAAGAGGTAATGCGCTATTACGGCCATGTGAACTTAAGCTTCATGGCGCTGATCTTCTTTTTGGCAGCGCTACAGGTGTGGCTGTGGCTGTTTCATTATGCCAAACCCGACTGGCGCCCGGTGGCGTTTATGGGCGGCTTGTTTTTAGCGGCGGTGGTGGGAGTTTGGTTATTCTGCGAGGTGACCAACTTGCCGGTGCGGCCAGCTCTGCCTTTGGGTTTGGTTTACTGTGGCTTGTCGCACCTGGCCGAAACCTATCGGCGGTTTAAGCTTCAAGGGTAAAAAATGCTTAGAATTTTCAGCTTATGGTTGATTTTGTTGTTATCTGGTTGTGGTTACAACACCCTGCAGCAGCAGGACGAGCAGATCAAGGCGGCTTGGGCGGAGGTCGTCAACCAGTATCAACGGCGCGCCGACTTAGTTCCTAACCTGGTTGAAGTAGTCAAAGGCTACGCCGCCCACGAGAAAGAGGTGCTGGCGCAGGTGATCGAAGCGCGCGCTAAAGTGGGGAGCATCCAAGCGACGCCGGAGCTCCTCGCCGACCCGCAAGCCTTCGCCCGCTTTCAGGCCGCCCAAGGAGAACTCTCCAGCGCTCTTTCGCGGCTTTTGGCCGTGGTCGAAAACTACCCGCAGCTCAAAGCGGACGCTTTGTTCCGCGATCTGCAAGCGCAGCTTGAGGGGACCGAAAACCGGATTGCGGTCGCCAGAAACCGCTACATCCAAGCGGTTCAAGCCTACAACGTCACAGTGCGCTCGTTTCCCACCAATTTAACCGCCAAATTGTTTGGCTTTGAAGTCAAGCCGAGCTTTAGCGTCGAAAACGAGGCGGCCATCTCGACGGCGCCGAAAATAGACTTTGGCGCTCAGCCCAAATGACGATATCTCTGTGGCGCTGGCTGGTCGGTTTAGGCCTAATGCTCGTTGTCGCTTTGGGGCTGGCCCAACTTGCAGTGCCGCCGTTGACCGGGCGGGTGGTCGATCTGACCGGCACCTTAAATCCCAAGCAAAAGGTAGAGCTCGAACGTCGGCTGGCCGCCTTCGAGGCAGAGAAAGGCAGCCAGATCGCGGTGCTGATCGTGCCCACGACCCAGCCCGAACCCATCGAAGCTTACTCGATCCGCGTAGTCGAGGAGTGGAAGCTGGGGCGGGCAGGCGTAGACGATGGCCTTCTGGTACTGCTTGCGGTTGAGGACCGTGCGGTGCGGATCGAAGTCGGGCGGGGACTGGAAGGCGTGATCCCGGATGCCATCGCCAAGAGAATCATTGAGGAGATCATGATCCCTTTCTTCCGCCGGGGCGATTTTTACGGCGGGCTAGCAGCAGGGCTTGAGCGGATTATGGATTTGATCCGCGGCGAGCCATTGCCGCCGCCTGAGCCAAAGCGCGCCGCTCCGCGCGGGGAATTCGGTTCGGTCGTCTTGGCGATCGTTGGCGGGATATTCGGCGGCGAGCGGCTTCGCTTGTTGCTTGGGCCTTTGCCGGCAGCGCTGATCGCCGGGGGTGGGGTTGGGATAGTCGCCGTTTGGGCTGGGATGCCGCTTTTGTTCGCGCTGTTTGTCGGTCTGTTTGTCTTTGCCGCTGTCCTTGCCGGGATTGAAGCTAGACCTGGCGGTTGGTATGGAGGAGGCGGCGGTTTCAGTCGAGGTGGCTGGGGAAACACGGGATTCGGCGGTGGATTCCGTGGCGGAGGTGGCGGTTTCAGCGGCGGCGGGGCATCGGGACGGTGGTGAATGCGCAATACCTTTGTTAGGCTCCTCAAACACCTTTGTTATCCACCCTGGCGGCTGCGCCAAGTGTTGCCCGAGCGCTCCCGTAAGGCCATTGCTGAGGCGATTTCCCAAAGCGAGCGGGAACACAGCGGCGAAATTCGAGTGGCGGTCGAGGCGGCCCTCGATTGGCGCAGGCTGCTGCGCCGCTGCTCGGCGCGTGATCGCGCCTTGGAGGTATTCTCCCAGCTTCGAGTGTGGGATACCGAACACAACAACGGCGTGTTGATCTATCTCCTCCTCGCCGACCGCGAGGTAGAAATCGTCGCCGACCGCGGGATTAATCGCTTGGTGGGGCAGGAAGAGTGGGAGCGGATCTGTAGGCAGATGGAGGAAGCGTTTCGCCAGGGGCGTTTCGAGCAAGGACTGCTGGTTGGCGTGGCGGCTGTCGGGGAGCAGCTCAAGCGGTATTTCCCAGGTCCCGATCGGCTTGGCAATGAGCTTGCCGATCAGCCGGTAGTGCTCGATTCTTGAAAGTGGGAGTATGACTGAGCGAGTCGCCAACAAGCCATTTGATTGGCATGCCCTGACGGTGCCAGAAGTATTGGCCCAGCAACAAGTAGACCCCAAGACCGGACTGTCCGAAGCGGAGGTCAAGCGGCGCCGCCAGCGTTTTGGTCCTAATCGCTTACCGCCACCCAGGCATACTCCTTCTTGGCTACGCTTTGTGCGCCAATTCCATAATTTGTTGATCTGCATCCTACTGGCGGCGGCCACGGCGACGGCGCTTTTGGGCGATTGGGTGGACACTTCGGTGATCCTGGCCGTGGTTTTGGTCGACTCGGTGATCGGCTTCGTTCAGGAAGGCAAAGCGGAAAAGGCGTTGGAAGCCATCCGCGGCATGTTGGCGCCGCAGGCCTCGGTGATACGCGACGGCGTGCGGCGCACCTTGCCGGCGGAGGAGTTGGTGCCAGGGGATGTGGTGTTGCTGGGGGCAGGCGATAAAATCCCGGCAGATTTGCGCTTGTTGCAAACCAAAAACCTAAGGGTCCAAGAGGCTATCCTTACCGGCGAGTCGGTACCGGTAGAAAAAACGCCTGATCCGGTAGCAGCTGATGTCCCTCTTGGTGATCGCAGCTGTATGGCGTATTCGGGTACTTTAGTCAGCGCCGGCCAGGGGGTTGCAGTAGTGGTGGCGACTGGGGCGGCGACCGAAATCGGCCGGATCAGTGCGATGTTGGCAGAGGTTGAACCAGTAAAAACGCCGCTTTTGATCAAGATGGACCATTTCTCGCGCTGGCTCAGCGCAGTGATCCTCTTAGCCGGCGGGCTGATCTTTGCCTTCGGCGTTTGGGTTCAGCATCAGGATTTAGAAACCACGTTCATGACGGTGGTGAGCTTGGCAGTCGCAGCGATTCCCGAGGGGCTGCCGGCTATCCTGACGGTGACTTTGGCCATCGGCGTGCAGGCCATGGCCAAACGCAATGCTATCTTGCGCCGTCTGCCTGCAGTTGAGACCTTAGGTTCAGTGACCGTGATCTGTTCTGACAAGACCGGTACCCTGACTCGCAACGAGATGACAGTGCGCTCAGCGATCACCGCCGAAGGGAGGTTCGAAATAAGCGGCGTGGGCTATGACCCCCACGGGAGCTTTAGCCTGGATGGAAGAGAGATCGAGCTAGATCGTTTCCCTGTCCTCAAGGAACTGTTACGCGCAGCAGCGCTATGTAACGATGCGAGCTTGCGGCAGGAGGAGGGGAGCTGGAAAGTAGACGGTGACCCTATGGAAGGCGCCTTGTTGACTGCAGCGCTCAAGGCTGGTTTGGATTATCGCCAAGAAGGCAAGCGCCTGCCGCGCACTGACGTAATTCCGTTTGACGCTGAGCACCGTTTCATGGCGAGTCTGCACCACGATCACCAAGGGCACGGAGTTATTTTTGTCAAAGGCGCTCCGGAGCAGCTTTTACGGATGTGCTTAAGGCAACAGGGTCAAAACGGGGCAACAGACTCCATTAATCGGGCATTCTGGCAACAGGGAATTGAGACCTTGGCTCACCAAGGTCAGCGCGTTTTGGCAGTGGCAATGCGTGCGGTTCAAGCAGAGCACCGAGAACTTAAGTTTGCCGACGTCGGCAAGGAACTCACTCTGCTCGGCCTTTTAGGTTTAATCGATCCGCCGCGCGAGGAGGCCATCGCTGCGATCGCTGAATGCCGCTCGGCGGGCATTCGGGTGAAGATGATCACCGGCGACCATGCGGCCACGGCTTTGGCCGTCGCCCAGATGCTGGCGCTTGAAAACGCCAAAGAGGTTGTCATCGGCGCGGACTTGGAAGGTTTATCCGCTGACCAGTGGATAAATGTTGCCACCCGAGTAGATGTGTTTGCTCGCACTGCCCCCGAGCATAAACTGCGCCTAGTCGAGGCCTTGCAAGCGGACGGGCAGGTGGTAGCGATGACCGGCGACGGAGTCAACGACGCCCCGGCCTTGAAGCGGGCGGATGTGGGCATAGCGATGGGACTAAATGGTACTGAGGCGGCGAAAGAAGCGGCGGAAATGGTACTGGCCGATGACAATTTCGCCACCATCGCGCACGCTGTTCGCGAGGGACGCACGGTCTACGACAACCTCAAAAAAGCGATTTTATTTTTACTCCCGGTCAACGGCGGCGAATCGATGAGCATCGTCGCTGGTTTGCTCGCCGGCACCACCTTGCCGATCACACCACTGCAAATTCTATGGGTGAATATGGTGAGCTCGGGAGCGTTGGCGATGGCCCTTGCATTTGAGCCAGCCGAAGCCGATGTCATGCGCCGCCCGCCGCGTCCACCTCAGGAGCCTCTGTTATCTGGGCTATTGTTGTGGCGAATCGTGCTAGTCTCTGCTTTGTTTGTGACCGGGGTGTTCGGCCTCTTTTTATGGTCGAAGCTGCATGGTGCCACACTGGAGGAAGCACGCACCTATGCGGTAAACACTTTAGTGGCACTGGAGGTATTTTATCTGTTCAGCGTGCGTCATCTGAGCGCTACCGCCCTTCACCCCAAGCGCCTAATCAGCAACCGGGCAGCTCTATTGGCGGTGGCCGTCGTTGTTGTTCTGCAACTTGTCTTTACCTATGCTCCCTTTATGGAGCGCTTTTTCGCTACTCGGCCGGTTGATTTCAGGCATGGAGTCGAGATCTTGGGGGTAGGATTTGGAGTTTTTCTGTTGCTTGAGCTGGAGAGAGGGGTGCGGAATTTTTGGGGACGGTATCGCGCCAAGACTACCGTTCGGAGATAAGCCATGAATCTAAAAAATCTTTGGATTTCACTTTTGGTCGGTTGGGTTCTCCTTTATTTTGTCGCTGCCGCGGCTAAGGCGAGTATGTTCAGCAGCGAAATGATGGTACGCAATTTCTTTCATTTTGCGACTGGATTTGCGCTGCTTGGCATCTGGGTCTTGTTGCGCAAGCGTAATCTGGGTGTCAAAGCGAGCTTATTTTTGATCCTGGCTATTGCCTTGGTCTATGACGTGGTCGATTACCTGCATTACCTACGCCATGCGCACTACGTGGAAGTCGAGAAGATTCTGCACGATCTGTACGTGCTGCTGTGGGGTGCGGTTACTGGCTACCTTACGCTGGAGGATAAAGGCGCAAAGCCCCTTGCCGATTCGTGACAGGCGCCGTTTACCCGGGCAATGAGGTACCAAAACCCAGTAAAACTGCATTTATAATAGTGGGTACGCTGTGTCGAATCGACACCGGGATATCGGGTCAGACTAAGTTATATTCGCACTCTGGCGCCACTGCCCGTAAACTCAATATCCAAGAGGCCATCGCTTACCGAGTTGAGACGAGGCTCAATCCCGAAAGTTGGTAAATTGCACAGGCCAATTCAGATTGGCTTCCCGAAGAGTGCGGATGACGGATTGCAAGTCGTCGCGCTTTTTACCCGAAACCCGAATCTGATCACCCTGGACGCTGGCCTGGACCTTGAGCTTGGTGTCTTTGATGAGTTTGATGATCTGTTTGGCGAGCTCGTGATCGATTCCCTGGCGTAAGACGATCTTTTGATGCGCTGCCTGGCCGCTGATCCTAGGCTCGCCGACTTCCAGACAAGCGATGTCCACACCGCGTTTGGCAAGCTTTAGCCGCAGGATGTCGAGCATTTGTTTGAGCTGGAAGTCGGTTTGAGCACGCAGGATGATTTTGTCTTCTACTAGCTCAAAGTGAGCGCCTGAACCTTTGAAATCAAACCGGGTGGCCACCTCGCGGTTAGCCTGATCCACTGCGTTGGCCACTTCGTGGCGGTCGATCTCTGAGACGATGTCAAACGAGGGCATGAGCTATTCTCTTTCCTCATGGAAAGAGCTTTCGTCCCCTTCGGCAGGAAAGCTGTCTTCGCTCCATTCCTCTTCGCCTTCCTCTAAGCCCATCTCGGAATATTCGATGTCTTCTGGCTCGACGTCGTCGATGGGACCGGTCCAGTCTTCCGGTTCCTCAATAGTCTCCAAATTCATTTCCTGCCAGGCGTCTAAATCTATCTGGTCAACGCTGCCGTCGAAATATTGGATTTCTACGATTCCAGCTTCGTCATCGACGACTAGGACTTCAAATTTCTGCCCCGTATCGAGGTCTACATACCAGTTGCCTTCAATCGGATCCAAATCGCTCATGGGCTGCTCCTAAAGTTGATATTGCTAAAGTCATTTTACTCAAGCCTTGCGCCGTTGGCGATGGGCTTGGATGATTTCGTAAGCTTTGCGAATCTGTTGGGTCTTTTCGGTGGCGATCCTGACCATTTCTTCAGGCAAGCCCTTGGCCACCAGCTTGTCTGGATGATGCTGGCTAATCAAGCGCCGGTAGGCTTTGGTAACTTCAGCATCCGAAGCTTGGGGGGAGACCCCCAGGACGGCATAGGCATCTGCCAGCGACGGAGCCTGGCGGCGGAAGGGAGCTTGGCGCTCACCCGAGCTGTAACGATACTGGTAGCCGGCTCGGGAGAGGCGAAGCTGCGCCTCCATGAATGCCCGAAGTGCCTGAAACTCGAAGCGGGAGACTCCAAGCCTCTGGCAAATGCGGGAGAGCAGCCGTTCTTCGGCTGGATGCAGGCTGCCGTCGGCGTAGGCGGCTTGCAGCAGGATCTCTAAGAACAACCGCAGCAAGGGCGAGTGGTGCCCAACTTCGTGGTAGAACTGGTCCAGCGTCGCATCCAGCGAAAAGTCTGGGGATTTGCCCTCGCGGAACAAACGGATGGCCGCCTCACGCATTTCCCTGGACAAGTCCATTCGGTCCATGATCTGGCGGGCGATCTCGATCTCCGCTTCCGTGACTCGTCCGTCGGCTTTGGCCAGATGCCCCATGACCGAGAAAACGGCGGTAAAAAAAGCCATCTGGATGCGTTGCTGGCGGCCTGGCTCCAGGCGCGGGAAGAACTCGATTCCCTCCCTCCCGCGGTCGAATTGATGGCCGATGGCTGCCCCTAAAAGCGCCCCTAAGGGGCCGCCCAACATAAATCCGAAAGTGCCGCCGAATACCTTGCCTAACCAAGCCATGCTTTTCGCTTACGCTTGTCAAACTGAGGAAAAAAAATCATTATTACATGTTTAACTATGCGGAAAAATCGTCCATGCAGCCACGAACCTTGTTCGAATCCCATCTGACCGGTTTGAAGCTCTTAGGCCGGGGCAAGGTGCGCGACATCTATGAGCTCGATGCAGAGCGACTTTTGATTGTCACCACCGACCGCCTATCGGCCTTCGACGTGGTTTTTCCCGATCCCATTCCGGGTAAGGGTCAAATATTGACTCGGCTTTCGAACTTTTGGTTCGAGCGGATGGCGAAGCTTTTGCCGAATCACCTCCTGGCGGTTCCGTTGGCTGAAGTGTTGCCCGACCCGACCGAGCGCGAGCAGGTGGAGACTCGGGCGGTAGTGGTCAGGCGCCTTGTGCCGCTTCCGGTGGAGGCGATCGTGCGCGGCTATCTGATCGGCTCTGGCTGGCGAGACTACCAGCGCACTGGCAAGGTCTCCGGCATCGATCTCCCGCTTGGGCTCGATCTGGCGGAAAAGCTTCCCGAGCCGATCTTCACGCCTTCCACCAAGGCGGCATTGGGAAAGCACGATGAGAACATCGACTTTGGGCGCATGGTCGAGTTGCTCGGCGGCGAGCTTGCCGAACAGGTAAAATCGGCCAGCCTGGCTATTTATACCGCAGCGGCCGAATATGCGCAGGCACGCGGGATTCTCATCGCCGACACCAAATTCGAGTTCGGCGTAGATCGGTCAGGCAAGTTGTACCTGATCGACGAGCTGCTGACTCCCGATTCTTCGCGCTTTTGGCCAGCCGATCAGTACCGACCTGGGATCAGCCCGCCTAGCTTCGACAAACAATACGTGCGCGACTTTTTGGAGGCCAGCGGTTGGAACAGACAGCCGCCGGCGCCGCATCTGCCGGCAGAGGTCATTGCCAAAACCGCGGCCAAATATCGCGAAGCGGAACGGCGGCTGATAGGCGAATAACCTACAGCAGGCCGTGTTCGGCAAAAGAATAGGTCTCACCGTCACCGATGATGATATGGTCTAGCACCCGAATGTCGAGCAGGGCGAGCGCCTCGCGCAGCCGCGCGGTGAGCGCGCGGTCGCAGGCCGAGGGCTCGGCGACCCCGGAAGGGTGGTTGTGGGCGAAGATGACCGCTGCCGCTTTAAGATCCAAGGCTCTTTTGGCGACTTCGCGCGGATACACGCTTGCTCCGTCCACGGTGCCGCGGAACAGCTCTTCGTAGCGGATGACGCGGTGGCGGGTGTCCAGGAACAAGGCGGCGAACACCTCGTGCGGGTAGTCGCGCAGATGGCGCAGCAGGAAGACCCGGGTCAAATCCGGCGAGGTGAGGGCCTCCCCGCGCTCCAAGGTTTCGCGCAGGTGGCGGCGGGCCATTTCCAGCACCGCCTGAAGCTGGACGTACTTGGCCGTTCCTAAGCCTTTGCATTGAGTAAAGCGGGCGTGATCAGCGTCCAACAGGGCGCGCAGCGAGCCGAATTGGGCAAGCAGTTCGCGGGCGAGATCGACCGCGGTTTTGCCTTTTACCCCGGTGCGCAGGAAAATAGCCAAAAGCTCAGCGTCGGAAAGCGCTTGCGGGCCGCGCGCCAGGAGTTTCTCGCGAGGGCGTTCCGATTCCGGCCAGTCGCTGATTGCCATGGTTTGTCCCTGAGTTTGTGCTTCAATCATAGTTTATATGCAAATCCACTCTTTGAAGCGACGCCGCATTCTGTTGGGCGTTACCGGCAGCGTCGCGGCCTACAAAGTGGCCGAATTGGTCCGCCAGCTGCGAGCTGCGGGAGCCGAGGTTCAAGTGGTGATGACCGAAGCGGCCACCCGGTTCATCACCCCGCTGACACTGCAGGCGCTGTCGGGAAGACCGGTGCGGACCGAGTTGTGGGATACTGCAGCAGAAGCAGCGATGGGGCACATCGAGCTGGCTCGTTGGGCGCAGCTCGTGGTGGTTGCTCCGGCGAGCGCCGATTTTCTAGCTAAGCTCCGGGCGGGCCGAGCCGATGACCTGCTTTCGACCCTATGTCTGGCCACCGAGGCGCCGATTGCGGTGGTGCCGGCGATGAACCAGCGCATGTGGCAGCATCCTGCAACTCAAGAGAACATCTCCGTGCTCAAGGCGCGAGGAGTCCAGATCTGGGGACCGGAGGAAGGTGCTCAAGCTTGTGGCGAGGTTGGACCAGGCAGGATGCTGGAGGTGGTCGAACTGCACGCGCGGATTGCCGCGCGGCTGTGCTCCGGCCCACTGCGAGGGAAAAAGGTGCTGATCACCGCCGGTCCGACGCGCGAGGCGGTCGATCCAGTGCGGTTTCTGAGTAACCGTAGCTCCGGCAAGATGGGGTATGCCCTAGCCCAGGCAGCGATCGAAGCCGGGGCGCAGGTGATCCTGGTGAGCGGCCCAACTGCTTTGGAGCCACCGCCCGTGGCCGAGTTAGTGCGGGTGGAAAGCGCGTGGGAAATGTACCAGGCGGTGATGGCTAGGGTGCAAGGCATCGAGATCTTCATCGCGGCAGCGGCGGTGGCCGATTACACCCCGGCTGTTGTCCAGGCGGTTAAAATTAAAAAAGGCGTCGACCGACTTTGCTTGGAGTTGGTCAAAACTCAAGACATCCTGGCAGAGGTGGCCAAACTTCCGGGGGGGCCATTTACGGTTGGGTTTGCCGCAGAAACCGAGAACCTTGAGGAATACGCCCGGGAAAAGTTGGAGCGCAAGGGTTTGGATATGCTTGCCGCCAATTGGGTAGGCAGAGGGGTTGGGTTCGAGGTAGATGAAAACAGTCTGTGGGTGCTATGGCCGGGCGGAGAGCGTTACCTTCCTCCGCTTTCCAAAACGGAACTGGCCAGGCAGCTTTTGGCTTTGATCGTGGAACGGTATGAAGCAAAAAATTCGGCTGAAGATTCTCGATGAGCGCTTGGGCAAGGAGATTCCTCTGCCTCGATACGCTACCGAAGGGGCAGCGGGTTTGGATTTGCGGGCGTGCCTTAAAGCCCCGCTGACGTTGTTGCCTGGCGAAACCGCGCTGGTTCCCACGGGAATCGCCATTCATATCCAGGACCCCAAGCTGGCAGCGGTGTTGCTCCCGCGCTCCGGCTTGGGGCACAAACATGGGATCGTGCTCGGCAATCTGGTCGGGTTGATCGATTCCGACTATCAGGGGGAGATCATGGTGTCGTGTTGGAACCGGGGACGAGATCGATTCACGATCGGCGTCGGGGAGCGAATCGCCCAACTGGTGTTGGTGCCGGTGGTGCGCGTCGAGTTCGAGCTCGTTGAAAGCTTTGATCCCAGCGGTCGAGGAGAGGGAGGATTTGGGCATACTGGTTTACATTAGGAGCCTAGCGTGAGCCTGAAGCGATGGCTGGTTCTGCTAGCTTGCGGGGTGTTGGCGACGCTGACCTTGATTGCCGCAAGCAGCTATTTTCTAAGCTTGAACAAGCTTAAGCAAATCGAAACTCAGGCGTGGGAAGAATATGTTCAAGCCAGCGCCCGTCAAATTCAAGCCCGGGGACAGGAGCTGTCGGCTTGGGTGGAGGGACTGAGCCGGGATCCGCACCTGGTGGATGCGCTGGCTTCCGGTGAGGATGGGAAGACCGAAGAACAGCGCCTGGCCCGAATCATTCCTGCGGCAGTCCAGGTGCAGATCCTACCCAGGCTAGCGGATCGGTGGCAGGAAGCCAACCCCTTAGACCTGGGATTTGCCGATCTGGACTTGGTGCGTCAGGCCGAAACCGGCGATCCTCCTCCGGTGGTGCACGGCTTTGGCTCTCGATCCGGGCACGTGGCAGTAGCGCGGGCGATCAAGCGGGAAGGTCGAGTGATCGGGGTGATTTTGGTCAGGGTCGGTCTGGATTGGTTGCAATCGCTCTTGCCCACTCCTTCCAGGGGAGCGGTTGCGCTATCTCAAGGAAGCTTGCAATTGGCCTATCGAGGAGAGCTTGCGTTACAAAGCCAGCCGCCTACCGGTACCGTCGCTATCCCGCACACGCTTTGGCAGCTCAAGTATTGGACCCCACTCCCGGCTTGGGCCGATTGGGTGGATAGTGTCGCCATCTTGGCGCTTGCGCTGCTGGCGGTCGCGGTTATGTTTTGGCTGCTCTGGCGAAAATATGCCCAGGCGATCGACCGAGATCGTACCGCCTTGTTCGTCCTGGTCAACGATTTGATCGCTGGCACCATCCGGGGAAATTACTCCTTGGCATTGCAGGAACTTGAGCCCTTGCTCGAGCGCCTGCTTAGGGTACAGCGCCTAGAGGAGCTTTCCCAGCCGGTTCCCATGCCTGGCAAACTGGAAGCTTTGACGGAGGTCGAGCCGCAAGCTGTCCCCGACACCCCCTTGGAGAAAGCGCTTCCTAAGGAGACGGTGGCGACGGTCCCTGTTCCGAAGGCGATCTTTCGGTCCGATGCGATCTGCGGCAAGACCACAGAAGTCCTGACGCCGACCATCGCATACGAGTTGGGTCGGGCGTTGGGCAGCGAGGCAGGCGCTTTAGGAGAGCAGAGCCTGGTGGTGGGAAGCGATGCGCGCAACTCCAGCCGGGAATTGAGCCGCGCCTTGATCGAGGGGCTGCGTGCCAGCGGGCGTGACGTCATCGATTTGGGCAAGATACCGGTGCCGCTGGTTTATTTTGCTACCCACTATCTGCCGGTGCGCAGTGGGGTGATGGTGACCGGAGGGCATCATGGGTTACAGTACAACGGGCTCAAAATCGTGATTGCCCAGCAGCCTTGGTATGGCGAACAGCTTCAGCGGTTGCAGCGGCGCCTGGAGGTTGGGGATTTCAGCACTGGAATAGGGATGGTGGAGAACCGGGACCTCCTGGCCGATTACATCGGTGCGGTCATCGACGACGTGCAGATCGCTCGTCCCTTGAAGGTGATCGTGGATTGCGGCGCGGGCGTTGCGGTTCAGGTGGTGCCGGCGTTGTTGCGTACTTTAGGGTTAAGCGTTGAAGAATCTCACAGCCGCGATATGCTCGATCCGTTCGCCCCGAAAGCTCTCGACCGGCTATGCGCCAAAGTGCAGAAAGACGCAGAAGCCGAACTGGGCTTGGCATTCGATGGCGATGGCGACCGGCTGGCCGTGGTCGATGCGTCGGGAAATCTAATTCTGCCAGACCAAGTGCTGATGCTGCTGGCAGCCGATGTGTTATCCCGGGAGCCGGGCGGAGACATCGTTTTCGATGTCGAATGCGGTCGCCAGCTGGCCGGCTATATCGTCCAGCATGGAGGGCGTCCGGTAGTGGCGCCTTCCGGTCACGGCCATATCCGAGCCAAAATGAGCGAGGTCGGGGCGATGCTGGGAGGAGGATTCGGTGGTCACCTCGTGTTCCGGGAGCGCTGGTTCGGCCTTGCCGATGCGATTTACGGCGCGGCTCGCTTGCTGGAGGTGTTATCTTCCGAACCGGCAGCCTCTGATGAGGTGTTTGCCAGCTTGCCCAGAACGGTAGCGACTCCCCAGTTGCGGGTCGCCTTGGCTCGGGATGACGCCGACGGGATCATGCGCGTGTTGGTAGCGTCGGCGGACAAGTTTTTCCGGGACGCCAAAATCAATTCGCTCGATGGGGTGCGGGTGGATTTTGCCGACGGTTGGGGCCTAGTGCGCCCCTCTCATGCTGTCCCAGCCCTGGTATTCCGGTTCGAGGCTGACGACGAGCCGGCGCTTGTCCGGATTCAAGCGCGTTTCCGAGAATGGTTTGAAACCTTGGAGATTGCTTTGGACCTGCCGTTTGACATGAGTGGAGAATAACGGATGGAGAGACAATCGATACTTCCGACTGATTCCGCCGGGCGTATCGCCCATGTTCTGATCGAGGCGCTACCCTATATCCGCCGCTTTCAGGGTAAGACCATCGTAGTCAAATACGGCGGCAATGCCATGGTGGACGATGGCTTAAAGCACAGCTTCGCCCGGGACGTCGTGTTGCTCAAGCTGGTGGGGATCAATCCAGTGGTGGTCCACGGTGGTGGTCCCCAGATCGGCAGTCTATTGGAGCGATTGGGAAAATCCAGTCGGTTCGTGGAGGGAATGCGGGTGACCGACAGCGAGACCATGGACATTGTGGAAATGGTTCTGGGGGGGCTGGTCAACAAGGAGATCGTTAATCTGCTCAACCACCACGGCGGGCGGGCGGTGGGTCTGACCGGTAAGGACGGCGCCCTAATCCGCGCGCGTAAGATCGTCCTGACCAAGTCTTCTCCCGAGACCTTAGCGCCTGAGATCATCGACTTGGGGCACGTGGGAGAGGTGGAATGGATTGACCCAGGCGTGGTCAAGATGTTGGTCCATGGGAATTTTATTCCGGTGATCGCTCCGATCGGAGTAGGAGAGGGCGGTTGTTCCTACAACATCAACGCCGACCTGGTCGCGAGTAAGATGGCGCAAGTGTTGGGAGCAGAGAAGTTGATTCTGCTGACTAATACCCGCGGGGTGCTAAACCGTGACGGTAGCCTGTTGACTGGCTTGGCGGTTCGAGAAGTCGAGAGCTTGATCGCCGACGGGACCATTTCCGGCGGGATGATCCCAAAGGTGCGCTGTGCTGTGGATGCGCTGCAAGGCGGGGTGAAAAGCGTCCACATCATCGACGGTCGGATCGAGCATGCCGTGCTGCTCGAACTGTTCACCGACCAAGGTATCGGGACCCTATTGGGTGGTTGAGCGCAACCCTTCGTGAATGAAGCTGGCAAATCCAGCGCGGATTTCCCGCACGCGATCGCTATGGCACAGCTTTTGGCCTACTCCTGAGAGCTTGCAGCGCACGTCGAGGAATAAGGTATCTTTCTGGTCTTTGCCCTTGATTCGAGCGACCGTCAGCGCGATATCCTGATCCTGCTGCGGATCTTCGGTATGGAGGAGGGTATCGCTGTCGATGAACAAAGGGGTGGTGGCATGAGTCTGGACATAAATCCTGGCCAATTGCCAGGCTTGGTTGCAATCAATATCCTGCTGACAGTGGGTCAGGCTCAGGATAATCCCCTGTTTATTTGACGGTTCCGAATCGGGGCGGGTGGTTGCGGTTTTTTTGATCCCTTCCTGGAGGCGGGCTTTGAGGTTTTGGAAACGCACCAGATCCTGAGCGAACTTGCGCTGTAATTCCTCCTTGGTCTTAATTTCATGGGCGACTTTAGACTGGTGCTGCTGGATCTGGTGGCGGATGCCTGCGATCGTATCGATCAGCGCTTGGGGAACCTGGCGCCCCTGCCGTTCGATTTCCGCTGCCTCTCTGATTTTATCGTCCAACTGAGCCTGTTGGCGTTTGATGTTGGCCTCGAGCACCTTGAGGCGGGTGTCGATAGTATCGAGCTGCCCCTTGAGAGCCAGCTGCAGGTCCTCCTCGTTACGATAGGTGCGTAGCAATGCCTGATCTTGGGCGATCTGCTCTTCCAGCAGGCGCTTTTCCGCCTCGCGCAGCTCAGCCAAGCGCGCCTCGCGCGCTAATTCTTCGGCGGTTTTAGGTTTTTCCACTACTTCCAGCTTACGCACCCGAGATTTGTCGAAGATCACCCGCTCGTGCTCGGCGGCCTCTGCCGGAATGGTATCGGAATAATGCACCTTGCCTTGCTTATCTACCCATTGGTACAACTTGGCGGGCGGATTTTCACCGGCCAGTGGTCCTGGTAGAGCCAAGGCGAGGCAAACCCAAACAAGCGTGGCCAAAGGCTTCATCTTGATTTTAAGTATAGCCGCCACACGCTTAGGAACAAGCGCCAAAGCGGGTGCGATAGGTGCGGATGGCGTTAAGTTCTTCCTGGAAACGGCCGCTTTCCTCCAGATAGGCGATCACGTCCGCCATGGTGACGATAGCTCGGACCGGAATGGCAAGTTGCTGCTCTATCTCGCTGAGAGCCGCGCGGCCGTCAGGACCGATTTCCTGGCGGTCGAGGGCCAGCAGAACGGCACAAGGCGTGGCCCCGGCTTGGGTGATGAGGTCCACCGATTCTCGCACCGAGGTGCCGGCGGTGATCACGTCGTCTACGATCACAACCCGGCCTTGCAGCGGCGCGCCGACGATCCGTCCACCTTCGCCATGATCCTTGGCTTCCTTGCGGTTGAAGGCATAACCGACGCTTTTGGCATAGCGGTTAGCCAAGGCGATGGCGGTGGCGCAGACCAGGGGAATGCCCTTGTAGGCTGGGCCATAGAGCATGTCATAGATAATCTGACTTTGCTCGAGCGCGGCGGCATAGAAGTGCCCAAGCCGGAGCAGCTTATCACCGCTGTTGAACAGACCCGCGTTGAAAAAGTAGGGACTGGCGCGCCCGGATTTCAAAGTGAAGTTCCCGAAACTCAGGACACCGGACTCAATGGCGAACTCGATGAACTCTAATTGATAAGAAAGCATGGTGACCTTGTGAGATTAAGCTTGAAACGCTGCAACCCTCCACGCAGCTTCGCCAGAAGCGCGTTTGGGAATATCCACAATCTCTGTGGATAAAAATGTGGAGAGGCTGCGAGAGAACAGAGCAATCATATGATATCAAAAGGAATTTTTGAGGTGGTCAAAATTTAGTCAAAGGAAGCGAAGCGCTCAAGTAGGGTATCGAGGAAGTTCCAACCGTCAGGCGTACAGGCGATCCGACCCTGTTGCCGGTAAAGCAGACCCTCGCGGATCAATCCATCCACAATCGGTTCTATTGAAGAAAATGGGAGAGCGGTCCGGCATTCAAATTGACTTGGACTGAATCCTTCCTTCAGGCGCAAGGTGTTCATCAAAAACTCCAAGGGTCTGTCTGCCTCCTCGATCAAGGTCTTGCCGCCGATCCGAGCGGGAGTTTGCGCCTTTTCCATATAGTGGATGGGGTGGCGGATTTTAAAGTAGCGCCAGATTTTCTTGTGCCGCGTATCGGTCAGTTTGCCGTGGGCGCCTGCGCCTATTCCCAAATAATCGCCAAACCGCCAATAGTTAAGATTGTGTCGGCATTGGTATCCTGCTTTGGCATAGGCGGAGACTTCATAGCGGCAAAACCCAGCGAGCTCAAGCTTCTCCTGGCCGGCATGTTCCATCGCCCAGACGGTGTCCTCCGCAGGCAAAGGCGGAGGATATTTGGCAAAGACCGTATTGGGTTCCAAAGTCAGCTGATAAAAGGAGATGTGGGTAGGATCAAACCCGATGGCGGCGATGATGTCTGCCAAGGCATCGCTTAAGGTTTGCTGCGGCAGGCCGAACATGAGATCTAGGTTGATATTGCTGAAACCTGCAGATTTGGCCGTCTCGATCGCGGCCATGGCTTGGCGAGCAGTATGGATTCGTCCTAAAGCCCTGAGCTTGGCATCCTGAAACGACTGGATCCCAAGCGATAGGCGATTGATGCCCAAAGCCCGAAATTCCCTGAATTTGCCACTTTCCACTGTGCCGGGATTGGCCTCCATGCTGATCTCGATGCTGTCGTTCCAGGGGACGAGCCGGCGGATACCCCAAAGCAACCGTGCTAGACTGTCCGGAGAGAACAAGCTGGGGGTGCCACCTCCCAAAAAGATGCTGTAAAGCTTTCGCCCGCCTAACTCGGTGAGATCTAGGCTAAGGTCCGCAAGCAGCGCATCTACGTAATCTTTCTCCGGTAAGCTTCCTGAAAGCGCGTGGGAATTGAAATCGCAATAAGGACACTTGCGTACACACCAGGGCAAATGGACGTATAAGCTAAGCGGCGGTAGGGTCAGTTTCGGCATTTGCGCTCTGAACTGAGACGCAGGTAAAAACGATGGAGTTCCTCTACCTGCCGTTCCAAGTCGTTTAGATCTCCGGTATTGTCGATCACTTCGTCGGCAACTTCGAGGCGCTCCTTGCGTGGGGCCTGGCTAGCCAGGATTTTCAGGATCAGATCTTCGGGCAGCCGGTCGCGGCGCTTGATCCGCTCGATCTGAAGCGCTTTGGGACAGTCCACTACCAATACCCGGTCCACCCGATCCCTGGCGCCGGTTTCCACCAGCAAGGGAATGGCGAGGATGCAATAAGGTGTTTGACAAAGCTCGGCCCGGCGAGCCATTTCGGCGAAAATCTGCGGATGGAGGAGGGTTTCTAAGGCCAGTTTTGCCTCAGGGTCGGAAAAAACTTTGGAGCGCAGTTTAGCTCGATCCAGCCGACCGCAAGGCTCGATGACTTCGGGGCCAAAGATTTCTCTGATCGCTTGGAGAGCCGGGCGACCTGGTTCGACGAGTTCCCTGGCAATACGATCGGCGTCGATCACTGGGACTCCACGGTGTTCGAACAGCCGGGCCACGGTGCTTTTACCGCTGCCGATGCCACCGGTCAGTCCAATTTTTAGCATGGCTTTAGCACCTTTGCGTGCGCCTGTTGGCGCAGCCGTTTAGCCGATTCCGCTCAGTTGCAAATAGAGCCGGTTCAGATCCTTACCCCATACCATAGCAATCCAAGAGGCCAGTGCAAGATATGGTCCAAAAGGCAGCGGGATATTCTTGTCGCGGCCCAGAATCAAAGTCAAACTGAGTCCGATCATTGCCCCTGCCAGAGAAGATAGGAGGATGATCAGAGGTAACATCTGCCATCCCAACCAGGCACCTGCGGCCGCTAGCAGTTTGAAGTCACCATACCCCATGCCTTCTTTGCCGGTGGCAAGTCGAAACAAATGATAAACGCTCCACAAGGTTCCATAACCGGTGCTTGCTCCCAGGATAGCTGAAGTCGGATCGGTGAACGCGCCGGATAGGCTCAAGAGCAAGCCAAGCCAGATAAGGGGCAAGGTGATGGCGTCGGGCAGAAGTTGATGGTCGATGTCGATGTAGCTCAAAGCGATCAGGCTCCAGGTAAACACCAGTGCCCACAAGGTCTGGAGACTTACGCCGAATCTCAACGCCACGATCGCCGACAGAATCGCTGTCAATCCCTCGATCAACGGGTAGCGCAGCGAAATTCTGGTGCCGCAAGCCGCGCAACGCCCCTTAAGTAGCAGATAACTCAGGATAGGAATATTCTCGATGGCGCGGATCCGATGACCACAGCTTGGACAGGTGGATGGAGGATATGCGAGATCAAAGCGCTCGTTTGTCGATTCAGGCGGTTGGCCCAACATTTCCAGACAATCGCGTCGCCACCTTCGTTCAAGCATCTTCGGCAAGCGATAGATCACCACGTTGAGGAAGCTTCCCATCAACAAGCCGAGGACGACGCTGGTGGTCAAAAACCACGCTCGGCTATACGCCAGTGCTTCGAAAAGCCCCATTAGACCACCGATCCCAGTTTGAAGATCGGCAGATACATGGCGATCACCAGCCCCCCAACCACAATCCCCAAAAAGGCCATGATGGCAGGCTCCATCAGACTGCTCAAGGCGTCTACTGCGTTGTCTACTTCCTCTTCGTAAAAGTCGGCCACTTTGGCCAGCATGCTGTCGATGGCGCCGGATTCCTCGCCGATCGCGACCATCTGAATCACCATGTGGGGGAAAAGCCCAGTCTGACGCATGGCCAGCTGAAGCTGCTGACCGGTGGCCACCTGCTCGCGCATTTCCAGGATGGCGTCGGCATACACCGCATTGCCGGCGGCGCCTGCGACCGAGGTCAAGGCTTCCACCAAGGGAACCCCAGCGGCAGACATCGTGGACAGGGTGCGGGCAAAGCGAGCGACGGCAGATTTGTGCAGGATCTGAGGGCCAATGATGGGGATCTTCAAAAACACACGGTCAAGAAAATGGTTGAATGGTCTTGAGCGTTTCTTAAAGTAAACAAAGGCATAGCTTAGGATAGCGATGCTACCTAATAAATAATACCATTTCTCCTGCATGAACCGAGACAGCTCGATCACCAATTGGGTGAACGCTGGCAAATCGGCGCCGAAGCCTTTGAACAATTCCTCGAATTGGGGCACTACGAAGATCAGGAGAATAGCGGTCACGATGCAGGCCACGACGACCACCGCCGCAGGATAAAACAAAGCTTTTTTTACTTTGCCTTTTAAAGATTCGATTTTTTCCTTGTAGGTGGCGATCTTATCGAGCAGGGTCTCCAAGACTCCCGCCTGCTCGCCGGCGTGGACTAAGTTACAGAACAGTTCGTCAAAGTACAAAGGGTGCTTGCGTAGCGCCTCGGTCAGGGTGCTGCCGGATTCGATGTCCTCCTTGATTTGGAGGATGAGCTTCTGCATGCTCGGGTTTTCGTGGCCGCGGCCGACGATGTCGAAAGCCTGCACCAGCGGCACGCCGGCGGTCAGCATGGTGGCGAGCTGGCGGCTGAAGACGGCAATGTCTTTGGGAGTGATTTTTTTAGAGCGGGCAGAAAACAAGGATTTGGGTTTTTTCTTGACCTTGATCGGTTTTATGCCTTGTTGGCGAAGCTGGGCTTTGACCAAGGTTTCGCTGCGTCCGGACTGTTCGCCCTTGACGCGCTTGCCGTTTTTGTCTATGCCTTCCCAAACGAACAGAATCGATTCGGTTTTTTCCGCTTTGGCTGCCATAGTGGTTATTCCTGTGTGACTCGGTCAATCTCTTCGATGCTAGTAACTCCCTGACGAACCTTGTTCAGCCCAGATTCCCTAAGGTCATTGATGCCTTCCGCTTTGGCCTGTTGAGCGATCGCCACGGCTGACCCGCCCTCTAGGATGAGCTTGTTGATGGCTTCGGAGATGGGCATCACCTGGTAAATCCCCACTCGGCCTTTGTAGCCTTTGGTACAGTGCTCGCAACCTTCCGGGTTAGCGGTAAAAATCTCCAAATCGTCTAGTTCTTCTTGGCGAAAGCCGGTTTTGAGCAGCAGCTCCGGAGGATAATTGGCCGGATGCTTGCAGTACTCGCATAGGCGCCTGGCCAACCGCTGAGCCAGGATCAAAAGCACCGAGGAGGCGATGTTGAACGGGGGAATGCCCATCTGGGCCAGCCGGTTCAAGGACTGGGGGGCGTCGTTGGTGTGCAAGGTAGAGAGAACCAGATGGCCAGTCTGAGCAGCTTTGACGGCGATTTCAGCAGTTTCTAGGTCGCGGATTTCTCCGACCATGATGATGTCGGGATCTTGTCTTAAGAATGCCCGCAGAGCACTGGCAAAGGTCAGGCCGGCCTTGGGATTGACGTTGACCTGGTTGATGCCGGGAACGGTGATTTCGACCGGATCTTCGGCAGTAGAGATATTCTTGTCTGGAGTGTTGAGAATGTTCAGGGCCGTATATAGGGTCACGGTCTTACCGCTGCCGGTGGGACCGGTGACCAGAATCATGCCGTACGGTTTGTGGATCGCGTTTAAGAAGCGTTCTTTCTGCACCGGCTCGAATCCCAGTTTGTCGATGCCGATCTGGGCGCTAGTTGGGTCGAGCAATCGCAAGACGGCTTTTTCTCCAAACAGCGTGGGACAGGTGCTGACGCGGAAATCGATAGTTTTGTTGCGCGATAGCAGCATCTTGATGCGACCGTCTTGGGGTACCCGGCGTTCGGCGATGTCCAACTTGGACATGACCTTGATTCTGGAGATGATCCGCGTAGCAAGACTCTGGGGCGGGGAAGTTACCTCGTGTAACATGCCGTCGATTCTGAAGCGGATGCGAAAGCTTTTTTCATAGGGTTCGAAGTGAATGTCGGAAGCTCCTTTCTTGATCGAATCGAGCAAAATCTTGTTGACAAAGCGCACGATCGGAGCGTCTTCCACCTCCGATTCGGTAACAACTCCCCCTTGGTCCTCGGCAGCGCTTTCGATCTTGAGGCTTTCTAGATTTTCATCCAGAAGGTCCTGAAAGCTGCTATCGGCGGCTTCTAGTGCGGCATCGATGGCCTTGGCGAGTTTGTTCTCCTCGACCAAAATGATTTCGGTCGCCAATCCAGTGTGAAATTTGACCTCGTCCAGAGCTTGCAGATTAGTAGGATCGGAAACCGCTAAAAACAAGCGATTGCCGCGTTGGTAAAGCGGCAGGATATGATGTTTTTGAATCAGCTTGTCGCTGACCAATTTGATTGGCACAACTCCCATATCCATCGCGTCGAGGTCGAACAGGGGGACACCGAATTGGCGCGAAGCTGCAGCCGCGATGGTGAGGCTGCTTAGGATTTTGTTGGCTACCAGAAACGTCACCAAGGGGGTTTTCTGCTGGTATGCCTGCTCCTGATAGCGCAGTGCCTCCTGTTCGCTCAAAAGACCCGCATCGACCAGGCAAAGGGCCAGGCCACTGAGCTTGGGAGTGCTTGCAGTCGATGTCGCCATGGGTTTTGTGTTCTATCTGCGAGTATGACAGGATGTGTTTTTTAATATTAGTTGATGAAGCGGTTTTGTCCACTTAACAGGAAGATTCATGCGGGTGATCACACTCAACGTAAACGGGATCCGATCGGCAGCGAGTAAAGGATTTTTTGCCTGGCTGGCGGCGGAGAACGCGGATTTCGTCTGTTTGCAGGAAATCAAGGCGCAGCCAGACCAACTTCAAGATAGCGTGTTTTGGCCTCAAGGCTATTATTGTTATTATTCGAGCGCCCTGAAAAAGGGTTATGGCGGGGTTGCCTTGTATGTGCGCAGACAGCCGGATGAAGTGATCGAAGGCTTCGGCTGGCCGGAAGCAGATCGCGAGGGGAGATATCTGGAAGGGCGCATCGGAAAGCTAAGCGTAGCTTCGGTGTATGTTCCTTCGGGAACTTCGGGGGAGGAGCGGCAAAATTTCAAATTCGAATTTTTAGCGCATTTTCTTGAATTTCTGCGCCGCTGCGGTCAAACCGGGCGGGATTACGTCTTTTGCGGAGATTTCAATATCGCACATAAAAAAATCGACATCAAGAACTGGCGAGCCAACCAGAATCGTTCAGGATTCTTGCCTGAGGAGCGCGCCTGGATGGATAAGCTGTTCGAACAGGAGGGATGGGTGGATGCTTTCCGCGTCCTCAATCAGGAGCCGGATCAATATACTTGGTGGTCCAACCGCGGGCGGGCGTGGGACAAAAACGTGGGTTGGCGGATCGATTATCAGATTATCTCTCCTTCGTTAAAAGACCGTGTCCTACGCGTGGAAATTTATCGCCAGCAGCGTTTCTCTGACCATGCGCCTGTAATCATCGATTATGACTATCCTTTCTGAGCATTCCTGGTTGCGGTCGATAGTCAACCGCCGTATGGCTGTGGCGTTTGCCATGGGTTTTTATAGCGGTTTGCCGTTGCTCCTTACCGGATCGGTGCTACAGGCCTGGATGCGGGAGGAGGGGGTGGATTTGGCCACCATCGGTTTGTTTGCCTTAGTTGGGCTTCCCTATACCGGTAAATTCCTATGGGCGCCGCTGTTCGACCGCTTTTCCCTGCCGGGTGGTCGTCGCCGGGGTTGGCTGCTGTGGGTGCAACTTATGCTTGCGGTGGGCCTGGTCTGCATCGGGTTTACCTGCCCCGCGCCGGATCCTGCCTGGGTAGCACTGATTGCGTTTTGGGTGAGCTTTTTGTCTGCCAGCCAGGATATTCTGATTGATGCTTATCGACGGGAATCCCTAACGGATTTGGAGCAGGGTCTGGGAGCCTCTTTTTACGTCAATGGCTATCGGCTGGGCATGCTGCTGACCTCTGGCGGTGGGTTGATCCTTGCTGATTTTCTCGGCTTCCAGAAGGTATATTGGTTGAGCGGCGCGCTGATGGCCTCGGGCGTTGTGGTCACTTTTTGGTCTCGGGAGTCGCAGATTGGCTGCGAAGACCCTGCATCGCCTGCTGTTTCGATAATCGAGCCTTTCTTGGAATTCTTCAGGCGCCAGGATGCGCTGCTGATCCTTTTGTTTATCCTCTTGTACAAGCTCGGCGATACTATGGCCAGCCACATGACTATGCCGTTTTATCTGGACCTCGGCTTCAGCAAGACTGAAATCGGCGCGGTGGTCAAGCTGTTCGGGTTTTGGGCTACCGTCATCGGTGGACTAGTTGGCGGAGCATTGATCTTACGCCTGGGGATCTATGCCGCTTTGTGGCTGTTTGGCATTCTTCAAGCGGCTTCCACTGCTGGGTTCGCAGTGTTGGCTCATCTTGGACCGAGCCTGTGGGGGCTGACCTCGGTAATCAGCTTCGAGAACTTATCGTCGGGAATGGGGACAGCCGCTTTTGTAGCCTTCATGGCTACTCAGACTGATCGGCGCTTCACCGCAAGTCAGTATGCCTTGCTTTCCAGTCTCATGGGAGTCCCACGGGTGATGGTCGCCGCGCCCACCGGCTGGATCGCCGAGCAATTGGGATGGACAGAGTTCTTTCTGGCGTGCACTGCTGCAGCGCTACCGGGATTGTTCATGCTGCTTAGATTCAGGGACAGGTTAGGCCCCCTGCCTGCTTCCGGGCAAGGGGCGGTTTCTGATTCAAGCGTTCAGCCAGATGTGGACTAAAATGCTGATGAAATACCCGGCGACGATAGCAGGGGTCCAGCGCAGGTGAGAAAAGAAAGTGTATTTCCCTTTAGATACCCCCATCAGGGCTACCCCCGCCGCTGAACCGATGGACAGCATCGACCCTCCTACGCCAGTCGTCAACGTCACCAAGAGCCATTGATATAGCGGCATATTGGGGTCCATCTCGATGACTGCGAACATGACCGGAATGTTGTCGACCACCGCCGACAGAATGCCGATCAGGACGTTGGCGGTAGTGGCGCCCAAATCCCCGTACAGCCACTCGGCTGTCAATTGTAGGTAGCCGATGTAAGCTAGCCCGGCCACGCAAAAAATCACGCCAAAGAAGAACATTAACGTGTCCCACTCAGCATCGCGCACCATCTCAAAGATGTCAAAGCGCTTGTCTTTGGGGAGATCGTGTTCTTGGTGCTTAAGCCAGAAACCATAGATGGCCAAGATCCCCCAGCCGAGCATCATGCCCATGAACGGCGGCAGATTTAAAAATTGCTTAAGTCCTACTGCCAGAGCGATGGTCAGGCCGAACAAGGCGCAGATGGGGTAGGCCCCGATCTTAAGTGGGACCAAGCCGTCTTCACTTTGTTCGGGCTGCTCGTCGGGGATGGCAAAGTGCATCGCGGCCGCCGGCACGGCGAAGTTGACGAGCGAGGGGATAAACAACTCGAAGAACTCAAAGAAAGAAGCTTTTTCTGCTTGCCAGACCATCAGCGTAGTAATGTCGCCAAAAGGACTAAAAGCGCCGCCGGCGTTGGCTGCCACTACCAAGTTGATCAGGCCTAAAGCGATAAAGCGCGGATTGTCTTTGCCTACTGCTAGCACCACCGTGCCTATCAGCAAAGCGGTGGTCAGGTTGTCGGCCACCGCCGACAGAAAGAAGGCGATGACCCCGGTGATCCAAAACAGCTTGCGGTAGCCGAAATTGCGGCTGATCAGCCACGAGCGCAGGCGCTCGAATACGTTGCGGTTGGCCATCGCGTTGATGTAGGTCATGGCGACCAACAAAAACAGCATCAACTGTCCGTACTCGTTGACGTTACCGGCGATTACGCGCTGCAATTCCTCTGCCGAGACTCCCTTGCTGCTGGCCAGATACGCAACCTCCGCCCAAATGATGACAGCAGCGACGATAACCGGTTTGGATTTTTTCAGCTCGATGAATTCTTCAGTCATCACCAGGATATAGGCGATGATGAAGATCAATACGCAGTAAATACCGCGTTCGGTGGCTACTAACCCTAAGATTTCTGCCTCTGATGCGCTGGCGATCTGAGGCAGGAGCACTAAAATTGACAATACAAGTGCGAGTCTAAGCAAGACGACCTCCCTTTTTATCCATATTGATTAAATTTTAGTAACAATTTATTTTTTGCCAAAGCTGCGCTTGATCCCAATACAGGCGCTTTGCTACCCTCAAGATCCCCTTTTGAGGATGTTGATCGCCTTGAGTACGTTCAAGGCCTCATGTAGATGGTAGTCCTCAAGCAAGCCGTCTTCTTCCTTGCTACCATCCTTGGCTTTATCTGTTTCCGGTTTGGATTTCTTATTTCCATTTTCCAGGTGACGAGATAGGTCCGCTTCAGTTAAAGGCTTAAACTCTTCGGCTTCGCTGATCTTTTCCAGACGTACCATCCCCAAAATGATGTCGGGAACGATTCCCTCGGCCTGGATCGAACGCCCCGAAGGGGTGTAGTAGCGGGCAGTGGTCATTTTGACCCCTCCACCGTTGCTTAAAGGCAGGATGGTCTGGACCGATCCCTTGCCGAAGGTTTTTTGCCCTAGGAGGATGGCACGCTTGTGGTCCTGTAAGGCGCCGGCAACGATTTCCGCCGCTGAAGCAGAACCGGCGTTGATCAGAACCGCCATCGGAACGCCTTCTAAAATATCGCCAGGGGTAGCCTCGAACTTCATTTTCGACTCCTCGATCCGGCCGTCGGTATAGACGACCAGGCCGTGGTCCAAGAAAGCGTCGCTGACCGCCACCGCCGCATTCAGGACGCCTCCAGGGTTGTTGCGTAGGTCAAGGATGACCCCCTTGAGCGGTCCTTCCTCCTTCAACTTGGCGACGGCTTTGGTCAACTGCTCACCGGTGCCCGACTGGAAGCTGGTGATCCGTAGGTACCCATAACCAGGCTCTAGGATTTGATGCTTGACGCTTTTAACCTTGATGATTGCGCGGGTGAGCGTGACCTTAAGCGGCTTGTCTAGACCCTCGCGTACGATGGTGAGGGTGATTTGGGTTCCGGCTTCGCCGCGCATCATCTTGACCGCTTCTTCCAAGGACATGCCTTTAACTGGCTTCTCATCCAAGCGGATGATCAGGTCTCCAGGCTTGATGCCAGCCTTTTGAGCTGGGGTATCGTCGATTGGGGCGATCACTTTAATAAATCCGTTTTCCATGCCCACCTCGATTCCCAACCCCCCGAACTGGCCAGTGGTACCGATACGGAGTTCCTTGAGTTCATCGGGAGTTAGGTAAGAAGAGTGGGGATCGAGTCCAGACAGCATGCCGCGGATAGCGTTTTCCAACAGGGTTTTATCCGAGACTGGCTCCACATAGTCTTCTTGAATGCGTTCGAAAACCTCGGTGAAGGAGCGCAGCTCCGTGAAAGGAATCGTTTCAGTCCTTTTGGTCGAGCGTTCTGCCAAGACGCTGCCACAGGTGCCAAGCAAAATACCAAGCAAAGTACCTAGGGCAAGCAGTAATAAGTTCGTAGTACGCATCAATGCTTCCTTAAGGAGGATCAGATATAAATTAGTATGACATTATTTTCTCGGCTTGAAATCCCTTCTCTGCATTCGGAAGATCGTAGTTGGAATGCTGACTGGATTGAATCAGGACAAAGGTAGATCAATGTTCTCTGACAGCAGAGAGCAAAAGAAAAAACTATTATAATCACGTATCTTGCGATGCTAAAGGGCAGTAGTCCAGAATTGGATCGGTTTAAAAGGTGATCGACAAAGCGTATGTCAGAGCAGTTGATCGTCGATGAGGCAGACGTCATCCACGCGGCTAGATGCTTGAAGGCTATGTCTCACCCATTGAGACTGAAGATATTGTGTACTTTGGGCAAGGGGCCGGCGAGCGTGCAAGAAATTCTGGAACAGGTGGGCACGACCCAGAGCAATGTTTCCCAGCACTTGGCTATTCTACGCATGAAAGGGATTTTGACTTTCGACAAACAGGCAAATCGCGTCTATTACCGCATCGACGATCCGCGGACTGTGCACTTGATTGAGATGATCCGGTCGGTGTTCTGCGACCATGGTAAAACCCGTTCCCATATCGATCAGTAATAAACATATCTCTGAAGGATCATTTTATGGACCGTTTGTTCGAATTTGTAGGTAACCATTTATACTTGGTCCTCGCATTTGCTGCGGTAGTAGTGCTTTTGTTCCGCGATCTGGTGGAGAGCCTGCTGCGTAAGTATCAAGTCATCACCCCGCTGGAAGCGGTGATGCTGATCAACGAGGAGGATGCGGTCGTGGTGGATGTGCGTGAACCCCATGAATGGGCTAAGGGGCATATCGTCAATGCCAGATTGATCCCGCTTGGAGAGTTGGAAAAACGCCTCGGTGAACTAGAAGACTTAAAACATAAGCCGGTAATCGTGGCGTGTCAGTCTGGCACCCGCTCTCCCGCGGCGTGCAAAAAGTTAATCCAGGCAGGTTTCGATAGGGTCTGTCTGCTAAAGAACGGCATGGCAGCGTGGGAAGACGCCAGCCTGCCGGTTATCAAACATAAGCCAACTTAAAGGAACTTAAATCATGGCCGATCACCCGGAGAAGCAATTTGCGATCCAGAAGCTCTATGTCAAGGATCTGTCCTTTGAAACTCCAAACTCCCCGAATATCTTTACTCAACGCTGGGACCCCCAGGTGGAATTCAACCTGTCCAGCCATGTCCAGACGTTACAGGAGCACTTGTATGAGGTGGTCCTGACCGTGACGATCACGGTCAAAATCAAGGAAATGACCGCTTATCTGATCGAGGCGGCGCAGGCTGGGATTTTCTCCATCCAGGGATTCGGACGGGAGGAATTGGAGCCGTTGCTTGGGATTTACTGCCCTACCATCCTGTTCCCTTATGTCCGCGAAGTGGTGTCTGATCTCTCCCTCAAAGGCGGGTTCATGCCTATGCTTCTGCCACCGGTAAATTTCGAAGCTATCTACGCGCAAAAAATGCAGCAGGCGGGGGAGAAAACTACTATCAGGCCAAACTGAGCATGGAGCTAGCCTCTGTTTGCGTGCTCGGGGCAGGTTCGTGGGGGACGGCGCTCGCCAATCTGATTGCCGGCAACGGTTTCGACGTTAATCTGTGGGACAGAGACCCCAAGCGGATTCAGGCACTGCTTAGCACACGCACCAACGAGCGCTATTTGCCGGGATTTTCGCTTTCTCCCCGAATCCGGTTCGAAAGCGAGCTGAGCCGAGCGGTAAGTGCCAAGGATTTGATTCTAATCGCTGTGCCCAGCCATGCTTTTTCCGCCTGCCTGGCCAGCGTGCGGCCTTATCTTCCGCCTCATCCCAAAGTCGCCTGGGGCACCAAAGGGCTGGATCCGGACGGCGGATGGCTGTTGCACGAGGTGGCACTGGCAATAATAGGGCCTGTGTGTCGCCTGGCGGTGCTGTCGGGGCCGACTTTCGCACGTGAGGTCATGCTCGGTTTGCCCTCCGCCATCACCGTCGCTTCGTACGACGCCGAGTTCGCTGCAGCGGTAGCAAAACTCCTCCACAATGAATTTTTCCGCGCTTACACCTGTGGCGATCTGATCGGGGTGCAGCTAGGGGGGGCGGTCAAAAACGTATTGGCTATTGCCGCCGGAGTCTCCGACGGTATGGGGTTCGGTGCCAACGCTCGCGCTGCCTTGATCACCCGAGGGCTGGCGGAGATGATGCGCTTAGGGGAAGCGATGGGTGCTCGGCGAGAGACCTTTATGGGGTTGGCTGGAGTCGGCGACTTGATCCTGACCTCTACTGACGATCAATCTAGGAACCGAAGATTGGGATTGGGGCTCGGTAAGGGGCGGGCAGTGGCAGAGCTTAAAGCTGAGATCGGGCAAGAAATCGAGGGAATCCTGACCACGCGGCTGGTCTGGCAGTTGGCCGCGAGGTTTGGGGTCGAGATGCCCATAGTAGAGCAGGTCTACGCCTTGCTTTACGAAGGGGTGTCGCCCAGCGAGGCGGTGCGTAAGCTACTGCTCAGGGGTCGCAAGCCAGAGGCTTTTTAGCCGTTCGATCAGCGGCCGTAGAGCTTGCTCCAAGACGATTTTGTCCCCTGGTGGGAGGAGGGGGACCGGATATATCGGCGCCTGGCTGAATCGTTGGAGATCCTCCAAATTGTCTATGAATGGGGCATCTGAACGGCGAATTTGGTTTAGGACTACTCCGATAGGATCCAGCCCGCGGCGGGCGACCGCCTCCAGGGTCGTTAATACCTGATGGATGGCCCCTAAGCGGTCGGCGGCGACCACGAGCACCGGGAACGCGAGCGCCTGGGCCAAATCGGCGTTTAGACTGGCGGCGGCGATGGGAGAATAGAATCCTCCTGCGCCCTCTACCAGCATTAGCCCTTGGTTTGGCGGACGACAGGCCTCGATCAAGCGTTCCAGATTAAGCGGTTGGCCGCAGAGCCGCGCAGCGCGTTCCGGAGAGACGGCCGCCTCGAAGCGGTAAGGGCAGACGGTATCCAGCGGTTCCGGGTCTCCGGCGGCGCGGTTCAAGATCTGGGCGTCCCGGGGCAGAAGGCCGGATGGCGTCCGTACACAGCCAGTCTCGACCGGCTTGCGCACCCAAACCTTAAGGCCACGCCGCTTGAGCGCTCGGACCAGGGCCGCACCGATGTAAGTTTTGCCGACCCCGGTATCGGTGCCGGTAATGAACAAGCCGCTAACCATGCGTATGGGCATACCGCGTGGAAAAAGGCTCTACTTCCACGCTGTCACCGGCGTGTACCCCGGCACTTTCTGCCGGAAGGACGATAAAGCAATCTGCCCGGCTGAGCGTGGCAAGTTGATGCGATTCCTGTCCCACCAGCCCAATGACGGTCAGCCGGCCCTGGTCATCCAGACCGAGCCTGCCGCGCATAAATTCCAACCGTCCAGGCGACTTGTCCAAGTCGTTTAGACAGAGCGCTTTGAGCCTAAACGGCTTGAACCCGGCTAAACCCGCCAGTTTCCATAGGGCAGGGCGGACGATCTGGGTGAAGCTGACGTGAACTGAGACCGGATTGCCCGGCAGACCGAAGTACCAAGCCCGACCGGTACGACCGAAGATCAAGGGTTTACCCGGTTTGATCGCAATCCGCCACAGGTTTATTTGGCCGACCCGGGCAACCGCCTGGCGCAGCAGATCTGCATCGCCTACCGAAGCCCCACCGGAACTCAAAATGAGGTGGTAGTTTTGCCTAGCCTCCTCGAGCAGGCCGGTAAGCTGCGCTAAGTCGTCAGGCACCGTGCCGAGGTCGCAGGCTGAGACGGGAAGCTCCGCCAAGAGTCCATACAGGCTGTAACGGTTGCTGTCGTAGATTTGACCGAGGCCCAGCGGTTCATCCAAACTGCACAGCTCATCGCCGGTGGAGAAATAAGCCACGCGCGGCTTTTGGAACACCGCCACTTGGGAGATTCCCAACGCCGCAAGCAAGCCCAAATCGGCAGCCTGCAAGCAATGACCCTGGGACAGCACGGTTTCGCCGCAGCGGACATCGCTGCCGGCCGAGCGGATGTTTTCCCCGGGGGCGGGCAGACGCTTAAGGTAGAGGGATCGGCCTTGCTGGGTTACTTCTTCCTGCATGATGACGGCGGTTGTTCCTTCTGGAACCACCGCTCCGGTGAAGACCCGCACGGCTTGGGCCGGATCCAGTCGGTTCGGATAGGGCCTGCCGGCAAAACTTTCCCCCACCACGGTCAGTCCTTCCTTAGGGGGGGCGTTCGAGAGGTTGACGGCATAACCGTCCACAGCCGAATTGGGAAACGGGGGCAAGGCCACCGGGGCCCTGACCGGCTCGGCAAGAATCCGTCCCAGAGCAGCCTTGAGGGTTACCTGTTCCCAGGCGTCGAGTGGAGAAATGGCGGTTAGGATCTGCGCAAGCGCAGCCTCGAAGCTGAGCAAGCCGGCGTGGCAGGGATCAACGGGAGAGGAAGTCATGCAGGATAAAATCGCAGATCTCTTGCGGCCGGTTGAGGTCCAACAAGGGCAGCGGGCAGGCCATCCAGACGTCGCTGGCTACCGCGATGATGTTGGAGTCTTCTGGAAAGAGCAACGGTTTGCCCAGCGCCGGACGATGGAGTTCGATTTTCGGGATGGGTTCGCGCTTGAAGCCTTCTACCAAAATCAAGTCCAGCCCGGAGACGTCCAGAAAGGGCAATTGTTCAAACAGCCCGACCTCACCTTGCTCCGGGTATTCGTAGACGATCGCCCGCCTTCGGCTCGAGACCACCATGATCGGAGTGGCGCCGGCTTGGCGTAGTCTGTAGCTGTCCTTGCCGGGTTGATCGATGTCAAAACTGTGATGCGCGTGCTTTATCACGCCCACTTTCAGCCCGCGTCGGGCAAGCTCGGGAATTAACCGGACCAGCAGGGTAGTTTTGCCGGCTCCGCTGAAGGCAGCAAAGCCAAGCAAGGGCGGGTGGGTCACCATCGGTAGCCGTAGTAGTCCTTATACCAGGCGACGAAGCGGGCAATCCCCTCTTCGATCGGAGTAGTCGGAGCATAACCTACCGCTTGGATCAGGTCGGTTACGTCGGCGAAAGTTTCAGCAATGTCGCCTTGCTGCATCGGCAAAAAGTTCTTCACCGCTTTGACTCCCAGGGCATCCTCTAGGACTTCGATGAAACGCATCAGTTCCACCGGACGGTGGCTGCCGATGTTATAAATTCGGTAAGGGGCTAGACTAGTGCCAGGATCGGGGTTATCGCCCGACCAATTGGGGTTAGGCTCTGGGAGCTTGTCCAAAACGCGCACTACCCCTTCGACGATGTCGTCGATGTAGGTGAAATCGCGTTTATGCCGGCCGTAGTTATAGACCTCGATGGGCTTGCCCTCTAAGATGTTGCGGGTAAACTTAAACAGCGCCATGTCCGGCCGCCCCCAGGGGCCATAGACGGTGAAAAACCTCAAACCAGTGGTGGGAAGGCCATAAAGATAGCTATAGGTGTGAGCCATCAGTTCATTGGCTTTCTTAGTGGCGGCATATAAGCTGACCGGATGGTCGACATTATGATGGACTGAGAATGGCATTTTGGTATTGGCCCCATAGACCGAGCTGGAAGACGCATAAACTAAGTGCTCCACTTCGAACTTACGGCACGCTTCGAGAATGTTGCCAAAACCTACCAGATTGGCGTCTATGTATGTATAAGGGTTCTCCAGCGAGTAGCGCACTCCAGCCTGGGCAGCGAGATTGACTACTCGTGCGGGGCGAAACTTGCGGAAGGTCTCGGCGATCGCTTCGCGATCCTCTAAGCTGGCACGGATCTCGGTGAATCCCAGGCGAGCATTGAGCTTTGCCAGGCGAGCGTGTTTTAAGCGAACGTCATAGTAATCGTTGAGGTTGTCGACGCCGATGACCTCATCGCCACGGTCGAGCAGCCTATGGGCCAGAAAAGAACCGATGAATCCGGCGGTGCCGGTTACCAAGACTTTCATAGGCGCCCATCCACGCTGCCTTGGGGCAAAATCCCTTTGACGTCGAACAAGACCGCATTCGGTTTGCCCAGCGCCCGGATCTTTTCAGCTCCCATTTCCCGGAACTGGTCGTGGGCGGTGGCGATAATGATCGCATCGTAACGCCCAGGCTGTGGCTTTTCGAGCAAGTTGACCCCAAGTTCTTGTTGGGCCTCGTCGGGATAGGCTAAAGGGTCGTAGACGTCGACCTTGGCGTGGTAGGTCTCAAGCTCGCGGATCATGTCGATCACCCGGGTGTTGCGGATGTCCGGGCAGTTTTCTTTGAATGTAATCCCCATGATCAAGACGTTGGATTGACACACGTGGATGCGGCGCTGGTTCATCAGTTTGACCACCCGGGCGACCACGTATTCGCCCATGGAGTCGTTGATGCGCCGCCCGGCTAGGATAATCTCCGGGTGGTGACCGATCTCCTGCGCCTTATGGGTCAGATAGTAAGGATCAACGCCGATGCAGTGTCCGCCCACCAGCCCCGGCCGGAAAGGTAAGAAATTCCACTTGCTACCGGCTGCTTCCAGCACTTCTAACGTGTCTAAGCCCAGTTTGTGAAACAGCACCGAAAGTTCGTTGATCAAGGCGATGTTGACGTCGCGCTGGGTGTTCTCGATCACTTTGGCGGCTTCGGCGACCTTGATGCTGCTAGCTTTGTGGGTGCCGGCGGGAATGATGCTGCGGTAGAGTTGATCGATGAATTCGGCGGCTTCCGGGGTCGAGCCCGAGGTGACTTTGATGATGGTAGTAAGCCGATGCTGTTTATCGCCGGGATTGATGCGCTCGGGGCTGTAGCCGGCAAAAAAATCGCGGTTGAACGCAAGCCCCGACTCGCGTTCCAGGATCGGTACGCACACTTCCTCGGTGGCGCCGGGGTAGACAGTGGATTCGTAGATCACGACATCGCCCGGTTTGAGCAAGCTTCCTACGGTGCGGCTGGCGGAAGTCAACGGTTGCAAATCTGGGCGCTTGTGCTGGTCGATGGGGGTGGGGACGGTGATCACGAAGACATTGCAGCCGGCAAGATCGGCGGGATCGGTAGTGAACCGGAGCCGCTCGGCGCGTTGGAGCTCTTCTGCCTCTACCTCCCGGGAGCGGTCGATCCCGCGCCTTAATTCCTCGACCCGCTTTAGATTAATGTCTAAGCCGACGGTTTCGAAGCGGCGCCCGAATTCTACCGCCAGGGGCAGACCCACATAGCCTAAGCCCACGATCCCCAATTTCACGTTGTCCAGCGACAGCATGGAGCCTCCTTAAGGCGAAATTTTGCTTAAATTCATCAAAGCATAGCCGATTTGCGACTATAAAATGATAGCAACTTGTCCTCACACCGAGCTTTTTTGTTAGCATGAATGCGCTGACGGAAGACGGCTTCATCCCGAACAATAAAACTTAAGGTTATGCCATGATCCGGATTTTCCGCCACTATGTCTCGACCGCTTATCTGGGGCTGATGGTTGTAGAGGCGGTTATCCTTTCGGCAGCGATCTTTATCGGTGCTCATCTACGTTTCCTGCACGAGGAGGGGTGGCAGGCGGAATCCGATTGGTGGGTTACCGCCTTTCTGTTTGCTTTAACGATGGTGATTTTAAATGCCGCCCTGGGGCTGTACCAGCGCGTAGCTCACCGCTGGGGACTCGCCGAGTTTTTGTTGCGGTTGGGGGTAAGCTTTACCTTCGGTGCAGTGGCAATGAGCCTCATCTTTTATGCTTTCCCAGACTTGTTTATAGGGCGTGGGATTTTTGCCTTAACTCTGTTGTTCTCTGCGCTCGCCATAATTGCCATCCGCTTGGTGTTTTGTCGGTTCGTAGACAGCCAGCACTTGCGGCGAAGGGTGTTGGTACTGGGAGCCGGTCAACTGGCAAGCCGCATCTTGGAAAGTAGCCAAAAGCTCGCAGATGCCAATTTAACCTTACTCGGGTTTGTGCGCATAGGGAACGAATCGTGCCAAGTGGATTTGAGTCGCATGCTTGAGATTGAAGGACCTTTGCGCGATTTTGCTGAGCGCGAGGATATAGACGAAATCGTGGTTGCCCCCGACGACCGTCGCCAGGGATTTCCCGTGGATGAGCTCTTAGATTGCAAGATGGCTGGAATCGAGGTGGTGGACCTTCTGACTTTTTTTGAACGCGAAGCGGGGATTATCAAGATCGACTGCTTGCAGCCTAGTTGGTTAGTGTTCTCCGACGGGTTTAGGATGAAAAGCAGCCTGCTCGTCAAACGCCTGTTTGACATTGTAGCCAGCTTTGTGTTGTTGGCTGTCACCTGGCCGGTGATGCTGCTTACAGCGATAGCCATCTGGATCGAGGGAGGGGGAAAATATCCAGTTCTCTATCGGCAGACGCGCGTAGGTGAAAATTTTAGGCTGTTCCAGCTGGCTAAATTTCGCAGCATGCGCCCCGACGCCGAGAAGGATGGGGCGCGCATGGCGGCTGTCAATGACGAGCGCATCACGCGGGTGGGAAGGTTTATCCGCAAGACCCGGATTGACGAACTGCCGCAGCTGTGGAACGTACTCAAAGGCGATATGAGCTTTGTTGGGCCGCGGCCGGAACGCCCTGAATTTGTAGAAAAGTTTGCCGAGACCATTCCCTATTATGCCGAGCGCCATCGGGTCAAACCCGGGATCACTGGCTGGGCTCAGGTGCGCTACCCTTATGGCGCCAGCGAGGCGGATGCAGTAGAGAAACTCCAATATGACTTGTATTACGTCAAGAATTACAGTCTGCTCTTAGACGTTCTGATCATGCTGCAGACGGTGGAGGTAGTGCTATGGGGCAAGGGAGCGCGGTGATGGATTCTGCGGTTGGGGTAGTCAGTTACGCGTTTGCTTCGGTCGCCTATTTGTTTCTAACCGGGTGGATTGCGAGCTCTTGGCGGGGGCATTCAGCAAAAGGCGGGATGTTGTTGTTGGCCTCGGGTCTGACTTGTCTATGGGCAGGGACCAACGCCTGGCAGTTGGCCTTTAGGAATTTGCCGGCAGCGCTGATCTGGTCGCTGGAAGTCCTGCGCTTTGGCGGATGGCTGGTATTTTTGTGGCAACTTTTGCCTTTTAAGCTTACCCGAAATGCCCTGCGTTGGGCGAGGTACGGGGGAGTGAGCCTGATAGCTTATTTGACGGTACATCCCTGGCTTGCCAACTTGTGGTCTGGAACGTGGCTCATTGAGGTTCCGCTTGTCGGTCAGTTGTTTTTGGCGCTTTTAGGCCTGATCGGCGTAGAGCAGCTGTATCGTAACACCCGCCCGGACCGCCGCTGGTATATCAAGTTCCTGTGCTTGGCGCTTGGGGGGATGTGCGCATATGAGTTTTATCTTTATTCCGAGGCATTGTTGTTCAAACGCATTGACCTAAATCTTTGGAGCGCGCGCGGGCTAGTAGAGAGCCTACTGGTGCCATTGTTTGCGGTGTCGGCAGCACGCAACCCAGATTGGTCGGTGGAAGCCTTTATCTCTCGGGATTTCGTATTTCATTCGGCGGCGGTGTTAGGGACTGGCCTGTATCTTTTGGTGATGGCCGGCGCCGGTTACTACATTCGGCTCTACGGCGGTCAGTGGGGCGAGGTTTTCCAAATCGCTTTCCTGGTTGGGGCGGGACTTTTGCTTTTAATCCTGCTGTTTTCCGGATCGGCGCGCGCTTACCTTAGGGTATTTTTGAACAAGCATTTTTTCAGTTATCGCTACGACTACCGCAAAGAATGGCTTAGGATCACCCAGATTTTGTCTCACTCGGCAAACGACTCTCCTCTAGGCGAGCGTGTGATTCGAGCGCTTGCTGACCTGGTCGAAAGCCCTTCTGGCCTCCTTTGGGTACGCTCCGAGCACGGCAGCTTTTCGGCCTTGGCCGAGTGGGGGGAGCCTAAATTCCAGGCCGGACCCATAGAAGGTCAAGATCCTGTGATCGACTTCATGCAGCGCAAAAAGTGGGTAGTAAATCTTCAAGAACTGAAGGCTCTGCCCGAACTGTATGAATGCTTGAGTTTTCCCAGTTGGCTAGACGGCTGTCGTGACCCCTGGTTGCTCGTGCCGCTGTTTCATGGCGAGGACTTATGGGCAGTAGTGCTGTTGACTTCCCCTAGATCTAAGTTCGAATGCAACTGGGAAGTACGGGATGTGCTTAAAACCGCCGGTCGCCAAGCGGCCAGCTTTTTAGTGGTGGAGGAGACGGCCAGGCGTCTTTTAGAAGCTCGCCAGTTCGAGGGATTCAACCGCTTAGCGGCGTTCGTAGTGCACGACCTCAAAAACCTTGTTGCCCAGCTTGCTTTGGTCGTACGCAACGCCGACAAACACGCCGCCAATCCCGAATTCGTGCGCGACGCCATGACCACTGTTGAGCACGCAGCTTCTAAGATGAACCGCCTATTGACGCAACTTAAAAACTTAGGAGCCGAGACGTCCAAACAAAAAATAGATTTGCGCCTTGTGCTGCAAGAAGTGGCAGCGGCGCGGGCAGGGCAGTTGCCAAGGCCTACGCTCGAGTTCCAGACGGACCAGGAAGCTCCCGTTCTGGCCCAGCCAGAAAAGCTAAGTTCGGCCTTGGAACACATCATCCAAAATGCTCAGGAAGCGGCAGGCAAACACGGTTGGGTAAAAATCAGGCTGGACTTGCGGGGAAGGCAGGCTATAGTTGAGGTGGAAGACAACGGGCCGGGAATGGATAGCGAATTCATCCGCGGACGGCTGTTCAAGCCGTTCGAGACCACCAAAGGCTTGAGCGGGATAGGGATCGGCGCTTACGAAAGCCGCGAATACGTGCGTGCCCTAGGCGGGGACCTAACGGTGCAGAGCACTCCCGGCAAAGGCAGCCGCTTTTGTTTCATCTTCCCCTTGGCCACAAGTGAATCTGAAACGATAAAGACGCACGAAGGGGTGTCGGTTTGACTGGCGATTCAAAAAGCTACGGATGGGAGACTTTGCTGATCGTCGAGGATGACCTAGGTCTTAGGAATCAGCTCAAGTGGAGTTTTGCCGATGGTTATGCGGTCGTCACTGCCGAGGATCGCGAAGCGGCGCTGACGATGATGAAAAAGGCCATGCCGCAGGTGGTGACTTTGGATCTTGGGCTGCCGCCTGACCCGGGTGGGGTATCTGAAGGCTTTGCCACCCTAGAGGCGATCTTGAAGCTGGCGCCTTCCACCAAGGTGATCGTCATCACCGGCAATGACGACCACGACAATGCCGTGCGCGCCATCGGTTTGGGGGCCTACGATTTTTATCAAAAGCCGGTCGAGGCGGACCTGCTCGCATTGATCGTGAAACGGGCCTTTCGCCTCTATGCCTTGGAAGAGGAAAACCGCAAGCTGGCCCGCTTACACATCCATTCCCCCTTAGATGGGGTGATTGCTGCCAGCCCCAAAATGCACGAAATTTGCCGTCTGATCGAACAGTTAGCGCCTACGAATTTGAGCATCTTGCTGCTCGGCGAGAGCGGCACCGGCAAGGAAGTGATGGCGCGTGCTCTGCACCGCTTGAGCCCCAGGGCCAATGGGCCATTCGTGGCGATCAATACCGCTGCCATTCCGGAAAATCTCCTGGAGGCGGAGCTGTTCGGCTATGAGAAAGGGGCGTTCACCGACGCTGCTAAGCAGACCAAGGGCAAGATCGAGTTGGCCCAAGGTGGCACCTTGTTTTTGGACGAGATCGGCGACATGCCTTTGGCGCTGCAGCCAAAGCTTTTGCGCTTTTTGCAGGAGCGAACCATCGAGCGCATCGGCGGAAGGCGGGAAATTCCGGTGGACGTGCGCGTTATCTGTGCTACCCATCAGGACATAGAGCGTCTGATCGGCGAAGGCCGTTTCCGCGAGGATTTATATTTCCGCATCAACGAGACGACCGTTACTCTCCCTCCCTTGAGGGAGCGCCGGGAAGACGTCCAGGTGTTGGCGCGCGCTTTCCTCCACCGCTACAGCCTGGAGATGAGGAAGAACTTGCTCGATTTTAACGAAGCCGCGCTCGCGGCTATGGAGTCTTATGATTGGCCGGGTAACGTGCGTGAACTGCAAGGGCGGGTCAAGACTGCCGTTGCCCTGGCGAAGGGACCGAAGATCGAGGTCGCCGATCTTAAACTTCCCGAAGCGGTAAAGGACAGGCGCCTTCTGACCTTGCGCGAGGCCCGCGAGTTGGCCGAACGCCAGGCTGTTTGCGCCGCTTTGAGCGAGGCCCAAGGCAGCGTGTCAAAGGCGGCAGAGCTTCTCGATGTCAGTCGCCCTACTTTGTACGCCTTGTTGAACAAATTCGATTTGAAAGTCTAGGGGAACGCTATGACAGGTAAGAGGAGTTTGTTAGCTTTGCTGCTTTGGAGTGCTCTGGCGGTTAGCGGGCAGGATCGCTATCTTGAGGAGGCCAAGCAGTATCTCGCTAAAGGCGAGGTCAAGGCGGCGGTGATCCAGCTGAAAAATTTCTTAAAGGAAAATCCGCGCCATGCCGAGGGTCGTTTGCTCTTAGGAGAGGCTTATTTGCGTTTGGGAGAGGGGGCCGGAGCGGTTAAGGAATTAGAAAAGGCCAAAGAATTGGGCGTAGAGGCCAAACGCTGGGCCGTGCCGCTGGCCAAAGCCTATCTGCTTAATGGGCAGGCCAAAGAGGCGCTCAAGGTGGAACTTGAGGAGGATGCTCCGGTAGATTTGCGCGCGGATCTCTTGGCCCTGCGCGGGATGGCGCAGCTTTCGTTGGGAGACAAAGAGGCCGCTCGCCGAGCATTCGACCAGGCGCTCGAGCTGGTTCCCGAAAGCGCTGAGGGGCATCTGGGCCTGGCGCGCCTGGCGCTTATGGAGAGACAACCCGAGGCGGCGGGTCAACGGGCCGAACAGGTTCTTAAGACCAATCCCGACCACCTCGACGCCTGGCTGGTGCTGGCTGAGTCCAGACGCCTTCAGGGGGATTTTGCCGGGGCTGCAGAAGCTTTCTCCCAAGGGCTAAAGCGCAATCCGAAAGATATCCGCGCCTTGTCCGGTCGGGCTGCCGTTTATCTGGCCCAAAACCAACCGGATGCGGCGCGTGAAGACTTAAAGCAAGCCGAACAAATCGCTCCTAAGCTACCGCTAGTGCACTACCTCAAGGGCTTGTTGGCGTTTCAGACCGACGATATCTCTTCTGCCGAAGATTCCCTGTTAAAAGTCATAAGCGCTGCCCCCAACCATCTTCCTAGTCGCCTGCTGTTGGGGGCGATCGCTTACCGCAAAAACGAGCTTGGGTTGGCCGAGGAATATCTGACCGAAGTCCACAAGCAGTTACCCGATCATCCACCGCTGCTTAAACTCCTGGGGGCAGTCAAAATAAAACAGGGGCGACCGCAAGAGGCAATAGCGCTGCTTGAGCCGCAGCGGGAGAAACTGGCGCAAGATCCTCAGTTTCTGGCGCTGTTAGGCAGCGCCTATTTGCAAAACCGGCAGTTCGATAAGGGAAGCGAGCTTTTGACCGAAGCTGTGCGCCTTGCGCCGGAAGCAGCTGCGATCCGCACCCAGTTGGCACTGGGTAAAATCGCCTCCGGAGAGCTTGAGGGGGCGGTTGAGCAGCTTGAGCAGGCGATTGCCCACGACCCTAAACTGGTCCAGGCAGAGGTCATGCTGGTGCTCACTAGGCTGCAACAGAAAAACTACGATCAAGCGCTTGAGGCGGCCCAGAAACTGGCCGAGAAGATGCCGGACAATCCGCTTCCCGGTAATCTGATCGCTGCGGCTTATCTGGCCAAAGGGGAGGCGGCAAAGGCAGAAGCTCAGTGGCAGGAGACGCTAAAGCAGCACCCCGACTATGTCACTGCGGCTTTGAATTTGGCCAAACTCAAGTTCCGCCAGGGTGAGATGGAGCAAGCCGAGCGCTACTACCAAAAGGTGCTGGACAGGCAACCTGGGCATGTGGCCGCCTTGATCGGCTTGGCGCAGATCGCTGAAACGCGCAAGGATTACGAGGCGATGGCTCGCCGCTTGGAGGAAGCGCGCAGCCGCAATCCCGAAGCCCTGGAGCCGACTTTGATGCTCGCCAGGTATCTTCTGGCCAAGGGGGAGGCGCTCAAGGCGTTGGAGGCGGTGCGTGCCATAGCCGAGAAATATCCAGACGATGGGCGTGTTTTGCAAATCCTAGGGCAGGCGCAGCTGGCTGCAGATCAGGCGGCCAGCGCAGTGGCCACGTTTCAGAAGTTGGTCAGCCGTTTTCCTAAGGAGCCGTATAGCCACTATCTATTAGGTTTGTCCTTGGTGGCGAGCGGGAACGAGGAAGCGGCGCTCAAAGCCTGGGAGGCCGCTTTGCAGCTGAAGGAGGATTTTTTGCTGGCAGCAGGCGAGCGGATTCGTTTGCTGCTCAAGCAAAAGCGCTATGAAGAGGCGCTGGCTGCAGCCCGCAAGCTGCAGAAGCTTCTTCCCGAGCAGCCAGTTGGTTACATTTGGGAGGGGGAGGTGGCTTTGCAGCAGAAGCAATCCGATCAAGCTTTAGCGTCCTATCGCAAAGCCCATGATTTGGGAGGATCATCGCTAACTGCTCAACGCTTGTATCAGCTGTACCGGCAGCACGGGGAATCTGCCAAAGCAAACGAAATCCTGCAGAGCTGGCTTAAGCAGTCCCCCCAGGATGCAGCCGGCTGGCTGATGTTGGCCATGGGGCATCAAGCCGACGGTGAGGCCGCGCGCGCCATCGAAGCTTATGAAAAAGCCCGGGCGTTGGCACCGGATAACCTCTTAATCCTTAATAACTTAGCCTGGCTATATCAGGAGACGGGTCAAGCCAAAGCATTGGAGTTGGCCGAAGATCTCGCCAGCAAGGCCAAAGACAATCCTGAAATGCTGGATACGGTCGGCTGGATCTACAGCCAGCGCGGAAGGCTCAAGGAAGGAGTGACCTTGTTGCAAGAGGCCGCGGTGCGGGCACCCCATTTGCCTGCCATTCATTTGCATTTGGCCGAGGCGCTGGTGCAATCTGGAAATAAGGACGAAGCAAGGAGAATATTGCAGCGTTTGCTCAAGGAACAGCCTCAATTTCCCGAGCGCGAGCGCGCGCAGAAACTGCTCGACTCGATGCGCTCTGATTGAGAATCCCCCTTAAACGGCATACAATGGGGCAAAATTTACACCCTGGGCCAGGAAGGGATTATGTCGGAAGAAATAGTGCATCATCACATCTCCAAGCAGTATGAGCAGGAGTTGGAAGACATCCGTCACCAAGTTCTGGTGATGGGTGGGCTGGTGGAGGCGCAGGTAGCCGATGCGGTCAAATCTCTGCTTGAGAACGACGTAAACTTGGCAGAAGAGGTGATTGCCAATGACTATAAAGTCAACTCCATGGAAGTGGAGATCGATGAGAAATGCAATCAAATTCTCGCTAGACGCCAACCGGCGGCGCGGGATCTGAGATTGGTATTGGCAGTCATCAAAATGATTACCGACCTGGAGCGGATCGGCGACGAGGCCCGCCGAATTGCTCGCCTGGCGATCGATCTGACGACGCGCTACCCGAAGAAAAACCAATTGAGTGAATTGGAGCAGTTGGCCGCTCAAGCGAGATCGATGCTCCACGATGCCTTAGACGCATTTGCGCGCATGGATGTGAACCTTGCTCTCAGGATCGTGGAGGAGGACAAGCTGGTCGACCGGGAGTATGAAAGTATCGTTCGGCAACAGATCACTTACATGATGGAGGATCCGCGCAGCATTCCGATTGCGTTGGATGTCATGTGGTCGGCGCGTTCCCTGGAGCGCATCGGGGATCGCAGTTGCAACATCTGCGAGTATCTCATCTTCTATGTCAAAGGCAAGGATGTCCGCCACATCAGTCTCGAACAGTTGGAAAAACAAGTCAAAGAATAAGCCATTCGGGTGAGGTCGGATCGCCGATCGATCTATCCACCTGACGGAGTCGGATGAAAGTCCTTACCCTATTGATTTTGTTCTCCTGGTTGTGGACCTCTGGGGTCTGGGCGTGGGAATCGTTCGTGGTCGAGGATATCCAGGTGCGTGGCCTGGAGCGGGTGGCCGAAGGAACGGTATTCAATTATTTTCCGATTAAGCCTGGAGACCGCGTGGACGAACGCGTCTTGGCTGAAGCGGTCAGAGCGCTCTTTAAAACTGGGTTTTTTAAGGATGTGCGCTTGTATCGCGAGGGCAAGGTGCTGATCGTTGAAGTGGCAGAGAGGCCGGCGATCGCTGCGATCAAGATCCAAGGCAATAAAGACATCAAGACCGAGGACTTGCTCAAAGCGCTCAAAAATGTCGGACTGGCAGAAGGCCAGGTCTTCAACCGGAGGGTGTTGGAAAAGGTCGAGAGCGAGCTCAGGCGCCAATATTTCAGTCGCGGCAAATACGGCGTTGAAGTCAAGACTGAAGTGACGCCGATTACCGGAAATCGGACCGCGATTTTGATCAAGATCGCCGAGGGCAAGGTGGCCAAAATCAAGCAGATCAATATCGTGGGCAATCGGGCCTTCGACGATGAGACGCTGCTTGGGGTATTCGAATCGGGGACGACCGGCTGGCTGTCCTTTTATACTAAAAATGATCAATACTCCAAACAGAAGCTCACCGCAGATTTAGAGCGGCTCAAATCGTTTTATATGGATCGTGGGTACATCCGGTTCGAGATTGAATCTACGCAGGTGGCCATCACGCCAGATAAGCGAGACATTTATATCACCATTAATGTCAAGGAAGGCGATGTCTACCGTTTAGAGGAGGTCAAGCTCACAGGCAAATTAATCGTTTCGCCCGAAGAATTGATCCCACTGATTCAGCTTGGCCCGGGAGAGGTATTTTCGGGCAAGCGTGCAACCGAATCCATGAACGCGATCAGCACCCGCTTGGGAGACGAAGGCTATATCTTTGCCAACGTCAACATGGTGCCCGAGATCAACGATGAGAAAAAAACGGTGAAATTGGGCTTTTTTGTCGATCCGGGCAAGCAAGTATACGTGCGCCGGATTAACCTCAAGGGTAACTCCCGTACCCAGGATCAGGTGATCCGGCGCGAGCTGCGCCAGATGGAGGCAGCGCTCGCGGCGACTTCCAAGATCGAGCAGTCCAAAAGCCGCTTGGAGCGACTCGGGTATTTCAAGGAGGTTAACGTGGAGACGCCGACGGTGCCAGGGACGCTGGATCAAATCGACGTCAACTACGCCGTGACCGAAAGACCCTCTGGCAACCTAAGCGCCGGGATCGGATTTTCCCAGGTCCAAGGGTTGATCTTCAATGCCAGCGTGTCCCAGACCAATTTTTTGGGGACCGGCAAACAGGTTTCGTTCGAGTTCAACAACAGCCAGGTGTTTACCGTCTATCGGGTAGCTTATTACAACCCCTATTTTACCTTGGATGGTATCAGCGCTGGGTTCGACGTCAGTTATCGCAGCACCGACGCCGCGGCGGCTAATATCACCAGTTACACCACCAACACCTTAGCGGCTGGCCTGAGCGGAGGGATTCCGATTGGGGAGTTCGACCGGCTTTCCGCCAACCTCGACTTCAATCAAACCACGCTCAAGACTACGGGCAGAACAGCGAAGGAAATCTTTGATTTCATCGACAAATTCGGCAAAGACTACAGCGTAGTGACGGCTTCTTTCGGTTGGATTCGGGACAACCGGGATCGGGCGGTGTTTCCCACGCGCGGCGGTCGCCAATCGATATCATTACTGGGGTCGGTTCCGTTCGGCGAACTTAAGTACTACAAGGTACAATATCAAGGCCAGTATTTTTTTTCGTGGACCAAGGATCTAGTCTTTGCCCTGAGGGGAAATGCCGCCTATGGGGACGGTTATGGAAGCACCGGCACGCTGCCGTTCTTTGAGAACTTCTTCGCCGGGGGGGTTCAGTCGATTAGGGGATTCAGGCAGAATACTTTAGGTCCGCGCGACTCGCGCAACAACCCATTCGGTGGGGCGGTCAAGCTGGTAGGGGGCGCCGATTTGTTCTTCCCCATGCCTTTCCTCGATGAGGAGCTCAAATCTGCCTTCCGCTTGGGAGTGTTTTTCGACGCCGGCAACGTGTTTAAAAACCGGCCACAATTGGGGGATCTGCGCTACTCTGCTGGCATTTCGGCCCAGTGGCTTTCCCCTTTTGGCCCGTTGGAAGTCAGCCTGGCCAAGGCGTTGAATGCCAAAAGCCAGGATGACGAGCAGGTGTTTCAGTTTTCCTTCGGCGCTGGGTTTTGAGTATAGTGTGTAATTCCAAGGAGAGTCTCTTCCAATGAACCAAAAATTTTCGATCTGGGTATTTGTCGGCCTGCTTCTGATAGGGACCGACGCCTTGGCCAAAGAAGTCAAGATCGGTTTCGTCAATGTCGCGCAGGTATTGCAGGAAGCACCTCAAGCGGAGGCCGCAAGAAAGCGGCTGGAGCAGGAATTTGCTCCCCGGGACAAGCGTCTTGTCAACCAACAGAAAGAATTGGAGCAACTTCAGGAAAAGCTAAACCGCGATGCTGCGGTCATGAGCGATGCCGAGCGGGGTAAGCTGGAGCGCGAGATTCTTAGCAAACAGCGGGATTTGAAACGAGCTCAGGACGAGTTTCGGGAGGATTTCAATATCCGGCGCAACGAAGAGTTGGGGAAACTCCAGCGCGAGATCTTTGAAGCGATCAAAGCTTTGGCCAAAGACGAGGAATACGACTTGCTGTTGACCGATGGGGTGGTTTATGCCAGCGACCAGATCGATGTGACCGAAAAGGTAAAGCAGCGTTTGCAGGCATCGCGGAAGTAATTCCATGCCTTGGTTTAAACCAACATAGGAAGAATTCTTTTGAACATTCAAAAAATCATGCATTACCTGCCCCACCGCTATCCCTTCCTGTTGGTGGACAGGGTGATCGAATGCGAGCCTGGAAAATACTTAGTGGCGATCAAGAATGTTTCTTACAACGAACCTTTTTTCCAAGGCCATTTCCCGGGTCAGCCGATCATGCCCGGAGTACTGATCATTGAGGCCTTGGCCCAAGCCACCGGACTGTTGGCTTCAGAGAGCGCGCCCGAGGAAATCGGAGAAAAAAACCTCATTTATTATCTTGTTGGCCTCGACAAGGTTCGGTTCAAACGTCCGGTCGTTCCAGGCGATCAGTTGCGGCTTCAGGTCGAATATTTACGCCACAAGCGTAACATTTGGGCGTTCGCTTGCCAGGCCGAGGTGGATCGGGAATTCGTCGCCGGCGCCGAAATCATGTGCGCTGCAGCGGAAGCAGGTGCATGAGCGCGAGCAACTGTGCCGGCGTCGACGAAGTCGGACGTGGTTGTCTGGCCGGTGCGGTCATTGCGGCGGCGGTAATTCTGGATCCTGACCGACCCATCGGTGGTTTGACCGATTCTAAACGGCTTACGCCTAAGCAACGGCTCCGCTTGGAGCTGGAAATTCGGGCGAAAGCGCGAGCCTTTGCCTTAGGGCGGGCAGAGCCTTCCGAGATCGACCGGCTCAACATCCTTGAGGCGACGTTACTTGCGATGCAGCGGGCGGTAGCTGGGCTATCGATTCGGCCAGAGCGGGTCCGAGTGGATGGAATGCACGCGCCGGTTTTGCCTTGGCCTACGGAGACTGTCGTCGGGGGGGATGAAAGCGAGCCTGAGATCGCGGCCGCTTCTATCCTAGCCAAGGTGGCTAGAGATCGGGAGATGGCTCTCCTGGAGAGTTTCGCGCCTGGCTATGGGATTGCCGCCCATAAAGGCTATCCGACCTTAGAACACCGTAAATCCCTTGAGCTCTTGGGGGCTTCCCGCTGGCACCGGGTTTCTTTCCGCCCGGTGCAGGCAGTGTTGCTGCGCTGAGCCGATGGCTTTCGAGTTTGTCCACCTGCGCGTCCATAGCGAGTATTCCCTGAGCGACGGGCTGGTCCGGATCGAGACTTTGATCGACCGTTGCCGGGAACTTAAGCTGCCGGCAGTGGCCTTGACCGATCAAGCCAATTTGTTTGGCCTGATCAAATTCTATAAAGCGGCCTTGAGCGGTGGCATCAAGCCTATCGTCGGCGCTGACCTGTGGGTGTTCAATCCGGAAAATCCAAAGCTTCCCGATCGGCTCACCTTGCTGGTCCAGAACCGCCAGGGTTATCGCAATCTCACTGTGCTGCTCTCGCGCGCTTATCTGGAAGGTCAACGCTTTGGTCGGCCGTGTGTCGAGGCGGACTGGGTCCATGCCGCAGCCGAGGGGCTGATCGCCTTGTCCGGTGCCCGCGAAGGGGAAGTCGGCCGCCGCCTGCTGGCGGATCAACCCGACGCCGCCCGGGCAGCGCTCCAGCGCTGGCTGGACTGGTTCGGAGAGCGGTTTTTTCTTGAGCTGCAGCGTACCGGCCGCGCGCGTGAGGAAGAATACTTGGCAGGCGCGTTGGATTTGGCGGTGGCGTTGGGCGTGCCGGTAGTGGCAACCAACGATGTTCGGTTTCTCAACCAGCACGATTTCGAAGCCCACGAAGCGCGGGTTTGCATCCACGAAGGTTGGACTTTGGACGATCCCAAGCGTCCGCGTCATTACAGCCACCACCAGTACTTGAAAAGTGCGGAGGAAATGCAGGCGCTGTTCGCCGACTTGCCTGAGGCTTTGGCCAATACGGTGGAAATCGCCAAGAGTTGCAACCTGATATTAGAGCTGGGCAAGCCTCATCTACCGGTGTTCCAGGTGCCTGCAGAGCTCACTCTGGAACAGCATCTCGTTCAAGCAGCAAGACAAGGCCTTGCCGCTAGGATCGAGGCCGGCGACGTTCCGAGCGAAAAATTGGCAGTCTATGCCGAACGTCTGCAGATGGAACTGGAAGTGATCGTCAAGATGGGATTCTCCGGCTACTTTCTGATCGTCGCCGATTTCATCCGGTGGGCGAAAGAAAATCGCATCCCGGTGGGGCCGGGGCGCGGTTCTGGGGCGGGTTCCCTGACCGCGTACGCGCTTGGGATCACCGACCTGGATCCTATCGCCTTCGATCTGCTATTTGAGCGTTTCCTGAATCCGGAGCGGGTGTCGATGCCCGACTTCGACGTGGATTTTTGCATGGAACGGCGCGATGAAGTGATCGACTACGTGGCCCGGAAATACGGGCGTGACCGGGTCGCTCAGATCATCACCTTTGGCACCATGGCCGCCAAGGCGGTGGTGCGCGATGTTGGCAGGGTGCTGGGCTATCCTTACGGTTTCGTCGATCGACTGGCGAAGCTGATTCCCTTCGAGCTGGGCATGACTTTAGAAAAGGCGCTTGCACAGAGCGAGGAGTTAAAGCGCGCTTATGAGCAGGATGAAGAAGTCCAGGCCCTCATCGATCTAGCCCGCTCGCTGGAAGGGGTAGCGCGCAACGCTGGCAAGCACGCCGGCGGAGTGGTGATCGCCCCGTCTGCGCTGATGGACTTTACCCCGCTCTATTGCGAGCCAGGCGAAGAAGGGGTGGTCACTCAGTTCGACAAGGATGATGTAGAGGCGGTTGGCCTGGTTAAATTTGATTTCCTTGGGCTGCGGACCCTAACCATCATCGATTGGGCGGTAGAGACGATCAACCGCCAGCGCACCGCCCATGGCCTTCAGCCCATCGACATCAACCGCATTCCGCGCGACGATCCGTTGACTTTTCAGTTGCTCCAGAGCTGTCAGACCACGGCGGTATTCCAATTAGAATCACGCGGCATGAGGGATCTCATCCGGCGCCTTAAACCGGACTGCTTCGACGACATCGTCGCGTTGGTGGCGCTGTTCCGCCCCGGCCCACTGCAGTCGGGGATGGTGGACGACTACATCAACGTCAAGCACGGCCGCACCCAGGTGAGCTATCCGCATCCCCTGCTCGAACCGATCTTAAGACCTACCAACGGCGTCATCCTGTACCAAGAGCAAGTGATGCAAATCGCCCGGGACCTGGCCGGTTATACCCTGGGCAGCGCCGACTTGCTACGGCGCGCGATGGGAAAAAAGAAACCCGAGGAGATGGCCAAACAACGCGCGGTCTTTGTCCAAGGGGCGGTAGAACGCGGCGTTCCCGAGGAGACGGCGCAATATATCTTCGATTTGATGGAGAAGTTTGCCGGCTACGGCTTCAACAAGTCGCACAGCGCCGCCTATGCCTGGGTGTCCTACCAAACGGCGTGGCTCAAGGCCCACTATCCGGCCGCTTTCATGGCGGCGGTGTTGTCGGCCGATATGGATCATACCGATAAGCTCGTGGGATTGGTCGATGAGTGCCGGACGTTGGGATTAAAGCTCCTTCCTCCCGACGTGCAGCGCTCAGACTATCGGTTCGCCGCGCTCGACGAGCAGCAGATCTTATATGGCCTCGGCGCCGTCAAGGGGGTCGGCCGTTCAGCCATTGAGGCTCTGATCGAGGCGAGAGATCGGCACGGGCCGTTTGTGGATTTGTTCGATGTCTGCCGCCGCGTCGATCCGCAGCGGGTAGGCCGACGTGCCCTCGAGGCGCTGATCCGGGCTGGTGCGATGGATGGCCTGGGGGGACACCGAGCGCAACTCCTCGCCTGCCTGCCGCAGGCCTTGCAGCTAGCGGAGCAATCCCGCCGTGCCGGCAACCAGAACGACTTGTTTGCCTCCTCTCCCGATGGAGACAGCGCAGCCGGGGTGGGCGAGCGCTACCCAGAGGTTCAGCCCTGGTCGCAACAGCAGCTCTTGGAGGAGGAGCGGACGGTGCTTGGGCTGTACTTAAGCGGGCATCCGTTCGACGCCGTGCGGAAGGAGCTTGGGCGCTTTACCACGGCTACGCTCGGCCGGTTAGAGCACCTTGAGCCTAAGCCCTCCAGCGTCATCGTAGGCGGTTGGGTGATGGAGCTGCGCACGCGCTTGGACAAACAGGGCAGAAAAATGGTTTTTGCCGTCTTGGACGATGGTGACGGTCGCTTGGAAGCAGCGGTGTTCCCGGAGGTTTTGGAAAAGGCTCAGGTCGCTTTGACCAAAGACCAGGTGTGGGTGGTGCAAGGGAACCTCGCTAGCGATGAATATAGCGGCGGCTTACGGCTGGTAGCGGAGAAAGTATTCACCGTGGCTCAGGCGCGGGAGCAATTTGCCAAGGGGTTATGGATCCAATGGCCGGCGGAAAAGCAGGGAGGGCAGGCTGGGGTAGCCGCCTTGCTCCAACTGCTGCGCAAGCATCGAGGTGGACGGTGTCCGGTCTATATCGAGTATCTAAGAAGCGATGTCTGCGCGCAGCTCAAGCTTGGCGAGGCTTGGCGTATCCGTCCCGAGGACGAGTTGCTCAAAGGGCTGGCAGACCGCCTAGGTCCAGAGCGAGTCAGGCTGCATTACGACTGATTGCCTAAGGCACGGGGTTCTGAACCTTAAGGAGAAAGCGCATGAATGTATCGGTACTCAAAGCCACCATCGAGCATCGCTTGGTCGCCTGGGGAGTACGGATTAAAGCTTGGCCTTGGTATCGGCGCTTCCGCGCCCTTCCTGGATGGCAGCAGATCAGCATCGCGGCGCTTGCATTGATTGGTTCACAAGTCATCGTATTCGGTGGGTTGTACCTGATCTTTGGGGCTACTGTGGTGATCGGCTTTTTCGCCAGCGTGCTGGCCGGGGCGGCGACGGTGCTTGGGGCGCTGCCGGCCGTGATGTTCGAACGGATCTCGTTCCGCGCAATCAATTTCATGATGGGCATGGCGGCCGGAATCATGCTGGCAGCGACGGCTTATTCACTGGTAGAGCCAGGGGTAGAATACGGCAACGCCTTATGGCCTGGATTTGGGGTATACGTGGTGATTTCCGGCATCCTGATCGGCGCTTGGTTTCTGGATTGGGCTGAGCGCACTATACCGCACGATCTGTTTGCCGGCGAATTGGAGGTGGCAACCGCCTTGCGCAAGGTTTGGATCTTCGTGGCGGCGATCACGATCCACAACTTTCCCGAGGGGTTATCGGTGGGAGTGAGCTTCGGCGGAGGTGACTTTGCCAATGGAACATTATTGGCGATCGCCATCGGTGCCCAGAACATCCCGGAAGGGATGGCGGTGGCGATGCCTTTGCTTGGGATCGGTTATAAACCCTGGAAGGCAGTCGGGATAGGTTTGATCTCCGGCCTGGTGGAGCCCGTGGGGGGACTTTTGGGAGTCACCATGGTCACCTTGTTTGAGGTGCTTTTGCCGGTAGCGATGGGATTTGCCGCCGGAGCCATGCTATATGTGATCGCCTATGAGATCATCCCCGAGTTTCATTCCAAGGAGCGCTCGCGCCTGGCGGTGTTTGGCGTATTGGTCGGGTTTGCGCTGATGGTGGTGCTCGAGACGAGTTTGCGGTAGACGAGCATGGAGGTAGTGGTAAGTTCGTTTTGGAGCCAGGGGCAATGGCTGGCCATGGTGACCAGCATGGGGTTGATCGCTGCCGCCGAGTTGGGTGATAAGACTCAGTTGGTGTGCATGACTCTCTCGGCGCGCCATCGACCCTGGCCGGTGCTTTTGGGGGCGGTGCTGGCATTTGCGCTGCTCAACGGCTTGGCGGTGGTCTTCGGTGCGGCGGTAGCCGCCTGGCTGCCGAAAGATCTAGTAGCGTTGGCCGTGGCTTTCCTATTTTTAGGTTTTGGCATCCATGCCCTGCGCGCAGGATGGAGGGAAGAGCCGGTGGCGGTAAAGCGAACCGCCCACGGCCTGTTTTTTACTGCCTTCACCCTGATTTTTTTGGCTGAATTTGGCGACAAGACGCAACTTGCCGTAGCTGGCTTAAGCACCACCTTAAGCCCCTGGCCGGTTTGGGTGGGGGCGACTTTAGGTTTGAGCTTGACCTCCGCTTTGGGCGTTATTTTAGGGAGAACCTTGCTTTTGCGCCTTCCTATCCGCCTGCTGCATAAGCTCAGCGGCGGAGTGTTCCTAGCGCTTTCGGCGCTGGCTTGGTTTAGCGTCGATTGGCGCGCGCTTTGGCAGTTGGCGCAAAGCCTGGCAGGTTGAGTCAGAACCCAGCAGGCTTACCGCTCTCCTTGAACAGGATCACCCCTAGCAGCAGATCGGAGATGGCCCCTAAAATCACCCCCATCGTGAGCAACCTGACGGAGACGAAGCCGACCCCGGCGGCAGCGATCAGCCAGGCATAGGGCTTTAGGAAGGCGATCGCACCGGAAGGTAGCCTAAGGAGCTGGACAGCCAGCGCGAGCCAGGCCAGGCCGACTGCGATACCGGCGCCGCCGAACACCAAGCTTAGGGTAGCAGGGCTAAAACCCAAAAACGGCAGCAGCGTCACCACCACGCTAAGTCCATTGAGACCGATCAAAGCCAGAATGGGAAGGTCCACCTCGTGGAGGTGGTAGCGCTCGTTGAACAGGCGCTTTAAGATGGTAAAGACGAAGGCGAACAGGGCAAAATTGACCAACGCGAGCAGGGTAGCAATCAAAATCGTGCCGGTCTCCGGCCGGGCGGTGATTTCGCTGATGAAAGAAATAAAGAATCGGCTTAAGATAGCGTGGATAAAAGCGGCCCCTGCAGCCAGGATGAGACGATCGCTGGACATAGTTCCTCCTCGATGGAAATTGTTAGTGTATGGATTGGAGCTCGCTCATTGTAGCGCAGGATGAAAGCGATTCATGGATCGCCTGTGGAGGACAGGTCGGGCGGAATCGTGACGGCAGTGCGCAGCAACGTAGTCGATGTAAGTTTCCCGCAGGGTGCACCGCCGCTTGGGCAGTGCCTGCGCGCCGGTCCTGCGGGCGAGATCGTTCTGGAAGTAGCCGCTCATCTTGACCGCACGACCTGCCGGTGCATCGCTTTCAGCAATACCCAGGGGCTCAAGCGGGGCGATCCGGTAACCGATAGTGGGGAACCGATCCAAGTGCCGGTGGGGCCTCAGGTGCTGGGGCGGATGCTAAACGTGTTCGGGCAGCCCATCGACGGCCGGGGAGAAATCCGAGCGCAAGCTGTCCGCGCCATCCACCGCCGGGCGGTGCCGCTGGCCCAACGCCGGGTGGTGCCTGAGGTTTTCGTCACCGGGATTAAGGTCATCGACCTCTTGGCGCCCCTGGAACGGGGGGGTACCGCGGGGCTGTTCGGCGGCGCCGGGGTGGGCAAGACCGTGATCATCACCGAGCTGATCCACAATATGATGGGCCAGTATCGCGGGGTGAGCGTATTCTGCGGCATCGGCGAGCGCTGCCGCGAGGCCGAGGAGCTTTACCGCACGATGGCCGAGACCGGGGTGCTTGAGAACGCGGTTTTAGTGTTCGGGCAGATGAACGAGTCGCCCGGGGTGCGTTTCCGGGTTGGTCACAGCGCGCTGACGATCGCCGAATATTTCCGCGACGACTGCCACCAAGACGTCCTATTGTTGATCGACAATATTTTCCGCTTCATCCAGGCCGGTACCGAGGTCTCTGCGCTGATGGGCAGAATCCCTTCCCGCGTGGGGTATCAACCAACCCTGGCCACGGAGTTGGCAGAACTTGAAGAGCGCATCTGCACCACCGTCCACGGTAGCATGACTTCGATCCAAGCCGTCTACGTTCCCGCCGACGACTTCACCGATCCGGCAGCCGCTGCCACTTTTGCCCATCTGTCTGCGTCGGTGGTGCTGTCGCGCCGGCGTGCCGCCCAAGGCCTTTATCCGGCAATCGATCCGCTCTGTTCTGGCTCCAAGCTGCTCGATCCCAAGGTGGTCGGCAGTCGGCACTATCACATCGCGCGCGAGGTACGGCGGGTGCTGGCCGAATACCAGGAACTTCAAGACATCATCGCCATGTTGGGGCTGGAAGAACTGTCCCAGGCCGACCGATTGACGGTGAACCGGGCTCGCCGCCTGGAACGTTTCCTGACTCAGCCGTTTTTCACCACTGAGCACTTCACCGGTATCCCAGGCGCTCTCGTGAGCCTAGAGGATACCTTGACCGGTTGCGAGCGGATCCTGAACGATGAATTCAAAGATCTCCCCGAGCAGGCCCTGTATATGATCGGCGCCATCGATGAGGCTCGCCATGCGCCTGAAGGTCCTGTTGCCGGATAGGGTTTTGCTCGAAGCGCAGGTGGTCAAACTGATCGCCGAAGGTGCTGATGGCTATTTTTGTCTGGAACCGCGCCACGTGGATTTTGTCGCCGCCTTGGTGCCGGGTATCCTGAGTTATGTGGAGGAAAGCGGAAAGACCCTATATCTGGCCCTGGATGAGGGGATTTTAGTCAAATGCGGGGACGAAGTTCGGGTCTCTACCTACAAGGCAGTACAGGCAGTGGAGTTGACCGGCTTGAGGGAGAAGGTCGAAACCGAAATCCTAGCGCTGAACGAGGCCGAACGCATTACCCGCAGCGCCCTGGCCAGGTTGGAAGCAGGGATCCTACGCCGCTACAGGGAATTTCGCGAGGTGCTCAAGTGAGCGAGGGCGCCAAGGACCCGCCTCCAAAGGAGAGACTAGTCGCGGCGGTGGACAAGAAAGCCCGTCGCCGCCTCAAGGCGGAAGCGGAGGTCCGCCGCAGCATCTGGTTTGGTCTTGGGATGCTCGGTCTGGTGGGGTGGGCAGTGGCGGTGCCTACGCTGATCGGCATCGCTATCGGCTGGTGGTTAGATCGAAGATTTCCTGGGCCGCCGTCGTGGACCCTGACTTTTCTGTTCCTTGGCGTCGCCTTTGGCTGTTACCACGCCTGGCAATGGATCCAGCGGGAAGGTCGCCATGACCGCAGCTGAGGGGCTTGCCTGGCTTGGAGTGTTTGCGGCCGGGTTGGGGGTGGGAGCGTTTTTCTATGGAGGGTTGTGGTGGACGGTCAAGCGCCTGCCCACCATGCGCCATCCAGCTGGGTGGCTGTTGACGAGTTTCGTCCTGCGCGCCGGGGTGAGCTTGGTGGGATTGTATCTCATCATGGCCGGCGACTTCAGGCGGCTAGGGTTGGCGATGGTGGGAATGCTGCTGGCGCGAATGTTCTTGATCAATCGCCTTGGGGGGAGGCGTGCGGTTCAATCCTGACCAGATCGTTTATTGGCGGTATGGGGGTTTCGAGCTCAATGCCACCTTGGTGTTTACTTGGGGGGTGATGATACTGTTGTTGCTCATGGCGTATCTGGCAACGCGTCGATTGGAACCTACGCTACGGCCAGGACGCTGGCAGAATTTCCTGGAAGCCTTGGTCGAGGTGATCGGTAGCCAGATCCGGGAAGTGACCCACCAGGATCCGGGCAAGCATCTCCCTTTCGTGGGCACCCTGTTTTTGTTTATCGCCTCGTCCAACTTGTTGGCTGTGGTGCCTGGATTTCAACCGCCGACCGCTTCCTTGTCCACCACCACTGCGCTTGCGATCTGGGTGTTTATCGCTGTGCCCTGGTATGGGATCCGGGCGGTGGGCCTTAAAGCTTATCTGCGCCAATATCTAAAACCCACCCCTTGGATGCTACCGTTCAACGTCATCGGAGAGTTTTCCCGCACCTTGGCCCTGGCGGTGCGCTTGTATGGCAATATCCTGAGCGGGGCGGTAATCGGGGCGGTGCTCCTGGTGTTGGCGCCGCTCTTTCTGCCGGTACTGATGCAGCTTATGGGGTTGTTGACCGGCTTCATCCAAGCCTATATCTTCGCAGTGCTGGCGCTGGTGTATATCGCCTCCGCCAGCGTTGTCCAGGAAGAAAAATTCAAGCGACTCGCCGACCAGGAGGAAAATCCATGACCTCAGACGCCCTGATCGCCACCGTCTCCATCTTTACTGCCGGGATTACGATTGCCATCGGCTCCATCGCCCCGGCGCTTGGGGAGGGACGGGCATTAGCCCAGGCGCTCGCTGCCATCGCCCAGCAGCCAGACGAAGCCCACACCATCACCCGTACCCTGTTCGTGGGATTGGCGATGGTGGAGTCCACTGCCATCTATTGCTTCGTCGTGACCATGATTTTGTTGTTCGCCAATCCCTACTGGGACTACTTCCGCGCCTCAGGGGGCTGAGGATGCAGGTGGATTGGCTCACGGTCACCGCTCAGATCGTCAATTTTCTGATCCTGATCGCGCTTTTGAACCGCTTCCTCTACCGTCCCATCGTCGCCAACATGGAGGCGCGTAAGCAGCACATTGAGCAGCGCTTGAGCGAGGCGGGGCAAATCCAGGCCAAGGCCGAACGCCTCATCGCTACTTATCGAGAAAAGCTGGCGGCGCTCGAGGAAGATCGCACCAGGCTGCTTGAGGAAGCCCGCCGGGAGGCGCAAAGCCAACGCCAAGCGATGTTGGAGCAAGCGCGCCTGGAAGTTGAGGAAAAGCGCCGCCAGTGGCGGCAGGCGCTGGCCAGCGAGCAGGAGGCGCTGTTGCGCGAACTCAAAACCCTGGTGGCCGAGCAAGTCGTGGAACTGGCCCGCAAGTCCTTGCGGGATCTGGCTGGGCTGGAACTGGAGAAGCATATAATCGAATCCTTCCTGCACCGGCTCGATGCCTTTCCCGACGAGCAGCGCCGCGACTTGGTAGGAAGCGGGGGAGAATGGGTAGTGGTGACCGGTTTTCCGCTGGATCAGCGCAGCGCCGAGCGCATCCGGGCAGCGTTGGAGCGTCTCCGACCCGGCGTGCTCGCCCGGTTCGAGCAACGCGATGATCTGGTGTGCGGTGTTGCCTTGGAGGCCGGCGGCCGAGTCTGGCGCTGGAACCTGGCCGCCTACCTGGATGAACTGGAGGCTAGGTTGCGTCAGGCGCTGTCGGAGACTGCCGCATGACTCCGCTGCGCTTTCGCTTGGTCGAAGAAACGGCCGAGCTGTTGCGCCGCACGGTCGCCTCCCACCGGTTTGAGCTGGCACCTTTGGATCTCGGCCGGATCGTGCGGATCGAGCGTGGCGTAGCGCGCCTTTCGGGGCTTCCTGGGGTCAAGTCGATGGAAGTGCTGCGTTTCGAAGGGGAGGCAACTGCAGTGGCCATCGACCTGATGCCTGATGGCGTAGGCGCGGCGCTGCTGGACCAGGTGCCGAGCCTGTCTGCCGGTGGGCGGGCGCTGCGTACTGGCAGGGTGCTGGATGTACCAGTTGGGCCAGAACTCTTAGGCCGGGTGATCGATCCCTTGGGCCGTCCTTTGGATGGCAAAGGTCCCGTGCTCGCCGCGCAACGCCGGCCGTTGGAGCAAGAGGCGCCGGCGATTATTCAGCGGGCACCGGTAGAGGTGCCGCTCCAGACTGGGATCAAGGTGGTCGATGCCCTCATCCCCATCGGTCGTGGCCAACGCGAGTTGATCCTGGGAGATCGCCAGACTGGCAAGACCGCGTTGGCGGTGGATATCATCCTCAACCAGCACGATCAAGAAGTAATCTGTATCTATTGCGCTATCGGCCAGCGCGCGCAGGCGGTGGCGCGGGTAATTGCGCGCCTTTCGGAACGGGAAGCTTTAAAATATAGCGTGGTGGTGAGCGCCACCGGCGATTGTCCCGCCGGTCTTCAATTCATCGCACCTTATGCCGCCACCGGCATCGGCGAATGGTTCATGGCCCAGGGCCGCGACGTGCTGTTGGTTTACGACGATCTGTCGCATCATGCCGACGCCTATCGCGAGCTTTCCCTGCTTTTGCGTCGGCCGCCCGGACGGGAGGCTTATCCCGGGGACGTGTTCTATATTCACTCTCGCCTCTTGGAGCGGGCCTGTCGCCTCAAGCACGGCGGTAGCCTCACCGCGCTTCCCATCGCCGAGACCCAGGCGCAAAACCTGGCGGCCTATATTCCCACCAACCTGATTTCGATCACCGATGGTCAGCTTTATCTGTCGCCGACCCTATTCCAGCGTGGCGAACTTCCAGCAGTGGATGTGGGCAAATCGGTCTCCAGAGTCGGAGGCAAAGCGCAGCTTCCCGCCTATCAGGAAGTCGTCGGCCCTTTGAAGCTGGCCTATGCCCAGTACGAGGAACTGGAAATTTTCGCTCGCTTCGGCACCCGCCTGGACGAGCGCACCCGCCAGGCGATCGAGCGTGGCCGAAGAGTGCGCGAACTCCTCAAACAAGACGAGGGCGAGACCCTCACCCCAGCCGAGCAGGTGGGGGTTCTCCTGGCGCTGAACGCCGGCTTGTTCGACTCATTGCCCCTGGAACAGATCCGGGCCGCTGAGCGCCGTTTGCGCGAGGCGCTTAAGGAAGCGGCAGATTGGCAACGGCAAGTGGCGGCACGCGAACGCCTGACCGCAGATGCCAGGCAGGCGATATTGGCATTGGCGGCACAGGCGCTCGCCGGAGCATAGCGGCGTGCAAACCTTAGAAGCCCTGGAGCAGGCGATCGCCGCCAGTCTTAAGCTTAAGGACGTGGTACGGACTATGAAGGTACTTGCGGCGGCCAGCATCCGCCAGTATGAACAAGCGGTGTCCGCGGTGGCCGATTATGGCCGGACAGTGGAATTGGGTTTTAAGGTCGTGCTTCGGCGCACCGGGCTGCCGCAGGCGGTCTCCAAGGACGGTGGTCGGTCGGCGATCGTAATCGGCTCCGACCATGGCTTGTGTGGGCGCTTCAACGAGGTGCTGGCGGACTTTGCCGCTCGGCATCTTGAAGGTCGCGGTGAGATCAGGTTGCTGGCCATAGGAGCGCGGATCGACCTGGCGCTTCAGACGCGCGGGTGGGTCGCTGAAGAAAGCTTCTTCGCCCCTGGTTCGGTCAGCGGGATCACTTTCACCGTTCAGCAGATGCTCGAGAAGATCGAAAGCTGGCGCGAGGAGGGAGTGGAAACTGTGGACCTCTTCCACCACCGCCACAGCGGGCAAGGTCATTACCAGCCGGAGGTCCAGCGTCTGCTGCCGCTTGATGCGCTGAGGTTTGCCGGCTGGCAAAGGCAGCCCTGGCCGGGGCGGTCGCTTCCTACTTTCAGCATGGCCGCAGAAAAGCTGCTTGCTGCGCTGGTGCGCCAGCACTTGTTCATCTCCTTGTATCGGGCCTGCGCTGAGTCGCAGGCCGCCGAGCACGGCCAGCGCCTGCTGAGCATGCAGCTGGCGGAAAAGAATATCAGCCAGCGCCTGGAGGAACTGACTATGGCCCATCACCAATTGCGCCAGGAGCAGATCACCGCTGAGCTGCTGGAAGTGGTGTCCGGCTTCGAAGCGCTGCGATCGGAAGAGGAGGAAAACGATGGCTGAGACGGCACAATTGTGGCTGCTGCGCCACGCCAAGTCCGCCTGGGATACCGCCGCAAGCGATTTCGATCGCCCCTTGACTGGCCGCGGCAAACGGGATGCCTCCCGAATGGGGCGTTGGATGGCTCAGCAAGGGCTGATCCCCGACCAAATCTTAGCCTCTCCGGCAAAACGAGCCCGTCAAACCGTCAAGCGAGTCTGCCGCGAGCTTGGAATCGATCTCGGCCGGGTGTGCTGGGATGAGCGGATCTATGGAGCCGAGGCAGAAGATCTGCTCGCGCTGTTGCGTGCGTTTCCGCTCGTCAACGGCAAGATTTTGCTGGTAGGCCACAACCCCGGGCTGGTGGAGTTGTTGGAAAGTTTGGGCAAGATCGCACCGGTGGGGGAGATGAAGCTCCTTCCCACCGCCGCCCTGGCGCGGCTAGCAGTGGCTGGAAACTGGTGCGACCTTAAGCCGGGAGCAGGGCATCTGCTTGGGATCATGCGCCCGCGAGAGCTGCCTTCCGAATTCTAAACGGGAGTTCAGGCCAACAGTTTGAGTCCTGGAGGCAGCGCTTCGCCGAGCAGGTGCTTCTGATCTTCGCTGCTGAGCTCGACTGCCTCATTGACCATCCTGATCCACGAGGCAGGGGCTTTGTTGCGTTTGAGTTTTTCTACCACCTGCGCGCGCAAGGCAGGATCAATGTCGCGCGTGCGATCCGAAGCTCTCCGCGCTAACAGCGCCAAGCCAAAGCCTTTGAGTTTAGAAGGCCGATCCAGCAAACGCCTGAGCCAATTTTCCGCCACTTCATTGGGAATTACGCAGTGGCTGCTGGCATAGAACGGCACCCTTGTTCCCAAGCGGCCTAAGGCCCAGACTAGGATTTCCTCCGGTTCCTTGGGATCGGTAAGGCGCTCAAGCAGCCATTCGCCCAAGCGGATTTTATCCTCCGGCTTAAGCTGCTCGAGCACCGCCGCCAAGCGGATGATGTTTTCGTAACTTCTTTGCTTTAAGACTTCTGGTTTTTTCGCTCTGGCCGGATCCAAATAAGCACACAATTCGGCAAAAATCGCCTGCTGGAAGGGTTGATCTAACCCTCCGGCGATCCGGCGCCAAAATGTCCACCACTCGGCCCAGTTTTGAATCACGTGGACAAATTGCAAGCCTTGGCTGTACAAGGGCCGAACCTGGTCAATACGCCAATCGTCCAACGGGTAGCCGAACCCAGGCCGCAGGCAAAATCCGGCCAAGGAAAACCAAGTGCGCTCATGTTCGGCGCTGCGACGGCGGGATTTATTGCCTTCCAGCAAACCGTCGGCCAGTTCCCTAAGCAGCGGCGCATCCCACCTATGGCGCGGGCCTAACAGCTTTTCTAACTCATGGCTTAGGGTTTTGACGGCGGTTGGGACGACCTCTTTGGACTTTTTGCCGAAATAGCGCTCGATGGCGGCCTGGGCCTGAGCCAAATGCGGGTGAGAGGCGTCCTGGAACAGCGCAGAGGGCTTTCGGCGCAGCTCAAAATCCAGCTTGAAGCGGCGCCCGTCCTCTGCCACGCATTCTAGCTCCAGGGTACCAATTTCGGTCATGCGCGCCGCCAGATGCACCTTGACTTCCCCTCGCTCACCTTTGGCGAGGACCGTGACGACGGGAGGAAGCGGATCCAGGCGCTCATGGTCCAAAGGGACCACTTCGCCTGGCTGGTAGGAAGCTTCGGTTGAGGAAACCAGATGGAAACGTACCGGTTGGCCCAGGCGCAAGGCGAAGACGCGCTCTTTGAGCAAAATTTCTTGAGCTTCTTCGGTTCCCCTGGGAAGCAGGCAGACGCCCTGGGGCTTGCCGCGTTCACCCTCTACCACGAGAAAATAGCTGCGCGCCGCTCCCCCCCCGATTTTGGGACCGAAGCCGCGTCTGGCCATGGCGTAGGCGACCGCTCCGGCAGCTACGGCAAATTCCGGGTGCGGATTGTCCAACGCCAGGATCGGTGCGGAGCGCCAACTCCCGATGACCTCTAGCAATCTGCGGGTGATCGCAGGACTCAAAAAGACCCCGCCGTTGAGCAACACGGTATCCGGTACCGGGGGAGTTTCCGGGTCGCCCAAAGCTTCGCGGGCGGTCCGGGCGTGCGCTCTGAGAAAAGCGGCAATGTGGCGGGTGACGGCCGGATCGGCTGCATACGGCAGGCCGAACTCGACCAGGCCGCTGCGTTTCCCCTGGGGGTGCTCGTCCAGGGAAACACGTGGGAAGAACCCCTCGAGGACGAGAGAGTGAACTTCCTCACGGCTCAAGGTCACTGTGCGGGCACCGCCGATCAGCCTGGCGCCGCTGCCAAGCAAGCTTACCGTGGCGGTTTCCGAGGATTTTGCGGCGAGCAGCCGCTCTTTAGCGAGGCGACAGCTTTCGACCAATTGCGAAAATTCTGCAGCGCGCAAGGCGAAACCTGCGCGATCGCTTTGCTGCGGGCCGAGGAGGCGTTCTTCGGCCAGGTGGGCGAGCGCAAGATCGATGTTATCCCCACCCAGCAGCAAGTGTTCGCCGACTCCGATGCGGGTCAGCTTGGGTAGCTTCGGTGCTGGCTCAATGCGGATCAAAGTCAAGTCCGTGGTGCCGCCGCCGATGTCTACCACCAATAACAGGCGGGAGTCTGCGATCAGTCCGAGATCGGCGCGGTGGCGGTAGAGCCAGTCGTAGCATACCGCTTGTGGCTCTTCTACCAGATGCAGGTTGGAAAGACCTGTGATCCTGGCAGCTTTCACAGTCAGCGCCCGGGCGTCCTCGTCAAACGAGGCCGGAATGGTAACAACCACCTCTTGCTGCTCCAGCGGGTGATCGGGAAACTTAAAGTTCCATGCCCCGCGCACGTGGGCCAGATAACTGGCACAGGCGATCAAGGGAGAGACCTTGGGAACCTCACTGGCGGCTCCCCAAGGCAGAATGTCGGCGGTGCGCTCCACGTTCGGGTTACACAACCAGCTCTTGGCGCTTACGACCAGGCGCCCTTGAGATTTAGCGCCGAGCTTGCGGGCCAGTTCACCGATAATCGGCGTGGGCACTGGGTCGCCGATATCGGGCTGCGGCCAAGGCAGCTCGAGCGACTCTCGGGCCAATTCCCCCTCGGCCGGGTGGTAGCGGACGGAAGGCAGCAGGGGGCGGGGGGCGATTTCCCCGGGGGCGGTAAGTTGGGGAATAAAAAACCGCTCGATGGTGAGGGTAGGTTTAAAACCCGCCGCCACCTGTCCTTGGGTTAAGTCGGCGTAAGCCACTACCGTGTGGGTAGTTCCTAGATCGATGCCGACTAGATAACGCGCTTGCATTCAAACCGGGAGATACATGACACTCGCTACAACTCGCCGTTATTTTTTGAACGGCCAGAAACTGGCCTTCTGTTCCTTTTTCTCGTATTCGGTTTGTTCTGCGACGGCGTCTACTCTCTCCTCTTTCGCCGGCTTGGCCTCATCGAAATTTTCCCGCTGTTCGGTTTGTTCTATGACGGCTCCTACTGGCTCGTCCATAGGTTCAGTATCCGTGTGCCCCGGTGGCTGTTTGCCGCGCACTTCGAATTCGATTTTCCAACGCTCGCCGCTATCCTTGGCGACCGCTTCCAGCCGCAGCGTGCCGACTTCGGTGTAGCTGGCGGCCAGTCGCACTGGGACCACCTCGCCGGGTTGGTGGTGCTCCGGCGGCAGGGTCACTTCGATTTCGGCAAGTTCCTGGACTTCGTCTTCGCTCCATTGGTCGAGGAGAGCACCGACCGGATCTTCTCTTCTCACCGTGGAAGCAAAAAAGCGGAAGTTGACTGGCTCGCCCACTACCACTCCGAATTCATAAGGCGGCAGCGGTGCCTCGGTGCCTTCTTCCATGCCAAAAGGCGCCACGCACAGGAGGCGGAGCGGTGGCGGGAAACCAGGCACCGCCGGCATGGCGCTTTCCACACCAACGTAATAAGCCGCCGCCGTGCCGCCGCGGATCCGCACGCCTCCCCCTAAGCGCACATAGCCATAATAAGCCCCGCCGCAGGCCACCGCTAGGTCAAGATCGGCGCCTTCCAACAGGCGGGCAGCCGGAGCACCGTCTTCAATTAGCCAGCGGTTGACCACCTCCAGTAGCCGTTCGGCCAAGGGCGTAGCCTTGAACACACCGCCATTGAGGAGCACGGCGGTCGGGTGGATGAAGCGCGCCTTTTCAGGCAGCGCTACCCCGGTTAGCTCATTGGCCGCACCGAGCTGGCGGCTCAAAAAGTGGGCTAGGTGGGCGGTGATGCGGGCGTCCTGGGCATAGGGGAGACCTAGGGTAGTCAAGCCGGTGCGCGGGCGCGCGAGGGGTTTTTCAGCGATGTCCACCTGGGGGAAAAAGCCTTCGATCAGGGTGCGGCGCACTTCTTCGTAGCTCAGCTCGGTGCGGAGCGTACCGCCGATCAGCTTAGAACCGCGGCTAGGAACGATCACCGGCACCTGGGTCAGATCCGGGTTGGCCAGGAGTTGTTCCTTGGCCACTCGGCAGCTGTGGGTTAAGGCCTGGACTTGCCAAGGGTCCAGGCGCTTGCCTTCCTGTTCCAGTTTGGTCTTGATCACATAGGCCAGGGCCAGGTCCATGTTATCGCCGCCCAATAGGATGTGGTCTCCCACCGCTATCCGGTTGAGCTGGAGGTTGCCCTCCTCCTCGGTGACCGCGATCAGGGAGAGATCGGTGGTGCCGCCGCCTACGTCCACCACCAAAATGACGTCGCCTACCTTGACCTGCTCGCGCCAGCTTCCCTCGCTTTGCTGAATCCAGCTGTACAACGCCGCCTGCGGTTCCTCAAGCAGGATCGCCTGGGTCAGTCCAGCCTCGCGCGCTGCCTCGGCGGTCAGTTCGCGCGCCGCCGGGTCAAAGGAGGCCGGCACGGTGATGACCAGGTGCTGCTCGTGCAGGGGGGCGCTTGGATGGCGGTAATTCCAGGCATCGCGCAGGTGTTGCAGGTATTCTAGGGAAGCCTGGTAGGGAGAAATCCGCGGCACTTCCTGCGGGGCCTCGATGGGAAGGAATGGATTTTTTGGACTAACACCAGCGTGGCAGAGCCAACTTTTGGCGCTCGAGACCAGGCGGATCGGGGTCTTGCTGCCGAGTTCCCGGGCGAGGCTGCCGATGATGTGTTCCACTTCCGCGCGCCAGGGAAGGACTCGGTCCTCGGCAGACAGTTCGTCAGGATGGGGAAGATACAGGAAGGAAGGCAGCTGGACCCGCTCTTCTACGGTACCGGGAGCGATCAGTTGGGGGATGCCCATCACTTCTACTGGCGCCTTTTCCCGCTCGCATTGGCTTAGGTCCACCCAGGCTACCACGCTGTTGGTGGTGCCCAAGTCGATCCCGACGCAATAACGTTTTGCTTCGTTCATAGTTCCACCTCCGCCGGCGCCAGAATGTCCACCTTGTGGCCTTCCGACAGTTGGGGCAGCTTGACTTGGGTGGCGCGCCAGCCGCGATGAACCAGGATTCCCGAGAAAGGCGGTGAGCCGACGATGTTTCCGGTAAGACGGATTTCAGCCGGGTCAAAGCCTTTGGGGAGCGTGATCCGGGTGCCTTCCGCTTCGGTCCGCACCGGTGCGATTTCAAAGTGCTCTCTGAGCACCTTGCGGCAGCCTTCGTGGACGATCCGCGCTGCGGCGCCTACCTCGGCGTCGGAGTAAGCGCCGATGTCTTCCTCCAGGAAGTCGAGCAGGCGCGCTTCCGCCTGGAACAGACCCAGAAGCTGCAGTGCCGCATCGGGGGTAGGCTGGCGCAGAATGATCGGTTTTGGAGGAGGAGTTGGTTGTTCCTCCACCTTACGCGGTGCGATTTCAGGGGGTAAAGGTGCAGCTTGTGCCTCAGCGGGTTTTCCCACGGCTTTTTCGGCGCCCCGGCGGAGCAGCACGATGGTCGTCAAGCTCAGGACCAATACTTGCAAAAACAACAAGACGATCACGGCAATGCCCAAGATCAAATGGAGGGCATCCAGCGTTTCCGGAAGTCTGGAGAAATCGATGATCATGCTACCTCTTTGACTACAAGTCGTTGTCTAGACCGATTGTATCATCCCCCGGCCTGGGCTGCCCGATGTCTCGCCTCTAGCCCCATGATCGTCTCGAGTACATAGCGAGCCGCCTGGGTGCGCTTGCGTCTGAGATAACGCTCAGTGATGCGGGGATCGACGCCTTCTGCGGTAAACGCGGACCGGATAGGCGTGAGGCGATCCTCGCAGCGCCTAAGGAGGGATTGGGTCTCGTAACGCGAGTCGCCGCCCTGATAGCGATAGCGGGTCAGTTCTTCCTGAATGCAGGCAAAGTACTCTTGGCCGGCTTGGGTTGCCTGGACAATGGTTTGTTCGGACAATGTGCTTGCTTGCCAAGATTGGGTATTGAGGGTCTGCGGCGCGCCGGCGCAGCCGGCGAGGACGACAAGGCACGAAGTTGCCAGACCGAATCGTTGCACCATAGAAGGGTTCAATGAGGTTCAAAGTGATAATTATATGAATAGCCGTGTCCCTATTTAAAGAGTCGTCTCGTTTGTACGGGCTTGGCACGGATGGGAAAGTGGAATAGCATTGCATCCAAAATGCGGTGACCTAAAGAGGCGGGATCGATGACTAAGGTTCTAGTTTTGTATTACAGCATGTATGGGCACGTCGAAGCTCTGGCGAAGGCGGTAGCCGAGGGTGCGCGTTCGGTCGATGGCGTCGAGGTGACCGTCAAGCGCGTTCCGGAGTTGATGCCTGAGGAAGTTGCCCGCAAGGCAGGGGCCAAGCTGGATCAGGAAGCGCCGATCGCGAGCGTCGATGAATTGCCCGACTACGATGCGATCATCTTCGGCACCCCGACCAGATTTGGGAATATGTGTTCGCAAATGCGCAATTTTCTCGACCAAACTGGTAAGCTTTGGTTGAGCGGGGCGCTGATAGGCAAAGTGGGGAGTGTCTTTACCTCCACTGCGAGCCAGCACGGTGGGCAGGAGACTACCATCACCTCGTTTCACACCACGCTTTTGCATCACGGCATGGTGATCGTCGGCGTTCCTTACTCGTGCCAGGCGCTGCTCAACATGGACGAAATCACAGGTGGCACCCCTTACGGTGCTAGTACGCTCGCAGGCGCAGACGGCAGTCGGAAGCCTTCGGAAAATGAGCTCACCATCGCTCGCTTCCAGGGCGAGCACGTCGCGAAGATAGCCAGAAAGCTGGCGGCGTCTGGTCAAAATCCCGCCTATTCCGCATCATAAAGCATCGAGCGGATAGGTCATTACATAATCGTCGTAACAATAGCCCTGACCCGCATCGGTGATTTCTTCCCGGGCGATGGTAAAGCCGGCTTTCAGATAAGCGCGGATGGCCTTTTGGTTCTTTTTAAACACGTAAAGGTAGATTTCTTTAACCTTGAGCTGAGCAGCCACGGCTTTGACGTGGGTCAAAGCCAGGGCGCCGATGCCTAAGTGGTGGTATTCGGGTAAAAGATACAGCTTGTTGAGCCGCATCCGCCTTTGCTCTGGCAAGTGATGCCAGGCCAAAAAGCCGATTTGGAGTGGGGGTCGTTTTATCCATTCGTAGCTCACACCTCGGGCCATTTCTTCGCGGACTACAGCTGGGCTTAAGTTGCGCTGCCACAGGTAGGCGATAGCGTCCAGGCTGAGCACTTCCGGAAAGTAATGCCGTTGCCAAATGTCCCACCCCATCGCGGCGATGGCCTCGGCGTCTTCGGCTTGAGCGGGAACAATGCAAATCGCCTCAAGTTCGCTTTTCATCGCCCAAGTACTTGAGATGACTGATGCAACCGGCTCGACAGTCACTGGCACCAAAGCCGGGGATCAGAATCCGGCCACCGGTGCGCTGGTTGACTTCACACTCGCTCTCTTCAAATTTTAACACCGCCACTGGCTGAGCTGTGGCGGTAGCCAATAGGAAATCGATGTGCCAGTGGGGCCGCTTTGAGGCCGAGAGATGGCGGGCGATGCGCGTTTCCAAGCCGCGCTTGGCGCTTCCGGTATAGACGTAGCGCCCGGCCGGAAAATCAAATTCCCCCAGTTTCCCGATTCGGATCCGCTGCGGTGCAGCAAGCTCAATCACAAGCTGGTAGGTTTGCAACGGCATTATCTCATGGCCGCAGCTGCTCGATGAGTTCTCGATCCTGGCTGCCCTGGTGGCAGACTAGACAGGACTGTTGGCCGCGTTCGGCCAGCTTTGACACCAGGGCGTAGGTTAGCCCGCGGTCGGACCAGGAGATCACTTTAAACCCAGCGATCGTTTCGGAGTGGAAGATTAAGCCGCGCAAAGCGAGGGTCTCTCCTCCAGACGGAGTAGTTAAGGCGCTGGAAGTCACTAGCAGGCTGATCGGTTGCTGGCCCATCCGGTAAACGACTAGGGCCGCATAATCCCCATAGAATCCCACCAGACGGGCGCCTTCGAGCCGGTACAACGGCTCCTGGCTGGAAGATTCCTGATAGTTAGGAAGAGTGAGCTCAAACGGCACCTTACCTTGGAACCAAGCCGAGACCGTCCCCGGCGAGGTGGTTTTCAATTCGAGCGGAAGCCGGCCGTCCAGATACCGGAGGTGGCTTTCGACCGCTAGCTGGGCAAACTCCGAGGAAGCCTGTTTAGTGATGATCACGCGAACCGCCAAAAGGCCTCCCAACACGAACGTCGCCAGTCCAAGACTAAGCCCGAGATAACGGCCGACGGTAAGGATTCTGCGGGATTTCCCAGCGTGCGACCGTCCCGCTAGGGCAGCCTGTTCCTGTTCGAACATACGCTGAACCCTCGTCTGCAAGCTAGTCGGTGCGCGGTACAAAGGACGAGCAGCGCGGACGATCTGAATCCAGCGTTGTTCGTGCTCGAATGCTTCTCGGCAAGCAGGGCAGTCGCCCAAGTGAGCCTCGAGGGTCAGCTTTTCTTCATCGTTCAATTCATCGTCCAGGTAAAAAGCTATCCGAGCCCAAAATTCGTCGCAGGGGTTGGTGCTCATTGGCGTGCCTGATGTGGCAATATCGATGTTTGCGGCTCTGTTCTCCACTCGCCAAGCTGTTGCCTAAGATAGGCGCGCGCCCGATTGAGGCGGGACATGACCGTGCCGACTGGACAGTCTAGGATCTCGGCGATCTCTTTGTAGCTGAACCCTTCTAAGTCTCGCAGCACGACGACCTCGCGGTGGGGAGGGTCAAGCCGTTTGATCGCAGCTCGTACCGCCTCGTCTTCGGTAAGCCGTAAGTGAATGACCTGCGGGTCGCCACTGCTCTCGCCGAGCTGCTGATCTAACTCCATTTCGGTATCGAAGCTTACGAATTCGGGTCTACAACGGGCATGCCGCAGCTGGTTGAGCCACAGCCGGCGTAAGATGATAAAAAGCCAGGCTTTGAGGGCGCCAGGTTCTGGCCACCTCGCAGCCCCGAGCGCGCGCACGTAGGTTTCTTGGACCAAGTCTTCAGCTTTGCTGGGATCGCGCGTCAACACCCTGGCATAACTATAAAGCCCGTCAAGGAGCGCCAGCGCCGCAGCGGGAAAGGGTTCGCCAGCTTTGTCTTTTGCTCTCATGGCGGTATCTTGCAAGACCCGTAATGGGCAACTGCGATCAGTATATCAGCGTGTGACCTTTTTGCCTTGGAGGTGGAATAAAAACCGATCTTATGGGTTTTAGTCAGTGTAGCTCTGTCGGAAGGACCGGCGGGCAAAAGCGACAAGCATGAAGGAGGAACGTATGATCCTGAGAAGACCAAAATCTGCCATGGCAAAGATCGCCTTCTTCGGCGCAGCGGTCGCCGCTCTGGGTGTAAGCCTTGCGGTTGCTGCAGAAAAAGCATCGAGTTATGCCCCGGTGGTCATCAGCGAGGACTTCAAGGCGCTGATGAAACGCATGAAGGCTGAAAAACCCAAGGTGATGAAGCGCCAAATGGACCTGCTCAAAGAGCGCTACGACCTCAGCGACCGCCCCGCCAAGGGGATCACCATGACCCGCGGCAAGGCGGTTCAAGAAGGAGTGCGAGTCAAGCTCCCCAAGGGCTTGAGCTGGGAAGAACTCGCGGCGATGAGCCCCCAGGAAATCCGGGATAAGGACCTGTTCCCAAAGGGCTTTTTGCCGCTGCCTCATCCCAACCACACCGAGGGTGGCATGGTTTTCCCCAAGCTCTGGCTGGAGGCGATCAAGGCCCAGGACGGGCGCGACCTCACCCGCTTTGACCTAGATCTGGATATTCCCGAGCACTTTCAGCCGGAATTTCCGCCGCCGATGTTTTTGACTACCCGGCCAGACCTTGGAGACGTCTCGCGCGGGCAGCTTGTCACCCTGAGCAATTACTACGAGCTTTTTAACGGGATTTTAAACCCCAAGCAACTTGAGGGACTAAGGCTCCTGGTCACCCCCTTTCCCCAGCAACAGTTCAACGCCACCGAGGACCGGCGCTCGGAGAAACCATCTCTCGGGGTGGCCTGCTTTGACTGCCACGCCAACGGTCACACTAACGCCGCCACCCACCTGGTGGGCGACATCCGACCGCAGGAGTTCCGCCATCGCATCGACACGCCCTCCCTGCGCGGGGTGAACATCCAGCGCCTGTTTGGCTCGCAGCGGGCATTGAAAAGCGTGGAGGACTTCACCGAATTCGAACAGCGCGCCGCCTACTTTGACGGCGATCCGGTCATCGCCCAAAAGAAAGGTGTCAATATTTTAGAGCGCGGTAGCCAAGTGCACTTCATGGCGGAGTTCCAGGAGCTTTTGGATTTTCCGCCTGCTCCCAAACTCGACGTGTTCGGCAGGCTCGACCCGGACAAGGCCACGCCCGAAGAGTTGCGCGGCCAGGAGGTGTTCTTTGGCAAAGGTCGCTGCGCCAGCTGCCACATCCCGCCTTACTATACCGACAACTTGATGCACAACCTGCAAGTGGAAAGGTTCTACAAACCGCGCATGATCAATGGAATGATGGCGTCGAGCGATGGGCCCATCAAGACCTTCCCCCTGCGGGGTATCAAGGATTCGCCGCCTTATCTGCATGATGGGCGCCTGCTGACGCTAGAGGATACGGTGGAGTTCTTCAACCTGATCCTGGGGCTTAAACTCAACGAACAGGAGAAAAAAGACCTAGTGGCGTTTCTGCGCCAGCTTTGAAATGCCAAGCTCATAAGCCAGCCTTGGGCATGCAGGCTGACGCTTGGGATCACCGACCACCCGATCAAAAGGAGGGAAAACCATAGCCCCCTGTTTCATCCGCTTCGGGCGGGAAATCATAGGCGACCTGGCCCAGGCCGAACGCCGCGAGTGGTGGCTCGCCAACGGGCTGGGCGCTTATGCCGCAGGCACCGTGGCGGGCACCCTGACCCGCCGCTACCACGGCCTCTTGATCGCCCCGCTTAGGCCTCCGCTCGGGCGCTTCCTGGTCTTCGCCAAGGCCGATGCCTGGCTGGAGATCGACGGCAAATCCCTGCCCCTGTGCAGCAACCGCTGGCCGCAAGGCGTCGTTGATCCCCAGGGCCACATCCACGTCGAGTCGTTCTGGCTTGACGGCCGCATGCCGGTTTGGCGCTTTGCCTTCGGCGACCTGCGGCTGGAGCAGAGGATCTGGCTGGAGCCGGAGGCGAATACCGTGTATGTGGCTTTCCGGCCCGATCTGCCACCAGGAGAGCGGCGCCGGCTGAAGCTAAGGGTCAAGCTGCTGGTCAACGCCCGCGACCATCACGGCGATACGGAACCTGGGCGCTTTGATCCGGTGGTCGATCCTGAACCCTCTGGGGTTACCGTACGCGGTTGGGTCAGCTGTGATCCGGGTGTGCCCTATGCCTTGAGGATCAAGGTGCAGGGTGGCAGCTTCGAGTTCGATCGGGTTTGGATCGAGAACTTTGACTTGCCGGTGGAGCGCGAGCGGGGGCTGTCCGATCGGGACCACCATTTGAGCATCGGGGAGGCGCAGCTTTTGCTGCTTCCGGGCGAGTGGGTGGGCATCGCCGCCACCTTGGAAAAGGAGACCCCACCTCCTCTGGAGGAATCGATGCGCCGCTTCCTGGCTTTGGAGACAGCCTTCATCGCCCGGGCCAGGGCCAGACATCCGCCATTCGCCGATGCCCCGCCGTGGGTACAGCAACTGATTCTAGCTGCCGCCAGCTTCTTGTTCACCCGCGCGCTCCCAGACGGCAGTAGGGGCGAATCGGTGATCGCCGGCTTTCCCTGGTTCGGCGACTTCGGGCGGGACACCATGATCGCCTTGCCGGGCTTGACCTTGGCCACCGGACGCTACGACAGCGCCCGGCGTATCCTGATGACCTTCGCCAGTTTTGTAGATCGCGGTCTGCTTCCCAATCAGTTCCCTGGCCGCGGGGAAACCCCTGACTACAACTCCGCCGATGCCGCCCTCTGGTATTTCGAAGCCTGGCGCGCCTATTTGGAAGTTACCGGCGATCTGGTTGCGCTGCGCCAGGTATTTCCTGTGCTGGAGGACATCGTCCGCTGGCACGTCCAGGGCACCCGCTACGGCATCGTCATGGATCAGGCCGACGGGCTGCTCAAGGCCGGCGAGGAGGGGGTGCAGCTCACCTGGATGGACGCCAAGGTCGGCGACTGGGTAGTGACTCCGCGCCGTGGCAAGCCGGTGGAGATCAACGCGCTTTGGTTCAATGCTTTAAAGTCCATGGCACAGTTCGCGCGCTGCCTAGGCGTATCGGCGGAGGTTTATGATGCCTTAGCGGAAACCGTCCGCCGAGGATTCCAACGCTTCGTGAATCCGGCGACCGGAACGCTCTTCGACGTGCTCGACGGCCCGCAAGGCGACGATGACTGCCTGCGTCCCAATCAGATTCTTGCCGTCAGCCTGCCTTTCAGCCCCCTGGACGCAGCCGCCCAAAAAGTTATCGTCCGGGTTTGCGGCGAAAGGCTGCTTACCTCTTACGGCCTACGCTCGCTGGCTCCAGAGCGCCCTAACTATTGTCCTTGTTACCGCGGCGGGGTACGCGAGCGCGACGGCGCCTATCATCAGGGTACGGTGTGGGCGTGGCTGCTCGGCCATTACGCCTTAGCCGAATATCGGGTAACCGGCGATCGGCAGACCGCGCTCAGCCGGCTGGAACCGATCCGCGATCACCTGTTCGATACCGGCCTAGGGATGGTAAGCGAAATCTTCGACGCCGACCCACCCCACCTGCCGCGCGGCTGTCCGGCTCAGGCCTGGTCGGTGGCGTGCGTGCTGGAGGCGTGGTGGAAGTTGAGTAAAATGGGTTCTGGATTTTTTTCGGAGCCATAAGCGATGAAACAAGAACAACAACGAATTAAGTTCGATCGGCAGGTCTTAGACCGGTTCGTGCGGATCGTGACCCTGTTCACCGGCGATCCAAAAGTGGGGAGGATGGCGCTGTGGCGGTTTGGGTTGCTGGTGGGTTTGATCCTGAGCTTCAATGGCATGAACGTGGTCAATAGTTACGTCGGGCGCGATTTCATGACCGCGGTCGCCGAACGCGACCTTGACCGCATGCTGCTGCAAACTGGGCTTTATCTTCTGGTGTTTGCGGTGCTCACCGTCGTTGCCGTGGTCGCGCGTTATCTGGAGGAGAGCTTAGGGCTTTTGTGGCGGGAGTGGCTCACCCGGCTGAGTTTAGAGCGTTATCTTCAGCACCGAAACTTTTATCGTCTGGCCTTAAGCGGCGAGGTGCCGAATCCCGACCAGAGGATTGCCGACGATATCAAGACGTTCACCGTCACCACGCTGTCGTTTGCGCTCATCCTGCTCAACGGCGGGTTCACCGTCATCGCCTTCTCGGGGGTACTATTGGAAATCAGCCCCTTGTTGTTCAGCGTGGCCGTGCTCTATGCGGCGGCCGGTTCTTACCTGACGATTCGCTTAGGGCGCCCGCTCGTTCGGCTGAACTACGATCAGCTCGATAAGGAGGCTGATTTCCGCGCCACTCTCATCCACCTGAGGGAAAACGCCGACCCGATCGCGCTGCTCGGCCAGGAATGCCCGCTGCAAGGCAGATTGTTCGAACGGCTTGCCGAAGTAGTGAAGAATTTCCATAAGATCATCCAGGTCAATCTGCGGCTGAATTTCTTTACCACTGGCTACAACTGGCTGATCCAGATCATCCCGATCTTGGTCGTGGCGCCTTTGTATTTTCGCGGCGAGGTCGAGTTCGGCGTAGTCACCCAGGCGGCGATGGCGTTCATGACCCTGATGGGCGCCTTCTCGCTGATCGTCACCCAGTTCCAGTCGATTTCCTCGTTTGCGGCGGTGATCGCTCGCCTAGATGCCCTGGCCGACGCCCTGGTAGCTGCAGAGGAGCGGGCCGAAGCCCCGACGATCGAAGTGGTAGAAGATAAAACCCAGGTGGCCTATGACCGGCTGACTCTGCGCTCGCCGCGTAGCGGGCGTCTATTGGTAGCGGAATTGACGCTGGCGATTCCCCACGGCCAGACCTTACTGGTAATCGGGGACCGGAGTGCACAGGCTGCCCTGCTTAGGGCGACCGCGGGGGTCTGGGAGGTAGGAGAGGGGCGTATCCTAAGGCCGCCCCTAGAGCAGATGGCGTTTCTCCCGGAGCGGCCGTATCTGCCGCCTGGGACATTGCGCCAGGCTTTGCTGTGCGGCTGTCCCATAAGCAAGGTCTCTGATCCGGAACTGTTGGATCTGGCCAAGCGCCTTAAGATCGAGAACCTGATCCAACGCTTCGGTCTAGACACCGAGCAAGATTGGGCCAGCTTGCTCGGTCTGGGCGAGCAGCAGCTCCTGGCCGTTGCTCGGGCCTTTTTGCTTGCGCCGCAGTTTATTTTCCTCGACCGTCCAAGCAGCGCCCTGGATTCCAAAAAAGTAAGAGGCATTCTCGAGCTCTTTCGCCAGCAGGCGATTTCTTATGTAACTTTCGAGGAGATGACCGGCGACCTGGAATATTATGATCGGGTGCTCGAGCTCGAGCCTGACGGGAAGTGGCAGGTGTTTCCGGTCAAGGGCGGACAGCTTGCGCAAGGGAGCAAGGCTGGCCGTGGTTGAGCTAGCAGCCTCCCAAACGCTGGATGATTTCAAGGATCTGTCTTGCTGGAGCGCGCTCGCTTCGGTCCACGCCCAAGTTGGCCTTTCCTTGGCGAATACCCCAGTCGGAGGGGCTTTGCGCCTTAAGTTTGAATTCCAAAGCCGATATGGATTTGTTGTCGCCCGCCGCGAGCTTAAGCTTGAGCTTCCGCAAAGCTATATCTTCAGCTTCCTGATCCGCGGCGAGGGGGGACCTTGTGGGTTGGAATTCAAACTGGCAGATGCTTGCCAGAACGTCTGGCGCTACCGCCAGGAGGCTTTGGCTTTCCCGGAAGATTTCCAAGAGCTTAGGATCGCAGGTACGCAGATCGAATTTGCCTGGGGTCCGCAAGGCGAGGGTTTCCCGCGTGCGGTAGCTGCCCTCGAAATCGCCCTGACTCCCAATTTCCCCGGCAAAGGTTGGGTGGAGATCGCCGGATTAAAGCTCATCGATGAGACTTATCGCGGGACGCCTAAGGTTTTGGTTTCGAGTGCCCAGGCTGGATGCGAGGCAAGCCATATCCTGACCCCGGACGAACAATGCTGGCGCAGCGACCCCGCCCAGCCGCAGTGGCTGGTGCTCGATTTCGGCACCAAGCGCGCTTTTGGGGGGCTTACGATCGCCTGGGAGGAGGGGAGGGAAGCTTTGGCCTTTGAGGTTAAGCTTTCCGACGACGGTCAGAGTTGGCAAAGCGTTTATGCCACCTGCCAGGGAGGAGCCAGGCGCAGTTATGTATATCTTCCTAATGCGCGGGCGCGATATCTTAAGCTTTTGCTGCTTCGCAGTTCGGGACAGGGATTTGGAATTTGCCATCTGGACGTCAAGCCTTTGGAGTTTTCCCGCTCGCTCGATGGATTTTTCGCTAGCCTCGCTAAAGAGCATCCCCCCGGCTGGTATCCCAAGTACTGGCAAGGCCAGCAGAGCTACTGGACTCCAACCGGCGGGCTGGAGGGAGGCCCGGTGGCTTTGATCAATCAAGAGGGCCTGGTAGAGGCAGGTGAGGGGGCGTTTTCCATCGAGCCGTTTTTGTACTTCGACGGCCGTCTGTTCAGCTTTAGGGATGCCGAGATCAGCCAGGGTTTGGAGCAGGGGTATTTGCCGATTCCGTGGGTAAGGTGGCAGCTTAAGGAAGTTACCTTAGAAATTAAGGTGTTTACGGACCCTTCTGGGGCTGAGCTATTCCTTGGCTTCTTGCTCCAAAGCCAAAAGCCAAAACCGGTGCAATTGTTTGCAGCCATCCGACCGTTTCAGGTCATCCCCACTTGGCAGAAGTGGCGTGGGTTCGGCGGCCTCTTTCCGATCCGAAGCTTAAAATTGGCCACGGGCAAGGTCTGGGTCAATGGCGAGCGTTGGCTGGTTCCCCTGACGCCTGCTTCCGGTTTCGGCGCGGCGGCTTTTGCCCAGGGGCCAATTACCCAGTATCTGGCCGAAGGGAACCTGCCTTCGGTTGTAGCCGTGGATGACCCGCTCGGCCTGGCTTCCGGCGCTTTGCGTTTTGACCTCGATCTGGCACCCGCAACGGCTGAAGAGGTCTGTGTTGCGATGCCGCTTGAGTCCCGTTCGCTCCGCTCAGGGCACCGCCTGTTAGAACCGCAATCGGCCTCAAAGCCCAACTGCATTGAGGTGATCCGTGCTTGGCAGAATGCTCTGAGCACACCGGATTTCCAGCTACCTCAATCTGCCCAAGAAGCGGTGTTATGCCTTAAGACTTGCGCCGCCCATATTCTCGTCAATCGCCAAGGAGTCGCCCTCCGACCCGGACCGCGCCGCTATCGCCGCGCTTGGATCCGCGACGGGGTAGGAATGGGGGTGGCTTTGCTTAGGTTGGGCATAAAAGAACCCTTGCGCGATTTTCTGAGTTGGTATGCGGGTTTTCAAGCTCAAGACGGCTGCCTCCCCGACTGCGTGGACGACCAAGGTCCAGAGTGGCTGCCGGAATTCGATGCCTATGGCCAGTTTCTGCACGGCTTAGCCGAATACTGGCGACTGACCGGCGATGCCGAATGGGTCTTGGGAATGTGGCCTAAGGCTAAGCAAACCATTGCTTACCTTAAGAGCTTGCGCGCTCAGAGATTGACTGCCGAATACCAAGCGCCTGACAAGCGTGCCTATTTTGGCCTCCTGCCCGAATCCATGAGCCATGAAGGATACATGGCCCAGCCAGTGCACGCTTTCTGGGACGATTTTTGGGCGCTGCGGGGTATGCGCGACGCTGCCTGGCTGGCAAAAAGCGTTGGCGATCTCGCGGAGGCTGACTGCCTTGAAGCGCTGGCTTGGCAATTTAAGCAGAACATCCAGGATGCGGTCGAAGCCACCTGTGCCTGGCATAGGATCGAGTACGTGCCAGGTTCGGTGGAACTGGGCGACTTCGATCCGACCGCCACCGCCATCGCCTGCGCCCTTGGGGTGGAAGACTGCCTACCTAGGCCTTTGCTGGAGCGCACTTTCGACCAGTACCTTAAAGGGCTTGAGGAGAAGATCTTAGGCCGCACCCAGCAGGTCAATTACAGCCCTTACGAGGTCCGCATCGTCCAGGCGTTGGTGCGTCTAAGCAGGCGGCAAGAAGCTCTTAAGCTTTTAAACTATTTGTTAGCCGACAGGCGCCTTCCTGCTTGGAACCAGTGGCCAGAGATCGCCTGGCGCGACCCAAATGCGCCGTGTTTTTTAGGCGACCTTCCCCATTCGTGGGTGGGTGCCGAGTATATCTTGGCGGTCCTTAGCCTGTTTGCCTACGAACACGAAGAGCGGCTGGTCCTGGCTGCCGGCGTTCCTTGGGAGTGGTTAGTCCAAGGCCAGGTGGCGGTTAAAGGCCTGCCGACCCGGTACGGCAAACTGGCTTACACCCTGCGCCGGGAGGGGACCGATGCCGTGTACCTGGCCGTAGAGGGAGAAGTCCGTGTCCCACCGGGTGGAGTGGCCGTCGAACTGCCAGGACCGGTGGCTGAGCGGTTTATCATTCTGCGGCAATTACCCCAAGAAGTCAGGATAAAGCTTGTCTTATGAGCTTTCGCCTGCAAAACCCTTTAGGTCTTAGCGCTGAGGTTTCCGCCTCGGGCGCGCTGCGCTGGTTGAGATTCGGCGATCTGCTGATCAACTTGTTTGCAGGGAGCGAGGTCGAAGGAGGGGTGACCAATCTGTACCTGCGCCGCCACGGGGAGCGTATCCAGTGGCTACCGCTTCTGGGTCCTAACAGCCCGGGCAAAATGAGCAGTGATGGGAGCACGGTTAAGCTTTCAGGAGAGGGGCTGGGGATCTGCTATACCGTAAGTCTCACCCTGGCCGGGTCGGATCCGGCTTGGTTTTGGCATCTTAAGCTGGAAAACCTAGGGGATGATCCATGCACCTTGGATCTGATTTACGTCCAAGACTTAGGTCTGGCCCACTATGGCCTGGTGCGTTCGAACGAGTATTTCGTCAGCCAGTATCTGGACCACACCCCGCTTTGTCATCCGCAGCTCGGCTGGGTCTTGGCCACGCGCCAGAACCTTCCCCAGGATGGGCGCCACCCTTGGTGCCTCATCGGCTCGCTGCGCCAGGGGGTGAGCTTTGCCACCGATGCTTTGCAGGTAGTTGGCCTAGGGCTTCGGGCGGGCAGAGCGCCTGCTGGGATTGTCCAGGGATTGGCCGGAGTGCGTCGCCAGCACGAACATGCCCTGGCGGCGATCCAGGACGCTCCAATCCGGTTAGCGCCTAGGGCGGGATGCCAGCTTGGGTTCTTCGGTTGGTTGGAAGCCGACCATCCAAAGCCTTCCTCCGCCGCCGATTTGGAATTAGCCGATCGGGTAATAGGGGTGACTGTCCGGTCGCCCTTAGGTGGAAAAGCGCAGGAAATTGCCAAGAGCTGGTTCGCCACCGCTCCCCTCCTCGAAGCGCAAGAGCTTGATGAGGCTGAGCTTGCCGATCGGTTCGGAAGCACCTGGCGCCAGGTTGAACGCGACCGCGAGGGGCGCCTTTTGTCCTTTTTTACCGGGAAGTGGCACGTGGTCCTCAAAACCAAGGAGCTTTGCGTGCTCCGCCCCCACGGCCACATCCTGCGCACTGGAAAAGCTTTGCTCCCGGAGGAGGCTTCGCTTACTTCCACGGTTTGGATGGCAGGGATTTTCCACTCCCAACTCACCCAGGGGCACGTGGCGCGCAACCTGTTGCTTTCAACCGCGCGGGGGTATCTGGGGCTGTTACGCGCGCGCGGGCTAAGGGTGTTCGTTGAGCTTGCAGGAACCTGGTGCTTGCTCGATGTGCCTTCGGCCTTTGCCATAAGCCCAGACGATTGCCGCTGGCTCTATCGCCATAGCCAAGGTCTGATCGAGTGCAGAAGTGCTGCGCTCTGCGATCCCCGCCAAGCGCTGAGCTTTGAGCTGAATTTTTTAAAAGGCGAACCCTGCCGCTGTTTGATCGTCCTCCACTTGGCTTTGGGCGGCGACGACGGGGATGCACCCAGTCAAGTTCGCTACAAGCAGACGGCTGCTGGTATTTCCTTAAGACCGCCGCTTGGGTCTGAGTTGGCCCAGCGATTCCCGCAAGGAAGCTTCGAGCTTCAACCTCTGCCGGGCACAGAGTTTGAACGCATCGGAGGCGACGAGCTGGTGTTTGTAGATGGGTGCTCTCGCCACCAGCCGTATCTAGGTTTATTGGTCACCCCGGCTCCCAAAGTTGGGTTTAAGATTTTCGGTCGACTGGTAACGGAGGAGCACGATAGCCGGATTTCCTACCCGATCGGCTTGCCCGCCCCAGATCAACCCGGAGCGAACGATCTTTCGCGCTTACTGGAAATCCTGCCTTGGTTTTTGCATAACGCCACGATCCACTACCTAAGCCCAAGGGGGCTTGAACAATACACCGGCGGCGGTTGGGGAACGCGCGATGTGACCCAGGGGCCGGTGGAGATGCTGTTAGCTTTGGGGTGTTTTGCGCCGGTGCGGGAAATTGTGCGTTTGGTGTTCGCCAATCAAAACCCAAACGGCGACTGGCCGCAGTGGTTTTCTTTCTTTAACCGCGACCGCCACATCCGTGCCGACTACGCCCACGGCGACATCGTGTTCTGGCCGCTCCTGGCGCTCGGGCGGTATCTTGTGGCGAGCGAAGATGCCTCAATCCTCGATGAAACCGTTCCGTTTTTCCATCCCGATGAGACCCAGGCCGAATGCGCCTCGCTTTGGCAGCACGTGGAGCGGGCGCTGCACTGGATTGCCACCCAGTATATTCCCGGCACTTGTCTTGTCCGCTATGGGCGCGGCGACTGGGACGACTCGCTGGAGCCAGCCGATCCGGCTTTGGAAAACGAACTGGTCAGCAGTTTTACCGTCGGCTTGCACTATCAGAGCCTGACCACCCTAGCGGAGGGTCTTTGTGGCCTCGGCTTAAGTGCAGAGGCGAGACGCTTAAAGGCCCTGGCCGCCGAAGTCCTAGCCGATTTTCAAAAATACCTGATCGCCGACGGTGTCTTGGCGGGATTGGTCTGGTTGCGCGATGGCCGCATCGAACACCTCATGCACCCGCAAGACCGAATCACCGGGGTTTCCTTCCGGCTCGTGCCGATGGTTCAGGCGATCCTAGCCGGCTTGTTTACCGCTGAGCAAGCGCAGGCGCATTTCTCCCTGATCCGCCGGCACCTTTGGGGACCGGATGGGGCGCGCCTGGCCGATAAGCCGCTTGTCTACCGCGGCGGCGAGACGCGCCTGTTCGAACGCGCCGAGACGAGTTCCTTCTTTGGGCGCGAGATCGGCCTGATGTACACCCATGCCCACCTACGCTATGCCGAAGCGTTGGCTCAAGTAGGGGAGGCAGCCGGCTTCTTAGAAGCCCTAAGCCTGGCCAACCCCATCGATCTGCCCTCGCGTGTGCCGCAGGCCGTTTGCCGCCAGAGCAACTGTTATTACACCAGTTCCGATGCCGCTTTTGCCGACCGCTATGCAGCCCAGGCGCAATACGACCGGCTGCTTGGAGGGGAAGTCGCGTTGGAGGGTGGCTGGCGCATCTATTCCAGCGGACCTGGGGTGTTTCTGCGCTTGGTTGTCTCTCACCTACTCGGTTTGAGGTTGGGAAAAACCCGCTTGATTGTCGATCCGGTCGTGCCTAAGGCTTTCGATGGGTTTCAGGTCGAGCTGGAGCTTTTGGGACACAGGATCGAGCTCGTCTACCATATTGGCCAGCGCGGCGCAGGACCTAAAACCTTACGCCTCAACGGGGCGGATCTGCCTTTTACCCGCTGTTTCAACCCTTACCGGATGGGCGGTGCTACGGTGCCTATGACGGCGATAAGGGACAAGCTCAGAAACGGGCTGAATCGATTGGTTGTATGGATCGCGTAAAATTGACTTAAATGCTGAAATTCATCGTTCGCGGATTGCTGAGTTTGCTTTACCGAGTCGAAGTGCGCGGTCTAGAGCAATACCGCAACGCTGCGGGCAGACTCTTGATCGTCGCCAATCACCTGTCTTTCCTCGATCCAGTGCTCTTGTGGGCGTTTTTGCCCGGGCAACTGACCTTTGCCATCAACACTCACATTGCCAGGTTGGCCTGGGTGCGCCCGTTTCTCAAATTCGCCCGGGTATTTCCCCTAGATCCCCAGCAATCTGGCGCCCTGAAAGAGATCATCCGGCATCTGCGTGCCGGCCATCGCACGGTGATCTTCCCAGAAGGACGGATCACGGTCACTGGAACCTTGATGAAAATCTATGACGGCGCCGGGATGGTGGCGGATCTGGCCGAAGTCCAGGTGCTGCCGGTGCGTATCGACGGCGCTCAATTTACTCCGTTTTCGCGCCTCAAAGGCCGGGTCCGCAAGCGGCTGTTTCCCAAAATCACCCTCCATGTGCTGCCGCCGCAAGATATCCGTCCGCCGCCCGAAGTGAAAGGGGCTGAGCGGCGCAAACAGGCTGGAAAGCGCTTGGCGGACCTGATGGCCGAAATGCTGCTTGCCACCAGTTCTACTGACCGCACTTTGTTTTCTGCGGTGCTCGATGCCTGCCGACTGTACGGCAGAAACAAGCGAATTTTGGAGGACTTGCAGCGCAGGCCGGTAAGCTACTTGGGGCTGATCGCGCGCACCTTGATTTTGGCCGAGCAGATAGCCGATTGCACTGCGTCTGGAGCGGCGGTGGGAATTCTCTTGCCGAGTTCGGTGGGCACCGTCGCCCTGCTGCTCGCTGCTCAGGTGGCCGGGCGGCTGCCAGCGATGCTCAATTACACCAGCGGCTTCCAGGGACTTACCGGTGCCTGTACCACCGGGCGGATCACCACAGTGGTCACCTCGCGCCGGTTCGTGGCGATGGCCAAGCTGGAAACACAGGTTTTGGCGCTGCGCGCGCGGGGAATCTGCGTGCACTATCTGGAGGATTGGGCCGAGCAAGCGGCTTGGCGTACAAAGCTCAAGGGCGTGCTCAAAGCCTTGAGCGCTCCTTGGTGGTATCGGCCAGCGCCGCAAGCGAGCGCTGAGCCTGCCGTGATGCTGTTCACTTCCGGTTCGGAAGGGGCGCCCAAGGCGGTGCTTTTATCCCACCGCAACGTTTTGAGCAACTGCGCCCAGTTAGGCGCGGTGGTGGATTTTAGCGCGCGCGACGTGATCCTCAATGTCCTGCCTCTGTTCCACGTGTTTGGCCTCAACGCCGGCCTGATCTTGCCTTTGACCTGCGGCATGTACACCTTCCTTTATCCTAATCCGCTGCACTACAAGGTAGTGCCGGAGCTCGCCTACGAGCTCAACGCCACAGTGCTGTTCGGCACCAACACTTTCCTGGCCGGGTACGGAAAGGCCGCCCATCCGTATGATTTCTACAGCGTGCGTTATGTGTTCGCCGGCGCGGAAAAACTCCAGGAGGACGTGCGCCGGCTATGGATGGACCGGTTCGGCATTCGGATCCTAGAGGGCTATGGCGCCACCGAGACCAGCCCGGTGCTGGCGGTCAATACCCCGATGCATTATCGGCGCGGTACCGTCGGCAGATTCCTGCCTGGGATAGAATGGCGCTTAGAACCGGTCGATGGCCTGACTGAGGGTGGTCGCCTGCAGGTTAAGGGCCCCAACGTCATGCTCGGTTATTATCTGCCCGAGCGTCCGGGAGAGTTGGTGCCGCCTGCTTCCCGTTTTGGGACGGGTTGGTACGATACCGGTGATGTGGTTGCCGTGGATGCCGAGGGGTTCGTGACCATCTTAGGCCGCCTTAAACGGTTTGCCAAAGTGGGCGGGGAGATGGTCCCCTTGGACGGGATCGAGTCTCTGGCGGCCAAGACCTGGCCAGGCTACCGGCACGCTGCGGTGTCCGTGCCCGACGCCCGCAAAGGGGAAGCGGTGGTGTTGGTTTCTGAGTGCCCAGGGGCCGATCTTTCCGCCCTGCGCGAGGTCGCCCGCCGTGAAGGACTGCCAGAGCTGTGGCTGCCGCATCGCATTGTTTTGCTTAGTGAGCTTCCGCTTCTAGGCAGCGGCAAGGTCGATTACTTCGCCGTCCACGCTCAACTTAAGTCTTGGCTTGCGCCGGTATAAATTCGCATCAGCCGCCTGCCGGTTGCGTCTCTTGTCGACCGGCCGGTTTTTCGGCAGCCGGCTGTTTCTTGATCTCTGGAAACTCGTAAATTTCCCTAAGCCTTTGTTTGTACTCGTCGGTGATTTCAAACGCATCGCGCCGGTTTTCGACCACTTTGGGCGTGATCAGGACGACCAGTTCGGTACGGGTGAGCGCTTTTTGGGCATTACTGGTGAACAATGCCCCTAGGATTGGGATTCTAGAGAGCAACGGTAGTCCCGATCGCGAGCGATCTCGGTTGTCTTTGATCAGGCCGCCTAGAACTAAAGTGTCCCCGTCCTTGACAGCGACGGTGCTTTTGATTTGGCGTTGACGAATAATCGGGTTTTGATTAATTACGGTGGTCTGGTCTACGTCATCCACGCGCTGTTCAAGTTCCATAATTACCAGGCCACCGGTATTGACTCTGGGTTTTAGCGCCAATTGCACCCCAGTGTCGCGCTGCTGGAAGGTCTCTTGGACGCTTGACTGAGTGGCGGTATTTACAAATGAGCCGGTGCGTAAAGAAATCTGGTCGCCTACCAAGATAGTCGCTTCATGATTGTTGAGCACCATAAGAGAAGGGGAAGAGAGGACGTTGATTTTTTTGTCCGTGGCCAAAGCCTTAAGGAGAATCTGAATGTTTTGGGAATTGCTCAAGAACGAATAGGTGAAGCCAGAGGGAAGGTCTTTAAGGAGGAGATTCTGAGCTAAGCCGGCTAGATCAATCCCTTGCGACTTTAGTCCGAGTTGGCTGTCCTCTTGCGGCAGCTTGTTGCGGATGAACCACTCCAAGCCATACTCCAATTTATCCTCTAAGCTGACTTCTATGATCGAGGCCTCGATCAGCACCTGTAGTGGCAAAATATCCAGTTGCTTGATCACCCGCTCGATAGCGCGGTAGTTTTCTTGGTCGGCGTAGATAATCAGGGCGTTGTTGGTGTCGTCGGCGATGATGCGGATCTCGCTTTCGGTGCCTCGGTGCGCGGTAGTCGTCCTTGAGGAAGTAGCCGAAGTGGTATTTGGGTTGCTGGGGTTATTGGAAGGATTGCCAGGATTGGAAAGACCGCTAAGAGGCATTTGCGTTCTGGTCCCGCCTAGCCTGTCGCCGGTGCCTAAACTGCCCAGAGTAGCCGATCTCAGCCCAGGTGCCAGGCTGGGTCTTGGAGTGGGGGCGGCGCCGGTGAAGATTTGGTTTAAGGTATCGGCCAATTTCACCGCATCCACGTTTTGCGCCCGATAGACGTGGATGTTGCCGGCCCCGGTCTCGGGGGCGGAGCGGTCCAGGCGGGCGATCCAGATTTTAGCCATATCCAGATAATCCGGCTGGGCGGTGATAACCATTAAGGCGTTGAGGCGTTGGATAGGCAAGACTTTCAGCAAAGCGGTGGCCTTGCCTAGGGTTTTCTCGCCTAAGATGCCTTCTAAGTCTTGGGCTATGGTTTCTACGTCTACGTTTTGCAGCGGAAACAGCCCGACCGAGATGCCTTCTAGGAAATTGACGTCGAAAGCGCGCACAGCGTCCTCGATGGGGGTAAGCTCTGCGGGCGTGCCGGCTACCACCAAGAGGTTTCTAGTCGGGTCGGTGTACAGGATGGATTTGGGCGCAAGCAAAGGTTCCAAAACCTTCTGCATGGATTCTACGCCCACATAGCGCAGCGGGAAGATGCGAACCTGGAATCCTTCGGGCAAGGCTTGCTGAGAAAGCCCAAGCGGTGCCCCCACAGCAGCTTCTTCCACAGGTCCTACCCAATAAAAGCCGTCCTTGCGCGTCAGCGCCAGGCCGTTCATCCTAAGCACCATTTCCAACGCGGGCAGGACTTCGTCCTTGCGCAAGGGGCGGGTAGTCTGCAGCGTAATCTTGCCGCCGGCTTTGGGGCTTAAAGTGTAATTGACTTTTAAAATATCGCCCAAGATTACTTTGGCTACTTCGGCGAGGTCGGCGTCGTCGAAGTTTAAGGTATATTGACCCGGTTGATCCGAAGGTTGCCTTCTCGGGACGGGACGGATGAAAGTGCGGGTGCCGCGGTAGATTTCGGGTTTTTCCAGCGCCGGCTTAGGTTTCTCCTCCAGCGGGATCCCAGCGGGTTCTTCGGGCGGCGGTTCGGTACGCGCGACGGTCTCGATCGGGAGTTTTTCGCGCAGGTTGGGGCCTAGGTACTCGCAGGCGCTCAGAGAAATCAGCAAAATCCCCAAAGTGACTCGATTGCGTAAAGACCCATCCATTTATCATTCCTTTTTTTGTTGGGCGGCAGCTTGTGCGAACGGATTTGGAGCCTGGCCTTGCGGAGGGGGAGGGGAGCGCGCAGCGGGGGGACGTGGCTGAACCGGCCGCGGTTTGATCAGCTTCAGGACGTGGGTTTCCCCGTCGCGTTTCAGAATTGCCTGATCGTCTTTGAGCTCCGCAACGTGCCAGCCGTCGATGAGCGCTCCCAGTTTGAAACGAAGCGTCTTGTTGCTTCGATCCTGCACCAAAATGATTTGGCCGGCTTCAGGGGTAGCGATGATTCCGGTCAGGCGGACGTCCGGCGGTTTTTGCTCTGCCCCGGCTTCAGTGGCAGCGGTTGCGGTGTCCTCGGGCAGGGGTTTTCGGCCTTCGATGAACAGAGGTTGTTCGACGAAGGCAGAGAACGCCTCAACGGGGGGAAGTTCCTTCAGAGTTTCTGGCATCTGTTCCGAAACCGGAGCTGTCTCGACTGAGGCTGGCGGCGGCTTAAAAGCCGCGGTGAGTTTGCGCTGCAACCAGCGGTACTCGAGGCCGATTCCGAAGGCGGCCAAGAGACAGGCGATGCCCAGTAATACGGTTATAGGATGGCGCTTGAATCGATTCATGATGGTGGCGCGGACATGTAACCTTCCACTTCCATATCCACGTTCAGGCGATCTGCCGGCAGCAGTTTGCGGGTATTTGGATCCAGGCGGCCAGGCAGGGCGCGGATGGTCAAGCTTTCGACCATCAGTAAAGGATAATTGGATTCGATCCGATGCAAGACCTCGCGCAGGCTTTGGGTAGAGGAGGCAAAACGGACCAGCACGGCAATCCGGGTGAAACGCTCCTCCTGACGATGGGGGAGGACTTGGGTGCTGGTCAGCTCGCCTCCAGCGGCGCGGATGATCTCGGAAAGGTGCTTTTGCAGTTCGGCTGAAGCGAGCGCTGGAGTTTCCCCGCTGAGGTAATGCCGTTCCGAGGCCTGATGAGCTTGCACCGCCTCAAGCCGAGCTCGCCAGCGGGGCTCCTCTGCGGCAGTGCGAGACAGACGCTCTAGCTGAAACTTGAGGTCGGCGATACGCTCTTGGTTAGAGCGCAGCCAGCCGAGGTAAGGCGCAACCAAAGCGAAGTACACCAGCAGGGCAGGCAGGATCAACAGAGCCAGCGCCAGGAAGCGCTGTTGGGTATCACTTAGCGGTGGCATCGTGCTCGTACCCGACGGTCATACTAATTTGGAAGCGTTCTAAACCCGTGTGATGGTCCTGAGTAATGGGAGAGACGAAATGCGTGTTTTGCAGAAACGGCGAGCTTTCCAGAATCTCGATCAGTTTCGACGCTCCCGGCGAGGAGCCATCGATGCGCAATTCTCCATTGCGGTAGCTGAAGCCGGTCAGCCAAGTATCCTGTGGCAACCTTTGGGCAAGGTCTTCCATCACTTGGATCATAGGGGGGGTGGATTGTTTGCGGGTAAGGCCGAAGCGGGCCACTTGCTCCAACGCGGTAACCTGCTGTTTCAACGCGTTAGTTGTTTGGGCAGCCCGCCTGACCTGAGCGACCTGATTTTCAAGCGCGTTTAGGATCCGGTACTGAGTCAGGATCGGCAGGGCTAAACCCAAGCCAACGAGTAACGCCAGGCTGCCTACCAAGGTCCAGTCCAACAGCTGGTGCCAACGGCTTTCGATGGGACGCCAGCGGGGTGGGAGCAGGTCCACTCCGAAGGGAATCGGTAATTGTCCCTCCAGGAGGGCGGCGTCCACCTGGTGGGGTTGCAGGTTGGCCTGATGGAGACGCGCGAGCCGGGTGTCGAGAAACTCGCGTGGCGTCAGGATGATCTCGACTTTGAGTTGCCTGCTCGCGGGAAGGCGTTCCAGCACTCGGCTGGAAAAATACACCTGGTCGGCGCTGAAGGGGGTTTGGCGATCCAGCTCGAAACTGATCACCTGGCGTAAGTTTTCCTCTGCAGCTAGGGGTAAACTGATCGTCTTGCGCAAGTATTGACCAGGCAACAACAGCAGGGTGAGGGAGACCTCGCTGTCGGACTGCAGACCACGCAAATAGTGGAGTGCCGACGCCAGTTGGCCGTTCTGCGACTCGGATTCCAGCGGGGTGATTGTGTTTCCTGTCCCCCTATGTGCCTCCCAATGCCAGAACTTAACTGTCTCCTCCGTAGGCAGGGCAACCAAAATGTGGGTGCGATGGGTAAACCAGTTCCTCAATCCCTGGGGGACGGATTTTAACAACTGGTCTTGCCACCAGCGCCAAAATTGCCGCCATGCTGGGGGTAGAATCAAGCGATCTGTGTAAATGGCCATCTAAGCTTGGGTATCAGGAACTAAGGCGTCCAGCGTGATGATAATTGAGAGGCACGACGATCCAAGTAAGTGTGGATTTTTCATTATACCAAGATTGAGCGGGGAGGCTGCATGCTGAGAGCTAATCGTTTGACCCTGGCCATGGGGCTGGCGATCGTCGGTGCCATCTTGTTGGGTTTGGGGGAACCTCGCTTGGCACAGCTTTTGGAAATTGGCGGCGAGGTTTTCCTGCGGCTTTTGAAACTGCTGGTGGTTCCCCTGGTGATGTCCAGCGTCATGAGCGGAATCCTTAGCCTGGAAGACGTGCGTAAGCTACGTCGCCCCGGTGTGGTGACGATTTTATATTACCTTGCTACCACCTTGCTGGCGGTCGGCACGGGAATCTTTTTGGTCGATTGGATCGCCCCGAGGGCTTCTGCGGAGCAGCGGGAGGCTCTGACTGGTCTGGCCGAAGGCAAGGAGGTCGCTGCGCCGGCCAAAGCAGATATCGGCACAGTCTTTAAGCATTTGACGCTGATGCTATTCACAGACAATCTGTTTGCCGCGATGGCCGAAGCTGAATTACTCCCCTTGATTGGGTTTTCCATCTTGTTTGCCGCCGTGTTGACTGTCCTCGGCGAGCAGGTCAAAGGGCTTAAGGAATGGATCGTACAGTTCAACGAGGCGCTGATGGCCTGCGTTTTAACGGTCATGAAGGTGGCGCCCCTGGGCGTATTTTGCCTGGTAGCTGCTCGCTTCGGTGAGGCTCAAGCTCAGGGAACCTTCGGGCAGGTCCTCCAGCAGACCGGGTGGTACGTGCTGACTGTCCTATTGGGGCTTGCAGTGCACGCCTTCGGAGTGTTGGCGGCGATTCTGTGGGGGATCACTCGCCGCCACCCGTATCGATTCATGGCTCAGATGTCACCGGCCCTCTTGACCGCGTTCTCCACCGCCAGCTCCTCCGCCACTTTGCCGGTGACGCTGGAATCCGCGGTGGATCGGGCCGGGGTGGCGCGAGAGTCAGCCGAGCTCGTGATCCCCTTAGGGGCTACCGTCAACATGGATGGAACGGCGCTGTATGAGGCGGTAGCAGCAATTTTCATCGCTCAGCTGCTGGGCATCGAGTTGGGTCTCATGCAGCAGGCAACTGTCGCACTCACCGCTACTTTGGCTTCCATCGGTGCGGCGGGTATTCCTGAGGCAGGTTTGGTGACTATGGTGATCGTGCTCAACGCCGTCGGATTGCCGGTGGAGTACATCGGGATTCTCCTGTCAGTGGACTGGTTTTTGGACCGGTTCCGTACCGCCGTCAACGTCTGGGGAGACAGCGTCGGGGCAGCGCTGGTGGAAAAAGCGTTTCCAGCATAGCTCTCACCGGACAGCAACCATCCTTCGTAGCCGATCAGGGCGAGGTAAAAGCAAAACAGCCCGAAGAGAAGGCTGCGCACCGGAATTTTCCAGAGCTTGAAATTGACGTGCAGCAGAATGAAAACGACGGCGACCGCAGTGAGCGAATATTTCACGGAGAAAAAAGCCGGTATGCTGAGCTGAAGTAGGAACGCCATTACCGGGTTGAGCTCGACACCGCCGCGGCTTAGGATCTGGAGGGTCAACAAGGCGTCCAGTACGCAGCCGCCGAGGACTCCCACCGACCATGCCAGCAGCTTTGGGTCTTCATAGATATCCAGGTAATGAGGCGCATTGAGTTCGGCGGCGCGGCGGGGACTGCGGCGCCGGCCAAAGCCCAAGGCATACAGCAAAGTTCGCCAATTCATGCGGCGTCGGTCAGGGTGACGACGTAGGTCAGACATGATTTATGTCTCCCGAGCCACGAGGACGATTAGGCTACGTTCGATCAGACGCAGTCGGTTACTTCCAGAAAGTGGAACCTCGGTGCCCATCTCGTGGATATCATTGGGGAAAGCTGCGGCGGTGTCTATAGCGAGGTGCCAGCGCTGTCTGGCCGGCGGAGGCGGCAGATCGAATTCGACCGGCTCGCGCCCAGAGTTGAACAATAAGCATAACTCGCGCCCTTGCGGAGAGTCGGGGTGGATGCGGGCACCTAAGGCGTGGCCTTCGTGCCAGTCAGGAGGCGAATGCTCAGGTCCAAACCATTCGATCTCGTGCGGTTGATAAAAGGCCTCTCGGCTTAAGACCGGGTTGGCGCGGCGGAAGCGGATTAACTCCCTGACGAAGCGGATGAGGTGGGCGTTTTTCTTCGCCAGCCGCCAGTCGTACCAGGAAATTTCGTTGTCTTGGCAGTAAGCGTTGTTATTGCCTTGCTGGGTGCGGCGAAACTCGTCCCCGCCAAGCAGCATAGGGATGCCGCGCGAGACGAACAAAGTTGTTAAGAAGTTCTTGATCTGACGAAGCCGTATCGCTTCAATGTTTGGGTCATCGGTCGGGCCTTCGACGCCGTAGTTGCAGCTGTAGTTCTCGTTGCTGCCGTCTAAATTATTTTCGCCGTTGGCTTCGTTGTGTTTGTGCTTGTAGCTGACCAGGTCGTTTAGGGTGAAGCCATCGTGGCAGGTGATGAAATTGATGCTGTTGACCGGCGTCTTGCCGCTGTGCTGATAGAGATCGGAGCTGCCGCACAGGCGGGTGGCAAATAGTCCCAGCATACCGCGGTCGCCGCGCCAGAATCTGCGTACTTCGTCGCGGTAACGGCCGTTCCATTCCGACCAACGTTCGCCGGGAAACAGGCCGAGCTGATAGGCTCCCCCAGCGTCCCAGGCTTCGGCGATCAGCTTGACCCCGCGCAGGATGGGGTCCTCGGCGATGGATTCCAACAGCGGCGGGTTGGGGACGAGCTTACCTTGGCGGTCCCGCCCCAGAATCGAAGCTAGGTCAAAGCGGAAACCGTCCACGTGCATCTCGGTGACCCAATAGCGCAGGCACTCCAGAATATAGTTGCGTACCACCGGGTGGTTGCAGTTTAGCGTGTTGCCGCAGCCGGAATAATTGACATAGCGGCTTTTGTCGCGCTCGTCCAATAAGTAATAAATGCAGTTGTCTAGCCCCTTGAAGTTCAAAGTAGGGCCGGTCTCATTGCCCTCGGCGGTGTGGTTGAACACCACGTCGAGCAAGACTTCGATTCCGGCCTCGTGTAAGGCCTTGACCATCGCCTTGAACTCGATCAGCTGGCTGCCTGGCCTGTGGTTAGTGCTGTACTGGGCGTGCGGGGAAAAAAACGCCACGGTGTTATAGCCCCAGTAGTTGACCAAGGGCTCTCCGGTTAGGGGGTTTTTGCGATCCAGTTCGTAGGGATTAAACTGGTGCACGGGCATTAACTCTAAAGCGGTGATGCCCAGTTGTTTAAAGTAAGGGATTTTTTCAATTACCCCCAAGAAAGTACCGGGCCTTAAGGTTTCCGACGAGGGGTGGATGGTCAGGCCGCGCACATGGGTCTCGTAGATTACGGTTTCGGACCAGGGAATCTTGGGCGGCCGGTCGTTGCCCCAGTCGAATTCGTGCTCGTGGGGGATCAGGCACTTGACGCGGTATTGTTCCTTGGGGAGCGGCTGGCCAGGGTGCTGGTGCAGCCAGGTCTCGCATAGGATAGAAAAGTCCCAGTGCTGAACTCCGACTAGAGCGATCGCATAGGGATCGAGCAGAGCGCGGCGAGGATTGAAACGATAGCCCTGGGACGGAACAAATGGCCCATCCGCCTGAAAAACGTATGAAAGCCCAGCCCAGGCCCCCTGCACGCCCACGTGCCAGATGTCGCCGGTGCGGTGGTGGATAGGGTCCAGCTCGATACACCATTTGGGATCAAGCGCTTGGTGATCATCGAATAACAGCAGCCAAACCCGGGTAGCGTGGCGGCTGAACACGGCGAAGTTGAGACCGCCATCGTAGGCGTGTACGCCCAAGGGCAAAGGATAACCCCGGCTGATCGTTAAAGCCGTTTCCATCTTGCTCCATCCAGGCATAAAATGTTTTTCTACATAGTTAGCCAGGATTAAACTGCTCATGCAAGTTTCGCGTCGCAAATTGCTGGTCACCAGTGCCTTACCATATGCCAATGGACCCATTCACCTGGGGCACCTGGTGGAGTACGTTCAAACCGACATTTGGGTGCGATTTCACAAGCTCAAGGGCGATGAATGTTGGTACGTTTGTGCCGACGACACCCACGGCACCCCCATCATGCTCCGTGCCCAACAGGAAGGGATCACGCCTGAGGCTTTAATCGAGCGGATGGGAGCCGAGCACCGAGCCGATTTTGCCGCCTTCGACATTGATTTTGACTGCTACTACTCCACCCACTCGCCAGAGAATCGGGAGCTTTCCGAATGGATATACCGGCGTCTGAAAGAGGCGGGTTATATCGAAAAACGGACGATCACCCAACTCTACGATCCGGTCAAACAGATGTTTCTACCCGACCGCTTTATCCGTGGCCAGTGTCCGCGCTGCGGGGCCAAAGACCAGTATGGGGACAATTGCGAAGTGTGTGGGGCGATTTATGCGCCGACCGAGCTTAAAAATCCCGTTTCGGCGCTGTCTGGGGTTCAACCGGTAGAAAAGGCGACCGAACATTACTTTTTTACCCTCTCCAAATTCCAAGGCTTTCTTAGGGAATGGGTGCATCAAGGCCATCTGCAGCCGGAAGTAGCACACAAAGTGGATGAATGGTTAAAAGCGGGCCTGAAAGATTGGGACATCACCCGCGATGCGCCGTACTTTGGGTTCGAGATTCCCGATGCTCCAGGCAAGTTTTTCTACGTCTGGCTCGACGCGCCGATAGGTTATATGGCTAGCTTCAAGAGCTTGTGCCAGGAACGCGGCTTGGATTTTGAAGATTACTTTGGGCTTCAGGCTACCGCTGAACTTTATCACTTCATCGGTAAAGACATCATCTATTTTCATGCCTTGTTCTGGCCAGCGATGCTTTATGGGGCAGGGCTTCGCACACCAACGGCGGTGTTTGCCCATGGGTTTTTGACTATCAACGGCGAGAAGATGTCTAAATCCCGCGGGACTTTCATTACCGCGCGTACCTATCTGAATCACTTAGACCCTCAGTACTTGCGCTATTACTTTGCCGCCAAATTAGGCCCGGGGGTAGACGACATTGACCTCAACCTCGAGGACTTTTGTCAGCGAGTGAACGCCGATTTGGTTGGCAAAGTCGTCAACATTGCCAGCCGCTGTGCCGGATTCATTAGTAAACGCTTTAATGGCCTCTTAGCCGATGAGCTGGCCGATTTAGAGCTATTTCGGCGTTTTCTTGCGGCAGGAGAGGAAATTGCCAAGCTGTATGGGGCGCGTGAGTTTAGCAAAGCAATGCGCGAGATCATGGCTTTGGCGGATCTCGCTAATCAGTACATCGATGCTAAAAAGCCTTGGGTGTTGGCCAAAGACTCAAGCCAAGACCACGAGCTTCAGGCGGTATGCACCCAAGGCTTGAATCTTTACCGCTTGCTGATCGCTTATCTCAAGCCGGTGCTGCCGCGCTTGGCCAAGGACTCGGGGGCGTTTTTGAACCTTCCCGAGCAGGGGTGGCCAGACCATTCTACCCAGCCTCTTCTAGCCCACCGGATCAACGAGTTTCAGCCGCTCATCCGGCGGGTAGATCCAGACCGGATCGCTGCTGTTCTGGCAGCTTCCAGAGAGAGTTCGGCACCGCCTAAAGCTTCCCCTGTCCTCTTCCCGCAAGCTGGGGGGGAGGCTGCCGCTGAGGTGGTCGATTATGCCGACTTTGCCAAGCTCGACTTGCGCGTTGCCAGAATTCAGCGGGCCGAGGCGGTGGAAGGCTCAGACAAATTGCTCAAGCTGACTCTGGATCTGGGAGATGAAACCCGCACCGTGTTTGCCGGAATCAAACAAGCTTATCCTCCTGAAACGCTCGAAGGTCGGCTGGTGGTCGTAGTCGCCAACCTCAAGCCGCGCAAGATGCGCTTTGGCGTCTCAGAAGGCATGGTGCTGGCGGCAGGCTCGGGTGATAAGGGGATTTTTCTCCTCTCGCCCGACGCCGGCGCCCAGCCTGGTATGCAAGTCAAGTGAACTTTAGGTTTTCTTATGAGGAGAGTAAAAGCAGCGCGGTGACCGGGTGAGCAAAATCGCTATTGCCTTCATCGACGAAAGCAGCTGCGTAGGCTGTGCCCGCTGTCTTGCGGCTTGCCCGGTGGATGCGATCGTGGGCGCGAGAAATTTCACCCACACTGTGATCGCTGCTCAGTGCATCGGCTGCAAGTTGTGCTTAGAGCCGTGCCCGGTAGATTGCATTGTGATGCGGCCTGTGTCAGAAGAACTTCAACCTAAAACCTCACAGGCGAGAAAGGAGCGGGCTAGGCAGATTAAGCGCAGGATCTTGGCTAAGCGCAGGCGATTGGCACAAGAGGCAAAGGAACGATGGGCTAAATTAGAAGCCAAAAAGCGGTTGTTAAGTGAATCAGCACAAACGCTCTGAGATTTTTGAACGCTTAGCCCAAGCTATCCCCAATCCCACCACCGAGCTTAAGTACCGCACCCCGTTCGAGCTTTTGGTGGCGGTGGTGCTGTCGGCCCAGGCCACCGATAAAAGCGTCAACCAGGCGACGGAGCAGCTGTTCCAGGTCGCCAACACCCCGGAAAAACTTTTGGCCTTAGGCGAGGAGGGGCTCAAGCGCTACATCCGCGGCATCGGCTTGTACAACACTAAAGCTAAAAATCTCATCAACCTGGCCAGACAGCTTGTGGAACGTCACGGTGGGCAGGTGCCGCGTACCCGCAAGGAATTGGAGGCCTTGCCCGGGGTGGGGCGCAAGACCGCCAACGTGGTTTTAAATACCGCTTTCGGCGAGCCCACTATCGCCGTTGACACCCACGTCTTCCGCGTCTGCAACCGCACTGGGCTAGCGCCGGGAAAGACCGTGCGCGAGGTGGAAGAAAAACTGAACCGAGTCACACCGCCCAAGTTCAAACGGGTAGCCCACCACCTTTTGATTCTCCTTGGCCGCTATATCTGCACCGCGCGAGCGCCTAAGTGTACCAAGTGCCCGATTGTGGATCTGTGCGAATACCCGCACAAATGCTTGGCGGATTTGGAAGAGGTTAGCTCCATCCCGGTCGGGGAGAAGGCGCAAGCGGCTGACTGGACGCCCGGGGGCTAAGGATAGCGGTTTCCCCGCAACCCAGTAAGGGTGTTGATCGGCATAATGCGGCGATAAGGGATGGCCGGACTGGCCACCGGGCATCTGGAGAAGGCCGGCGTCAGGATTCCCGGCCACTGCCACCAGCCGCATGCTGGCGCCGTAATTGGGACGGGCCATGCGTACGCACTCGGGACAGCCGGCTAGGGGATCATCAGGAAAATTCAGCCAGCGTCCAAGCCAGGGCAATCCCTGCGCCAAAGGATGGGCGATGTTTGCCCGGTTGACTTCACCCCAGGTGAGCTTGTCTATGGGTTTGTGATAGGTCTGCTCTAACTCTTGCGCGATTTTAAACAGATCGGTGCGCAGGAAGGCTTGCCAGTCAGGAAAACCTTTGTCGGGCAGGGTGTCTGGATGGCGTAGGGTTAACAGCTCGCGCAAAGGTACCTCGCTTTTTAGCCAGCGGTAGCGAAAGCTTGGATCGAGGGTTAAGCACGAAGCAAACAAAGGGCTTAAAACTTTCCGGCTAAGACTGGTGCGCCAACGATCGAGGAGCGCAATTCCTAAGCTTGCTACCTCGGCCCGCCCGTTCCAGCCGGCAAGGGCAACGCGAATTCGCCCGGCTAAGGGGGAAGTTTCGCCCTCCAGCAGACTCAGAGCCAAGTTCTGATAAAAGCGGTAAAAGCTTGCATCGGTGTCAAGTTGCAAGGCAAAACTTTGCAGCGGATCTGGGCTAGGGCTTGGCTGAAGCTGTTGGTAAATGCGGTAAATTCGAAAACTTGAAGCAAAATTGTGGCCAATTGGGAGCTGATCGCAGCCTAAAGTGCGGTGGTTAGCGGTGGCAAGGAATCTTTGGGGAGGGTCGATGAGGCGCGGGAGTTCTTCCGGCAGATAGTATCCACGCCAGCCTTTGCCGTCGGCCCAGCTTAGGCTTATAGTGCCGTCAAACCCTTGGCGTTTTGGCAAGCGGCCGCTCAAGGTCCAGCCGATGTGGCCTTGGGCGTCGGCAACCAGCGCGTTCTGCACTGGCATCCCGGCGCGGTTGAAGATCTCCAGCGCCTCGGCGACGGTGTTGGCCTGGTCTAGTTCCAGCAGCATGAGATCAACCGCCGCGGGATCCAACGCGCTCCAGTGTACCGCCAACGGGCGTTGCCGCCAATCGTGCTCTGCGATCGGCCCCCAGCGGCTCAGGTGGATAGTGATTTGTCGGGCTGGCCCGCCTTTAACGGCGATGCTTTCAACTCGGGTCTGAAGCGGCTCCCAGCCTTCTGGCGTTCGGTATCGGCTGGGATGGGCGGCGTTGGTTTCCAACACGACCCAGTCGCGCACATCAGCCATGGCATTGGTGAATCCCCAGACGATATGGCCGTTGCTGCCGGCGATGATCCCGGGCACACCCGGCAAAGTGATCCCGTCTAAGGTGATTCCGGCATAACGGAGTCTCGCCCGGTACCAGAGGTTGGGAACGCTTAGCGGAAGGTGCATGTCGTTGGCCAAAAGCGCGCCTTGGGGAGAGGCGATAGCCCACTGGTTGGATCCCCAAGGAGAGGCTACCTCAACCACCTCGGCAGCGGGAGCCCGTCCCAAAAGCTTGGCAATGGCGGTGATTGGCACCGGATGGAGCGGACGGCGGCTACAAGGTTTACCGAGCAGGAGGCGATCCAGAGGATCCTGGTCCGGGGTGAGGAAAGCGACGACTTCTTCTGGCAAAGCGTTGGCCATCACCGTTAGCATCCGTTCCTGGTCGCTGATCTCGTCTAGTTCCTGGAACATGGACAGGATGACTAAGAGGGTGTCGCGGCAGCGCCAGGGATCAGGTTTAATGCCTAACAGCCAAGCGTCAACGGGCAGTTTGCGCTCTAGGTAAGCGTTGACGCCATCGGCATAAGCCTCGCAGAGGAGACGGTGCGCTTTGGGCAAGCGCCGGGCGACATCCTGGGCGACCCGGTGGAAACCTAGTGTGCGCTGACGGAGATCGGATTCCAATGCGATCTCACCGAAAACCTCGGCGAGGCTGCCGGACATTTTGCGCCGTGTCAGCTCCATTTGTAAGAAGCGTTCTTGGGCGTGGAGGAATCCCAGCGCGCGGAAAGCGTCCTGCCGGCTTTGCGCCTCGACGAGGGGAATAGCGAAGCGGTCGAAAACAACGGTTACCGGTGCGTCCAAGGAAGGCAGGTGGATTTCCCCCCGATAGGCAGGAAGCCACTGCCAGCCAACTCTCCAAACAACGAGGAGGCAGGCGGCGACCAGAGCGAGGATGAATGCGTTAACTGCTAAACGCATCCAGCCAAGACAGCTTAAGGTGCGATTTGTTATGATTTTTCACTCCCCAAGCGTGCGGGTGAAAAATTCCAATACCAACCTTAAACTTAAACGAGGAGGATGTACGATGGCGGCAACCGAAACCCCACTGTGCGAGTTTGGTAAACCCTGCCCCGATTTTGCTTTGCCTGGGGTGGACGGCAAGGTATGGACCCGAGATGAATGCCGTGGCCCTAACGGTCTTTTGGTGATGTTCATCTGCAATCATTGCCCTTACGTCAAAGCGGTTCTAGATCGCATTATCCGCGATGCAGCAGAGCTTAAAAAGTACGGAATCGGATGCGTAGCGATCAACGCCAATGATCCTAGCCAATATCCCGAAGATTCGTTCGAAAATATGAAAAAATTGGCGGAGGAAAAAAGGTTTCCTTTTCCCTATCTGTTTGATGAAACCCAAGAAGTCGCCAAAGCATTTGGCGCCGTATGTACCCCCGATTTCTTTGGCTACAACGCCCATCTTGAGCTGCAGTACCGGGGGCGGCTAGACGAAAGCAAAAAAGAGCCGGTCCCTGACGCGCGTCGGGAACTGTTCGAGGCGATGAAAAAGATCGCCATCACCGGCAACGGCCCCAAAGAGCAGATCCCCAGCATGGGCTGTTCGATCAAGTGGAAAGCCGAGCCTGAGGAGACTCCTCAGGCCGAATCCGTGCAGACAAGTGGATAACTTTTAAGGAGGCGACATGACCATCAAGCCGATGACTGATTTGGATTTGCGCGGCAAGCGGGTGCTGATCCGAGCCGATCTCAACGTCCCAATTCAAGACGGTAAGATTACCTCCGATGCTCGAATCTGCGCCAGCCTTCCCACCATCCGCCAGGCCCTTGCGCAAGGCGCGGCCAAGGTGATGGTCATGTCCCATTTAGGACGCCCCAAAGAGGGAGTTTACGATGAGCAATACTCCTTGGCACCGGTGGCGAAGCGTTTAGGGGAATTGTTGGGCCAGGAGGTAAGGTTGATTCGCGACTGGATCGATGGCAACTGGCAGCAGGCGCCTGGGGAGGTGGTATTGCTGGAAAACGTCCGCTTTCTGCCCGGCGAGAAAGCCGACGACCCGAAGTTGGGGAAAAGGATGGCGGCGTTGTGCGACGTATTCGTCATGGACGCCTTTGCCACCGCTCACCGCGCCGAGGCTTCGACTCACGCAGTGGCCAAATTTGCGCCAAAGGTGTGCGGCGGACTGTTACTGATCCGGGAGCTCGACGCTTTGAGCAAGGCGTTGGAGCATCCCCAGCGTCCGCTTTTGGCCATCGTCGGCGGGGCTAAAGTCTCCACCAAGCTCAAGGTGCTGGAAACTTTGGCGCAAAAAGTAGATCAGTTGATTGTAGGAGGCGGCATTGCTAATACATTTATCGCTGCGCAAGGCTTTAAGCTTGGCAAGTCCCTCTATGAACCGGAATTGATACCAGAGGCTAAACGTCTTTTAGAACAAGCCAAGGCGCGTGGCGCCGAGATTCCTCTGCCTGTCGACGTGGTCGTCGCCAAGGAGCTTTCGAGAGCAGCTCAAGCTGAAGTCAAGGCGGTCGATCAAGTCGCCGACGACGACCTGATTTTGGATATTGGCCCCCAGACTGCGGAACGTTACGCGGCGCTGATTCAAAGCGCTGCTACCATCGTATGGAACGGGCCAGTGGGAGTGTTCGAGATCGATCAATTCGGCGAAGGTACTCGTAAAATCGCTGAGGCGATTGCTAAAAGTTCTGCGTTCTCCATCGCCGGTGGGGGAGATACTCTGGCGGCGATTGAAAAATACGGCGTCGCGGATGGGATCGATTATCAATCCACAGCGGGGGGAGCTTTCCTCGAGTTCCTCGAAGGCAGGAAATTGCCGGCAGTAGAGATTTTAGAGCAGCGCGATTGTTGAGTAGTTGTTCTTACAACAGATTTGTTATATGTTTGCAACAGGTCGATTGCGAAGGAGTCTAGATGGCACGTATTACGGTTGAAGATTGTCTAAGTCGAGTAGACAACCGCTTCGAGTTGGTGCTTCTAGCGGCCAAGCGCGCGCGCCAGCTTCTGGCTGGTGCAGAACCCTTGGTCGACTGGGGCAACGATAAAGCCACAGTGGTGGCTTTACGTGAGATTGCCTCCGGCAAGTTAGATCTTAACAAACTCAAAGAAGTGGACATGGATGGTGGAATCACGAGAGCTAAAGAGATCATGCCGGAAGAACAGATGATTTAGGTGAGCACGATGGCAGCGCCAGCCTGGAAAACTGAACGGCCTCAAGACGTCCTGGCGGGGACTCTGGTTGAGGCAGTGACCGACTATTTCGATCCGGCTCAGATAGAAATGGTCAAGCAGGCTTACCGCTTTGCCGACGCCGCGCACACAGCACAGTATCGCTTAAGTGGGGAACCTTTTATTTGCCATCCGCTCTCGGTGGCGTTGATCCTGGCCCAGGAAATGCGGATGGATTCGGCCGGTATCGCTGCGGCCATCCTCCACGACGTAATCGAGGACACTCAGGTTACCAAGGCGCAACTTGCTGAGGTTTTCGGCCAGGAGGTGAGCGAGTTGGTGGACGGGGTCACCAAATTGACCCAGCTGGACTGCAAGTCCAAACAGGAAATCCAGGCGGAATCCATGCGCAAAATGATCCTGGCCATGGCCAAGGATCTTAGGGTGATCTTAGTCAAGCTGGCCGACCGTCTCCACAACATGCGCACCTTGGGGCCCATGCCCCCAGAGCGGCGTCGCCGCTTTGCCCGCGAAACCTTGGAAATCTACGTGCCGCTGGCCGAACGGCTGGGGATGCATAAAATGCGTCTGGAGCTGGAGGAACTGGCCATGCAGGCCATGTATCCGTTCCGTTACCGGATCTTGAAGAAAGCGATCGGACGGGCGCGGGGCAACCGTAAGGAGGTCATCGCCACCGTCGAGCGAGCGATTTCTCAGAGGTTGCGCGAGGCCGGTCTTGACTGCACGATCTCCAGCCGCGAGAAGCGTGTTTTCAGTATTTACCAGAAAATGCGCGCCAAGGGATTGTCTTTCCGCCAGGTCTACGACGTCCATGCGGTGCGCATCCTCACTCACGACGTGGACGAATGCTATCGGGTGCTAGGGTTGGTGCATGGCCTATACAAGCCGATCCCGGGCCGGTTTAAGGACTACATCGCTTTGCCCAAGGACAATGGCTACCAATCCCTCCATACCGGGGTGGTGGGGCCTTATGGAGTGCCAGTGGAAGTCCAGATCCGTACCCGTGACATGCATCGGATCGCCGAGAACGGGATCGCTGCCCATTGGCTCTACAAGAAAGAGATCGATCAAGGCGATGCAGCCAAGGCGAGGGCCTATGCCTGGATCAATGAGTTTCTCGAGCATCAGCGCAATGCAGGTGGTTCGCTCGAATTTCTCGACAACCTCAAGGTCGATCTTTTCCCCTCTGAGATATACGTGTTTACGCCCCAAGGCGACATCGTCAAACTTCCCCAAGGGGCGACGGCTTTGGATTTCGCCTATGCGGTGCACACTGAGATCGGCGATCGCTGCGTCGGAGCCCGCATCAATGGCCAGCTAGTCCCGCTTCACACCGTGCTCGACAATGGCCAGACGGTGGAGGCGATCACCAAAAGTTGGGCCCGCCCTGATCCTTCTTGGCTCAACTACGTGGTCACCGCTAAAGCCCGCAGCGCCATCCGGAATTTTTTGCGCAACCTAAAGACCCAGGAAGCGATAGATTTGGGCGGTCGGATGCTCGAGGCGGAACTCAACAAGCTAGGATTGAGCTTGAAATCGCTGCCTGACAGCCAGATCGCAACTAGCCTTCAGGCAATGGGTTTTGCGCGGCTGGATGACTTGCTCGAAGCCATCGGTTTCGGCAACCGTATGGCCTTGTTGGTGGCAAGGCAACTGGCTTCGCAGGCAGGGGAGGGCGCAGAGGCAGTCCCGGACGATCGTCCCGGGGGTGGGGCGCCGTTGCTCATCAAGGGAACTGAAGGCATGGTGGTGAACCTAGCTAGGTGTTGCCGTCCGATTCCAGGGGACGCTATCGTTGGCTTTTTCAATCCCGGTAAGGGGTTTGTAGTCCATCGCAGCGAATGTAAAAACGCGCTGGAATTCCAGAAGAAACAGGTCACCTGGGTGCTCGCTGAGTGGGACGAATGTACCGATGGTGAATTTCCGGTGGAACTTCGCGTAGTTCTATGGGATCGGCCTGGGACTCTAGCCAAGGTGGCCTCTGCCATCGCCGAAGAAGGCGCGAATATCGAAAACTTTCAGATCACCCAGCAAGACAGTCACACCAGCACCGACATTATCACCCTGACGGTTAAGAACCGCGTTCATCTGGCTCGGATCATTCGAAGATTGCGCAAGCTGGAAGTGGTGCTTAGGATTCAACGTACCAAAGCCTAAATGGCGGCAGAAGCTGCCTCTATTCCTTATATTTTATCCCTTCCCGGCATCGGCCCTGCGTTGGCGACCAAACTCGAGCGGCTTGGCATTCTAGACGTGCGCGATCTGCTCTTGCACGCGCCATTGCGTTATGAAGATCGTCGTCAAATCACACCGATTGCAGCAGCTTGGACCGGCAAGGTTTTGATCGAAGGCGAGGTGATACTCGCCGAGGTTACCGGGAAGCGCCGGCCAGCGCTGGTATGCCGCGTGCGCGATCCCAGTGGGGTGCTCGATCTGCGGTTTTTTCACTATCATCAGCAGCTTCGCAAGCGGCTGGTTCCCGGCAGCCGCTGGCGCTGTTTCGGCGAGGTGCGGTCGTCGGTCTACGGCAAGGAAATGGTACATCCTGAGCTGGAGCCTGCCGCGCAGGCGACGTCCGGCATCGTACCGGTCTATCCCACTACCTCCGGGATCGGTCAGAAAACCTTACGCCGTCTTGTGGCACAGGCATTGAGTCTGCTAGATCCTGTCCCCGCGTGGCTGCCTCAGTTGCCGCTGGCTTGTCTTCCAGAATGGGCGCCGCTCCGTTTGGAGGCAGCGCTTAGGGGGCTGCACCAACCTCTACCGGAAGGACATTGGGACGAAGGGGAACGGCTCCGGCGCCGGTTAGCCTGGGAGGAACTTTTGGCCCATCAGTTGGCGTTCCGCAGCCGATTCCTGCGCCATGGGCAGCGGGCGCCATCCTTGATTCCGGAGCCCGGCTTATTGAGCGAATTTCGGCGCCGTTTACCGTTTCGGCTCACTTCCGCCCAGGAACGGGTGGTAGCTGAAATCCATGCGGACTTGGCTCGGGATTGGCCGATGGGGCGGCTACTGCAGGGGGATGTAGGCGCGGGCAAAACCGTAGTGGCAGCCATGGCTGCTTTGGCGGCGCACAGCAGCGGCTGGCAGACCGCTTTGATGGCGCCGACGGAGATATTGGCCGAACAGCACTACCGCCTCTGGACAAACTGGTTGGCGGCCTTGGGTGTTAGGGTAGCGCTTCTGACTTCACGCCAAAGCAGCGGCGAGCGCCAGGCGGTCCTAGAGAGCGTAGCGACGGGAAAAGTGGACGTTCTCATCGGCACTCATGCGCTGTTTCAGAGAGATGTGCGTTTTTGGCGCCTGGGACTGGTGATCGTGGATGAGCAGCACCGCTTCGGGGTGGATCAGCGCATGGCGCTCAAAGCCAAAGCGCAAGACTTAAGCCCGCACTATCTAGTTATGACCGCCACGCCTATCCCCAGGACCCTGGCCATGCTCCGCTACGGCGACTTAGATGTATCCGTGATCGACGAACTGCCTCCTGGCCGCAAGCCGGTGGAGACCCGGGTGATGAGCGAGAGCAAACGGGCTGAACTGATCGATCGCCTTAAGGAATGGATCACCAGCGGCCGGCAGGCCTATTGGGTTTGTACCCTGATCGAAGAATCCGAGGCTTGGCCCGGGGAGGCAGCAGAAAGGACCGCTGAAATTTTGCGCCGACAGATTCCCGGGATCCGCATCGGCCTGGTTCACGGCCGCATGAAAGCCGAGGCTAAGGAGCAGACCATGGCCGCCTTCAAAGCTAGGGAAATCGATCTGCTCGTGGCAACCACCGTCGTCGAGGTAGGGGTGGACGTAGAAGGTGCGGGCCTGATGGTGATTGAGAATGCTGAACGCTTGGGGCTGGCACAGTTGCACCAATTGCGCGGCCGGGTCGGACGGGGATCGGAGCAAAGTTATTGCATTTTGCTGTATAAGCCTCCCCTAGCCGAGACTGCCCGACGGCGCCTGGCCTACTTGCGCGGCTGCCACGACGGTTTCGCTCTGGCGGAGAAGGATCTGGAGCTGCGCGGTCCTGGCGAGGTCCTGGGGACTCGCCAAAGCGGTGTGCTCCAGTTTAAAATGGCCGAACTTGGCCGCGATCGCGACTTGCTGCCGGAAGTCCGCCGCGCTGCCGAGTGGTTAGAACGACATGCCCCCCAGGTAGTAGCTTCTTTGCTAGCCTTCTGGCTTAAGGAGGGCGTCCGTTACGCCGATGTCTGACAGCGCGATCTGCTCTTGTGGATTTGACCCGAGCTTCCCGTAGCCTGCTCTTGGCGGCCGAACCTGCCTGGTTTTCGGTGCACTCGCCACGTGCCCGCCGGATTCATCGGTCGGTGCGGGACTGGCTGGCCGAATCCGGCTCTCTGACCGCGCGCCTTCAGGCGTTGGCTGGACCGATCCGGGTCCAAGTGCTGTATCAGGACTGGGGCAGAGCGTTTCTAAGTGAGGCGGCTGAGTTGCAGATGCGCCGGAGTCGGCGGGTTTGGATTCGAGAAGTGGCGCTCGAGGCTGCCGGCAGGCAGTTGTTGCTCGCCCGCACGGTAGCCCCGACCGCAACTGTGACCGGCTGGGGGAAACGATTCACCTGCTTGGGCACTCGTCCCTTGGGTGAGTTGCTGTTCAGTCTTCCTGGGGTAAAACGGGTAAACATAGCATGGAGCTGCCTGAATCCTACTTGCTGGCTTGCTTTTCCTGGGCCGCGTCCGCGCTGGGGACGCCGGACGCTGTACCTGACCGGTCCGGATCTTCCCCTGCTGGTGAGCGAGTTCTTTCTGCCGGCCGTGTTTGCGTTGGAGGCAGGCGATGGAGTGGCGTGAACGTCTGATCCAATACTGGTATTTGATGCGCTTCCACCGCCCGATCGGGATCTTTTTGCTCCTTTGGCCGACCCTATGGGCGCTTTGGATCGCCGGGCAAGGAAGGCCGGACGGCAAGGTCCTGATAGTGTTCGTGTTGGGCGTGGTCCTGATGCGGGCTGCAGGCTGTGTGATCAACGATTACGCCGACCGTCATTTTGACCCTCACGTATCCCGCACCCGGGATCGGCCCATCGCTGCCGGGCGAGTCACGCCGAGAGAGGCATTGGCGTTGTTCGGAGCATTGTGTCTGTTGGCGTTGTGGTTGGTGCTCCAGCTCAACCGTTTGACCGTTGCGCTGGCATTCGTGGCTTTGTTTCTGGCTGCTTCTTATCCGTTCATGAAGCGCATTACCCATCTGCCGCAAGCTTATCTGGGACTGGCTTTTGGTTGGGCGGTGCCGATGGCGTTTGCCGCCCAGACCGGATCGATCCCAGCGGTCGGCTGGTGGTTGCTCCTGGCGACGGTGCTGTGGGCGCTTGTCTACGACACAATGTATGCGATGGTAGACCGAGAAGACGATTTGAAGATCGGGGTCAAGTCGAGTGCGATCCTGTTCGGGCGCTTCTGCGCCTGGATCGTCGCTGCCATTCAGGCGGCAATGCTGGCTGCGTTGGGCTGGGTAGGGCAGTTGGCAGGACTGGGAGGCTGGTACTGGCTGGCTCTTGCCATAGTGGCGGGGCTAGCAGTGTACCAGCAGTCTCTTATCCGCAGCCAGGATAAAACGGCCTATTTTCAGGCATTCCTGAACAACAACTGGGTTGGAGCGGTGGTTTTCCTAGGAATCGCGCTCGACTTGTTGGACTGAAACGCGGTAACGGTGAAAATGCAACCAGCAATAACCGATGCTGGTCAGCACTGTTCCCAGGAAAAAACCGATCAGGATGATTTCAACTTCGGACATGGCAACACCTCGCCTGAATACAATCAACGCAACTAGAGTTTGGACTACCAACAGTCGCTAGACTGTGACCGCTCGCACGGTTTTGAGCATCAGGCGCGCGCCAAGACCCAGACTTCGACGTGGGCGGCTCCCGCCCGTTTCAGGGCAGTGGCGACTTCATGCGCGGTGGCGCCGGTAGTCAGTACGTCGTCGACGATTGCGATGTGGCGGCCGCTTAGCTCGGTTGTGGCTTGAAAAGCCCCGCGCAGGTTCCTGCGCCGCTCCTCGGCATAGAGCATGCGTTGCGGCGGAGTGATGCGAATCCGGCGGCACAATTTCGGGCACAAGGGGATTTTGAGTCGGTTGGCAATCGGGCGGGCGATCTCTAGGGCCTGGTTGAATCCCCGCGCGCGGTAGCGGGTCGGGTGGAGGGGAACTGGCACCAGACAATCGGGTAAAGGCGAAGGTCGAAGGCAACCGGCCAGCATTTCTCCTAAGGGGCGGGCGAGATCCTGTCGCCTTTGGAATTTTAAGGCATGGATCAATCCTGTCACTGGGGGTAGGTAGTGCCAGAGAGCCTGGGTCCGATCGAAGCCAGGCGGCTTGGAGAGACAGGCACCACAGATCAGGTCGGAATTGCTCAAGGGGAGCGCGCACCGCCAGCAAGAATGCTCCAGCCAAGGCAGTTCGTTAAAGCAAATTTGGCATACCTCGGCGCCGGTCTGGCTTGGAGTGTCGCACAACAGACAGCGGCAAGGAGACATCAGGTTCTGGATGAATTTCAGCCAACGGTTAATCACACGTCCCCATTTTGGTTGACAGCGGTTGATTTTGCTCTATGATCGCTTTGATTTGAGTGTAAAACGAGCTTAAGGAGTGCGCCATGGCGGTTTTCCACGCCGAGATTTCCCCAAACCGATTGCGTCACGATTGGAGCGAGCAAGAAGTGCTGGCGCTGTACGAACTCCCTTTCCCCGAGCTGATCTATCTCGCTCAGACGGTCCACCGGCGCTATTTCGATCCCAAGCAAATCCAGGTCAGCACGCTGCTTTCGATCAAAACCGGCGGATGCCCTGAGGATTGTGCTTATTGTCCCCAGAGCGGGCGTTATGACACTGGCCTCGATCGCGGGCAGTTACTTCCTTTGGAGGAAGTCGTCGCTGCAGCGCAACTGGCTAAAGCCAAGGGCGCCAGCCGCTTCTGCATGGGGGCGGCTTGGCGCGCGCCCAAGGACCGCGATCTGGAGCAGTTGGCGGAGATGGTGGCGGCGGTGAAAGCCCTAGGGCTTGAGACTTGTATGACCCTTGGTATGCTTACCCAAGCGCAGGCCAAGCGTCTGAAACAGGCGGGATTGGATTACTACAATCACAATTTGGATACTTCGCCGGAGTTTTATCCCAGGATCATCACCACCCGGACCTATCAAGATCGTCTCGATACGCTGCAGCATGTGCGCGAGGCGGGTATTCACGTTTGCTGCGGCGGGATCGTCGGCATGGGAGAAAGCCGCGCCGACCGGGCGGCACTGCTAAAGCAGCTTGCCAATTTGCCTCGCCATCCTGAGAGCGTCCCCATCAACCTGCTGGTTCAGGTGGAAGGGACTCCGCTCTATGGTACCGAGCCTATCGATCCGTTCGAATTCGTGCGGACGGTGGCGGTGGCAAGGATCCTGATGCCCGCATCGAGGGTTCGGTTGTCTGCTGGGCGCACGGCGATGAGCGATGAGCTTCAAGCGTTATGCTTCTTGGCCGGAGCCAATTCGGTATTCTACGGCGAAAAGCTTTTGACTACCGCCAACCCTGACAGTGAGGCCGACCGCCGTTTATTCGAGCGGCTAGGGTTGTATTTGGACAGCGATGCCGGCTGAGTTGGAGCGGAGGCTTGGCGAGCGCCTAGCGCGCCGCAGGACCTCTGGCCTATACCGCACTCGCTTGTTAGTGGAGAGCCCGCAGGGGACAGAGGTTGTCGTATCCGGCCGCAAGCGGGTGAACTTCTGCAGCAACGACTATCTGGGCCTGGCGGCCCATCCGGAGGTGATCCGCGCCTTCCAACAGGGTGCAGCGGCGTATGGCACAGGCAGCGGCGCTTCTCATCTGATCTGTGGCCACATGGCGCCCCATTACGCGTTAGAGGAAGAGTTGGCTGAGTTTACTGGACGCCCGGGGGCGCTCGTCTTTTCTACTGGGTATCAGGCCAACCTTGGCGTGATTGCTGCTTTGACCGGGCGCGGCGATTGGGTGTTGGAAGATCGCCTTAACCACGCTTCCCTATTGGATGGCGCGCGTTTAGCTGGCGCCCGGCTCAAGCGTTATCCCCACAAGGACAGTAAGGCCTTGGAGGCGCTAATTAAAGCTTGTCCTCAGCGCGCCATGATCGTCACCGATGGGGTATTCAGCATGGATGGGGATCTGGCGCCCTTGCCTGAGCTCTCTGAGCTGGCTCGGCGCTATGGGTGCTGGTTGTATGTGGACGACGCCCACGGTTTCGGAGTGTTGGGGGAGCGGGGAACGGGCACCCTGGAACACCTCGGCCTAGGATGCCGGGAAGTACCGATCTTGATGGCTACCTTGGGCAAGGCGCTGGGAGTGTTCGGCGCGTTCGTAGCGGGCGGGGAAAATCTGATCGATTTCCTGATCCAAGAGGCGCGCACTTACATTTATACTACCGCGCTGCCGCCAGCGGTAGCCGAAGCGGCACGTGCCAGCCTGCGCTTAGTTCAGCGGGAAAGCTGGCGGCGCGCGCGCCTTAAGGCGCTAATCGAGCGCTTTCGGGCAGGCGCTCAGGCGCTTGGCTTGCCGATTTTGCCTTCTGCGACCCCGATCCAACCGCTTCTTTTGGGCAGCAGCGAAAGTGCCTTGGAGGTTAGCCGGAAGCTGTGGGATTTAGGTTTTTGGGTAGCGGCGATCCGACCACCGACGGTGCCGGCCGGGACTGCCCGCCTGCGCATTACTTTGACCGCTGCTCACAGCGAAATCCAAATCGACAGATTGCTGGAAGCGTTGGCGCACAGCTTATGCGGGTCCTCAGCAGTTCGACCTTAGGCCGCGGGCCGCGACTGGTTTTGATCCCCGGTTGGGCGATGCACTCCGGCGTGTGGCGGGAGTTTGCCGAACGTCTGGCGGCGAATTTTTGCGTCACCTGGGTGGATCTTCCCGGTCACGGCTTGAGCCCGGCCTGGGCGGAGTGGACCTTGGTCGCTACTGCCGAGGCGCTTGCTGAGTTAATCCCGGGTAGGGCGCTGTGGTTAGGCTGGTCGTTGGGGGGGCAGGTAGCCCTAGAGTTAGCCCGGCGTTATCCCGCCAAAGTTGCCGCTCTGGTGTTGGTGGCGACCAATCCCAGATTCATCGCCGAGAGCGATTGGCCAGGGATGGCACCGGCGATGTTTGAATCTTTCGCATTGGGCGTAGAGACCCAGTCCCAGGCGACGATGTATCGCTTTCTGGCGTTAAACTGCCTTGGGGCGGCTGGGGCGATGGGACTTCTGCGTCGCCTACGTACTGCTTGGGAAAGTTACCCTGCCCCGGCGCCAATGGTGCTCAGGCAGGGTTTGGAGATTCTGCGCCAGACCGACTTGCGCCAGGAGCTGGCGGAAATTGGCTGTCCGGTGGCGGTTGTGGCGGGAAGTGAGGATCGATTGGTGCCAGCAGCAGCTACCAGGCGGCTGGCGGCAGGCTTGCCGCGAGCTCAGCTGGCGATCTTGGAAGGCGCAGGCCATGCGCCGTTTCTGTCGCATGCAGAGGAACTGGCAGCGCTGGCGTGGAGATTGGCGGCGTGAGCTGGAACAAGACTTGGATGCGGCGTTCCTTCGACCGTGCCGCGCCAAGCTACGACCGCTTGGCCGGTTTACAGCGGCGCGTAGCTGAGCGTTTGCTGGCAGCCTTGCCAGAAAATCCACCACCCGGTTGGTTGTTAGACCTCGGGGCGGGAACCGGTTGGTGTGCCCGAGTGATCGCACAGCGCTATCCGTGCCGGCCCTTGCTGCTCGTGGACATCTCCGAGGGCATGCTGCATCAGGCGCGCTGCCGGTTAGGCAAGGAGCCTAGTTTTTTGGTTGGGGATATAGAAGATTTACCGTTAATCGAGGCTTGCGCCGGCTTGATTGTGACCAACCTCGCCTTGCAATGGTGTCTTGACCCAGCTCGGGCATTGAGCGAGATGGGGCGCGTTCTCTGCCCCGGAGGCATCATGCTATTTAGTGCATTCGCGGCAGGGACTCTGGAAGAATTACGCCAGGCGTGGCTCAAAGTCGATGGGTACACCCACGTGAACCGGTTTGTCGCGCCGGAGTTCTTCAGCGATGCTTTGAAGCGGGCGGGGTTTTCCCAATGGCGCATCGAGGAGGAAACGATCCTGCGGCGCTTTCCTTCGGTATTGGCTTTACTTGAGGAGATCAAGGGAATCGGGGCGCATAATGTTACTTTAGAACGTCCCCGCCACCTGTTGGGTAAGAAAGCTTTGGCTAAGCTGATCGCTGCGTATGGCGAAGGGGAGATTGAAGCCAGTTTTGTCCCGGTTTATGGGTGGGCGGTTAAGTAGAGGCGCAACGCGTTGTGCTCTTACGTGGGTTTCCCTCTCGGATCCAAAGCAAGAACACTACCGCCATGCCGATTACTCCCATCATCGCGTCGCTCCACATCACGATGCCTCCCAACTGCTGGTCGAGCAGGCGGTCGATCCCCCAGCGTCCGCCCATGACATCGTAGACTTGATAGAGGGGGTATCTCGCCAAAGTGACAAATGCCCCCACCAAAGCGTCTGGCACCGTTACCACCCAAAGGACCACGAGCCGCAAAGAATAGGGCAGTCTTGCGCGCGGACCGCGAGGATCGGCGATCAGCCACCAGAAGAAAAATCCGGTGAGGATCAAGCTCAGGTGCATCAGGTCATGCAGCAGTTCGTTTTGCACTGAAGCGTCGTGAACGGGAGGAATCTGCCAAAAGACCATCGCCCAGACGAACAGCACGGAGGCGACTACTGGATGGCTGAGAAAGCCATAGACGGCCTTTGTCCAAGAATGACGGATCAAAGGGGCCAAAACCCAGTGGCGAAACCAGAAGGGCAATCCCTGCAGCAGTGGGGTCAAAGGCATGGCAAAAATGGTAAAGAGCGGTCCAAAGACCCGAAGCAGCATATGCTCGAGCTGGTGGATGAATAGAAAATGCTCGGAAAGCGGTTCAATAGGCGATTGAAGCGCGACTAAGAAACAACCCATTCCTGTAAAGAATGCGATGGTTCGGCCAATAGGTATGGGTTTTTTTTGTCGTAGACGTTTTTGCCATCCTCTCAGGTAGGTAAAAACAATCAGAATAAGCGGCAAGGCGATTCCTGAGGTGAAATGCCAGGCAAACCAGAAATTGTCTTTTTCCTGAAAAGCACTATGAGCGCTTGTTGTCTCAAGCGGGGAAAGCGATGCAAACAGGGAAATGGAAATCGCCAAAAGGGAGCGTATTGTGACCATTGATTACCCGTTTGATCTAAAGCAAAGTCAATCGTCTTGCGGCGTAGAAGACAATCAGTTACATTAAACCACAGTTTTGGGGGGGTTAGCCTGTCTTTGCCGTCATGATCGTGCACCAGGGTGGCAAGTCCGATCAACAGCGCTGGATATTGCTTCCCAATGCCTCTTTGAACCGCCACCAAGCTAGATGTTTGCTCGCTCTGGTCGGACTCGGGATGACGGTGATCGGAGGCGCATTTGCCTGGATCGGAGCCTGGCCGGTTTTGCCTTTTGCCGGGATTGAACTATGGTTGCTCGGTTACAGCTTGAATTGGAGCATGCGCCAAAGCGCCGTGCGCGAGGTCATTACCGTCGACTCGGTTAAGATTCGAATCGAATGTGCAGCGCGGCAGACAAATCGCTGCTACGAGTTTCACCGCGCTTGGGTGCGGATAGATTGGGCCGGACCTAAAGGCCGGACTGAGCCGAGCAGGTTATATCTGGGTTCTCACGGCAGGCGCGTAGAAGTCGGCGCGTTTTTGATCGAAGAAGAAAAGGCCGCGCTGGCGCGATCGTTACGCCAGGTGCTTTCGTCATCATAGTTGAAGAGGGGGTATTGTGATCCTACATCGTCTCAAACAGCTGTTTATCGCGGTAGTCTTGAGTCTGGCGACGATTACTGGCTGGGCGGATTATCGTCTCAACATCCCGGTGGGGCCGACTGAAACGAGTCGGATAATTTATGATTTCCACGTGTATGCCATCTGGGTGTGTGTGGGCATTGGGGTGGTGGTGTTCGGAGTCATGTTTTACTCGATCATCAATCACCGTAAATCCAGGCATCCGGTGCCGGCCACTTTTCATGAGAACACCAAGCTGGAAATCGTCTGGACGATCATCCCGGTGCTAATCCTAGTTGGACTGGCTGTCCCGGCAACCAAGGCATTGATTCGGCTTGAGGATACCTCAGACGCTGAGATGACCATCAAGGTGACTGGCTATCAGTGGAAGTGGCACTATGAGTATCCTGAGGAAGGCATCAAATTCTTCAGCAGTCTGGATGAGGCCAGCAATCGAGCGCGTCAGTTGGGATCCGACCTAGATCCAGAGAAAGTAGACAATTATTTGTTGAATGTTGATCACCCGCTGGTAGTGCCAATCAACAAAAGAATCCGCTTTTTGATCACTGCAGCTGACGTCATCCACGCTTGGTGGGTACCAGCTTTTGGTTGGAAGAAAGACGCTATCCCTGGTTACGTCAACGCCGCGTGGGTGACTATCGAAAAGCCTGGCATTTACCGTGGACAATGCACCGAGCTGTGCGGCCGCGATCATGGTTATATGCCCATTGTGGTCAAGGCGGTGACCGAAGACGAATATAAAGCCTGGGTCGCCGAATGGAAACAAACCCACGCAGTTGCCTCCGAAGCGAGCGGGTGGAACGCGGAACGAGCGATGACCTTGGGACAGGCCGCGTACAATACCCATTGCGCGAGCTGCCATCAGAGCAAGGGAGAAGGGGTTGCCAATACGTTTCCGACTTTGGCGGGGAGCACAGTAGCAACCGGCGACCGCAGTCAAGTAATCGAGATCGTTTTGAAAGGCAAGGGAATCATGCCAGCATTTGGCAAAGACCCAAACATCAGCGCTGAGGATTTGGCCGCGGTCATCACCTATGTACGCAATGCTTTTGGCAACAACACCGGTGATTTAGTGAAACCCGAAGAAATCGCCGACCTTCGTTGAATCGATTTAGATCGTAATTTGAGTGAGGTAACTAAGTATGGCAACGGTAGCTGAGCCGCACGGCGAACATCATGAGCATGCTCCCCAGAAGGGGTGGCTCAGGTGGGTGACGACCACCAACCACAAGGACATCGGAACCCTTTATCTGACCTTTGCGCTGATCATGTTCTTCGTCGGCGGAGCGATGGCATTAATCATCCGGGCGGAGTTATACAAACCCGGCCTGCAGTTGGTCGATCCCTACTTCTTCAATCAGATGACTACCCTGCACGCGCTAATTATGGTGTTTGGAGCAGTAATGCCGGCGTTTGCGGGGTTTGCTAATTGGATGATTCCACCGATGATCGGCGCCCCGGACATGGCGTTGCCCAGACTGAACAACTGGAGTTTCTGGGTGCTTCCGTTTGCTGCGGTTTTGCTCTCCTCAACCCTGTTTATGAATGGCGGGGCAGTAGCCTCCGGCTGGACGCTGTATCCACCTCTGGTGCTGCAGACCGGAGATGCACTGCCGTTTACCATCTTCAGTGTGCATCTTCTGGGATTATCCTCAATCTTGGCTTCGATCAACATCATCGTCACTATTTTCAACTTGCGCGCCCCGGGCATGACTATGATGAAGATGCCCATGTTCTGCTGGACGTGGTTGATCACAGCCTTTTTGTTGATCTTGGTGATGCCGGTGCTGGCGGGTGCAGTAACCATGCTGCTGACCGACAAGTATTTTGGCACTAGTTTCTTCAATCCTGCCGGCGGCGGCGATCCGGTGCTATTCCAGCATTTGTTCTGGTTCTTTGGCCATCCGGAAGTGTATATCATCATTTTGCCGGCGTTCGGGATCATCTCCCACGTCATTCCGACCTTTTCTCGCAAGCCCTTGTTCGGCAAGAGCTCGATGGTTTACGCCACGGCGGTGATCGGCTTTTTATCCTTCATCGTCTGGTCGCACCACCAATACACCGTGGGGATGCCAGTGCCGGCGGAGTTGTACTTCATGTACTCCACCATGTTGATCGCTGTCCCCACTGGGGTCAAGGTGTTCAACTGGCTAGCTACGATGTGGAAAGGGTCATTGACCTTCGAGACTCCCATGCTCAATGCCTTGGGTTTCCTGGTCTTGTTTGTCATAGGTGGGTTTACCGGCATCATGATGTCTCAGGTGCCGGCGGATCTTTATTATCACGATAATTACTTCATCGTCGCCCACTTCCACTACACTCTGGTGGGAGGCGGCGTATTTGCGATCTTTGCCGGCATTTACTACTGGTTGCCCAAGTGGACCGGGGTGAAGTACGACGAGCGGTTGGGCAAGCTGCACTTCTGGCTTTCATTCCTGGGATTCAACGTGTTGTTCATGCCCCAACATTTCCTGGGGCTTGCTGGAATGCCGCGGCGGATCCCCGATTATGCGATCCAATTTACTGAGTTTAACCAGATGTCCACGGTTGGGGCATTCATTTTCGGCTTTGCCCAGTTGCTCCTAGTCTATGTGGTTTACCAAGCGATCCGGGGTGTGGGTGAGAAGGCTAGCAGTGAAGTGTGGGAAGGAGCCAAAGCCCATGGTCTAGAATGGAACCTGCCTTCGCCGATGCCTTATCATCATTCCTTTGAGGGTATAGATATTCAAAAAGCCATCGAGTGCGAGTAAGGGGCAGATGGAATGGCGGGATGAATATCCGTAGAAGGAATCTGATCCTGGCAGTGGCGTTGGGGCTGCTGGCACTGGTGCTGTATGTCCTGACGCTGCTAAATATGCTCGGTCGTGCGCCAGGTGATTGAGAAGGCAGAAGTTTGATTTAGAACAAAATCCAAGGGGAAAGTCATGGTGTCTGCAAACGGTAGCTACTATTTGCCCCACAAGGCGAAATGGCCGATTTTTGGATCGTTGGGGTTGTTTATCTTCATGGTCGGCTTCTCCATCAAGCTACTGGGTTCCGGTATTGGTGGGTTGTTCATGGCGGGAGGGATGCTCATCGTACTCGGGATGATGACCGGTTGGTTTGGAGAAGTGATCCACGAGAGTGTCGCTAGGCTCTACAACGAGCAGGTCGGGCGATCCTTCCGCTGGGGTATGATCTGGTTCATCGCCTCGGAAGTAATGTTTTTTGCAGGCTTCTTCGGAGCGCTGTTTTACATTCGGATGTACGCCGTCCCCTGGCTAGGAGGGGAGGGAACGACTGGGGTTGGCCAGTTTACCCACCTGTTGTGGCCTGACTATGTCCCGGAGTGGCCTACTAATGGCCCAGCTCACGTGGGGGGGAAATTTGAGCCGATGGAGGCGTGGGGAATTCCAGCCTTGAATACCCTGATCTTGCTCTCGAGCGGCGCGACGGTGACCTGGGCCCACTGGGGATTACTCAGGAACAATCGGGATCAGCTGATCAAGGGGCTAATCGCCACCATCGTCTTAGGGGTGAGCTTCGTTCTCCTGCAGGCGTATGAATACTATCACGCTTATACTGAAATGGGTCTGACCCTGGGAGCTGGCGTTTATGGCTCAACCTTCTTCATGCTGACCGGGTTTCACGGCATGCACGTGACCATTGGGGCGATTTTCCTGACTGTGGTGTTGCTCAGGGCGCTGCGCGGTCATTTCGACCCTGACCATCATTTCGCCTTCGAAGCAGCCGCCTGGTATTGGCACTTCGTGGACGTAGTATGGCTTGGGCTGTTTATTTTTGTGTACTGGCTTTGAGTCAACTCGTACCCGCCAAAAGGCGCTAGCGGATAGCGCCTTTTTTTTGTCCGTCAAGCAGGCCGGCTTGAATTCCATGAGGCTTGATCCAACCTTGGCTAGCGGCGAACAATAAAAAGAAAAACAGGACTAAGGAAAGGGAAATCCGGGTAGTCAAGGCTTTGACCGTCCGCGGCGAGCGATTCCTGTCGTTGAGCAGGTAATAGAGCGCCGACCCCAGGCTCAAGAGAATACCGACAAAAGCTAGCAGAACGAGCAGTTTAATCCACATGGTTGGTGGATGTGAGTGAAAACGAAGCTTGCAATACTAAAGGGTAAAACCGTCCTTTTCAAACCGAAATGGACATTGACCATTTCGACCGCGATGGCCATCTTGATGTTCCTTTTTTTGGCCCAATGGCAGCTGCACCGGGCGGAGGAAAAAGAGGCGCTGTTGCGTTTGAATGTACGCCGGCTCAAGGCTCCGGTAGTGGTGTTGCGCGGCGACGAGCGCTTGACGGAGGACAGGTTGCGTTATCGTTCGGTGATCGTCACGGGGGTTTGGGACGGCGATCATCAATTCTTATTGGATAATCGCACTTGGCATGGGCGAGTTGGTTACGAGGTGTTGACCCCGCTGGAGATCGATAAGAGTGGCCGAATGGTGCTGGTCAATCGCGGATGGGTGGCAGCGAGTGGCGACCGTAAGCGGTTGCCTGAGATTTCTCTTCCTAGGAAGCAGGCGACCATACGCGGGATGGTAGATCGCTTTCCAGAGCCAGGCATGTATCTGAAAGGCATGGAGATTCCTACAGCCGGCTGGCCTGCGGTCGTGCAGCAGTTAAATGCGGAGGTCATCGGGCAACGCTTAGGCCGGCCGATACTGGATTTTCAGATCAAAATGGCGCCAGATGCAGCGGACGGATACGTGCGCGAATGGCAACTCGATTTCATCGATCCACGCAGAAACTTTGGCTATGCCCTGCAATGGGCAAGCTTTGCCTTTATTGTCTTGGGGCTATGGGTTTGGCACGGTCTAAAGCGGGCGCGCAGATTACAAGCAAAAAAGGTGGAACATGGCTGAGGGGGCAAAACGCGCTGGAAGTTGGTGGGTATTTGGCTCGATCGTTGCGATCGGAGTGTTGCCGCTGGCTGTGGCCTGGTATCTGGTGGATCATCCTGGGGTTATGGGAAAACCGGGAAACCACGGATCATTGATCGATCCACCCAGACAGGTCGATTACGATCTGTTTCAGCCAGTGACCGAGTTGTCTTCGCGCCCACTGAAGGAGATTCGGGGGCGCTGGGTAATCATCCATTTTTTCCCCAACCCCTGCGCGCAGGCTTGTCAGGAAGCCTTTGCCAACACCCACAAACTTCATCTGCTTCTCAATAAAGATATTCCCCGAGTGCGGCGATTGGCGGTCTGGTCGGATGCCACCCCGCCGGGATCGGAAACTTTAAGACTCCTGGACGAAGACAAAGGGCTTTATTTCGCCAAGGTTTCTCCCGCCTTCCTGGAAAGATTGGTGCCAGAAATCGCTAAGAACCCCTTGCCAGGAGTTCGGGTGGTGCTGATGGACCCGTTGGGTAATTTGATGATGTGGTATGATTCAAACTTTGATCCTTATGGCCTCTACCATGACCTGCAGCGCTTGTTGCGCGCTTCACGGATAGGTTAAGCGTGTACTTTAAGGAATGGATTTAATGTATCGAAAACTTACCTTTGCCGCATTATTGCTGATCTTGGCTACCCTGGCTTCCGGCTTGTACGTTCGGGCGAATGGGGCGGGGTTGGCGTGCCCAGACGTGCCTTTTTGTTATGGTTATCTGTGGCTTCCAGAAAGCCTGCCGGCGCAGGCCCTTAAAGCCTATCCCGGCTTTTTGTATGACCCGGTCCAGGCTTGGGTCCAGATGGGACATCGCTTTGCTGCCGTGATCTTGGGGGTTGTCTTGGTCGTTCTGGTGGGCTTTGCCTGGCGGCAGCCAAAGCGACGGGAGGCTTTGCGGGGTAGCTTGGTTCTCTTGGTCTTGTATGCGCTTCAGGCGGGCTTGGGGGTTGGGGTGGTGATGAGCCACCTGATGCCGGTATCGGTGACTGCCCATTTGCTGGTAGCGGTGTTGATGGCCGCGATCGCCCTACACTGGTATTTGGAGCTTAAGTCCGGAGAGGGTGAGCTTGTGACCGAGATGGTCGGGCTGCGTCGGTTTGCGGCTCTGGCATGGTGGGTAACGCTGGTGGAGATTGCGTTGGGAGGATGGGTCAGCGCCAATTTTGCAGGTGCAGCTTGTCCCGACTTTCCCACCTGCCAAGGAGTGTGGTGGCCACCTGTGGATTGGAGCGCTTTTGCGTTCTGGGAGCAGTGGGGCAATGGGCTGACGTCCTGGGCGCTGCTGGACGCAGAAGCCCGTATTACGATTCACTGGTTTCACCGGATTGGAGCTGCGTTGGCGTTCTTGGTTCTGTTCAGTTTAGGGATCAGGATCAGCTCCAACCCTAAGATTCCCCATTTGAGTAAGATCGGGTTGCTGCTTAACTTCCTGCTGTTTGCCGAGATCGCCCTTGGGATGGGCGTGCTGAGGTATGCTTTGCCTGTTCTGGCGGTGGCGCATGGTCTGGGAGGAGTAGCGCTGCTGCTGACGGTCAGCGCTGTGGGCTTCCATCTCCGGCGCGTGCCCTCCTTGCCGCAAGTAGGCGCTCTGCCTGAAGCGGAGGCAGCGGTCGAGGCATTCCTGCCACCGCCTCCTAGGCCGGAGACTTTGTTCGAACGCCTCACAGGGCGATTGGGAAAGACGCGTCGCAGTTTGACCGGCTTCCTGGTTGGCCTGCCATTAGCCGGCAAGACGCTGGACGCGGACTTGGCAGAGCAGATCGAGACCCACCTTCTGCTGGCGGACGTGGGAGTGCCGGCGACGCGGGAGATTATGGATCGCCTAACCGAAAGGCTTGCGCGCCATCAACTGCAAGACAGCGTCGAAGTCATGCGAGCGTTGCACGATACTCTACTCGAAATCTTAGCGCCGTGCAGCCAACCCTTACACATCGATTCGGAGCACAAGCCTTTCGTCATTTTGGTGGTAGGAGTCAACGGCGTAGGCAAAACCACTACCATCGGCAAGCTTGCTCAGCGCTTCAAGCGCCAGGGCCATAGCGTGATGCTGGCGGCGGGAGACACCTTTCGGGCTGCGGCGGTGGAGCAGCTAAAGACGTGGGGGGAGCGCAATCAGGTGCCGGTCATTGCCCAGCACCCGGGCGCAGACCCAGCCTCGGTAATCTACGACGCCCTCCAGTCGGCAAAAGCCAAAGGGGTCGACGTGCTTATCGCGGACACTGCCGGACGCCTGCATACCAAATCCAATTTGATGGAAGAACTGGCCAAGATCAAGCGGATCATGGCCAAGCTCGATCCTACTGCCCCGCATGAGGTGCTTCTGGTTCTGGATGCGACTACTGGTCAAAATGCCTTGGCTCAGGCCGAGCAATTCCATCAGGCGGTAGGGGTTTCCGGATTGGCCTTGACCAAATTGGATGGGACGGCCAAGGGTGGGGTGATCTTTGCTTTGGCCAAACGGTTTGGGATTCCGATTCGCTTTATTGGGATCGGCGAAGGAGTCGACGATCTCCAGGATTTTGATGCTCGGGTCTTTATCGATGCGCTGTTTGCTGGTGGACAATCCACGGCGCAGCAACCGGAAGTAGTGGTGCACTGAAGGGAACCGATACAAAAGATCGGCACTCCAACCTAGGCAATGCTAGGTTCAGTCACTTGGATGATAAAAGTAACAAGGAGAAATAGCATGAGCAACGCTTTGGCGCTTCTAAGCATCGGTAAATCCATCAGTTCCGTCAATGATTACCTCGTTGCGGTCAACCAGATTCCGGTCTTGAGCGCAGAAGAGGAACGCGAGTTGGCGACTCGCTACCGACAGACTAATGATATTGAGGCGGCCAGGCAGTTGGTCTTATCCAATCTGCGCTATGTGGTTCCGATCGCCAGGGGGTATTTGGGCTATGGATTGCCTTTGGCAGATTTGATCCAGGAAGGCAATATCGGTTTGATGAAAGCGGTCAAGCGCTACGATCCTTCCTTGGGGGTGAGGCTGATCTCCTTTGCTGTTCATTGGATCAAAGCCGAGATCCACGAATTTATCCTGCGCAATTGGCGAATCGTCAAAATCGCCACGACCAAGGCTCAGCGTAAACTGTTCTTCAACCTGCGCAAGGCTAGGAAACGGTTGGACTGGCTGAGCCAGGCAGAGACCGAGGCATTGGCCAAGGACTTAGGGGTAAAGATGGAAACCGTGCGAGAAATGGAGCAACGCTTAAATGGCCATGACCTGGCTTTTGAGAGCAGCACGGGGGATGAGGAAGAGGATTACTACCTTGCGCCGGTGCATTATTTGGCAAGTGATGCCGACGCTGATCCGGCCCGGCAGTTGGAAGAGAGGCAATGGAGTCATCTTAAGACCGAGCAGCTCCAGCAAGCCTTGTCGCAGTTAGACGAGCGCAGCCGCCAGATCATTCAAGCGCGCTGGCTTACGGAGAAGAAAGTCACTTTGCAGGAACTGGCTTCGATCTATGGGGTCTCTGCCGAGCGCATCCGCCAGCTGGAAAACAATGCCATCAAGAAGCTGAAAACAATAATGGCGGAAATGGCCGCTTAGTTTAACAACAAATAGTGATCCAGCAGTAGGGCGGTGAAAACGCCTGCCAGATAGAGAATGGAATAAGCGAAAGTACGCATGGCGAGGCGGGTGTCTTGCGGCCGGCAACGCAACTCCCAGGCAAGATACAAGAATATTCCGCCAAGGATAGAGGCAGCTCCCAAATAGAGCAGGCCGCTCATGCGGGTCAGGTAAGGGATCAGGCTAATGACGAACAGGAGAATGGTGTAGAGGAACACCTGCAATCCGGTGAATTCCACTCCGTGGGTTACCGGGAGCATAGGAATGTCTGCTTTGGCATATTCATTCCGTTTAGCGATGGCGAGCGCCCAGAAATGGGGCGGCGTCCATAGAAAAATAATCAGGAAAAGCAGCACCGAATAGGGATGGACTGTCCCTAATACCGCGCAAGACCCAAGGATAGGGGGAGCTGCGCCGGCTGCGCCACCGATGACGATATTCTGTGGAGTTGCGCGCTTTAGATAAACGGTGTAGATCACTGCATAACCGATCAGGGACAGGAAGGTCAGCACCGCAGTCAGCCAGTTTACCCATCCTGCCAGGATCACCATCGATGCGATGCCAAGCAGGGAGGCGAAGATCAACACCTCGTGGGGGTCGAGCTCTCCTTGGGGCAGGGGCCGTCTGCAGGTGCGGCCCATTTCCGCGTCCACGTGGCGGTCCAAGTAGTGGTTGAAAGCGGCAGCGGAAGCCGCCGCCAGCGCGATGCCTAACGTTCCAAGCAGCAGCGGTTGCCATGGGACCATGCCAGGAACCGATAGGAACATTCCCACCACTGCGGTGAATACAATCATGGCGATCACTTTGGGTTTGCACAAGCTTAAATAAGCTTTCCAGCGCGGTGTGCACTGAATTGCGGGCAATGCGTTCGATTTCATCGGCAGAGGTTGGGTTGTTGCGATCGAGTAACTTATTTTATATTCACTGGCTGTGAAATATTTGAACTTTTCTAATGATGAAGGTTTGGTAAGGCTTTGGGTTTACTTAAGACAGGCTTTAAGATCGACCAAAAGGGGTGGTGATGAGCGAATATTTTATTCCGCTGACGGATTTCAGCCGGCGATTGGGACAGGCTTTGTTGGAGTCTATCCCTTTGGGACCGGCGTGGCTGGTATGGGTAATGCTTCTGCTGCCGGGTATCGCTGCTAGTCAGGTCCACGAGTTTAAGCTGGACAACGGCTTGAAGCTAATCGTCAAGGAGGACCACAGGGCGCCGGTGGTGGTCTCGCAAGTCTGGTACAAAGTCGGTTCTAGCTACGAAAGCGAGGGCATCACCGGTATCTCCCACATGCTCGAACACATGATGTTCAAGGGTACCGACAAGCACGGTCCGGGGGAATTTTCCCGCATCATTGCGGAAAACGGCGGACGTGAAAATGCATTCACCGGCGCAGATTACACCGCGTATTTTGAGAATTTGGAGCGTTCTCGATTGGCGGTCGCATTCGAACTGGAAGCAGACCGGATGCAAAACTTACGCCTCGAAGAGAAAGAATTCAGTAAGGAGAAACAAGTAGTGTTGGAAGAGCGCCGTTTGCGTACCGAAGACCAGCCCCGTGCCAAGGTTTACGAGCATTTTATGGCGACGGCTTATCTCAACGGCCCGTATCGCAATCCCGTCATCGGTTGGCCAGCGGACATTCAACATCTGACGCTGGACGATCTTAAAGCCTGGTATCGGCATTGGTATGCCCCCAATAACGCAACGCTCGTGGTCGTGGGGGATGTGGACCCAAAGCAGGTACTGGAACTGGCGAGGCGCTGGTTCGGAAAGCTCAGCCCCAGTCAAATCCCTCCCATCAAACCTCGTACCGAAGTCGAGCAGGTGGGAGAGAAGCGGCTGACTTTGCGTTTGCCGGCTGAGCTTCCTTACTTGATAATGGGGTATAAAGTGCCTGTTCTTGCTAGTTTGCAGGAAGAGCAGCGCTGGGAAGCCTACGCGCTGACGGTTCTGGCTGGGATTCTGGACGGTGGGGAAAGCGCGCGCCTTGCCACCCGCTTGGTCCGAGGCGGCCAGGTCGCTGCTTCAGTCAGCGCCGGTTACGATCTCTACGACCGCCTGCCGACCTTGTTCTTGTTCGATGGTACGCCGGCCCAGGGTCATACCCTTGCCGAACTGGAGCGATCTCTACGCGATGAGGTTCACAAACTTCAAACCGATCCAGTCACCCCCGAGGAGTTGGCGCGGGTCAAGACCCAAGTGACGGCGCAGGCAATTTACGAGCGCGACTCCATGTTCTACCAGGCGATGCAAATCGGCCTTCTGGAAACCGTGGGGCTAGGTTGGCAGCGGATGGAGGAGTATGTGGATCGAATCCGTCAGGTAACCGCCGAACAAGTCCAAGAAGTAGCACGCAAGTACCTGATTCCTGATCGGTTGACCGTCGCTTACCTGGAGCCTCTCCCGGTCAAAGGGAAAAAACCCAAAGCCGAGTCTGAATCCGGCATAGGAGGCAAATATGTCCGCTGAGCGCCTGTTGCTTTGCGTTTTTGCTTTGCTGGGGTCTATGGCTGCTTGGGCCGGTCCTAAAATCGAGCAGTGGCAAACTTCAAGTGGCGCCAAAGTCTACTACGTGCACAGCCCTGAATTGCCGTTGGTAGACATTCGGGTCGTGTTCGCTGCAGGCAGCGCCTTCGACGGGGAGAAACCCGGCTTGGCGACGCTGACTTCCATGCTGCTAGAAAAAGGCGCCGGAAACTGGGACGCCGACGCCATCGCGCGCCGGCTGGAGAACGTCGGGGCTAGGTTAGACAGCGAGGTTTCGCGTGACTCTGCCTGGGTGGATTTACGCAGTCTGACCGAGCCTGACAAACTGGAAACAGCGCTTTCGACTGTGCGTGAAATCCTAAGCGCTCCACGCTTTGCCGAACAAGACTTTGAGCGGGAAAAACAGCGCCTTCTACTTGCTCTGAAGCAGCGCGAGGAATCTCCCGATCAGTTGGCTTCGATGATGTTTTTCAAGGCAATCTACGGTGATCATCCATACGCCCATCCGACCGAAGGGGAGATCGAATCGGTGAAAACCATCCAGCGGGAGGATCTTAAGGAATTTCATCGCCGATTTTATACGGCTAGGAATGGAATGGTAGTGATCGTGGGCGCGCTCAGCCGTGGGCAAGCCCAGGCGGTCGCCGAAGAGCTGATGGAAGCGCTGCCCTCCGGAGAGCCGGCTCCCCCCATTCCAGAGGTGGAGGAGGCAAGTTCCGATAAGCTACAACACAAGCCGTTTCCCTCAGCCCAGACGCATATCTTCACTGGAATGCCTGCAGTGATACGCGGTGATCCGGATTATTTTGCGCTATATGTAGGCAATCACGTCCTGGGCGGCGGGGGATTCACCTCCCGGCTGGTCAAGGAAATCCGGGAAAAGCGCGGCTTGTCTTACGGGGTAGCCAGTTATTTCCTGCCGCTGAAACAGAAGGGGCCCTTCTTGGCCAGCCTACAGACCAGAAATGAACAGGCCAAGGCAGCGCTTGAGGTGTTGGACAAAACCATCCGTGCCTATTTCGAACAGGGGCCGACTGAGGACGAGCTGATCGCCGCCAAGAAAAACATCACTGGTGGCTTTGTGCTGAGCTACGACAGCAATGCAAAGCTCGCTGATTACGTAGCGATGATCGCATTTTATAACCTGCCGCTGGATTATCTCGACACTTTTACCCAGAAGGTGGAAGCCGTCACCCGCCAAGCGATAGTCGATGCCTTCCGTCGCCGGCTCGATCCGGACCGGTTTAAGACCATACTGGTAGGGGGTGCTTCTAAAGTGCATGGGAAGGAAGAATGAAATCCGCATTATCGCGGGCGATTTAAAGGGGCGGAAGCTGTTTTTTCCCAAAGTAGCCGGACTTCGCCCCACCCCTGCCCTGGTGCGCGAGACGCTGTTCAACTGGTTGCGGGATGAGGTGGAAGGCGCTTCGGTTTTGGATCTGTTTGCCGGCAGTGGAGCGCTTGGATTTGAGGCCGCATCGCGCGGGGCAAAAAGGGTAGTGGAAGTGGAATCTCACCCCCGCGTGGTAACGGCGCTTTTGGAAAACCGTAAAATTCTGGCGGCTGAGCAAGTTGAGGTAATCTGTTGCGATGGGTTGCGTTATCTTAAGCGTGCTGACCCCTGGCCGTTCGATTTGGTATTTTTGGATCCCCCTTTTGGACAGGGGCTGGTAGGCGTGTGTTGTGAGCTTCTGGAGCAGCGCGGTTGGCTTGCGCCTGCTGCCAAAATTTATGTCGAGGCCGAGAGCCGGCTTGTCCCGCCTGTCCCGAGCAATTGGAAAGAGCTCCGCTCCAAGCGAGTTGGGGAAGTGAGTGGTCATTTATATCTGAGAGAGCAATGATGGTAACTGCAATTTACCCCGGTACCTTCGATCCTATCACCAATGGCCATGCCGATTTAGTGGCGCGAGCTGCTGGGATTTTTGCAAAGGTGGTAGTGGCGGTTGCCGAGAACCGGGATAAGCGCCCGCTACTGCCGTTTTCCGAACGGATCGAACTAGTCGCCCAGGTACTGTCTGGCTTGGCGAATGTGAGAGTTATAGGGTTTACCAATCTGCTCGTAGACTGTGCGCGCCAGCATGGCGCCCAGGTGATCTTGCGCGGGCTTCGGGCGGTGTCGGATTTCGAATACGAGTTCCAGTTGGCCGCGATGAATCGTCGGCTGGCGGGGGAAAAGATCGAGACCGTTTTCCTGACCCCGGCTGAACAATATGCCTTTGTGTCCTCCAGCATGATCAAGGAGGTTGCCCGTTTGGGAGGGGACGTGTCGGCTTTCGTGCCGTCTCAAGTGGAGCGACGGCTGCGTGAAATTTTCGGGCGAGGTGGATGATGGCGCTGAAAATCACCGATGCCTGCATCTGCTGCGACGTATGCGTGTTTGAATGTCCCAACGAAGCCATTTCCTTGGGCGAGGAAATCTATGTGATCGACCCTGAGCGCTGTACGGAGTGCGTGGGTCATTACGCAACTTCTCAGTGCGTGGAAGTTTGTCCGGTAGATTGTATCGTCCCCGATCCAGATCGACGCGAAGACCACAAGACCCTGTATCAAAGATACCTGCGTTTAACCCAACAGGCGGAATGAAATCTCTCCTGCTAGTCGTCTGCCTGCTTGGGTGGGGGTTGGTTGTTGCGGCCGCAACGCCAAGACCGCCCAAGGCCGCCATCGCCTCTGCTCATCCGCTGGCCACCGAAGCGGGGTTTGAGATCTTAAGGCGCGGCGGTAACGCCTTTGACGCTGCGGTGGCGGTAGCAGCGGCGTTGGCGGTGGTGGAGCCGGCTGGCTCCGGCTTGGGCGGTGGAGGATTTTTTCTGCTCCATCGCGCGAGCGATGGTTTCCAGATCGTCTTAGACGCGCGCGAGCGTGCCCCTTTGGCGGCGCATCGCGATATGTATCGGGATGCGCAGGGACGGGTGAGGTCAGGTCCTTCTGTCGATGGTCCCTTAGCGGCCGGCATTCCTGGATTGCCGGCAGCACTGGTTCACCTTGCCGAGAATTACGCCCGTCTCCCGTTGACGGTGAGCCTGGCACCGGCGATCGCGTTGGCGCGTCAGGGGTTTCTGGTCAGTGAGCGCTATTTGCGTCAGGTTCAGCAGCGTCTGGAAGTGCTGCAGCGGTACCCCGCAAGCGCGCGGATTTTTTTGCAGAATGGCGAGCTTCCCAAGCCGGGCTTCCGCCTGGTTCAGGAAGACTTGGCTAAGGTGCTTGAATCGCTTGCTAGAAGAGGGCGGGCGGGATTCTATTCAGGTTGGGTGGCGGAGCGGTTGGTTACGGAAGTGCGCCGCTTAGGGGGGATTTGGAGCCTCCAGGACTTGGCCGACTACCAAGTGGTCGAGAGGTTACCTTTGGATGGCCGCTACCGCCAAGTCAAAATCATCACAGTTCCCCCTCCCGCCGGTGGGGTAGTGCTGCTGGAGACTCTGAACCTCTTGTCTGCATGGCCTTTGTCCCGTCTTGATCCTGCTGTTGCTAAGCATTTGATCGTAGAAGCCTGGCGCCGTGCTTACCGTGACCGGGCTCTATACTTAGGCGATCCGGACTTTGTCGAACCGCCTTTAAGCCTGCTTTTGAACCCTGCCTATGCAGCCGGACTTCGCGTTGCGATCCGCCTTGACCGTGCGCTGCCTAGCGACAGGCTGGCCGAAGCGCCAGAGTCGGTAGCTCAAGAAGCAAATACTACGCACTTTTCCATCCTCGACCGCGAGGGCAATCGGGTAGCGGCGACTTTAAGTATCAATTATCTGTTCGGCTCAGGTTTTACCGTACCGGGAACGGGGGTGCTCCTCAACGATGAGATGGACGACTTCTCCTTAGGACCTGGGATTCCCAACCTGTACGGTCTGGTCGGGGGTGAGGCCAACGCGATCGCTCCTGGTAAGCGGATGGCGTCGAGCATGACGCCCACCTTCTTAGAATCCGGGGATCGGTTGGGAATCGTGGGCACCCCTGGGGGCAGCCGGATCATTTCTATGGTGACGCTGGCGGTGCTGGATTTTGCCGCTGGTTTTGGTCCTGCCACTTGGGTCAGCTGGCCCCGTTTCCACCACCAGTATTTGCCCGACGAGATCCAATGCGAACCGGGTGCCTTAACCGCGCGTGAACAACAGGTGCTCAAATCCATGGGACATCGCGTGCGAGTCTTGGAGGAACCTTACGGCAACATGCAGGCGATCGCCTGGGATAGGGTATTGAATAGGGTCGAGGCGGTTTCTGACCCCCGCGGTGAGGGAATGGCGCAGGTGGAATGAACGTGTCCAATTTCGACCGGCCCCGGGTGGACGAGGTGCAGGTCTTTTGGCTGTCTTTGTCCCTGCCGTCCAAAGACCTAGAGCTGGCCTTTAAGGTGCTCTCCGTAGAGGAAAGATTGAGGTCACAGCGCCTTTGTCGGCCACTCAGCCGGCAGCGACACATCGCTTGCTGGGGGCAGGTGCGCTGGCTGCTCGGCTTGTGCTTGGATTTGCCCCCTCAAGCGCTGGAGTTTGCCCGTGGACCTTGGGGCAAACCGTACCTAGTGGGAGACCGCGAGCTGGCGTTCAACCTTTCCCACTCCCAGGATTTAATGTTTTTGGCAGCAAGCCGAGGCCACCAGATTGGGGTGGATGTGGAAGCGATCCGCCCGATTGCTGATTTGGAGCGCCTGGCCAGGCGCTGCCTGGCCTCTTCAGAATGGAAGGCGTGGCAAAATCTGACTGGAGATGCGCGATTGTTGGCATTTTTGCGCTTCTGGACCCTCAAGGAGGCGCTTGCCAAAGCGTCTGGCCAAGGGCTTCGGCTCGGCGTTAAGCGCTTGGTCTTCGCACCTGAGGGCAGCGTGGTGGCGGTGCCTGAAGAGTTAGGACCTGCTGCGAGTTGGACGGTCCATGAATGGGTGGAAAAGGAATTTTGCGCGGCGCTATGCGCCCGCCCAGGGGGCTTTCAAATCGTGGAACGCAGGCTTCCCCCGGGCTGGATCAGCGCGGCCGTGGGTGCCGGAAAACAATTAGGCTTCAGCGGCTAAGCTGACTTCTTCGAGCGTTTGGCTGAAGCCGCAGGCTTTTTGTGGACAGACCTTTTCCGTTCCTCGGCGGGTAGTCTTGAGGGTCAGGATTGGCCAACTGCACTTCGGGCAGGGTTCCGCCACAGGGAGGTTCCAGAGGGCATAGCTGCATTTGGGGTAAGTGGAACAGGAATAGAAGATCTTGCCGCTTCGGGACTTGCGCTTGAGCAAAGTGCCGGCTTCGCATTGGGGGCATGGAACGGCGGTATCTTCCGGCTTTTCCAGGGGTTCGATGTGGCGGCACTTGGGATAGTTGCTGCATCCCAAGAAGCGGCCGTAACGCCCGCTCTTGACTTGCAACAGCGCGCCGCACTTGGGACAAGGCCCAGTTTCGGTCGCAGGCTCAGGGTTTTCCCCGGTTACTGCCAGGTCGCGGGTATATTTGCACTCAGGGAAATTCCCGCAGCCGATGAAACGGCCGTTGCGCCCCAGACGGATGGCGAGCTTGCCGCCGCATTCCGGGCAGCGTTCGTCGATCGGCGTTTGGAGGACTTCAGAGCGTTTTACGCTGGTTTCTTTCTCCTGAACCAGAAGCTTGAACGGCGTCCAAAATTCTCGAAGCAGGCCGATCCAAGGTTTTTCTCCACGGGAGACGGCATCGAGCTGGTCTTCCAGGCTGGCGGTGAAGTGGTAATCGACGTAACGGGTAAAGTGCTCGGTAAGGAATTGGTTGACGATTCGGCCAAGGCAAGTCGGTTTAAAGCGTTTGTTCTCCAACACGGCATATTCCCGGTTGAGCAAGGTGGAGATGATGCTGGCATAAGTCGATGGCCGACCGATCCCATATTCCTCCAGGGCTTTGACTAAGCTGGCTTCGGTGTAGCGCGGCGGGGGTTCGGTAAAGTGTTGCTGGGCTAAGATGTCTTTCAGCAAGACGCTTTGGCCTGGCTGCATGGGAGGAAGCAGTTTGCCTTCGTCCTCCTGAGCGAGGTCGTCCCTGCCTTCTTCGTATACAGCCAGAAAGCCGGGGTGGGCGATGGTCGAGCCGGTCGCACGGAAGAGGTTGGCAGGGCTGCCGCAGGCGAGGTCCACCACCACGGTATCGAGGGTGGCATGGACCATCTGGCAGGCCACAGTGCGTTTCCAGATCAGTTCATAGAGCCGGAATTGGTCGGAAGTCAGATAAGGCTTGAGCTGCTGCGGCAGGCGGTGGATTGAGGTCGGGCGGATCGCCTCGTGGGCTTCCTGGGCGTTTTTGGATTTGGTTTTGAATGTCCGCGGTTTTGGCGGCAGATTGTCCTGACCGTACAGCGAGGCGATCAGCTCGCGGATCTCTGCGACTGCCTCGTGTGCCAATTGAGTCGAGTCGGTGCGCATGTAGGTAATCAACCCCACAGTCTCTCCGCCGATGTCGATACCTTCGTAAAGCTGTTGGGCGACCGTCATGGTGCGCTGGGCGGAAAAGTTGAGTTTTCTGACGGCCTCTTGCTGTAAGGTCGAGGTGATGAAAGGAGGCGCCGGATTGCGCTTGCGCTGTTTCTTTTCCACCCGGACCACGGTCAGCTGACCTTGGGCTAGATCTAGCAGGCTCTGGCGAATGGCATTGGCGCGCTCAGAATCAATAATACTGAACTGCTTGAGCTTTTCGTTCTGGTATTGAATCAGCTTGGCGTTGAATGCTTGACCGCTGGTCTGGCAGTCGGCTTCAAGGGTCCAGTATTCCTGCGGCTTAAAGTGCTCGATCTCGAGCTCGCGCTCGACGATCATGCGCAGAGCTGGGCTTTGCACGCGGCCGGCTGAAAGTCCCCGGCGAATCTTCTTCCACAACAGCGGCGATAGGTTAAAGCCGACTAGGTAATCCAAGGCGCGACGGGCCTTGTAGGCGTCGACCAGATTCATCGACAACTGGCCTGGGTGGTTGAGCGCTTCTTGGATCGCTCGCTGGGTGATTTCGTGAAACACGATCCGAAACACAGATTTTTCCGCAAGCCCATCCTCGTCGAGAAGTTCCAGAATGTGCCAGGAGATCGCCTCGCCCTCACGATCCGGGTCGGTAGCCAGGTATAAGATATCTGCCTGTTTGGCCGCTTGTCTGATGGATTGAATATGCTTTTTGTTTTTGTCGATCACCTCGTACTTCATGGCAAAATCGTGCTCGGGATCGACCGCACCCTCTTTGGGTATCAGATCGCGTACATGTCCATAAGACGCCAGCACCTTAAACCCTGGACCCAAGTATTTGGCGATGGTCTTGGCTTTGGCGGGCGATTCGACAATGACAAGGTGTTGAGTCATGAATTTCTAAGCGATCGGTGAATTTTTATGCGCTCAGTTCAGTGAAGGGCAAGCGGGGCATTGTCATAGACCAAATCTTCCATGCGGGCGAAGGCCAGTTCCTGGTCGGGTTGACTGAACAGCACCATGAGCACTATCCACTTCAGATTTTCCAGGCTCAGCTCTTCGGTGCTCAGCGCCATGGCGCGGTCGATCACCAACTCCCTGTTAGAAGGATTCAGGATGCCGCTTTGTTCTAAAAACAAGAGCAATCCCCGGCACTCATGATCCAGTTTAGTCATTTCTTCCGGTGCATAAATGCGGAAAGTAGGCATGGTCGTCTGGATAGGCTGACCTTGGGTCAAGGATTCCAACCACTGAAACGCCTTATCGATATCCCGATGCGGGAATCCGGCAGCGACCAATTCGGTGCGGATGGAGTCAGGGTCCGGCATCTGTTCCGAATCTGCGTCCATGTAGTTTTCGAATAAATACAGCAATACGTCAAATACGTTTTCTTTCATGGCGCTTTTCAAGGCCTTCAAGATTTAAAGAATGCGTTGATAACCCCCTCCGGGGACGGAGATGATATACCCTTCAAGTTCGAGCACCAATAACATGGATGCCAGTTCCTGGGGGGACAGCCCGGTAATTTCCACCAGCCGATCCACCGGTATGGGAACGTAGTCAATTTTACCTAATAAGTCTCGATAATCGTCGCTAAGTTCACTGTTTTTGAGTGGACAGGGGGTTGGCGTATCCGATGTGGAGCTATGAGATGGAATAAGATTCAATGCTTCCAAGATGTCTTCAATGGTTTCCACCAGTTTTGCCCCTTCCCGGATCAAAGCATTGCATCCCTTGGCTTGAGGATTATGGATGGCGCCGGGAATCGCCATGACTTCGCGTCCCTGCTCTAGGGCAAACCGCGCTGTGATCAGTGAACCGCTCCGACTTGTTGCTTCGACGACCAGCGTGCCTAGAGACAACCCAGCGATGATCCGGTTACGGCGCGGAAAATGCCTCGCGCGTACCGGTGTACCCGGAGGAAATTCTGACACGATCGCACCGCGGCTTACAATCTCTGCTGCCAGGTTTTTGTGCTGAGATGGGTAGACCAGGTCCGGCCCAGTGCCGACGACGGCGATGGTTTTCCCACCGCCGGCCAGCGCGCCTTGGTGGGCTGCGCCATCGATCCCTACTGCCAGTCCGCTGGTGATTACCAAATCCAATTCTGCCAAAGCTTTGGCGAATTCGAAGGCGAGCTTTCGGCCAGCAGCAGAGGGATTGCGGCTGCCGACGATGGCCAATTGCGCACGCTGCAGATTTTGCGGTTGGCCTTGGACGAATAGGACCGGAGGTGGAGAAGCGATTTCCTTAAGTTGAGGTGGATAAAGGGGGTCAACCAGGGTCAGAATATGGCAATTTGGCTGGGCTGCCCAGGCCAGGTTGCGTTCGACCGATTTCCAGTCAGGGCAGCGCAGCCTCTCTATAACCGGGTCGCTCAAACCCAGATCGCGCAGGTAGGAGGCTGGCTGCGCGAACAGCTCGGCTGGATGGACAGCGGCCTTGACCAAGGTCTGAAACGTCCGCGCCCCAACGCCCGGGGTTTGAGCCAGGGCGAGCCAGTAGCGCAGTTCGTGAGCTTTGGGGATCAAAGTTTCAAGGTTGCCTGACCAAGTCACCCAGATGGATTGGAGAGATGGCCTCCATAACGATACCGTAGCTGACTCGTTCGAATGGGCGGAAGATCAACACCAGTCCCGAGCGTTCGTCGGGCAGGGAGACCCATTCCGAAGCTTGCTTGCCGACCGAGTCGAGTACTTTGGATCCGTGCCGCAAGACTTCCAGGACGTGACCCCGCTCCAGCCCATCGCGGCCACCGCGATCGATCACGACAAGGCTGTAGCGCCCGATCTGCGAGACCCCGTCCAGGAACTCGATGATGTGGCCCTGAATTTTCTTGCTCGGCGGATGGGGATAATAGTCCATCGCCAAAGCTTCTTCGGTAGTGGGAAGCAGGCGGTCGCCGACGAGCACTTCGCGCACGCTATGAGTGATGGTGAAGGTAGCCGGGTCGCCGTCCCGGGTCCGATAGGCGTCGGCTACATAGATCGCGTTGTATCCCAAGATTTCATTGGTTTCTGGGTCTTTGAGGGCTTTGCCCTGACGGAATACGGCATAGCTTAAGTTTCCGGTATTTTTGCTGCCGCGGACGTAGATTTTGTCTCCGCTGCCGCCAATCAGGCGATTGTTGGCAAGGCTGACGATATAGGGGGCAGATTCGATTTCCTCTTTGACCACGACCTTGGGAGTGGTCAGGAACTGACGCACAGCCTCGTATGGAATGGTAGGAATGGGTTGTTCCAAAGGGGTTTCCCGAATCTGGGGCGTAAGTTTTTCCGTCCGGGAATTTGGACTTCCTCGCTCAAGGACTAGGTGGGGTTGGCCATCTGAGTATTCCAATACCAATACATCTCCGGGATAAATCAAGTGGGGATTTGAGAGGTGGGGGTTGGCTTTCCAGATTTTCGGCCACTGCCAGGGGTATTTCAGGAACCGCGCGGCGATGTCCCACAGGGTATCGCCTTCGACGACGGTATAGCGCTGCGGGTGGTCTTGTGCCAATGCGACTTCCTCGGCGTTAGCCTGCACAGTCCCAACACTTAAGCTCAAAGCGATGACGAAAACGCAGAAAGCGTGCATGGTGGCGGTTCCTCCGAGCGATTGATCCGCGGTGTGGCAAAAATGCAACTTTTGTCGGGAAGATCAGTCTTTTAGCTATCATTCGTTCAAAGTCTAGTTTAATTGGGCTAAAATGCCAGTTCATTACGATCTATAGTAGGAGGCGATCATGGCCTTGTTGGAAATCCTAGAATTCCCAGACGAACGGCTGCGCAAGAAGGCCAAGCCGGTAGAAGTGATCGATACCTCGATCCAACGGTTGATAGACGACATGCTCGAGACCATGTACGCTGCTCCGGGCGTTGGTCTGGCTGCGACCCAGGTGAATGTGGCAAAGCGAGTGGTGGTTATCGATGTTTCCGAGACTAAAGACCAGCCTCTGTGCCTAATCAATCCGGAAATCCTTGACCGTAGCGGAATCGAGGAACGCGAAGAAGGATGTCTGTCGGTGCCTGGGGTTTTCGAGAAAGTTTGCCGCGCCGAAAAAGTCAAGGTCAAGGCCCTAGACCGCAACGGGAAACCGTTTGAATTTGAGGCCGAAGGGTTGCTGGCAGTCTGCGTTCAACACGAGATCGATCACTTGGACGGCAAGCTGTTTGTAGATTACCTCTCTCCCCTCAAACGCCAGAGAATCCGCAAGAGACTGATCAAAGCGGCCCGTCAGTCCAAAGACAAAATACCAGCAGCGGCAGCTGTTTAGAATTCATGCGGATCGTATTCGCAGGCACGCCGGCTTTTGCCGTGCCCAGTCTAAAAGCCTTGCTGGCCTCAGATTACCAAGTGGTTGCCGTCTATACCCAACCCGACCGCCCTGCTGGCCGTGGGCAGCGGCTCAAACCCTGCCCGATCAAGGAGGTTGCTTTAAGTCATGGGCTCTATGTGCTGCAGCCGACGACTTTGCGTACTGAGCAGGCTATCGAGGAATTTTCCCGCTTAAAACCGGACCTTTTGGTGGTAGTCGCTTACGGCTTGATTCTGCCCAAGTCGCTCCTCGAAATCCCTCCGCTTGGAGCGATCAACGTTCATGCTTCGCTGCTGCCCCGCTGGCGCGGTGCCGCTCCCATCCAGCGCGCGATTTTGGCCGGTGACCGGGAGACCGGGGTGACGATCATGCAGATGGTGGAGCAGCTCGATGCAGGTCCTATGTTATTGCAGCGCTCCGTCCCGATACTGCCTGATGAAACTGCAGGCGATCTTGCCGATCGCTTGGCGCGGTTGGGAGCTGAGGCGCTGCTTGAAGCGCTTGCGGCTATTGACGCAGGCACCTTAGAGCCTAAGCCGCAAGATGAATCTCAGGCCACTTATGCCGGAAAGATCGCCAAGGAAGAGGCCAGGATTGACTGGTCGCAGCCTGCCTGGCAGTTGGAGCGTATGGTACGGGCATTCAACCCATGGCCGGTGGCGTTTACTCACTTTGGCAATACCCTGCTTAGGATCTGGTGCGCTGAAGCAGTCGACCGACCGTCGCAGGCTGCCCCGGGTACCATAGTCAGTGCCAAGAAGAACCTTGAAGTGGCTACCGGTGACGGCTGCCTGCGCCTGTTGAAAGTCCAATTGGCGGGGGGTCGGCCAATGGCTGCCAAGGACTTCCTCAATGCTAATCCGTGCCAAGGCGTGCGCCTTTTGTGATCCCCCCGTGAGCGAAATTCGTGCTCGCGCCGCCCAGGCGGTGTGCCAGGTGATAGGCGGTCAGTCCTTGGCTGAGGTTTTACCTGCGGCCTTGAAGCGAGTCCCCGTGGCGCAACACTCCTTCTTCAAGGCTTTGTGCTTCGGTACTCTGCGCTGGTATCATCGCCTCGAGTTTATTCTCGAGCAGCTCTTGCACCGTCCCATCAAGGATCCGGAGGTTTGCGCCTTGGTCATGGTCGGGCTGCACCAATTGGCGTTCATGGCGGTCAAACCCCACGCCGCGGTGGCTGAGACGGTCGCGGCCGCCAAGCCGTGGTCCAGGTCGCTCGTCAATGCTGTCTTGCGCAGCTACCTACGCCAGCGGGAAGCGCTGGAAGCGGCAGCCGACGCTGATTATCAGGCAGCTGTTAGCCATCCTGCCTGGCTCAGGCAGAGGATCGAGCAGGCATGGCCAGAGCAGGCGGCGGTCATCCTGGCCGCGAATAATCGGCATCCCCCTTTTAGCGTGCGCGTCAATCTGGCGCGCATCTCGCGCGAGGCTTATAGTCAGCGCCTAATCGATCAAGGTCTGGTAGTCCGTCCAGTGGCCGCGGTCGATTCGGCTTTGATTTTGGAGCCGCCGGTTCCGGTAGAAGGTTTGCCCGGTTTCGCCGAGGGCTTGGTGTCGGTGCAAGATGCGGCTGCCCAACTGGCTGCCCCTTTGCTGGCCTTGCAACCGGGCCAGCGAGTGCTGGACGTATGCGCTGCCCCAGGGGGTAAGACCCTGCATATCCTAGAAAGCGGCCTGGGCCTTGCCGAATTGGTGGCCATAGACATCTCACCAGAGCGGCTTAAGCGCATACGGGAAAATCTAGGTCGAGCGGAAGCGGCTAAAGTGCGTTTGCTTTGCGGCGACGCGCGCAAACCTCAAGATTGGTGGGACGGAAGGCCGTTCGATCGTATCTTAGTCGATGCGCCGTGCACGGCTACTGGCGTCGTCCGCCGTCACCCGGACATCAAGTTGCTGCGCCGCGCGAGCGACATCGCTGCCCTGGCTCAGGGGCAGCGAGCAATCCTCGACGCGGTCTGGCCGCTACTTGCTCCAAAGGGTCTTTTGCTATATGCCACCTGTTCGCTCCTGCCAGAGGAGAACGAAGTGCAAATCCAGGCCTTCCTTAGGGACCATCCCGAGGCTCGCTGGGTACCGATAAAGGCGGCATGGGGCAAGGCTACCGGGTGTGGCCGGCAGATTCTTCCCGGGGAGCAGGATATGGATGGCTTTTTTTATGCCAGGTTGGAGAAATGCGCGGGGTCAGAATAACCGCTGCTACAGTCTTGGCTATGTGGGCGCTGCTTTTGACTGCTTCCGATTATGGATTTGCGGTACGCTATGCCAGATTGATGCGGCAAAGCGATGCTTTTACCTTGACCGCGAAGATCGACTATCGCTTCAGCTCGGCTATGGTCGAGGCGCTCGAATCCGGGGTGCCTTTGACGCTGACGGTAAAAACGCGAATTCGCCGTCCCCGCTTCTGGTGGTTGGATGCGGTCGTATGGCGGCGCGATTTGGATTTCCGCATCCAGTATTATCCTTTGGCCAAGGTATATCGGGTGATCGATGAAAGCAACGACTTCCAGCGTAGTTTCGCCCGATTGGATGTAGCATTGGAGGCCTTGGGAGATCTCCAGCAAATCGCGCTACCGGTGGCCGAGGACTGGCACCCCGATCCCGGTTGCTATGCCGAGGTGATGACCAAGCTCAACCTTGAGCGGTTGCCTTGGGCGCTGCGCGTACCGGCGTATTTCTCGCCTCAGTGGCGCCTGCGTTCACCCCCTTTCCGATGGCCGCTGTCCGATTGAAGTTCCCCTTGAGTCTGTTCGTGGTGATCCTATTTGGGATCATCTTGGTGCCGTTGCACCTGATGAGTTCGGCGACCCAGACAGCCTCAGAGCTAAGCCGCTGGTATTCGTGGCTGCTGATGACCAACTTCTTGGGAGGGACGCTGCTGTTGGGATTGGTCATCGCCAACGTCTGGTGGCTGGTGCGCCAGTTCCGCAAGCGCGCGGCCGGTTCCCGACTGGCTCTGCGGATGGTGCTGTTGTTCGTGTTTCTGGCCCTGACTCCGGCGTCGATCGTGTTTTACTATTCCCTTAAGTTTCTCCATCGGAGTATCGACAGTTGGTTCGATGTCCAGATCGATCAGGCTATGGAGAGTTCGCTGGAATTGGGTAAGGCCGCCTTGGATCAAAGGATGCGGGTCCTGCTGCAGCGAACCCACGGGTTGGCTACCAGCCTGAGCGAAGCATCCGAGGCCCTATTGCCAGTCGAGTTGGACCGCTTGCGCGAACAGAGCGACGCCGTCGAGCTTACCTTGTTGACGCGTCAAGGGAGGATCGTGGCCACCAGCAGCGCCGGCATCGGGCTGATTCTGCCGAGCCTGCCGGATCCTAGTTTACTGACGCGAGCCGAGGAGGGCGGGCACGTGAGTCTAGATCCCGCTCCAACTCCTCTAGTAAGCGAGGAGAAGGAGGCGGTATTCCAAGTGCGCGCGCTGGTGCCAGTGCAGCTGGATGAGCCGCTTTTCCTGCAGGCGCTTTACCAGTTGCCGCAGCGTTTGAACCAACTGGCCCAGACTGTGGAATCGGCCTATTCCCATTACCGGCAGATGGTCTATTTGCGCGATTCGCTCAAATTCAGCTTTTCCTTAACTTTGGCCTTGATTCTTCAGATCACCATGCTGGCGGCGATCTGGGCAGCGTTCCTGAGCATTCGCCGGATCGTGGCACCGGTGAAAATGCTGGTCCAGGGTACCCGCGCGGTGGCCCAAGGCAATCTAGACAAACGCCTGCCGATTCTGCAGAAGGACGACATGGGGTTTCTGGTCAGCTCGTTCAACGCCATGACCGCTCGTTTGGCTCAAGCTCGGGATGAGGCCGAACGCTCCCGACGCCAGGTCGAGGATCAGCGCGCCTATTTGGAGACCGTGCTTTCGCATCTTTCTTCCGGAGTTTTGACTTTAGACGGGCAGCTTCGCTTCAAGACCGCCAACCAGGCGGCCGAGGCCATTTTGGAAATCGACTTCAGTCAGCTTCGAGACAAGCCGCTTCGGGGATTGGCGGAAGCCAACCCGGCCTTGGAAGGCTTAGTGCGCCTAATTCGTTCTCGATTGGATGAGGCAGAAGGTGTCTGGCAAGAGGAGGTAATCCTGACCATGGCTCAGGGTCAAAAAGTCCTGCTGAGCCGCGGTAGCCCATTGCTGGGCGCCGATGGGGGAAGAAGGCACGGTGCAGTGTTGGTGTTCGACGACATCACCGCGCTGGTGCAAGCACAAAAGCACGCTGCTTGGAGTGAAATGGCCCGGCGTCTGGCCCATGAGATCAAAAACCCCTTGACCCCGATCCAGCTTGCTGCCGAGCGGCTTTCACATAAACTGAGACCGCAGCTTAACAGCCAGGAGAAGGCGGTGCTGGAACGCTCTACCCGGACCATCGTCCAACAAGTCGAGGCGCTCAAAGCGATGGTCAACGCTTTCTCCGAATATGCAAGGTTGCCGAAGATGCAGTTTAAGCCGTTGGATCTTAGTATACTGATCGACGAAGTATTGGCGCTTTATCCGCCTTCGGCAGGAATAGAGTTTGCGCTAGAGATCGCGTCCGATTTGCCCCAGCTGGAGGCCGACCCCATGCGGCTTAGGCAAGTGTTGCATAATTTGATCAAAAATTCCCTGGAAGCTGGAACACCGCCGGTCCATATGAAAATCACTGTCCGCCGCGTGAGCGAACGCGGGTTTGACGGAATTGAACTTGCGCTCGAGGACGATGGCCCTGGGGTGGATGCGGAGCGGATGGATCAAATCTTTGATCCTTATGTGACCACTAAACCTAAGGGCACGGGGCTTGGACTTGCGATCGTCAGAAAAATCATCGAAGAACACGGAGGGACGATTTACCTGGATCGGCATTTTACCGAGGGGGCACGGTTTGTCATTCGGATGCCGGTTGCAGTCGGCACTCTGTCCTCTGTCCATGGAAACAAAGTAAGCGAGTTATGAGTCGGGCAAAAATTTTAGTCGTCGACGACGAGCCAGATATCTGCGAATTGGTCCAGGAAATCCTGGAAGACGAGGGATATTCGGTCGTCACCGCGGGCAGCGGCGCTCAGGCCAGACGCTGCCTCAAGGAGAGTCCTCCGGATCTGGTGCTGCTCGATATCTGGATGCCGGACACAGATGGAGTTAGTCTGCTCAAGGAGTGGGTGGGCAGCACTGCGGTATCTTGTCCGGTGATCATGATGTCCGGGCACGGTACGGTCGAGACGGCGGTGGAGGCGACCCGCTTAGGGGCGTTCGATTATCTGGAAAAACCCTTGTCCATGGCCAAGCTGCTTTCCACCGTCGAGCGCGCTCTGGAAGCAGAACGTTTGCGCAAGCCTCCACGGTGGGCCGAAAACGGGAGGGTTGAAATCGAGCCGATCGGGAAAAGCCCGGCCATGGCGCGCCTACGCGACCAGGTCAAGCGCTTAGCCCAATTTGACACCCGGGTCCTGTTCGTGGGCGAACCGGGAAGCGGCAAAGAAACCTTCGCCCGTTATCTGCACAAGCACAGTTTGCGCCGCGAAGGCCCTTTCATCGCCGTAGGAGTAGGGACCATCGCTCCAGAATATTCGGCGGTGGAATTCTTCGGCAAGGAAGAAGGCGGCAGGATCCATCGCGGCTTGCTGGAGCAAGCCCACGGTGGCACGCTGTTTTTGGAAGAGGTAGGTGACATGGATGATGAAACGCAACTTCGCCTGGTCAGCGCGCTGGAATCCAAGGCTTTTCTTAGGGTAGGAGGCAGTGAGCAGGTCAAGGTGGACGTACGGGTGCTGTCTTCGACCCGCCGTAATTTGGAAGACGAGGTCAAGGCTGGGCGGTTTCGCAAGGATCTGTTTTACCTCCTCAACGAAGTGACCCTGGGAGTGCCGCCTTTACGCCAGCACAGCGAGGATGTCCCAGAACTTTTGAATTTCTATGTCGACCGCTTCGTCACGCGGGAGAAGCTGGCTTTTAGGCGTTTCCCAGTGGCGGTCCAGAATTTCTTGCGCAATTACGCTTGGCCCGGTAATATCCGCGAGCTAAAAAACCTAGTCCACCGCCTGCTGATTTTGGGCAGCGGCGAGGAAGTGGAGCTGGACGAAGTCAAGACCGCCTTGGGAGAGATCATCACTAAGGAGACAGTGGAGGCGCCTGAATTCTACGATCTGCCGCTCAAGGAGGCGCGCGAGCGGTTCGAGAGGGCTTATCTCGAATACCATTTGGACAAACACGGCGGCAACGTGGCGCGTCTGTCCCAGGCGATCGGGATGGAGCGCACCCACCTCTACCGCAAACTGCATTCGCTGGGGATCAAATTCAAGGACAAACGTTAAGTGAAAATCTTGATCTTAGGGGCCGGACGGGTCGGCACGAGCGTAGTCGCCAATTTGTCCCAGGAAAAGTACGACATCGTGGTGGTAGACACCAAGCCGGACATCCTACGCGAACTCATGGAGCGGTTCGACATCGCTACCGTGGCCGGCAACGCGGCTCATCCTGCGATCTTAGCCCAAGCCGGTGCTGAGGATGCCGATCTGGTACTCGCGGTGACCAGCGACGACGAGACCAACATGTTGGCCTGTCAGGTGGCACACGTCTTGTTTAAGGTGCCGAAAAAGATTGCCAGGGTGCGGGCGATTGAATATACCCAGTATCCGGAGTTGTTCAGCCCAGGTGGGGTGGCGGTGGATGTGTTGATCAGCCCTGAGCAAATCATCTGCGAATTCATCACCGGGCTGTTGGAATATCCAGGTGCCTCGCAGGTTTTGGATTTCGCCTCTGGCCGCGTGCGCTTGGTATCGGTGCGCGCCGAGCAGGGAGGCCCCCTAGTGATGCATCCCATCCGCGATCTTCACCGCCATATGCCAAAAGCGCACGCGCGGATTACGGCGATCTTCCGCAATGGTCAACCCATCGTGCCGACCGGGGATGAAGTGATTGAGCCGGGCGACGAGGTTTACTTCATGGCGCCCAAGGAAGAAATACGCGCGGTCATGAGCGAACTGGGGCGCCTGGATCAGCCCTATCGGCGTCTGATGTTCGCCGGGGGCGGGCATATCGGCAAACGCGTGGCAAGGGCCCTGGAGCAGCGTTTTCAGATCAAGCTGATCGAGAAAGACCCGCAGCGGGCGATCAAACTGGTCACCGACTTGGAAAATACCGTGGTATTGGTGGGGGATGCCTCCGAGCGTGAGCTATTGCTCAACGAAAACATAGAGAACATGGATGTGTTCTGCGCCATCACCAATGACGATGAAGTCAACATCCTCTCGGCGATGCTGGCCAAAAAATTGGGAGCGCGGCGGGTGATCAGCCTGATCAATCGGCCAGCCTACGTAGACCTGGTGCAAGGCATGGTGGATTTGGTAATCTCTCCTGACCAGGCTACCATCGGCAGCCTGTTGCGCCACGTACGGCGCGGCGACGTAGTGCAGGTGCACTCTTTGCGGCGTGGGGCCGCCGAAGCCATCGAAGCAGTCGTGCGCGGGTGTCCCGGGCGTTCTAAAGTCGTAGGGCGCACCGTCGAACAGCTCAAATTGCCAGGCGGCGTGGTTCCTGGCGTGCTGGTTCGCGGCCGCGAAGTCATTCAGGTTCACCACGATACTCGGCTCGAAGACGGCGATCACATCGTGCTGTTTTTGCTCGACAAGAAACTGATCCCATTGGTCGAAAACCTATTTGCAGCCAAGGAGGCAGCCTGACTTGGTGACGGTCGTCCAAGTGCGGATGATACTGCACATCGTCGGCGCGTTTTTCATGTTTTTTAGCTTAAGTTTCTTGCCGCCGCTGGGAATCTCCTGGTATTTCGAAGATGCTCAGGAAGGGATCTTTTCACTCGCTTTCGCCCTGGTGTTTTTGTTGGGCTGGGTGATCTGGATGCCTTTTCGTGAGGTCCGGCAGGAACTTAAGGTGCGCGACGGGTTTTTAGTGGTAAGCTGTTGCTGGATTGCAGTGAGTTTGGCTGGCGCAGTACCCCTAGTGCTCGCCAAGCAACCGGTGATGTCGTTTACCGACGCGGTGTTCGAGTGTGTTTCCGGACTGACGACCACCGGTGCAACCGTGTTGGTCGGATTGGATCAACTTCCCCCTTCGATCCTGTACTATCGCCAGCAACTGCAATGGTTGGGGGGGATGGGGATCGTGGTATTGGCGGTGGCGGTATTGCCTTTGCTGCGAATCGGTGGGATGCAGTTGTATCGCGCCGAGTTACCAGGACCGATGAAGGACGTCAAACTCACCCCGCGCATCGCTCAGACGGCTAAGGCGCTATGGGGAGTATACCTGGGGATCACCGTCGCTTGTGCTTTAAGTTTTTGGGCGGCGGGAATGAGTTGGTTCGACGCCATCGGCCATGCGTTCGCCACCGTGTCAACGGGGGGATTTTCTACCCACGATGCCAGTTTCAGCTATTTTAACAGCCCTTTGATCGAAGGGTTGGCGGTAGGGTTCATGGCCATCTCAGGGGTCAATTTCGCTGTCCATTTCGAAGCTATGCGCAAGCTTCGATTTGCGTTGTATTGGCAAGACTCAGAAGCGCGAACCTATTCCGGACTGCTGCTGACGCTAGCGCTGGTAGTGGTTGCGGCGTTGTGGTGGAATGGGCTGCCGCTTAGTGAGAGCATACGCGAGGGGTTGTTCCAGACCGTTTCGTTCATGACCAGCACCGGGTTTACTACTGCCGACTATAGCCGTTGGCCTGAGTTTGTGCCGGTGCTTTTGATTTTCAGCGTCTTCGTCGGGGGATGCGCAGGGTCGACCGCGGGGGGGCTTAAGGTTATCCGCGTCTTGCTTTTGTACAAGCAGGGGGTGCGGGAGATTCTGCGCCTGATCCACCCTCAAGCGGAGATTCCGGTTAAACTGGGAAACACGCTGGTGCCGACCCGGGTCGTGGAGGCGGTGTGGGGGTTTTTCTCGCTGTACGTGGCAATATTTGCACTCATCATGGTCCTAATGATGGTTTCTGGCCTCGATCAGGTCACAGCGTTTTCGGCCGTAGCTACCTGTATCAACAACCTGGGGCCAGGATTGGGGAAGGTCACTTATAATTTCGCCTCTCTGCCTGCCTCCGCCAAATGGCTAGCTTCCCTGGCCATGCTGCTTGGGCGGTTGGAAGTTTTTACCCTATTGGTGCTGCTTAGCCCGGCGTATTGGAAAAGCTAAAGCCGATGGACTGCCAAGTCAAATGGGATGGGATCTATCGAGCGGCCGTAGAGTATCCGCCTCCGGCGCGAGTGCTTTGGGAAAACGCGCATCTGTTGCCGAAGTCGGGTCAAGCGTTGGAAGTGGCCTGTGGATTGGGTAGCAACGCGCTGTTTTTGGCAACGCGAGGATTTACCGTAACAGCGTGGGACATCTCACCGGTGGCCATCGAAAAATTGCGCCGCCGTGCCGAAAGGCTTGATGTGACGGCACAGGTGGTGGACGTTACGACGATTTCCTGGCCTAAGGATGCCTTCGACGTGATCGTGGTCAGCCGGTTTCTAGTTCGTTCTCTGTGCCCGATGATTGCAGCAGCACTCAAGCCTGGCGGGCTGTTGTATTATCAAACCTTTGTGCGTGCCAAAGTAGCCTTGGTCGGACCCCAGGACTTGGAGTATCTTCTTGAGGAAAACGAACTGCTACGCCTTTTTCCTGGTCTGATCGTTCGGGCTTTTCGCGACGAAGCTAAATGCGGTGACATCCGGAATGGCTTTCGCAACGAGGCGTATCTCGTGGGCGAGCGACCTACATAAGAGGAGTCAATCATGGCTGAGTCCCAAATTATGAATCTGAACCCCCCGGCGGCTTGGAGGTTCATGCAGGAGCATCCTGATGCGGTGCTGATCGATGTGCGCACTGCCGCCGAGCACTTTTTCGTCGGGCGGCCTCCAGGCTGTGTTCTGATTCCGTGGAAGGACGGCCTCCCCATGCAGCCCAATCCTGGCTTTGTAGGAGCGGTCAAAAAAGTGGTTCCAGACCCAAAAACTCCCATTCTGTTTTTATGCCGCAGTGGTCACCGCTCCATGGAAGCAGCTCGAGCGATGGCCGCGGTAGGATATAAGACCCTGATCAATATCGATGAAGGTTTTGAAGGTCCTCTGGACGCCAATAAGCATCGCAGTACCCTAGGCGGCTGGCGATTTCATGGCTTGCCGTGGGAGCAGGACTGACCTAACTGGCAAAGGACGCAGGCTTTTGCGCGATCGGTCTTGCGATTATGATAGAAACCTCACAGACAATCTTGATAGAGCTCTGAAATAGAGAAGATCATGACCGATTCTCGCCAGGCGCTGGTGGAGCGCTGCACTTTCGAGACCCGGATCACAGTACGGGTTGATCTCGACGGCGAAGGGCGCGTCGTCTTGAACACCGGTATCCCGTTTTTGGAACACATGTTGGAGCAGGTTGCCAAGCACGGTGGGCTAGACTTAGAGATCGTCGCCCAGGGAGATCTGCACATCGACGCCCATCACACGGTCGAGGACATTGGAATCACCTTGGGTCAGGCGGTGGCCGATGCGGTCGGTGACAAACGGGGCATCGCCCGCTTTGGCCACGCCTATGTGCCTTTGGATGAAGCGTTGTCGAGGGTAGTGGTGGATTTCTCTGGCCGTCCCGGGTTGGTGTATGAGGTAGAGTTTCCCCGTCCGCTGATCGGCAGTTTTGACGTCGATCTGATTCGCGAATTTTTTCAAGGGTTCGTCAACCATGCGCAGCTGACCCTGCACATCGATTGCCTGCGCGGCCGCAATGCCCATCATATCGCCGAGACGATATTCAAAGCCTTCGGCCGCAGTCTTAAGGCAGCTCTTGCTCGGGATGGGAGAAGCAGCTCGACCATCCCTTCTACCAAGGGGACGCTGGTATGAACCGCGTCGCCGTCATCGACTATGGAATGGGCAATCTGCATTCCATCGCCAAAGCGCTGCAATACGTCGCATCTGATGCCGAGATCCAAGTTACCGCCGACCCAGAAGCAATACTAACCGCCGATAGGATCGTGTTTCCCGGGGTGGGGGCGATCGCTGGCTGCATGGCCGCTTTACACCGCTTGCATCTGATCGAGGTGCTCGAGCAGGTAGCGCGGACGCGTCCGTTTTTGGGCATTTGTCTGGGGCTTCAGGCCTTGCTGGAGGAGAGCGAGGAAGGGGGAGGCGTAGCAGGCTTGAGGCTTCTACCGGGCAGGGTAGTCCGGTTTCCGCAGGGTTTCGACGCTCATGGGAGACCGTTGAAAATTCCCCATATGGGTTGGAACCGGGTTCATCAACTTAAACCTCATCCGTTGTGGAAGGGAATTCCCCAAGACAGTTGGTTTTATTTTGTACACAGCTATGTGGCACGGCCAGAATGCAGCCAAAATCTTGCCGCAAGCTGCGATTATTCCGGCCCGTTTGCCTGCGCGCTGGCCGACGACAATCTGTTTGCCGTGCAGTTCCATCCGGAAAAAAGTCAACGGATGGGATTGCGTCTGTTGTTCAACTTTCTATCTTGGTCACCTTGAGAGATTGAAGCCATGTTGTTGATTCCCGCGATCGATTTGAGGGCTGGCAAGTGCGTGCGGCTGCGTCAGGGACGGATGGAAGAGGAGTCGGTGTTTTCCGACGATCCCGTGGCGACTGCTGGACGCTGGGTAGAATTGGGCGCCAGACGCTTGCACCTGGTGGATTTGGATGGCGCCTTTTCCGGCAAGCCTAAAAATGCCGATGTGATCCGTGCCATCACTGCTGCGTTCCCAGGAGTGGATGTGCAAGTGGGAGGAGGGATCCGCGATGGGGATACGATCCAGGAATACTTGGACGCTGGCGTGCAATACGTCATCATCGGTACCCAGGCGGTCACGGCACCCCACTTTGTAGAAGATATGGCGCTGGAGTTTCCTGGCCATATTCTGGTCGGTCTGGACGCCAAGGAAGGCAAGGTGGCTATAGATGGTTGGTCTAAGCTTTCTCGCCACGATGTGATCGACCTGGCCCGGCGGTTCGAGGACGAGGGGGTAGAAGCGATCGTCTATACCGACATCAGCCGGGATGGTATGCTGGACGGGATCAACGTGGAGGCGACTGCGCGCCTGGCCGAGGCGATCCACATCCCGGTGATCGCTTCCGGTGGCATCCGCGATCTCGACGACATCCGCGCCTTGGGAGAAATCGCCGACAAGGGCGTGATCGGTGCCATCACCGGGCGCGCCCTCTACGAGGGAACATTGGATTTCGCGCAAGGTCTTAAACTCGCAGAGCAGTACTAATGGGATTAGCCAAGCGCATCATCCCCTGCCTCGACGTAGATCAAGGGCGGGTGGTCAAAGGGGTTCGATTCGTCGACATCCGCGATGCAGGAGACCCGGTAGAGATCGCCTGCCGCTATGACCAAGAAGGCGCGGACGAGTTGGCGTTTTTGGATATCACCGCTAGCCACGAAGGCCGTGGGACTATGGTCCAGGTAGTGGAGAAAGTGGCTGGCTGCGTGTTTATTCCTTTGACCGTGGGCGGTGGGATTCGAAGCCTGGAGGACATCCGTCAGTTGCTCAATGCCGGTGCTGACAAGGTGGCGATCAATACTGCAGCGGTATTCAATCCTGAATTCGTTCGCCAGGCGGCGAACCGGTTCGGCTCCCAGTGCATTGTGGTGGCGATTGACGCCAAGCGGGTTGGAGATCATTGGGAAATCTTCACCCACGGCGGCCGGAAACCGACTGGCATCGACGCGGTGGATTGGGCGGCCAGGATGGAAGCCTTAGGTGCGGGTGAGATTCTGCTTACCAGCATGGATCGCGACGGCACCAAAGAGGGATTCGACCTGGCCTTGACCCGAGCGGTGAGCGAGCGGGTCAGCATCCCGGTGATCGCTTCCGGAGGAGTAGGGACGTTGTGCCACCTGGCCGAGGGAATTCTAGAGGGTTGGGCAGACGCCGTGCTGGCAGCCAGTATCTTCCACTTCGGTGAGTACTCGATCCGGGAGGCGAAAGAATATCTCGCCAGTTGCGGGATTGAGGTGCGGTTATGAATGCTTGGTTGAACCAGGTGCGCTGGAACGAAGAAGGGCTCGTGCCTGCTATTGCCCAAGAAGAGGGTACAGGTGAGGTGTTGATGCTGGCGTGGATGAACCGCGAGGCACTGGAGTTGACCGCCAAGGAGGGCGTCGCCGTCTATTGGTCCAGATCGCGCCGGAAACTTTGGCGCAAAGGGGAGGTTTCCGGCCATCATCAGATCGTGCGCGAGATCCGCCTCGACTGCGACGGCGATACGATATTGCTGAAAGTGATCCAGGAGGGTGGCATCGCTTGCCATACGGGTCGTCGCCTGTGCTTTTACCGCCGTCTGGAAGGGGACAAATGGCAAACCGTCGAGCCGGTGGTAAAAAATCCAGAGGCCATCTATGGGGCTTGACGAACCGGTGCTTGCAGAACTTGTTCGAGTGCTCAAGGCGCGCAAGGCGGCCGATCCCAAGGCATCTTATGTGGCTTCCTTATATGCCAAAGGGTTGGATGCGATTTTAAAAAAGATCGGTGAGGAGGCCACGGAAACTGTAATTGCGGCCAAAAACGGGGATAACAAGAATTTAATTCATGAAATTGCCGACCTTTGGTTTCATACTTTAGTTCTGTTGACTTACCAGGGGTTGGAATTAGAACAAGTATTGGCCGAGCTTAAGGCGCGCTTTGGCCGCTCTGGCTTTGAAGAGAAAGCGGCGCGCCAAACCAAACAGGCAGAGGTGTAAGATGGGTATCGGAATTTGGGAATTGTTGTTAATCATGGTAATTGTCCTTTTGCTGTTCGGCACCCGCAAGCTGCGTCATATCGGTGCAGATTTAGGCGCGGCGATTAAAGGGTTTAGAGACTCTTTGCACGAGGGCGAAACTGAAGCAAAGCCTGCGCATGGTCCAGATCGGATTGAGGAAACGAAAGAGACCGAGCGCCAGTATGACGAAGCCAAGCCTGAGCACCCGCAGCGCAAACCACTGGAACCTTGATAAGTGTTTGACGTCGGTTTCTGGGAACTGGTTGTGGTCGGCATCGTCTCGCTGTTGGTGCTAGGGCCAGAGCAGTTACCTGGCGCGGTACGCATGACGGTTCGCCTGCTGCGCCGGGCGCGCAGCGTGGTGGCCACGGCGAAGGCTGAGATCGAACGCGAGCTGGCTTTGGACGAGATCAAAGCCTCACTGGAGCAAGGAACATCCTTCAAGGAGCTGAAAGCCTTAGAGAAGGAGTTCCGCCAGCCTGTGACTCCGGCGCCAACAACTGCAGAGAAAGATCCACCTAAGCTGAAGACCACCGCTGCCGATGACGATTCCACATGAACCCGATCTTGGTCCGGAAGGTCAAGAGCAGCCTTTTATCGCCCACCTGATCGAGCTGCGCAGCCGTCTGCTCAAGATCGTCGCGGTGGTGCTTTTGGTATTTGTGGGGCTGGCCCCGTTCGCCGACCGGCTTTATACCTATCTTGCCGGCCCGCTGCTCCAGCATCTGCCCAAGGGGAGCGGGATGATCGCCATCGACGTGGCATCTCCCTTCCTAACGCCGTTCAAGCTGGCTCTGGTGATCGCCATCTTTGCCAGCATGCCGTTCAGCCTGTATCAGGTGTGGGCTTTCGTCGCCCCAGGCCTGTATCGTCACGAAAAGCGCTTGCTTTTGCCCTTTTTGGTGGCCAGCACCGCTTTGTTTTATCTGGGTGCCGCGTTTGCCTATTTTTTAGTGCTGCCGTTAATTTTTAAGTTCATGACCGCTACTGCCCCGCAGGGCGTGACGGTGATGACCGACATCAGCCGCTATTTAGATTTTATTCTGACGCTGTTTTTCGCCTTTGGAGTGGCATTCGAGGTTCCGATCGCCACGATCTTACTGATTTGGAGCGGGATCACCACTCGCTCGGCGCTGGCCGACAAGCGTCCGTATGTGATCGTGGCGGCGTTCGTGATCGGGATGATCTTGACTCCTCCCGACGTGGTCTCCCAGACGCTGCTTGCGGTGCCGATGTGGCTATTGTATGAGTTGGGGCTGTTGTTTTCCCGCCCCTTTGCGCGTGAACCATAGTTCTTGTCTCGAGGTCGCAGGAGTGGTTTGGATTCAATGTATAACAGGAGAAATCTGCCGATGCGAAAACTCACTTCAGGTTTTACTCTGATCGAACTTTTGATCGTACTGGCCATCCTCGGCATGCTGGCGGCTTTGGTGGGTCCCAGGCTGATGAACGCCTTAGGGCAAGGCCAGGTCAAGACCACCAAGTCGCAGATCGAGATGCTGGCCACCGCGCTCGACAATTTCCGCCTCGACAATGGCCGCTATCCTACCCAGGAAGAAGGTCTTCAGGCGTTGCTCGTTGCTCCGGATGGCCTTCCAAATTGGAACGGCCCGTATTTGCGCAAGAAAAATCTGCCCACCGACGCTTGGGGATTCCCGTTCCACTACGAAATTCCCCCGCGCCGGGGGGGGATGGATTATGACCTATATTCCCTAGGCGCCGACAATGCCGAAGGGGGCGAAGGGGAAGGCGCCGATATCGGGAATTGGTAAGTGACCGAAGTCTTACAGCTGCCTTTGTATGGGGCTGCCGGGGCAGTGGCGGGCCTGGTGGCTGGGCTGTTCGGGTTAGGAGGAGGAGTGGTGCTGGTGCCGGCCCTGTGGTTGCTCTATGCTCAGCAGGGTTTTCCACCCCAGTTCGTTTCCATCTCTGCCGTGGCCACCTCGCTGGCGAGCATCACGGTGACGGCGGTGGCTTCTGCCTGGGCGCACTGGCGGCTAGGCGCGTTGGATTTGCGCACGACCTTCGGCTTGCTGCCCGGAGTCGTCTTGGGTTCGGTGTTTGGCGCCTGGCTGGCCGAACGCCTGCCGGGGAGTTGGCTAAAGGCGTTGTTTGCGGGGTATCTGCTTGTGGTTGCCGGGCAGCTGTTGAGCTTTCAGCCGCGCCCTGGCCGGGTTCAACCTAAACCTTCAGGGCAGGCCTTGGCAGGCGGAATCATCGGAATCCTTTCGGCTATGCTGGGGATCGGAGGCGGCACGCTGACGGTGCCGTTTCTGGTTTGGTGCTCCCTTCCCATGCGGGTGGCGGTGGCGGTTTCCAGCGCCTTAGGGCTTCCGATCGCATTGGCGGGGACCTTCAGCTACGCGGTTCTGGGCTGGGATGCGCCGGGCCTGCCGCCTGGCAGCATCGGCTATGTGTATCTGCCTGCTTTCTTTGGCGTGATCGCCGCCAGTATTGTGACCGCTCCTTTGGGGGCCAGACTCGCCCACTGCTTGTCAGCAGAAGTCTTAAAACGCTTGTTCGCTTTGAGTTTGGTAGTGATCAGCCTGAAGATTCTCTATTCGCTATGGTAGCTAAAGTTGCCCTGGTGACCGGGGGAGCAACCCGCATCGGGGCGGCCATCGCCGAGACCCTGCACGGCGAGGGGTTCAACCTGGTTTTGCATTACTTAAGTTCAAAGCTCGAGGCAGAGGCGCTCAAAGCCCGGCTGGAGGCGCGTCGGCCGCATTCGGTTTGCCTGCTTGCAGCGGATTTGCGAAAGGTGGCAGCGGCAGTGAAGCTGGTGGAAGAAGCCGCAGCCGTCTGGGGGAGGCTGGATGCATTAGTCAACAACGCATCGCTGTTTTACCCCACGCCGTTAGAGGAAGCCACCGAAGAGCATTGGGAAGAGTTGCTCAATATCAACCTGAAGGCACCGTTCTTTTTGTCCCGAGCGGCTTTCCCGCAGCTTAAGCGGCAGGAAGGTTCGATCGTGAACTTGGTTGACGTTTACGCTTACCGATCCAGATTGGGTTACCCGATCTACAGCGTGTCCAAGGCGGGGCTACTAGCTTTGACCCAGGCGCTCGCCAAAGAGATGGCGCCGGAAATCCGAGTCAACGGCGTGGCTCCCGGGGCGATCCTGTGGCCAAAGACCCCAATGAGCGAGGCGGAAAAAAAAGCGCTTTTGGATTCCATCCCCCTGCGCCGCCTGGGACAGGTAGCAGACATCGCCAAAGCGGTGAGGTATCTGATTTGCGATGCCCTCTACGTTACCGGCCAGGTGCTGGTGGTCGACGGCGGTCGCAGCCTATGACGCTCAAGGGGAGGCGCTTTTGCCTGACCCGGCGGCGATCGAAGGCTTGCCAGAGCGTGCGGTAAGTCTCTCCGGATACGGGATGGCGCAAGTTCGGGGCGATCTCGGCCAAAGGCTCCAGCACGAAAGCATAGCGCAGGATGTCCTCCCGGGGCAAAAGCCTGCGTCCGGACTTTGGATCCTCGAGAACCAGATCGCCGTACAGGATCAGATCCAGGTCCAGTGTGCGGGAGGCGAATTTGCGGCTTTCCGGGCCGCGGCCGTGCTTTGATTCGATTTCCTTCAGTTTTTCCAGGACCTTGGCCAGCGGCAGGTCGGTGTCAAATCCCACGACCAGGTTGTAGAACGGCGGCCCTTCAAAGCCCTCGGCTTCGCTTTCGTAGAGGCTGGAAACAGACAGGTTGCCGAAGCTTTCTTCCAGTTCGGTCAATGCTTCTCGGATGTGGCGTTCGCGCTCTAAGTTGCTGCCGATGCTGACGAAGGCTTTAACCACGGGGAGGCTCGCCGCGCTCAATGATTACCCCAACGTCGCTTGCGCCGCGGATAGCGCCTTTTTTGTTCAGGCTTACGCGGACCCAAGGGACGGAGAATTCGCTGAGAATGATCTGGGCGACGCGCTCGGCCAAGGTTTCCACCAGATAAAAATCGCTCTCTTCCACAAAAGTGATCAGCCGCTTGGCAACGGCTTTGTAATCGACTGTATATTGGATGTCGTCGGTTGCTGCTGCCTGGCGGACGTCAGTAGCCATCTCCAGGTCTAGGATCACAGTTTGCTTGATTTCCCGCTCCCATTCATAGATACCAATGGTCGTCTCGATCTCGAGGCCGCGCAGAAATATAATGTCCATCGTGCTTAGCCTTTCGTTGGCAGAGATTTACGGTAACAGAGTGACACAGAGATAGGGGGTAAGGCAAGGTGTGGTCTTGGTTGTGGGTGCCTGTAGGGTATCTATTGGGTTCGGTCTCCAGCGCGGTGATCGTGTGCAAATTGTGGGGCCTACCCGATCCCCGCACCACCGGTTCCTATAACCCCGGCGCTACCAATGTGCTCAGGATCGGAAGTAAGCAGGCAGCTGCCGTAACCCTGCTCGGCGATGTGCTCAAGGGCTTCCTCCCAGTGGTCCTGGCGCGCTGGTTCGAAGCCGATCCGGCCATCGCTGCTGCTGCAGGGCTTGCGGCGTTTTTTGGGCACCTCTATCCGGTATTCTTTGGTTTTCAGGGAGGGAAAGGGGTGGCCACCGCCCTAGGAGTCCTGACTGGAATCCACTGGGGATTGGGCTTGTTGTTGGCAGGGACCTGGTTGGTGGTGGCTAAGCTTTCCAAAATCTCTTCGCTGGCGGCGTTGACCGCAGCGCTGCTTTCCCCCTTATATGCGTACTGGATCGTGCACATCCCGTGGATCACCGCCATGGTCACGGTCATGGCTGGCTGGTTGATCTTTCGCCACCGCGACAACATCCGCCGGCTACTGCACGGAGAGGAAGATAGAATCAGAGGGTGATCGGTTCAAGCTCCTCCAGCGGCCAGCGCGCCTTGGCTTTGATTTCAGCCCCCTCGCGTTGTCCCGAAAGCAGGCGCAAGCAACCGGCGAAAGCGATCATCGCGCCGTTGTCGGTGCAAAATTCCAGCCGCGGCAGAAACAGTCTGGCTTCTTCTTGGTCTGCCGCCTGCTTTAAGCGCTTTCTCAAGGTGAGGTTAGCGCACACTCCGCCGGCGGCCACCAGCTGCTTGAGACCGGTATGACGCAGCGCCCGGCTGCATTTGATCGCCAGCGTGTCGGCCACCGCTTCCTGGAAGGCGTAGGCAATGTCGGCCAAGTCCTGCGGATTCCGCATCGTCCGGCAGAGGGTATGCATCACCTGCGTCTTAAGGCCGCTGAAGCTGAAATCCAGCCCCGGCCGGTCGGTCATGGGGCGGGAGAAATGGAAGCGTCCGGGTCGTCCTTCAGCCGCAAGGCGCTCCAAAGCAGGACCTCCGGGGTACTCTAGCCCCAGCATCTTGGCGACCTTGTCGAACGCTTCTCCCACTGCATCGTCGATGGATTCCCCGAGTACCTGGTAGACCCCCAGAGCTTCGACCCGAATCAGTTGCGTATGTCCCCCGGAGACGAGCAGGGCCAGGAATGGCGGGGCGAGATCTGGGCTGTCCAGCAGCGGAGCCAGCAGGTGACCTTCGAGGTGGTGGACCGCCACGGCTGGCACCCCCAAGGCAAAGGCGAGGCTGTGACCGAGCGAAGCGCCCACGAGCAGGGCGCCGATCAGCCCGGGACCTGCGGTATAGGCCACTCCATCGATTTTGCCGACAGCCAGGCCAGCATCGGCCAAGGTTTGGCGGATCAGAGGAGTCAGCCGGCGGACGTGATCGCGCGACGCCAATTCCGGCACGACGCCACCGTAAGGGGCATGAAGCTTAACCTGGCTGTACAGCCGATGAGCCAGCAGGCCGTTGTCGGGATGGTAGACGGCGACGCCCGTCTCGTCGCACGAGGTTTCGATGCCTAAGACATACATCGGGCATGAGTATAGCAAAAGCTGGCTTGGTATACTGCGCGTACAGGCTTAATATCCATGCAACGTTTGTTCGAAGGGGAGGTAAATGATTACAGCGGCGATCGTCGGCGGCAGCGGCTATGCGGGGGTAGAGCTTTTACGATTGTTGGCGCGCCATCCCGAAGTAGAGTTAGCATTGGTGACTTCGCGCAGCGATGCTGGCAAAAATGTGGCCGAGCTTTATCCTAGCCTGCGTGGAATCGTAGATCTATGCTTTCAACCGCCAGAGGTAGAGGCACTGGCTGAGTGCAACGTCGTCTTTTTCGCTACGCCAAACGGGGTGGCGATGCAGTATGCTCAAACCTTACTTGCGCGCGGGCGGGTAGTGATCGATTTGTCGGCCGATTTCCGTTTGCGTGACCCTAAGCTCTGGGAGCACTGGTACGGCCAGCCGCACGCTTGTCCTGAGCTTTTGTCGCAGGCGGTCTACGGCTTGCCTGAGATTCACCGGGAAAAGATCAAGGCCGCGCGCCTGATCGCCTGCCCAGGCTGCTATCCCACTGCGGTGCAGCTGGGCTTTTGGCCGCTTCTGGCGAGTGGGGCGGTAGATCCTAAGAATCTGATTGCAGACTGCAAATCTGGGGTTTCCGGCGCCGGGCGCAAAGCTGAAGTTTCCTTGCTGCTGGCCGAAGCCGGGGAGAGCTTTAAGGCGTATGCGGTTTCCGGCCACCGCCATCATCCAGAAATCTGCCAACAGCTCGAGACGCTGGCCGGTACAGCGGTCGGCTTGACCTTTGTTCCCCACCTGGCGCCAATGATCCGCGGCATTCATGCAACCCTTTACGGCTGCTTAAAAAAGGAGGTGGACCTTCAGGAGTTGTACCTGTCTTACTACGCCAACGAGGCTTTCGTCGATGTCCTTCCTCCAGGTTCGCATCCGGCCACCTCCCACGTGCGCGGCGCTAACCGCTGCCAGATTGCCGTACACCGTCCAGGAGACGGAGACACAGTGGTGGTGCTAGCAGTGATCGACAATCTGGTCAAAGGGGCAGCCGGCCAGGCGGTGCAGAATATGAACCTTATATTTGGCCTACCGGAAACGATTGGGCTGGAAAAAGTCGGGTTTTACCCTTGAGGGATTGTCCCGCACGCGATCCTTGCCCCTCCTCCGCCCAGCGGGGCAGGGTGGTCAGAGTAGTTGTCTCCTCCTTCGTGGACGATCAGCGCGCGGCCTTTGAGATCCGAAAGCTTCAAACGCGGCGCTAAAACCGGAAGCCGGGCTTGGCCATTGGCATCCACATAGAGCGGCGGAAGATCGCCCAAGTGCCCGTCTCCATAGCCCAAACAGCCCCGTCACTAGGCAATGCCAAAGCGCTTAAGTCTAGGCCAGGAAGCGCACCAAAGGCGGATACAAGTACAAAGTGGTCACTACTTCGCCATCTTGCCAAGAGATGACCAAATTTGCCAAGTCGCGTGGGGGTAAAAGCTGGCGTACCAATTGTAATCCCATGCCAAGCCCAATGCCTTTGGCAAAATCGAGCTTTAAGGGTTGTGCGCAAGGGTTGCGGAGGATGACTTGTGCTGCGTTTCCCATCCAGCGCATGGCAAGAGTGAGCGGGCCTTGGCCGTGTTTGATGGCATTGACCAAAAGCTCGTTGAGGACCAAGGCCAAGGTGACGGCTTCTGCGTCTTGGACTTCTATGGTTTTGTCGTAAGGGATGTCCATGTGGATAGTAGCCTCAGTGAGTCCTTGGCCGGCCTGGGCGATGAGCTGGCACAGCTGGCACAAAAAGACCTTTTCTTCTCCCGTGCTTTTTAGGTTATAAAGCAGGGCGATGGAATTAATTTGGCGGATCGGGGTTTCAAGCAGCGGCGCAAGCTCAGGATGGGCAAGCGTCTGGTTGTAAAGCAAGCCGGCGATCCCTTGGAGGTTGTTTTTGATCCGGTGATGGACTTCGCGCAGGAGCAGGTCGCGTTGGTAACGCGGGTAGTCGCCGATTTGGGCCAGAAGCAACAAGTTTTGTCCTTGTTGGCAGCCTGCAAGCTTGGTTGGAACCCAAGCTTTGGTTTTGGTCATGAGGCGGATTTCAAGGGTTGACGGGCTATGGGCAAGCGTCTTAAGGAAGGCACAGGCTGTGGCGTGCTCGCTTTGCGGCAGAAGCGTAAACAGCGTTTGGCCTGGCAGCTCATCGTGCCGATACCCAAGCACTGCGGCTAAGGAAGGCGTGATTTGTAGGATTTCTCCGGAAGGCGCCAGGGCTAAGGCACAGGCTTGGTCAAAGCACAGGCAAGGGCAGTACTGATGGTATAGTTCGGTCATGGTAAAATAAGAATTTGATTTATTTCAAAGGATAGGCGATGGCGTGCAAAATTTTGGTAGTGGAAGACGACCGTTTGGTGCTTGCGACCTTGGTACAGGGGCTTGCTGCCTATGGCTTTGAAGTGGTGCCAGCAAGCTCAGGGCAAGAAGCCTTGGTCAAAGCGCAGGAATTAAAACCTGAGATCGCTTTGGTGGACGTACGCTTGCCTGATATTTCTGGACCGGAGGTAGCCAAGATATTAGACAGGGAATATGGCGCGGCGGTTTTGTTTTTGTCGGCTTACAATGACCAAGAAGCGGTCAGCCAAGCCCTCGAGGCAGGCGGGTTTGGGTATCTTGTCAAACCGCTTGCTGTCTCCCAAGTTTTACCGCAATTGCAGGCAGTTTTGGCGCTGCGGCGCAGGCTCGAGCACATGCACGAGGAAACAACCAGACTGCAAACAGTGCTGGAAAGCAATCGGATTATCAATCAAGCAGTGGGTATTTTAATGGAGCGCCTGGGCTTGTCTCGCGTGCAGGCTTATGAAATCCTGCGGCGGAGGGCAAGAAGCACGCATCGCAAGGTTTTGGAACTGGCCCAGCAGGTAGTGGAAATGGTAGACAGTCTGAACCAATTAAAAAATTTAAGTTAACGGAAGCAGCAATTGCGTGCTCGACTTAAGCCGATTGGTCAATTCCGAAGCTTCCAAGGGGGGAGAAAAAAGATATCCTTGTGCTAAGTCGCAGCCAAGTTCCCGGACAAGGGCAAGCTGGGCTTTGGTTTCCACTCCTTCGACGATCACTTTAAGCTCTAGGCTTTTGCCGATCCCCACGATGTGGCGAGCAAGCTCTTGGTCTTTTTTAGTCGTTAGCTGCTGGATGAAGCTTTTGTCGATCTTTAAAGTATGGAAGGGAAAGGCTTTCAAGTACCCTAAGGAAGAATAGCCGATGCCGAAATCGTCGATGGCCAAATGCACGCCCATGGCGTGCAAAAACTGTAGATTGGAGCAAGTAATTTCGTTCTGTTCCATGAGCGTGGTCTCGGTGATTTCAAGTTCCAGAAGCTCAGGCGCAAGCCCCAGCCTACTTATCTCTCGGTAGAGCGACTCTGAGAAATCGATCTGGGCGATTTGACTGGCCGAGAGGTTAACTGCCAGGGTGAGTTCGATCCCCAAAGTTTCCTGCCATTTCCGAATTTGCGCGCAGGCGACTGAAAATGCCCATTTTCCTACCTGCTTGATTAAGCCGGTGTGTTCTAGGTAAGGGATGAAGCGACTGGGCGACGGTGACCCCAAGCTTGGATTGCGCCAGCGAAGCAGCGCCTCCACGCCCGTGATGCGGCCTGAATGCAAACATACCTGCGGTTGATAAACTAGATAAAATTCCCCTCGTTCCAGGGCACGGTATAATTCCTTTTCGAAGGTGATTTGCTGGATCGCGGCCTCTTCTAAGGCAGTGTTGTAGCAATAGTGGCCCAGACGCTTGCGCTTGGCCTCGTACATGGCGACGTCTGCGTGTTTGAGCAAGGTGTCGGGATCGGTTCCGTGGTGGGGGGAGAGGGCGATGCCGATCGAGGCGCTGACGAATACCTCCTGGGTTCCCAGACGGAAAGGAGAGGCAAAGGCCTTACGGAGTTTGGTCACGATTGGCAGATACCCTTCCGCAGTCTTAAGGTCAGGAAGACAAATGGTAAATTCGTCGCCGCCGAAGCGGGCGATAGTGTCGGTTTCGCGCAAGACTCTTTTGAGGCGCAGGGCGACTTGCTTGAGTAGCAGGTCGCCGGTGAGATGACCAAAGCTGTCGTTGATCTTTTTGAAGTTGTCTAGATCCAAAAACAATACTGCAAGCGGGTTTTGGTAGCGGTGAGAGCGGGCCAGTTCCTGGGCCAGCAGGTCAAAGAACAGAGCGCGGTTGGGAAGGGTGGTCACAGGATCGAATTTAGCCAGCTGCGAGAGCTTGGCTTCCACCTGTTTTTGCCGGCTGACATCGCGCACAACCAAAAGATACCGCGGCTGGTCTTCGGGAAGTTGGGCGATTGTGACCTCGACCGGCACTGCTTGCGCCTGGTTTTTGACCGCAAGGGCCGGACAAGGAGCGCTGTCAGGGTGCCACAGATGAGTTAGAAGCTCATGGAACTCCAGAGGCCGGCCGGATTCGTCGGTAAGTAGCTGGTTGACTGGCAGGGCTGAAAACGCTTCCTGGGGATGGCCAAACAGGCGTACGGCAGCCGGATTACACGCTTGAATACGCCCTTGGGTGGTGAGGAGCAAAATGGCTTCGGGAACAGTGTCCAGAACGCGCTGAAGGTGGTTTTTTACGCTTTCGAGCTGGTGGCGGTCGGCCTCCACATAAGACTCGACCGCCAGACTCAGGTCGAAAAAGACGAGCTTGGTGAACGCGCTAATTAGCTTGATCTTCTCAGCCAGCGCGAGCGTTTCCTGGTGGAATGCGGATTCTGTAAGCTTCACCAAGAACCAAGCGTACGAGCTGCTATACCATTTGAGTTCAAGGCCAACCTTGTAGTGGCTAGTGCCTATCTTCAAGCGGTCGCTGACGTATGAAGCATCGTAGCGTCCGGAAAAAAACCTTTGCCAGTAGCGGCGCTGGATTTTGCTAAGGTTGGCAATCGCCCCAGGTTTAGTCAAAAGGGATTGTGATGGAGGAAATTGAGAAAGATGCGTATAAAAAGCCTGGATGATTTGGTAGCAGGCGCCGGTAAAATGTCTGCGATAGTGGTGCAGCAGCGCTGCGTCCCGGTCAGTTATCTCCAAAAACGCCATGCGCTGTTGGATTTCCTCAGGAGTCAAACTGGGAAGAGCAGGGAAGATCATGCCTTATCTCCTTTTTTAGTGTTACCCTGCGGGGACAAGGCAGGAAGAAAGCACCGGCGGGGATAAGGCTTGGTGCTTAAATATAATAAATATAGCAAAAAACCCACGGCTTGGTCGGCTACCTTAAGATGGCTACATTCGGGGCTTGCGGTGTCGGTGAGCTTGCAGCTCGGTCTTGGCTTTGCTCTGGCGGAGCTTGAAGGGAGAGTGCGCCCGTGGCTTTCCTTGGGGCACGAATTGATCGGCTTATTGGTCTTAGGAGGATGCCTGTTTCACTTAGGCTGGCTGGCGGAAGGTCACGACGGCGGGCTAAGGCGCCTGTTTCCTACGGCTTGCGCAAGTTGGCGTGCGATGGCTGAGGATGTGCGCGGGCTTTTGCAAGGTAAGCTGCCTCGGGGCGGGCCACGCCCTGGCCTTCCTGGATTGATTCAAGGGTTGGGGTTGGTGCTTGTCACTCTGCAGGGATTGGTGGGATTGGCGATTTTTCTGGTAATTTCACCAGCAGGGGAGCTACCTGAGGAGCTTTCTTTGCTTAGGACCTGGCACAAAGCCTTAGGGTGGGGAGTGTTGGGCTACTTTGGGCTGCACCTTAGCCTTGCGCTTTGCCATCTTTGGCGGCGCGACGGGGTGGTTGCGGCGATCCTGCCATGGCGGTAAAAATACCCTAAATACTTTTTCGGAGAAAGCTATGGCCACAAGCGTTTATCCCAGGCGCCATCGGATCACGGTCGAGGAGTTTCAACGCATGGGCGAGGCGGGGATTTTTGCCGAAGACGAGCGGGTAGAGTTGATCGAAGGGGAGATTTTTGAGATGGCGCCGGTTGGAGCCAAACACGCGGACTGTTTGAGCCGTCTGGTGCGGGTTTTCGTCAAGGGGAGCGAAGCTTTGGTTCGGGTCCAAGATCCGATCCGTCTGTCTGAGCAATCCGAACCTCAACCGGACCTTGCCTTAGTAAAAAATCAAAGCTACGCGCAAGCGCATCCAGGTCCAGAGGATGTCTTGCTGCTGATCGAAGTGGCTGACACCTCCTTGGCCTATGACCGCACGGTCAAGCTGCCCCTCTACGCCCGCCATGGCATTCCCGAAGTGTGGCTGGTGGATTTGACCCAAAGCCGGATCGAGGTCTATCGCCAGCCTTCGCCGAGCGGGTATTTAGAAGTTAAGGAAGCCAAGCCAGGCGAGCGATTGAGCGCGGTTTTCTGTCCTGAAGTCGAGATCGAGGTCGAAAGGGCATTGGGATGAATACCTCTTTATGGGAAAAGCCTTCGCCGTTTTTAGGGATTTGCTTTAGCTTGGCGGACTTGGTGCGCTGAAAGCTGCCGGTTGAGCGCCCAGAGGACGTGTTCGCGCACCAGCTCAGAAGGATGATCCAGCCGCTTCTTTAACGCCACAATGACCGAAGCTGAAGTAGGCGCGTTGCCTAAACCGACGGCTAAATTGCGCAGCCAGCGCTCATAGCCTAAGCGGCGGATGGCCGAGCCTTCGGTTTTGGCCAAAAATTCTTGCTCGCTCCAGGAAAACAGCTCTATCAAAGAGGCGCGCTCTAACCCAAAGCGTGGCCAAAAATCTTTCTCTTGCGTCAGGCGCGCTTTTGAGTTCCAGGGGCAAACCAACTGACAGTCGTCGCAGCCGAAGATGCGGTTGCCGATTTTGGGGCGAAGCTCCTCTGGGATAGGCCCAAAGTGCTCGATGGTCAAATACGAAATGCAGCGCCTGGCGTCGAGCTGGTACGGGGCGACGATGGCCTCGGTAGGGCAAACGTCGATGCATGCCCGGCAGCTTCCGCAATAGC
>CAZZIP010000003.1:0-284969 GCA_964654415.1 uncultured Methylococcales bacterium | reverse complement strand
AATAAAACGTCTCATCTATCCCATTCAAAGCCCCCTTATTGGGGGCTTTTTTATTCTTGGTCCTTCGATTTTAAAACTTTCGCTGTTTTAAAGCGCTTGAATTCTAGCCTGCTGTGCTTGGAGGTGAAGCAAAGTGGTCCGTGTCTCCTCTAATTTTTGCTGTTCTTTAGCGACTACTTCCTCTGGAGCACGCTCGATGAATTTCGGATTGTTAAGCTTAGCTTCTATCCGTGTCAGCTCCTTTTCGAGGTGGTAGATTTCTTTTTCAAGCCGTTGGAGCTCAGCCTGTTTGTCGATCAATCCCGCCATTGGGATCAAAATTTTGAGCTCACCTACCAAGGCGATAGCTGCCTCTGGTGGAATCTCATCAGGTGCTAGCCAGTGGATCGATTCGATGCGCCCCAGACGTTCCAAATAGGGTCGGAAATTGATGACGCGCTGCTGATCGGAATCGCTGCCATGCTGAAGCAAAACCGGAAGGAATCTGCCAGGAGCAATGTTCATTTCACCGCGGATTTTTCGCAATCCAAGGATGAATTCTTTAATCCAGATAATTTCACTCTCTGCAGCTTGATCGATTGCTTGAAGGTGCGGTTGTGGAAAAGGCTGCAGCATGATTGTTTTCCCTTGAATCCCAGCGATCGGCGCCGCATGTTGCCAGATTTCCTCAGTGATGAAAGGAATAACCGGATGGGCCAGACGCAGGAAGGTTTCGAGTACTTCGATTAGAGTGCGCCGGGTAGCGCGCTGCTGCATGGCGTTACCGATTTGAAGAGAAACCTTAGATAACTCTAGGTACCAGTCGCAGTATTCTTCCCATAGGAATTCATAGATAGTGGCAGCCGCCAGATCGAAGCGGTAGTTTTCGATAGCATCGATGGTGGTTTGGATCGCTCGCTGAAGTCGGGATCGGATCCAAAGGTCCACAGGGGTAAGGGCCGCTTCGCTGTCCAGTAAACCCAAATCCTGACCTTGGGTGTTCAGGAATACATAGCGGGCAGCGTTCCAGAGTTTATTACAGAAGTTACGGTAACCTTCGATTCGACCTAGATCAAAGCGGATGTCTCGTCCGGTAGTGGCTAGGGCGGCAAAAGTAAAGCGCAGGGCGTCGGCGCCATAGGAAGGGATACCATGCGGGAATTCTTTGCGCGTTTGTTCCTCGATTTGCTTAGCTATATGTGGTTGCATCATCCCAAAGGTGCGTTTCTCGATAAGCTTTTCCAGAGTGATGCCATCGATCAGATCCAAGGGGTCTAAGATGTTGCCTTTGGATTTTGACATTTTCTGACCATGAGCATCGCGCACCAGACCGTGGATATAAACCTCCCGGAAAGGGACCTCATCCATGAACTTGAGGCCCATCATCACCATCCGCGCGACCCAGAAGAAAATGATGTCGAAGCCAGTCACCAAGACGGCCGTGGGGTAAAAAGTTTTGAGGTCCTGAGTCTCATCCGGCCAGCCGAGGGTGGAAAAAGGCCATAATGCCGAGGAAAACCAAGTGTCAAGAACATCCTCGTCCTGACGTAGCGGTCGATTCTGCAGTCGGTATTTGATCCTAACCTCGGCCTCCGATTGGCCCACGTAGATGTTGCCTTCCTCATCGTACCAAGCTGGAATTCGGTGTCCCCACCAAATTTGGCGGCTGATACACCAATCTTCGATGTTTTCCAGCCACTGAAAATAGATCTTTGTCCAATTTTCGGGGATGAAGCGAATTTTGCCTTCCTTAACCGCTTGGATAGCTGGTTCGGCAAGCGGTTTGGTCTTTACGAACCATTGATCGGTTAGGTAAGGTTCGATTACCGCTCCGGAACGATCACCACGAGGTACCTTGAGGAGATGGTCTTCCACCTTTTCTAGAAGACCCTGTTGTTCCAGGGCGGAGATAACCTGTCTGCGTGCTTCGAAGCGGTCTAGGCCACGGTAGCGAGGAGGGACGCTGTCGTTGAGGCGGGCCTCAGGAGTAAAGATATTGATCATTGGCAAATTATGCCGCTTGCCCACCTCATAGTCGTTGAAGTCGTGAGCTGGGGTAATTTTTACGCAGCCAGTACCAAATTCGGGATCGACATACTCGTCAGCAATAATAGGAATTTCCCGTTCTGCCAAAGGCAGCACTACGCGCTTACCGATCAGGTGGCGGTAGCGTTCGTCTTTCGGGTGGACAGCAACCGCCACGTCTCCTAGCATGGTTTCAGGGCGGGTGGTAGCTACTACCAGCCAACCTGATCCGTCGGCGATGGGGTAGCGGATGTGCCATAGATGGCCTTTTTCCTCTTGAGAGATCACCTCCAGGTCGGAGACTGCTGTGCGTAAGACTGGGTCCCAGTTAACCAGCCTTTTGCCGCGATAGATCAGGCCCTCCTCGTAAAGGCGCACGAATACCTCGCGCACTGCCCGTGACAGCCCTTCGTCCATGGTGAAGCGTTCCCGCGACCAGTCCACCGAGGCCCCCAGTCGGCGCAGTTGACGGGTAATGGTACCACCCGATTGTTCCTTCCACTGCCAGATCCGCTCGATGAATTTTTCCCTTCCCAAGTCGTGGCGGGTTTTGCCTTCCTTTTCCAACAGCCTTTCGACTACCATCTGGGTGGCGATCCCAGCGTGGTCGGTGCCTGGCTGCCACAGGGTATTGTCACCTAGCATCCGGTGGTAGCGGATCAAAGCATCCATGATCGTATCCTGGAAGGCATGGCCCATGTGCAAGCTGCCGGTGACGTTCGGCGGTGGAATCATGATGCAGTAGGGCTTGCCCTTGCCGGAAGGAGCGAAATACCCTTGTTCCTCCCAGATCTTGTACCAGCGTTGTTCGATTGCGTGCGGGTCGTAGGTTTTTTCCATAAGGATGCAGTCGATTTTGATTGTGGCTAAATTTTACCATCGAACTTCGTTGAGCTTGTTATGACGAGTCCTAGTTACTGGCCTTTGGCTAAGCGTTATCTCAGCCGAAAAGATCCGGTGATGGCTGCTTTGATCGAACGCTATCCTGAAGCCTTGAGCCGACGCGGGGATTCTTTTGGGACTCTGGTGCGTGCCATCGTCGGCCAACAGATTTCCATCAAGGCCGCCGACGCTATTTGGCAGCGGCTAGAGGCTGGGATCGGGAGGATCACGCCTGAGGCGATTTTAAGCTATCCTCTGCCGTCCCTGAGACATGCCGGAATCTCGTACGCTAAGGCCGGTTATCTGCATCACGTGGCAGCTTATTACCTGGAGCACCGGATCAGCGATGCTTACTGGCAAGGAAGGCCTTATGCCGAAGTTCGCCAAGAATTGCTTAGCATCAGAGGGATCGGGGAGTGGACGATAGCAATGTTCGCTATTTTCCATCTGCAAGAGCCGGATATTTTCTCTCCTACCGACATCGGTCTGCAGAAGGCAGTCGCTAGCCTGTATTTCCCTGGAACCTCGATCGACAGGCCGCGGCTTGCTGAATTTTCCAAGCGCTGGTGCCCTTACCGTACCGTGGCTGCCTGGTATCTGTGGCGCCATCTGGACCCAGTGCCGGTCTGTTATTGACAGAATTCAGATGCGCGTCGGTTGCTTTCAGAAGTGGTGGTTACCTAAAATGGTCGAAACAATGCGATTGAGGAGGATCCCCTGGACGATCGGATGACAAAGCGAATGATTTGCGTTGTGCTGGTGACTGCTTCGTTCGCCGTTTTCGCTCAGTCAGGCAAGGATTGGATGAAGTTTGGGCGACTGGATGAGCGGCTCGATCTGACCGAAGAACAAAAACCCAAGGTGGAAGCGATCCTGAAGGAGCAGCGGGAGAAAATCCGAGCGGTGCGCGAGGAAACCCGAAAGCGGCTCAAAGAAATATTGACCCCGGAGCAGATCGAAAAATTCGAACGCCTGGGGGAGGAGAAAAGAGAGCGCTGGCGCCAGCATCTCCGTCAGCGCTTTCCTTAGGCTCTGATCTTAAACTAAACCGGCCTGTTCTAGGCTTCTCCACTCCTCCTCGGTGAACAGCCGCGAGCGGGTGTGAAACCGCAACCCTTCGGGGCCCTCCAGAGAGAACATGCCCCCTCGTCCCGGGACTACGTCGATGATGAGCTGAGTGTGTCGCCAGTATTCGTACTGGTCGCGGCTGATGTAGAAGGGGCAACCGCCGATCTCACCCAGGAGCACATCCTGAGAGCCGGTGTGGAACTCGCCTCGGGGATAGCACATGGGCGAGCTGCCGTCACAGCAGCCGCCCGACTGATGAAACATCAGCGGACCATGCTTGGCTTTGAGCGTCTCGATCAGCTCCAGTGCCTTGGGGGTGGCAATCACCCTGGGGACGGTCTTAGGCATGGCGTCACCCAAAGTGGCTCAGAAAAACCCCATAGGCTTGGTGTCATAGCTGACCAGCAGATTCTTGGTCTGCTGGTAGTGGTCGAGCATCATCTTGTGGGTCTCGCGGCCGATTCCTGACTTCTTGTAACCGCCAAAGGCGGCGTGTGCTGGGTACAAGTGGTAGCAGTTGATCCACACTCGCCCGGCTTGGATCCCACGCCCGAGCCGATAGACCCGGTTCACGTCAAGGGTCCAGACTGCAGCGCCTAAGCCGTAGAGGGTGTCGTTAGCGATGGTAAGCGCTTCCTGCTCGTCGCGGAAGGTCGTCACGGCCAGCACCGGACCGAAGATCTCTTCCTGGAAGATGCGCATTTTGTTGTGACCCTTAAAGATGGTTGGCTGAATGTAGTAACCTCCGGCAAGCTTCCCTGCTAGCTTCGCGGGTTCCCCGCCAATTAGGCATTCAGCTCCCTCTTGGCGGGCGATATCGAAATAAGAGAGGATTTTTTCCATTTGCTCACTGGAGGCTTGGGCGCCCATCATAGTTTCGGTGTCGAGGGGGTCACCGACGCGAATGGCCCTGACTCGCTCCAAGGCCTTTACCATGAAGCGATCGTAGATGGATTCCTGGATCAGAGCACGCGAAGGGCAGGTACACACCTCTCCCTGGTTGAGGGCGAACATCGTAAAGCCTTCCAGGGCCTTGGCAAGATATTCTTCCCCGTTTTGCATTACATCCTCGAAGAAGATGTTGGGGGATTTGCCTCCCAGTTCTAAAGTCACCGGAATGATATTCTCCGAGGCATACTGCATGATCAACCGCCCAGTGGTAGTCTCGCCGGTGAAGGCGATCTTAGCGATCCTGGGGCTTTGCGCTAAGGGTTTGCCAGCCTCGACGCCGAATCCGTTGACTACGTTAACTACTCCCGGGGGGATCAAGTCGCCGATCAGCTCCATCAAGACCATGATTGAGGCTGGAGTCTGCTCGGCGGGTTTGAGCACGACGCAGTTGCCTGCTGCCAGCGCCGGGGCGAGCTTCCAGGCGGCCATGAGGAGGGGGAAATTCCAGGGGATAATCTGCCCCACCACTCCCAGGGGTTCGTGGAAGTGATAGGCGACGGTGTGTTCGTCCAGTTCACTGAGGGTGCCTTCCTGGGTGCGGATCGCGGCGGCGAAATAGCGGAAGTGGTCGATGGCCAAGGGAATGTCGGCGGCCAGGGTCTCGCGGATCGGCTTGCCGTTGTCCCAAGTCTCAGCCACCGCGAGCATCTCCAAGTTTTGCTCCATGCGGTCTGCGATCTTTAGTAGCAGGTTAGCCCGCTCGGTCGGCGAGGTTTTGCCCCATGCGTTTTTGGCGGCATGCGCGGCGTCTAAGGCAAGCTCAATGTCCTCTGCAGTGGACCTGGCCACCTCACAGAAGGATTGACCGGTCACCGGGGTGATGTTCTCGAAATACTGGCCCTTGACCGGTGGGGTCCACTTGCCGCCGACATAATTGTCGTAGCGGGACTTGAACTGAACCTTGGCGCCTTGGGTGTTGGGTGCGGCATACAACATGGATTTCTCCTCTTAGCAAGCTGCTTGAATTTTATTGTGTAATTTACGCCCTGGAATTGCAACACAGCTTGCGGCTAGCCCAGGGAGACGTCTAAGATCATCATTACGATGAAACCTAAGATGGTTCCCAAGGTAGCGACTTCAGTGTTGCCGCGCTCGTGGGATTCGGGAACGATTTCAGCGAGGACGACGTAGATCATGGCGCCTGCAGCGAAGGCCAAGGCATAAGGCATAATTGGCAACCACGCGGTCACAGCGGTTGCGCCGATGACGGCGGCGATGGGTTCGACCGTAGCGGAGAGCTGACCGTACCAGAAACTGCGCCAGCGTGGCCAGCCCAAGCGCCGAAGCGGCATCGCCACAGCCACGCCCTCGGGAAAGTTCTGCAAGCCGATGCCAATGGCCAACGCGACGGCAGCACCCAAGCTAGCGGTTGCCTGCCCGGCACCGACCGCGCCAAAAACTATGCCGACCGTCAGCCCTTCGGGGATGTTGTGCAGCGTGATGGCGATCACCAGCAGCATGGTTCGTTTCCAGGTGACTACGCTCCACTGCTCGGCCTGGAGAAAAGTACCAAGATGAAAATGCGGCAAGAGTTTATCGGCCCATTTGAGAGACAGTGCGCCGAGCCCAAATCCGAGCGCCGCCGGAAACCAGGCCAATCGCCCATAACTTTCCGCCAGATCGATCGCTGGCGCAAGCAGCGACCAATAGCTAGCAGCCAGCATAACGCCAGCGGAAAACCCCAACATGGCGTCGAGTAGCTTTTGGTTAGTGTGCTGGCAAAAAAACACCAATGAGGCGCCAATTGCAGTCAGCCCCCAGGTAAACAAGGAGGCGAGCAAGGCCTGCAGAATGTGGCTGCGACCGGCGAACCACTGGAAAGTGAGAGAATTCAAGTCAAAAATGGCCACCTTCAGCCATTCCTAACGGAGCTGGCGATACCTTCGCCGTGGGATCGCTTCCAGGCGGCGTATTGTGCCAGTTCGGTTTTGACCAGCTTTAGGATCAGAGCGATCACCGCCACATCATCCAGATAGCCGACAACAGGAATTATGTCTGGAACCAGTTCCAAGGGGTCGATCAGATAGAGCAAGCCTAAGGCGATGGCGGCTATGACCCAGGTGGGAGTGTTTCGGTACAGTCCCAGGCGGTAGTCTCGGATCAGCTCCAGGCCCAACAGAATATCCTCCCAAAAGCAGTGCAAAGCCGGAACTGCCTTGACTTTGTCTTCGATGGCGCGTGCTTTTTCGATGATCCGGTCGAAATGGCGCGCGCTGAGTTTGTCGCCATTGCGTTGAAAAAACGCCTGATCCAGTTCCAGGTCAGTCATAAAACCTCCACAAGGAAACCCGCGACTGAAATCGCGGGAGGAACTGCGCTTGAGAATAACCCAATTTTTTGGGTAAAAATAATATACTTGCGTTCAAGCCGCTGTGCGACCAAATTCCCAATCCAACGGTGTGCATTGGATTGTCCAATGGGCGGCATCTTAAGGTATAACAGCGGGAGTTAAAGAATCTGTAGCCGTTTTCTCCCGAGGCGCATGTATCGGAGGATAGACAGGACTTCTGTCTTGCCTAGGGCGGTCATCAACACGCCTAATGTTGGGGATGAGCATCGCCTCGCCCTGCGATAAAGCCTTCGACTTCAGTCGGGGATTGTTTACCAGCGACACCGCCCGGGCCAACGCCGGCGACGGCCGCGATGCCGATACCACCGATACCGGCGATGCCATCAAGGAGGATGAATGCGGCGATGGCCAGCCGCCCCGCGACTATCCCAACAGCTGGCACGGCACCCACGTGGCGGGAACCATCGGCGTCGGCAGGATCGACAACGGCCTAGACGTCGCCGGCATCAACTGGCAGGTCAAGGTACAGGCGCTCAGGGTCCTGGGCAAGTGTGGCGGGGCCACTTCGGACATCAACGACGCCATCCGTTGGGCCGCTGGCCTTCCCGTGCGGGGGTTCCGAACAACCCCACCCCGGCCAAGGTGATCAATATGAGCCTGGGAGGAGCTTTGCCGTGCTTCCTTTAGACGGCGTGCCCATCCTGGGGGCAGTCAACCTGCTGCGCCTGGTCAGCCTGTTTTACATCGGCTTGCATTTCCCAGGTGCCTTTGCCTGGGCCCACGGGGTGACCTGGGAAGGGCTTCTTGCCGCCGTGTTCATCGGCCTGTGGCTGGGCTGGATAGTTTGGTCGGAGCGACGGATAGGCCTCTCCCCGCGGTGCTGAATGGGCTAAACCCTAATAATCGAGCACATCCGGCTGAAACAGCCGCTCTCCTTGGATTTTGAACTCGGCAATCCGCTTTTGGCCGACAGGACCGGTGAGAAAGGCCGCATAGCGCATAGCCGCCTCGTAGTTCGCGTTGGGGCAGCGTTTGGGGTTGACGGCGATAACGTGGTAAGGGTTAAAAAGCACCGGATCCCCTTCGAGAAGAACTGCCAAATCGAGCTTGCTTCTAAATGCTAAGAAAGTTCCGCGGTCGGTTAAGGTGTAGCCTTGCTTTTCTTGTGCAAACTGGAGCGATGCCTCCATGCCTTGGCCGATGGCGAAATACCAGCTGCCTTTAGGCTTGACCTGCGCTTGCTGCCATAACTCTAATTCCTTCTGATGGGTGCCGGAATTGTCGCCGCGCGAGACGAAAGCCGCTTTAGCGGAAGCGATGCGGCGCATGGCCTCGACTGCGGTCTTGGCGGCCTTGACCTGGGCGGGGTCGGCTTTAGGGCCTACGATCACAAAATCGTTGTGCATGACCTTGAGCCGGTTGATGCCATAGCCGGCTTTGACAAAAGCTCTTTCCGCTTCCGGCGCGTGGGCGAGCACCACATCGACGTCGCAGTTTTTGCCGAGCTCCATGGCCTGGCCGCTGCCTACCGCGAGCACGTCTACCTTGATGCCGTAGCGCTGCTCAAAAGCCAGGTGCAGAGCTGCCAAAAGCCCAGAATTCTCCGTGCTGGTGGTGGTCGCCAGGCGCAGGCGCTCTTTGGCGGCGCCGATCTGAGTCAGCAAAAGCAGGCAAAGGCAAATGCATAGTCTGGCCATAGAGTTTCTCCTTTTAGAAGCTGAGGATGGTTTGGGAGTAGAAATAATTGGAATCATCCGAGTCGGCGGGGGCGCCCGGAGCGTTTCTGGCAAATTTGCCTTTGAACAGATGCGCAAAGCCGCCCTCTAAGGTCAAAAACTCAGGAACGATCTGCCAGCGGGCGCGCAGCTCGAGCTGATGGCCTAAGAAATTGCCAGAGCGTCCGCTTAGATCTTGAAGATTCGCTCCGGTCCAGGCGTCGCGTCGCTCGGCCAACCAGAAAGCCCGATAGGCGAACAAGCCGTCTACCCCTTGGGCGGGTTTGACCTCGACCCGAAACCCCGGGGAGTTCAGGTTGGCACGGGCGAACGCTCCGTAAATGCCGGTTGGGCCGAACTCGAACCGGCGCGCGCCGAACAGGGTGTCGAAGCGGTTGTTTTGGCCGTCGCGGGGGTTGGAATCGCCGCTGGCGTAATCGTATTGGACCAAAACGCGAGGTTGCCAAGGCAGATGGAAGGTATAGCCTAAGGCAGCGTGACCGAAATAGGCTAAATGATCCAGGCTGTTGCGAGAAGCAAAAGAAACCCTTGAGCTTCCCGTTTGCAAGGCCATCTCAAACTCGAAATCGACCTTGTTGGCTTTGGGCGGGCGGTATAAGCGCCAGCCCGGGGTCCAGAGCTTGCGGTTTTGGGTAGCGATCGGGCGGTGGTGGGTGTCTTCCTCGTGCAAGTAATAGGCGTATATTTCGCCGCGGGAAGACAAAGGTAGCTCTAAGCCGAAGAAGGTGCCGGTGAAGAAAGTGGCGGCGTTTTCCTCGTCGAATTGGGTTTGGCTACGCCGCAGATCAGCCGGTGCGCTCGGCAGGCGGGTAACCGGAAAGACGAAGAAACTGCGCCACTGCCAGGCAGGGCCTTGAAGGTTCAGGTCGATGCCGGTGAAGGCGTTGATGGTGTTGCGGAAATCGTTGCGGGCAATGAGCCTGCGGCTGCCGAAATCCAGCGTCTGACGGCCAGCTTTGAGCGAAAGATCCAGCCCAAGTCCGAACAGGTTATGTCCTGCCCAGGCGAGGTACGCCTGGAGCAATTCAGCCGGGTTGACCTGAGTGGTGTCTACGGGGGTGCCGGGGCTGTCTAGGGCTAGCCTAGAATCCATGAATTCCCCCCCAAGGCGCCAGTTTTGATAGCTGATCTCAGCTAGGACCAGGGTGCGGAAGGCGAGCACCTGATCGCTGCCGGCGGTGGCTTTGCGGAAGGTGTTTTGCAGCGACTCGTAGCGCGTGCGGTGGGTGATCGAGAGGGCAAACCAGCTGGGCAAACCAAGAGCGTCATGAAGCTTCCAGCGAGGGAGCGTTTCTGCTTGGATTTGGAGTGAATATAGAGCAAGCAGCAGAGGAATTTTTTTCAACACGGTCACGATCATATCATAACGGCCACAACCAGAAGATGGCCAAAATGGTAGCGATCCCCACCAGGATATTGAGCGGTAGACCAAATTTGAGAAAATCGGTGAAGCGATAGCCTCCAGGTCCATATACCATGAGGTTGGTCTGATAGCCGATGGGGGTGGCAAAACTGGCCGAGGCGGAAAACATCAAGGCCAGCAGCAGGGGTTTGGCATCCACGCCTAATTGTTCGGCCAGGGCGATGACGATGGGAAACAGAATCACTGCCACTGCGTTGTTGGTGATGATCTCGGTTAAAAGCGAACCTGTGGCGTAAACTGCCGCCAACGTCACCCAGGGAGTCCCATCAGCGAGATCCAAGAACCCTTTGGCAATCTGAGTGGCCGCCCCGGTGGTTTCCAGAGCGGTGCCGATGCCGAAAGAGGCGGCGATGCAGAGGAGTACTTGCCCGTCTAGGCTTTTGCGCGCGCTGCTTAGCGTGCAGCAGCCGGTCGCCAGCATCAGGCCTGCGCCGACTAGGGCAGCCTTGAACATGCTCAACGCGCCGACACCGGCACTCAAGATCACGCCACCCAAGATTAGCCAAGCAAGCCAGGCACGCTCGTGGCGGACGGGTACGTAATCGGAAATCGGACTGATGAGGAGAAAATCGGTCGAGTTGCGGTGACGCTCTAAAAACGGCGGACGCACGTCTAACAGCAAAGCATCCCCAGGCTGCAGGCGGATGTCGCCGATCTTGCCTTGAATGCGCTGACCTTCCCGGGCGACGGCGATCACCGATCCGCCGTAGGTCATGCGGAATCTGCCCTCGCGGATGGTCTTGCCGACTAAGGCGCAGCGCGGCGAAACTACAGCTTCCACCAGCACCCGTTCACGATGCTCGCGGTCCTTAGGATGAAAAGCTTGATCAGTGCAGGGACGAAGCCCCCGGATACGCTGCAGCTCCACGACCGCATCCACTACCCCGGCGAATACCAGTCGATCTCTCCCTTGCAGGCGTTCATAGGGGCCGACGGCGGCCAAAATCTCCCCATCGCGCACGATCTCCACCAGATAAAGCCCAGGCAAGTGGCGAAGCCCCGCTTGTTCGATGCTTTTTCCCACCAACGGCCCGTTTTCCTCGACCTCCATTTCTAAAGTGTATTCCTTGGCATTTTCGAACACTTCATAAACGGGTATCCGGGCGGGTAACCACCTTGGGGCGAAGATAATCAAATACATACCGCCTACTGCCAGGACGATCAAACCTACTGGCGTCAAATCGAATAGGGCAAAGCCAGGATACCCTCGGCTTAGAAGCAAGCCATTGACAGCAAGGTTGGTACTAGTGCCGATCAAGGTTACAGTCCCTCCTAAGATGGTCGCGTAGCTCAAAGGGATGAGCAGTTTGGAAGGGGAAATCCGAAGGCGTTTGGCCCAATCGATGACGGCGGGTAAAAAAGTAGCGACCACTGGGGTGTTGTTGAGGAAGGCACTCACTCCTGCGACTGGAAAGATCATCCAAGCAATGGCCTTGCGCTCGCTTTTAGGACGGCCGAAAACGTGCTGGGTGAGAAAATCGACCGCCCCGGTTTCCCTCAGACCGGCGACGATGACATACATCAGGGCGACGGTAATCATGCCTTCGTTGGCAAGTCCCGCCAAAGCCTGTGCTGGGGTCAACACGCCGCCCAACAGGAGGACGCTGACCCCTGCTAGCAGGATTAGCTCGGCGGAAATGGTCGTGAACATGAAGGCACTAAAACAGGCGATCACAACCGCGGTCGCAATCCAAGCTTGGATACTCATGCGGCACACTCCGTCAAAAGTGGTTTAGTTCTATCTCTGTTATTAAATAACCAAAAAGAATAAATAATAAATTATCTATTCATTTATAGAATAAAACGGAAGTTAAATCTCGACCGGATTTTCAGCTAGAAGCCAGCCGATGGAGGTGAAGTTCTGCGCCTTGGTCATGATAAAAGCGATACTTGCTGCGTCCGGCTATGCGAGTGGCTTGGTCCTGAGTAACGAGTTCAGCGATGCGTTGGAATCTTTGCCAGTCTGCCGGGGCCGTGGAGGCCAAATTGATAAGTATGGTTGGAGGCGGCTCCGGTATCTCGCCGGTGCCGATAATCACGGCGGCTATAGGATCGTAGGGAAGGTTTTCGAGTAGGGTATGGGGGACGAAACTCCCCTGGCGAAACGTCCACAGCAATTCATCTAGAATGCTTGCTTCGAGTTTATCCTCAGTGCGGATGAAAACTTTGTGCTCCAGCTTGTAGGCTTTCTCCGCCAGCCTGCAGGCAAACGTTCGCCGTGCCTTGGGGTCTTGATCCGGAAGCAGATAAAAATCAACCCGCGTCATCCTGCAGCTTGGTCCAGCAGGAACTGAGCCAACAAAGGAATAGGCCGACCCGTGGCGCCTTTGTTGTCTCGACCGCTGGTCCAGGCAGTGCCAGCGATATCCAGGTGGGCCCAGGCGAATTTCTCGGCAAAGCGCGAAAGGAAGCTGGCAGCGGTAATCGCTCCCCCTTCGCGGCCACCGACATTAGCGAGATCGGCGAAGTTGGATTTGAGTTGCTCCTGGTATTCTTCCCACAGTGGCAGCCGCCAGGCGCGGTCCAGGCTGAACTCGCCAGCCTTGAGCAAGGCGTTGGCCAGGCCGTCGTCGTTGGCAAACAGCCCAGTAGCGTGCCTGCCCAAGGCGACCAGGCAGGCGCCGGTCAGGGTGGCAAGGTCGATGACCAGTTTGGGATTGAAACGCTGAGTGTAAGTGAGGGCGTCGCACAAAATCAACCGGCCTTCGGCATCGGTATTTAAAATTTCCACGGTCTTGCCGGACATCGTCTTGACGATGTCCCCGGGTTTGATGGCGTTGCCGTCCGGGAGGTTTTCGCAGGCTGGAATCACACCCACCAGGTTCAGCGGCAAACCCAACTCCGCCACGGTCAGCATAGTACCTAGAACGCAAGCGCCACCGCACATGTCGTATTTCATTTCGGCCATGTTTTCGGCGGACTTTAAAGAAATGCCGCCAGCGTCGAAAGTAATCCCCTTGCCCACCAGGGCGATCGGGGATTCCTTGGGTTGGCCGCCTGGATATTCCAGAACGATCAGTTTGGGCGGTTGACGGCTGCCGCGGGAGACGGCGAGCAGCGCCCCCATGCCGAGCTTTTCCATGTCCGTCGCCTCAAGCACCGTGACCTTAAGTTCAGGATAGCGCTCGGCTAGTTTTTGAGCCTGTTCGGCTAAGTAAGAGGGGGTGCAAATATTGCCGGGTAGGTTGGCCAAATCCTTAGCCAACTTCATGCCAGCGGCGATGGCTTTGCCCTCGCGGGTTCCCTGTGCGAGGACAGCGCTTTGCGTTTTGTCCTGACAGTGGATCTCCGCCTGGGACAGGACCGGTAGAGCCGCTGGTTCACTTTTAAGTTCGGTGAAGCGGTAGCAGCCGTCGGCAAAGACGAGTGCAATCTGCCTCGATTTCCAGCGATTGTCACACCTTGCTACTTCCGCTTCCAGCAAGGCGCACAACACCTTTTGGCTGGGAGTGGCGGTGAGCACCTTGATGGCGGAGGCCAAAGCCTTGCCATAGTCTTTGGCAGAAAGGTCCTTGGCCTGGCCCAGGCCCACTACCAGCACCCGATCTGCTCGGCAACCCGGCAACTGGTGGAGCAATAGGGTATCTCCCACTTTGCCTTTGAACTGCTCGCGCTTCAAAAGCTTGGCCAAGGCGCCTTCGCTTGCCTGGTCGATTTGCTGCGCGCTCGGAGTTAACTTCTGTTTTTCATAGGCGCCAACGATCAGGCAATCGGTGCGTTTTTTATCTAGGTTTCCGGAGTGCAGGCTGAAATCCATGGTCTAAGTTTATGAAGATTCTCCAGAAGGATGGGGTGCAGCGGGCGCGCTTTCACCATTTCCTAAACTCGCAAAACGTGCCCCGAAGAACATAGCGATATATACTTCCACCGCCAGCATGAGCATATGGAGCAGAGGTGGTAGACGGGCGAAGCTTAAGCCGAAGAACAATACTACAAATACCGCGGTCAGGGCCGGATGGGTCAGGAACTCCTCATATTTGATTTTGATCTTATATTCGTTGATGTTTAGCATGACAAGTTCTCCTTAAGTACTTGTTTCTGGCTTTTAGTTTAAGTTCGTGCCGACTGCATTATAAAGGATATGATGGTTGGCGGCGACCTGGTTTTCTAGGTATAGGGTTTTCGCTGCTATGATAGGATTTATCCAAAAGAATGACTTTGGGGTGCCGTATGACCGAGGAAGAAAATAAGCGAAAGCTCGATGACAGCCTAAAGCGCTTGCGTTCTGAGCTTGAAAGTGCCGACGAGGCTACTCGCAAGCGGATAGAAGCGTTGGTGGAGCGAGTGGAACGGCAGCTGGCCGGGGGCGAGGGGGAACAAAGTCGCCACAGTCTGCTTCAGGAACTGGAGGAAGAAATAATGCACTTTGAGGTGGAACACCCCAGGCTGACCGCAATTGTCAACGACATCATGGTTGCCCTGAGCAACATGGGGATTTAACTTCGAATAACTTTAACTTTTTTGCAGCTTTGCCTATCTTAAAGCTCGTCCAAAAGCTTCTAAAACCGGGCGCGTCTTCTTCCGCAGCGGTTCAGCCGCGGATCTACGCGCGCTCCGAACACCCCATTTCACGCAGCGCAATCAGCCCCAACGCATTGAAAGTGCTGTATCGCCTCAAGCAGGCCGGATTTCGTGCCTGCTTGGTCGGAGGGTGCGTGCGCGACTTGCTCCTCGGGCGCGAACCCAAGGACTTTGATGTGGCTACCGACGCTCATCCCGAGCAGGTGCGGGCGCTGTTTCGCAACTGCCGTTTGATCGGGCGCAGGTTTCGCCTTGCGCACGTTCATTTCGGTCAGGAAATCATTGAGGTGGCTACTTTCCGTGGCGCTGCCGCTCCGGGGCGGGAGGGTGATTGGGTGCAGGAGGAATCCGGTCGCCTGCTCCGCGACAATGTGTTCGGAACTATCGAGGAAGACGCCTTCCGGCGCGATTTTACCGCCAACGCCTTGTATTACGACATCGCCGATTTTTCAGTCATCGATTATGTCGGCGGCATGGAGGATCTGCGCCGAGGGATTCTGCGTCTGATCGGCGATCCCGAGAGCCGCTACCGCGAAGATCCGGTGCGGATGCTGCGCGCGGTTCGGTTCATGACCAAGCTTGGATTTGTCCTCGATCCTGCCTGTGAGGAACCGTTGCGCCGGCTTGCCCCGCTGCTCGCCGACATTTCTCCGGCGCGTCTGTATGATGAGGTGCTCAAGCTGTTTTTGTCCGGCTTTGCCTTACAGACTTTCGAATTGTTGCGCTACTACGGTCTGTTTGAATTTTTGTTTCCCGCTACTGAGCAAGCGCTGAACGTCGAATACAAGGGATTCCCATCAACTTTTCTGCCCCTGGCCTTGGAAACCACCGATCGCCGCTTGAATGAAGGCAAACCGGTCGTTCCCTATTTCCTCTACGCGGCGCTGCTGTGGGAGCCGGTGCGACTGGAGTTCGAACGCCGCCAGGCGGCGGGTGCGACACCTGCGGTTGCGCTGCAAGAGGCAGCGAGTGCGGTGCTGACCGAGCAAGTGCGGCACGTGGCGATCGCCCGTCGGGTGGCGTTGCCGATGCGTGAGGTCTGGATGCTGCAGCCGCGCCTCGAGCGCTGCCAGCGCGGCCGCCCCTTGAGGTTGCTGGAGCATCCCCGGTTTCGGGCTGGTTACGATTTTCTCCTCCTTCGCTGCGCGGCGGGAGAAGTCGAAACTGAAGTGGCAAGCTGGTGGACCCGATTCCTGCAGGCAGAGGAAGACGAACGCAGAAAAATGTTGGAGGGACCGCAGCGCAAACGCCGGCGGCGCTTTAGGCGGCGCAGTAAGACCGGGCAAGCATCGGTGCCGTCATGACGAATGGTCTGGCCTATATCGGTTTAGGCAGTAACCTTGAGGATCCGATTGCCCAAGTCAAGCGTGCCCGGGAAGCTATCGCCGCGCTGGAGGGAGTCAGCGAACGAGGATTTTCCAGCTTGTATCGCACCGCTCCCATGGGACCCCAAAACCAGCCCGATTACATCAATGCGGTGATGGCGGTGGCTACCGAGCGTCCACCGCACGACCTATTGGGCGCTTTGCAGGCGATCGAGCTGGCCCATGGCCGAGTGCGTGGTAAGGAGCGCTGGGGACCTAGAGTGCTGGACCTCGATTTGCTGCTCTATGGACGCTTTTGCATTCGCAGTCGAGAACTGATCCTTCCTCATCCTGGCTTGGCGGAGCGTCCTTTCGTGTTGTACCCCTTAGCGGAAATCGCTCCACCTTCGCTTTTGATCCCAGGTCGGGGAACGCTCAAAGAATTGTTGCAACGTTGCCCTTGGAAGGGATTAGAGCGGTTGGAGGTTAGCGATGGCTGAAACTCTGTCAGTGCCTGCATTGCGCGAATTCAAGCAGCGAGGGGAGAAAATCGCCTGTTTGACTTGCTACGATGCTAGCTTCGCCCGAGTATTGGAGGCAGCCGGGGTGGACGTGCTGCTGGTTGGGGATTCGTTGGGGATGATGATCCAGGGCCATACCACCACAGTGCCAGTTAGCCTGGAAGATATGGTCTATCATACTCGCTGTGTCAGCCGTGTGACCACGTATTCTCTGGTCATTGCGGATCTGCCATTCGTCACCTACACTGACCCCCAACACGCGTTGCGTTCGGCGGCGCGCCTGGTGCAAGAGGGGGGCGCCCAGATGGTCAAGCTCGAAGGCGGCAGAGAGCGGGTGGAGGTAGTCCAGGCGCTGGTGAAAGAGGGCATCCCGGTGTGTGGCCACCTTGGGCTTCTGCCGCAGTCGATCCATCGCCTTGGTCGCTACCGAGTCCAAGGGCGTGAGCCTCAGGCGGCGCAAAGGTTGTTGGAGGATGCCTGTCTGCTGGAGCAGGCAGGAGCGGACCTATTGGTATTGGAATGCGTTCCAGCTACCCTGGCCGAGGCGGTTACCGCTGAAGTGGCGATTCCCACCATCGGCATCGGTGCCGGCCAAGGTTGCGACGGTCAAGTACTGGTGCTCTATGACCTGTTAGGGCTGACGCGCAAGCCGCCACGCTTTGCGCAGGATTTCCTGGCTGGCAAAAGCAATATCCAGCAAGCCGTGGCCGACTACGTAGCGGCGGTCAAGGAAAAGCGCTTTCCAACCGAACAGCATATTTACCGGTGAGACGAGGATGTTATGTGTTCAATCAGCCTTAGAGCTGCGCGCGCAATTAGTCGTTTGGCGTAAAAACGGTGATGGTATCGCGCTGGTTCCCACCATGGGCAACTTGCACGCCGGTCACTTAAGCCTGGTGGAGGAAGCCAGACAGCGGGCCAAGCGGGTGGTGGTGAGCATCTTCGTCAACCCGCTGCAATTCGGCCCGCATGAAGATTACGCCCGCTATCCCAGAACGCCTGAGGAAGATCGGCAGAAACTGCTCGAATTCGGGGTAGACGCATTATTCTCTCCAACCGTGGAAGAGATGTACCCGCGCGGTCTGGAGCGGAGCGCTTTCGTAGAAGTGCCGACGCTCTCAGAAATCTTGTGCGGCGCCTCCAGGCCGGGCCACTTCCGCGGGGTGGCCACAGTGGTGGCTAAACTGTTCAATCTAGTGCAACCAGACGTGGCGGTGTTCGGTGAGAAAGACTATCAGCAACTGCTGATCGTGAAGCAGATGGTAGCCGACCTGAACTTCCCGGTGGAAATCATCGGCGCTCCCACCGTGCGCGAGCCAGATGGACTGGCGATGAGTTCACGCAACCAGTATCTTTCGTATGAGGAGCGGCTGAGGGCGCCTTGGCTATATCGGGCATTGTGCGAGGCCAGAGCGGCGATCTTAGCCGGTGAGCGCGATTTTAAAGCTTTAAGCGAACGCCAAATGCGCAAGCTTCAGCAAGTCGGCTTCAAACTCGACTATTTTGCGATCCGTCGCGCCGGCGATTTGGCTACAGCCGATCCGAATGACCGCCCGCTGCGGATCCTTGCTGCAGCATGGCTAGGGAAGACGCGCCTGATCGACAATCTGGGGGTGGCATGAATCTGGACTGGGAATTCGACGCGCGTGCCCGGGAGTTGGTGGCCGCCGGTCGAATTTTGTACGAACGGGGTTGGGTACCTGCTACCAGTGGCAATTTTTCCGCCCGCTTGAGCGATGGCAGTTTGGCTATCACCGTCTCAGGACGGCACAAGGGACGACTTACGGTCGACGACATTATGCGCCTGGACGCCCAGGGGCATCCCTTGGATGGACGCAAGCCTTCCGCTGAGGCGGCTTTGCACCTCGCCTTGTATCGCCGCTATCCTGAAGTTCAGGCGGTCCTCCATCCGCATTCGCCCGGGGCGGTCCTTGCCTCGCGCCTGTTTAAGGGTCAGGTAGTGCTGGCCGACCACGAACTCCTGAAGAGTTTGGAGGGAGTCAAAACCCATGCCCAGCAAGTAGTGGTGCCTATCTTTCCCAACGATCAGGACATAGAGCGCCTAGCGCGGCGAGTGGAGGCCTACATCGACCACCAGGGCGACATCCACGCCTACATCATCGCTGGCCATGGCTTTTATACCTGGGGGCGCAGCATAGAGGTGGCGCTGACGCGAGTAGAGGCGTTGGAGTTCATGTTCGAGTGTGAAGTCAGACTACACGGAGTAAGGCAACGATGAGCATTCTCACCATCCATTCCGAGAGCGGTTTCGAGCCTTTCGAGTATTATGCCGATCCGATCGAAATCGCTACCCGCCTAAAGCGGATTGGAGTCCAGTTTGAACGTTGGCAGACGGACAAAGAATTGGCCGAAAATGCAAGCCAAGAAACTATCTTGGCCTCCTATGCCGATTCCATCGAGCGACTGAAGCGACAATACGGATTTCAGGCGGCCGATGTGATCAGTGTCGCTTTGGACCATCCCGACCGCGAGGCGTTACGTCAGAAATTTCTCGCCGAACACACGCACAGCGACTTTGAGGTGCGCTTTTTTATCGATGGACGCGGTCTGTTTTACCTTCATCCCGATGCCAAGGTCTATGCGGTTTTGTGCGAGGCTGGCGACCTGATCAGTGTACCGGCTGGGATCAAACACTGGTTCGACTTTGGCGAGCGGCCTAACCTTAAAGTCATCCGCTTGTTCACCACTCCGGAAGGCTGGATAGCCAATTACACCGGAAGCGACATCGCCGACCGCTTTCCCAGGCTAGAGGAATACCTGGAGCGGATGAAATGATCCAAGCCGTTGTTACCGACATAGAGGGGACGACTTCGTCTTTGTGCTTCGTTAAAGACGTGCTGTTTTCTTATGCGCGCGAGCGTTTGGCGGAATTCGTCCGCACTTACCGCGACGATCCGCAGGTTCTGCCGCTGCTTGAAGAAGTTAGGCAAATGGCCGGGCGCACTCTGAGTTTGGAGGAAATCATCGCCCAGCTTTTAGAATGGAGCGACCAGGATAAAAAAATTACCCCTCTCAAAGCGCTCCAGGGAATGATTTGGGAGCAAGGCTACCGGAAGGGTGAATTTTTAGGCCACGTCTATCCCGATGCGGTGGCAAAGCTCAAGGCCTGGAAGCAGGCGGGCATGTGCCTGTACGTGTTTTCCTCCGGCTCAGTAAAGGCGCAAACGCTTTTGTTCGGGCATACCCAGTGGGGGGACCTGACCTATTTGTTTTCAGGCTTTTTCGACACCCGCACCGGTTCCAAACAGGACCCTGAAAGCTATCGCCGGATCGCCGCCGAGATCGGGCTGGCGCCTAAAGCTATCCTGTTTTTGTCGGATGTCGTAGCAGAGCTTAAAGCGGCCGCTGCGGCTGGGATGAAAACGATCTGGCTGGTGCGCGAGGAAAGCCTCCAACAAGCAGAGGACAGCTACCCTAAAGTTAGAGATTTTTCGGAAATCGATTTGGCCAAATTGGAATAACTTATTAAAGTTATCGGAAAAGGAAGATACAATATGAAAATCAAATTGTGGCAGACAGTATGGCTGGTCATCAGTGTGGCCGGCTGTGCAACTCAGCCTAGGACCCAAATTTCCGAGACGAGCAACGATTTCCCGACGCATGCGCGGGTAGAATACGTATTCGAGTGCATGCAGAAACACGGGGGTCAAAACTACGACAATCTTTACCATTGTAGTTGTGCCTTGGACGAGTTAGCCAAGAACCTGTCTTATCAGGAATATTCTGAAGCAGTGGCGTTCACTAAACTTCGCTCACTGCCCGGCGAGGCTGGAGGGGTATTTCGCGACCCACCTAAAGCGAATGAGCTGCGGGCCAAGCTTAAAGCCAGAGAAGAGGCCGCCGAGGCGGCTTGTTTTGTAAAGTAGAGAATTCAAGGTTCTAGAACATGGGAACTGAAGCAATGCGTAAAGCCAAAAAGGTCAAAATTGCCCGCGGACGCCTAGTAGACCTTAAGGCGCTTGAGGAGGTCCGAAAGCTTTTGGGCGACGAGCCAAGGCGCAGGGATTTGCTCATTGAGCATCTGCACAAAATTCAAGACACCTATCACTACATCTCGGCTAAGCACTTGGTAGCTCTGGCCTATGAGATGAAACTTTCCTACGCTGAGGTATATGAGGTTGCAAGCTTCTACCACCATTTCGATGTGGTCAAGGAAGGAGATTTAACGCCGCCTCCCTTGACCGTGCGGGTGTGCGACTCGATCAGCTGCGCTATGGCGGGCGGCCAAAAGTTGCTTGAAGCGCTTAAAGACGGGCTTGGTGAGGGCGTGCGGGTGTTGCCTGCCCCGTGCATGGGTCGTTGTCAACACGCGCCGGTGGCCGTCGTGGGACAAAATCCCATCGATCTTGCCACGCCGGAGAAGGTTGTGGCAGCAGTGGAGACCAAGGCGGTGGAGGCGCCGGTGCCGGACTATTTAGGGTTTGAGGCGTATCTGGAGCGGGGAGGATACCGATTGCTTGAGGACTGCCTTAAAGGTCAGCGCAGCCGGGAAGAGGTGATCGCCGCGCTCAAAGACGCAGGCCTTCGTGGTTTGGGGGGGGCCGGCTTCCCCGCCGGGTTAAAATGGGAAATCGTGCGCAAATACCCTCCTCCCCGCTTGCTGGCGGTCAATATCGATGAGGGCGAACCTGGCACGTTTAAGGACCGCCATTATCTCGAGTCCGACCCCCACCGTTTCCTGGAAGGGATGTTGATTGCCGCCTGGGCAGTGGAAGCCAAAGAAGTCTATATCTATTTGCGCGACGAGTATCCCGCCTGCCGCAAGATTCTGCAGGCCGAATTGACAAAACTTCAGGAGGCAGAGCATCTTTCACCCTTGCCTTCCATTCACCTGCGCCGCGGGGCGGGAGCTTATATCTGCGGGGAGGAGTCGGCGATGATCGAGTCGATCGAAGGCAAGCGTGGGATGCCGCGCCTTCGCCCGCCCTACGTGGCTGAAGTGGGTCTGTTTGGGCGCCCGACCTTGGAACACAACATGGAGACCCTCTATTGGGTGCGGGACATCGTTGAAAAAGGGCCTTCTTGGTTTACCTCGTTCGGACGGCACGGGCGAAAAGGGCTTCGTTCGTTTTCGGTCTCAGGCCGAGTGCAAAAACCGGGTGTGCACTTGGCGCCAGCTGGAATCACTGTGCGCGAGCTGATCGACGAATACTGCGGCGGAATGCTACCGGGCCACGAGTTCTACGGCTATTTCCCGGGCGGTGCCTCAGGCGGCATCCTGCCGGCTTCCCTGGGCGACGTGCCGCTGGATTTTGATACCTTAACCCCTTACGGCTGTTTTATCGGTTCGGCAGCAATCATCGTCTTTTCCCAGCACGACAAAGCTAAGGACTTGGCTTTGAATGCGATACGCTTTTTTGAGGACGAGTCCTGCGGTCAATGTACGCCGTGCCGGGTCGGTACGGCTAAGGCAGCACAATTGATGGCCGAAGGCGACTGGGATCAAGAGAAACTGGAGGACTTGTGCCAGGTGATGGCCGATGCCTCGATCTGTGGACTAGGCCAGGCGGCGCCTAACCCGATCCGCTGCGTGTTCAAATACTTCTCCCATGAGTTGGAGGGCTAAAACGTGGTTGCCAATCCCAAATATATGAACGAGCTGAGAACCGTCACGTTTACCTTGGACGGGAGGGAAATCACTGCGTTCGAGGGAGAAACAATTCTCCAGGCTGCTAAACGCTATGGCATCGAAATTCCCCACCTATGCTACAAGGAAGGTTACCGCCCGGATGGCAATTGCCGGGCTTGCGTGGTAGAGATCGAGGGCGAGCGGGTGCTGGCGCCGTCTTGTTGTCGGACGCCCAAAGATGGGATGAAGGTCAAGGCCGAAAGCGAGCGCGCGCTCAAATCCCAAAAGCTGGTTTTGGAGCTGCTTTTGTCCGACATGCCGGGACAGGGTAAATCGCCTTACCGTGACGACTCAGAGCTGGACTACTGGGCAGCCAAGCTCAAGGTCAGCCGGCCGCGTTTTCCTTCGCGCAAGCAACCGCAAGCCGATTTCTCCCATCCGGCCATGGCGGTGAACCTGGACGCTTGTATCCAATGCACGCGCTGCGTGCGCGCTTGCCGCGAGGAACAGGCCAACGACGTGATCGGCTATGCTTTGCGCGGCGCTAAAGCCAAAATCGTATTTGACCTCGACGACCCGATGGGCGAAAGCACCTGTGTGGCCTGCGGCGAGTGCGTCCAGGCTTGTCCCACCGGCGCCTTGATGCCGAAAGGGGACGTCGGTCACGTGGTGATAGACAAACGGGTTGATTCAACCTGTCCTTACTGCGGAGTGGGATGCCTTTTGACCTTTAACGTTAAAAACAACCGCATCCTTTATGTCACAGGGCGTGACGGTGAGACTAACCACAGCCGGCTATGCGTCAAAGGTCGGTTCGGCTTTGATTACGTCCACAACCCACACCGCCTGACTAAGCCATTGATCAGAAGACCTGGGGTAGCGAAGACTTCAGAGCTTTTGGATCCAGCCGATACGTTCAAAGTTTTCCGCGAGGCGAGCTGGGAGGAAGCGTTGGATTTTGCCGCCGAAGGCTTAAAGCGCATCCGCGACACCTATGGCCCCAAAGCCTTGGCCGGATTTGGTTCGGCCAAGGGCAGCAACGAGGAAGCCTATCTGTTCCAGAAGCTGGTCCGCACCGGGTTTGGTAGCAATAACGTCGACCACTGCACCCGCCTGTGCCACGCCTCTTCGGTAGCAGCGCTGCTCCAGTGCATCGGTTCCGGGGCGGTGTCCAACCCAGTCGCCGATGTAATGCAGGCGGAGGTAATTTTCCTGATCGGTTCTAACCCCACCGTCAATCACCCCGTGGCGGCGACTTGGATCAAAAACGCTGCGCGCAAAGGGGCCAAGCTGATCGTCGCCGACCCCATCCGCACCGAGATCTTCCGCTTTGCCACTCACCCCCTTCAGTTCCGCCCCGATACCGACGTAGCCTTGCTCAACGGGATGATGCACGTCATCGTCGAAGAAGGGCTTTACAATCGTAAGTATATCGAGCGCTACACCGAAGGCTTCGAGAAGCTTAAGGCTCATCTTGAGAAGTATTCCCCCGAGCGGGTGGCACCGGTGTGCGGGATCGACGCTCGGATCATCCGCGAGGTGGCGCGCCTATATGCCACTTCCAAGGCCTCGATGATCCTGTGGGGGATGGGGATTTCGCAGCACGTTCACGGCACCGACAACGCGCGCTGCTTGATTTCCCTGGCCCTGATGACCGGCCAGATCGGTCGCCCGGGAACGGGCCTTCACCCGTTGCGCGGGCAAAACAACGTCCAAGGGGCGTCCGATGCCGGTTTGATCCCGATGGTTTTCCCCGATTATCAGTCGGTCAAGGATCCAAAAGCGCGCGCCAAATTTGAAAAACTATGGGGGACCAAGCTGGACCCTGAACCTGGCTTGACAGTAGTCGAAGTGATCCATGCGATCGAGAAGGGGCAGGTGCGGGGAATGTACATCGAGGGAGAAAACCCGGCGATGTCCGATCCCAACGTCGCACACGCCCGAGCGGCGCTCGCCAAATTGGAGCACCTGGTGGTACAGGATATCTTTTTGACCGAGACAGCCGGCTTTGCCGACGTGGTTTTGCCGGCTTCGGCCTTCCCAGAAAAAACCGGTACCTTCACGAATACCGACCGACGGGTGCAACTGGGCCGCCAGGCCATAGCTCCTCCTGGGGAGGCGCGTCAGGACCTGTGGATCATCCAAGAAATCGCCAAGCGCTTGGGATTGGATTGGAACTATTCCGGTCCCCAAGCGGTGTTTGAAGAGATGCGCCAAGCCATGCCCAGCATCGCTGGTATCACCTGGGATCGCTTAGAGCAGGAAGATTCGGTCATTTATCCGTGTGAGAAAGAAGGGGATCCAGGGCAAGCGGTGATCTTTGTTAACGGTTTTCCGACTCCGAATGGTCGGGGGCTATTCGTGCCGGCCGAGTTTGTTCACGCCGCCGAACTTCCCGATGCCGAGTATCCACTTGTGTTCATCACCGGTCGCCAATTGGAGCACTGGCACACTGGTGCTATGACCCGCCATTCTGAAGTGCTCGATGCGATCGAGCCTTATCCGGTGGCTGAGATGCATCCGCAGGACTTGGCAAAGCTAGGTGTCCAGCCTGGAGGCCTCATCACGCTGGAATCGCGGCGCGGGAAGGTGACGGCGTTCGCCCGGCCAAACTTGGGGATGCAGCGCGGCACCGTATTCATGGCCTTCTGCTACAACGAAGCTGCAGCCAATCTTCTGACCAACGAGGCGCTGGACCCGGACGCCAAGATTCCAGAGTTTAAGTTCTGCGCCGTGCGGGTATCGGCTGGCGGCGAGTTGAGGCTACACGCAATGAGGTAGGGGGCGATCAGCGAGTCGTCTTAATTCAATGTAGCCAACTGCTTCGTGATTGCATAAATAGGAGGTTGACTTTTGCCTGAAAATACTTCAATTTACCGCCTCAAGGAACGGTCGGGAAGATTTCCTGCCATCCTGCAGATTTTTAACCCTACCACCTTATCTAAAAACAATGAGGAGGATCGTATGAAAAAACCCTTAAAAAACGGCCTGATCGCAGCTGCCGTAAGTTCGGTGCTGATGGCCGCTGGGGCGCAAGCAAACCAAGAAGTAATCAATCTTTCCAAGAATCCCGCCAATTGGCCCATCTGGGGGGGTAACTACTGGGGCACCCGCTATAGCGAGTTGGATCAGATCAATAACCAAAACGCTGACAAGCTACAGCCGGCCTGGACGTTCTCTACCGGGGTGCTGCGCGGCCACGAGGGCGGTCCGCTATTCATCAACGGCGTGCTGTATGTCCATACACCTTTCCCGAACCGGGTCTATGCCATCAACCCCAAAGATCAGAGCATCATCTGGAAGTATGAGCCGACCCAGGATGCTGACGTCACCATTCCGGTGATGTGTTGCGATACCGTCAATCGCGGGCTGGCCTATGGCGACGGCAAGATCATCCTGCAGCAGGCCGATACCACTTTGACCGCCCTGGATGCCAAGACTGGCAAAGTCGTCTGGCAGGTCAAAAACGGCGATCCCAAGGTGGGGATGACCAACACCAACTCGCCCTTGGTGGTCAAAGACAAGGTAATCACCGGTATTTCCGGCGGTGAGTTCGGCGTGCGCGGGTTCGTGGCCGCGTATAACTTAAAGGACGGGTCGCTCGCCTGGAAGGCCTACAGCACCGGTCCCGACGAAGAGATGAAGATCGATCCTGCCAAGACCATGACCTGGATGGGCAAGGAAAAAGGCTTGCAGCCGGTGGGCAAGGATTCCTCGCTCAAGACTTGGCAAGGGGATCAGTGGAAGATCGGCGGCGGCACTACGTGGGGATGGTACAGCTACGACCCGCAGTTGAACTTGATCTATTACGGCTCGGGCAACCCCGGCACCTGGAACCCGGTCCAGCGTCCCGGCGACAACAAGTGGTCCATGACCCTCTGGGCGCGCGATGCCGACACCGGCGTGGCCAAGTGGGTCTATCAGATGACCCCTCACGATGAGTGGGATTACGACGGCATCAACGAAGTCGTGCTGGTCGATCAGGAAATCGGCGGCAAGCTGCGTAAGACCCTGGTCCATTTCGACCGTAATGGGTTTGCCTATACCTTAGACCGCGAGACCGGTGAAGTCTTGGTCGCAGAAAAGTACGACAAAGCCGTCAATTGGGCAACGCACGTCGACATGAACACTGGCCGTCCGGTGGTGGATCCCAATTACAGCACCCAGGAACACGGCGAGGACGTAAACACCGAGGACGTTTGCCCGGCGGCCTTAGGTTCCAAGAACCAGGGTCCGGTGGCTTACTCGCCGCGCACTGGTCTGTTCTATGTCAATGGCAACCACGTGTGCATGAACTACGAGCCGTTCGAGGTCGAATATACTCCTGGCCAGCCTTATGTAGGGGCGACCCTGACCATGTTCCCCGCCGGCCGCGACGCCAAAACTGGACAGAAGAATGGCTCCACCAACCTAGGGGTGTTCACTGCCTGGGATGCCAAGACCGGCAAGATCGTCTGGTCGTATGACGAACCCTTCTCGGTTTGGAGTGGGGTGCTGGCAACCAAAGGCGATGTCGTAGTCCACGGCACGCTCGAAGGCTATCTCAAAGTCCGCGATGCCAAGACCGGTAAGGAGCTTTACAAGTTCAAAACGCCTTCCGGGATCATCGGCAACCCCAATACCTGGATGTTCGAAGGCAAGCAGTACATCGGCGTTCTGTCCGGCCTTGGTGGTTGGGCAGGCATCGGGATGGCAGCCGGCCTCCAGGGTGAGACTGAAGGTCTGGGAGCAGTTGGCGCTTATCGCTCGCTGGATAAATTCACCCAGTTGGGTGGCGTGTTGAGCGTGTTTGCGCTGCCTGATTCTGCAATCAGCAAATAAAAATTCAAAAGGCAAGTCAGTGACTTGCCTCTGATCTGCTAAAAACCCCAATCAGGTGCCAGCCTGGTTGGGGTTTTGTTTTATACTGGCAGGTAGGAAAGCTTAAAGGAGGTTTTGTGCGGGAAATCGCAGCGTTCATCATGGCCAGCCGCAGACGAGCGATTTTAGTGGCAGGAGGGTTTGGTCTTTTGGGAGTGTTTTTCCTGCCTCTGATCTTGCTCAGCGCGGCGGCGGTGGGGCTGGTGACCCTACGCCGTGGCGGCTTCGAAGGCTTATTGACGATGCTCGCTTCCAGCCTCATCGTCGGGGGGATATTTCTGCTTCTGCCTCCACGGCCGGGATTTTCGTTTCCGCTGGTATTTGCGTTGTGGCCCCCGGTTTGGATAGGCGCTTTGGTGTTGCGCCACACCTTCTCTCAAGGGGTGAGCTTGACTGTGATCGGCGTGCTGATGCTGGCTTACGTAGTAGCGATGCACGCCTTGACCGGTGGAGATGTGATAGGCTTCTGGAGGGCCTGGATCGAACGGGCCATTGCCAACGTCCCCGGAGCGACTGTAGAGGGATTTGACTACGAAGGGACTTTACGCCTGATGAATGGCCTGGTGGCCATGGCATATGGTGCCGGTGCCAGTGTTGCGCTGATCCTGGCCCGTTGGTGGCAAGCGATTCTCTACTATCCCGGCGGTTTCCACGCTGAATTCTGCCAGCTCAGATTGCCGCGCTGGCTACTGCCAGGGTTAGTGGGGATGGTATGGCTGGCAGGTTATTGGAGCAAAATTTTGCTCGCGGATTTATTGCTCGCCTCCATGGCGATTTATCTGTTTGGGGGGCTTGCAGTATTGCACGCGGTCGTCTCTCTGCGAAACTTGAGCGGTTTTTGGCTGGTCCCCGTGTATAGCCTTTTGGTATTGATGCCGCAGTATGCCATTGTGGGGTTGGCCTTATTGGGAGCGCTCGACAGCTTGTTAGACTTGCGTGGTCGGACCGAGGTAGAAAAAGACGAATGATTCCGCTTCAGGATACCGCCCCACGCCGCTTTACGCCCTGGATGACCTGGACCCTGATGGGGGTGAATGTTACCGTATTCCTGTGCACCTGGGTTTTGCCGCAGGAAGTACGTACCGGAATCTTTTTTCTCTATGGTCTGATCCCAGCCCGCTATGCTTATCCAGAATGGGCACTAGCGGTGGGTTTGAATACCCACGACTATTTTCCTTTTTTGACCAACCTGTTTCTCCACGGCAGTTGGCTGCATCTTGTGTTCAACCTCTGGCTGCTTTGGATCTTCGGCGACAACGTCGAGGATCGGATGGGGCCGTGGCGGTTTTTGGGTTTCTTTCTCGTCTGTGGCGTACTGGCTAACCTGGTTCATGTGGCCATCAATCAGGCTGCTGTTGCTCCGGCGGTGGGTGCTTCGGGCGCGATCGCCGGCGTTTTGGCGGCGTATTTTTACCTGTTTCCGTACGCCAAAGTCATCGTGTGGATTTTCCCTTTGCCTTTGTTCATCCCGGTGCCGGCGATCTTTTTTTTGGGACTTTGGGTAATCTTCCAGGCTTATCAGGCTACCACTGCCATGGCGACGCAGGAACCCTACGCGAATATCGCCTGGTGGGGACATTTGGGCGGGTTTGCTTCAGGTTTCCTGTTGTTTCGCTGGTTTTTGCGTAGGGAGAAGCCGTGTCGAGCCGAGCCTTGATCCGCGCTTTGTGCCGTCTGTTGCCAAGCGAGGCGGTATTGACCGAGCTGGAAGAACTTAAGGCTTACGAATGCGATGGTCTCTCCGCCTACCGTTGCCGACCGCAGGTGGTAGTGTTGCCACAGACGGTTCAGCAAGTCCAGGCGGTGCTTGCCTGGTGCTGTGCCCACGATGTGCCGGTGGTGGCCAGGGGAGCTGGAACCGGGCTTTCCGCAGGCGCCCTGCCGCTTGAGAACGGCGTGCTGCTGTGCTTGGCGCGCTTGAATCGGATTTTAACTTTAGACCCTAAAAACCGCCTTGCCTGCGTTCAGCCTGGAGTGTGCAATCTGGCGATCAGCCAGGCAGCAAAGCCCTACGGCCTGTATTATGCTCCCGACCCTTCTTCGCAAATCGCCTGTACTATCGGCGGCAACGTCGCTGAAAATGCCGGGGGGCTGCATTGTCTCAAATACGGCTTGACGGTAAACAACGTGTTGGGGCTTGGTTTTTTAACCATGGCCGGCGAGGAGGTAAAAGTCGGCGGTGATGGCCTAGACGGGCCAGGGTTGGACATCTTGGCGCTTATGCACGGCTCGGAAGGGCTTTTAGGGGTCATCACCGAGGTGACGGTGCGCCTTTTACCCTTACCTGAGAGCGCTCGGATGGTTCTGGCGGCGTTCGATTCTGTCGCTGCAGCTGCCGAGGCGGTGGGGGCGGTGATTCGCGCCGGACTGATTCCGGCAGGGCTGGAGCTGATGGACCGGACCACGATTGAAGTGGTGGAGGAGTTTATCCACCCCGGCTATCCGCTTGGAGCTGAGGCGATTTTGCTGTGCGAGGTGGACGGTTTTGCTGCCCAGGTGGAAGAGGAACTGGCCTTGGCGCAAAAGGTGCTCAAGGAAAGCGGGGCGTTCGAGGTTCGGATTGCGCGCGATGAGGCCGAACGCCAGCGCTTCTGGGCCGGACGCAAGGCGGCTTTTCCGGCAATCGGCCGGATCACTCCCGATTATTACTGCATGGACGGCACCATCCCGCGCCATCGCCTGGCTGAAGTTTTGACCGCAATCGCTAAGTTAAGCCGCAAATACGGTCTTAAGATCGCCAACGTGTTCCACGCCGGCGACGGCAACCTCCATCCCCTGATTATGTATGACGCCGAGGTTCCTGGGGAGCTTGAGCGGGTGGAACGTTTGGGAGATGAGATTTTAGCGTTGTGCGTCAAGGTCGGTGGCACGATCACCGGCGAGCACGGAGTGGGAGTCGAAAAACTCGCTGGCATGTGCTATCAGTTTTCCCCCAAGGAACTGGCTCAGTTCCACGCCGTCAAACGTGCTTTTGATCCCATGGGTTTGCTCAACCCCGGCAAAGCCATTCCGACTTTGGCACGCTGCGTGGAACTTGGTAGGGCACACGTGCATCGCGGGCAGCTTTCCCACCCGGAATTGGAGCGTTTTTGATTTATGGATTTGACCGCAGAACTGGTAGAACGGGTAAAAGCGGCCATCGCCGAGCGGCGGCCTCTGTGCATCGTCGGCGGCGGAAGCAAGGATTTCTACGGTCGCCTACCTCAAGGCGAGCGGCTTTCGCTGGCCGGACACCGCGGGATCGTCGACTATGCGCCGCAGGAGTTGGTCATCACGGTGCGCGCTGGTACGCCGCTTTGGGAGTTAGAACAAGCGCTGGATGCCGAAGGCCAGATGCTCCCATTCGAGCCTCCTCATTTCGGCGAGGCGACCATAGGCGGGGCGGTAGCCGCCGGGCTATCTGGCCCCAGGAGGCCGTTTACCGGGGCGGTGCGCGATTTTATTCTGGGGGTCAAGCTGTTGACTGGCCGCGGCGAAGTCTTGTCGCTTGGCGGCAAGGTAATAAAGAACGTGGCTGGTTTCGACTTGAGCCGGTTGCTTGCAGGCTCCTTGGGCACGCTGGGGGTGATCCTAGAAGTCTCCCTCAAGGTCCTGCCCCGTCCTGAGCTAGAATTGACCCTGTGCCGGGAAGTAGAACCGCAAAAAGCGCTTGAAACCATGCTGGCCTTGATGGGTCAATCCCTGCCCTTGAGCGCGCTTGCCTACGAGGAACCGTTGGTGTATTTTCGCTTAAGCGGTACCGAGCAGGCAGTGGCGGCCGCTGCCGGTCGCATAGGGGGAGAGCGGCTGACCGAAGGAGAAGCCTTCTGGTACGGATTGCGAGAGCAGTCGCGGCCGTTTTTCGCCGAAGGGGGTGAGGATCTTTGGCGTCTGTCGGTGCCGCCTGCGGCGGCTTTGCCGGATTTGGGCGGGCGCTTTCTCCTCGATTGGGGCGGGGCCCAGCGTTGGGTGCGGACTTTGGAAGCTAAAGAGAAGGTTTTTAAGCTCGCTGCTGCGCTCAAAGGGCACGCCACCCTGTTTCGGACGCAAGGGACAAGGGAACACGTGTTCCAACCCTTGCCTGAGAGCCTGGCCAAGCTCCATCGGGCGCTGAAGGAAGCCTTTGATCCTTACCGCATTTTCAATCCGGGTCGGATGTATCCGGAGTGGTAAATGCATCTTAAGCTTGCCCCAAGGCTCAAGAGCCATCCGGCTGCTCAAGTCGCCGGTCAAATCATTCGCGCTTGCGTTCACTGTGGGTTTTGCAACGCCACCTGCCCGACCTATCAGCTATTGGGGGACGAGCTGGACGGGCCTCGCGGGCGCATCTATCAGATTAAATCCGTACTTGAAGGGGAAGCGCCCACGGTCCGGATCCAGACCCATCTCGATCGCTGCCTGGCTTGCCGCGCGTGCGAGACGACCTGTCCCTCCGGGGTACGCTTTGGAAGTCTCTTGGATATCGGCCGCCAACTCGTCGAGGAGCAGGTAAAACGCCCTTGGCGGCAACGTTTGCTGCGCTGGGGGTTGAGGCGGATTATTCCTTATCCCAGGCGGCTTGCTCCATGGGTGTACTTGGCGCAATGCAGCCGGCGTTGGTTGCCGCAAACCTGGGCGAGCCGTTTGCCCGAGAATGAGGCGCTCTCTTGGCCGACCCCCGTTCATCCTCGGCGGATGTTGGTGTTAGAGGGCTGCGTCCAGTCGGTCTTGGCGCCCAGGATCAACGCCGTCGCTGCCCAAGTTTTGGATCGCTTAGGAATTTCTCTGCTTCGGGCGCCCCAGGCCGGCTGCTGCGGGGCGCTGAGTTATCACTTAGGGGCCCAGGCCGAAGGCCTGGCGTTTGCCAGGCGCAACATCGATGCCTGGTGGCCGCACCTGGAGCAAGGGATAGAGGCCATCGTGACGAGCGCCTCTGGGTGCGGATTGATGGTGAAAGAATACGGCAAACTGCTCGCTGGTGATCCGCAATACGCCGCCAGGGCGGAAGCTGTCTCTACCCTGACGAAGGACTTGAGTGAGGTGTTGAGCGACTGTCCTGACTTGGATAAGTTACGCCCAAGCCGGCCGCTGAGGGTGGCTTTCCAATCCCCCTGCACCCTGCAGCACGGTTTGCGCCTAGCTGGAGTCGTGGAGCGGGTGCTCGAACGGCTTACGTTTATCTTGACTAAGGTGCCTGACGCCCATCTCTGTTGTGGTTCGGCTGGGGCCTATTCGATCTTGGAACCGAAGCTCGCCGGCGCTTTGCGCCGGAACAAAATCGCTGCCTTGGAAAGCGGTGCTCCCGATCTCATCGCCACTGCCAACATCGGTTGCCTGCTCTATCTCAAGCCGGTGGCTACCAGACCGGTCGTACACTGGGTGGAGCTGCTGGGATAGGGGTTAAAAATCAGATCGCCTGCTTCTGGCACAGGAGACGGGAAAACTCGCTTTCTGGCAACGGCCGGCTGTGAAAGTAACCTTGGGCGGCGTGGCAACCTTGCTGAAGCAGGAGTTCGTGCTGCACGGCAGTCTCTACTCCTTCTGCCACTACTTTCAGACCTAAGGCTCGCGCCATCTGAATGATGGCCCCGACGAGCTTGATCGCGTTGCCGTGGTGGGGAAGGTCGGCTACGAAGCTGCGGTCAATTTTGACCTCGTCCAGCGGAAAGTGCCTCAGGTAGGCTAGGGAAGAATAGCCAGTGCCGAAGTCATCCAGCGCCAGGCTGACGCCGAGCGCTTTGAGGGCGTGTAGGCGGGCGATCGCTTCTTCTCCTCGACTCATTACCATGCTTTCGGTGATCTCCAGCTTCAGGCACGCCGGTGGCAAGCCAGTCTGATCCAAGATTCTGGCGATCGTTTCTGGCAAGTCGGATTGGTAAAACTGCCGGGCAGAGAGATTGACGGCTATCACTTTAAGCGCAAGATTTGCCTTAATCCAGGCGCGCATGGTGAGACAGGCGGTGGTTAGCACCCAATTCTCCAAAGGTAGGATCAACCCGCTTTCTTCTGCCAGGGGAATGAATTGATCCGGGGGGATCAGGCCTTGCTGCGGGTCTTGCCAGCGCACCAAGGCTTCGCACCCGATGATGCGAGCGCTAGGCAATTCGATCAGCGGCTGATAGTGGAGGATTAAATCGCCATTTTCCAGCGCTTGACGCAGGCGGGCCTCGAGCGTTAGGCGTCGCTGCGCTTGGGCGGAAAGCTCCGGAGTATAGAAGCAATAGCTGCCGTGAGCCTCTTGTTTGGCGCGGCGCATCGCCGCCTCAGCGTGTTGAATGAGTTCGGCAGCGCCGGCAGAATCGTCTGGGTACAGGCTGATACCGAGGCTGGCGCCGAGGTATATCGCTTGTCCGGCCACCACGAACGGCGACAGCAACGCCGTAAGTAGCTGTTCAGCGATGCGGGCAGCGGCTTCTGGATGGGGAAGATTTTCCACTATCAACAAAAATTCATCGCCTGCCAGGCGACCCAATAGGTCTTCGCCGCGCAGCCGTTGCTTGAGGCGCGCTGCTAACGCGGCCAACAACTCGTCGCCGGCGGCGTGGCCTAAGCTGTCGTTGATAAGGTTGAAGCGATCTAGATCCAGAACCAGCACTGTGAGCCGGTGACTCTGGCGCTGGGCGCGTTCCAGCGCCTGGATGAGACTCAGTTGGAGCAACGTGCGGTTGGGAAGACCGGTGAGCAGGTCGTAATAGGTCAAATAATTCAAGCGCTCTTGAGATTGCTTGAGCTGGCTCAGGTCGTTCATCAATGCGACGTAGTGGGTGGGTTGGCCGGTGGCGTCGCGCACCGTGCTAATGGTTAAAAGCTGCGGATAGACCTCGCCGGTTTTGCGGCGGTTCCAGATTTCTCCTTGCCAGTGACCGGTTTCCAAAAGACAGCGCCACATTTCCCGGTAAAACGTTGGGTCTTGATGGCCTGAACTGAGCAGGCGCGGGTTTTTACCTAACACCTCGGACTCGCTATAGCCGCTGATCTGACAGAAAGCGCGGTTGACAGCGACAATGCGCGCCTTAAGGTCGGTGATCAGGATGCCTTCGCTGGCGAAGTCATATACCGTTGCGGCCTGGTGGAGATAGGATTCGATGGCTGCCCGTTCCATCGCCAGCTCGGCCAGATGGGCGAATTCTTCAATCAGCGCTTGCTCCTCCTGACTGGGGGAGCGTATGTGGTCGTAGTAGACTGCAAAGGTGCCCAGCACTTCTCCGCGTGAATTTTTAAACGGCACTGACCAGCAGGCACGAAAGCCTGCCTTGGAAACGATATCCAGGTAAGGAGCCCAGTAAGGGTGGTGATAGACGTCTTCGACGATCACCGTCTGGCCAGTGGCCGCCGCGGTGCCGCAAGAGCCTAGGCCTTCTTTGGCTTCCAGTCCATCTACGACAGCATTATAGAAATCTGGCAAACTCGGGGCAGCCGCCGTGTAAAGCCGCCCATTCTTGAGCTGGAGGATGGAAACCCGCATCTTCGGATGGAGCTTCTCCAAACTTTTGGCGATGTGGGCCAGCAATTGCGTAAGCGGCCAATTGGCGAGCAATCCTTCCAGCACGGTTACCCGTACGGACCTTAGGTAATCGGCCACTTTTTTGCTTTGGGCATGGCGTACCATTGTCCACGCTGTGACAACGCTTACCCCGCCGATCACCAATCCAAAGAGGCGAAGCAGAGTAAGAACGGTGGTCTCTGCCTTCCAGCCGCTGAGCGGGATGGCAGCCAGCTGCCAGGAACCGCCGGGAAGGGAAACGTCCAAAATCACAGGGTCTGTAGCAAACAGCTTGGGATCGCCGTAGAATACCGGCCCTTGAGCGCCGCTACCGTCGATGCCGCGCAGCGCAATCTGCAGTCCCAGTTCAGGGTCGTGCAATCCGGCGAGTTGGTATAGGGTATCGGCGTTTATCACCGCTGAGATCAACCCCCAGAAACGCTTTGTGCCGCTCGATGTCTCGACGAACACCGGTTCACGCACTAAGACCCCGACGCCTCCTTGCACTAAAGGCAGGGGACCTGCGATCACTGGTTGACCAGTATCACGAGCGCGCAAAGCCGCTTCGCGTTGGCTGGGAACCTGGCAATAGTCAAGGCCAAGGGCAGCTTCATTACCGGCGAGAGGGTAGATCAGGCGGATGACCAGATCGGGCGCGGCAGCGACGTTGCGCAGGATGTTGTCGTCTGCCAGCTGGCGGGCAACGCGGACGAAAGTCTCCTGGTCGAGGTCGGGATGCAGCGCGATCACCGCCGCCAGCCCGCGTACCCGATAGAGGTTGGCGTAAATGATGCCCTCCAGACGGGAGCGGATCGCCGCTGCGCGGGTGAGCACCTCACTCCGTTCGTAGAGCTTGGCGTGCTGGGAGAGAAAACGTTCGCCTAGCTGTTCGGTAACGATCACTATCAGGATAGCCAGCAAGCTCACTAACCATGGCAAGTGCTGGGAAGATGCGGCTCGAGGACAGGTATTTCCCATGGGTACCTTCCGCGGTACGCGGGTAAAAGTCAGACAGGAGGGTGAAAATAGTTCAAGTATGGTCGACCCAGCGGTAGATTTCCACTGTCTCCGGCTGGCAGTTCCTACAGCCCCCGCCGCACAAGGTGCCGAGGGGTAAGCGTTCGACTTGGCCTTTTTGGATTAGGCGATCGAGCATGGCGCGGACAAGCTCGGGGGGGAGATCGAGCTTGGCGACCAGCTCCTTGAGCGGAAGTTGGCCGCTATGGCGAAGCAGGTCGCGAAGCTCCAGGATCATTTGCAGCAGCTTCGGTGGAACAGACCCGGACCGGCTCCAGAGCCAGACGTACCCTCGGCCTGTGCCAACGCACGGCCCCACAGCTTGAGCCCGGCGTAAGCGAGCAAGAATGCCGCTGCGATCGCGGCGAGGTAAATTGGGGCTTGCTGCGGGTGTTGGGCAAAGGTGGCGGCTTGGTAAAACCCGGTGGCAGCGGCATAGGCCAAACCGGTCGTCCAGATGACGGCAAACACCATCCAGCGCCAGCCGGTCTCACGGCGGATGGTAGCAGTGGCGGCGACGCAAGGGGAGTAAAGCAGGACGAACAGCAGATAGGCAAAGGCCCCAGTTTGGCTGGCAAAGCGCCTGGCCATGGCACCAAAGGTGGCGGCATGGGTTTCTAATTCCGCAGCCGCCTGATTGGGATCGGCGGCGGTTTCCAGTACCCGGAAGCCGAGTGGATCAGTGAGGGTGTTCAAGGCTTCGCTCAAGTTTTTTGGCACTGTGGCAGCCGCTTCGGAGAGGGCAGCGAAGAGATCAAAAGCAGGGTCTTCGGTTGCCGCGACTGTTTGGTCCAGGCGTGAATACAGGGCGTCCAAAGTTCCAACCACCACTTCTTTGGCTAGCACGCCGCTCAAGATACCGACGACGGCAGGCCAGTTGTCCTCGCGGACGCCCAAGGGGGCAAACGCCGGGGTGATGGCCTTGGCGACCGCGGAGAGCATAGAGGATTCCGGTGCCACCTTGGGTCCAAACCGTCCGTCGGTGCTCCAGGCGTTCAGGACGTTGACCACCATGACCATCACCACGATGTATTTGCCGGCGTCGGTGACGAAACCACGAAGGCGCATCCAGGTATTCAGGAGCAGATTACGCCAGTTCGGCCATTGATAAGCAGGAAGCTCCAGCAGCAAAGATTGCGGCTCTCCCGAAAGCAAGGTAGTTTTGAGAACAAAGGCAGTCAACATCGCGGCTGAAATTCCGACCAAATAGAGGACAAACACCACGTTTTGACCGTTTTGGGGGAAGAAAGCCGCAGCGAACAGCGCATAGACCGCCAACCGCGCACCGCAGGACATGAACGGCGCCATCATCACGGTGAGAATGCGCTCACGTTCGCGTTCCAAGGTCCGGGCGGCCATGATCGCCGGTACGTTACAGCCAAAGCCCACGATCAGCGGGATAAATGCTTTGCCAGGCAGCCCTAGGCGCTGCATCAGCCGGTCCATGACCAGTGCCGCCCGCGCCATGTAGCCCGAGTCTTCCAAGAAACTCAAAAACAGATAGAGGAAGCCGATGATCGGGATGAAGGTCGCGACCACTTGCAGTCCCCCACCCACCCCGTTGGCTAGAAATACCTGTAGCCATTCGGGAGTGCCTAAGCTACTCAACAGCGCTCTGAAACCGTCTACCAGGATGGCCTGGGCAGCCAGGTCGAAGAAGTCGACGAAAGCGCCACCCAGGTTGATGGTGAAGGTAAACATCAGATACATCGCCAGCAAGAATATCGGAACCCCTAGCCAACGGTTCAGAACGATGGCGTCGATGCGGTCGGAAGGAAAGGAGCGGTTTTCTGGCTGCCGTCCGATGACTTTGCGGGCGATGGTGTGGGCATGGCGGTAACGGCAGTCAGCGATTACCAGGTCCAAGTCTTCCCCTAGGGACAGGGAGAGGGTTTCGCGCAGGCGGTCGATTTGTGTCACAAGTTCCAAAGGGAGAGGATGGGGAGCCGGATGACCGCAGAGAAGGTGCAGGGCAAGCCAGTGCGGTGGCAAATCGGGGACCGCCTCAGCGAGCGCCGGGGAAAGATCGGAGATGGTTTGTTCCAGGAGGGGTGGATAAGTTACCTGCCCGGCACGGAAAGGGCGGTAGGTCTGGGCGGCCAAAGCCGCTTTGAGGGTCTCTACCCCTTCGCCCCGATGCGCCACCATGGGCACCACCGGAACCCCTAGCGCTTCGCTCAGCGCCTGAAAGTCCAGAGTCAGACCCTGACGCCTGGCCAGATCCATCATGTTGAGGGCCAGACACACGGGAGTTTCGGTTTCGATGAGTTGTAAGCTCAGATAGAGCGCCCGTTCCAGATGAGTCGCATCGACGATGTTGACGATTGCCTCGGCCTCCCCAGAAAGGATGAACTCCCGGGCAATGCGTTCGTCGGCGGAAGTTTCCTCGGAGTCTAAAGAATAGATGCCGGGCAGATCGACTAGCACGAATTTATCGTCGCCGTGGCGGAACCACCCTTCCTTGCGTTCTACGGTTACGCCAGGCCAGTTGCCAGTGCGTTGGCGGGCGCCGGTTAAGGCGTTGAACAAGGAACTTTTGCCGGAGTTGGGATTGCCGATCAGGGCGACGGTGTGGCTGTTCATGGGATTTCAGACTGGACCAGGATGCGTTCTGCCAGAGACCGGCCGATGGCTAAGCGGTCGTCGTTCTTGCCCACTACCACGGCCGAGGCTCCGTTTCTGAGTATCGTCAGGGTGGTGCCGGGCGCCAATCCCAAGCTCAATAATCGCAGCCTAAGCGGTTTTTCCACTATGTTTGCGATGCGAACGCGTTGGCCAGGAAGGGCAACGCTTAGAGGCTGAGCTGAACAAGCCATGGCAAATCACAAAATATTAATGAGAATGATTATATTTTTTTAAACAGTGCTTGTCTATAAGCTACTATGGACGTCCATTTCAGCTTGCTAAATCCAGCCATAGGTCACCCAGTTGAATGACTTTGACCTCCCCGGAATTGACCGGGGTGAATATCCGAATCTGCCGCTGAGTGGAATCAAATCGACGAATCAACCCCAGCCCCAATAAACGCTGCCTCGCATCGGCCAGCCCGCACAGGCGGTTTGCGGTCAGATGGGCGGCAAGATTAGTTCTAAGGTGGACGGGAAGGCGTTGCACGACTAAGTCGTCGAGATGAAACGCTTTTTCCGATGCAGTCCGAAAGTAGTTGCCGAAGGCGGCTTGTCTGCGTTCAGAGCGCAAAGACAACGATTTGACGCAGGCGTAGCGAGAAGGTCGCAAACGCAGGATAAAAAAATGACGATGGGCCGCCAGGATAGGGTTCAATTCCCGGTTTTGCTCCAGAGCAACGATCACATCGGGCCGAAGGCTATCAATCTTGTAAGTTTTCAGCACTTTTCCGACGCCTGTCACTAGGCCGCTGGTATTGATGATAACCGCGGGGGCGTTTGCCTGATCCAAAAGTTGGCGGGTACCAACGACCATGGGCAATAGGTGGGCCACCGGTGACACCGCCCCTACGAAATACAAGGCGGCCGGTCTCAGATCTTGCAGCGCCTGATTCAAGCGCGGGTATCCCAAAGTAATAGTAGCCGGAGGACCGAGATCCTTCTGGCCCACATCGGCGTCGAGGAGCGCCGGCTGCCGCCCCGCTTGCAACAGATGCCAGGCCAAGTAGCTACAGAAAGTGCTTTTTCCCCGGTCGGAAGCGCCTAGGACTAAAATCTTGTCCAAACCCCGTTCTAAGATCAAACTGGCAGCCCGTCGCCAGTCTCCAGGGATGTCAATGCGTTGTTCCATAGCGTACTAACTGCCTTATTGGTCTATGAAAATACCATCGCCTAAAGACGAAGGCGAGCCACTTGCGCTTCCTTGGCTGAGGATAGAGGCGGGTTTAAAGCTCGTCTCGAACGTATGTGAGGGACCTTCCTCTGAAAGGCCAGCCCTAGTAGCGCTGATCCTTGCTTGATAAAATCGATCCATGGATTTAATCGCCATTGCCAGTGAACTTGCGTCAGCGGTAGGTAGGCTGAGCTTCGGGCCGCCGGCGGCCTTTGTCTACAATCCTTTAGAATACGCATGGCAACCTCATCGCACGTATCTGGAACGCTATGGCCAGGCGCCCAAAGAAATCTTGCTGGTTGGGATAAATCCCGGCCCATGGGGCATGGTCCAGACCGGAGTGCCGTTCGGGGATGTCGTGATGGTGCGCGACTGGCTTGGCATTTTGGCTCAGGTGGGACGACCCGCTAGGGAACATCCTTCTCGTCCGGTTTTGGGATTTGCTTGCCGGCGCCGCGAAGTGAGCGGCATGCGGCTGTGGGGCTGGGCTAAGCAGACTTACGGTACGCCACAGCGCTTCTTCGCGCGCTTTTTTGTGCTCAATTATTGCCCGCTGGCGTTTTTTACCGAGGCTGGAGACAACTTGACCCCGGATCGCCTACCCGCTGGCGACAGACGTCCATTGCTGAGTGCCTGCGACGCTGCGCTCAGACGGGCCGTAGAATGCTTAAATCCCAGATACGTTTTTGGCGTAGGGGGATTTGCCGCGCGCCGGGTAGCGGCGGCGCTTTCCGGTATGGACATCGTTTCCGGCACCATTCCCCATCCTAGCCCCCTAAATCCAGCTGCCAACCGAGGCTGGGCGCAAGCGCTAGAGAAAGTATTGGCAGAGGCAGGCATCCGGCTACCTTGAGATAAAGGGCACTATTCTTGACCTGAACAGTCGGATAAAGGGATAATGCTTGTCAAAGGCTTTAACAAGGGATGCCATGTCAGCGGTAGAAACTCCCATCGTCTTTACCGAAAGCGCTGCCATCAAGGTGGCGGAGCTGTTAGCGGAAGAAAACAACCCGGAGCTCAAACTCAGGGTGTATATCACCGGCGGCGGATGCAGCGGGTTTCAATACGGTTTTACCTTCGACGATCAGGCTGCCGAGGACGACACGGTGATCGAAAAGAACGGCGTGACGGTGTTGGTGGACTCGATGAGCCTCCAATATCTGAGAGGGGCCGAGATCGACTATAAGGAGGATATTTCCGGCGCCCGCTTCGTGATCCGCAACCCCAACGCCCAGACCACCTGCGGCTGCGGCTCGTCGTTTTCGGTCTAGCAGGCCGGATAGATTCCGCCCAGGACCACCTCGCGGCGGGCGCCGGTGACGGCGGGCAGGTTGCCTGGAACTCCTGCTAATGTCCGCCAAGCCAGCCAGGCGAACGCGGCCGCTTCTACCCAGTCGGGGCCAATTCCATAGGCGGCGGTGGTCTCCACCGGGCAGCCGCAATAATCTTCCAAGAGTTCCAAAAGATGGAGGTTGTGCGCGCCTCCGCCGCATACCAGCAGCCGATTGGGTTTGGTGTTTTTGAGGCCTAAAGCCACGCTGGCTGCAGTCAGATGGGCGAGGGTCGCTTGGACGTCTTGAGGTTTGATCTCAGCAAAGGCGTTAAGGCGTGTCTCTAACCAAGCCGAGGAAAAGTACTCAGGACCGGTGCTTTTGGGGGCAGGCCGGCTGAAGTACGGGTCGGTAAGCAACGCTTTGAGCAGTTTCGGCACAACCTGGCCTTGCCGAGCCCATTGTCCCTCGCTGTCCCAGGGTTGGCCAAGGTGATGGGCGATCCAATAGTCGAGCAAGGTGTTGCCGGGACCTACGTCGAAACCGATGACGGGATGCGTCGGGTCTTTAGGCAGCAGGGTAAGATTGGCAATCCCGCCGAGGTTTAATACGGCGCGGTTTTCCTTAGGAGAATAGAACACCGCGCGGTGAAAGCCAGGTACCAAGGGAGCGCCTTGGCCGCCTGCAGCGAGATCGCGACGGCGAAAATCGGCCACGACCGTGATGCCGGTGATTTCGGCGATGCGGTTGGGATCGCCGATCTGCAGGGTATAAGGGTAAAGCGCTTGGGGGTTGTGGTGGAAGGTTTGGCCGTGGCTGCCGATGGCGCGCACCTGCTGGGGGGAGACTCCGGCTTTATCGAGCAAAGCCAGGGCGCAGCGCCCAAACAGCTCGCCCAGTTCGGCGTCCAATTGGCCGAGCACCGTTAAGGGAACCTGTGCGGCGAAGCAGTGCTGACGCAGCTTCTGATGAAGTTCGTCGGCAAACGGAGTATAAAGATGGGCGCGCAGGGAAAAATCTTGAGCGGAGATTTCCGCAAGCACCGCATCGACCCCGTCCAGACTGGTACCGGCCATCAGACCGATGAAGTACTCACCCATGGATGAAGTCGCAAAAATAACGAGCTAGAATTTATCAAGTTTAACGGAAGGCGTATAACCTTATCCAGATAGATTTGTAAGAGAGCCGTCATGCACGAACTAGAAGCGCTCCTGGCCGAGCTAAAACGCGGCACCGAGGAAATCCTGCTGGAAGCCGAGCTTTTGGCGCGGCTTAAGGAACGTCGCCCGCTTAGGATCAAAGCCGGTTTTGACCCAACCGCCCCAGACTTGCACCTGGGGCATACGGTCCTGCTCAACAAGCTCAAGCAGTTTCAGGACCTGGGCCATGAGGCGATTTTCTTGATCGGCGATTTCACCGCCATGATCGGTGATCCCACTGGCAAGAGCCAAACGCGCCCGCCCCTAAGCCGCGACCAGGTGATCGAAAACGCGCGCACCTATGAAGAGCAAATTTATAAGATTTTAAACCCTGAGCGCACCTTAGTGATGTTCAACTCCAGTTGGCTGGGAGAGCTTTCAGCCGCCGACCTGATCCAGCTTGCCGGTAAATATACCGTGGCCAGAATGCTAGAGCGCGACGACTTCAGCAAGCGCTACAAAAGCGGCCAGTCGATTGCCATCCACGAGTTTTTGTATCCCTTGCTCCAAGGATACGACTCAGTTGCCATCAAAGCCGACGTGGAGCTGGGCGGAACCGACCAGAAGTTCAACCTTCTGGTCGGTCGCCATCTACAGGAGACTTACGGCCAAAAACCGCAGGTAGTGATCACGCTGCCGATCCTGGAAGGGCTGGACGGGGCGCAGAAGATGTCCAAGTCCTTGGGCAACTACATCGGTATCAGCGAGCCGCCGGAGGAGATGTTCGGCAAACTGATGTCTATTTCCGACGAACTGATGTGGCGTTATTTCGATCTGTTGAGCCTGCGTCCGGCGGCGGAGATAGCCAGCCTAAAACGCGCCTGCGCCGAAGGCAAAAACCCGCGTGACGCCAAAGTCGAGCTGGCCTTGGAGATTGTCGGCAGATTCCACGGCCAGGCCGCGGCCCACCAAGCCCTGGAAAGCTTCGAGGCGCGGTTTAAACGCCGGGAAGTGCCGCAAGGTCTTGAGACTATCCAGCTTAAGGCACCTGCTGGCCTGGGTTTGGGAATCGCCCACCTGCTCAAGGAGATAGGACTAGCCGCCAGTACTTCCGAGGCGATTCGTTTGATCCGGCAGGGTGCGGTGCGGATCGACGGCGAGCGGGTTTCTGACCCTGGTCGGGTGATCGCAGCTGGCGAAGTCCATGTCCTTCAGGCTGGAAAGCGCCGCATCGCTAAAGTTGAAATCGTAGGAGCGGACGAGTGAGTCCAGGACCGAGCCTGAGAGAGGTTTTAACGTATTTACCTATGCCGCTCAAGTTCGGGACCAGCGGCGTGCGCGCCCGGGTAGAAGAGTTAACCGACCTGGAAGTGTATTGTTTGACCCGTGGGACTTTGGCTTATCTCGAGCAGATCGGCAAGCTTGTTCGAGACCCCAAACCCAGCGAAGTGCTCGCTATCCCCCTGGCTGGTGACCTTCGGCCGTCCACGCCGCGGTTGCTTGAGGCCACCGCCCGGGCGATCTTAGATGCTGGCTACGCGGTGGATTACGGTGGCTGTCTTCCTACCCCCGCATTGACGTATTACGCTCTGGAACGAGGGGTAGCCAGCTTCGTGGTGACCGGTAGCCACATCCCCGCCGACCGCAACGGCCAGAAGGCCAACCGCTGCGACGGCGAGGTGCTCAAAAGCGACGAAGCTGGGATCACTGCCGCGGTGGAGCTTTTCCGCACGCAGGAATATTCCCGCTCGGCTGAGGAATCGAAGTTTGCTCCCGACGGCAGCTTAAAACCTCAGTTTCGCCCTAGGTTGCCGAAGGCTAACCCAAAGTTAGCGGAAAGCTATTGCAGTCGCTATCGGACAGCGTTTGCGGCGGATTCTCTCAAAGGTTTGCGGGTGTTGTTTTTCGAGTACAGCGCGGTGGGCAGGGACTTATTGCCGCAGATCCTGATGGAAGCCGGTGCCGATGTGATTTGCGTTGGGCGCTGCGGGGAGTTTATTCCCCTAGACACCGAGGCGATCTCGGATGCCCACCTTGAGCTGCTTGGCGACTGGGTAAAGCGGCAGGATGGTCCGATAGACGCGGTGGTAACCACCGACGGCGACAGCGACCGGCCGCTGGTGATCGGCGTCGAAGGGGAAAAACTGGTGGTTTTCCCGGGCGATCTGCTGGGGGCCGTAGTGGCAGAATTCCTCGACGCTGACGCCGCCGCTACCCCAATCAGCGCTAGTCCTGCACTTGAGGATTTTTTGGCGCCTCGGGGAATATCTTTGCGCCGCACCAGAATCGGTTCGCCTTATGTCATCGAGGCGATGCGCCTGTGGTTGACTGAAGGTAAGCAAAGCGTGGTCGCGTGGGAAGCCAACGGCGGTTTTTTGCTAGGATCGGATGTTCTGCTGAATGGCAGGCCGCTCAAGGCGCTTCCCACCCGAGACGCCGCTTTGCCTATCCTGTGCGCGTTGACCGCTGCCAGGCGGCGCGGAACGGGCTTGGCTGGGCTTTTACAAGAATTTCCCCAAATTTTCGGGCGGTCCGACCTGGTCGATGCCTTCCCCCAGGAACTGAGCCAGAAGATAGTGGCGTATTTTGCCCCCGAAGCCGCCGGGGTCGAGGAGGTGCGCTTTGGAAGCGGGGGGGTAATCCTGTCAGGCACAGGCGGCAAAGAACTTGCCTGTTTGCCTGCGCCAAGCAGGCAGGCGGGACAATGGTTGGCCAGGAAGAGGCTGTTAGAAGAGGTCTTTTCCCCCCGCCTGGGGTTTGCGCCCGTGGTTGGCATCAACGTTCTCGACGGCGTCCGCTGTTACTTTGCCAACGGCGAAGTTGCCCACGTGCGCCCTTCTGGCAATGCTCCTCAACTTAGAATCTACGCTTATGCTGCCACAGCGAGTCGGGCGCAGGAGATCGCCCGCCTGGCTGTGGCTGAGGGCGGGCTGCTTGCGCAATTGGCGCAAAAGGTTAGCGCAGCTTGACCTTGGTCAGCTGCAGTTGGGCCTGGCCAAATCCAGGAACCTTGCCTTCGATCTGGAGCGGAAGGTGGGTTTTGGGGTCGCGTAAGAACACGATGTCGCCTTCCATACCGAGGAATTCGAATGGCTCCGGGTCTCTACCGGCGTTGGAGTCTGGTGGAAGCGGATGGACTAAGATGCGCTCTGCCTGGACGAGGGCTTGAACCCGGTGGGATTTGGAATTTTGCGCAAGGCGATAATTCGCTTGCACGGTTTGGACGCCGGTACGCTGAAGGCTTACCTGGTACACACCTTCCTGGTTAAACATGCAGATGACCATTTCGGTAGCGAGCCAATCCTGGGAAAGCAACAGGAGAATGACGTATGGGTCAGAAATAAGAGCGCAGCGTTTGGTGGCCTCGAGAAAAGGGTAGAAAGTTTCGTTGACGATTGACCAGGTCTGGGGAGGCTGAAGCATCTGGTCTGAATCCTTAGGCTGGTGGCGGGTCCGATAAACGCCTCGGTCAGCGTAGCGGTAGGTTTTATAATTGCTCGAAGGTCCGATTTTGAGACGGGTTCGCTGCAGGGCAGTCAAGTCGGGCTTAAGCCACAGTTCGCCCATCCAGGTCTTGCTTGACAGGAACCATTTCAGGCGGGTTTCCACCGTCAGGTGATAGACGACGCTTTGCGGTGGTGGTTGAAGCGCACCGGGGCGTTCGAGCAGTTTGGGTTTGGCCTGTTCTGCGACGGTCGTTTTCAGGTCGGCCTTGACTATCAAGGTTGGAGATAACTCTAGCGTCAGTTCGCTCCAATCGGGAAGGGTCAAAGTAGGCTGAGCGCCTGTAGCAAGCGCGAACCAGCCAAGCAAAAGTCCTGTTGCGAACCGAGCCGCTTTCCATCCCCGGGTGGTTGAAGGCATCGACAATACCTTGAGTGTCGCCTGCTAGCAAAATTATGTAGCCTAATTATGACATGTTGATGATTTTTCAGGAACTGAAAGTTTTGGCCAAAATCCAAAGAAGGCATTTATCCCTGTATTAGAGTTATCATTATTTTGCTAATCGATCGTTAGAGGGCACACGTTCCCATGAGAATGACGCCACGAGAGTTTTTGGACTGGGATGCCAAACGCATTACCTTGCTTGGGATGTCTGGGGTTGGCAAGACTACTCTAGCCAACAAGTTGCCCAAGGCGGAATGGTTCCACTTCTCGGGCGATTATCGGATCGGTACCAAATATCTGGAGGAGCCGATCCTGGATAATATCAAACGCCAAGCGATGCAGGTGCCTTTCCTGCGCGACCTGCTTAGGTCCGATTCCATCTATATCTGCAGCAACATCACCGTAGACAATCTGGCCCCTATCGCGAGTTTCTTGGGCAAGATCGGCGATCCTGCCCAGGGGGGGTTGCCGCTTGAGGAATTCAAGCGCCGTCAGGCGCTCCACCGTCAGGCGGAGATCGCGGCCATGTTGGACGTGCCAATTTTCATCGAAAAAGCGCGTGACATTTACGGGTATCGGCACTTTGTCAACGATGCCGGGGGCAGCGTATGCGAGCTAGATGCTCCAGAAGTGCTGGAATCGTTGGCCGAGCATACCCTGATCCTGTATATCAAAACCACGCCGGAGTTAGAGCAGACGCTGATCGAGCGCGCCCGCAAAAATCCCAAGCCCTTGTATTACCGGGAGGAATTTCTAGACCGGCAACTGGCCGAGTTCATGGCCGAACGCGGCTATGCCAGGCCGGACGAAATCCCTCCGGATGAGTTTGTAACTTGGGTATTTCCCCGCTTGTTTTTGAGCCGCCTGCCGCGCTATCAAGCAATCGCCGACCGCTACGGCTATGTTGTCGATGCCAACGAGGCGGCCAAGGTGCGCGACGAACAGGATTTTCTCCAGTTGGTGGCTGATGCCATCGCGGCCAAAGAAGCTACAGCTTATAACAAATGAGAGGAGGAAGGACATGCCCTTGGTTGCTCATACCGAACTGCCTACTTTTGAACGCCTCAGAGCCGAAGGCCAGAAAGTCTTGCCGCTGGACGCCGCCCGCCATCAGGATATCCGCGAGCTCCACATCGGTCTGCTCAACATGATGCCGGACAAGGCACTAGAAGCCACCGAACGGCAGTTTTTCCGCCTGCTTGGAGGGTGTAACCAGATCGTCCAGTTTTACGTTCATCCTTTTACCATCGAGGGCTTGGAGCGAGGGGCCGAGGCTCGTGCCCACATCGAGCGTTACTACGAGCCGTTCGAGAAGATCCGCGCGGAGGGGTTGGATGCGCTGATCATCAGCGGCGCCAACGTAACCCACGCCGACATCTCCGAGGAGCCTTTCTGGGAACCTTTGACCGAGGTATTCGATTGGGCCAGGCAGCATGTGACTTCTATCCTGTGCTCGTGCCTGGCCACCCACGCCTTGGTGCAGTATTCTTATGGTATCCGCCGCACCCGCCTGCCGGCCAAACGTTGGGGAGTCTATTCCCACCGGGTGGTCAACCCGCGCCATCCTCTGGTCGCCGACATCAATACCCGCTTCGACGTGCCTCACTCGCGTTTCAACGAACTGTTCCGCGAGGATCTAGAGCAGGTGGGATTGAAAATCCTGGTGGAAAGCGAAGCAGCTGGGGTGCACTTAGCGGTTAGCCCGGATTTGCTCCGAGTGGTATACTTCCAAGGACATCCCGAATACGACACTGTCAGCTTGCTTAAAGAATACAAACGCGAAGTAGGAAGGTATTGCAGCGGCGAGCGCGAGGACTATCCGCCGCTGGTGGACAATTATTTCAACCCTAAAGCCCAGGCGATCTTGCGGGATTATCGGGCAGCGGTGGAGAGCGCCAGGCGTCGAGGAGAGGAATTGCCGTCGTTTCCTGAAAGCGCTTTGCTGCCGCTGCTTGACAACACCTGGCGCGATACTGCCAAGGCGGTGTTTAACAACTGGTTGGGTCTGGTCTACCAGGTGACCGACCAGGATCGGCGGGTGCCGTTCATGCCCGGGGTAGACCCAGACAATCCTCTGGGACTTGAAATCTAACGGACTAGGCGGAGGAGATCGAAGGCGGTGATGATTCCACGCACGCAGCGCTTATCCCCCACTAGAACCCGGTGGATACGATGCTCGATCATCAGTTCGGCTACCTCTCGAGGGGAGAGGTCGGGCGGGACGAAGACCACCTCGTCAGTCATGATGTCGCCCACAGTGATATTTTTCCCGCTCAACCTGAGGCGGTCGCCTTCCTGGAAACGCAAGGCGCGCACGACATCGGTCTTAGAGGCGATGCCGACGATCTCTCCGGCAGCGTTTTGAACCGGGGCGCCGTCGATGTCTTGGATAGTTAGGAACTCCTCGAATTGGTCGAGGGTCATTTCCGGAGGGACAGAGACCACCTCCGGTTGCATGATGTCTTTGGCTTGGAGGGTCATGGAGCTATGGCCTTGAGTAAAGATGGGAAACTAAGCTACCTAAAAATTTCTCCGCCGACAAGAAAATCGTGCTTTAACCAATCCTCATGGAGTGCATCGATGCTGATTCGCCTGCTGATTGCTGTTATGTCGTTCGTGTTCTGGACCGGGATCGTTTACGCCGAGCCCTTCAGGGTCTGTGCCGATCCAGTCAATCCTCCTCTGTCTACCAAGCAGGAGGAAGGATTTGAGAACCAAATCGCCCGCCTGTTCGCCGAGGCACTGGGAAAACCGGTTGAGTATACCTGGTACCCACAGCGGATCGGTTTCTTGCGCAACACCCTGCAGGCCAAAGACCCCGAAACCGACCGCTACAAGTGCGACGTGGTCATGGGGCTGCCTGCCGGATTCGAATTGGCCGCGACGACTAAACCTTATTACCGCTCTACCTACGTATTGGTGATCGCCAAAGGTAAAGGCTTCGACGATATTCAAACTGCAGAACAACTTTTTGAGTTGCCTGCCGAACGCAAAGCCAAGCTCAAGATCGCCATGTTTGACCGTACTCCAGGGGTTACCTGGCTGTTGCGCCACGGCCTTATTGAGCAGGGACGCACTTATCAAGCGATGACCGGCGATCCCAGGGTCAACACCGCTATGACCTTGGAAAAGGAATTCGCTGCGGGCAACGTCAACATGGCGGTCGTCTGGGGGCCGATCGGCGCCTATCTGAGCCTCAAGCATCCTAAACATTACCGCATGTTGCCGCTCAAATCAGAACCTGGGATCCGCTTCGATTATGCCATCGCCATGGGGGTAAGACGTGAAGACAAGGCCTTGAAAGCCCAGCTCGATGAGCTGATCGAGCAAAAGCGCGAAGCAATCATAGCACTGCTCAAGCGCTATCAGGTCCCGCTGGTGGACAAGGAAGGCAATCTGCTCTGAAACAAGAAGAGAGGTGATTTTTTAACGTCACCTCTCTATCAATTTAACACAGAGAAGGAGGAGTCAAGAGGTAAAACCAATCACCGATAGGCGGAGAAAGCTTTGTCTTGCTCGATGGCCTGTTGGCTGGTGACATATTTACCATGCTCTTGGCTTTTCACCATCCACAAGGTCATCGCTACGGCGGCGATGACGGCGGCGATAATGTACCAAAAGTAGTCTTTTTCCTGCTTGGGTTGTTCGCTCATCAGATCTCTCCAAAATTTTGTTATTAACCTCGCCAGATGCAATCTGGCGTGGCTTAAACTACCACCTAAGCTAGGTTCGGTTTTTGATCTGGAACAAAAAACGCTTCAGTCGCGAAGTTTTCGGCGCAGAATCTTGCCCACTGCGGACTTTGGGAGTTCATTCCGAAATTCGATCAGACGAGGGCGCTTGTAGGCAGTGAGGTTGGCGCGGCACCAGGTTTGGATCTCGCTTTCGGTCAGAGTCGGGTCGGCTTTGACCACGATTAATTTCACCGCCTCGCCGGTACTTATGTCTGGCACCCCCACTGCGGCGCACTCTTTAACCTTCGGATGGGCGTTTACTATTTCCTCGATCTCGCTGGGATAGACGTTGAAACCGGAGACCAGGATCATGTCCTTTTTGCGATCTACCAGGTAAAAGAATCCCCGCTCGTCCATCTTGGCAATGTCGCCGGTGCGCAACCAGCCTTCCTCATTCAGGACCAAGCGAGTTTCCTCTGACTTCTTCCAGTAACCGCGCATCACTTGTGGACCGCGTACGCACAATTCCCCGGCTTCTCCCGGAGGAAGAAGCCGGCTGTCATCCACGATCCGGCAGTCGGTGCCCGGCAGCGGCAGACCGATACTGCCGGTGAAAGTGTCTAAGTCTAAAGGGTTTAAAGTTACTACCGGTGAGGCTTCGGTCAGCCCATAGCCTTCTAACACTGGACAGCCGGTGATCTCTTGCCAGCGCTCGGCAACCGCTTTCTGCATGGCCATGCCGCCGGACAAGGTAAGTTTCAAAGTGGAGAAATCCAGCTGAGAAAACCCTGGAGTCTGGAGCAGATGGTTGAACAAGGTGTTGACCCCGGTGATAACTGAAGGTTTGAATTTGCCTATGGTTTTGATCAGGCTTTGCAAATCCCGCGGATCAGTGACGAGATGGTTGAACACTCCCAATGCCATCCCAACCCACAGATTGGCGGTCAAGGCGAAGATGTGATACAGGGGGAGGGCAGTGACGACCTGTTCACAGCCGCTTTCCAGGTGCTTGCGGAAGTCCTGGCAGGTCAGCCATAGGCGCGCTTGTTCGATGTTGGCAAGCAGGTTAGCGTGGGAGAGCATCGCCCCTTTGGGGGTGCCGGTGGTGCCGCCGGTGTATTGAAGGAAGGCGAGGTCTTCGGGTTCCAGGGGTACGTCCAGCGGCGTTTCCCGGCCTTCCTCGATGGCCTGACGCAAGGTCACAGTGACCGGTAGCTGGAAAGGCGGTACTTTGCGCTTGAAGTACCGCAAAGTCCAATTTATCAGCTGGCGCTTGGGTGCCGGGCAAAGATCACCAGCTTCGGTGACGAAGATGTGTTTGAGCACCAGCCCGAACTCAGCTAAGGCGCGTTCCAGAACGTGGCCGAAATTGGCCAGCAGGACGATCCCGGAAGCCTCGGAATCTATGAGTTCCTGCGCTAATTCCCGGGGTGTGAACAGTGGATTGATGTTGACCACGGTAAGACCCGCGCGCAGGGCGCCCATCAGGACGACCGGGAATTGCAGCAGGTTGGGCAGCATGATCGCCAGCCGCTCGCCTTTCTCCAATCCCCGTCGGCGTAAGCTGTGGGCAAACCGCAAAGACAATCGATCCCAGTCACGATAGGTAAGGAGGGTGCCCAGGTTCTCTAAGGCTGAGAGATCGGCAAACTGCCGGCTTATGCGTTCGAATAAGGCCACTAAAGAGGCGTCCTGGAGAGGCGGAAGGTCCGCCGGAAGGCTCGGTGGATAGAGCTTGAGCCAGGGTTGGTCAGTCATGAGGAATAATGCAATATTGGTCGATGAAGAACCGGATCAGGTTGTGGACGCCGCCGGGATCGTCGAACACGATATTGTGCCGGCGGGCGCCGATCAAACTCAGGGTTTTGCGGTGCGTGCCCAATTGGTCGAAGATAATCTGGGCGCTGTCCGGATCGACCACCGGGTCGCCGTCCCCTTGCAGAATCAGCACCGGGCATTTGACATCGGGAAGGCGCGCCTTGGTTTCGGAGATGAGCTCGCGAAGTTCTTGGAGTGCCTGGATCGGGACGTGACGGTAGTTGATCTGCGGATGCTCCGACTGGTTGGGTATAAATCCCTTAAAACCGCCGTCCGGCATCCACGCAGTCAGGCGCTGGGCCTGATGGACTAAAGGCACCAGCGCCATGGTGGGACTGCGGAATTTGACCGGGGGGGAGACTGCCGCGACGGCTGCCAACTGGTCGGGCTGATCGGCGGCCAGATGCAAGGCCAATAGCCCTCCGGTAGAGAAGCCGACGATGGCGATGATTTCGGTCAGTTCTCTCAGGATCAGAAAACCACGCTGGACGGAAAGCAACCAATCCTTAAACTCGCGCTCGCGCAAGTCATAAGGGGAAGTGCCGTGACCTTTAAGGCGCACTCCCAGCACAGTGTAGCCGGCTTGTGCTAAAACTTCCCCCAATGGCCGCATCGCCGCGGGGGAGGCAAGCAGGCCGTGGATCAATAGTACGCCTTTGGCGGTTGGCGATGGGGGTTGAAACAAAAACGGCTCGCCGTTGGCAACGGAGGTTTCCTGCCGATTGATCTCGGCAAAATAGGGAGCTGAATATAGCTCCTTGTCCCATTTGAAGGCTAAGATTTCGTCGGCGAAACGCAAGCGAGCCATATGATGCGGCGGGAGCCAATCTGCCTGATCGAGCGCCTGACCGACGATCTCCCGGAGGCGTGACAATGGTGCGACCTCATTGGCATAGACGAGAACTGGATTTTCCAGGCGGACGGTGTCGAGTTCGAACTCTTCTTCCAACTTGGGCAGGAAGTGATAGCAGCCGCCGACCGGTTCGATCAAGCCGGCGCTTTCTGCAGTGCAAAGAAATTGCTGGAGAGATGGCGGTTCGGCGTCGGGCAGATCTTGGTAGCTTTCAGGGTTGCGCAAGCTGCGGTGCAAAAATAGTTTTGGCTCTTGTTGGACCTGTTTGATTGCTAGGTACAGCGCCTTGCGGAAGGAGTCCTTGGGAATCTGGTCGCGCTTGCGCTTCAATACCTCGTAGATCGTCGTTGCGGCCAAATGGCACAGATTGACGGTGACCGCCTGATACATGGCCACCATGTACTGGTCTCGGATGCGGCGAGCGTTTTGACGCAGAGATCTGGCCAACCATCGCCGCTTTAAATCTGAGCTGGTACGCCAGGTGAAGATTTCCTCTAAGCTGCTGATCGGCGGCAGGGCTTTAGATATCAACTTGCGTTCCCAAAACCTAAAGAAGGCGTCTACCCGAATGGGATCGCTTAGGTGGATGTCCATGTCGCTGTCTTTTAACAGCAGATTGCTTTCGATCAAAAGCTCTTCCAGCAGGCGTTTGCTGATTCCCGGGCGGATGGTTTCGATGACCCGTTTGATCAGGTTGTCGTCGATGCGCAAGGGGAAAAAGGTGATGTTGGCCGGCACGATCACGGTCGGCTCACGGCAGCGGGCGAGAAATTCATTGCGGTCGGGTAGGTTCAACTGCTGCTGCCAGCGGTCGAGCTGCTCTTCCTGACCGCAAGCGTGGGCCTTGAGGACCGCCTGTTTGAAAAGATCCAAAGCCAGTCCTAGCACTGCCGCACCGGTGTGTTGGCGGCGACGATCGAGAGCGGAACGGGAATAGATGCTATAGCGCCCTTTGCGGTCGACGACGCGCCTGTCCTTTACCATGCCCCCTTCCGGGAAGATGATGATCTTGCGTCCGCGCAGGATTTGGGTCGCCAACAGCGGCATCAACTGAGGATGGTCGTGGGGGATGGCGCCCATGGCCAGCATCAGGCGGGTGAGGTGCTCATCGATCTCGAACAACTCCCGGTGCGCGATAGCGCAGCAATAAGCGCCGCAGCACTCGTAGATCAGGTACTGGGGAATGAAGGTCTCGAAACGGGCAAAGTGATTAAAGACGAAAATTTGGGCTTGGTGGACTAGGTCTTGCGGCGCGTGGAGTTTGAAATTGAGGTGGAGAAAGCGTTTGGCGAAACGGAACAGGCGCACAGCGCGGTCATAGACTGCCGTGTCGATCTCATAAGAAGCATAAGGCATCTGTTCGAAGCGAGTCAGCGCCCGTGCGAGAGTGGACATTTTTACTTAAGCTTAAACTGGCATCATTTTTGTCTGAATTTTTCAAGCAAAGTTTTAAAAACAAAGCGGGCCACAAGGCCCGCCCGACAAAAAACCATGATCAAGCCGGAAAGCCAGACGCCTTAATAACGATGAACAGGATTAATCTGACTAGTCCGAAGAGCCCTGCCAAGCTCAAGAAGGTGAGCAAGATCACCAAAATCATCGGCCCGCTTTCGCCAATTTTCTGGCTCGACCAGGCAGACAACTGCTGCCACAGCGCTGCGATCTTGTTATAGCAAAACTTGAGACCTACCGCCACGGTGATGACCAAAATCACGATGATGAGAGGCACCCAGTTTTCCAGTCCGATGCGGATTTCCTGGTCCAGCTTGAGCTGGTGAACGGCAAAATAGCTGACTAGAAAGGCTAGGGACTGGACGGTGACGATGGAAATGGCGAAGGAGAGGATGAACCGATCCAGCGCTGGATTCTCGGTGAGCTTGACGTGGTCCAGGTAGAGCTTGACGATGATGTATCCGGGTAGGAACATTATTAAAACGGCGCTTAGGATTTTTGTGATCAAAGAGAGCGGGGAAGTGGTGGTAAACACCATGAAGATACCGATGAACACGAAGCTGACTACTAGAATTCCCGCCCACATTAAAAGATCGGTTTTGTATTTACTGTCGATATTTATTTTCATGGCTGACTCCTCTTTGAGATTATTTGCGTTTGAAGAAATAAAAACCTTCCACGCCGCCCTGAAGAACTAGGGTGCTGTCTTTTAGGTCGTGGATCTGATAAATAAGTTGCTTGCCCGGGCGCCCTGGCACATCGGTGACAATCATGCCGTCCTTAATCTGGTAATGGAATTCCTGCCGATCCTCGCGCTTGAAATGTCGGTTATAGCCTGAGGTGATTAAAGTTCCGTCAGGTCTAAATTCCCACGTTCGATTCTCCGGAATACGCGGCCCGCTAGCGCGCGGAGCGACTTCTACTAAAGTCCAGCTACCGAGGATAGGGGAAGCGTCCTGCAATTGAATCGGGGTGAGTTGTTCGGATTCTTCAGGCGTGGCTTGATGGATTGTCACCGCCCAGCTGGTAGCAGCGACTAAAAGTCCTGCCACCAAAGATAAGACCTTGCGCATGGAGCCCTCCTCAACAAATTGTTGTTATAAAAATTTCATTATCGCAAAATCGGCGCCAGCAAGACGCTTTTCAATTGACTATTTTAAGCCAATGCGCAGCAATTTGATTAAAGAGCTTTTATCCAGACGTATTCTGATCTTAGATGGGGCCATGGGTACCATGATCCAGGCTTATAGCCTGAAGGAAGCCGACTACCGTGGCCAGCGCTTTAAAGATTGGCCGTGCGATCTTAAAGGTAACAACGACCTTTTGGTTTTAACCCAGCCACAGATCATCGAAGAAATTCATCGTCAATACCTTAAAGCTGGCGCCGACCTCATCGAGACCAACAGTTTCAACGCCAATCGCATCAGCCTAGCCGATTACGGCATGGAGTCTTTGGCGCGCGAAATTAACTTGGTGGCGGCGCGCCTGGCCCGGCGAGCAGCGGACGATTTTCGCACTGAGGACAAACCCCGCTTTGTCGCCGGCGTCCTAGGACCCACCAATCGCACCGCCTCCATCTCCCCGGACGTCAACGACCCGGGGTTTCGCAACGTCACTTTCCAGGAGCTGGCAGAGGCTTATACCGAGGCGGTGGCTGGCTTGATCGAAGGCGGGGTAGACCTGATCTTGATCGAGACCGTATTCGACACTTTAAACGCCAAGGCGGCGGTATTTGCCGTCAAGCAATATTTTGCCGAGCACAGAGTGGAATTGCCGCTCATGATCTCTGGCACCATCACCGATGCTTCTGGCCGTACCCTATCCGGGCAGACCCCAGAAGCGTTCTGGAATTCGCTGCGCCACGCTGCGCCTTTGTCCTTTGGTTTCAACTGCGCTTTGGGGGCTAAAGAATTGCGCCGCCACATTGAGGAAATCTCAAGTTACGTCGATACTTTTGTCTCGGCCCACCCAAATGCTGGACTCCCTAACGAATTCGGCGGTTACGACGAGGCTCCGGAAACCATGGCCGCGGAAATAAGCGAGTGGGCTAAAGCGGGGTGGCTCAACATCGTCGGCGGCTGCTGCGGCACCACCCCCGAGCACATCCGGGCCGTCGACGAAGCAGTTGCTGGAATACCGCCGCGGCAAGTCCCAAAACCTAAGGTCTTCACTCGCCTGGCCGGCCTTGAGCCTTTGAACATCGGCCCGGATTCTTTGTTCGTCAACATCGGCGAGCGCACCAACGTCACCGGTTCTCTCCGTTTCCGCCGCCTGATCCAAGAGGGCGATTTCAACGCCGCAGTGGAAATCGCCAGGCAGCAGGTGGAAAACGGCGCCCAGATGATCGATGTCAATCTGGACGAGGGGATGCTCAATGCTAAGGGGGCGATGGTCAAGTTCTTAAACCTGATCGCCTCAGAGCCGGACATCGCCCGCGTGCCGATAATGATCGATTCCTCCAAATGGGAGGTGATCGAGGCCGGATTGCAGTGCATCCAAGGCAAGGGGGTGATCAACTCCATTTCCTTGAAGGAAGGCGAGGAAGTGTTCTTGGAGCACGCGCGCTTGGCTCGCCTGTATGGAGCAGCGGTGGTGGTGATGGCCTTCGACGAGCAGGGCCAGGCCGACAGCAGAAAGCGCAAGGTGGAGATCTGCACCCGTGCCTACCGGCTGCTTCGGGAAAAACTCGATTTTCCGCCGGAAGATATTATCTTCGACGCGAACATCTTTGCTGTTGCCACCGGCATCCCCGAACACCGCCGTTACGGCCTGGATTTTCTCGAAGCGGTGGCCGAGATCAAAAAGACCTTGCCTTATGCGCTGACCTCCGGAGGAGTTTCCAACGTCTCGTTTTCTTTCCGCGGCAACGACGCCGTACGCGAGGCGATCCATGCGGTGTTTTTGTATCACGCCATCCGCGCCGGGCTAGACATGGGCATTGTCAACGCCGGGCAACTGGGTATCTATGAGGAAGTTCCTCTTAAGCTGCGCGAAGCGATCGAAGATGTCCTGTTGTGCCGGCGCGAGGACGCCGACGAACGCCTGCTGGAAGTGGCGGCGGAATATCGTGGGGAAGGGATAGTGCAACAGCAGGCGTTGGAGTGGCGCAGCTGGCCAGTAGAAAAGCGCTTGGAGCACGCGCTGGTCCAAGGGATTGCCGACTACATCGAAGAAGACACCGAGGAAGCGAGAAAACTGCTCGGCAATCCTTTGGCGGTGATCGAGGGCCCCTTGATGGCCGGGATGAACGTGGTTGGGGATCTGTTTGGCGCCGGCAAGATGTTTTTGCCGCAAGTGGTCAAATCGGCGCGGGTGATGAAGCGGGCGGTTGCGTATTTGGAGCCTTACCTTAAAGCCCAACGCCAGGAGGGAAAGAGCGCTGGTAAAATCCTGCTCGCTACGGTCAAAGGCGACGTGCACGACATCGGCAAAAACATCGTCGGCGTGGTGCTTCAGTGCAACGGCTTTGAAGTCATAGACCTGGGAGTGATGGTGCCGGCAGATAAGATCTTGGCCGCTGCTAACAGCGAGCAGGTAGACATCGTTGGCCTGTCTGGCCTGATTACCCCCTCCTTGGACGAAATGATCCACGTCGCCAAAGAGATGGCCCGCCAGGACTTCACTCATCCTTTATTAATCGGCGGAGCAACGACTTCTCGGGTGCATACGGCAGTCAAAATCGCCCCGCATTACCCAGCGCCGGTAGTCTATGTTCCCGACGCCTCGCGCGCGGTCGGGGTGGTCGGCAGCCTGTTAAGCGAGGAACTGCGCGGGCCTTTTCTCACCAACCTCGCCCAAGAGTACGAGGAGGTGCGCCGCCGCCACGCCATGCGGCAAGAATCTAGCAAGCTCCTACCTATTGCCCAGGCACGAGCCAACCGTTTTTATACCGACTGGCGCGATTACCTTCCGCCCAAGCCGCGCGGACTCGGGGTTCACGTTTTCCGCGATTATCCTTTAGACAAACTCGTGCGCTATATCGACTGGTCGCCTTTCTTCCAAGCCTGGGAATTGGTGGGAAGCTATCCCAAGATTTTGGACGATCCGATCGTGGGCCAAGAGGCTAAAAGGCTATTGGCCGATGCTGAAAAAATGCTAGAGCAGCTAGTGGCGGAGAGGTGGCTGACCGCTCATGCTGTCTTCGGGTTATTTCCGGCTTCCAGCCGCGGCGACGACGTGGTGGTTAAAACCAATAGCCAGGAGTTGGTGTTCCACTACCTGCGCCAGCAGCAGCCAAAGCCCAAGGGCCAACCCAATTATTGCCTAGCCGACTTTATCGCTCCTGAGGAAAACCGCATAAGCGATTTTATCGGAGCGTTTGCCGTCACTTGCGGGATCGGCATCGAAGCGCACCTGGCTCGCTTTGAACGCGAGCACGACGACTACCGTGCCATTATGCTCAAAGCTTTGGCCGACCGCTTAGCCGAGGCTTTCGCCGAGCACCTCCACGAGCGGGTACGGCGCGAGTTTTGGGGCTATGCGCCTTATGAAGACCTCAGCAACGAAGAGCTGATTGCCGAAAACTACCGCGGCATCCGTCCGGCGCCGGGATACCCCGCCTGCCCAGATCACACCGAAAAACGCGCTTTATTCGACCTTTTAGGGGTAGAACAGAACACCGGCATTCTCCTGACCGAAAGCTTTGCGATGTACCCTGCCGCCTCGGTCAGCGGCTGGTACTTCTCCCACCCCAAGGCGAGCTATTTCAACGTTGGCAAGCTGGGCCGCGATCAGGTCGAAGACTACGCCCGCCGCAAAGGCTGGAGTCTTGCCGAGGCAGAAAAATGGCTGGCGCCCAACCTGGCCTATGTGCCGGAATAGCCTAAGCTTTTCATGAAAGCCTGGCGTAAGGCGCAAGAGCCGACAGCCAGTGCATAGCCTGCCCAGTTTAGGTAACCTGTAAGGAGCTACGATGAGAAAAAGCACCTTTTTGGCACACAGCGCCAACAAGGCTGGCGTTGGTCATCCTCTTGACGAGCATTTGGCGAGCGTCAGCCGGTTGGCTGGCGAGTTTGCGCGCGATCAGCCCTGGGCCGAGGAGGTTCGGTTAGCTGGCCTGTTGCACGACTTAGGCAAATACGGCGATCGCTTTCAGGCGCGGTTGCGTGGCGAAGACCAAAGGTTAGACCATTGGTCGCAGGGTGCCTGGCTGGCGCTTACCGAATATAAGGCTGTCGCTGCAGCGCTGGCGATCCAGGGCCATCACATTGGCCTGCAGAACTTAAGCACGGACAGCTTACTCAAGCTCAGGCTGCAAACACTTGCCATGACCACACCGAATCTACCGGCTTAATTGCCGGGAGTGGATTGAAACGTCGTGGCCATGCTCAGCGCGGTGCGCATAATGTAGCTGTGGCGGCTGATCTCGTAGGCATCCAGCATGGCGCCGACGCGCTTGTTGAGGATGATCACGTCGGCGGATTCGGTCGAGACGTCGGCCCCGCTGCCGAAGGCGATGCCCACGTCGGCTTGCATTAAAGCTAGCGCGTCGTTGATACCGTTACCGACCATGACCACGCGAGCGCCTTCCTCCCAGAGCTTGCGAATCGACGTCGCTTTCTCGCCAGGCAATACGCGCGCATGCACCTCCTCTCACATCCGTTCGAGGCAAGCTTCGGTGCTTGCCGGAGGCGATGTTCCCTATCGGCTGAATACGCCGACGACGAGAGCACGGGCGATCCCCACGGCGACGAGGATGATCGCACTGATGCCCACCAGCTTTGCGACTCGCCTAAAGGTCATGGCCGCCTCCGTCCTTAGATATTAGTCTGGACCATACTCCCTTCTGCTACGTTGTAACCGGCCTGGCCGAGCGCCTCCTTGAGCTGCTCTTCGAGGACCTTGTCCGGCTCGTACCTGACGAGCACGCGCTGGCGGGAGACCTTCGGCTTTACCTGGCGCACGCCTTCGATGGAGCCCAATACCTCGGTGATCTTCTTGGCGCAACCCTCGCAGACCATGTTGGGAACGACCCACTCGACCTCGGCAAGCGGTTTACCTGCGATGTCCGGGCGTTTCCCCGCCGGATGCCCGACGCCCCTGAGCGCCCCGAAGAAGTAGCCACCACGACCCCACAGGGAGTTGATGAAGATCGACGTCACGCTGATCACCATGGCGACCATCGCCCAGATCGGGTAAAGGAGTCCCGTCGCCGCAAGCGGAATGCCGATGCCGTTGAACGAAAAAGCGAGCCAGACGTTCTGGACCATCTTTCGGTAGCTGCGGCGGCTGATTTCGTAGGCATCCAGCACGGCGCCGAGCCGCTTGTTGAGGATGATCACATCGGCGGATTCGGTCGAGATGTTGGCGGTACTGCCGAAGGCTATACCCACGTCGGCCTGCATCAGAGCCGGCGCGTCGTTGATGCCGTCGCCGACCATGGCCACACGGGCGCCGGCCTCCTGGAGTTTGCGAATCAACGCGGCTTTCTCGGCCGGCAGGATACGCGCATGCACCTCCTCGATCCCGGCGGCGCGGGCGAAGTAGCGTGCTGCCCGCTCGTTGTCACCGGTGACCAGGCTTGTGCGGATGCCGAGCCGGCGCAGGCGTTCTACCGTGTCGACGGCGTCCGGCCGCAGGGCGTCACCAAGGGCTAAAAGTCCAAGCAGCACGCCCTGCCGCGCCACCCCGATGACGGTGAATCCGCGTGATTCGAGCTCGAGGATGCGTTCCTCGTGGGCGGCGGCCTGCACGCCCCGGCTCATGAGAAAAGCCGGGCTGCCGACGAGCAATCGCTTTCCGTCCAGGCGCGCCTCGACCCCCTGACCGGCCAGGGCTCTGAACTCTTGTACTTCCGGGATCTCGAGTTTGCGCTGAAGGGCTTCTTCCACCACGGCTCGGGCCAGCGGATGCTCCGAACCGAGTTCGGCCGCTGCGGCGAGGGTGAGGAGCTCCTCTTCGGGGCAGGCGATGGGGATGACGGCTTGTACGAAGGGGCGGCCCTCGGTCAGCGTGCCGGTCTTGTCGAACACCACATGGGTGACGCGCCGCAAGGCTTCAAAGACCTCGCCGGTACGCATCAGGACGCCGCGCTCGGCCGCGTCACCGGCGCCGCGCACGATCGATAGCGGCGCCGAGATCCCCACGGCGCAGGGATAACCCATGATGAGTACGGAGAGGCCTGCGAACATCGCCCGCTGCAGGTCGGGAGGGAATCCGAAGAGCCAGGGGCCCAAGAACAACCAGAACAGGACCGCAGCCGCCGCCGTCAGGAGCACGGTCGGGGTGTAGATGCGCAGGACACGATCCACCAGGTGCAGCAAACCGGGCTTGAGCGCCCGAGCCTCTTCCACACTGCGAATCACCTGCCGCAGAAAGCTTTCTTCTCCCACCGTCTCAACTCGCACCAGGAGCGTGCCACGACCGTTGAGGGAACCACTCAACACTCGGTCGCTGGGGTGCTTATCAACAGGTATCGGCTCGCCAGTGACAAGAGATTCGTCCACATCCGACTCTCCCACCTCCACTCGACCGTCTACCGGAACCCGCTCTCCAGGACGGATGCGCACTAAATCACCGACCCGAACCTCTTCCAGCAGCACATCCACTTCTTTCCCATCTCGCACTACATGGGCGATGTCAGGCTCAAGGTCCAGGAGTTTCTTCACCGCTTGCGAGCTTCGGGTCTTCACGATCAGAGAAAGCCACTCTGAAAAGATGTGATAGGTGAGCACCATCACCGCGGCCGCGAAGAAGGCGACCGTCGGATAGTTCGCCGGATGCAACGCCAGACCGATGACCCCGCCGACCAGTCCTGCAAACGCTCCGAACTCGACCAGCACGTGCTGATTGAGGATGCCTCGACGCAGGGACATGACGCCTGCCCGCAGGATGGGCAAGCCCACACCGAAGACGAGCGACACGGCCAGCGCTCCAGTCAACCATGGGACGGTCGCGCCGAACGCACCGTTCAACTGTAGGGCGTATGTGGCGGTACCCAGCACCGCAAACAGCGATGACCCGACAACAGCCCGCCGCCACCCATGGGCCAGCAAGACGAAGAAGGAGAACAGGACCATGCTCGCGATCGAGGAAATACAGAGAATGGACCATGCGCTGCTGAGGGGGTAGCCGGCCAGTCCCATTGCCAGGATGCTCATACCCAGTGCGGCCAGGAAGCGCCTGCGTTCCCGCACCAGGGCTCGCTCCTCCTCGTCGAAAGAGCGCAATTTGCTGGGGTCCGATATGGTGTAGCCGATCTCCTGAAGAACCCGAACGATGTCCTCAGGTCGAGCGACGTCCGGGATGTACTCCACCAGCGCCTGTTCATGGGTCAGGCTGACGGCGACTTTCTCGACGCCGGGGATCCTGCCCAAGGCCCTTTCGATGGTTCCGGTGCATAAGGAGCAGTGCAGCCCCCCGATCCGCATCCTTACCTGACGCCGCCCCGGTCGTCGGGAGGGCTCTTCTTTGAAGAGCCTTGGAACGCCCGTGATGCTATCTACAGTGCTCATAGCGATTCCTCCTTTTATGTAAGCGTGACAAACACCCACCCGTAGTAGAGGCCCACAAAAAACAGAGCGCAACCGCACACGAATTCAATAGCTCGGCGCCAGGAGCCGAGCCGCGTGAAGCCGGTGATTGCGCTTCCCATAAAGCCCGCCAGCAAGAAGGGCAGGCCGCGGCCAACGCCGAATGGGAGGGCCAGGAGAAGCCCTTGCGCCGGACTTCGGTTCGCCGCCGAAACCGTCAGCAACAGGAGGAGCGGCGCAACGGAAGTTCCCAGACTGAAGATGAACCCGTAGCCGAATGCTCCCATGAGTCCGGGCCCTCTCCATCCCGCCAGCCGACTGACCTTCAACCGGGGGCCCCAAAAGACGAAGACGGCTGCAGCCAGAGACAGGATCGCCATCGCCAGCGCCCAGGAGCGTCCGAACGACTCCGTCGCCAGAGCACCCAAACGGCCCGCCAGTACGCCAAGGAGCGTCAGGTTGATGACAATACCCGCGAAGAAGGCGACCGCAACTTTCCATCCGCTTCCTCGGGTCTCGGCCTCCGACGCTCCTGCTGCACCTGCTACACCAAGGCCCACCGGAAGCGTGCAGGGGCACACGGCGCTGGCCACGATGCCGGCGAGGAAGAGGACCCCGAGGCCAAGCAGCGAGAAGCCCTGGGGAAGGCCGGAGCCGAATTGCCGTAGAAACTCGTCGAGAGTCATTTGGTCTCCTCCACGGGTGTTCCGGCCCGGTAGCCGAGTCTGTCGATCGCGGCGACGATCCGGTCCAGGGTGATGCGCCGCGGGTCAAACCGGACGCGGGCATTCCGCGTGGCAAGGCTCACCTCGACATCGCCGACGCCAGCGAGGGACCTTACGGCCTTTTTGACTCGCACCGCGCAGGCAACGCAGGACATGCCCTCGACCGGGATAACGACCGTGCTCATCTGGGCTGCCTCGATGCCTGCCGGAAGCGATGTTCCCTGTCGGCTGAACTCGCCGACGCCGAGAGCAAGGGCGATCCCCACGGCGGCGAGGATGACCGCTAACAGGGCCCAGGAACGCGCGCGCCGGTTACTCGCTTTCATTGGGGATCCTCCACTTGGTTACTGGCTCGTCCTTGGGATCATTCAATGCCTCGAGGATCGGGCAGGTGGGACGGCCCCTACACGCGCACGACTGCACGAGCCCATACAGGGCGCTGCGCATCGCTTGAAGCCGAACCAACTTCTGATCGATGTCCCGAATTTTTGCCTCGGCGAGCTTCCGCACCTCGTTTCTGCTTCTGCCGCCACCGTCTCGGAGGCTTAGGAGCTCCTTGATCTCCTTCAGGGTAAAGCCGAGCTCCTTAGCCCTACGGATGAAACGCAGCCGGTCTACGGTGTCGGTGGGGTACTGCCGGTAGCCCGAGGCACGCCTGGGGGGCTCTTGGATCAGGCCTTGCCGTTCGTAAAAGCGGATCGTCTCGACGCCGACGCCTGCCAGCTTCGCGACTCGCCCAATGGTCATCGAGGTCATGGCTACCTCCATCTTTGGAGGATTGTATGGTCCGTACCATACTACGGAGTCAAGGGTCTCTCGAAAAAAGCCTGCGAGCGCCTGGAGGCCTCCCCAGCCCTCGCACCAGCAACCACGACAACTTAAAGATTTTAACGGGCGAGTTTGAGCAGAATTTGGGCGAGTTCTGCCCCCACAGCCTCCACCGCCGCCTGCTGTTCTGGATCCGCCAGCGTGCCGTCTGGTTTAAAAGCTTTGTGGGCGTAAGGTATCGCCAGTTGGTTCGGCAGGACTAGGACGCCGATGGCGCTAAGAATGGCGCGCGCGTGCATGAGCCCCCGCAGACCGCCTAGCCTGCCCGGAGAGGTAGCGAGCAGGGCAGCGACCTTGTTGCGAAACGGCAGCAGCCCATCCTCGCCGTCCGTAGGTCGCGAGACCCAGTCGATGGCGTTTTTCAGGAGCGGGGTGATCGAGCTGTTGTACTCTGGCGAGGCGATCAAAAGCCCCTGATGCGCTTTCATCAACTGCCGGAGGCGACGTGCGGGTTCGGGAACGCCCCCCTTAGCCTCCAGGTCACCGTCGTAGATCGGCATCGGAAAATCGCGCAGGTCCACCAGCGTCACTTCGGCTCCCGCCGCCCGCCCGCCGGCTGCGGCCACCCGCAGCAGCTTCTTGTGGTAGGAATCCTGGCGGGCGCTGCCGGCGAAAGCCAGGATTTTCGGTAACGGCAAAGACACGCCGAGCTCCTTTGTGCAAGAAGAGGCCCGAGCAATAATAGCAATTTTGGAGGGCGATTGACGAGTAGCGTAGCCTGAGTTTTACTGGCGCTTGCGCCTTGGCGCGGTGTCTTTGGTGCTCACTTCTTGGGCTACGACACCCTCAACCGCGCAGCTTCGGTGGCGGGCAGCGCTGACCATCGCCAGCGTTGTGCTCGCCGCCCCCTTGAGCGCTGGCTTCTTTACCGCCTTAAGGCAAAGGGCTATTGTGGTTTTCGCACAGACTTCAGCCAAGCCTCGATCTGCTCCGTCCCAAGAGGTCCGCTATGCCCTATCCTCTGGCCGTCGGGGAGATAAAAGTAGGCGCGGAGAAGCTCGCCGTACCAGCCGGGATCGATGGCATAGCGCAGCCGCGCGGTATCGGCGGAGCTGAAAATCCAGCTTTCTGCGCTATCTAGGCCGTAGCGGGCAAGCAGAGTCTCGACCTCTTCAGCCCTAGCCTGGTCGTCGGTAGCAACCAGCACCAAATCGAGCTTGAGGTTAGTTTTTAAGGTTTCTCCGAGCAGTTTTAATTCCCGGTGGCAGGCTGGGCAGTCCAGCGACCACAGCACCAGCAGGAAGGGGCCGGCGTGCTGGGCGCGGATCTGCTCTAAGCTGCTTGGGAAAAACAAGTGCGGTACCGCCGCAAAAGCCGGCAGCGTCAAGATCGAAAGGTTGCGGTTTTGACCCAAGGTGAACCAGACTAGGTGCAGGCGGCCTTCAGAACCGATGGCAAGGGCCGTGCTCCGGGCAGGCCTCAAGCTGCCATTGGTCGAAGCTGATCCGAAGGACCAGCCCCTGCCCTGGAAAGATTAAACCGTGGTCGCGGATGACTTTAGGGAACACAAACCGCTTTATCGGAGCGTTTGCCGTCACTTGCGGGATCGGCATCGAAGCGCACCTGGCTCGCTTTGAACGCGAGCACGACGACTACCGTGCCATTATGCTCAAAGCTTTGGCCGACCGCTTAGCCGAGGCTTTCGCCGAGCACCTCCACGAGCGGGTACGGCGCGAGTTTTGGGGCTATGCGCCTTATGAAGACCTCAGCAACGAAGAGCTGATTGCCGAAAACTACCGCGGCATCCGTCCGGCGCCGGGATACCCCGCCTGCCCAGATCACACCGAAAAACGCGCTTTATTCGACCTTTTAGGGGTAGAACAGAACACCGGCATTCTCCTGACCGAAAGCTTTGCGATGTACCCTGCCGCCTCGGTCAGCGGCTGGTACTTCTCCCACCCCAAGGCGAGCTATTTCAACGTTGGCAAGCTGGGCCGCGATCAGGTCGAAGACTACGCCCGCCGCAAAGGCTGGAGTCTTGCCGAGGCAGAAAAATGGCTGGCGCCCAACCTGGCCTATGTGCCGGAATAGCCTAAGCTTTTCATGAAAGCCTGGCGTAAGGCGCAAGAGCCGACAGCCAGTGCATAGCCCAGTTGAGGAGGATAGGTTTCGTTGGCGAAGAAACGGCGCGTCGGAATAGCCCGAAGCAAGCGCGTCGTCGCCTTTGAGTTGTCGGATGATGAGCGTGCCAGAAGTCCTTGCTCTGGCCTTCGAAGCACGGCAGCGGGTGATACGGCGCTCGATCCTGCTTCACGAGGTTGTGGCTGATGGGCGTGCTCCTGATTTCCGTAGAGGACCAACACCGTGGAATCCATGCCAAAGATCGCTCGGGTAAGCGCCTGTGGCTTGCTGCTCATGCGCCGCAGATATCTCCCGGCTTAATTGCCGGGAGTAGGGGCACCCGGCCGGTCGCCCCTACTGGCCTCGCCTATTTTCGGGCGGGCATTGGGGAAAAAAAGGGGCTTGCCGGCGATCTTGAATTGGGCAATGGCCTGCTGGCCCTCAGGGGACACGAGCCAGTCGATGAAAAGCTGCCCCCACTCCTGCTTGACGTGGGGGTGCCGGGCCGGATTCACCAGGATCACTCCGTATTGATTGAATAGGCGTTGGTCCCCTTCCACCAGGAAAGCGAGTTCGCCCCGGTTGCGGAAGCTCAACCAGGTTCCTCGGTCAGCCAGGACATAGGCGTGCATCGAAGCGGCGATATTGAGGGCAGGTCCCATGCCACAGCCGCACTCTCGGTACCAGGGCCCTTTGTCCCGATCGATGTCGAATCCCGCTAGGGCCCACAGCCTGCGCTCGGCAGCGTGAGTGCCGCTCTTATCCCCCCGGGATAGGAAGGGGGCTTGCGCCGCTGCGATTTTCTTGAAGGCGGCCACGACGTCCTTGCCGCCTCCTGTCCCGGCTGGATCTGAGCGGGGCCCGATGAGGACGAAGTCGTTGTACATCACCTCTTGGCGCTCGAGACCATGGCCTTCGGCGACGAATTTCTCTTCCGCTGCTTTGTCGTGGACGAACACTACGTCCGCATCTCCCCGGCGGCCGATATCCAGGGCTTGGCCGGTGCCGACCGCCACCACCCGCACTTGGATGCCGGTTTTTTGCTCGAACAAGGGGAGCAGGTGCTTGAACAGCCCGGACTGTTCGGTAGAAGTGGTGGAAGCCACGGTGATGAACCGCTCTTTGGCCGGGGTGGCCACCACTGTAAAAAGGACAAAGATCACTCCGAGAAGGGTATTCCTCTTTATTGCCATGGCAGCTCTCCTTGGATGAAGGCCTTGGCCTCAGGCGAGGCAGGTTGCTGAAAAAACTGCTCCGGCGACGAGCGCTCCACCAACCGCCCTTCGTAGAGGAAGAGAATTTCGTCGGCGAGCCGCCGGGCTTGGCCCAGGTTGTGGGTGCTCATCACGATCTTGGTTCCCTCGGCGTGAATGGCGGCGATGATGGCTTCTACCTCCCGGCAGGCGCCCGGGTCCAGGTTGGCCGTGGGCTCGTCCAGGAACAGCACCTCGGGCTTCAAGGCCCAGGCCCGGGCCAGGGCCAGACGCTGCTGTTCGCCGCCGGAGAGTACCCGCGCCGGACGATCGGCGCGGGCGGAAAGCCCGACCCGCTCCAGGGCCTGCCAGGCTCGGGCTTCCCGCTCCCGCCGCGGCACGTGGGAAAGCTTCAGCGCATAGCGGATGTTGTCGATGACCGAGCGGCGCAGCATCACCGGTCGCTGGAACACCATGGCTTGCCGCCGAGGCTCGCCGGGAAGCTCCTGGGCACTCCAGTGCACCGAGCCGCTGGTCGGGACGAGCAGGCCGTGGCATAGGCGCATGAGTACGCTCTTGCCCGCTCCGTTGGGCCCGAGGATGACGGTTCGCTGCCCAGGTCCGATTTCCACCGTGATGCGGTCGATGAGGGTGCGCCCCCCCACCCGGTAGCTCACCTCCGTGAGAACGAGGGGCAGCAGAGAGGCGCTGCGCGTCGCCGAAGGCCTATCCATGGCGGCGCTGGGCCGTCTCCTTCACCACATAGGCCGCTGCGTTGAGGGACAGCACGATGGCCATGAGGATGATCCCCAGCCCCAGGGCGAGGGGCAAATCCCCCTTGCTCGTTTCCAGGGCGATGGCGGTGGTCATGACCCGGGTTACCCCGTCGATGTTGCCGCCTACGATGATCACCGCCCCTACCTCGGCGGCAGCCCGCCCGAAACCGGCAAGGATCGCCGTGACCAGGGAAAAGCGGCAGTCCCACAATAGGGTGAGAGCCCATTGCAGCGGGCCAGCCCCCAGGGACTTGAGCAGCTCTGCGTATTCGTTCCAGGCGTCCTCGATAGCCTGGCGCGCCAGAGCCGCAATGATGGGAGCGACCAGCACAGTCTGGGCAATCACCATGGCGGTGGGCGTAAACAGCAGGCCCAGCTCACCTAAAGGCCCGGCGCGGGAAAGGAGCAAGTAGATGAGGAGCCCCGCGACCACCGGCGGCAGCCCCATGAGGGCATTGAGGATCACAATCATCGCCCGGCGGCCGGGAAAGCAGGTCACCGCCAGGACAGCGCCAACCGGCAGGCCGAGGAGGGCAGCAAGCCCCACCGCCGTCAGACTCACCCGCAGGCTCAAGCCCACGATCTCCCAGAGGGCGGGGTCGGCACCGCCGATCAGGGAGAGCGCTTGGGTCCACGCCCGCCCGAGGGTATCGCTCATCGAAATAGAATATATGCGTTTGTTTCCATATGTAAGTTTGGTAATTATCTTATTTTCCTTTGTTTTATGTCACAACATATTCTATTTCACATCTGGCCGACGCACGGCGCGTGCTAGAGCCATTCCGTCGTCATCATTTCGCTCGCGCGGCAGGAGTAGGGATTGATGATAGGGCGGGGCAATCCCGGTTCGGTCCGAGGGCTTGCCAAATAAGAAAACCTAGCCTATGCCTGGCTTACTTTTGCCAGGTGATCTTCACCAGCTCTAACGGGGTTTGAGCTTCTTCGTGATATGGCACCACGCGGACGGTGTAGTGCCAGACTGGCCTTGTAGTCGGGGCTTCACCGACGTAAAGAAACCCGCCTTCGGCGCCGAACAAGGGATGTTTAGGCGTTAGGACGATTTTCTCGGGCAGCTGGTCGGGAGCTAAGGGGTCGGCATAAAGTTCTACCCGGATTCCTTCCGGAGCGACTGCCCCCAAATAGACTGGGACCTCGAAGCGGTGGACGCCGCCTTGCGTTTCGACCTTGGGCTCGCCGAGGTGGATCGTGTGCCAGTGGTCTTCCAGGTTTCGGCGCCAGGTTAGGATTTGACGCGCCAGCGCCTGGTCGTTTTGGTGGCGGCGGGCCAAAGACTGCGCCATGGGCAGATAGTACTGGTCGAGGTATTGGCGCACCATGCGGTTGGCGGAGAAGAACGGCGCCAGTTTCGCCATGCTCTCGCGCATCTTGGCCACCCACTGGACCGGGATGCCGCGCGCGTCGCGTTCGTAGAAGGTCGGCGCGATCTCTTGCTCTAAAAGGTCGTATAGCTGCTGTGCTTCTTTCCAATCCCAATCGGGATCGGCGTGTTCTTGGCTGTCACCAATGGCCCAGCCTACTGTGGGATCATAGGCTTCCGCCCACCAGCCATCCAGCTCGGATAGATTTAGCCCGCCGTTGACTAAGACTTTCATGCCGGAGGTGCCGCACGCCTCCCACGGCCGCTTTGGGGTATTGATCCACACGTCCACTCCGGTCACCAAGCGCTCGGCCAGCTGCATGTCGTAGTCGGGTAAAAAAATTATTTTGCCGGCGATTTCCGGATGGCTACGGATAAACTCGATCCAGGCGTGGAGCTGACGTTTGCCCTCCTCGTCCAAAGGATGCGCCTTGCCCGCCAAAATCAGTTGCACTGGCCGATGAGGGTCGGCCAGAAGCCTCGCTAGGCGATTGGGGTCGGTGAGCAAAAGGCAAGGGCGTTTGTAGGCGGTAAATCTGCGCGCGAACCCTAAGGTCAAGGCGTTGGGATCGAGGAGCGGGGAACGGGTGAGTGGCAGGTAGTTGAAAGCGGCTGGCCGCTGGGAATAATAGGCGCGCACGAACTCCACCAGGCGCCTTCGGTTTTGGGCGCGAAGTTCCCACAATTCCTCTGCTGGCAACCGGCGCAGCTGCTCGCCGGGAAGGCAGGGATCGCAGATCCAGCGCTCTGGACCGCAGGCGCACGTCCACAGGCGATCGGATGCAGGCGAATCCCAGGACGGCGTGTGCACGCCGTTGGTGACGTGGCCCACCGGCACCTCTGCCTGCGGCCAGCGCGGGAACAAAGGGGCGAAGATGCGCCGGCTGGTTTGGCCGTGGAGGCGGCTGACGGCGTTGATCGCGCCGCTGCCGCGGATGGCCAGATACACCATGTTGAACGGTTCGTTGGGATCGTTAGGGTTGGCCCGCCCCAGGGCGAGCAGCTCTTCCACGCTGATACCCAAAAGCTCGCAATAAAAGCTAAGATAACGCCGGATGAGAGAAGGTGGGAAGCAGTCAAAGCCGGCGGCTACTGGGGTGTGGGTGGTGAACAGGTTGCCAGCGCGGGTGACGCTTAAGGCCAGTTCGAAGTCCACGCGATGGCGCTGCATATAGCTGCGCGCCCGTTCCAGGATTGCCAGCGCAGCGTGGCCTTCGTTGAGGTGGCAGATGGTGGGCTCTAGCTTTAAGGTTTCCAAAAGCTGCCAGCCGACGATGCCGAGCAGCATTTCCTGCTGCAGGCGCTGCTGAGTGCCGCCGCCGTAAAGGCGGTCGGTGATGCAGCGATCCGAAGGCGGATTGGCCGGGTCGTTGAGGTCCAAAAGGTACAGCGTCGTTCGGCCCACTTGGGCCTGCCAGGCCCTGATCCATAGGTCTATGCCGTTGAAGTGGTAGTGCAGCCTAAGCAGCTGGCCTTCGCCGTTGCGCACAGGGGTAATTGGAAGCTCCCAGGGGTTGTTGTTGGGGTAAAGCTCCACTTGCCGACCGCACTCGTCGATGATCTGGCGGAAATAGCCCTCTTGGTAGAGCAAACCTACCCCCACTGCCGGGATTCCGAGATCGCTACAGGTCTTTAAGAAGTCTCCGGCGAGCATCCCAAGCCCTCCGGAGTACAGGGGAAGGGCCTCGGTCAGGCCGTACTCCATGCTGAAATAAGCGATTGGGCCTAAGGGAGCTTCGCCCTTGACCTCCTCAAACCAAGTGGGTTTTTCCAGATAAGTGCGGCGTTCGGCAGCCAGTTCGGCAAGCTTTCTGCAAAAAGCTTGATCTTGAGCCAAGGCCTCGAGCCTTGCCGGCGAAAGGCTTTGCAGGATCAGCCAGGGGTTGGCGGTGCGTTGCCAAAGCTCCGGATCTAAAGTCTCCCACAGCACATCGCTGACGTGGCTCCACGACCAACGCAGGTCTAAGGCGAGGGGGATCAGTTCAGCCAAAGGCTCAGGGACCAAAGGGAGCGCAAACAGGTGGGTATTCAAAGCGGGCGTCCTGTTCTGTTGATTTTTTATAGTAGACGGCCGTATCCAACCGTGCAAGCGTATGCTGCCAAAGAGAAACTCGCTTTTGACCTTGGCAGCCGAGGCTAACGGTGAAGGTTGTTCACCAAGAGCTTAGCGCAACCATTCAGCAATCAGTTTCTTGCATTCCTTGGCCCATCGGCAACGCTTAGTACAGAAGTAGCGCTCATCGGTCCGAAAGCAAGGCGGGTGATTATCGTTCGCTATCCCTGCGTCGGCAGAATCGACCTGCGAGTCCGATTTGTCTTGGGTGATTGGATAAATGGCGTCGCAGCGGAGGAAAACGATAGCTTTGGATTGGTTCATAGCGCTGCCTCCTCCCGATGTTTCTGTTTTAGAACTAACAAATCTCATAGACAACAAAAAATTATTCAGGTTTCATTCACAGATACAATACACTGGGTAAAACCCATGAGGTGAGAGTATGTGTACCAGCTGTGGTTGTGGGGAGCATTCCCATCTCCATCAAGATACTCAGCGCCGGTTACAATTTGAAGAAAGCTTGCTTTCGCTCAACGAGCGTCACGCCCAGGCCAACCGGGTCTGGCTGGCCGAGCGCGGCGTGCGGCTGATCAACCTGATGGCCAGCCCGGGGGCAGGTAAGACCTCGCTTTTGGTCAAGACTTTGAGCGATCTCACGGACCAAGTACCTTTTGCAGTGATCGAAGGCGATCAGCAGACTTCCTTGGACGCCGAGCGCATTCGGGCCTGTGGCGTGCCGGCGGTGCAGATCAACACCGGCAAGGCCTGTCACTTGGACGCGCATCAAGTTGGTCACGCCTTGGCCGAGCTTGATCCGCCAACAGGGGCGCTCGTGCTTGTCGAAAACGTCGGCAATTTGGTTTGCCCGGCAGGCTTTGACCTTGGAGAGGATAAGCGGGTGGTGCTTTTGTCGGTGAGCGAAGGCGAAGATAAACCGCTCAAGTACCCATATATGTTTTATCGCGCCGACCTTGTGCTGGTAACTAAGGTCGACCTTTTGCCGCATGTGGATTTCCTGTTGGAGCGTTGTATTGAGTACACCAGGCGGCTTCGCCCAGACGTCGAGGTGCTTACGGTGTCGGTCAAAACCGGAGAGGGGCTAGAGCCGTGGTACGCCTGGCTCAAAGCGCTTGCCCCACAGGTTTGGAAATCCGTCTGTTCGGCCTAGTTCAAGGCGTAGGGTTTCGGCCTTACGTTTGGCGCCTGGCCAAGCAGTTTGAGCTGACCGGTTCGGTCGAAAACTGCGGCCAAGGGATAAGGATACGCGCCTTCGGCAGTGCTAGAAACCTCGTTGGTTTCCGCAAGCTATTGCTTGCGATGCTCCCGCCAGGGGCGCGCGTTGAGAAAATGGACGAGCAGCCTCTGTATGAGGCTGCGCCGGACGAATTTAGGATAGAGGCTAGCACGCCTGAGGCGCCTGCGCCGTTTGTGTTGCCCGATCTTGCCAGCTGCGAAGAATGCCGCCGCGAGCTCTTTTCGCCCAGCACGCGCCGCTACCTTTATCCGTTTACCAGTTGCACCCGGTGTGGGGCGAGGTTTTCTGTGGTTCAAAGCTTGCCCTACGACCGTGAACGCACCAGTTTTTCGGCGTTTGCACTGTGCCCGGCCTGCCTTGGCGAATACCGAAACCCAGCCGATCGCCGGTTTCACGCGCAGACCATCGCTTGTCCTGCGTGCGGCCCCAAGGTTTGGCTGGAACCGAGCAACACCGAAGGCAAAGCAGCGCTCGCGCAGGCGGTTGCGCAGCTGCGCCAAGGAAAAATCCTGGCGGTCAAGGGGCAGGGCGGGTTTCAGCTGCTGGCCGATGCCACCAATCCCCAAGCGCTTGCTCGCTTAAGGCAGCGCAAGCGCCGGCCGCACAAACCCTTGGCGCTGATGGCGCGCGATCTTGAAATAGTTCGCAGCTATTGCGCGATCAGCCCCGAAGAAGAGCAGGCGCTCACCTCGCAGGTCGCCCCTATTGTGTTGCTTGCGGCCAAGGAACAAGCCTTGCCTGCAACGGTGGCTCCCGGATTGGACCTTTTTGGCTTTCTTTTGCCTTACAGCCCCTTGCACCATTTGTTACTGGCCGAATTTAGCGCGCCTTTGGTATTTACCTCCGGCAATTTGAGCGGCGACCCTTTGTGTTCTGACAACGACGAAGCGCAAATTAAACTCTCGCAGGTTGCCGATGGGTTTGTGCTCCATGATTGCCCCATTGTCCATCCTTGCGACGATTCGGTGGTGCGCCTTATGGCCGGTAAAATCCGGGTGCTTCGGCGCGGGCGGGGGCTGGCGCCGGCGCCTATGGCTTTGCCTGCTGGTTTTGAACAAACAGAAGGCGTCTTGGCGTTTGGAGGAGAGCTCAAAAGCAGCTTTGCCTTAATTGCCCAGGGGCAGATCGTGCTCTCGCAGTATCTGGGCGATTTGGAACAGGCTGCAAGCTTTGCCCGCTACCAACGAGAGCTCGATGCGTATTTGGCGCTGTTTGCGTTCACGCCGCGCTGCCTGGCAGTGGATTTGCACCCAGAGTACCTAGCGACTAAGTTAGGACGCAAGTGGGCTGAACAGAAAAAGCTCCCGCTGGTTGCCGTCCAACACCACCACGCGCATCTGGCTGCGGTTTTGGCCGAATACCGCCATCCACGCGCGGGCAAGCCGGTGCTCGGGCTGATTCTGGACGGCTTGGGCTATGGCGCGGATGGAACGTTTTGGGGAGGGGAGCTGTTGTTTGGCGATTATCGAAGCTTTAGGCGGTTGGCGTGCCTTAAACCTTGCCCCCTGCTCGGCGGAACCAAGGCCATGCGCGAGCCTTGGCGCAATCTGGCAGCGCAATTGTGGCAGGCCCAAATTCCGCTGACCTGCTTTCTGCAGCTTGCGGCAAAGCCTTTGGCCTTAGTACAAAAGATGCTTGAAAATGGCTTAAATTCGCCGTTGGCCTCTTCTTGCGGACGGCTGTTTGATGCGGTGGCGGCAGCTTTGGGGATATGTTTTGAAAATCAGACCTACGAAGGCCAGGCGGCGGCAGAACTAGAATGCCTTGCTTGGCGCAGCGAGGACAAAAAGGCGTATTCTTTGGCCATCGTCCCGGGCGATCTGTGGCAGCTTGATCCTAAACCGATGTGGGCGGAGCTTTTGGCTGATCTGGCTTGCGGTGTTCCCAAAGCGGCCATCGCCCGAAGGTTTCATTTGGGCCTGGCCAAAGCGTGGAGCCAGCTCATCGGCTATTTTGCAGAGAAACTGGACTGTGCTACGGTGGCCTTAAGCGGCGGGGTTTTGCAAAATCGCTTGCTGTTGGAAACCCTGACTGAAGCCTTGACCGCTCTTGGGGTTTCGGTGTGGATTCCTGAGCAAATTCCAATGAACGACGGCGGTTTGGCGGTGGGGCAAGCGCTCGTTGCCGCCGCCCGGGAGGAGTAGCTTATGTGTTTGGCGGTTCCGGGAAAGATCGTCGCCATCGCCGACGCCGAGCGGCAATTGGCTCAAGTGGACATAGGCGGTGTTCGGCGCGAGGTAAACCTGGCCTGTGTGATTGAGGAGGGAGAGCAGCTGGAGGACCTCGTCGGCGTATGGGTAGTGGTGCACGTGGGCTTTGCCTTAAGCCGCATCGATGAAGAAGCGGCAAGGTGGCTCGATGCGCTACCTGAGTGAGTTTCGCAACCCAAGCTTGGCGCGCGCTTGGATAAAGAAAATCGAAACTCTCCTGGCGCGCATGCGCGGCCCGGTGCCGATTATGGAGTTCTGCGGTGGCCATACCCACGCCATCTTCCGCTATGGCCTGCATCAGGTTTTGCCGGCAGCCATCGATTGGGTGCACGGGCCTGGGTGCCCGGTGTGCGTGCTGCCGCGCGAGGCAATAGACTTTGCCTGCGCTTTGGCGCAAGACCCCAAAGTGATCTTAACCAGCTTTGGCGATGCGGTGCGCGTTCCAGGAAGCGCAGGTAGCTTGCTTGCGGCCAAGGCCCAAGGGGCGGATGTGCGCATCGTCTATTCGCCTTTGGATGCCTTGGCGTTGGCGCGCCGCCATCCTGAGCGCGAGGTGGTGTTTTTTGCCATCGGCTTTGAGACCACCCAGCCGGCGACCGCCTTGACCATCCTCCAGGCCGAGCGCGAGGAGATCGCCAATTTTTCGGTGCTGTGCCGCCACATCACTACCGAGGCGGCGATACGCGCCGTTTTGGCCGATCCCGAACTCGGTTTGACAGGCGTCATCGCTCCTGGGCACGTGGCTACCGTGGTTGGCGCAGAGCGCTTTGCTTTTATTCCGCGGGAATACGCGATTCCGACCGTGGTTTCCGGATTTGAACCCATCGATCTTCTCCAAGCGCTGTGGTTGCTTCTAAAGCAGCTTAACGAGGGGCGTTGTGCGCTGGAGAATCAATATCGGCGCAGCGTGCGCCCTTACGGCAGTCCCAGCGCGCAACAAGCCATCGCTCAGGTGTTTGAGACGCTGCCGCAGGCGGAGTGGCGGGGGTTGGGGAAGCTTCCCGCCTCGGGTGTGCGGATCAAAGAGCGCTATGCGCGTTTCGACGCCGAGCGCCGCTTTGCGGTCATCGTCCAAACGGCGGACGCAGAACGCCTCCCCTGCGGCCAAGTCTTGAGCGGCAAGCTCAAGCCCAACGCTTGCCCGCATTTTGGCGCGCGCTGCCGACCTGAAGCGCCTTTGGGGGCGCTGATGGTATCGAGCGAAGGGGCGTGCGCGGCCTGGTATCGTTACCGACGGGAGGTAGGGTGAACGAGGCGCGTATCACCTTGGCCCATGGCAGCGGTGGGTTGGCGATGCATCGCTTGATCGGCGAGCTGTTTTTGGAAGCTTTTGCCGACCCGGAGCTTGCTCGCCTGGAGGACCAAGCGCGTTTGCCCAAACCCGGCGGGAAGCTGGCGTTTACTACCGACGCGTTCGTGGTCGATCCGATTTTCTTTGCCGGCGGCGACATCGGCAAGCTCGCGGTGTGCGGTACGGTCAACGATTTGGCCGTCGGTGGCGCCAAGCCGTTGTATTTGAGCTGTGCTTTTATCCTGGAAGAAGGCTTGGCGCTGGCGGATTTACGCCGCATCGCTTACTCGATGCGGGAAGCGGCAAAAGAAGCTGGGGTACGCATCGTCACCGGCGACACCAAGGTGGTTCCCAAAGGGGCGGCGGACAAAGTGTTCATCACCACCTGCGGGGTAGGGGAGATTCCAGAAGACAGGGAGCTTGGCGCCGCGCGTGTCCGTCCTGGCGACAAGATCTTGGTAAGCGGCCCGATCGGCGAGCACGGAGCTGCGATTTTGGCCGCGCGCGGCGAGTTGGGAATGGATTGCCCGGTGGCAAGCGACTGCCGGCCTTTGAACCGCTTAGTCGAGCACCTGCTTGCCGCCTGCCCGCAAGGCGTTCGCGCCTTGCGCGATCCCACGCGCGGCGGGATAGCGGCGGTGGCCAACGAGTTCGCCTCAGTCTCTGGCTGCTGCTTACACTTGTTCGAAGCGCAGATACCGGTGCGCGAGGAAGTGCGGGGCTTGTGCGAGCTTTTGGGCATAGACCCTTGGCATCTCGCCTGCGAAGGGCAGTTTTTGGCAGTGGTGGCGCCCGAGGTGGCAGAGGAAGCGCTGGCGGCCTTAAGAGCGCATCCCGATGGCCAGGAAGCGGCCCTCGTCGGTGTGGTGGAGGCGACGCCTTCCAAGACGGTAGTGCTGCACCCTGTGTTTGGCGGCCAGCGCCTGCTCGATTTGCCTGAAGGCGAGCCTCTGCCTAGGATCTGCTAAAAATGCTTGGCGCGCATTTCTCGCACCTGCCGTTCCATGGTTTGCGCCAGCTGAGAGAGTTGGTAGAGCAGCCGCTCATAGCGCGTTCGTTTTTCGCTGAGTTCCTGCTCGAGTTCCCACTCGCGGTGGGTCAGGCTATCTTCTTCGGCCAGAATTTGGTCGTAAGCTTCCCGCCGCTGCTCCAGTTCGTGCAGCGCGTTGGCCAATTCGCCTTCTAAGGCGTCGCGTTCTTGGCTTAAGCGTTGGTATTCGTGGGGGGCTAAGTGGGGGTCGATTTCGGCCAAAAGCAGGTTGTGTTTTTTGACTTTTTGCCTGAGTTCGTTGACTTTGTGCTTTTGCGCGCGGATGGCGGAGGTGGCTTCAAGTCCTTTTTTTTCCACTTCGTTCAAGTAGGCGCGCAGCTTGTTGAGCTTAAGTTCCAGCTCGTTGAGCTCCCAACTTAAGTCCTTCAGCTGCTGGTTCAAAAAAGATTGAGTTTGCGTTTGAATGGCCTGCAAGGCAGTTTCGGCGTTTTCCATAAAAGCACTCTCCTTAGGGTTAGTTTCAAACTTTATATGAGGGCGAAAGAAAAGAAAATCCAGCTTCCTGGTTGTCGCGGATTCATCGCTCTGTGCCGGTCGGGATTTGAGCGCGAATTAGCCAAGGAGCTGGCGCGCTTTCCCTTGGGCACAGTTGAGGCCAAGGAGGGCCAAGGGTTTGTGGTGCTCTTTTCCGGGCAGCTTATTGGGCCGCTGGCTTGGGAACAGGCGCCTAACTGGCAAACTCTAATCTTTGCCCGCCAGGTGTGGCCGTGGTTTGCTCACCTGGAGGGATTGCCTGGCCACGACCGCTTGAGCCCTATCCTGGCCACCTTGGAGGAACGCTGGGCCAAGCGCTATCGAACAATCGAGCTGGAATCTCCCGACAGCGAAACTGGCCGTCCTTTAGCGAAGCTTTGCCGGAGTTTCGCCAAGCCTTTGACTGAGGCGTTAACCGCGCGCGGCTATTTGGCTGAAGACGCTTTGCTGGAGCTGCGCCTACTTTTTACCACTTCCGATTCCGTCTGGCTCGGGGAGGTTCCCTGCGGTTTTGCCTGCCCTTGGCCGGGTGGCATCATGCGCTTGAAATTCCCCAAGCAAGCTCCTAGCCGCTCGGTGCTAAAGTTGGTTGAAGCCTGCAAAGTTCTTTTAAATGAAGAGGAACGCGCGCGCTTTTTAAAACCTGGGATGACTGCCGTCGATTTGGGGGCGGCTCCGGGCGGCTGGAGTTGGCAGTTAGCGAATTGGGGCCTGCGCGTGACCGCCGTCGATCGCGCCCGCCTGGCTGCGGCTGTGCTCGCCACCGGCCTGGTCGAGCACGTGGCTGCCGACGGCTTTAAATGGCGCCCGCCAAGACCGGTCGATTGGCTGCTGGTCGACATGATCGAGCGCCCGCAGCAGGTGACCGAGCTGGTGCGCAAATGGCTTGTGCGCCGCTGGTGCCATCACGTCCTGGTTAACCTCAAGCTGCCGATGAAACAACGTTTAGAGACCATCGAGACGACAGCATCCCAGCTGCGCCAGGTTGCGTCCGTAGTGCGCGTCAAACACCTCTACCACGATCGGGAAGAAGTGACGGTGTACGCGCGGATTTGAATCGTTCGCAAATTGTAATGGGATTGGAGTATGATGAGGACGGTTAAGGAGATAGGCCATGCTCGAAATCCGCATCCACGGTCGGGGAGGGCAGGGCAACGTGGTGGCTTCTTATCTCTTGGCGATAGCCGCCTTTGCCGCCGGTAAATACAGCCAAGCTTTTCCCAGCTTTGGCGCCGAACGCCGCGGGGCGCCGGTTACCGCTTTTGTCCGTCTGGCAGATACACCGTTTAGACGCCGTTGCCAAGTCCTAGAACCTGACTTCCTTATTGTGCAAGACCAAGCGTTGCTGCAAGTACCCGGAGTGCTCGCCGGCCTTAAGGCGAATGGAGGAGTTTTGGTCAATACCGAGGCAGACTCGGAAAGCTTGAGTCGGCAATTGGGCAGAGAGGTAATAACCGTTCCGGCTACCGAGTTGGCGCTTGAGATTCTCCATAAACCTGTCCCCAACACGGCGCTGATCGCCGCTTTTTTGGCTTTGACTGAGTTTTTGCTGCAGGCGGCTTTGGCCGAGGCGCTAAAGCGGCGCTTCCGTGGAGAAACGCTAGAGCGCAACCTCAAGCTGGCGGAGGCGGCAGCAAGCTGTGTCCCTTTAGGAATTTGGCGAGAGAAACTCAATGCGACAAGCGCTTGAGGGTTCCCAAGCCATCGCCCAGGCAGTGGCGCTGTGCCGTCCTGGGGTGGTGGCGGCCTATCCCATCACGCCCCAGACCCACATCATCGAGAACATCGCCAAGCTAGTGGCCGACGGTCAGCTCAAGTGCGAATTGGTTAGCGTCGAGAGCGAGCATTCTGCCGCCTCGGTGGTGCTGGGAGCGGCAGCCGCCGGAGTTCGGGCTTACACCGCCAGCGCTTCCCAAGGTATCCTGCTGATGGCGGAAGTGCTCTACAACATCGCCGGCCTGAGAATCCCCTTGGTTTTGACGTGCGCCAACCGGGCAGTCTCGGCGCCGCTGTCGATCTGGAACGATCAGCAAGATTCGATGGCGATGCGCGATTCCGGTTGGATTCAGCTATACTGCGCTGACAACCAACAGGCGGTGGATACCACTATCCAGGCGTTTCGCCTCGCCGAAACTTTGGAGCTACCAGTGATGGTGTGCGTGGACGGCTTTACCTTGACCCACACTCTGGAGCCTTTGGACATTCCAGAGCCAGCCCAGGTGGATGCTTTTTTGCCGCCTTATCGGTTTTCGCGCACTCTTGACCCGCACCATCCTATAACCTTGGGTACGCTGGTCTCTCCCGACGACTACACCGAAGTGCGCTACGCCCACCACCAGGCCATGCTGCGGGCTTTAGACCTCATCCCTAAGATCGATGCAGCCTGGTGTGAAATCACCGGCCGCAGCGCCGGCGGCCTGGTCGCGGTAGAAGGGCCGAAGGAGGCCAAGATCGGGATTTTGGCCTTAGGCTCGGTGTTTGGCACCTTGGCCGATGCGTGCGCGCTTTTAGGGGCAAAGGTGAAGCTGCTTCATCTTCGCACTTTTCGCCCCTTCCCGGTAGCGGCGTTGCAGCAAGCTTGCCAAGGGTTAGCCGATCTTGTCGTTTTAGAGCGCGCTTTTTCGCCGGGCGCCGGTGGAATCGTCGGCTCGGAGGTACGGGCGGCGTTGACGGAACTCAACAATCCGCCGCGGGTGCACAACTTCGCTGTAGGGCTAGGAGGGCGCGACGTGCCTTTGGGCATCGTGCAACGCTTGCTCTCGGCCATAGACGCCGAGCACCCGACCCGCTTTGCCATCTTCGACGTGGACCTTTCCCGCCTGCCGGAGGAGGAACGATGAGCGAGCAGGAAATTTCCTTGGCCGAATTGAGGCAGCGCCAGATGCGCTTTCGCGGCCTGGAGGCCGGTCACAGGGCTTGCTTAGGGTGTGGCCAAGCCCTGGCGGCGCGCTTAGTTCTAGAAGCCACTGGGCCGGACGTGATGGTCGCCAACGCCACCGGTTGTTTAGAGGTGTTCACCACTCCGTGGCCGGAATCGGCCTGGGGGGTGCCGTGGCTGCATTCCTTGTTCGAGAACACCGGCGCGGTCGCCGCGGGGATGGAGGCGGCCCTCAAGGTTCAGGGCAAGACTACCAAGGTATTGGCTTTTGCCGGCGACGGCGGTACCTTCGACATCGGTTTTCAAGCGCTGTCTGGCTTGCTCGAGCGCGAGCACGAGGTGCTTTACGTTTGTTACGACAACGAAGGCTACATGAACACCGGGGTGCAGCGTTCTAGTTCTACCCCGCATGCCGCAGCCACCACCACCTCGCCGGCCGGGCGCGCGCGCATGGGCAAACGCCATCTAAAAAAGGACATCCTAGCGATCATCGCCTCGCACCACATCGCCTATGCTGCCACCGCCTCCATCGCTTACTTTGAGGATTTAAAGCGCAAGGTACGCCACGCCTTGTTGATTGAAGGACCAACTTTCCTGCACATTCACGCCCCTTGCCCGTTGGGCTGGGGGCACGATGGCGCTTTGAGCGTGGAGGTGGCGCGCCTGGCGGTGCAGACCGGGCTTTTCCCTTTGATCGAAATGGAGCGCGGCCAGGTGATCGGGGTCATGCCGCTGCGCACCGTTCGGCCGGTAACCGATTATCTCAAACTGCAAGGGCGTTTTAGCCATCTATTTCGCGACGACCCCAAAGCGCGCGAGGAGTTGGAGCACTTGCAGGCGCTGGCCGATCATAACATCGAGGTTTTTAAACTGCGCGCCGACCGCCCAGACTCTTTAGACAGCGAGGGGGCAGACACCGTCCGGCGCGGCAGGCGGCGTTTTTAAAGGAGAAAGCCATGATTTTAACCCGCGGGGCCTTTGCGTTTCCTGCCAGTTCGCTCGCCTATAAAACCGGCGCCTGGCGCCTAAAGCGTCCGGTGCACCGCCGCCGCGCCGCCCCGTGCCATACCGCTTGCCCTGCTGGAGAGGACGCCCAAGCCTGGCTGGCGCGCCTGGACGAAGGCGATTTGCAAGGCGCCTGGGAGATCTTAGTCAGCGCCAATCCGCTGCCGGCCATCACCGGTCGGGTTTGCCACCATCCGTGCGAGCGCGCGTGCAACCGCGGGGCATTCGATGATCCGATCGCGATCCATGCTCTCGAGCGTTTCTTAGGAGACCAAGCCCTGGCCAACGATTGGCCGTATCCGGTTTCGGCCCCTTCGCCCTCGGCGTCTGAGATCGCGGTCGTTGGCGCCGGGCCGGCCGGGCTTTCCTGTGCGTATCACTTGCTGCGCCTGGGGTATCGGGTAAGAGTATTTGACGCCCTGCCTGAGGCTGGGGGTACTTTGCGCCTGGCGCTGCCGCCTTATCGCCTACCGCGGGCGGTGCTGGATGCCGAAATCAGCCGCTTGCTGAGCTTAGGAATCGACTTTACCCCAAAAGTGCGCTTCGGCAGAGACGTCCATTTAGACGATCTGCGTCGTCAGTACCCGGCGGTTTTCTTAAGTATAGGGGCGATGAAACCGCGGTCTTGGGAAGTGGCTGGAGCGGTGCCGACTAAGCTGCATCAAGGCTTGGAGCTGCTTAAGGAATGGGTGAACGTAGGTGAACTGCCCAAAGCCAACAGCGTGGCGGTCGTCGGCGGTGGCAACACTTCGGTCGACATCGCCCGGGTGATGCGGCGCGTTGGCGTGCCAGAAGTCCATCTCATCACCCACCGCGCTTTGCCGCATCCGGATACTCCAGAAGAGGACTGGATGCCAGCCATTCCGCGCGAGGTCCAACAAGCCCAAGAAGAAGGGGTGATTTTCCATCCGCACTGCGGCGTCCAGCGCCTGATCCTGCGTGGTCAAAAGTTGGTCGGGATTGAGTTGCTGCGGATGAAAAAACTGGTGCGCCCGGATGGGCGGATCGAGCGTGTCCCTTTTGAAGGGACCGAAACGGTGCTGGCCGTGGAACAAGTGATCCCAGCTATCGGCGAAGTGGTCGATCCTTTGGGCTTAGAGAGTCTACTTGCTGGTAGGGAGTTCTTGGCCGTCGATACCTGGGGGAAGATGGCCAGTGTCCTTGGGGTATTTGCCGGTGGCGATGTGCGGGCAGGAGCTGGCATGGTCTCGATCGCCATCGGCGACGGCCGCCGCGCTGCCTTAGGGATAGACGCCTATCTTAAGGGCAGGGAACCCTTTGCAGAACCGCTTGAGCCCATCGGTTACGACCAGCTCAACCTCAATTATTACGATCGCGCCCCGCGCGCCGAGCCGCCGTTGCTGCCGGTAGCGCAGCGGTTGGGATTTGCGGAGGTGGAAGGCGGGCTCGACGCCGCCCGGGTTGCGGCAGAGGCGGCCCGCTGCTTTTCCTGCGGTGCTTGTCTGACCTGCGACAACTGTTGGAACTTGTGCCCAGAACCAGCGGTGCTCAAGCTGCCCGACGACGTTCCAGGCGAGGTACGCTACGTGTTCGACTACGATTACTGCAAGGGATGTGGCCTATGCGCCCAAGAGTGCCCTTGCGGGTTCATCCTCATGGAGGTGACGTGACGGAAGACTTAAGGCCTGTGGTTGCTGATAAGCGGGGAGCTACGTTACTGACTCTATTGCGCGCGCGGCAAAAGCAACACGGCTATCTTTCGCCCAAGGTGTTGGGTGAGGTCGCTTCGGCTTTAGCGCTGCCTTTGGCCGAGGTGCAGGGAGTGGCCGAGTTTTATGGGTTTTTGGCGACTCAGCCGCAAGGCCGCTATCGCGTGTACTTTAGCACCTGCCTCGTCGATGAGTTTAAGGGGCGCGCCGAATTGCAAGCCAGGTTGTGCGCGCGCTTGGGCGTTTCTCCAGGCAAGGTGCGCGCCGACGGGCAGGTGAGCGTTTGGGAAACCTCTTGTACCGGCTTGTGCGACCAGGGCCCTTCTCTGCTTGTGAACGGCTTGCCGATCGCGCGCCTTACTCCTTCTTTGATCGATGCCATTGCCCAGCGCATCGAACAAGGCGTGCCGCTGGAACGCTGGCCTAAGGAGTGGTTTCAGGTGCAAGACAGTTTCCGCCTGCGCGGCCTGCAGCTTAAGGCGCCTTGGCGTTCGGGGGCGGCTTTGAAAAAAGCGCTTAAGAAAGGGGCCGAATTTATAATGCGCGAGCTCGAGCTTTCTGGGCTGCGCGGGCGCGGCGGCGCAGGTTTCCCTACGGCCCGGAAATGGCGCTCCTGCCGCGAGGCGCAAGGCGAGCGCTACATCGTCTGCAACGCCGATGAGGGGGAGCCTGGCACCTTCAAGGACCGCGAGCTGCTCAAGCACCACGCCGACCAGGTCTTCGAGGGGATGACCCTGGCTGCCTTAGTCACTGGGGCCAAACAGGGCTTTTTGTATCTGCGCGGCGAGTACGAATTTCTGCTCCCGCAATTGGAGCAGGTGCTGCGCGCGCGAAGGCGGCGAGGGCTTTTGGGGCGCAACCTCTGCGGCCTGGCCGACAAGCACTTCGACATCGCCATCGTCGTCGGCGCTGGGGCCTATATCTGCGGGGAAGAGTCGGCGCTGCTTAACTCCATCGAAGGCCGCCGCGGTACCCCGAGAAACCGCCCTCCGTATCCGGTTACTTCTGGCCTTTGGGGGCAGCCGACGGTGGTCAACAACGTCGAAAGCTTTTTCTCCGCCGCGTTGATCGCGCTTTATGGTGGGGCTTGGTTTGCGCAAGTCGGTACGGAGAAGTCGCGCGGAACCAGGTTGCTTTCGGTCAGCGGCGACTGCGCCCGACCGGGAATTTACGAAATTCCCTGGGGGACGAGGGTAGAGGAAGTGCTTGAGCTATGCGGCGCCGAAGACAGCTTAGGCGTCCAGGTCGGTGGACCATCGGGCGCGTTCGTTGCCCCGCGCGATTACCATCGCCGCCTGGCGTTTGAAGATCTGCCGACGGGAGGGGCGTTTATGGTGTTCGGCAAACAGCGTAGGGTATTGGATATCGCCGCCAATTTCAGCGCTTTCTTCGCCCACGAATCGTGCGGCTTTTGTACCCCCTGTCGCGTAGGGACGCAGCTTCAGCTTAGATTGATCCAAAAAATCTGCCACGGCTCAGGAACGGTAGGAGACCTTCAGGAACTGGAGCGTTTGGGGCAGTTGCTTGAAGCCAGCCACTGCGGCCTGGGGCATACCGCCGCCAATCCCATCAAGACCACCTTGGCCGCCTATCCCGATGCGTATCAGGAGGCCTTAAGAGCGATCGACTTTTCCCCCGGCTTTGATCTTGACGCCGAGCTTGAGACCGCGCGCCGCTTGACTGGGCGTTTTGCCGACCATTTGGCTTAAGGAGTTAAGGTATGCCAAGCTTTGCTTTAGACGGTCAGGAAATCGCTTTCCAAGCCGGCCAGACGATTTTGGAGGCCGCGCTGGCTGCAGGCTACTACATCCCCCACCTGTGCTGGCATCCTATGCTTTCCCCGCACGGCAGCTGTAAGCTATGCACGGTCAAAGTCAACGGCCGGTTTTGCTCTGCGTGTACCTTCCCGGCCGGTGAAGGCCAGGAGGTCATCTCAGCCTCCGAGGAAATCCGCCAGCTGAGGCTGCGCCTGGTGCAGATGCTGTTTGTCGAAGGCAATCATTTCTGCCCCTCGTGCGAGGCGAGCGGTCAGTGCGAGTTGCAAGCGATGGGCTATTACCTGGGAATGACGACGGGCTATTTTCCGCATTTTTTCCCAGAGCGGGAAATCGACGCCTCCCACCCCGAAATCCTGCTCGACCGTGACCGCTGTATTTTCTGCGAGCTGTGCGTGCGCGCCAGCCGGGCCGAAGGCAAAAACGTGTTCGCCTTGGCCGGACGCGGCATACACACTCGCCTGGTAGTCAACTCGCCCTCCGGCAAGCTGGGCGACAGCGAACTTAAAGCAAGCGATCTGGCAGCGCGCATCTGTCCGGTGGGAGCGATCGTGCGGAAGGAAACGGCTTTTTGCACCCCTATTGGCCATCGCAAGTACGATCAAAAGACCATCGCCGAGGTAAGCTTAGAACAAGAGGCGCCTTTGGTGCGGGCGCGTTGGGAAGAGCAAAGCGTAAATGGCTAAGGCAAAGCTTAAAATCGCCACCTGTTCGCTCGCCGGTTGTTTTGGCTGCCACATGTCGTTCATGGACGTCGACGAGCGCCTGCTGGAACTTGCGGAAACCGCCGAATTCGACCGCTCGCCGTTAAGCGACATCCGCCAGATCGGGCCGTGCGACCTCGGCCTGGTCGAAGGCGGGGTATGCAACACCGAAAACGTCGAAGTGCTGCGCGCGTTTCGCAAAAACTGCAAGGTTTTGGTGGCGGTTGGAGCCTGTGCCATCAACGGTGGCATTCCGGCGCTCCGCAACCGCTACGACCTGGGCGATTGCCTTAAGGAAGCTTTTCTTACCGGTCTTGGCGTCACCGATCCGAAGATACCTGATGACCCAGAGCTTCCGTTGTTGCTCGACCGGGTCCATCCCATCCACGAGGTGGTGAAAGTCGACTATTCCATTCCCGGTTGTCCGCCTTCGGCTGATGCCATTTGGGCCGCTTTAACCGCCCTCATCGCTGGCAATGCGCCGCAATTGCCTTATTTCCTGATCCGCTATGACTGAGCGCTTTCGCCACTTAGAGACCGCAGACCGCCCAGAAACCCTTCGCCGCGTGGCGATTGACCCGGTCACGCGCGTGGAAGGCCACGGCAAGGTTACTTTGCTGCTCGATGAGAATAACCGCATCCGCCAGGCGCGCCTGCACATCGTCGAGTTTCGCGGGTTTGAGAAATTCATCCAAGGCCGACCGTATTTCGAGGTGCCGGTGCTGGTGCAGAGATTGTGCGGGATCTGCCCGGTCAGCCACCTGTTGGCGGCCGCCAAGGCGGTCGATCGCCTGGTGGGAGCAGAACGCATTCCCCCAAGCGCTGAGAAACTGCGGCGGCTTTTGCACTACGGCCAGGTTCTCCAATCGCACGCGTTGCATTTTTTCCACCTCGCCTCGCCCGATTTGTTGTTTGGCTTTGACAGCCCAACGGCCAAGCGCAATATCCTGGAGCTTTTGCGGGAAGAACGCTTCCACGACCTGGCTTTGAAAGGCATTAAACTGCGCAAGTTCGGCCAGGAAGTGATCTGCGCAGTGATCGGCAAGCGCATCCACGGGACAGGGCCTATCCCTGGCGGGATGAACAAGCACCTTGCACCCGAAGATCGCAGCCGCTTGGAAGCGGAGCTGCCTTCGGTTTTGACCTGGGCCGAGGAGGGCTTGACGCTGGTTAAGCGGATTTATCTTGCCGAGCCGGAATTTCACCTGCGCTTTGCGCGGATAACGTCGCCTTTTTTGGCGCTGGTTGGGCCAGACGGCGGCCACGAGCTGTACGACGGCAGGTTAAGGGTGAGGGGAGAGGAGGGAGGCCTCCTCGTTGACCAGGTGCCAGAGGGCGATTACTTGACGCTGATCCACGAGCAGGTCAAATCCTGGTCGTACATGAAGTTCCCTTATCTGGTCGCGTTGGGACCTGAGGCCGGCTGGTATCGGGTAGGCCCTTTGGCGCGCCTTAACGCCTGCGACTTTTTTGATACGCCAAGGGCCGAGGCGGCGCGCCAGGAGTTCATCCAGCTCGATTCGGGCAGGCCGGTACAGGCTTCTTTGGCCTATCACTGGGCGAGGATGATTGAGATCGTGCACTGCGCCGAGAAAATCCAGCAGCTTTTGGCCGATCCCGACTTATACGGCGGAGAATTGCAAGCGCAAGGCGAGAGGCGTTTGGAGGGCATAGGCGTGATTGAGGCGCCGCGCGGAACCCTGATCCACCACTATCGGATCGACGAGGAGGGGTTGGTCCGGCGCGCCAATTTGATCGTTTCCACCACCCACAACAACACCGCCATGAACGAGGCCATTCGCCAGGTGGCGGCCGAATACTTAGACGGCCGGGAGTTGACCGAGGAGCTGTTGAGCCGCATCGAGATCGCCATTCGCGCGTACGACCCCTGCCTTTCCTGCGCCACCCATGCGTTGGGCCAAATGCCGCTGCAAGTGGAGCTTCAAGACGCGGAAGGAAACGTGCTCCAGCGCCTGGTCCGCCACAGCGATGGCACCATTGAGTGAGGCGTGATGAAGCTATTGCTGCTCGGCTACGGCAATCCCGGGCGCGGCGACGACGGCTTGGGGCCGGCTTTGGTCGAGGCGTTGGCCAAAAAGATGCCTCAGGTGACTGCGCAGGTTGCCGTGCAGCTTCAGGTAGAGCACGTGCTAGATTTGGCGGCGTGCGATTTGGCCTTATTTGCCGATGCAGGAGTCGACACCCCGGCTCCTTTTACTCTGGAGCGCCTGTGCCTGCCCTCCAAAGGCCAGCGGCTTGCCCCTTTTAGCCATGCCGTAAGCCCCTGGGCGCTGTTGGCGATTTACCAGGAAACGCTCATGGCGCCACCGCCGCCTGCCTTTTTGCTAACTATTGCCGGGGAACGGTTTGATTTCAAGGAAGGGATCAGCCCTGCCGCGCACAAGCACCTACAAGCGGCGCTGGTGTTTGCGGAAACGCTGCTTAGTAAACCTGATCCTGTGCAATGGGAGGCAGCGTGCACGAGCTTGCGTTAGCTGAAAATCTTAAGCAGATCATCGAGGAACAAGCGGTTCGGCAAGGGTTTACCCGCGTGCGCAAAGTCGTTTTGGCGGTCGGCGCCTTATCGTGCGTGGAACCTTACGCGCTTGAGTTTTGCTTTGCCGCAGTAATGGCCGAAAGTCCAGCCGAGGGAGCGGACTTGGAGATCGTGCCGATTCCAGGGCGTGGTCGCTGCCCAAAATGCCAGAGGGAGCAGGCGCTGCAAGAACTATATGACCTTTGTCGCCACTGCCAGACGCCGCTCGATGTGGTGGCGGGATTGGAGATTCGGCTTAAAGAATTGCTCGTCGAATGAGGGGCAATCTAAACGATTGCCACAAAGCCAAGGATCAAGCTGGCTGCTCTGCTGTCTCGCTTGGGGTTTCCGATTGGCGTTCTAAAGTCCGCTCGGCAGCTTCTGCCCCTTCTTTGAAGCCGCGCAGCATGGTCTCCGGCAGCACCCGCGCAATGCCTAAAGCGGCGAAAGTGACGCCGTAAGAGGCGCCATAGCACGTGCCATAAACCGCCTTGGAAGTTAACCGGCCTAAGGTGGTGAAGGTCTTCTCCACCGCTTGGGAGGCATCGCATACTCCGGCCTTAAGGCTCTGCTTGAGGCGGGAGAAGGACGAGGCTTGAGTTTCTTGGCAGGTGGTCTCTTCTTGAGGTTGGAGGGTGGTCTCGCTCATGAGCTGACTCCTGTGGCATAGGTTTGTAATGGAAAAAAACGTAGCTTAGATAGATTTACAACTTAATAGTTTCCGAGTCGGTGGTTAAATTATCTCGGTTTTGATCACCTTGGCGGCCAGGTATTAAGCTTGTTAGCGGCTCGAGCTGATGCTTGCGGTTTGGAGGCTAAACTTTGTCAAAACTTTTTAATATTTGCATGCCAATATGAATGCATGATGAAACCTAAATAGCGAGACAAGCCTATGAGTCCCCCTGTTACCCTCCTTTCGTTTGAGGACCGCCTGCAATTGGTAGAAGCTTACCGGCTGCTTGAGTACCCAAGCCTAGCTGCGCGGTTTACTCACGTTTTAGGCAAACCGCTCGAACTGGGGTTCAAACGCTTGCCGGCGGCGTGGTACGAAGCGGTGCACGATTTGGCGCAATCTGCGGTCGAAAAGGCCCTAGAGGCCGCACTATTGACCATGAGCTCTAAAAAATGCAGGCCAGCCAGAAACCGCCTATACCAGCTGGCGAGCGGGGCCTGTGGGGCAGTGGGGGGATTCTTCGGCCTGCCGGCTTTATTGTTGGAACTTCCTATTTCGACTGTCTTGATGCTGCGAGCAATTGCGGCGATCGCCCGCGAACACGGCGAGCAGCTAGAGCAGCCGCAGGCGCGGCTAGCGTGTTTGGAGGTATTCGCTTTAGGAGGACGCACTCCCGGTGACGATGCGGCCGAAACCGGCTACTATGGGGTACGGTTGGCCTTGGCTGTAGCCGTGGCCGAAGCCCTGCAGTACCTTCAGGCTCACGGCCTGCAAGCCAAAGGAGCGCCGGTTTTGGTTCGAATGGTGGCTCTCATCGCCCAGCGCTTTGGCATCAATCTAACCGAGCGCGCGGCAGCTTTAGCCATCCCGTTGATCGGGGCAGCTGGTGGGGCTACCATTAACGTGGTCTTCATGCACCACTTTCAGTCTATCGCCAAGGGGCATTTTACGGTGCGGCGCTTGGAGCGTAAGTACGGCAAGACGGTGGTGGAAGCCGAATATCGTCGCTTGCATGTTACCGTGCAAGCGAGCAAGGGTTACCGACGCGCTGCCTAAAGCTTCTAGAATGAAGGACGGCAAGCTTTGAACGACGATACTTTGAAAGGAATCGCACTTGGAGCCGGTGCGGTGGTAGCGGCTTTATTGGCCAAATCCGCACTGTCCAGGTCAGGTGGAAGAGCGCTTTTGCGCGCCACGATTAAATCCGGCGTACTCGCTTTTGAAAAAAGCCGCGAAATTCTGGCGGAGGCGGTCGAGAACCTGGAAGACATCGTCGCCGAAGTCCACGACGAACTGCGGGCGGAGAAAATGGCCAAAAATCAGGATATGCCTTCGAGCGAGGAATGACTGTTCGCGCTTATTTAAGCCACCTCGCGACGGGAAGGGTGCGGCTCAAAATCCCCGAAAGGCGCGGCGATGAAGCGTATTTTCACGCGCTGGAGACTGCGCTCGCTGCTCGCTCCGACATCCAGAGGGTTCAAGCCAGCCCCAGGACTGCCAGCCTGCTTCTCCTCCACGACGGTTCCCTAGAGCTCAAGGTCTTGGCGCGGCAGGCTAAGGAGCAGGGCTGGTTTCATCTGGACCTTAAGCCGCCGGCGCGGGAGTCCCTAGAGGAGTTGGTCAGCCGCCAACTCGACCGCCTAGACGCTTGGATGCGCCGCTTTTCCGGCAGCCGTCTGGACAATCCCTCCCTCATTTTCTTGGCGCTGGCTTTTTTGGCCATCCGCCAAGTCGCCAAGGGGCAAATCGCTCCGCCGGCGGCCACCACGCTTTGGTACTTATACGAGCTTCTACAGCGTCAAGGAGGCTCTCGCTAAGCCTCGCGGTCATCGCTTTGTCACCAAAGCTTCACTTCGTTTTAACGCGCCGTTTTTAAACTGAGGGCACGCTCGTCGTAGGGCGAGCTTTTAGTCCATTTATTAAAAACGGAGGGGAAAATGAAGCGAGCTTTAATTTTGACCGTCGCTGCTGCGACTTCGGTGCCTGCCTGGGCGGCTAACGATTTTGGGTTGCAAGTAGAAAAACTGCTTGCAGCGCAGGCGCTCAAATACTTCGGCATCGTCAAGCCACTAGCCGCCTCGGCGCCGGAAACTGCCTCTCCTACCCGCTTACCAGGCCAGGCCGCATCTGACCAAATCCTGTTGGCGCCAGGCTTAAGCGCGCGGTTTCTTACCCGAAGCGCGGCCAATAAAACCGACATGATGGTGTTTTGGCCAAACGACGAACATCCCACCCATTTATTTACTGCGGTTGAGGTGTTTTCGCCAACGACCACCGACGATGGCAGGCCGCAGCCTTGCGTGCAGCGCATCGATCTGAGCACCGGCCAGGTGGATGTGGTGCTGCGTGGTGGCTTGGCATGCGATCCGGTTCGCCGTACGGCCTGGGGTACCTTGATCGTCGGCGAGGAAGTTGCCGACGGGGCCGTCTATGAGATCCTGGACCCGGTAAGCGTTACCGAGGCGGTCATCACCGACCGGGCTAGCGGTTCGGTGAGCGATTCCCGGGTGGTCAAACGCCCAGCTTTGGGATTGCGCGCCTGGGAAGGCATCGGCTTGTTGCCCAGTGGGGTGATGTACATGGGCGATGAGCTGCGCCCCGGGGACGCTGGGGCCGATCGCGACGGCGGGGCGATCTATAAATTCGTTCCTAAGACGCCGTTTGCCGGGCCTTCCCCGATCAGCGATTTGAGCCAGTCGCCGCTCGCATCCGGGAACGTCTATGCTTTGCAAGTTTCTTCGCGCGAGGCCAGTGCTTCCAGTTTCCCGCGCTTCGGCCAGGGTGCCGAGGTCGGGGTCGCCGCGTGGGTGAAGATCGATGATCTTGCCAATGTTCGAGCCGATGCGCACGCCAAAGGCGCCACCGGCTATTACCGCCCGGAGGACTTGGAGGTCGATCCCAGTTATCGCGGCGCGGGGGTGCGCTTCTGCTGGACCAATACTCAGAGTGAGGAAGCAGAAAGCTATGCTGAAGTCCTGTGCGCGGTTGACCACCAGCCGCAGGCCGGGGATCAGGTGAGCAAAAACAGCCGCGTGTATCTGGCTGAAGGCAGTGCTTTGGCCACCGTTTCGGTCAACCGCTTCCTCGAGGGCAATCTCGATTTCAACTCTTTCGACAACTTAGCCTTCCAGCCTGGCACCGGCATCCTGTACGTAGTCGAAGACCACGACAACGGCGATGTCTGGGCGTGTCTTCCCGATGGCGATGATGCCGATCTTAAATCCGATGGCTGCATCAGGGCGATGTCGCTGATTCCCAGCGAAGCCGAGCCTACGGGGCTGTTTTTCAGCGCTGACGGTACCAAGGCCTGGTTGTCGATCCAGCACAGCGACGACACCTACATGCCCAAGGTCAACGGCTGGCCGACCGACGACATCGTCGAAATCACCGGGTTTAACGTCTTGCCCGGCATGAGGCGTTGAGGAAAGTTATATGAGGAGGGTTAAAGCGCCTAGCATCTACTATAATGGCGTAAGCCTCTTATGGGCGCTCGCCTTGACGAGCGCTGTAGCTACAGCTGTTGGGGCTGCGGAAGGGGAGCTAAAGGTGGCACAGGTTCAACTTGGGGTAAGGCCGTTTTTCCTGCTCGATGAGCTGCAAGACGGCCCTTTGAAAGAGAAGCTTAAGCGCTGCGCGGCGCAGAGGGTCTGGTACCGCAAGACCGACTTTGCCATCGGCCACCGCGGCGCGGCCCTGATGTTCCCAGAGCACTCCAAAGAGTCGTACATCGCCGCCGCGCGCCAGGGAGCTGGCATCGTCGAGTGCGACGTGACCTTTACCAAGGACAAAGAGCTGGTCTGCCGCCACTCCCAGTGCGACCTGCACACCACCACCAACATCTTGGAGACCCCGTTGGCGGCCAAGTGCTCGGTGCCGTTCCAGCCGGCCCAGTTCGACGCCGATGGCAACCTCATCCGGCCAGCGACGGCCAAGTGCTGCACCAGCGATCTTACCTTGGAAGAGTTTAAGACCTTAAAAGCCAAGATGGACGGCTTTAACCCACGCGCTAGGACGGTGGAAGAGTACCTTCAAGGAACCCCAAGCTGGCGCACCGAGCTTTACGGCTACGGCACGGTCATGAGCCACAAGGAGAGCATAGAGCTGTTTAAAGCGTTGGGAGTCAAGATGACCCCGGAACTGAAAGCGCCCGAGGTACCCATGCCTTTTTTGGGCATGACCCAAGAACAATACGCGCAAAAGCTCATCGACGAGTACAAGGAAGCCGGCGTTGCCCCAGAGCGCGTCTTTCCCCAGTCGTTCAATCTGGCCGACGTCTTGTACTGGATCCAAAACGAGCCGGAGTTTGGCCGCCAGGCGATCTTCTTAGACGGCCGCTACGAAGACCCAAGCTTTGACCACACTGATCCTGCCACTTGGCATCCTTCGATGGAGGAGCTGGCCGGGATGGGGGTAAGGATTTTGGCTCCGCCGATGTGGATGTTGCTGGCGCTGGATGGAGGTGAAATCGTCCCTTCCTTGTATGCCCAGCGCGCCAAGGCGGCGGGATTGGAGCTGATCACCTGGACGCTGGAGCGCTCGGATTTAAGAGGCGGTGGGACAGGACAGTGGTATTACCAGACCATCGGCGAGGCGATCAAAACCCAAGGGGACCTTTACCTGGCGCTCGATGCCCTGGCGCAAAAAGTGGGCATCCGCGGCATCTTTTCCGATTGGCCGGCGACAGTGGCCTTTTACGCCAACTGCCTGGGCTTGAAATAGCCTCCCGCTTAGAGCGGCTGATTGCGCCGCTCGAGGAAGAGGGAGTGGCCACTTTGCTTTTTGGCCAGCTTTTTAGCTTGGGAGGCTGCATCGGCCAAGCTTTGGTAGGAGGGGTAACAATTGACCGAAGCGATGACTGCTCCAACCGATAAGCTGGGCAAGGGGTGAAAGATCATCTGACCGGTGCGGCTTTCGGAGAAATACCCTTTTTGATCTAGATGTTCTGGAGTTAACAGCTCAGACAGCGTGCGATCAAAGCAAACAAACAATTGTTGGATGCGGGTTTGCCAGTCGCTGCTTTGGAACAGGACGATGAAATCGTCGCCGCCGATATGGCCGACAAAGTCTCGAGGCCGTTCGCTAATGGCAAGCAAGTGCTGCGCTAAAGCGCAGATTAAGCGATCGCCTGCGTGGTAGCCATAGACGTCGTTGAACGGCTTAAAATGGTCAATGTCCAGGTAACATACGGTAAATGGGATGCCTTTCTTGAGCCAGCGGTCCATGTAAGTATAGATGGGAACGTTGCCTGGCAGTTGGGTTAAAGGGTTGGCGTAACGCGCCGCTTCGATCTGCAGATGGGTGATTTTGGCCAATAGCTGGTAGCCGTAACAGATGCCTGCGTATTTTCCCTGGCGAGTCAGAACGAGGCCTAGGTTGTCGCTAGTGTGCCAGACGTCCGCCAGTTTAAGCGCCGCTTCGTGAATAGGGGTGTCGACCTCTAAGATCAAAGGATGAGGATCCATAAACAGAGTGCACGGTTTTTTGCCGTAAAGCTCTTTTTGATAGGGGCGTACGAAGTTGTCGATAAAGGCGTGGCGCCAAATAACCCCGATAACCGATTGGTTTTCGGTTACTACAGGCAGCAAGCGTAAGTTTGAATGGCGTTCAAAGCGGGTTAAAATGGCGTTATTCGAGGTTTCCGGCAAGGCTGGCGGGATTGGATCTACAAGTTCAGCCATGGTTTGCGGGTAACCGTTTAAAGGAGATAATGAGAGCGCGGCAGGCGGGTCTTTGCGTAACCACCGGACGATCTCGGAAGAAGGAGACAGCTCTGGGACAGGGCTTGGGTAAGCGATGAGGAAACCTTGCGCATAAGGGATATCCAAGCTCAGCAGCGCAGATAGATCTTCTTGGGTTTCTACTCCCTCGGCGATGATGGAGGAAGAGACGGCGTTGGCCAGAAGGGTAATGGCGTGGATGAATTCATACTTTAAGCGGTCTTTGGCCACCCCCTGGGTAAAATGGCGGTCGATTTTCACGTAGTCGGGGCAAAGCAAGGACCAGATCTTTAAATTAGAAAAACCCTCTCCCAAGTCGTCTAAGGCGATCTGAAAGCCTAGACTGTGCGCCTTGTCTACGGCTTTTGGCAAATTGGAGGTGTCGAAAGCGCTGTGTTCGGTCAGTTCAAACACAACAGTACCCGCAGGCACACCGTAGGCTTGCAGAACGTTGGCAAACTCCGAATCGAGGATCTGGCTGAAAACATCGGCGCTGCAATTGAGAAACAGTTTGCCCGGTAAGCTAAGCTCGGCATAGCGCTGAAGGAGAGTGCGAAGGCAGGCTTTTCCAGGTCCGCAAGCTGCCCTTGGTGTTTGGCAGCCTCGAACAAAGCGCGAGGGGAAAGCGTGTCGGGTCCGCGGATTAGACCTTCGTAACCCAAAAACGCCTGTCGCCTTAAATCGATGATGGGCTGAAAGACGGCACTTAATTGTTTTTCTTGGAGCATAGGTTGGTAGCGCTAAAGCAGTGGTTTAGTTCTTTTCTCTGTATAGTATAGTCCAAGCGGTTTACAATCTCGTGAAAGTAAAGCTGATTGTTTTTTGCCTGGTGGCGCTGGGTGCGTGTACCCACCCTCGCGATTGGCAGCTGGCTGAGCCAGACAGTGCGGCTTTTCCGAGTCAGTGGTTTGTCCAGGGGCAGGCCAAAGCTAAATTTCAGGAACTGCTTAAACCCACAAGCCACAGGGCAAGGAACATCATCCTCTTTGTCGGCGACGGGATGGGCATCTCTACCGTTACCGCCGCGCGCATTTTAGAGGGTCAGCTTCGCGGCCAAAGCGGCGAGGAAAACCTTTTAAGCTTTGAGCAGCTGCCGCAAACCGCGTTGGTGAAAACCTACGAGGTCGATCTCCAGGTGCCCGATTCGGCTGGGACGATGACGGCGATGATGACCGGGGTCAAAACCAAGGCAGGACTCATCGGTCTGGACCAGACCGCCATCCGCGGCGATTGCCCAAGCGCGGCCGGGGCCGCTTGGCGCACCCTGCTCGAGGAGGCCGAAAGCCTAGGGCTCGCCACCGGCGTGGTGACCACCGCCCGCTTGACCCACGCTACCCCAGCGGCCACGTACGCCCATGTCCCAGAACGCGACTGGGAAAGCGATGCGGACATGCCTGAGGCCGCCAAACGCGCCGGGTGCAAAGACATCGCGCGGCAATTGATCGAGTTTCCCTACGGCGATGGCTTGGAAGTCGCTTTAGGCGGCGGTCGGCAGAAGTTTGTGCCGGCTTCGCAGCCGGATCCGGAATACCCAAATCAGGTCGGAAGCCGCACCGATGGGCGCAACCTGACCGGCGAGTGGCTTGTGCGCTTTGCCCGTTCGGCGTACGTCTGGAACAAGACGCAGTTCGACGCCGTAGACCCAGCTGCCACCGACCACCTGTTGGGGCTGTTTGAGCCTTCGCATCTTCAGTACGAATACGACCGTCCTTCGGACCCTGCAGGCGAGCCGAGCCTGAGCGAGATGACCGCCAAGGCGATCCAAATCCTTAAGCAAAACCCCAAAGGCTTTTTCCTGATGGTCGAAGGCGGGCGGATCGATCACGCCCACCACGCCGGCAACGCCTTCCGCGCCCTCAGCGAGACCATAGAGCTGGCGCGCGCGGTGAAGGTCGCGCTGGACTTGACCGACCCCAACCAGACTTTGGTTGTGGTCACCGCCGACCACAGCCAACCGTTGGTGTTGGCTGGCCATCCAAGGCGCGGCAACCCCATTTTAAGCAAGGTGGAAGCGCAGGAAGGAAAGCTCGCTAAGGCGGCAGACGGTTGGCCCTACACCACCTTGAGCTATGCCAACGGCCGCGGCGCACACGTTTTGCCGCACGGGGGCGATGCCGTGTTCGCCCTGCCGATCCACCCGGGACGCTTGGACCTGCGGCGGGTGGACACCCAGCATCCGGGCTATCACCAAGAAGCCTTGGTGCCGCTTGAAGCTTCTACCCACGCCGGCGAGGACGTGCCGCTTTATGCTGGCGGAGCGGAAGCGCACCTCTTCCACGGGGTACTAGAGCAGCACGTCGTCTACCACCTCCTGCGCCGGGCGGCCGGGTTTTAGGAGGCCAAAGCTTTTTTGGCCAAAATCTTTTGGTTTTCGTCCAGGCGGTACTGCACCGGCACGCCGGTGGCAAGCTCGTAGGCTAGGATTTCCTGCGGCGTCATCTTTTCCAGGTGCATGATGAGCGCGCGCAGGGAATTGCCGTGGGCGCAGATCAAGACGTGCTCGCCGTTGTTAAGGTGCGGGACGATGCGGTCTTGGAAGAACGGGATGACGCGGCTTGCGGTCGCCTCCAGGCTTTCGCCGTTAGGAGGCGGGGTGTCGTAGCTGCGCCGCCAAAGTTTGACTTGCTCGTCGCCAAACTGCGCTCTGGCCTGATCTTTGTTCAGGCCTTGGAGGTCGCCATAGAAACGCTCGTTGAGCGCCTCGGCGAAGTACAAGAGGATGGTTTGGCCATCTTCCGGACCGGGCTGAAAGTGCTCGTACCAGGCCGACTCCCCCTCGTGGATGCGGCGATAGCCCTGGGCGTGGCGGTTCAAGCGCAGGATTTCGAATAGGGTCTCTTGTGCGCGGATCAGGGTCGAGGCAAACGCCACATCAAAGCGCTCCTCGGCCAAAAGCTTGCCTGCTTGGCGCGCTTCCTCGACTCCGGCGGGGCTTAAAGAAATGTCGATCCAACCGGTGAAGCGGTTTTGCAGGTTCCAGATCGACTGGCCGTGACGGACCAGGGTGAGCAGAGATTGGGTCATCGGGCATCTCCTCGGTTTACTTGCTTAAGCGGAAATTGTACCATCTCTTCCATATTGCCTCGTAGATCGCTGCCTTCGACGGCGCAGCTCGCGTAGAGTGAATGCATCCAAAAACGGCGCCACCCCGGCTAATCCCGCATCCGCCAAACTTTGCACCCATTAGTGCAATGGCCCTGTTCGGCGGTCTCGCTCTGGCCGAAAGGGTCCTGCCTGCTCTTCGCGAACCGGCACTCGTCCAAATAGGAGCGACCGATGAGAATCGTATCCCTGCTTCCTAGCGCCACCGAGATCATTTGCGCCCTGGGGCTTAAAGACCAACTGGTGGGCGTTAGCCACGAGTGCGACTGGCCACCGTTTGTCCGGCAGCTTCCCAAGGTCACGCGTACCTTGATCCCCTCCGGGGCCACGAGCGCCGAAATCGATCGCCTGGTGCGGGAGCGATTGCAGACCGGCCGGGCCTTGTACACGCTTGACTTAGCCACGCTTTACGCCCTGCGGCCGGACCTGATCGTCACTCAAGCCTTGTGCGGGGTGTGCGCGGTGGCCGAGGGGGAGGTTCTGGCCGCCGCGCGCAGTCTCCCCGGCAGCCCAAAGATCATCAACCTGGAACCGCAAACCCTGGCCCAGGTTTTGGTCGCTATCCGCCAAGTGGCGCACGCTGTGGGCGCAGAGCGTAAGGCGAGGGAAGTCGTCGGCAGGCTTTTGGCACGGGTCAAGGCCGTGATCGCCCGCACCGCTCAAATCCAACACCGGCCGCGCGTTGCTTTGCTGGAGTGGCTCGACCCGCCCTTCTCCTGCGGGCATTGGAATCCAGAGTTGGTTCGGCTGGCCGGCGGCGTCGAAGGACTCGGCCAGGAGGGGCGACCGTCGCGGACGCTGCGCTGGGAGGAAGTGATCGCTTGGCAACCGGAAGTGGTGTTCATCGCCTGTTGTGGTTTTAGCATCGATCGAACCATGGCAGATATGCCGCTCGTAGCGAACGTCCCTGGCTGGGAGGACTTGCCCGCCGTGCGCTCGGGGCGGGTGTATGTGGCAGATGGCTCGCACTACTTCAGCCGCCCCGGTCCGCGGCTTGTGGATAGCTTGGAGATTCTGGCGCACGCACTGCATCCAGAGGTGCATCCGTTGCCAGATGGGCTTCCGCCACCGGTTCAGGTGACCGGTTGGGAAAAGCGGGTTTTGAGGGAGTTCGCGTGAGGCGGCGACGCGTTCTGCTTTCCTGGAGTTCGGGCAAGGACAGCGCCTGAAGCTTGCACGTGCTGCGGCAGGATCCACAGGTCGAAGTCGTCGGTCTCCTGACGACCGTCAATACCACCCACTGGCGCGTGGCGATGCACGCCACTCGCCTCACCATCGTGGAAGCGCAGGCGCGGGCAGTTGGGCTGCCGCTCCACATTATTCCGCTGCCATGGCCTTGTTCCAACCAAGTGTACGAGCGCGCGATGCGGGGGGCGATCAAAGAGGCGCTTAAGCAGGGTGTCACCCACATCGCCTTCGGCGACCTCTTCCTCGAAGACATCCGCGCCTACCGGATAAAGCAGCTTCAAGGCTCAGGCCTTGAGCCGCTGTTTCCAATCTGGCACGAGCCTACCTGGCCCCTTGCGCGGTGCATGATCGATGCGGGCGTGGAGGCGGTCCTCACCTGCGTCGATCCCAAAAAGCTCCCGCCGTCGTTCGCCGGTCGTAAGTTCGATCACGCCTTGCTTTCCGAACTGCCCGAAGGCGTCGATCCGTGCGGCGAGAACGGGGAATTTCACACCTGCGTCCTCGCCGGGCCTGGCTTTCGCGAGCGGCTGCACGTCACGGTGGGCGAGGTCGTGGAACGAGAGGGGTTCTGCTTCGCCGACCTTATGCCGAGTTCGCCCATGGCGACGGTGGCTAACCACGGAATGTAGAGGTTGCTCACTTTGAGCTTTACCTGGGGTTAGTCAGTGCAACGAACCCAAAAACGGCGCCAAGGTGGAAACCACGGCGGATTCTCATGCCAAGGGCGGCTGGAAACACGTTTAATGTTGGAAGTGTGGCCTGCAATGTCCGCGTTTCAGGCTTCGACTTTGGTCGAAGGTTGTTTACGGCTGTGGGGGTTTCTCCAGCGTCAACTTTCGGGGGGAGGACGGGGATTCCAGGGCGAGGCTTCAAGCCAGCTTTGCAACGACCGGCTGTCCTGAGGGCGGCTGATCAGGTAACCCTGGGCTTCGTCGCAGCCGAGCTGAACCAGGCTGGCGAGGATTTCCTGGGTTTCGACTCCTTCGGCCACGACGGTAAGTCCCAGATTGTGCCCCAGTTCGATGATCGAGCGCACAATCATCGCATCGCGGTGGTTGGTCGCAAGACCGGCGACGAACGATTTATCGATCTTGATCTCGCGGAGCGGTAAACGTTTGATATAGGAGAGCGAGGTGTAACCGGTCCCGAAGTCGTCGATGGACAGCGCTATCCCCATGCGGCTCAAGGCGGTAAGGTGCTCCAGCGCGCGTTTAGGGTCCAAGACGATGGCGCTTTCGGTGATTTCCAACGTCAGCCGCTCGGGCGGCGTGCCGGAGATGGCTAACGCGTGCTCGACCAGGTTCGGCAGGCGCGGGTCGTGCAGCGAGCGCGCCGACAGGTTCACGCTCACGCTCAGCCCTGCGGGCCGGATTTCCTTAAGCGCTCGCAATGCGGCGTGCAGCACCCATTCGGTTAGAGGGTGCACCAGGCCGGTGTGTTCAGCGGTGCTGACGAATAAGTCTGGGCCAAGCAGACCCCGCTTCGGGTGTTGCCAACGTACCAGCGCCTCCATGCCGCAAATCCTCGCCCTTTGGATGGCGAGTTTGGGCTGGAAATGGAGGATGAGCTGGCCTGAGGCTATGGCGTCGCGCAGTTCCGCCATGAGCTGCAAGCGCTCCGGTCTGGGATGGTCGTATTCGTGAGTATAGACGGCAAAATCCTGCCCCATCTTCTTGGCGTGGCGCAGCGCAATGTCAGCACGTTGCAGCAAACCGTCGGCATCGTCCGCGTGGATGGGAAGCAGCGCCACGCCAATGCTCGTCTCGACTGCGATCGGAATCCCCTCGATCAGGAAGGGAGGTTGCAGGAAATCCTTGAGTTTTTGAACGATCAGCGGGATGTCTTCAGTCGAAGCCAGCTTCGGCAACAGGATGCCGAACTCGTCGCCACCCAGACGAGCTACTACGTCAGGAGTAAACAGTACGCTTTGGAGCCGAAGCCCCACTTGGCGCAACAGCTTGTCGCCATGGGTGTGACCTAGGGTTTCGTTGACGTCGCGGAAACGGTTAAGGTCTAAGAGCATGAGCGCCATTAGCCGCTGTTCGCTGCGCGCGCTGGCGACGGCTTCCTGGACCAGTTCCCGGAAGCGGATCCGGTTGGGCAGGTCGGTGACTGGGTCGGTACGGGCGAGGTAGCGGGCGGTCTCTTCCGCCCGGCGACGCTCGCGGCGGTTTTGCGCCTCGCGCAGTTCGCGCTCGACTGCAGGCAGCAGGCGTTTGAGGTTGTTTTTCAAGATGTAGTCGTGCGCCCCAGCTTTCATGGCGGCCACCGCCCGATCCTCACCGATTGTGCCGGAGACGATCAGAAACGGGAGATCGAGCCCGCTTTTGTGGAGCAGCGCCAGGGCGTCGAAGGCGTTGAAGCGCGGCATGGTGAAGTCGGCGAACACGATGTCCCAAGAGTGCGCTGAAAGCACAGCAGCCATGTCTTCGGGGGTCTCCACGCGGCGGTAGATCAAGTCATAGCCACCGCGCTTGAGCTCCAGCACGAGTAGTTGGGTGTCGTCCTCGGAGTCCTCGACGATCAGAGCGTGGAGTGGTTTGCTCATAGGGGCGGAACCTCGTTCAGCACCAGCCAGTAAAGCCCTAGTTGTCTTACTGCCTCGCTGAATTTGACGAAATCTACCGGTTTGCGGATGTAGCTGTTGGCCCCCAGGCGGTAGCTGTTTACCAAGTCCTGCTCCTCGCGTGAAGAAGTCAGAATGACGACCGGAAGAAGCTGCGTGGCGGGATTTTGGCGGATCGCTTTGAGAACTTCCAGGCCGTCCACCTTGGGTAGCTTTAGGTCGAGCAGGACGACCGCCGGCAAAGCCTGCGGTTGGCCGAACAGGTAGTCGAGCGCTGCGGCGCCATCGTGTGCTACGATCACCTCGTTTATGAGGTTGTTCTTCTTCAGCGCGCGTAGGGTCAGAGCTTCGTCGTCGGGATTGTCCTCTACCAGTAGGATGGTCTTGGCGTGCATGGTTTGCTCCTTAAGCGGTAACAGCAGGAAGGGTAAAGTAAAAAGTGGCTCCCCGGCCCACTTCGGCCTGCGCCCATATCCTTCCACCGTGGCGGTGGAGGATACGTTGCACGGTGGCCAGTCCGATCCCGGTGCCGGGAAACTCGTCTGCGCCGTGGAGCCGCTGGAAAGGGGTGAAGAGTTTGTCCACGTAGGTCATGTCAAAGCCGACGCCGTTGTCGCGGACGAAGAATACCGGTTCGCCGTCGCCTTCCTGGCGGCCCACCTCGATGCGCGCCTTCGGCACTGGGCCAGTGAACTTCCACGCGTTGGCCAGCAGGTTGGCGAGGGCGATCCTGAGCAGCTTTGGGTCGCCGTAGGCAGAAAGCCCGGGCTGGATAGCGAGCTCTACGCGCCGGTCCGGTTCGGCGCGCTTGAGTTCTTCGGCAACGGACTCGGCCAATCCGCTTAAGTCTACCCGTACCTGGCGCAGCTCGGTGCGGCCGATGCGCGATAGTTGCAGGATGTCGTCAATCAATTCCGCCATGCGCTGGCTGGCGGCGCGTACCCGCCTTAAGTAATCCTTGCCGGTATCGTCCAGCTTGTCCGGATAGTCTTCGAGTAGCACCTGGCTGAAGCCGTCGATGGCGCGCAGCGGGGCGCGCAGATCGTGAGAGACGGAGTACGAAAAAGCCTCGAGCTCCTTGTTGGCGGCCTCAAGCTGCGCGGTGCGCCGGCGGACCCGTTCCTCCAGTTCCTCGTTCAGGCAGCGCAGTGCTTCCTCGGCGCGCCTGCGTTCGGTGATGTCGGTAACCATCGCGAGCACCTCGAGGCCGGAATCTCCCTCGATTGGGCTTAAGCCGACTTCAATCGGGAACTGAGTGCCGTCGCGGTGCTGCCCAAAGAGATCCCGTCCCTTGCCCATGGCTTTTGGGGTCGGTTGCTGCATGAAGCTTTCCCGGTAGCCCACATGCGCCTGCCGGACCGATTCCGGGACCAATACCTCAACTGGTCGGCCTAAGAGCTCCTCCCGGGGGTAGCCGAATAGGACTTCCGCCTGCCGATTGACCAGCGTGATCCGGCCTTGGCGGTCCACCGTGAGGATACCGTTGGGTGCTGCTTCGAACAACTCCTGGAAACGCCCCTCAGCGGCGCGGCGCTTAAGGTCCAGGCGCGCAATCGTTCGGACGTTGAACCAGACTAAGATGGAGAACATCAGCGCGTTGGCCAGGGCGAACAGGGCCAATCCGAATTCGGTGCCGTAGAATCCGGCCCGCTGCCCTTGGAGCCGCAGCCACCCGACCAGGATGGGCAGCGCTATGGCAGGGGGCAGAAGGCGGCGCAGGAGTACGCCGTCCAGCCCGGAGCCGGTGACGTGCGCCATCGGTCCTTGCTCGGGACGCGCGCCCAAAAGGCCAACCGTAAGCAGCAGCAGGGCCAGTGCGCCGGGAAGCGCCACCGAGCCGTAAAAGGGGACCTGATAGAGATCGACAACGCCGTACAGGTAACCTACCAGCGCTAAAAGCCCCAGGAGTCCGACGGGGAGGACGAGGAGTTGGGCCAGGCGCGCGTCGGTATCGATAAGGAGCAAGGCAAGGCCAATCAAGACTAAGGCCAGCGCGGTTGCCGCTGCCATGCGGCCAGGATAAACCGAAGGCGCTGACGCCAGGTCGCGGAAGAGGAGCTCGTCGATGTGGAAGTCAACGCCGAATAAGTACTCCCCTAAGGTCAGCGCTCCCACCAGCACCACCAGGAATGCCCCGGCGCGCCCCAGGTAGCGCCAGCGCGATTTGCCCAGGGTGAGGAGCGATCCGCCGGCGATGAGGAAGGCGAGCGCGGTGTTGGCCTTCGTGGTCGCAAACCTGGGCAGGAAGCTTTTGAAGTCGGAGATGTCGAAGCCCCAACCCACAAGGACCAGCCCGCCGAGCAAGATCACAGCGCCGGCGCAAACGCTCGCAACGCGTCTTAGCAGCTTTGGGTAATCACGGGTTCCGACGGCTGAATTCATCGGCCCGGTTGAGGTTTCATGTATCCCCGCCATTGGCGGTTAGGCGATTTCGATCCGAGGGCATTATAGTGCGGGTGTAAAGTTGGGAAAAGATATTTGCGCCGGGTCAAAGATAGTTGTCTTAAGTAATAATAGACGAGTTCGTATGGTATGCTTGCGCCTGATTCAACTGAATTGGATCGATGCCATGAGTGACACTCAGGACACTTATTGGATTTTCGGCCACGCCGATGGGATCGGCGAACGGCCAAGGTTTGCCTCCGAAGAACCGCAGCCTGCTCAGAAATCGGACGATGAGGCGTGGAAAACCATCCTCCGGCAACCGGAATCCCACCTTTCCCTGCAGGAACTGACGGAAATCTTAAACCAGCTTGACCAGCTGCGCGATCCAGACTGAAGGCTTATCTTTTCAGGACCTCTGCTTTGTCGATCCTCTCCCACGGCAATTCGACAAACGAAGCCCCGAAGTGACCCCAAACCGGCAGCTTTTGGTAAAAGCCTTCCGGGTGCTCTAAGGGTAAATAAGGCAAGCGCAAATTGGAGACGATGGCACCGACTCTAAGGTCAAACACTTGCGTGATTCGGACGATGATTTCCTCGTCACGCAACTTGCCGGTGCCAAAGCAGTCCACCTGGACGCTGACTGGCTGGGCCTGGCCGATGGTGTAACTCAACTGAACCTCGCACGCTTCGGCTAGCCCCGCAGCCACCAGGTTTTTCGCCACGTAGCGCGCCGCGTAGGCGGCGGTGCGGTCGATGCGCCAGGGGTCCTTGCCGCTTAAGGCCGAGCCGCTGTGGCGTGCGTAGGCGCCGTAAGTATCGCTGGCGGTCTTGCGCCCGGTCATTCCGGAATGGGCGGTCGGGCCGCTGCGTGAAAAAGGGGTATTGATAAAGATTTGGGTTTTGCCATCGGGTGACAACGGTGCGGCGTGGAAAGCCGGGCGAATGACGTAGGCGTTTATTTCTTCGCGCAGGCGGCCTAAGCTAACCGTTTGGTCATTCGCAAATCCTACCGTCAGGGCCAGGCTGTGGAGGCGGATCGGTTTGCCACCGGCCAATTCAACCCCAACCTGAACCGTCCCGTCGGGGGAAAGATAAGGCATGTGCCCTTCCTGTCTGGCGGCAAATAGAGCGTTGGCTAGCCTACGCGCCAAGACGATGGGAAGAGGCATCAGTTCGGGGGTGTGGGTGCAGGCAAAGCCAAAGGCGGTTACTTGATTTTGCGCCGCGATCCGGTCTAAGTCGCTGGGGCGTTCCTGTTCGGGCAAGGAAATCAGGCTGGTGATGACGGTGCATTCTTCCGCGTCGAAATCGGCTTTATCGTAGCCGATCTCGCGGATCACTTGGCGCGCCAGCTCTGGGATGTCGATGGTAGCTTCCGAAGCAAAGCGCGCGGCAATGAACACCACTCCCTTGGACAGGGCGCATTCGGCAACGATGCGCGCTCCTGGGTCGTGCAGCAAAAACCGATCGACGATGGCGTCGCTGATGGTGTCGCACAGACGATCCGGGTGACCGGCGGTGACCGCTTCGGAAGTAAATACAACAGGATACGTGCTCATGAGGATTCCTTAAGGGAGGCAAGTTTGCAGGCTTCGTTGACGACTAGGGGAACGACCGCTCCGCTGCCGATAGCCAAGACGTCGGCCCAATTCGGGAGCGATAGCCCAAGGAGCTGGCGCAAGCCGGGCAAAAGCAGCGCCGCGATCTGGACAGCCAAGGATACGCCCAAAGCACCCAAGAGGTATGGGTTGCGTGCTTGCTTTGAAGAAGTAACCAGCAAGGTTTCCGAACGGCAGCTCAAAGCATGGAGTAATTGGGCGAGGGTCAAAGTCTGAAACACCAGACCTTCGGTCTGAAGCCCAGGGCCGTAGCGCAGGCGGCCATAGCCGTAAACACCTAGAGCGCCTAAGCTCAGGCTTAAGGATTCCCGAGCCAGCTGAGTGCCTTTGCGTTGATCCAGAATCGGGAGATCGGGGTCCCGGGGCGGCTTGGCCATGATATTTTCCTCAGGCGGCTCAAGAGACAAGGCGAGTCCTGGAAAGATGTCGGTGAGCAGGTTGATCCAAAGCAGCTGCATCGGTGAAAGCATCTCTCCCCCGCCTAGGATAACACCGGCTAGCATCAGTTGAATCTCGCTCATATTGGTCGAGAGCAGAAAGCGCAAGGACTTTTGCGTATTGACGTAAATCGTGCGACCTTGCTCGATCGCCGCATATAGAGTCTTAAGGTTGTCGTCGGCAAGCACCACGTCGGCTACCGAGCGGGCCACGTCGGTGCCGCGCTGACCCATGGCGACGCCGACGTCAGAGGCCCTCAGCGCCGGAGCGTCGTTGATCCCGTCGCCGATCATGGCGACGACCTTGCCATTTTCTTGTAATGCACGCACGATTTTCAATTTATGCGCTGGGCTGACGCGAGCGAACACGGTCACATCTTTGACTAGGCGGCGTAACAGTTCGGGTTCGACCTTGTCCAGGCGGGTGGAGTCGATCACCTCCAAGGGCTTATTGCCGCTTAAGTTCAGTTGTCTGGCCACCGCTACTGCGGTGGCGCTTTGGTCGCCGGTGATCATCACCGTCTCAATGCCGGCGCGGTGAAAGCTTTGGATTAATTCGGCCACGCCGGGGCGGATGGCGTCCTCCATGCCGATCAGCCCAAGCCAGATCAAGTCGGCAGAGCGGTCGAGCAGTTCGGTGCATTCGCCGTAAGCGACACCCAGCACCCTAAGGGCGTCGCCCGCCAATGCTTCGTTGGTCGCCAAAATCCCGTAGCGGATAGCGGCGGTTAAAGGTTCCAAGCGTCCGCCGCGTAGGCAGTGGGTGCACAGCTCGAGCACCGCTTTGGGGTTGCCCTTGACGGCCACCAACAGCTTTTCCCCGTCCCGATGGTGGGTGAGCATCAACGGCCGGTCTTCGGCGCGTTGGACGGTATTCACCAGAGGGTAGCGGGCGCGCAGCTCGGCGCTGTCGATACCCGCTGCCTGGGCGCATTTGAGCAGGGCCTTTTCGGTTGGCGAGCCGTCCATCTGCTGGCCGTCAATCGTCACTTCGTTGCACAGCGTGACGATCTCAAGGAGCTTTTTGCCCTCAGGAGAGAGATTAGGGATTTGCCCTGGGCGGATATGAAACAGATCGTTGACCGTTTGGATGCGGGTGACCTCCATTTGATTGAGGGTCAAGGTGCCGGTCTTGTCGAAGCAGATCACCTGCACCGCGCCTAGGTTTTCTATCGCTGGAAGGTGTCGCACTAAGGCTTGCCGCGCGCGCATCCTGCGGACGCCAAGCGCGAGGGTGGTGGTGGCGATTGTAGGCAGTCCTTCCGGGACGGCGGCTACAGCGAGCGAAATCGCCGACTTGAGCATGGGGACAAAACCCAAACCGCGGATCAGGCCGATGGCGAACACTGCGGTACAAATCGCACCGCTCACCAAGGAAAGCTTAAGTCCCAAGCGCTCGAGTTGGCGTTGCATCGGGGTCTTTAGGGTTTCTGTCCCCTCCACCAGGCTCTGGATCAGACCGATTTCGGTGTGGCCTCCGGTCGCCACCACCACCGCTAGGCCGCTGCCGCCGGTAACCACCGTGCCGCGGTAGACCAGATTGCGCCTTTCAGCCAAAGGCGTTAAAGGCGGGCACAAAGCCTGGGCGTCCTTTTTAACCGGCAGGCTCTCGCCGGTGAGCGCCGACTCGTCGACGGTTAAATTATCGGCAACCAGGAGGCGGGCATCGGCGGCAACATAGCTGCCAGGAGTCAGCCTGAGCAGATCTCCGACGACTACTTGGGCGATGGGGAGCGACCGGACCTCGCCGTCGCGGATCACTTCGGCGTGGAGCGGGGTGAAGGATTCCAGTCCTTTGAGGATGGTCTCGGTGGAAGCTTCGGTGAAGTACCCTATGGTCGTATTGATGCCGACCACGGCGAGGATAACGAGCGCATCCAGGATTCCGCCGGTGGCGAGGGAAACAGCCGCCGATACCCCAAGCAGGATGGTCGGCGGGCTGATCAGTTGTTCCAGGATGATCTGCAGCGCAGAGCGCGGCGCGGCGGACAGGAGTTCGTTGGGGCCGTAGCGGGCCAGGCGAAGGCTGGCGTCGTGCTCGCGCAAGCCGTGCTCGCAGGCATCCAGCGCGGCAAGCACGTCTTCCTGAGCGAGGGTGTGCCAGGGCGCCGAGGGTGGGATTGAGTAGTTGCCGGTAGGGGCACGCTGTTGCGCGCGTCTAAACAGGCGCTGCCAGAGGGGTGGGGCCGGATCCTGGCAGCGCTGGGCCAGCGTAGGCTTGGGTATTTCCGGATGGGCCAGATGCGCCTCGATCAGGCGAAGAATTTCGGCGTTGCTTTGATTTGGATCGAAGGCGATCACCAGGTTGCCGGTGATCGGATTGGCTTGAACGCTTTGAACGACGTCGTTTTGCCGCAAGCGCTCCTCGATCCAGGGTTTGAGGTGAGGATTGCGATACAGGATGGGTACGTGTAAGCGCAACCGGCCGGAAACTGTGGCGTGGAGGACGGCAAGCGAAGGGTGGAGTCTCACTTTGAGCTAGAGCGCGTTGCAAATTAGTTTGACTTTAAGCCGCTTATATGACGGATAGATGACAGTGGTTAATACAACCTATGCCGAAACAACCAGGCCGCCAGGGTCAAGGTCACCACGCCGATCAGGGCCATCGGCCAAAATTCTGGCCACAGTTGGGAAAAGGAAGGGTCGGCCAGAAAGGTGCTGCGCACGATGACCAAAAAGTAGCGCATCGGGTCCAGCAGGGTGAAGTACTGGACGATCTTAGGCATGTTCTCGATGGGGGTGGCAAAACCCGACAGGATTACCGCCGGGACAAGGAACAAAAACGCGCCAAACAGTCCTTGCTGTTGCGTCAGCGAGAGCGAGGAGATCATCAGCCCTACGCCGATAGCGGAAAGCAGGTACAGGGCAAGTCCCAGATAAAGCATCCACAGTTCCCCGCGGAAGGGGATCTTAAACCAGACGACTGCCGCCACCACGATGAGCGTGCCTTCCGCCAGGCCGATCACAAACGAAGGGATGGTCTTGCCGATCAGGATTTCGAACGGGGTCAGGGGAGTAACCAGGAGTTGGTCGAAGGTTCCCTGTTCGCGCTCGCGAGCGACGGTCAGAGCGCAAGTCACCATCGCCACCACTAGGGTCAATAGGGCCACCAGGCCGGTGACGATGAACCAGCGGCTTTTGAGGTTTTCGTTGAACCAGGCGCGGGTTTGTAGGGATGCGACGTTTTTCGTCTTTGCCGCGTTGAATTGGCCGATGACGGCTTGCACATAGCCTAAAGCGATCTGCGCGGTGTTGGAGTTGCGCCCGTCGAGGATGACCTGGAGGGGAGCAGCCTCACCGCGGGCGATCTTGCGGCTGAAATCCGGGCCGAAGTGGAGCACCAAAAGAACGCGGCGCTGGTCCAAAACCTTGGCGATTTCGCGGTCGTGGGAAAGGGTGGCGACTTCGATGAAATGTTTGGAACCGCGAAATCGAGCCACGACCTCGCGGCTTGCGGCGCTTTGATCTTGGTCGTAGATGGCGTAAGGGATTTGGTCGAGGTCGAAGGTAGCGGCGTAGCTGAAGACAAAAAGCTGGATCAAAGGCGGGGCGATGACCACCAGGCGGCTGCGCCAATCCTTTAGCAGAGTCAAAAATTCCTTATAAGTCAGAAACAGGATGCGGTAGATCATGCAAGCCGCTTGTGGGAAATCCGGTACGTTAGGCCTAAAAACAAAGCCGCCATCGCCGCCAATATGAGCAGGTTGGGCCACAGGACCGGCCAGAGGTCTCCGGCCAAAAACACCGTTTGCAGCACGGTCACGTAATAGCGCGCCGGCACCAGATAAGTGAGCGCCTGGATCGGCTGGGGCATGCTCGAGATCTCAAACAGAAAGCCAGACAACAGAAAAGCCGGGAGATACGTGACGATGATGGCGATCTGACCGGCCACAAATTGATTTTTGCTCAAGCTCGAGATCAAAAGCCCCATTCCCAAGGCGACCAGCAAAAACAGCGCAGAAGCCAGCCACAAAAGCCAAATCGAGCCGCGCAGAGGTACTCCAAACATCCATACTGCCATCGCTACCGCCAGCCACAATCCCCCAGTGCCCAGGAGGAAATAAGCGATCAGCTTGCTCAGTAAAATCTCGCCGATCGAGACCGGTGTCGACATCAGCGCCTCCATGGTGCCGCGCTCCCACTCGCGGGCGATGACTAAGGCAGTCAGCAAAGCGCCGATGATAGTCATGATCACGGCGATCAATCCGGGGACGAGGTAATTTCGGCTTTTCCCCTCGGGGTTGAACCAGATCCTAGGTTCTACTTTAAGCTGCGGAATATCCAGGCGCTTTTCCGCCTTAGAGTAGCGTTCCCCAAAAAGGCGCAATACCGAAGTGACGTATCCTTCTACCAGGCGCGCGGTGTTGGCGTCTATGCCGTTGACGATCAGCTGGATCGGAGCCTCTTGGCCGGCTTTGAGGCGACGGGTGAAATCTTCTCTAAGGCGTACGATCCCTTGGACTTTGTTTTCGATAAGGAGCGTTTCCGCTTGCGCCATGGCAGCGACCGGAACCGGCACGAAGTACTCGGAACGGTAAAAACCGCTTAGGAAATCCCGGACGGTGGCATCCGGCTGCTCGGCGACCAAGGCCAAGGGAATGTGTTTAGCGTCGAGGGACACGCCATAGCCGAACAAGAGCAGCAAAACCAAAGGCAATACAAAAGCGGTAGCGTAACTTCCCGGATCGCGCGCGATCTGGAGAAATTCCTTGTAGATCAAAGCGATAAGGCGCTTCACTGCGCAGCCTCGATCAGCCGGATGAAGGCGTCCTCCAGGGTGGGAGCCGGGTTCTCAGAGGTGGCTGCTCTAAGGCGGATGTCCTCTGGCGTGCCGCAGGCGAGGATTTTGCCGGCCTGCAGGAGGACTAAGCGGTCGCAGAATTCGGCCTCTTGCAAAAAGTGGGTAGTCACCAGTACCGTCACGCCCTGTTCGGCCAAGCGGTTGATGTGCTGCCAGAATTCCCGCCGCGCCAGGGGGTCGACCCCAGAGGTGGGTTCGTCCAGAAACAGGATCTCGGGCCGATGGAGGAGGGCGCAGGCCAGAGCCAGGCGTTGTTTGTAACCCAGGGGAAGATTGCCGGCTGGAAGGTTAAGAAAAGGCTCCAGTCCAAAGGCATCCAGCGCAAAGCGCTGCGCAGAACGTTGCGCACTGCCGCGCAGACCGTAGACGCCGCTGAAAAACTTCAGGTTTTCCGCCACGCTGAGCTGGCTGTAGAGGGAGAATCGCTGCGCCATATAGCCGATGCGGGCGCGGGCTTTGGCGGGAGCGCGGTGAAGGTCGATGCCGGCCACATAGGCTTTGCCTTCGCTTACTGGGAGCAAACCGCACAGCATGCGGAAAGTGGTGGTCTTGCCGGCACCGTTAGCCCCCAACAGGCCGAATACCTCGCCGCGGTAGACCTTAAAGCTGATGTCTTTGACGGCGTAGAAATCTCCGAAGCGGCGCTTTAAATTTTGCACCTCGATCACTGTTTCTCGCTCGCCGCTCCACTTTCGACCCAGGTCCAGCAAATTGGAGGAATAGTAGGGGCGACGTTCGCTCAAGGCGGCGACAAAGTAATCTTCCAGCCGCGGTGCTGCCGGCTCGGCTTTAAGGCCAAAAATCTCTGGAACTTTGGGAGTTTTGGTCACCAGGCGCACCTGGTTGCCTGAAAGGACCGCATCGGCGATTTCCGGCAGGCTTGCCAGCTTTTGGACTAAGGTGCGCTTAGGCATGGCGGTTGGAACCGTCACCTGAAAACTACGCCCGCGCATCGCCTGGATAAAACTGGCCGGCGTCCCCTGAGCGATAAGCGTACCTTGCTGCAGCAACAGGACTTCGTCGCAGCGTTCGGCTTCGTCCAAATAGGCGGTGCTCAAAAATACCGTCAGGCTTTTTTCCCGCACTTGGCGATGGACGATCTGCCACAACTCGCGCCTGGAAAGCGGATCCACGCCTACGGTGGGTTCATCCAGCAGCAAGAGCTTGGGATTGCCCAAAAGCGCACAGGCCAGTCCCAGCTTCTGCTTCATGCCTCCAGACAGGCGCCCAGCCAGGCGGCGGGTGAATGGGGCAAGAGCAGTCATGGCCAAAAGTTCCTGGAAGCGCCCGGGGCGCTCTGCCGGTGGCAGGTTCTGAAGGTCGGCATACAAATCCAGGTTTTCCTGTACCGTGAGGTCCTCGTAAAGGCCAAAGCGCTGCGGCATATATCCGAGACAGCGCTGTACCGCGAGCGCATCGTGAGTCGGATCCTGGTCCAGGACGCAGATTTTTCCGCCATCGGGCACTAAAAGACCTGCAATCAGGCGCATCAGAGTGGTTTTGCCCGCCCCATCTGGACCGATCAGACCGGTGACCTGGCCGGCGCGGATGGTAGCGCTGAAATTTTTCAGCGCTTGAATCGTGCCGGTGGGGCCGGCGAAAACCTTGTTCACCCCTTCTAGCCGGATGGCTATGGGTTTTTCTGGCATGGCTGTTCTGCGAAGCTAGCTTGACTGCCTATTGGGATCTTGACTGTGACCGGCATCCCCAGGCGTAACTCACCGTCGCTATCGCAAGCATACACCCGCGCCTGGTAAACGAGTTGAGTCCTAAGTTCTTCGGTCTCCACGGTCCTTGGGGTAAACTCAGCGGTTGGGGAAATATAGCCGACCCAGCCGGGATAGCGCTTGCCGGGGAAGCTGTCGGTTTCAAGCGTGGCGGCCATCCCGGGGCGGACCTTGCCCAGGTCGGGCTCTGAGACATACACTCTGGCCCACAGGGGTTCAGTGAGGGCTAAGGTGTAAAGCGGACGCTCCGGGCTGGCCATGTCGCCAGGCTCGGCGAGGCGGTTTTGTACCACCCCGTCGGTGGGAGCATGGAGGCGGGCGTCATTGAGGTTTTTCAGCGCCAGCTTAAGCTGGGCTTGATAGGCGGCCAAAGTCGCGCGGGCGGCGGCGATGTCCTCGCGGCGCGATCCCTCCAGAGCAAGGCTTAATTCTTCCTCAGCGGCCCGGCAGCGAGCGCGGGCCGCATCGAGACTGGCCTTGGCGCTATCTACCTCCTCTTGGGAGACGAGCTTTTTCGGCAGAAGCTTGACCAGGCGCTGATAGGTGAGATCGGCAATCTTTTCTTGGGCTTTAGCTTCGGCTAAAAGCGCCTTGGCTTTTTGGATTTCCTGGGGGCGGCTGCCGCGCGTGAGCTTTTCGACCAAGGCTTCTTGAGCGGCTATTTGGGCTTTGAGGTTTTCCACCTCGGCCGCAAATCTGGCCGACTCCAGTTCGGCCATCACCTCCCCGGCTTTCACTTTATCTCCTTCCCAAAAGTACATCTTGGCGATGCGTTCTGAGACGCCGGGGGCTAAATCCACCTGGCGCAGGTCGATGTTGCCGTAGAGGGTGAGAACGTCGGCGGTCTCCTCGTGGTGATGGCGCCAGCTAAAGTAAGCAAACGCCGCCAAGCCGACGAGGATGAGCAGGGGGATGAGGGGTTTTTGCATGAGGTAGGTCACGATCAGGGCGAACCTGGCGTCCGCTCTTCTTTGTCTGGGTCCGCTGGCGGGAGGGTGGCCGCCGGTGGTTTAAGCCAGCGGTTTAATTCACGGACATCTTCCGGGCTCAAGGTGCCCGCCAGGCGCTTCAAGCGTAGGCTCGCCAAAACATAATCTAAGCGCGCGCCTTCGTAGTCGCGGATGGCGGCATACAGGGTGCGCACGGCGGTGAGCACGTCGACGATATTGCGCGTGCCGACTTCATAACCGGCCTCGGTGGCTTCAAGCGACGAACGGCTGGAAATCACAGCCTGCCGGCCGGCCTGGGTGCGGGCGATGCCGGTCACGACGTTGATATACTCCGCTCGCGTGTTCTGCACTGTGCGGCGCACGGCGCCTAGATATTCTTCTTCGGTTCTATCGTATTCGGCAGAGGTTTGGCGCCGGGTGGCGCTGATCGCGCCGCCGGCAAACAACGGCATGGTCAGATTGAGCGACAAGGCGCCTTGATTGGCGTTGCGCGGAAAGTTAAAAAAGCGGTCGCTGGCCGAGAGCGGGGTGAGGTTGTGAAAGTCGTTTTCCGAGCGCGTTTCGCCGTAGCTTAAGGCCGCGGTGATTTTGGGAAGGTGTTCGGCTTTGGCCGCCAGCGCTGTCTTAAAAGCCGCATTGCGGGTGAGGGCAGCCACTTTGATATCGTAATTATTTTGTTGGGCAAACTGAATCCATTGTTCTACGTCCTGAGGGTCGGGTTGGGTAATGGGGTAATCTTCCTGAAGCGGCCAGACCTCTTCGTGCGGTCGACCGGTGAGAACGGACAACTGCTCTTTGGCGACTTTGAGCGCCCCTTCGTCGGCCAAGCGTTGAGCGACGGCCAGATCGTGAGCTGCTTCGGCCTCACGCACGTCGGTGATGGCCGCCAGCCCCACTTCGAAGCGCTCGCGGGCTTGCTCAAGCTGGCGTTGGGTAGCGTCCTCCTGGGAACGGGAAGCGGCGAGATTGACCTGCGCCCTGAGGATCTGGAGATACGTCTCGGCTGTTCTGAGGATCAACGCCTGCTGTTCGGCGGCAAAACGCGCTTTGGCCTGCTCGGTCAGTTCCTGGCCGCGGCGGAAGCGGAACCAGGCCGAAAGGTCAAAGATCGGCTGGGACAGGCTCACGCTCCAGGTTTTGCTTTCTGTGCCGATGTCGGTATTGCTGGGGAACAAAATCCCGCCGGCGGGAAACTGTCCGCGGTTTTGGATTTGATTTAAGCCGAAACCGGCGGTGACGTTCACCTTGGGCAAGAGTTCAGCGCGGCCTTTTATTTCTTCTTCAAGACCGGCGCGTAAGCTGGCCTGGGCGGCGCGGAAGGTGGGGTCGTTCTGAAGCGCTAGCTGATAAGCGTCTAGCAGATTGTCGGCGGCGCTTACCTCTTTTACCCCTATGGCCTGGACCAATAAAATCAAAACGATTCTGCACAACATAGCTTTCCTTATCGTTTGATTACGTTCGTTTCGGTATCTCCCTCCGTTCGACCAGGGCGCGCACGACCACATAGAATACCGGGGTCAACACCAGGCCGAACAAAGTCACTCCTAGCATTCCACCGAACACGGTGGTGCCTAAAATGCGCCGCGCCTCAGCTCCTGCCCCTTGGGCAAACACCAGGGGCACAACGCCCAGGATAAAGGTAAACGAGGTCATTAGGATCGGCCTAAGGCGAATCCGGGCTGCCTCCAGAGCCGCAGTGAAGCGGTCCTGACCTTGGCTTTGGCGCACCCTCGCGAATTCGACGATCAGGATGGCGTTCTTGGCTGCCAATCCTACCAGAAGGATGAAGCCGATCTGGGTGAGGATATCGTTTTCATAGCCTCTCAGCCACACCGAGGTCATGGCGGTGGTCAGGCACAAGGGAGCGATGAGGATGACCGAAAGGGGCAGCGACCAGCTCTCGTACTGGGCGGCCAACACCAAAAACACGAAGGCTACGCTCAAGGGGAAGACGATCAGGGCGGTGTTGCCCGCCAGAACTTCCTGCAGGCTCAGCTCGGTCCACTCAAAGCTAAAGCCTGGAGGAAGGGTTTGGCGTGCCAGTCGCTCCATGCGCGCGATCGCTTCCCTGGAACTGGTGCCGGGCAGGGTGGAGCCGTTGACCTCGGCGGCCAGATACAGGTTGTAGCGGGTCAGGATGTCCGGGGCCTGGATTGGCCGAAGGCTGACCAGCGAGCCCAAAGGGACCATGGCGCCTGAGGCGCTGCGCGTCTTAAGACCTAGGACGTCGTTTGGTCGCATGCGGAAAGGGGCATCGGCCTGAGCCAGGACTTGGTAAGTGCGACCAAACAGGTTGAAATCGTTGACGTACAGAGATCCTAGATAAATCTGCAGGGTGGAAAACAGCTCTCCCAGCGGGACGCCCATTGCCTTGGCGCGGGTGCGATCCACTTCTAAGTAGAGTTGGGGAACGGCGGTGTCAAAGGTGGAAAACACACCGACTAGGCCAGGTTCGCGGTTAGCCGCAGCGATCAGTTCATCGATCGCCGACTTAAGGGCTTGCGATCCCCAACCGGCGCGGTCCTGGACTTCCAGCTTGAAGCCGCCGACTCGGCTCATGCCGCGCACCGGCGGTGGGGTGAACACCGCCACTTCTGCCTCTTTGATTTTACTCAGGCGCTGACGCAGAGCATCGGCAATAGCGGGCGCAGAAAGATCCGGGCGTTCGGGAAAAGGCCTGAGGCGGGCAAACATGCTGGCCGCATAGGGTTGTTGAACCCCGGTTAAGAACGACCAACCGCTATAAGCGACTAGGTGGGCGACCCCGGGAGTGGCCAGAGCGGTTTGCGTGATCTCGCGGACTACCCGATCGGTGCGCTCTAAAGAAGCGCTTGCCGGTAGACGCGCGATCAGGATCAAATAGCCCTGATCCTGCTCGGGGATAAAGCCTTTGGGAACAGCCTGAAACAGTCCTATGTTGAGGACAACCAGCCCAAAGTAGAGCACCAACATGACAAAAGAAGCGCGCAGCAGGCGCTTGAGCAGATGAAGATAGCCTTCCCGGAAAGCGCTGAAGGCGCGGTTGAACACGGCAAAAAACCGGCCAGGCGACCGATAAGTTGCCCCGGCTTTTCCCAATAGCTGGGCGCACAGGGCGGGACTTAAGGTGAGGGAGTTGAAAGCAGAAATTACCGTAGAGGCGGTGACCGTCAAGGCGAATTCGCGGTAAAAAGCCTGAGAGACGCCAGTGATGAAAGCGGTCGGCAAAAACACCGCGATCAGCACCAAGGAAGTGGCAATAATCGGACCGGTCACCTCGTCCATAGCGCGGCGCGTGGCTTCACGTATGGATTCTCCTAGCGCTAGGTGGCGCTCGACGTTTTCTACCACCACGATGGCGTCGTCCACCACGGTGCCGATAGCCAACACCAAGCTCAACAGCGAGAGGGTATTGAGCGAAGCACCCAAAGCCGTCATCACGGCGAAGGTACCGATCACCGATACCGGCACCGCTAGCAGCGGGATGAGGCTGGCGCGCCAATTTTGCAAAAATACCCATACCACCAAGGCGACCAAGACAAACGCCTCGGCCAAGGTTCTGCTGACGGCTTTAAGCGATTCCTCTATGAATACCACCGTGTCGTAGCCCAAGGTGTAATCCAGACCCGGCGGAAAGCTTTCCTTGAGCTTGGCCATCGCCGCCATCACCGCCTTTTTGGTTTCTAAAGCGTTGGAACCGGGTAGCTGAAAGATCGCTACGCCGACGCTGGGTTTTCCGTCCAGGTATAACGTGGAACCGTAATCGCGCGCGCCCAGATCGATGCGCGCAATGTCCTTAAGGCGCACGATCTCGCCATCTTCGCCGGCTTTGACGACGATGGCGGCAAATTCATCGACGTCTTTGAGCCTACCCTGGGCGATCAGGGTATACTGATAATCCACAGCGCCGGTCAGTGGCGGTCTGCCGACGGCGCCGGCAGCCACTTCGACGTTCTGTTCGCGCACTGCCCCCACTACGTCCATCGCGGTAAGATTGCGGGTGGCCAGCTTCTGCGGATCGAGCCACACACGCATGCTGTAGTCGCGGGCGCCGAAGATCACCGCTTCCCCCACGCCCGGCTGGCGCGCCAGGACGTCTTTGATCTGGGTGAGGGCGTAGTTGCTTAAATAATCGCTGTCATAGCGGCCGTCCGGGGAGACGAGGTTGATCACCAGGCTGAGGTCGGGGCTGCGCTTTCTGACGCTGATTCCCTGGCGGCGGACTTCTTCTGGCAGTTTGGACTCGGCGAGTGCCACCCGGTTTTGCACTAAGACTTGCGCCATGTCGACGTCGGTCCCAGGCTGAAAGGTGACGGTGAGGTTCAAGGAGCCGTCGTTGCCGGAATTGGAGCTCAGGTAGAGCAAGTGCTCTACGCCGTTGATCTCCTGTTCCAGCGGGGTGGCTACGGTCTCCATGACGGTTTTGGCGTCTGCTCCGGGATAATTAGTGCTGACTACAATAGTGGGCGGGGCGATGGGGGGATACTGAGTCAGCGGCAGGGCGTAAAGCGACAGCAACCCTACCAGGACGATCAATATGGAAAGGACTGAGGCGAAGACCGGGCGGTCGATGAAGAAATGGCTAAAGCGCCCCATCAGCGGTTTTCCTCGGGCAGGACAGCGATTCCCGGCTTGAGCTTCTGCGCCCCTTCCACCACTATCCACTCGCCAGGGCGCAATCCCTCGCGCACGACGCGCAAGCCATCGGTCAACGGACCTAGAGTCACCGGACGCCAGGAGACGGTATGGTTGTCGTCCATCACCCAAATTCCTTTTTGGCCCAGATTGGTTACCACCGCCTTATCCGGCACCAGCAGGGCCGGGTAGGGTTGGCGTTTGGCAAGTCGAAGGCGGGCAAACAGACCTGGCTTAAGTCGCCCGTCGGAATTGGCAAACACCGCCCGCAGCGTGCGTGTGCCAGAAGACCAGTCAAGGCGTGGCGAGGCATAATCCAGTTGCCCCATGTGGGGAAACCCTGTTTCGTCGGCAAGACCCAGTTGCACCGGAGAGCTTAAGTTGGCATAGCTTAAGGCGAAGCGCTCGTCCACGTCGAAATAGGCGTAGATCGGATCGGTGCGGACGATGACGGTGAGCACGGTGGCGTCGGCTCCGCCTCCTTTGATCAAGTTGCCGGCGGTGACCTCCTCGCGCCCTACGATCCCGGCTATGGGGGCGCGAATTTCGGTGAAGGAAAGGTCCAGGCGGGCTGCGTCCACCAGAGCTTGGGTCGCTTGTAGCTGAGCTTCTGCGGCCAAAAGCTCGGCTCGTCGGCTGTCATAGTCCTCTTTGGCGATGAATTTTTTCGCCAGCAAGCGGTCGGCCCGTGCCAAATTGCTGCGCGCTAGTTCCAGACGCGCTTTCGCGGCGGCCAGTTCGGCTTCGGCTTGCTTTAAGCGGATGCGAAATGGTCGCTGATCGATGACGAACAACAGGTCACCGACCTTCACTCTCTGGCCAGCGCGAAAGCAGACCTTGTCCAAATATCCTTCCACCCGCGCGCGCACTTCCACCTGCTCGACCGCTTCTAGATGGCCTGGATATTCTTCCCACTCCACTACCTCTCGGGTAACCGGCTGAGCAATTTTGACGTGGGGCGGAAGGGGGATAGGTTCCTCGGCGGTCTTGGAGCAAGCTGTCAAAAGCAGCACGCACAATCCAAAGAGAAAATACCGCATTTGCCGTTGTGCAAAAAATAATAAGATAATATTTCTTTTCATTTTTTGCCAGGCAAATTGAGTACCGTGACTACCACCATCCGCTGCGGTCGGCCGCGCAAAGGCGAAGAGGCGCTGCGCCGTGACCTGCTGTTGGACCAGGCTATGCATCTATTTGCTGAGTATGGTTATGGGGCGTTGAGTCTGGAAACCATCGCGCGTCGGGCGCATGTATCGCTGCGCACTATTTACCGCCACTTTGGTGGCAAGGCGCAGCTGTTCGGCGCGGTGATCGAGCGCATCAGCGATGAGTTCGTTGCCAGCCTGCCGCAAGATGCCTCGCGTCCTTTGGCAGAGGTACTGGAGGAGTTCGGCTGCCAGTTCATAAGCCGCATTGCCCGTCCCGAGTGCCTTCGCCTGCACGCCCAGATTTTAGCCGAAGCCCAACGTTTTCCTGAGTTGGCCGCTCAGTTTTATCGCTGTGGCCCGGAGCGAACCCTAACGCATCTGAGTTGCTTGCTGGCCGAATACCAGCGGGTAGGGATATTGGCCGGGTTCGACAGCCGTTTGTTGGCAGGCCAGTTTCTGGCCACCTTGCGTGGAGAATGGCTGCGTAAGTTGGAGTTGGGACTCGCTGCTCCTCTTGGACAGCGCGCGTTACGCGAACAAGTTAAACAGGTGGTGAAGCTGTTTTTGCGCGGCTGTTTGTCGAGCTAGCGGTTTACCCACAGCTGCGCGCTGCTGCGGCTAAACCCTCACTGAGGGACGACATGGCCGGTTTATTGCCGCCGGCCGCAGCCAGCGGCAGCGAGCATTGTCTTAAGGACTTGGGTTTTCCACGGCGCTAACCCTGCATATCATCCCTTTGTTGTTGCGCCTTGCCGGAGAGCAGTAAAATCTGACTTAGTGGAGAGATGACGATGAAACCAGTCTATCACGCCTTGGTCCTGAATCTGCACCAGCCGGTCGGCAACCTGCAGGAACTGTGGGAGAAAAACCCGTGGGAAGCCAAAGAGATTTTATTCGCGCTAGATCGCATCCCAAGGCGCCTGTGGGGTTACGAAGACGTCGCCAGAGTGCACCTATCCCTTTCAGGGACGCTGCTTGAAACTTTAGCCGATCCCGCCTTCCAATCCATGGTGTACGGGACCGTGGACACGGGATCTCTGCTGTGGTATTACCAAAACACAGCGCTGTTTGAGATTTTGGGGACGGCTTATTACCATCCGGTGTTGCCCTTGATCCCCAAGCAAGACTGGGAGGAGCAGCTTACCCGTTGGTTGGGCATTGGTCGGCATTTATTTTGGCGCGAGAACTTCCGGGGATTTTGGCCGCCGGAGATGGGCTTTTGCATGGAGCTGATCCCGCTCATCGTCAAGCTGGGTTACCGCTATTGTCTGGTCGACAGCGAGCATGTAGAACCGATCACGCCTATGGACTGGCCGCAGCTGTTATATCGACCGCATCTTGCTCGCTACGAGGGTGCCGAGATCATTGTGATCGTGCGCGACCGGGATCTCTCCAACGCCCAGGAGTCTGGTCTTGAGCCTGATTGGTTCTGCCGTGAGGTGGCCGAGCGCACCCGCTGGTGCGATTCCCCGCCGTTAGTGACGACTTGCACCGATGGCGACAACGGCGGCTGGTTCCGCAACGTCAGCCCAGGGGCGAACTTCTGGGATGCGTTCTATGTCCCTATGCTAGAGCGCGCTCGCTCCGACGAACAGGCGCCGCGGCCGGTTTTCATCCACGACTACCTCGATCGCTACGGCGTCCACGGCGAGGTGAAGGTGCATACCGGAGCCTGGAACACCGGCTGGCATCACGGACGGGGATTCATCCAGTGGACCGGCTCGCAGCGCCAGAAAGACGGTCTTGAGGCTATTTGCAAGATGAGCCGGGAGTTTCACCAATTGCGTCAGCGTGCCCATGAACTTCAGCGTCAGGAGCCGGAAATCCAAGCGTTGCTGGAGCAGGCTTTATGGCGCCTGTTGCGCGCCGAAACGAGCTGCAATTTCTTCTGGGGCGAGGCCTGGGTGGAACGCGCCGAACGCGATCTGGAAGCTGCGCGGGAGAGCCTTAAGGCCGCTGCAAGGTACTTAGGACAAGAGTGATGCTTTATTCTTTAAGGAGCCTGCCATGAACCAGCAATTGCCAGAAATCGTCGATGGCCTGCCGAACATCTGCGGCAATGAGGAGCTTATCCAGGCCGCGATGCAAAAATATCAAGGTCAGCCGCTTTATTTGGGCAAAAGCGGAATCGATTTCGATCAGCTAGAAAGCGCTTTCGCGATCGCCCTCCATATGCACCAGCCGCTGATTCCAGCAGGTGGGGAGAATCTTCAGACCGCAGAGATCATCAGCAATTTGCAATACATGATGGAGCACCAGTGGCTTGGCGATAACCATAACGCGCCGGTATTCCACTGGTGTTACAAGCGTATGGGCGAGTTCATCCCCAAGCTTCTTGGCGAAGGTAAGCGTCCGCGGGCAGGGTTAGACTATTCCGGCACGCTGTTGTACGGTTTGCGCAAAATGGGGCTGAACGATGTGTTCGACGCCCTAAAGCCTTTGACCTTAGCGTCTCAATATGCCGCCGAATGGCTCGGCACCGCGTGGGGACACGCGGTGGCGCCTTCGACGCCGGTACAGGATTTTCGCCTTCACGTCCGCGCTTGGCAGCATCACTTTGCCGCCATCTTCGGCCTGGAGGCGCTCGCGCGCGTTAGGGGATTTTCACCACCGGAGATGGCCCTGCCCAACCATCCGGACGTCGCCTACGAATTCGTCAAAACCTTAAAGGATTGCGGTTATCTTTGGGTGTTGGTGCAGGAACATACGGTCGAACAGCCGGATACCGGTTGGGGGCCAGAATTCAAGCATCTGCCTCACCGCCTAGTGTGCCGCAACTGCCAGGGCGAAAGCGCCGAGATCATTGCCATCATCAAGACTCAAGGCAGCGACACCAAACTAGTCGGCCAGATGCAGCCCTATTACGAAGCCAAGGGGCTTTCGCGCCAACTGTTAGCTGGCCGGCAGGTACCCCCCCTGGTAACTCAGATCGCCGATGGGGAAAACGGCGGAGTGATGATGAACGAGTTTCCTCCCAAATACTTGGAGGTGGTGCGCGAGTGCTCAGGCACCCGCACGCCGATCGTCAACGTGACCGAATATCTGGAGTACCTGTTCTCCTTGGGGATCCAAGAATCCGACTTGCCAGTCCTGCAGCCTAGACATCAAAAGCTGCTGTGGGAGCATTTCCAACCGGGTGACGGCCACGAACGGCTCTCGCAAGTAATCGAGCGCCTGCGCCATCAGCACCACAACTTCCACATGGAAGGCGGCAGCTGGACCAACGATATTTCTTGGGTGCGCGGCTACGAGTCCCTGCTCAAACCGATGGACGAGGTCAGCGCGCTGTTCTACGAGAAGGTGATCGAGGCCGGGGTTCCCACCAGTGATCCGCGTTACCGCAAGGCCCTGTTCCACTTGCTGGTGTGTCAGACCAGTTGCTTCCGCTACTGGGGCCAGGGAATCTGGGTAGACTACGGACGAGAGCTATGCCGGCGGGCGCGGCAGATCCTGGAGAACGAGTTTTAAAGCCGTCACCACCAGTAGTAATAAGGCCAGTAGCGGTAATACAGGGGATAAGGGTAGTACCACCAATAAGGGTAATAGACCGGGGTCGGCTCGCGCTTGGGCCATAGGTGCCAGCGCTGGGCTTCAATCACTGGCAGTTTCACGCTGCGCTTGCCGATCGTGCGCTCGGCCAGCCCAGCGCCGGTACCGAGTACGGTGATCTCGCGCTCGCGTAAGTATATCTCGGGGTCCAAGAAGCGCTCGGTGCGCATCAAAAAGCGCCCCATTGGGGTAGCGTCTTCCTGAGGGCGCCCGCTGCGGTCGAGCGGCTTGGCCAGGATTTGCAGCCAGGTCGCATCGGCCTCGTTGGTTACCTCGACGATCGTCCCTCCCCAGCGAATGGGGCGACCGCGATACCTCTCCGGTTGCGCTGCGACTTCGTCTAGCGAAGGCGACTCGGCAATCCCGGCAAGCTCCGGTGGCATGCTCGCACAGGCGGCCAATAGTAGGGGTAATAAATGGAACAGGCGTTTCATGTAGGTTCTCCTTGCGGTCCAGTCTCGCGGCAGATCTCTTCCCAGCAGTGGAACATAAGCACGGCGATGGCGCACGAGGCCAGCCTCCCCTTGGGAGGGTCGGAGCGGGAGGGCAGCACGATGGGGACTTTGGCTCCGACCACGATTCCAGCAAGGGTGGCGTTAGCCAGATAGGCCAGATCCTTGGCCAAAATATTGCCAGCGTCTAGGTCTGGGGCCAGGAGAATGTCCACCTCTCCCGCAACCTCGCTGTCGATCTGCTTGATGCGCGCTGCCTCCTTGGAGATGGCGTTGTCGAAAGCCAAAGGACCGTCGACGATGGCGTTTAAGATCTGCCGGCGCTGGGCCATCTTGCTCAGGCAGGCGGCATCTACGCTGGATGGAATCTCGGGCTTGACGATCTCCACCGAAGACAGAGCGGCCACCTTTGGTCGCTGCACTCCCAACAGGCGCGCTAGATCGACGGCGTTCTGCACGATCGCCGCCTTTTGCTTCAGATCGGGGGCGATGTTGATCGCCGCGTCGGTAACGTACAAGAGCTTGGGGTAAGTCGGAAGCTCTGCTAGGAACACGTGGCTCACCCGCCGCCCCGTACGCAGGTGCGCAAGCACCGGGTGCATCAGCACGTCGGTGTGGACGAAGCCTTTCATGAGACCAAAGACTTCTCCTTTGAGGACGAGTTCCACGCCTTTTGCGGCGGCTTCCTCCTCTCCCTGAGCGGTGACGACGGCAATGCCTTGCAGGGAATAACCGAGTTCCTGGGCGATCTGCTCGATCCGCTCCTGATTCCCTATCAGTATAGGCTTAATTAACCCGGCTTCGGCGGCTTCCCAAGCGCCTTGCAAGACGTAGCTTTCCCCCGCATCCACCACCGCGGTGGGAAGAGGAGGGTAGGTTTTGGCGCGTTCGATGAGAGTATCTAGGGTAACGGCGCTCATGGCGAATCAAGGGAGGGGTGAGGCAAATATAGGTCCAATGCTTCGAGTAGAGTAGTCATATACATCAGCGCTGGACCTCCGTGCATGATTACTGCCATAAATCCGGCCTCGACGATCTCGTCGCGGCTAGCGCCGGCTTGCACGGCACTTTTAACGTGGGCGCCTATGCACCAGTCGCATTGGCTTGCCACTGCCAGGGCGACGTTGATTAATTCTTTGTGCTTGAGGCTGAGTGCGGTGCCTGATTCGGTCTTCTGGAAGAAATAGGAAAATGCTTGAGTCTCAGTAGGATACTGCTGGCGCAGGGTTTGTAGCGCTTGACGCATCCTGGCCATTTTGGCCTCGAGCGGATTTTGCGACATGGACGTACTCCTTTGAAGTTCTAATAGGGCCACTGCCAGTTCAAGATTTCCGGCAGGTCCTGGCCGTAGCGCTCGATATAACGGCGGTGTTCGATCAGCTTATCGCGTAAGAGTTGCTTGATGTGGGCGGCCTGATAGCCCAGCTTCGGAACCCGATCGATCACGTCCATGACCAGGTGGAAGCGGTCTAAATCGTTGCGTACCGCCATGTCGAACGGGGTAGTGGTGGTGCCTTCCTCCTTGTAGCCGCGCACGTAGAGGTTTTTGTGGTTGGTGCGGCGGTAACTCAAGCGGTGGATCAGCCAGGGATAGCCGTGATAGGCGAAGACGATCGGCTTGTCGGTGGTAAACAGCGTATCGAACTCTCGATGCGACAAGCCGTTGGGGTGCTCTTCCGGAGGCTGCAAGGTCATCAGGTCCACCACGTTGATGACCCGGACTTTAAGCTCAGGCAAGTGTTGGCGCATGAAATCCACCGCCGCCAGGGTTTCCAGGGTGGGAACGTCGCCGCAGCAGGCCATCACCACGTCCGGCTCTGCTTGTTGGTCGTTGCTTGCCCACTCGAAGATGCCGATGCCGGCGATGCAGTGGCGGATTGCCGCGTCCATGTCCAGCCACTGGGGCTGCATTTGCTTGCCGGCCACGATCACGTTGATCCGGTCGCGGCTGCGCAGGGCAAGGTCGGTGATATACAGCAGGCTGTTGGCATCGGGAGGAAAGTAGACCCGAATGTGAGCCGATTTTTTGTTAACCACCACGTCGATGAAGCCTGGGTCCTGGTGGGTAAAGCCGTTGTGATCCTGGCGCCACACGTGCGAGGTCAACAGATAGTTGAGCGAGGCGATCGGTTGCCGCCAGGAGACTTCACTGGCCTCTTTGAGCCATTTGGCGTGCTGGTTGAACATGGAATCGACGATGTGGATGAAAGCCTCATAGGAGGCAAACAGACCGTGGCGGCCGGTGAGCAGATAGCCTTCCAGCCAGCCCTGGCAGGTGTGCTCGGAGAGCACTTCCATCACCCGCCCCTCCGGAGCTAGATGTTCGTCGCTAGCAAAGCGCTCGGCCAGCCAGATTCGGTCAGTGGCCTCGAACACCGCATCGAGGCGGTTGGAGGTGATCTCGTCCGGGCTCAGGAGGCGAAAGTTTTTAAGGCCAGCGTTGAGGCGGATCACATCGCGCAAAAATCTTCCCATCACCCGCGTGGCTTCGGCCTGGACCGCGCCGGGTTTAGGGACGGCGACCGCGTAATCGTCGAACTGGGGCAGGCGCAGGTCCTTGAGCAGGAGTCCGCCGTTGGCGTGGGGGTTGGCCCCCATCCGCCGCGCCCCCTTGGGAGTTAGCGCCTTAAGATCGGCGCGCAGGCAACCTGCGGCATCGAACAACTCTTCCGGGCGATAGCTTTTGAGCCAGGCCTCCAGTTGGGCGAGGCGGTCGGGGCGATGGTGAATATCGGCCAAAGGCACCTGGTGGGAGCGCCAGCTGCCTTCCACCGGCTGGCCGTCTACCTCCTTAGGGCCGGTCCAGCCTTTTGGGGTCCTAAGCACGATCATCGGCCAGCGCGGCCGTTCCAGGCAGCCGCCCACCCGGGCGCGCCGCTGGATCGCAAAGATGGCCGAAAGCGCCTGCTCTAGCGCGGCGGCAAAGGCTTGGTGAACCGCGGCCGGATCGTCCCCTTCGACGAAAAGGGGTTGCCAGCCGTAGCCTTCCATGAGCTTGGCCAGTTCCCCGTTGGGGATTCGGGCCAGCACGGTGGGGTTGGCGATTTTGTAGCCGTTGAGGTGCAGGATAGGCAGCACCGCCCCGTCAGTTTTGGGGTTCAAAAACTTGTTGCCGTGCCAGGCAGTAGCCAAGGGACCGGTTTCGGCCTCGCCGTCGCCCACCACGCAACAGACCAGAAGATCAGGGTTGTCAAAGGCTGCTCCGAAAGCGTGAGAGAGGGCATATCCCAGTTCGCCGCCTTCGTGGATCGATCCGGGGACGTGGGGGTCACAGTGGCTGGGAACCCCGCCCGGGAAGGAGAATTGGCGAAAGAATTTGCCCAGCCCCTCGGCGTCCTGAGTTACAGCCGGGTAAAACTCGCTATAGGTCCCCTCCAGATAGACGTTGGCTAGGACCGCCGGGGCGCCGTGGCCGGGGCCGCAGATGAAAATAGCGTTGAGATCGTGGAGACAAATCGCCCGGTTCATGTGCGCGTAGATCAGATTTAGGCCCGGGCAGGTGCCCCAGTGACCTAGCAGGCGCGGCTTGACGTGCTCTGGTTTGAGGGGTTCTCTAAGGAGCGGGTTGGCGAGTAGATAGATCTGCCCGGCAGACAGGTAATTGGCGGCGCGCCAGTAGGCGATAATTTGCTCCAGTTCCGCAGAGTCGAGGGGTTGGGTCTGGGGGGCAGTCATGGCGGTACCTCCAATAAGTTCAAGATGTTTTCGGCGATCTCACGTTCTTCGTCGGTAGCGATTACCAAAACTTTGATGCTGGCACGCTCGGATTGAATTTCCATGACATCTTCCAGCACACAGCGGTTTTTGTCTTCATCGATGGCGATACCAAACCGCTCCAAGCCTGCCAAGCTGCGCGCCCGCACCTCAAAGTCGTTTTCGCCGATGCCGCCGGTGAAGACGATAGCATCGGCTCCGCCCAACACCGCTAAATACGCACCTAGGTATTTTTTCACTCGGTAACAGAAGATCTCCAGGGCCAGTTCGGCGTCTTGGCTGCCCCTGGCGATAGCGGCGTGGATCTGGCGCATATCGCTCATGCCGCACAGCGCCTTGAGGCCACAGGAGAAGTTGAGCAGCTCCTCCAGTTCTGCGGGGCGAAGCTGGTGTTGATGCAAAAGATGAAGCAACGCGCCAGGGTCGAGATCGCCGGGTCGGGTGCCCATGACTAGCCCTTCCAATGGAGTCAACCCCATCGAGGTGTCCTGGCTCTGTCCCCTGGCAATGGCGCAGGCGCTGGCGCCGTTGCCTAGGTGGAAGCTGATTAGGTCTAGGGTTGCCAGAGGTTTCCCCAGAAAAGCGGCAGCCCGTTTGGCTACATAGGCATGGGAGATGCCGTGGAAACCATAGCGGCGGATGCCGAAATCCTGATACCAGCTTCGAGGGACAGCGTAATGAAAGGCCCAAGGCGGCATGGACTGATGGAAAGCGGTATCGAACACCGCCACTTGAACCGCATCGGGCCAGAGGGTGCGGGCAAGCTTGATCCCTTCGAGGTTGGCTGGATTGTGGATCGGCGCCAAGGGAATGGTCGCTCCGATGGCGGCGACGATGGCATCGTTGATCACTACTGGCGCTTTGAACCGCTCGCCGCCGTGTACTACTCGGTGACCGACAGCTTCCGGGGCGGCCAAGCCTTCGCGCTGTAGGGCTTGCGCGACATAATCCAGGGCTTGGCGGAAATCAAACACACGGCAGCTTTCGCTGTGCTTTGGGCGTTCGGGTTGCTCTAGGATCAGGCGCGCGTCTTTACTGCCGATCGCCTCCAGCTGTCCGCGCAGCAAGCAGACGAGGGGTGAGGCGTGGAACCAGGCGAACTTGATCGAGGAACTCCCGCAGTTGAGGACCAAAAGGTGCATGGCTCGTGCCCCTGTAAGTGACGAAGGCGCATTTCGCAGACCAGCAAGCCGGATTCGCATTTTCAGACATACCCTTATGCTAGCATAGCAGTGGGGGAAAACGATTCGTTCGGAGAGTAGCGATGATGGGAATGGGTTTTTATATGATCGGACCGTCGCTGATTTCCTTGCTTGCTGGAATTGCCATCTTGATCTGGCCGAGATTGCTCAGCTATATCGTGGCGTTTTATCTCATTCTGTTCGGCTTGATGGGTTTGATCGGCGGCTTGGCTATGGGACCTGGCTGGTAGTTTAAGACTTTTGTGCGGCCGACGGGGGCATACGTTGGTTATCGGAAGCGACGGCGGGGTGTTTTTGCGGACCTGGCCGCGAGGACAAATCGGACTCTACCTGCCGGACCCTAACCTCCAGCGGTTGGCGGGTGTCCAAATGCACGTCGCGTTGCGGGAAGGCGATTTCGATGCCGGCGGCGTTGAGTTTCTCATAGATGGCTTGGTGCAGTTCGGTAATGGTGGCAAGGCGGTTGTCGAGCGAGCCTAGATAGGCCCGCAGTACGAGCCGCAAAGCGTCGTTCCCGAAACCCTCGAAGCTGACTAGCGGCTTGGGATCGGCGAGGACCTCTGGATGCTCTGCGGCAGCCTCGGCGATCAGACGCATGGCCTGGGCTGTATCTGAGCCATAGGCAATGCCTACTTCGATCCTTACCCGGTTGATGGTATCAGTGAGGGTCCAGTTGATGAACTGGCCGGTGATGAAACTCTTGTTGGGGATGATCAGTTCTTGACGGTCCCAGTTGAGGATAGTGGTGGCGCGGATGCGGATCCGGGAGACCGTGCCGGTGACGTCACCTACGGTCACCAAGTCCCCGACCCGGATAGGACGTTCGAACAACAAGATCAGACCGCTGATGAAGTTGGCCACCACCTCTTGCAAACCGAAGCCCACGCCCACGGACAGGGCGGCGATGAGCCACTGGATGTCTGTCCACTGAACCCCGAGCGAAGAAAAGATGACGTAGATCCCGATAGCGGCGATCAGATATTGGGACAGCGCGGTCCAGGCGTAGCGGGCGCCTTTCTCCATGGGGAGCCGCTGGAGGATGATGAATTCCAGCAGCCCTGGCAGGTTCTTGGCGGCCAGCACGGTCAACAAGCCGAGCAAAAGTCCCGTAATCACATCGGCCAAAGTCAAGGGAACCTCTTTAGAAACCCCGCCGACTATTTTGGTCGTTGTCATCGGTAGGGTGATGTTCTCCAAAAAGGCCACGGCCGGGACCGCGTCCTTCCAGATCAGCCACAGACCGCCGAGCGCGGCGAAAAAGAACCCGATCCGAAACAAACGCCGGGTCTGCTCACTCAGGCGGCCGAAATCGACTTCTGGTTCTTCCACCGGTGGCAATTCGCTCGCCAGCGCCTCGGTTTGGGTCTTTGCGGCTTTGAGCTCTTCCCGCCGGCGCAGGATTTCCTGATAACGCAGGCGCCTTTCGGCCACGTACAACCAGCGCAAGAGGAAGTCTTTGACCAGCATCAAGGCGACGAAATACCAGAATATACGGAACAGACCATCGGCCAGATACAGGGCGGCATAGTAGTAGCCTACCGCGGCGCCTAGGGCGAGGACGACAGGTCCTAACAGCGCCAGAGGGAACCAGAGCGGATGATAGGTGACAACCCAGCCTGGTCTAGAGGTTGCCAGCTCCGACACGATCCGTCCATCTCTGCGCCACAGGCGGTAGATCAGCAAGCTGGCAGTGAGCATAAGCAACACGAAGGTCCAGCGACCGAGGCCCAAGGAGGCCTCGGTCAGCGATAGGCCGCCGCTGACTGCGACCACGAACGCGCAGGTAACCGCCCAAGGCGTGAACCAGTGGAGATGGCGCCAGAGCTGCTCGCGAGTAGCAGCGAGCCAGCGTAGATGGCGGTGGGCGAGCCCGTCCGGTCGGCAGACTTGGCGCAGGAAGCTTAAGGCGGCTGCTGGTTTGCCAGCCGAAAGCAGGGCTTGGGCCAAGGTGTTGAGCGGATCGTCTCCGATCGCCGCACGCTTAAGCCATAAGCCCAGCCCCAATGACAGCAGCGGCATCGGAGCCGCCAAAAGCAAAGTATCGCCCAAAGCGCGGAGCGTATTGAGAAAACTATCGGTGCGTATACTGCGGGTGAGCTGAGCCAGCTCAAGCAGATCGCGCTTGATTCGACGGTTGAGGACGAGCACGACGGCCACGCTGATTAAGAGCAGAGCCGGCGGGATGGGATTGGCGGCCACTAGCTGGAAGAACCGGATCCCCCTTTCGGCGAGCGCGGTGGGAGTGAGGGCGGTAAAGAGCGGGGCGATGATTTTGTCGAGCGGGCCGGGTATGCCACGGTAGCGGACCCACAACAGTTTTTGTTCAATGTAATCGCGATAAGCGCTGACCAGCTGGATCAGCTGTTTTTCGCTCGCATCCAATTCGGACAAGGCGCTGAGGTAACGGGTGTATTCCTGCTGCAGGGTCTTTAGGGCTTCGCGGCGGTTCTGAAAAGCCACCCGCCATTGGATTCTCAGGACGGCGCGGCGGGCTTCACTGGTGTCGGCCGGTAAGGCCTTAATCCGGGCCTCGGTTAAGCTATCTGGATCGCTGAGCCGCCGTAGCGCTTCCTCGATCTCGAACCGACGGGTGACGGCCAGTTTCAGGTGAGCTTGACGGACCTCCGCTTGCTGGCGGAAGGTAGTTAAGGAAGGCAAGTTTCTTAGGCGCTTGCGCAATAGCCTGGCGATAGCTTCATCCGTACCGGCCAAGGCGATGGCCTGTTGGATTTTTTCGAAATCACTCTCAAGTCCGTTGAGCTGCTGCTTGAGCTGTTGGGATCTTTGTTTGAGGGTTTTGGTTTCGTCGAGGAGCTTTTCCAGCTCGGTCCACAGGGTGAGGTTGTCTTCCAGGTCTTGCCTGACTTCCGGTTCGGCTGCCTGAAGGGCGAGCCTTGCTTCGCCCGCAGCGCTCAGCGCCTGGCGCTCACGGGCCGATTGCATGGCCTGGCGGAGGCGTTCGACGCGTGACCTGCGGGTCGCTACTTGGAGCGCCAGCAGGTCTCGTTCGGCTCGACTCAACTCAGTGAGTATCGCTAAGTTGGATTGACGCAAGCGCAGCCGGTCCAGTTCGGCTCGGAGCCAGGCGCGGCGGGCTTCGAGGGAGAAGCGGCGGGCACGTTCCAAAGGGACTGTGGGGTTTTCCGCGATCGCTTTGATCTCGGTTTCTGCTTCCGCCAACTCCTGCTCTAAGGTCGCGATCTGCTGGCCGGCGGTGGTAGCTGTCACTAAAAGTTCGGTCAGTTCGCGTTCTTTTTGCTCCAGTGCGTTCTGATCCTGGCTCAGAGCGCTTTCCTCATCGGCAAGGTGAATCTCCAGCCATTCTAGGGAGCGGGTGAAGTCGAGCGCGGGCAGATCCCGGGCAATTTTTTCCGGATGCTCGAGGATCTGGCGGATTTCGGCCAGGCGCTTGGGGGCTTCTCGCACCGCTTTCTCGAGCGCCTGCCGGGCGCTTTGGGCAGTCTGCGCCTGGCGCAGCCATTGGCCGGCTTGCCCTAGCCAGTCGAGTGCTTTTTTGCGTTGCTCTTCGGAAAGGTTGGCGGCCTCAAGGGTTTTTTGCTCTTGTTGCAACAGATCTTCGCTCAGACGTTCCTCGGCCAAGACCGATTGGAACATCAGCCAAAGGAGAACCCAAACGATCGGGAAATGACGCATCGGGGCATTTATGCTTTAATGGTAAAGGCCGGGCAAGGTTCAAGCCGCCGACATCGGCGGCGGCGCGAGTTCGCCATGGCCAAATCGACATAGTAGCATTTGCAATTTATTACGAACAAGCCTGCCTGAAGTCACTCAGAAGAAAGAAAGCATGAGCCTGCAGCAAGGAAAATATGGCAATTCGGGCGCGCTGACCGCAACAGCCAATCCTCGCTTGGACGGAGTGGCTTGATGGGGCAACCCGGACTCAAAGGAGTTCCGCGGATAATCGCGGCGTTTTGGAATTCGGTTTCCGGAATGAAGGTCTGTTGGCGGAAGGAAGAAGCCTTCCGGCAGGAAATCCTGGTTCTGATGCTGGCCCTTCCGCTTGGAATTTGGTTGGGGGAAAACGGGGTCGAACGCGCGCTTTTGGTCGGCAGCGCGTTTTTGATTTTGTTGTTCGAGGCGCTCAATTCTGCAGTGGAGGCGGTAGTGGACCGCATCGGCCAAGATTTCCATCCCCTCGCCGGCTATGCCAAGGATATCGCCTCGGCGAGCGTGCTGCTTGCGATTGTGCTGGCTTTGCTGGTGTGGGGACTTGTGCTATTCGACTGAAGGGAAGGGGAAGATGACCGTATTGATTACCGGTTCCATGGCTTATGACACCATCATGGTGTTCCACGACTATTTCAAAAACCACATCCTGCCCGATCAGGTGCACATTTTGAACGTTTCTTTCCTGGTGCCGGAACTGAGGCGCGAATTCGGGGGGTGTGCTGGCAACATCGCCTACAATCTGAAACTGCTCGGGGTGGAGCCGCTGCCGATGGCCACGGTCGGCCAGGATTTTGCCCCCTACCGGGAGCGCCTGGCCCGCCTTGGAATCGATCAGCGCTATCTCAAGGAGATCGATGGGGCTTACACCGCTCAGGCCTATATCACCACCGATCTGGCCGATAATCAAATTACCGCGTTTCATCCTGGGGCGATGAACTATGCCCACCTGAACCCAATCCCTCACGACGCCGACATCCGCATCGGCATAGTCGCCCCCGATGGGCGCGAAGGTATGATCTGCCACGCCGAGCAGTTCCACCGGGCCGGGATTCCATTCATCTTTGACCCCGGCCAGGGGACGCCGATGTTCGACGACCAAGAACTTCTTCGTTTCATCGAACTTTCCAGCTGGATAGTCGTTAACGACTACGAGGCCAAACTGATCGAAGAGAAGACCCGCCTGACCCCGCAGCTTATCTCTGAAAACGTCGATGCCATGGTGGTCACCAAGGGAGCGGAAGGATCGTTGGTGTATATCGACGGCCAGCCGATCAAGATTCCGCCAGCCAAACCGACCAAGGTAGTGGATCCGACTGGCTGCGGGGATGCTTACCGGGCCGGGGTGATCTTCGGCCTGCTGGAAGGCTACGATTGGGAGACCATCGGCGCGATCGCCTCGCTGATGGGAGCAATCAAGGTGGAGAGTGCCGGAACCCAGAACCACAGCTTCACCATGGAAGAATTCCGGCAGCGGTTTTGGGACAACTTCGGCTATCACTTCTGATGGTAGAAGACTATTCCTTGCGGATGCCGGCGGACCTTTCCGCCCTCCTCCAGGCGGAAAAGATCCAGGCCCGGGCAGCCCGCTATGGATTTGATTGGCCAGACGTCGAGCCGGTGTTGGAGAAAGTGGAAGAAGAGCTTAGGGAACTTAAGGAAGCATACGCCGCAGGGGATGCGCGCAAGATTCAGGAAGAAGTCGGCGACCTGTTGTTCGTTGTAGTCAATCTGGCCCGCCATCTCAAGGTCCATCCAGAAACCGCGCTGCGCGAGAGCAATCGCAAATTCATCCGCCGCTTTCGGTATATCGAGGAGCGCCTCAAGGAACAGGGCAAAACCTTAGCTGGCACGCCCCTGACCTACCTCGAGGCGCTCTGGGAAGAGGCCAAGCGCAGTGGCCAAGCTTGAACTCCGCCACCCCCATCCATGGGAGGTTTCCCCCGAGGAGGCTATTGCCATCCAGGAGCAGCTTAGGACTTGGGTTAAAATTGAGGACGATCTGCCCACTCCAGTTGCGACCCTAGCAGGCGTGGATGTGGGATTTCAAGACCAAAGGAGGATCGCTTGCGCAGCGGTAGCGGTGTTGGCGTTTCCCTCCCTAAAATTGGACGCTACCGCACAGGCGTGCCTTCCCACCCGGTTTCCCTACATCCCTGGCCTGCTTTCATTTCGCGAGTTGCCTGCAGTCCTTAAGGCTCTGGAACAACTGCCGCGTTTGCCCGATTTGATCTTGTGCGACGGCCAGGGAATCGCTCATCCTAGGCGCTTGGGGATCGCCAGCCACTTGGGGGTGCTGCTCGATCATCCCACTATAGGCGTAGGCAAGACGCGCCTTGTCGGCCACCACGATCCGGTTCCAGACCAGCGCGGGGCTTGGGTGCCGCTGGTCGATCGGGGGGAGGTCGTCGGCGCGGTCCTGCGTACTCGTCAGGGGGCCAAGCCGATCTATGTCTCTCCAGGGCACCGGGTTGGGTTGACCACGGCTGTCGGCTGGGTGATGGCGTGCACGACGCGCTTTCGGCTGCCGGAGACGACTCGCTTGGCCGATCGCCTCAGTCGCAGCGGAAGCGGCGCCAATTGATGTTCAGTCCGGGATAATAATACCCGGGAGGATAGCGCGGCGGCGTGTAATCGTAATCGTCGAAGTGTCTGGGATGCCAGTGGCCGTGCTTCGGATGAAAGTGATGATAGTAATGGTGGTGGTGATGGTGGTGGTGGGGTGGGTAGTAATACCCGGGGCTTCCAGAATAAATCTGGAGAGAAAAACCGGAATAAGGGTAGGCGTAGAAATCGTCGGCAAGGCTGGTTTGGACGGCAAGAGCGCCTGCCAGAGACAAGATAGGAAGCATACTTTTAGGTAATCTCATGCTGACCTCCTTGCGATTTGGGAAGTTGGTGGAAAGATACCGCTTCTTACCTGAACCTACGCTTTATGGCAGGGAAATCGGTGATCTTACTTGCCTGAATTTTGATCGCTCGCCCGGTTTGGGCAGGAACCGTCTCCATTCCGGGAAGGATGGCGCTTAGGTTCAGAGGGTCGGCGGCGGCCAAAACGAGCTCGCAAGGTTCTTTGGCCTGACGTAGCATAGGGATAGCTTCAGGCAGGGCAAACTGCTCGCCGAACTGGCCAGCCACAAAGCGGCCCCCTTGGATTTCCCCGCGCGCCTCTAACCGCCGGTAGATACGCACCAGCTCCAGCCAAGGTGGAAATGCCGGATCGCGCGCTGCCAAGGCCCGAAAGGCGATCCCGTAGCGCTTGAGAAGCTTGCGCGCCAGATACTCGGCGCGCGCCTGAAGGTCGGTTTCCGTAAAGCGTAGCCGATACCAACGACCGGTGTTTAAAAGCGCTTGGAATGGCTGCTTGTAGCGGTGCTTTTTGGCTTCCGGCAAAAGCAAAGCGCGCATCCCGGCGAAGCTGTCGCAGCTGATCTGGCCTTGGGCAACCAGCTCGGTTAAGGCGTCTTCCAATTGAGCAGGCAACAACCGACACAGTTCTAAAAGCTCGTCGAAAAACAAAGCGCCTTGGCGCAAGAGCGCTTCTAAGACTTGGCTGGCGATAGGGCTTGGCTTAGCTTGGGTTGGACTCAGCCAAAGTGAAAGATGGCGGCGGTTGACGAAGGCGATTGGGATGAGCTTTGCGGGGGGGCGTTTGCCAGAAACGCTCAATCTGAGCCAGGCAAAACGGCCGGATAAACCGAGCTGATCCAAAAAGGCTGGATCGTAATCGGCGATGCGGGCAGGCAGGATCGCGCTTTCCCAGCAAGCCGCCGGAGCCTCGAAGCCTTCCAACTGGGTGAGAATCTCCGCAAGACCTTCAGGGCCGCGAAGCTGGGATTGGGGATGGAGGTGTTGCCAGCGCAGGAGAAAATCCACAAACTGCGCGCCGGAGACCGGTTGCACCGCCTGGCGCAGGCGCTTTAGGGTCAGGCGGTGAATGCGGGCCAAAATTCCCCGCTCGCACCAGCCGAAGTCGCCGCGCAGCACACTTCCTTCCTGCTCCAGGTGCACCAGCGTTTGCTCGATCGCGCGAGCCTCAAGGCCAAGTTCTCTGACGAGCTGTAAGGTGGTGACTGGCCCAGATACCGACAGGCGTGCGCGCAGGATGGCAAAGAGCGCTTCATCGAAGCTAAAGGCTTGGTTTGCCAGGTCTTCAGGCAAGGTCGGCTGGGGATTTGGCTTTGCCTGGGGGGAAACGGCCAGCCAGCGCGGCAACTCCTCAGCAGCAATCCATAAAGGCGCCGCTAATCCTTCAAGGCAGCACGCCCGCCCTTGGGAGGAGAGCGACTCCAGCCAGGGTTTAAAAGGAAAGGCTTCGGTTTGGGTCAGGTAAGCGCAACTGAGGAGGGCGTCGTGGAGTTCTTCTGCGTCCCTAGGGTCGGGCCAGACCTCGCGCTGGACCTGTTCGACGGCGCCGGGATCGAGACGGGTTAACTCGGGAGACTCTGCCTCGAACCAGCGCCGCTGGACGACTGCTCGAACCCGGCGCTCTTCCAGAGGGGCGCCATCGAGGAAAGCGTACACCCGGGCGGAGACGGTTTCGGCCGCAAGCGGGGAGGGTTCCACGGTCTCTTTGGCGACTACCGCTATTGTACCCAGTTCGATCCCGCGCAGGATCTGCTCCAGTCCTGCCGCATCCATGGCTTGGCTTAGGCAGTCAGCGAGCGTCTGGCAGACCAAGGGGTGGTTTGGGATTTCCCGGTCGCCCTGGATGTTTTCCAGGCATGCTTTAGCTTGCGGGAAGATGGAGACGAGGAGGTCTTCAGCCTGCATCCGGATCAGGTAAGGAGGGGTTCTTTTGCCGTTGTGGAAACGCCGCACGGCGAGGGAGACGGTCGCGTTCCAGCGCCAGCGCGCAGTGAACATAGGATTGTCCAGAACCGCTTGGGTCAGAAGATCGCGGCAGCTTTGGGCGTTGAGGAAATCTTTAACCGCCTCCAGCGGAAAGCTCTGGCTGGCGCTTAAAGACAAAAGCAAGGCCTCTTCGGTAGCGGCGGCTTGGAGTTCGAAGTTGAAGGTGCGGCAGAAGCGCTTGCGCAAGGCCAGTCCCCACGCGCGGTTAATGCGGCTGCCGTAAGGGCTGTGGATCACCAGGTGAAGGTCACCGGCCTCATCGAAGAAGCGCTCTAGGACGATCCGGGTCTGGGTGGGCATCGTTCCCAAGGCATTGCCGGACGCCGTGAGGTATTCCACCGCCTGGCGGATGGCCTCCGAGTTGACCTGGAGGCAAGACTTTAGGGCGTTTTCGGCGGCTTCTTTGCCTTCGGTTCGAACCTGAGTGTAAATCTTCTCTCGCAACTGCGAGACCGATCGAGCGAGCACCTCGCTGCGGCCTGGGGCTTCGCCGAACCAGAACGGGATAGTGGGGGGAGCACCCTTTGCGTCCTCTACCCGCAGGCTGTCGGTCTCCAGGCGCAGCACGCGCCAGCTGGCGTTGCCGAGCTGGAAAATGTCTCCAGCCAGGCTTTCGATGGCGAAATCCTCATCCACCGTGCCGATCACTTCGCCGGAAGGCTCCAGGATCACCCGGTAGTCGGCAGCGTCGGGGATCGCTCCGCCGCAGGTGATGGCCGTAAGCTTTGCCCCGCGCCTTCCCCGCACGCGCTTTAAGATCCGGTCGCGGTGAAGGTAAACGCCTCGCCTGCCGCGAGAAGTAGCATAGCCATCGGCGAGCATGGCGATTACCTGGTCGAATTCCTCCCGGCTGAGTTGGCGATAGGGGGCAGCGCGCCTGACGGTAGCAAACAGTTCGTCTTCGTCCCAATCCTCACAGGCGACCATGGCCACGATCTGCTGGGCGAGGACGTCCAGGGGGCGATCGATGATCCGACACGCCTCCAGCTCCCCCTGTCGCACTGCTTCCACCAGCGCCAAGGCGGCGACCAGTTCATCACGGCTTAAAGGAAACAAACGCCCTTTTGGAATCCGATCCAGGCGGTGACCTGCACGCCCTACCCGTTGCAACAGGGTCGCTACCGAATCGGTCATTCCCAATTGACAGACCAGCTCCACTTCGCCGACGTCTATCCCCAGTTCCAGCGAAGCGGTGGCCACCAGCGCTTTGAGTTCGCCTGCTTTGAGGCGGCGTTCAGCTTCAAGGCGCTGGGTACGTGCTAGGCTGCCGTGGTGGGAGGTAACCTGAGACTCGCCTAGCCTTTCGCTCAGCGCCCGCGCGACGCGCTCGGCCTGGCGACGGGTGTTGACGAAGACCAAAGTCGTGCGGTGGGCCAAGATCAACTCGGCCATGCGGTCGTAGATCGATTTGGCCGCCTCTTGGGACAGCACTGCTTCCAGCGGCAGCGCAGGAAGCTCGATGTCCAGGTCCAGGCGGCGCAGGTGGCCGGTGTTTATAATTTCGCAAGACTCGTCGTCTCGGACGCCGAGCAGGAAGCGGGCGACGGTTGCGAGCGGCTTGACCGTAGCCGACAGGCCGATCCGGGTCAGGGGGCGCCCGCACAAGCGTTCCAACCGCTCTATCGAAAGGGCCAGGTGCGCGCCGCGTTTTTCGTCGATCAGAGCGTGGATTTCATCGACGATCACCGTGCGACAGGTAGCAAGTGCTTTGCGCCCGCTGGCGGAGGTCAGAAGGATATACAGCGATTCCGGGGTGGTGACCAAAAGGTGAGGCGGGCAGCGCGCCATCGCGGTTCGGGAAGCCCGGGGGGTGTCGCTGGTGCGGCTCTGAACGCGGATGGGCGGGTAAGAGTAGCCGGATTGCAGAAGCTTCTGGTGGATCTCGGCCAAGGGCTTTTCCAGATTGCGCTCGATGTCGTGGCTTAAGGCCCGCAAAGGCGAAACATAGACCACCTGGGTGGCGTCTTCCAGGGAGCCTTGTTCAGCCTGGCGGACTAAGTCATCGATGGTGGCCAAAAACGCCGCTAAAGTCTTGCCAGAACCGGTGGGCGCGGAGATCAATGCGTGACATCCGCTTTTGAGCGCTTGCCAGGCGCGGCGCTGGCATTCGGTGGGGGCGGCGAAGGTTTCTTTAAACCAGGTGGCGACGGCGGGGTGGAAGCGCTGCATTGCCTTTGAGTGACAAAATCCGGTAACTTAGAATTTGCATTGTGCAGGGGCAAATAGGGGGATGTCCATACCTGCCTTCTTTATGACATGGCGGGTACGGCGACGGTTGTGTTAGTCTTAAAATCAATGGATAAGCAAAACGGTATCTCAGTGCTCGACAGAGACACCTCCGGTTTGCGTCGAGATAGGGTCGGAGTTAGGGTTCGGGCACCGGCACGCTTACACCTGGGGTTTTTGGATCCCGGTGGGTACTTGGGGCGACGGTTCGGCAGCATTGGGGTCGCGTTGGAGACAATTGTCACTGAGATCGAGGTGACCTCGGCCCCGGCTTTGTCCATCACCGGCCATAATGGCTCTCGGGTAGTCGAGGTAGCGTTGGGCTTGCTCAAGCGGCTGCAATTGCCCGATCAGGTGCATATCCACGTCGTTTCTCAGATTCCCGCTCATTGCGGGCTCGGTTCTGGCACTCAGCTGGCTTTAGGTTTAGGCATGGCGCTGGCGCGTTTTTGGGGAAGAGCGCTGGACGTGCGCCGGATTGCCTGGCTGAGCGGGCGGGGAGAGCGTTCCGGAATCGGAATCGCGGCGTTTGAAGGGGGAGGGTTCATCGTCGACGGGGGGCGCGCTGAGACGACCGAGACGCCGCCACTCCTTGCCCGCCTGCCAGTGCCGGAAAGTTGGCGCTGGCTGCTCGTTTTCGATGAACGTTTCCAGGGCTTATCCGGTCACCGTGAGGTCCAAGCCTTTCGCACCCTGCCGCCATTCCCCCGCGCGACCGCGGCAGAATTGTGTTATCAGCTTATGATTCGAGGGTTGCCGGCGATGGCGGAAGCGCGGTTCGAAGACTTTTGTGCCTGTCTTGCCGAGGTGCAGCGGGCCAATGGGGAATATTTCACTCCTGCCCAGAATGGGCGCTATGCCAGCCAGGAGGTCGCCAGGGTGCTTGGCTGGCTGGAGAGTCAGGGTTGGATCGGGGTCGGCCAGAGTTCCTGGGGTCCGACCGGGTTTTGCCTGCTACCGGATCCTGACACCGCCGAGGAGATCAAGCAGGCGCTGATGACCAGATTTTCAGCTACTACCGGCTTGCGCTTCCAAGTGGTCCAGTCCCGCAATCAGGGCGCCGAGATCGATTAGCGGATGGACGGTCCTGTCTTGATCGTCGCCAATTCAGCGCGGATGCTGGCTCAGTCGATCAGGCGCGCAGGGATGCAGCCGATTGCCTTGGATTTATTCGCCGACTTAGATACCCGTCGTGCCTGCCGGGCTTGGTACCGAGTGCCGAACCGGGATGGCCGCTTCGATTCAGAGGTGCTCTGGGAGATGCTCCAAAGCGTGCTAGCCAAGCACCGGCCGCAAGCTTGGTTGTACGGCAGCGGCATGGATGCTTTTTCAGATCTCATTGCACAGCTTTCCAGGCGTTGTCCTTTGTTCGGCAATCGGGCCGAGGCAGCGCGCCTTTGTACCGATCCGCGAGAATTTTTTCCCTTGCTCGACCGCATGGCGATCCCGTACCCGGAGATCCGCTGGTCTGCACCTCCCGTCCCAGCTGGACTGGGGAAATCCGACTGGGTGGTCAAACTGGGGGGGGAGGGCGGTCGCGGCGTCAGCGTCTATCAGGGGGGAAGTAGCGCCGGTTACTATCAGCGCTACCTGCCAGGTGCAGTGTACACACTGGCTTTTCTCGCTGGGATGGGACAGGTATGGTGGTACGGATTTAACACACTCTATCAGGCAGGTTATAATGCGCGTTACCCCTTCTTGTTCGCTGGGGCGATCAACCGCGCTCCTCTTTCCCCCAAAGTGGCCGAGGCAGTTATCGATTATGCCCGGCGGTTGAGCCGAGTGCTGGATTTGCGCGGTCTCAATGGTCTGGATTTCATGCTGGATGGCGATCTGCCACGGGTGTTGGAGCTCAATCCTCGTCCCGGTGCTGCGCTCGGGATTTGGGATACAGCTTGGCCTACGGGGTTGATGGCGGCGCAGATTCGGCTCTGCCGCGGCGAACAGGTCAGGGGGTTTGCGCCGGTTCCGGTCAATGGGTTTAAGATCGTGTTCGCACACCGCGAGGTTCAGGTTCCCCCGGCTTGGCGATGGCCTCCCTGGTGCGCCGATCTAACTCCGCCAGGGACGATCGTAGCGGCGGATGCGCCGCTGTGCAGCGTGATTGCCTCTGGCAGTTCGGTGGCGGAGGTGGAGGCGCGGCTTGCGGAGCGGGAATCTTGGGTCAAAAAGCAGCTTTATCAACTCATCGAATAAAGAGAAATGAATGAAACTGTAGTCAGTGTCAATTCCCTTACCCGTCCGTTGTTAGAGGCCTTGGTGGCGGATGCCACTATGCTGCGCTTGAAAGTTTCCCGCCTATCTAGTGGAGTGACCCTGGTGGACGCCGGTATCGAAGCGAGAGGGGGGTTAGAGGCGGGGCGCCTGATCGCCGAGATTTGCATGGGAGGGATGGGAACTGTGACCCTTACCCATAGCGCTATCACTCCCGCTTGGCCGCTGCGGGTCAACGTTCATGCTGCCGATCCCGTGCTTTCCTGTCTCGGCAGCCAGTATGCGGGTTGGAGCCTCTCGCACGGCAAGGGCAAGGAAGCGTTTTATGCCTTGGGATCAGGTCCGGCGAGGTCCTTGAGCGTGAAAGAGGCGTTATTTAAAGAGCTCGGCTACCGTGACCAGGCCAATGCGACCGTACTGGTGATGGAAGTGGATAGACCGCCGCCTGAGGAACTACTTATACGGGTCGCCGCCGACTGCGGCGTCAAACCCGAAGCCTTGAGCGTGATTTTAACCCCCACCCAAAGCCTGGCAGGAAGCCTGCAGGTGGTGGCGCGGGTGCTTGAGGTCGCCATGCACAAGGCGCATACGCTTGGCTTTCCGCTGGAACATATCCTCGACGGTTTCGGCAGCGCCCCGCTCCCTCCGCCGGCTCCCGATTTCGTGACCGCAATGGGGCGGACCAACGATGCGATTCTGTTCGCCGGCCAGGTGCATCTGTTTGTCAAAGGTCCAGCCGAAGAGGCCGAGAAATTAGCCCGGGAGCTTCCAAGCTCGACTTCGCGCGATTACGGCAAGCCGTTCGCCCAGATTTTCAAGGAGTACGGCTACGATTTCTTCAAAATCGACCCGATGCTGTTCAGCCCTGCCAGCGTGATCGTCACCGCGGTAGATTCTGGTGCGAGTTTCCGCGGCGGGCACCTGGATGAGGCGCTGTTGGCGCGTTCGTTCGGGGCATGAGGCAACGCTATGCCATCGTCACCGACGATCCCGGCTGGCATGGGGCACGACTCAAAGAGGCCCTGGCCGAGCGGGGATGCGAAGCGGTCTGCGTGTCTCTGGCGCAAGGGAGGCTGGAGGCGGTTTCCGGACGGCCACCGGTGTTGTTTCCTGGGTTTGAAGACAGGCTTCCGGCTGGGGTGTTCGTGCGCGGGATCAGCGGCGGCTCCTTAGAGCAGCTTATCTTGCGTTTGGATCTTTTGCACGCGCTCGAATCCTTCGGAATCAAAGTCTACAATCCGCCGCGGGCGATCGAATTAAGCGTGGATAAAGGGATGACGAGCGTGCTGTTGACTCGAGCCGGGATCCCGACTCCACCCACCTGGGTGACGCCGGATCCAGCGCAAGCTCTCACCCTGGCTCAGGAGGAACTCAAGCTTGGCCATTGGGTGGTGAGCAAACCTTTGTTTGGCTCCCAAGGGGAAGGGGTGGAACTTCACACCAGTTTAGATTCCTTACGTGCGCTAAATCCCGCAGGTGGGGTTTATTATCTACAACGTTACGTCGGCCAGAAGCCGGCCTGGGATTGGCGGGTATTCGTGATCGCCGGGAAGGCAGTAGCGGCCATGATTAGGCGTGGGGCAGACTGGCGCACCAATGTAGCGCAAGGAGGCTGTCCAGCGCCGGCGACTTTAGATGGGTTTTTGGTTCGTCTGGCACAAGATTCGGCGCAAGTGTTGCGGTTAGATTACGCGGGGGTGGATATCATGCAGGATGAAAAAGGTCGCCTCTGGGTGATTGAAGTGAATGGGATTCCAGCCTGGAAGGGGCTGCAGAGCGTATGTAGTTTGGACATCACGCGGCTTTTGGTGGAGGACTTCTTGAGCCGTTGCGAGCCGTTGCGCCTGGTTGGATGATACGGCAAGAAGTTTTGCAGCAGGCGTACCTGGAGGCCTGCGCGTTGGACGTAGAATCTTTCAAGCCTGGCAATGTCAGCGTGTATTCGAGCGGGCACGGGATGTGCGCCGACGACTTTTACCGCAGCGCCAAGGTCAGCGCTCCCTTCGTATGCGATCCTAGCCTTCCTTTGGGGAAGCGTATTTACCTTGCGGTCGAAGCCACCCATCGGGAGATAGGATGCAATACTAATCTCGGCATCATACTGCTTGCAGCGCCTTTAATCAAAGCCGCACAGGAGATTGCTACCGCCTCGGTGCGCGAGCGCTTACGTCGCGTCTTGATCGGTTCGACTCGAGAAGATGCCGCTTGGGTATATCGGGCGATCCGGCTTGCCAACCCTGGAGGATTGGGTCGGGTTGAGGCGGAAGACGTCCATCAACCGCCGTCAGTAACCTTGCTTGAGGCGATGCAGTTGGCGAAAGATTACGACCGGATTGCTTTCAACTACGCTTTTTCTTACAGGGATATTTATGAATTGGCCGTTCCGGGTTATCATGATGCAGTTTCTCGATGGGAGGATGAGCGCCTGGCGACGGTGATGACGTTTGTGGCGTTGTTGCGCCGCATTCCAGATACCCACGTCGGACGTAAGTTTGGCCAGCGTTATACTGAGATGATTCAGAACAGGATGGCCGAGTTAACTCGGGAGCTATCGCAAGCTACTGCGATGGAACAGGTTTTACCGCAGATTAGGGAGGTTGATGCGGAATTCAAGCAAGTGGGTATCAATCCTGGCACTACGGCGGATTTGACCGTCGCAACCCTGTTGGCCGTGCGCCTGGAGAAACTGGCAGGATGCTTGGGTCAAGCGGAGTCCAAGGTTCCTTGATGCTCGATTGGGGAGAGCAAACATGTCGTTAATTGGGAAAATTCTGTCATTATTTTCATCATCAACCAAAGAGGAAACAACAGGAATGGCAAGAATCAATAAGATGCTGATTGGTGAGTCTTTGAAGGGTGAAGGCAACGAGGTGGCCCACATCGACTTGATCATCGGTCCACGCGGCAGCGCGGCGGAAACCGCATTTGCCAATTGTCTGACCAACAACAAAACGGGGCACAACGCGCTGCTTGCCGTCGTGGCACCGAACCTGATGTGTAAGCCGGCAACCGTGATGTTCAACAAAGTGACCATCAAGAACGCTAAACAAGCCACCCAAATGTTCGGTCCGGCCCAACGGGGGGTGGCCATGGCGGTGACCGAGTGCGTTCGGGATGGCACCATTCCGCTGGATGAGGCGGATGACCTGTTTATTTGCGTCGGGGTGTTCATCCACTGGCTGGCGGAGGACGACGCCAAGATCCAGGATTACAACTACGAAGCTACCAAGGAAGCGATCAAGAATGCGGTAGCAGGCAGGCCGTCGCCAGGGGAAGTAGTGGAAAAAGCAAGGACTGTCCATCATCCATTTGCCGCTCACGACTGAGACGCCGACTGAGACGCTTGTTTTGCAAAGATAAAGTCGCCGTTTCGATAGCGTAAAAACGGCGGCTTTTCCTTTTGTGGGGTGCTGCGTTCAAGGCTGGATTAAGCCGTAGTGAAGGGCACTGGCTACCAGCGCTTGGCTGATGCCAAGCGCTTTGAGGCGAGTCAGGTCGTAGGGACTGCAAATGCCGCCTGCGGCAATCCAGTGCGTTTTAGGATAGCGCTGTTTGAAAGCGATCAGGCGTGGCCAGTCGGGACCTGATTGGCTGCCGATCTTGGCCATGGTCATCAAGATTACCGAAGCTGGCCACCAAGTGGGTTCTTCCAATAGAGTTTCAGGACCGAGAAACCCACTCGCGTTGAAGTCCAGGGACAAAATCCAAGGACCTTGGAGCATCGCCAGCTTGGGTTTCCAGTTTTGGCCGAGCGATTCGCTGCCAACCACGGGAGTGGCGTGGGCGCTCGGCTCGATGGGTGGCCAGCCGCGGTCGATCCAGAGATGAAGCTGCGGAAATGACTGCTGGATGCGCGCAATTATTATACCGTTATCTGATGAACCCAAAATAGCATCCAAATCTGCAACATACAGCGAAGAAAACGGAGCCAACGCTAAAAAACTCGAAACCACGCGCAAGGGATCGCTATCTGGGCATAACGGCGTAGCCAGAGGGCGATAATGTTCGCGCTGGCCGCGGATCGCCATCACTGCTTGCTCGCCTTTGAGGTCGATTACTGGAACTAACTCCATCGTTATCGCTCGTCAATGAAAATCTTAGTGTTTGAATATATTACCGGCGGCGGCCTGGCAGCAGAATCCTTGCCTCTAGCGCTGGCCCGCGAAGGTGAGATTATGCTAGACGCTCAGCTTAGAGATCTGGCGGGGAAACCTCTTAAAATACTGCGTGATCGGCGTTTGCCGGTGCCTGCCGCGTTTCGGCACTGCCAAGCAGCGGAAATCCTGCCTGTAGGCGAGGGGAAAAGAGATTTTGCCTCTACTTGGCAGACCGCCTTAGACTGGGCGGAGATGGTGTGGGTGACTGCCCCGGAAACCGGTGGTCTTTTGGCGGAATTGAGCAGTCAGGTTCTTAAAGCTGGTAAGAAATTGCTTGGTTCTCATCCGCAAGCGGTCGCCTTGGCAGGCGATAAGCTAGCTACCCTGCGCAAGCTCGCCCAAGCTGGAGTGGAATGTGTTCCGGTATGGCGGCTCGGCGATTTTACCGGTCAGGTGCCGCCGCCGTGGGTCGTCAAACCCCGCGATGGAGTTGGCTGCGAGGGGGTGGTTTTGGTGAAAGATCAGGCTGCCTTGGAGACTTTTCCCAGAGACTGGTTGCTCCAGCCTTTTATCCTCGGGAACGCTATGAGTCTGAGTGCTATATTCGCAGGTGGGGAAGCGGTGCTGCTCAGCGCTAACCGGCAGATAGTGCAGAATCGAAGTGGCAGTTTCCATCTTTTGGGCTGTGAAGTCAATGCTTTTCCTAGCCTTGATCGCCGGTGGCATAAGCTATGCGAGCGGATCGCCACGGCCATTCCGGAGCTCTGGGGGTATGTGGGAATAGATTTGATCATGACTCCAAAAGGATCGTTAGTATTGGAAATCAATCCGCGCCTGACTTTGTCTTATGCCGGGCTTAGCTCCGCCTTAGGAGAGTCCGTTGGCGCTTGGATTGTGGATTTGGCCAAAGGAGAAATTTCTCTCTCAGAGATTTCTCGCCGCCGAAGTAAACTTATCGGGCAGCAAGTCTGGGTGGGTGCATGAGCTTCTGGGTAGGATGGGACCTTGGGGGGGCTCATCTGAAGGCAGCTTTAGTCCAGCGGAGGAAGGTGAAAGCTGTCTGGCAGATAGCCTGTCCGCTGTGGCAGGGATTGAGCTATCTTGATCGAGCGCTGGAATTGGTATCGGCGCATCTGCCGGATGACTGTATCCATGGCTTGACCATGACTGGAGAAATGGTCGATTTATTCGACAATCGCCAGCATGGGGTAAGCGTTTTGTTGGATACCTTTGCGAGCAAGGTCGAACGGACGAGGACCTTCTTGTTCGTCGATGGCGAATTTATACCGTTATCTTGTTTTTCTCCACCAAACCCTCAAAAAATCGCCTCAAACAACTGGAAACTAACGGCACAATATCTTTCCCAGAAAGAAACAGAAACCCTATGCTTAGACATCGGAAGCACAACCTGTGACCTTATCCCCATTCGACAAGGAAAGCCAGATTGCCGGGGAGACGACGACTACTCGCGACTGCGCTGCGGTGAACTGTTATACACCGGTGTCATTCGAACTCCTTTAGCCGCGCTCACCAAGATAGTGCCTTTCGATGGGGAGTGGCTGCCTCTGATGGCGGAACACTTTGCCACTACTGGGGATATCTACCGGATTTTAAATCTGCTTCCAAAATATGCAGATCAAGCTGAAACGGCTGACGGTAAACCTAAAACTAAAGCGGCGAGCATGCAGCGCTTGGCGCGTATGATTGGCTTGGACCGGGAAGCAGCTCCTGACAAGGCGTGGCTAGAACTTGCCAGATATTTCCACGAAATCCAACTCCAGTCGCTTACTCAGGCCTGCCTGCGTCAGCTATCTCGTGGTTTTTCTGACCAGACCGTTGTGATCGGCGCAGGCGTGGGAAGATTCTTGGCTGAAATGCTTGCCCAGCGCCTGAATCTACGATATCGAGACCTATCAGAGCACTTTGATTTCGAAAGGGGTAATTGCCGAACAGACTTTTCAGCTGCCGATTGCGCACCTGCGGCGGCATTGGCGTGCCTGCTTGCAGCCCATTTGGGGAGCTGAACGATTCCTGTTAAGATTTCATGAAGCCAGCGCTATTTGAACCTACCTATGGAATCACCTTTCCTGATTGCAGAACTCCCTTATCGGCAGGACAGCACTCTCTTGTTTTCCGAGTGGTCAGGCGAGCCATGGGCGATGTTCCTGGACAGCTGTTACCCTCAGAATCCTCAGGGACGCTATGACATCATCGTCGCCAGACCGTCGGCCACTCTGATCACGCGAGGGAGTCTTACCGAAATCCGAAGCGCAGCTGGGATTCGATTGTCTCCGGAAGACCCCTTTGAGCTGCTCAAAAAGCTCCTCGGCGAGCCTTTTCCGTCCATTCCCGGGTTACCCTTCTGCGGCGGCGCGCTTGGCTATTTTGCCTATGATCTAGCACGACGCCTAGAAAGACTGCCCCAGATCGCCGAAAATGTAGAAAACGTCCCCGACATGGCGGTCGGAATCTACGATTGGGCCGTAGTTGTAGACCATCTCCAAAAACGGACCTGCTTAGTGGGACGTACTGTCCCGCATATGCTTAAGTTGTGGCCAAAGCTCCTGGCAAGATTCAGCAACCCAAAGCCCCGCATCCGAAGCAGTTTCTACCTCCATACTCCGATTCGATCTAACTTAAGCTTTGAAGCTTATTGCAAGGCATTTGCCAAAGTGCAGCATTACATTCGCGAAGGGGATTGTTACCAAGTCAACCTGGCTCAACGCTTCGAGGCGAAAGCCTCAGGCGACCCGTGGTCGGTTTATCTTGACCTCAGGCAAGAGAACCCGGCGCCTTTTAGTGGGTTTTTGCGGTTTCCGCAGTTCTGCGTGCTCAGTTCCTCACCCGAGCGCTTTCTCCAGGTATGCCAGGGAAAGGTAGAGACCAAACCGATCAAGGGCACCCGTGCCAGATGTCCGAGTCCGGAAGAAGATCTGTTTCAAATCGAGGTTTTGGCACAAAGCTCCAAAGATCGCGCTGAGAATCTCATGATCGTCGACTTACTGCGCAACGATCTGAGCAAAACTTGCAAGCTAGGCACAGTCCGAGTACCCAAGCTGTTCCAGGTAGAAAGTTTTGCTACCGTTCACCACCTGGTCAGCACTGTCGTGGGCGAGTTACAAGAATGCTACCATAGTCTGGACCTTCTGCGCGGTTGTTTCCCCGGGGGATCTATCACCGGCGCACCTAAGATCCGCGCTATGGAGATCATCGAAGAGCTAGAGCCGACTCGGCGCGGCGTTTATTGCGGCGCCATCGGTTACATCGGTTTTGATGGGAACATGGACACCAATATCGCGATTCGTACCCTGGTGTATTCTCCTATCGACCGGCTCATCCGCTTTTGGGCGGGTGGTGGTATCGTGGCAGATTCCGACGCAAGGCGGGAATACCAAGAGGGGTTGGACAAAGCCGCGGCATTGATTCAGGTTATGTCCCGCTTTTGTGTTTCTACCGCCGATCATGTGGGTAGTTAAGCTAGGCGGAAGCCTTAGCGAAGACGCAAATCTCAAAGGGTGGTTATGGAGCCTAGCCGAATACGGCGGAGGGAAAGCGGTCATTGTCCCAGGAGGGGGGCGCTTCGCAGACCAGGTCCGCATCCTGCAGCAGCGTTGGGAAATCGATGATCGGATCGCCCACCGCATGGCTATTTTAGCCATGCATCAAACTGGCCTTCTTTTCCTTGGTTTGGATCCACGCCTGGAGCTTTCCCGCACCGAGGAAATCAGAGGGGTTCTAAGGCAGGGAAAAACCCCAGTTTGGTTGCCTGAAGTGGCTGAATTGGATCGAGCCGGGGTTCCGGCAAGCTGGGCGGTGACTTCAGACAGCCTGGCGGCCTGGCTGGCGGGAAGACTCAACGCCGAGCGGCTGGTGCTTGTAAAATCAAAAGCTTCCGCCAACCTCGATCCCATAGCCCTTAAAAAGAGCGGAATCGTGGATGAAGCCTTCCCCGATTGGCTGCCCAAAGTCGAGTTCGACTGTTACCACCGCAGCGAGCTGGCTCGGTTTAGCCAGCAGCTGCGCGCGCTCAGCGTATGAGCTTGTGCTCCTTGAGGGCCCTAAGTACCATCTCCCCGATGTGAGCGGGATTTCTAGCCACGTATAATCCTAGTGCCTCCATCGCATCCATTTTAGCCTTGGCGGTGTCTGCTTCGCCTTCGACGATCGCTCCGGCATGGCCCATGCGCCGGCCAGGGGGAGCAGAGGCCCCCGCGACGAAACCGATCAACGGTTTTTGCATGTTGTCCTTGGCCCAGCGAGCAGCAGCGACCTCTTGGGGACCACCGATCTCGCCAATCATGACCACCGCGTCAGTGTCTTGGTCCTGTTCGAAGGCCCTGAGCACAGTGACGAAGTCAGTACCGTTGATCGGATCTCCGCCGATGCCGACTGCAGTGGACTGACCCAGGCCGAGCTTGACCAGTTGTTCGACAGTTTCGTAATTGAGGGTGCCAGAACGCGACACCACTCCAATCCGCCCAGGACGATAGATGCTTGCGGGCATAATACCCACTTTGCACTCTCCCGGAGTGATGATCCCTGGAGTATTTGGGCCCAGGACTACGCAGTCGCGCCCGACTCGGTAGCGCTGCACTCTGACCATGTCCTGGACTGGAATGCCGTCGGCAATGACTACAGCTACCCGAATGCCGGCCTCGACCGCTTCCATGATGGCATCGGCCGCGAAGGCAGGAGGTACAAAGATCCCAGAAACATCGGCACCGGTTTCCTGAACCGCTTCAGCCACTGTATCGAACACAGGCAGTCCCAGATGCTTGGTTCCGCCCTTGCCAGGGGTGACACCGCCGACTACGTTGGTGCCGTGTTCAAGTGCCTCTTGAGCGTGGAATGTAGCGTGTTGGCCGGTAAAACCCTGGAAGATCACGCGCGAGTGGCGATTGACGAAGATACTCATAAACTCTTCCTCTTAATACTGGCGACGGCTTTGGCTGCCGCATCGTCCAAGTTAGCGGCCTGGATAAAAGGCAGACCCGATTCGGTCAGAATCCTCAAACCTTCCTTCACGTTGGTTCCGGCCAAGCGCACCACGCACGGCTTGTCGATATTCAAACTGGTATAGGCTTGGACCAAACCAGTGGCGATCCAATCGCAACGGTTGATGCCAGCGAAGATGTTGACCAATAGGGCTTTGACGTTGGCGTCCTGGATCACGATCCGGCAAGCGTTCTGCACTTTCTCCGGTGAGGCGCCACCGCCCACGTCCAGGAAATTGGCGGGCCAGCCGCCGTGGAGCACGATGGCGTCCATGGTCGCCATAGCCAAGCCTGCGCCGTTGACGATGCAGCCGATATCGCCGTCTAGAGCGATGTAATTGAGACCGTGTCCGGCAGCCTTCACCTCTTTGGGGTCTTCTTCCTCTAAGTCGCGCATTTCGTTGATCTCCGGATGCCGGTAGAGGGCATTGGGGTCGAAATTGAATTTGGCATCCAGACAGATCAACCGTGGGTCACGGCCGACTATGCCTAAAGGATTGATCTCGGCTTGGAGAGCGTCCTTGTCGCGGAATAAGCGGTAGACTCTCTGCATAATCCGAACGGCTTGTGCCATCAAATGTTTGTCCCTGAGGCCGATTGCGGCGGCAACCTTGCGGCATTGGAAATCGCGCAAGCCGATGGCCGGGTCTATCGCCTCCCGAACAATTCCACCTGGCTTCTTTGAGGCAATCTCCTCGATTCCCATTCCCCCCTCGGGGGAGGCGATGATAGTGATGCGCTGGCTGACCCGGTCGATGACGAAGCCGAGATACAGCTCTTGATGAAGGCAGACGGCTTCTTCCACCAGCACTCGCCGAACTACTTTACCTTTGGGACCAGTCTGAGGCGTTACCAGGGTCATACCGATCATCCCGTCGGCGATCTGGCGGACTTCTTCTAAGGATTCAGCGAGTTTGACACCGCCGGCCTTGCCTCGCCCGCCGGCGTGAATTTGGGCCTTAACTACCCATCTGTCACCCCCTATCTGCTCGGCCACCGCCTGCGCTTGGCTGTCGGAATATGCGACATTGCCAGCCGGTACCGGGACGCCGTAGAGCCGAAGCAGCTCTTTGGCCTGGTATTCATGAATGTTCACCGATTGGTCTCCTTATTTTCAAGATTTCCGGCGATCGATCTGTTCAATTTTGGCGATCAGATTTTGTGCCATCCTGACCGAAGCGGCGTCTATCAGACGCCCATCCAAAGCCACTGCGCCTTTGCCTTCGTGCGCAGCTTGCTCCATCGCTGCCAGGATTCTTTCTGCGCGTTCGACCTCCCGAGCGGAAGGCGTAAAGACTTCGTTGGCCAATGGAATCTGGGAAGGGTGGATCGCCCATTTCCCTTCGCAACCGAGCGCTGCAGCCCGGCGGGCAGCAGCCAGATAGCCCGCTGCATCGCTAAAATCACCGAACGGTCCATCAATGGGACGCAAATCATTGGCCCTACAGGCGACCACCATCCGCGCCAAGGCGAAGTGCCACTGATCGCCCCAATGATGCTGTCGATAGCCGTCATCGAGCGGATCGGTCAGAACCGCATAATCCGGATTGGCACCGCCGATATTAGTCGTTCTCGCCTGAATGGAGGCCGCATAATCAGCCACCCCAAACACTAAGGCTTCCAGGCGATCCGGACAGGCACGGGCAATTTCCTTGACATTGTCTACTCCCGCCGCGGTCTCGATCAATGCATACAGATTGATCGGCTTAAATCCTTTAGCCTGCTCAATTTGGCCAAGCAGCGTAGCGACGAAATAGATATCTTGCGGACCGTTGACCTTGGGGATTAGGATGGCGTCGAGTTTGTCGCCCGCTTGTTCCACTACCTCGATGATATCGCGATAGCAGTAATGGGTGTCTAGCCCGTTGATGCGGACAGAGACCGAACATTTGGACCAATCCAAACTATTTAGCGCTTCGATGACGTTGCGTCGGGCCAGCTCTTTATCGTCTGGCGCGACTGCATCTTCGAGATCGAGGAATACGACATCGGCCCCAGCGTGTGGCGCTTTAGCCAACATTTTGGGATTGCTGCCTGGAACGGCGAGCTCGCTGCGATGAAGGCGGTTTTTTACGGCCATGCTTTATCGTCTGTCTCAAAAATTTATCATTATACTAAGCCCTTTCAAAACACGACATCGCAGGGATACGTTCCAAGATTTTCGGTTAAAATAACTAGTTTTATCGAACAAACAAGGGGAATCTATGGCGATAGAACGCACTTTGTCCATCCTCAAGCCAGATGCCGTGGCTAAGAACGTCATCGGTGAAATCCTCAGCCGATTCGAACAAGCCGGACTTGCAATCGCTGGGATGAAAATGCTGAAGTTGACGCAGGAGCAGGCGGAAGGCTTTTATTCTGTCCACAAGAATAAACCCTTTTTTGCCGATTTAGTCAAATACATGATTTCTGGTCCTGTCATAGTCCAGGTTTTGGAGGGTGAAAACGCCGTTGCCAAGAATCGTGAGATCATGGGGGCAACCGACCCCAGAAAAGCGGCACCTGGCACCATCCGGGCCGATTTCGGCACTAGCATAGAAGCCAATGCCGTGCACGGCTCAGATAGCCTAGAAACCGCAGCCTGGGAAATTGCTTATTTTTTCCACGAAGATGAAATCTTTCCCCGCTTTAGCTGACTCCTGTTTGAATTTGGAGCAAACGCAAATCGACTTGTTCGGACTGAACCGTCAGGGGTTGGAAGAGTTTTTTGCGCAACTAGGAGAAAAGCCTTTCCGAGCCAATCAAGTTCTCAAATGGATTCACGGCCGCGGGGTTACCGAGTTCGAGGTTATGACCGATCTGAGCAAGGCGTTGCGCAATCGGCTGAGCGAGATCTGCACGCTGCGTCTGCCTAAGGCGGTCCGGGCCCAGGAGTCCAAGGACGGAACCATCAAATGGCTCATGGCGCTGGAAGACGGCAATCAAATCGAGACGGTCTTCATTCCCGAAGACAAGCGCGGCACGCTGTGCGTTTCGTCTCAGGTTGGCTGCGCGCTGGGTTGCGCGTTCTGCGCCACTGCCCGTCAGGGCTTCAGCCGCAATTTGAGCTGCGCCGAGATTATCGGTCAAGTCTGGTATGCTCGGCGCCAGTTAGGCGAAGGGCGGATCACTAATGTAGTGCTGATGGGGATGGGTGAGCCCTTGCTCAATTTCGATGCGGTTGTCAAAGCTGCGGATCTGATGATGGACGATTTGGCCTATAGCTTGGCCAAGCGTCGAGTGACGGTCAGTACCGCTGGGCTAGTGCCAGCCATCGATCGCCTGGCCTCTGTTTCCGATGTCAGCCTTGCCGTATCCTTGCACGCTACCACGGATGAACTCCGTAACCAACTGGTACCGATCAACCGCAAATATCCGCTGGCGGAGCTTTTGGCGGCGTGCCGCCGTTTTACCGGTTCGGAAAGACAGCGTGGCCGCAAGATTACCTTCGAATATGTGATGCTCCACGGCGTCAACGATACGGAAGCAGACGCTAGGCGCCTAGTAAAGCTCTTAAGCCAGATCCCCTCCAAGATTAATCTGATTCCTTTCAACCGCTTTGAAGGCGCTGCATTCCAGCGGTCTACGCCAGAGGCGATAGAACGCTTCCAAGCCATACTGACAAAAGCCGGTTTTCTCACCACTGTGCGCCGCACTCGCGGGGAAGACATCGATGCCGCCTGTGGACAACTGGTAGGCAAGGTTCAGGCACGTGCCAAGGAGTTGCGGCGTTTCATAAAGGCAGTCCAATGATGCGTGTCGTGGCCGCTTTGGGAATGGCTGTGCTTCTGTCGGCCTGTGCCTCCAGCTGGATCAAAGGGGAGGCGAGTTCCCGGCAAAAACTGTCTAAGACTTATGCCGAGAAAGGGGCGGCTTACTTGGCCGAGGGTAATCTTGAGATCGCAGCTTCGGACTTGCGCAAAAGCCTGGAACTCGATCCTAACAACGCCGCCGCACACGGTACCATCGCCCTGCTGTACGAGCGCCTTCGAATGCTAGATAAAGCGGCCGAACACTACCGGCGCGCCGCAGCCCTAAAACCTGACGATTCGGGTATCATCGGGAACTATGGCCGCTTTCTATGTCACCAGGGGCGCCAGCAGGAAGGGCTTAAGCTTCTGCGTCAGGCAGCGGCAGATAAGCTCTATGCAAAACGCTGGATCCCGCTCACCAACGCTGGAGATTGCGCCTATGCGGCTGGACGGCTAGAAGAGGCCGAACGATACTTGCGCGAGGCCTTGGAGCTCAATCCAGAAAATGCCCTTGCCTTGGAGTTGCTGGTCAAACTCATGCTGGCCAAACAAGAATATCTAAAAGCCCGGGCTTTTTTGCAGCGTTATGAGACCTTCGCCAAGCCCACGGCAGACATCTTGAAGCTTGGCTACCAGATCGAATCTGCCCTGGGCGACCTACAGGCGGCTGAGGCGTACCGCAACCGCCTGAATGCTTTGCCTCCTCCAGAAAGTAGTGAAAAACCTAAGCCTTCCCCGACCGAATGAGCATTAAACTGCAAGCTGTGCGTGGAATGCACGACCTCCTACCGGAGGTGACCCTCATCTGGCGCCGAGTGGAATCTATCCTGGCAGCAGTCCTTGAAGGTTATGGTTACCGGGAAATCCGCCTGCCGCTCGTAGAAAAGACCGAATTGTTCAGGCGCTCCATCGGCGAAATCACCGATATCGTCGAGAAGGAGATGTATACCTTTGAGGACAAAAGCGGTGAGTCCTTAACCCTGCGTCCTGAGGGCACAGCCGGATGTGTACGGGCCCTCATCGAACATGGCCTGCTGCGCAATCAGGTTCACAGGTTGTGGTATCAGGGGCCTATGTTCCGCCATGAGCGTCCCCAAAAGGGGCGTTATCGCCAGTTCCATCAGCTGGGGGTAGAGGCTTTTGGTCTACCAGGGCCGGACGTAGATGCAGAACTGATCTTGCTCAACCAGCGCTGGTTCAAACAATTGGGGGTGGAGAAGAAGCTAGAGCTCCAGCTCAATTGCCTTGGGAGCCTTGCCGAGAGGCAGACCTACCGAGAGGACCTGGTGGCCTATTTCGGCAGCTTCGAGGAAGTCCTAGACGAGGACAGCTTAAGGCGCCTTAAGACTAACCCGCTTAGGATCCTGGACAGCAAAAACCCAGCGATGCAGGATTTGATCGCTGGCGCCCCGAAACTGCTCGATTATCTGGGGGAAGATTCCCGGGAGCATTTCCAGAGTCTTACCGCCATGTTGGAAGCGGCGGGTGTCGATTACACCATCAATCCATGCTTAGTTAGGGGGCTGGATTATTATTGTCGGACTGTATTCGAATGGGTTACTCCTGCATTGGGGGCACAGGGAACCGTCTGTGCTGGTGGCCGCTATGATACCCTGGTGGAACAACTGGGTGGACCGCCTACGCCGGCAGTCGGATTTGCCTTAGGGATGGAGCGGCTGCTTGCGCTTTTGGCGGATTCGCCTTTGGCGCAAACCGCAGAACCTCCGCATCTTTACCTGATCCGAGTTGGCGCTCGGGCCGAGCTGGCAGGACTCCTCCTCGCCGAGTGGTTGCGCGACCAATTACCAGATTTGCGCTTGATCGTGCACTGCGGCGGCGGCAGTTTCAAAAGCCAATTCAAAAAAGCGGACAAATCAGGAGCCTGGTATGCTCTGATCCTCGGTGAGGACGAGGTAGCCCAGGACAGAGTGAGCCTCAAGGCCATGCGCGATCAGGAGCTGCAACGCACCCTGTCGCGCGAGCAGCTGGTCGAGTTTCTCAAACAACGGTTTTTTGCTTGAAGAGGGTTTATGGCTACGCATATCCACGAACAGGAACAGGTCGAAGCGTTAAAGCGTTGGTGGAAAGAAAACGGCACTTCAGTGATCGCTGGGATCGCCCTAGGAGTAGCCGGAATTTTTGGCTGGAACACCTGGGAAACTTATCAAAACACCCGCTCTGAACAGGCATCGGATCTGTATATGCAATTGGTAAGTGCGCTGGCGGAAAACAAGTACGATCTCGCCGAAGGTATCGCCTCGCGCCTGACCTCCGACTTTGATTCCACTAGCTACGCCGATTTTGCCCGACTGCTTCTGGCCAAAGCAGCGATCGATCAGGAGCGTCCAGATGCTGCCAAACTAGAGCTTGAGGCACTTTTAGCCAATTCAAAGGATGAGGACTTTCGCCACATTGCTCGGCTCCGCTTGGCCCGGGTGCTGTTGGCCTTAGGTAAACCGGAAGAAGGTTTGAGTCTTCTGAACGCGGCGGAAGTGGGGGATCCAGGCCGGTTTTCCGGCCAATACGAGGAGGTCAAAGGTGACCTATATCTTGCCTGGGGGAAATCCACAGAAGCCCTAGAGGCTTATCGCAAGGCCATTGCTTTGGGCCGAGATAACTTCGTGCTGCGAATGAAACTGAACGACTTGGAATCCAGTTCGTCTTAAGTCGATGCGCCTCTTGCTATATTTGCTGTTGGCATTGACTCTAAGCGGCTGTCAATCCATGGGAGCGGCTTTCAGCAACGCCGTATCTTCGACCGTCGATTGGGTTACCGGAGGAGATGAAAACGCCGACCCACCGCGTGAACTTAAAGCCATTGAGCCGGAAATCAAGATCCTTACCTTGTGGGAGGAAGACGTAGGCCAAGGCGATGGTGGGAACTCCTTAAGCCTAACCTTGGCTAGCGATGGGGATCGGGTTTATGCTGCCGACCACAAAGGGGAGTTGATCGCCCTGAAGGTTAAAACTGGAGAGCGAGTTTGGAAAGCGCAGCTTAAGTTACCGCTGTCTGCTGGGCCTGCGCTTGGGGACGAGACGATTCTGCTGGGTACCTCAGAGGCTCAGGTGCTCGCTCTAGCTAAGGAGTCTGGCAAAACCCTCTGGACTGCTCACGTCTCCAGTGAAGTCTTAGCGCCGCCTCAAGCGGCGCAAGGAGTAGTGATCGTACATACCAGCGATGGGGCAGTGTTCGCTTTGTCTGAGACCGATGGCCGTGTGCTTTGGAGCCTGGGGCAGCACCTTACGCCGCTGTCGCTGCGCGGCATAAGTCCTCCTAAGATCCTGCTCCGCAGCCTTTCAGGGACAGAGGACATGGTGCTGGTGGGGTTTGCCAACGGCAGGATGGCCGCGTTCAGACTCGGCGATGGCAAATTAATTTGGGAGAAGCCACTGGCTGTGGCTTCTGGGATGTCGGAATTGGAGCAGATTGTGGACATTGATTCCGCTCCTCAAGTCGACGACCGCATGGTCTATGTCACCGCTTTTTACGGCGGCGTAATCGCAGCTTCTTTGCTAGACGGCGAGGTCATCTGGCGCAACGATCGGATCATCGCCCAGGCAACTCCTGCAGTTACTTGGCGGCATTTGTTCGTGACTGACGTGGCAGGTGACGTCTGGGGCTTGGACGAAACCACTGGACGCGCGTATTGGAAGCAGACCGACTTGCACCGGCGCGAGTTGACTGCGCCGGTACCCTACGGGGATTGGCTGGTAGTAGGAGACTATCAAGGCTACGTCCATTTTCTGGCCCAGGAGGACGGCCGCTTGGTAGGACGAAAGCGAGTCTCCCGCAGCCCAATTGTGGCTGCGCCTGTGGTAGTTGGGGATGTTTTACTTGTACTTAGCCGTGACGGCGGCCTGACCGCTTTGCAAGTTGAGCACTGAATACTTACCTGTGATTGCCCTGGTGGGTCGCCCCAACGTGGGCAAGTCCACTTTGTTTAATCGCCTGACCCGAACGCGGAACGCTTTAGTTGCCGATTATCCCGGTCTCACCCGCGACCGTCAGTATGGGCGCTGTCGCGCTTTAAAAGGCGATCTTCTACTCATAGATACCGGCGGCATTCTGATTCCCCCTCCTCAGGGAGAAGGGGTGGAAGCGGCGGTGTTTCGCCAGGTCGAAGCAGCCCTTAAAGAGGCAGACTTGGTGTTGTTCTTGGTCGATTTCCGAGAAGGCTTGACCGCCGTGGATGAGGAGATTGCCGATCGGGTGCGCCGCTTAGGTAAGCCAGCAATCCTGGTGGTCAATAAGATCGATGCGCAGGATCTTAATTTGGCGGCGGCGGAATTCTGGAAACTGGGATTTAACGAGATGGTGGGGATTTCTGCCGTTCACGGCCGCGGTATCGCCGATATGATCGAGCGGATCGAGGCCAATCTTCCTTCCGAAGATCAAAAGGAGAGGGGCGCCTGCGGTAGGGGCGGATGGCCATCCGCCCCTACTTCACCCATCCGGGTAGCCGTGATAGGCCGTCCTAACGTGGGAAAGTCCACTTTGATCAACCGCTTGCTGGGAGAGGAGCGGGTTGTGGTCTCAGATATGCCTGGAACGACCAGAGATACCATCGCTGTGCCTTTTGAGCGCGACGGCCGCAGTTACCTCCTCTTCGATACTGCCGGTATCCGACGGCGGTCGCGAATCGAAGAGGCGGTGGAGAAATTCAGCGTGATTAAGGCGATGCAGGCGATCGAAAATGCCCAAGTGGTGATTTTCCTAATCGATGCCAAGGAAGGCGTGACCGACCAGGATGCGCGTCTGCTCGGATATGTATTGGAGGCGGGAAAAGCCTTGGTTATCGGACTCAACAAGTGGGATGGCCTAAGTGCGGAAAACAAGCGTCAGCTGAAAGCACAACTTGCAACCAAGCTCACATTTGTCGATTTCGCTGAAAAAATCCCCATTTCAGCCCTGCACGGCACGGGGGTAGGAAATTTATTCGACCGGGTGGCAGCGCTGCACGAACAGGCGGGCGCTGAATTTTCTACCGCCTGGCTGACGCGGACGCTGCAGGAAGCCGTCGAGCGCAATCCCCCTCCGGTGGTGAAAGGGCGCAGGATCCGCCTCAAGTTTGCCCATCAGGGTGGGAAATATCCCCCCGTGATCGTGATTTATGGTAACCAAACCCAAAATCTTCCAGCTTCCTACAAGCGCTTTCTGTTTCATCATTTCCTTCGCGCTTTAGGGATTAAGGGCACCCCTATCCGCTTGGAGTTTCGTTCCAGCGAAAATCCTTATCAGGATCGTCCTAAATAAATCATGAAGGTAAGGCCGCCAACATTCGGCCAAGTAGGGGCGGATGGCCATCCGCCCCTACCGTTAAAGCAGCGGCGGGGGAGGGGAGAAAGGAAAGCGCCTGGATCAATCGCTTTCCTTGTTCGGTGAGGTCTGCCTGCGCTTCACCCAAGGAACGCAGACGCTGTTCGACTTTGGTCTCGATTTGTTCAAAGCCCAAGATAAGGCCGCGTTTAATTCCGCGCAAAGCGGCTTTTTCCAGGGAAGGCTCCAGCAAACGCTGAAACAAATGAGGAACCAGCCAGGCCAAGCCGATCAAAAGCAAGCTGTGAACGGCAAAATCGATTCCGAGAAAATCTTTCTGGAAGTAGCCGAGCACAAGTTGGTAACCTGCCCAAGCGCTGGCAGCAAGCGGCATCAGAATTGCGAGTGCGCCAAAACAGCGCAGTCCAAGTCGCTGGAGCCAATGGCCTGGGGTGGCCAGAGAGCGGCGCAAGTGGAACTGTACCTGATCGACCAGCGTCTTTTGCAGTTCTTCTGGGCGAGGTGCAACGCGGCGGATGAGTTCAGCTCTAAATCCTAGATTTTCCGCCTCCAGGATTAGCCGATCCAAAGCATCCAATAGGGACTGGCTGACCCAGGTACTCCATAACAAGGTGCGGTTTAGATCCGAATCTGTTTCTGCAGGGGTGAGCCGCTGGGTTAACCCTACCGCCTCCCTGGCCAGGGCTTCGCTTGGCCACTTAAGACCGGGTCGAACGGTCTCCACCGCTTCCCGCCAGATCTCTCGCCAGCGGGTGCACAGGCGATCGATCGCCGATGCTTCCCCCAGAGCGTCGAGCAATTCGTTCACCTTGGCGGCGAGCTGTTTGCGCTTTAGATGCTCATTTCTGGCCGTCAGTTGTTCGACCCCGTGGGCATGCGCAAACGCCGTAAGGATCTCCGCAAGTTTGCCAAAGTCGTCCGGTTTGCGCGCCCTGATATCCTGCCGACTGTCGCAGCGTAAAACGATGGGATCTTCGAATCCCGCTGTCTTGAGCTGGTGGGTAAAGTCTTCGATTTGTTCCTCACACCCTTCGTCCCAGTGATTCATTACGAATAGCCAAGCGAACTTCAAGTTATGTTCGCTTAGCAAACGCCAGCCAGCTTCGTCTCGGTAACGTTCCGGGCTGACCACGTAGATCAAAACATCGACGTAAGGCAGCAGCTTCAAAGCCAGATCGCGGTTGGCATGCTCGACACTATCTATGTCCGGCAGATCGATCCAAGCGATTTCCTTGCGGCTTGGGCTTTGGTGACGGGCGATTTTGACCTTTTCGAGCGGAAACTCACGGGGGAGCCGCTCAAGCTTGATCGAAGCGTGCAAATAAAATGTCACCTCGCGTGAGGTCGGACGTTCGATGCCAGTTCTGGCAACCTCCTCTCCGGCTAGGCGGTTGAGCAAGGTACTCTTGCCGACTCCAGTTCCACCGAAGAATGCTACTACCAACGGACGACCCTGGCTGCCAAACAGATCATCGGCTGAAGAGGTCATCATGTGACCAAGCGACTCGGCCGCTTGGCGGGAGATCCAGCCTTCATCGGCCAAGCGCTCGGCCCAGATTTGGATTTTCCTATGCAGTTCAGTCTCTGAGGAAAGCGGGGGAAAACAGTTTGAGTCCATAGGGTCGCTCATTTAAGGTATCTTCCACTTGGGTCAAAACGGGCTCGGGGATGTTGAAACAGACATTTGTATCCATCTGTTCCATGAGACTGGCAATCTTCTCGCCCAGTCCTTGCAGTAGGGTTTTGACGGCTTCCAACTGAGTGCGCTTGAGGTCGGCCGCCACGATTTCCATATACTTTCCCAGAGCGCTTTCCGCAAGCAACGAGGTCAGCGAGAGCATCGCCGGGGCCAAAACGACATCGTGCGGTCCGATCCCCCCAGTCTGAAACAGCAGAGCCAGTCCTGCAGCATCGGCGCCAATTCTTGCAGCACGCAAGCTGTTGAGAGTAGCTGGCATTTCCTGAAGACGCCGATAAAGTCTCATCGCGGCTGCCTCTACCTGGGGATTGAAAGCCTGATAATAAGTTAACGATTCGGTTTCGAAAAACCGGATGAGAGCAGGACGGGCTGCCTGATAGCAGCGGTCGATTTCCTGCCACCAGTGCACAGCGGGGTCAAGGCCTGCGGTCTGATCCCGAATGGATGTCAAAAGCTGCAGCATGGCATGCTCGACGCTACGGCGCAAGATGAAAAGCTCTTGGACCGCATCTGCGTCCACATTGCGGCGTTTCCCCAGTAAGGCCTTGATCGGCCAGGTGATGGCGCGACGGATGAGCATCATCGGCTGCGCTAGACCCGGAATTTCAAGTAGGATTAAAAGCTCAGCCAGAGCGCGCTGGAACGTCGCATAAGCTATCGGGTGATCCAAAAAGTCTGTACGGTAAACAGCGAGCGCCTGACTGAGCGCCGTGTCGATCATCGCCTTGAAGCGCCGCTTGGCTCCAAGTTCTGCTCGGATAGGCGCACTCCACTTGGGCCAATGCGCGCGCACCAGCGCCTTTGCCCGTTGTGCCTGCTGCTTGCGCTCTTGCATCGCCGTGCGCAGGAGAGGAATTAGGGTTTCGAGAGCCAAGCTCGAAGCTGCTTGAAGGTCCTCAGGGTGCTCATAGTATTCAAGAGCCATTAGCCTTGGGCAGGGATCTTTTCTCAGCTGATGCCATTTTTCTTTCCAGGATTGAAACAGGGTATTGCGCGCGGCGGGGCGGATCTTGTTGATGCAGACTAGGGTAGGCTGTGCCAGCGGCTCGATCAGAGTCAAAAAATCCCAGACCGCCTGATCGGCATACTTGTCCTTACTCACCACGACTACCAGGAGGTCGGCGAGCGCGACGGTGCGCAGCACGCCATTGAAGTATTGCCGGGAACGGAGAGAGTCGAAGTCGGGAGTATCCCAAATCACACAAGGCAGTAAAGGCGATTCACGAATCGCCTCTACCCTGGCGACACCAAAGCAGTCAAAGCGGTCGCGGGGAAGATCTTGGATCTTCAGGCACGCATAGCCGGCGAAAAACTTTTCCAGCCACCCGATATCTGGTAATTCAGCCAATCCATACACGAACGCTTGAGGCTGAATCGTGAATCCAGCCAGCGGACTGACGCTGGCCACCGCTTGTCCCAAAATTAGATTAACCAGGCTGCTTTTGCCCGCTTGGGTCGGTCCGACCACCGCGATCTGGCATGGCAGGTCGCGGTTTTCCGCGATCAGGACCTGTTTTTCCAGAGCGGCTTGGGCCAAGGACAGAGAAGGCGTGATTGCTTTAAGCTGTACTGCCGCAGGGCTCTCCGGCAGGTTGGCCAGCAGCGTCTTTTGACGCTGGCTCAGTAGTTGAACGAAATCCAGCAAAAATGGATCGGTAGACATAATTTCAGTCACTCTAGCCTTTTCTTTCGCCTTCACCACGCTTTGCTCGTGGCAAGTCTCTGCCCGTAGGAGAGGGGAGAGAGGAAGGCGCCAAGGTCTGCATGAATTGGTCCGCCTGACGGATGGAATGTTCCATCACTGCAATCATGGCCGCGATGTCCGCGCTGACGACGATCAATTCGTGTTGCAGGGCGGCGACTGCTTGGGCATTGAGATTATGCTTTAAAAACAATACTTGGTCGCGGAAGGTATCCAGGACTGGGTCGATCTTGCTTTCGGCTTTGTGCATCGCGCCGATAAGCTGGCGGCAATGGTGCTGGGTCAGCCTCAGTTTTTGCCGACTCTTGTTGCGTAAAGTGCGGTTTTTGTACTGTTCCAATTCCAATTCCCACTCGTCGAACAGTGCCTGGGCCAGATTCTCGATGGTCGAAATGTGACTTCTGACTTTTTCGGTTTGCTGCTCGCAGCGATCGAATTCGCGCTTTAACTCGCGGTAGAACGCTGCGAGATTGCCGCCGTCAAATTGGATCAAAGAAGTGAATTTGTCCAAGGCGCTTTGAAATTGATCGCGGGTATCCTCCAGACTGTTGCGTGCCTCCTCTACCTGGGAGACTAAAAAGTCGCGTTTGTGGGAGCCGACCGCCGATTCGGCTAAGCGATAATAGAGGCGTTGGCAGCGGGCGAGGATTATTTTTCCGAAGCGTTGGAGTAAGCCTCTTTGGCGTCTTACCGGAAGATTCATGGGCTTGCTTGGAATCTAACTTAGATTGAGTATTGTAACAAACCCATTCAAACCTACGGGGTGTCTTATGGCGCTCAGTAACAGCGAAATCGCCGATCTATTCGATCAACTCGCCGAGCTTTTGGACATAGAAGGGGAAAATCCATTTCGGGTACGCGCTTACCACAATGCTGCTCGCACGATCCGCAGCCAACCCAGGAGCCTGGCCGAAATGGTGGCCTCGGGCGAGGACTTGACCGAGCTTCCCGGAATCGGCGAGGCGATCGCCAAGAAGATCGAAACCGTCGTCCAGACCGGCCATCTCCCCCAACTGGATCAGGTGTTAAAGCGCATTCCTAAAACCTTGGTCGAACTTTTGCAGATCGAGGGCTTAGGCCCTAAGCGAGTCAAGACCCTGTTCAGCCTGCTCAAGGTCAAGACCTTGGAAGATTTGGAACGCGCCGCGCGCAGCGGCAAAGTCAGAGAACTTCCAGGCTTTGGCCCCAAGACCGAAGAGCTTATCTTGCGTCATTTGCAACGACACTTACCCCAGGAAAAACGCTTTTTGCGCTTTGAAGCCGAAAGCATCGCCAGGGCACTGATCGACCACCTTCGCGGCTGTCCCGGCCTGGATCGGATCGAAGTGGCCGGAAGCTTCAGACGCTGGAAGGAGACCGTAGGAGACTTGGATATTTTGGCGACGGTGCGCGACGGCGGGGAAGTGATGGCGCGTTTCCTCGCTTACGAAGGGATAGAGGAAGTCCTCTCTCACGGCCCCACCCGCTCGAGCGTCAGGCTCAAGAACGGGTTGCAAGTGGACTTGCGGGTGGTGGCAAGTGAATCGTTCGGTGCGGCGCTGCAGTATTTCACCGGTTCCAAGGCGCACAACATCGAGCTTCGCACCCTGGCGGTCAAACAGGGATTGAAGATCAACGAATACGGAGTCTTCCGCGGCGAGGAAAAGCTTGCCGGGGAAAGCGAGGAAGGAGTCTATTCTATTCTGGGTCTGCCCTGGATCGTTCCAGAACTTAGGGAGGGGCAGGGGGAAATCCAGGCCGCTTTGGAAAACCGTCTGCCCAAGCTGGTGGAGCTGTCCGACATCAGAGGCGACCTCCAGTGCCACACCAAAGAGACCGACGGCCAGAACACTTTGGAAGAGATGGCCGAGGCAGCCAAAGCTTTGGGCTACGAATACCTGGCGATCACCGACCATTCCAAGCGCCTGACGGTAGCCAAGGGGCTAGATGAAAAGCGGCTTAGGCAGCAGATGGAGAGAATAGATGCCCTCAACGAAAAGCTTAAAGGCATCACCCTGCTCAAGGGCATAGAAGTAGACATCCTAGAAGATGGCTGCTTAGACCTTCCCGACCGGGTCCTGAAAGACCTGGATCTGACCGTCTGTTCAGTGCACTACAAGTTCCATCTGTCCGAAAAAAAACAGACCGAGCGTATCCTTAGGGCGATGGACAATCCCTATTTCAACATCCTCGCCCATCCCACAGGACGCCTCATCAATCAGCGCGAGGCCTATCAGGTAGATCTCGAACGGATCATGCGAGCAGCCAAAGATCGCGGTTGTATCCTGGAGATCAACTCCCAACCCGAGCGATTGGACCTAAACGGCGAACACTGTCTGATGGCCAGAGAAATCGGCGTCAAGCTCGTAATTTCCACCGACGCCCATAGCACAACAGGACTTGGGCTGATGCGCTACGGCGTCGCCCAAGCCAGACGGGGATGGCTGGCAGCGGAAAACATCGTCAATACTCGGCCGCTGGAGGAACTTCGAAAATTGCTAAAGCGAGCGTAACCGCTGACAAATCTTTCCATCTAAGGCAACGCTTTGTTTTTAGTCTCTAGGTACCCAGCCCCTTTGTAATCTTTTGAGTTTTTAAAAACAACAAGAAAAACGATGTATTTCTGCCGAACTCACCATTCTGCGAATCGCCTCACAGTATCTCTTTCTTCCGCCAACTATTTTGATTCTTGAGTTTGAAAAACCTGCGGCGGAGAAGACTCTATGATGAAACGAAGAGACATCGTGTTTGGGGTGATAGGCTTGGGACTGACGGCCACTGGATGGTCGCCATGGGGAACAGCGGCGCCATGGATCTTCCAGCCGGCCCTCACTGACGTGTCCCCCGAGCTCAAAGCCGTACCGAAAGCGGTGAAAGGACGAAGCCGTGCCGTATCTGCCGATCTTAACCAGGTAGGAGAAGAGACAGACACGCTCGCGTTGAACTTATTCGACGACACGGTTCTTACAGTGGTACGCGACCGGATCGAGAAAATCCGGGGCAGTCGGGTATGGATCGGCCACATTGAAGGCGAGCCCGACAGCGAAGTAGTCTTGGCTATACGCGGCAAAGCCATGATGGGGACGATCAAACGCGGCGAGGCCGGTGGAAACCAGGAATACGAGATCGTCTACGCCGGGGGCGACACCCACCTCGTACGTCAGATCGATCCCAAGCAGGTGGCTCCGCACGCCGATCCTGTACCGGCTCCTGCGCCGCAGCCCGGAACTGCAGAGACAGAGACTACGAGCACCTCATCGCAGGTAGCAACGAACGCAACCGGCACTGTGATCGACGTGATGGTGGTTTACACCCCCAAGGCTAAAACCAACGCCGGCGGCGTCGACGGCATCAACGCTAAAATCGCCAATGCAATTGCGCGCGCCAACCAGGCCTACCTCAACAGCCAGGTCAATATGCAGCTCAACCTGGTCTACACCGCAGAAGTTGCCTACACCGAAACCGGCAACATGACCGATGCCTTGTATGCTCTCCAAAGGACCAGCGACGGCAAGATGGACGAGGTTCACTCCTTACGCAATCAGTATGGAGCCGACTTGGTGGCACTCGTCTCAGCCGACAGCAATTATTGCGGCATAGGCTTTGTCATGCAGAGCGTGAGCACTTCTTTTGCCCCCTATGCTTTTGCCGTCTCCCACGACGACTCGCGCTACAACTGCTTGGGCAACACCACCTTGGCGCACGAGTTCGGCCACAATCAGGGCAACATGCACGATCCGGACAACTCCGCATACCCAGGCGCTTATCCTTACTCCTATGGCTATAGGGTATGCAGCGTGTTTCGCGACGTGATGTCCTACAACTGCAGCGGAGAAAAGCAGATCCAGTATTTCTCCAATCCCAACGTCTATTACAACGGCTACGCCACAGGGGTGGCCAACTATCAGGACACAGCGCGCTCCATGAACAACACCGCACCGACGGTGGCGAGCTTCCGCCAAGCTCAGGCGACGACCGCACCTAACGCGCCTTCCAGTCTCTCGGCCAGCGCTTTAAGCTCCAGCAGCATTAAGCTCAGCTGGGCCGACAACGCAACCAATGAGACCGGATTTAAGCTCGAGCGCTCGCTCGATGGGCAAGTCTTTTCGCAGATCGCGACTTTGGGCGAGAATGCGACGAGCTTCACCGACACTGGTCTTGCCGCGAGCACCACGTATTTTTACCGGGTGCGTGCCTACAATGGGGTAGGGGATTCGGCCTATTCGAATACCGCTCAGGCGACTACGCAAGCCGCGGTGAACGACACCACCCCGCCGAGCGTGGTGATCTCCTCTCCGCCCAACGGCGCCAAGGTGGGAACCAAGGTGACGATCAACGCTTCGGCTAGCGACAACGTGGGGGTGGCGAGCCTTAAGCTGTATATTGACGAAAAGCTGGTTGCCTCGACCAACAGCAGTTCCTTAAGCTACACCTGGAACACGCGAAGAGCCAGCGCTGGTAGCCACACGATCAAAGCCGATGCGGCCGATGCGGCGGGAAATAGCGCGAGCCAGGCGGTTTCGGTGAGCAAATAAATCTAAGTTTTGCTCCCGAAAACGCCGGTCGATGATCGGCGTTTTTCTAACAAATGTCATAATTTTTTACACTCTTCTTGCCCACCAACGCAGACCTAAAAGCCCTGAGGCCAGAAGCCAGAGGATCCCGGGTTCGGGGGCAGGTTGCGGTGGGGGAGGGGGTACCTGGCCAGCCAAAGCGGTCACATCGTGGGAACCTGGATTACTTTCGATCGTCGTTACGATGCTAGTTTCTTCTTTTCCTTCTTTCTCACTGGTCTCTAATGCTAATACGTCAAAATGTAGCCAGTCAAAACCGCTGTTTGAGAAAGTAATGGTCTTGATCTGGCCGTCGGCAGAGCCAGTTTCAGTGGCAAAGTCAGGTACTGCATTTAGGTTTTTTGTGAAATCGCCGATGTCAAAAAACAAGAAATCGGCAATAGCATCTTTGAGCGGATCGTGGTTATTGGGAAATAAATTGCTCAAAGTTGGGCTGGTATAAAATGCAGACAAACTAGCGCCTCCGTCCACCGAAATGGTAAGCGTTCCTGAATCGCCATCGGGAACTGCCACTAAGAGCACGGCCTTGTGACCATTAAACGGTGCGTAGGCGGATTTAACTCCTGACCAATCCTGGCCACCGCCGGACTGTCCGCCTAGATTAAGAACATCTTTTCGATATACGCCAGCGACATAAATGGTATTGCCGGAAGTTCTGGCGGTATCTTCTTCAATTGGGTTGGTTAGAAGGTGGATGTAGTCTGCATATGTGTCTGTGTCTCCTGAGCCAGCAGGAGCGCCTACTTGCAAGACCGGGACGGCAAAAGCGTTGGATACAATTGAAAAAGCTAGCGCCGTAGCTATACGGATATAGGTGTTCATTGCCCCTCCTTATCAATATGAAAGTTAAATAATTCTGCAAAATTATCCCGCAAAATCTAAGCCAATATAGTAAGTTTTTGTATTTAAAATAGTTTTTTATATGAGATAAGGCTGGGTTCTGGCAAGTGCATACAAGTGTAAAAAAAACTGACAACGACCCGCAAAGTTCAACCGACCAAGGCGAATGGGATCGTCGGCGACGGTCTAGTCGGTCAGTATGGTAAGGTTTGCGGGTCGCCTGTCGGTATCTGCCCTGCTTGGGAGATGACCGTTCTGAACGGTCATCTCTCCAGCACCAAAAACAAGGAAATATCGCCGCGCTGGATGCGAAGCAGCAGCCGGTTGGGGGAGCGCGAAGCAAGTTTAATAAACTCGTCCACGCTGCGCACCGGCTGACGGTTGACCGAAAGAATGATGTCTCCTTGGCGTAAGCCTGCTTGCCAGGCAGGGCTGTTTAATTCGACATCAGTGACTATCACTCCTTGAACTCGCCCGAATAAGGGGTGATCTTGGGGAATCTCGCCAAACTGGGCGCCTTCGAGCGGGGGGATTTCTCCCGAAACTGTCCCCGCTGGGGCAGGTTTGCCTATGGTTACAGTCACAGTTACCGGTTTGCCGTCGCGGATCAGTTCAATAGTTGCGCGCTCTCCAACGCGCTTTAAGCCAACCATATTGCGTAGCGAGGCGGCATTTTTGACCTCGCGCTGGTCGAACTTGACGATCACGTCACCAGCTAAAATGCCGGCTTTTTCTGCCGCGCTGCCTTTGCTTACTCCGGAGACCAGAGCGCCTTCATTCACTTCAAGCCCCATCGCTTGGGCGATCTCAGGGGTTAAATCTTGGACCTGGACGCCGAGCAAGCCGCGTTTAACCCCGCCGTGCTTTATGATCTGATCCATCACTTCCCGGGCCATGTTGATCGGGATGGCAAAGCCTATCCCCACGTTGCCGCCGGTAGGTCCGACAATAGCGGTGTTGATCCCAACCAGGTTGCCGTACCAATCCACTAGAGCACCGCCAGAGTTGCCCGGGTTAATGGAAGCATCGGTCTGGATGAAGTTCTCATAACCTTCTATCCCCAAGCCAGTCCGGCCTAAAGCGCTCACGATGCCTAAAGTCACCGTCTGGCCCAGCCCGAAAGGATTGCCGATGGCGACTACGAAATCACCTACCTGAAGCTTGTCCGAATCTCCAAGCGGAAGGGCAGTCAGACGGTCTTTCTCGACCTTAAGGACGGCGATATCGGTTTCCGGATCCGAGCCGATCAGCTTGGCTTTCAGGCGCCTCTTGTCCTTGAGGGTAACGTAGATGACGTCGGCGTTCTTGATCACGTGGTGGTTGGTCAAGACATAGCCGTTGTCTGCGTCTACAATCACCCCAGAGCCTATACTTTGCGTGCGCTGCTCGCGTGGGATAGAGGGAATGTCGCGGAAGAAATAGCGAAAGATCGGGTCGTTGAGCAGCGGATTGTCTTCGATGATCACCTTGCCCGAGGTGGCGATGTTGACAACCGCCGGCAGGACCCGTTGCAGCATGGGGGCCAAGGTGGGTGCCTGGGGTTGGGCTTCTGCCGCAGGCGGCTGCGGTTGCGCCGGTGTCTGCTGCTCCTGCGGCATTGGAGTGGCCTCTTCCTTGAGCCAGGGGAAATTGATGGCCGAGGCTTGGGCCGACCAAAGCAGCACAACCAAAAACCAATTCAGCAAGATGTGGCGTGAGCTTAGTTTCATTAGGTTTCCTTAAGACAAAAACATAGTTGAAAATCGTTTTGGGCTTTCCTATCAAAAAGGGATAGATCTTATTCTGCTACAATAAAAAAATTTCTGCCATTCCTAGATCATGGGCATTCCATAAGATGGCTGCATTGAGACTAAAAAATTTGCGTAAAGTTTACGACAACGGTTTCGAAGCGCTGAGCGGGATCGACCTGGAAGTAGAGGAGGGGGATTTTTTCGCCCTGCTTGGTCCCAATGGCGCCGGCAAGTCCACCACTATAGGCATCGTCACCTCGTTGATCAACAAAACCTCAGGCTCAGTGGAGGTTTGCGGCTACGATTTAGACCGAGAATGGGAGCTTGCCAGGCGTTGTATCGGCCTAGTACCGCAGGAAATCAACTTCAATCAGTTCGAAAAAGTTGGGCAAATTGTTCTCAATCAGGCAGGGTTCTACGGGGTACCTCGTCGTCAGGCAAGAGCCAAGATGGAGGCAGTGCTCAAACAGTTGGAACTGTGGGATCGCCGCGACCAGGTCTCCCGTCGCTTGTCCGGAGGAATGAAGCGGCGCCTGATGATCGCCCGCGCTCTGGTCCACTCGCCAAGACTGTTGATCTTGGACGAGCCCACCGCCGGAGTGGACATCGAGGTCCGTCGCTCCATGTGGACCTTCCTGCGCCGCCTTAACCAGGAAGGCACTACGGTCATTTTGACCACCCATTATCTGGAAGAAGCCGAACAACTGTGCCGCAACGTGGCGATCATCGATCACGGCCGGATCATCGAGTCGACCTCTATGAGCGCCCTGTTAGACAAGCTCGATTCTAATACCTTCTACCTAGACTTACGCCATCCGATCGCCTGCGCACCCGAGATTCCCGGATTTGATATCACTCAAGTCGACGTCCGTACCTTGCAGGTTGAGGTTCCGCGGGCGCTTGGTCTGAATCGCTTGTTCGCTGGACTATCCGCCGCCGGGGTGGAAGTCATCGGCATCCGCCCGCAGGAAGGCCGGTTGGAACAGTTGTTCTTCCAACGGGTAAAGCGCCTACGCAAGGTAAAAGAGGCCGCCTGATGGGCCGGCGCTGGATCGCTTATCGTACCTTAGCGGGAAGGGAGATCCACCGCTTTATTCGGATCTGGCCGCAGACCCTGCTGCCGCCGGTGGTGACTACTTCGCTGTATTTTCTGATCTTTGGGGCGCTCATGGGCCCCAGGATCGGGACTATGGCTGGAGTGGACTACATCGATTACATCGTGCCTGGCATCGTGCTGATGGCAGTTATCAATCACTCCTATGCCAACGTGGTGTCTTCGTTCTTTTCCGCTAAGTTCCAACGCCATATTGAGGAAATGCTCATCGCCCCCATGCCGAGTTGGGTCATTCTAGCCGGCTATGTCACCGCAGGCGTGGCTAGGGGGATAGTGATCGGCGGTATCGTTTTGCTGATCGCCTCGCTGTTTACTGAACTGCATGTCGTCCATCCCGGTCTGGCTATGGCGATGGCACTGTTGACTGCTGTTTTGTTTTCCCTGGCGGGATTGATCAACGCTGTGTTCGCCAGCAGTTTCGACGACATCTCGATTATTCCCAATTTCGTCCTGACCCCGCTGGTCTATCTTGGGGGAGTGTTCTATTCCGTCCACATGCTGCCCGATCCATGGGTGAGGATTTCCCTGGGCAATCCGATCCTTTACATGATCGATGCCTTTCGGTTTGGATTTTTGGGAATCTCGGACGTAGACTTTAGACTGGCTTTCTTGCTCGTTTGCGGATTCATCCTCCTACTGGGGGGAGGGGCCTGGTGGCTCCTAAGCCGCGGGGTCGGAATCAAACATTAGGCAAGGATCCTGTCTTCTGGATTCGCATCGTTCAAAAGGTTTTCCAGGGCCTTTCGGTCGACGATCCTGATCCATTTCGAGCGGAGTTCGATCCATCCCATCTTTTCGAATTGCTTCAAGGTTCGGCTGACCGTAGCCAGAGCAAGGTCTAAGTGATTGCCGAGTTCTTGCCGGGTCAACCCAAGGGAGAATTCCTGCTTAGCAAAACCACGCGCTCCGAAGCGTTCGGACAGATCGAGAATGAACGCGGCCAGACGTTGATTGGCAGGCCTCTTGATAGACAGCATCTGTTCTCTCTGGATACCAATGGCGTCGCTGGCATGACGCAGCATTTCCTGGAAAAGGGTGGGAATTTTGGCGCAGATGCGGGAAATCTCTTTGGCTGGTAGCTCACAGTAACTCAAAGTATCTAAAGCGACGGCGGAGCAGTGGTGGGTGTAATGCGAGAGGGCATCGAATCCTAGTAATTCCCCTGGCAAAAGGACGGCAAGAATATGTTCTTGGCCTTGGGTATCCTGAAAAGTCAACTTGGCCATCCCCGATTTGATCGCAATCAGACCCTGGAAGGCCTCCCCGCTACGAAACAGAAAATCCCCTTTGTGCAATACCTTGCGGCGATGAACCACACCTTCCAGTTGTTCGATCTCGCTCTGTGTCAACCCTCGCGGGAGACAGATGGAACTGAATCCGCAGTTTTTGCAGGTAACTTCCATGCTGGTTGGCATCATATAAGGTCCACTCTCCAATGGAACAGAGTAAATTTATGCCGTTAAAATTTTAAAACCCTAAAACCATTATTACTTTACTTTACCAAATATGGCGGATCAAAAAAGTCATGCCGTAGAAATCTCGTGCATTCAGAGATTCAATCAACTCAGATCGGCGCTAGAGCGCTTCCTTATCCAGTTCCATCGAGAAACCTTAGCCGCCTGGACGTTCGACCTTAGGAAGCAGAACTATTATTCCCAGGAAGCGCGCCGACGGTTGGCCGCGGTATTAGAACAATTGGAGTATCCAGATGAGAGGGATGGCAGGGAGACTGAAATTTGCCCTGGAGTCATTGGGGCTAGTCCTAAGCTTCTCCATCTGGCCGCCGAACTTAATGCGGCTAAGGATGCTTTCAAACGTGCGGTACTTGAAGTCAACCGCGAGGATCGGGAGGCAGCGCATCGGCTTATGAAACGTCAAGGCTTCCCCCGAATCCATTTCAAGCAGACTTACCGGCATCTGCCGATTTTATTAAAGAAACCAGATTCGGTGCGCTTCACCTGGGGAGCCACTCGCTCGATCGTGAAGATCAGCCGGCAGGAGGCGTATCGAAGATTGGCTCAGCTTGCGGGAGACTCTCCAAGCCCGGGTTTTCAAAAACAGTTTGAGGCGCTCTCGGCCTTGCGCGTAGATGAACCTATCGCCATCGTCCAGGACTTAAAACCCCACATCAAAGCCAATGTATGTTGGATAAGAGGAAGTGGCCGGGACAAGCAAATCACGCGCAAGCTGATCAGCGCTGCGCTTGCCATTTTGATTCCGTTGGATCCCGGCGAGAACTTGCCTAAACATTCGGCGGCCTATCCGGATGAACGCAAACCCAGAAAGCCAAGGGCGGACGTAAAAATCGAAGCCGAACCGTTTTTACCTTCGATTCGGGGGCATAGGTATATTAAATGAAACTGCTTTAGGAGTGACAAACTATAAATTTAACATAATATACATTATACGAAGTTACGTCCGATTCCCTGGAAGATAAGGCCCAGGATCCAGGATCGGCTCACGCATAAGGAGCATATCCTTAAGCAGCCTTGCAGCCGCCGGTCCCATGGTCACGCCGTTGCGGAAGTGGCCACAGTTGTAATACAAGTTCTCAAGCTGCGGATGCTGGCCGATATACGGAATCCCCGAAGGTGCCGCCGGCCTCAATCCCGCCCAGTGGAGTTCGATTGGAAAACTCCTAAGACTCGGCAAGGTTTCCAGGGCAAACTCGAGCAATCGTTGATAAGCCGATCCGGTTGGACGTTTGTCGAAGCCGGCTTCTTCGACTGTGCTGCCGACTAGGATTCGGCCGTCCAGGCGCGGGATCAGATAATGCTCACCGCGCTGCACCAACGTATGGAGCATTCCTGGCAATGCTTTGATCAACAACATCTGGCCTTTGATTGGCCGGATATCTGGTTGCCATAGGCCGTCCATCTGCCACGAAGAAGCCCACGCGCCAGCAGTGACGATGAACACATCGGCACAGATTTCCCCTTTTGGCGTCATAGCTGAAACGATTCGGTCGCCGAGCTTTCGCCAGCCGATCACCGGCGTGTTTTCCTTAAGCGGCACTCCGCGCCGGTTGAGATCGTGCTTTAGGGCCTTGAGCAATCTGGGATTGCGAATTTGGCCGATTTCAGGGATCCACAGCGATTTTCCGTCTGCGCGCTCGAGCTCTGGCCAGCGTTTCTTAATTGCTTTCGGACCGATATCCTCCCAATCGATCTTGTGTTGCTGACACCAGCGGCAAGCTGTTTCGATATCTTCAAGATCGAGCCACAACATTCCGCATTGTTGCCACTCCGGATCAATGCTGGTGTCTCGAATTAAGGCCTTGACAAGCTCTGGATAGTGCTTCCTGCTCCATAAAGACAGTTGCACGATCGGCTTTGGTTGCCGCCAGGGATACAAAGGCGAAATAATACCGCCCCCGGCCCAAGAGGCTTCACAACCTATTGCACCCCGCTCCAATACTTCTACCCGCCATCCGCTTGCATTCAACTCGCGGGCGCATAACAAACCTATGATACCACCGCCGACGATGAGGCAATCCATCTAGACTCTAGCCTGCTCGCATCCCGATTTAAACCATCACCGCCATATTATGGCTCAAAGAGGTAGACAATGGTTCAAAAACCTGATACAAATTAGCTCCGTCGAGATGATCGACGGGCACAGGATAATAAATAAATCCGTGTCATCCGGCTCTTTCAAATGGTTACTATAACAATCAACCTAAGAGGTAGGAGAAATGGCAGACGAAACTCAAGAAAAAGACAATTTTTGGCTGATCATTGGCATCCTGATTGCGGCTGTGGTGGTCGGTGTGATTTTGTTCAAGAAACGGGAAACCTCTTCGGTTCCATACCAAGCTTGGGAAGAAATCCGCAAGGAAGAAGCCGCAAAACCAAAATAACCTCTGTTTTTCAACGGTCCGTTTTGAAAAGCCCTGGCTCTCCAGGGCTTTTCTTTAAACGTTGAAGCGAAAGTGCACGACATCCCCATCTTGGATGATATAATCTTTTCCCTCTAAGCGCCATTTCCCGGCTTCTTTTGCCCCCTGCTCTCCGCCGTAGCGGATGAAATCTTCGTAAGAGATCACCTCGGCGCGAATGAACCCTTTCTCGAAATCCGAGTGAATGACGCCGGCGGCTTGGGGTGCGAGAGCGCCTATAGGCACTGTCCAAGCCCGTACCTCCTTGCTACCTGCGGTGAAAAACGTCTGTAGGCCCAGTAGCCGGTAGGCAGCATTTACCATCCGCTTAAGCCCGGACTCTTGGATCCCGAGCTCCTTAAGGAAAACCGCCAAGTCCTCATCTTCCAGCTGCGCGATCTCCGCCTCCAAAGCCGCGCAGACTGGGACTACCTCCGCTCCCTCAGCGGCTGCATGCTCTAAAACCCGATCCAGCAACGGGTTGGCGTTAAAACCGTTTTCCGCAACGTTAGCCACATAGAGAGTCGGTTTTGCGGTCAAGAGATGGTATGCCCTTAGCCTGGCGTGCTCGGCTTCATTCAGTTTTAAGGTGCGCACCGGCTGGCCGGCGTCCAGATGGGTAATAATTTGCTCAAGCAGCGCCTTCTGGATAAGCGCTTCTCTATCACCCGATTTGCTAGCCCGCGTTATCCGATTGAACGCCCGCTCGGCCGAATCCAAGTCGGCGAGGATCAACTCAGTATTGATGATTTCGATGTCTCGGATCGGGTCCACCGAGCCGGCCACGTGGGTTACATTATCGTTCTTAAAGCAGCGCACCACATGAATGATCGCGTCGGTTTCACGGATAGCGGCAAGGAACTGATTGCCGAGCCCTTCCCCTTTGGAAGCTCCAGCCACTAATCCGGCAATATCCACAAACTCTACGCTGGTAGGAATGATCCGCTGAGGTTTGACGATCTCTGCGAGTCGCTCTAGTCTTGGATCCGGAACTGGAACGATGCCCACATTGGGGTCGATGGTGCAAAAAGGATAATTTTCCGCTGCAATCTCGGCGCGGGTCAGCGCATTGAACAAAGTAGATTTGCCTACATTGGGCAAGCCCACGATACCACAGTGTAAAGCCATGATTCGTATTAGAAAAATTTAAGGGTCAGGAAACCTAAAAATGTCGTCCTCGCCTAAATAAGCGCCGGACCGCACTTCGATCAATTCCAGTGGAATCTTACCGGGATTTTCCAGCCGGTGTTTGACCCCAATCGGGATGTGCACAGATTGATTCTCGCTGAGCAGAAAAGTTTCCTCGCCACGGGTGATGCGTGCAGTCCCATTGACCACGATCCAATGCTCGGCTCGGTGGTGGTGCAACTGGGTGACCACACAGGCACCTGGCCTGAGGGTCAAGCGCTTGACTTGGTAACGTTCCCCCTCGCCGATGGACTCAATCGTCCCCCAGGGGCGATGAGTCTTGAGGTGATCGAGATATTCTGGACGGCCGCAAGCTTTAAGATATTCGGCCACTTCTCTGACCTCTTGGGCGTGGTCTTGCGCGGCTACCAAGACCGCATCGCCAGTTTCGACGACGATCAGCCCCTCCACTCCCAATGCAGCCACAAAACGGTTTTCGGAACGAACCAGACAATTCTTTACCCGTTTTAAATAAACATCCCCATAGGTAATATTGCCTTCGCAGTCGGTCTCGGCGACTTCCCACAAGGCTGGCCAGGAGCCTAGATCCGACCAACCGGCGTCCAGTGGCAGCGCGACCACTTGTTCAGATTGGCCTGCGACTTTCTCCATCACGGCATAATCGATGGAGTCGGAAGGACAGCTCCCGAATGCTTTCGAATCAAGACGGAAAAAATCCCCATCCTGCTTGCCCAGAGTCACCGCTTCACGCACCGCCTCCAGAATATCCGGGCGAAGCTGGCCGATGGCCTCTAGCCAACGACTGGCGCGTAGGACAAAAATTCCGCTGTTCCACCAGTAGTTGCCCGATGCAAGATACTGCTTGGCCGTATCAAGATCAGGCTTTTCCACGAATGCCTCAAGGACCCTGGCCTGCCCGCGCATTTTCCGGCCGGCGCGCAGATAGCCAAAACCGGTTTCCGGGCGGGTGGGCACGACTCCGAAAGTAACCACAGACCCCTCTTGGGCCAGGCGCACTGCTTCGGCCAAGGTAGCGCTGAAAACTTTGCGGTGTTTGATCACATGGTCGGAAGGCATGACCGCAAGCACCGGATCCCCTCCTACCCGGCAGGCTATCAAGGACGCCGCAGTCAGCGCCGGAGCGGTGTTGCGTCCGGCTGGCTCCAGAACAATAGTGGCCGGCTCTTGACTGAGAGCCCTAAGCTGTTCGGCTACTAGGAAGCGATGAGATTCATTGCAGACAACTAACAGCGGTAAAGCCAAGATGTTCGGATCGGTCTCAGTGAGGTCCTGCACCCGCAACACGGTCTCCTGCAGCAGGCTCAAGCTGCCGGTCAATCCTAAAAACTGCTTTGGATAGTCCTTTCTTGACAAAGGCCAAAGCCGGGTTCCAGATCCCCCAGACAAAATGACGGTAGCAAGTGGTATGCTCATTTTTTCCTTAACTTTTGAAACCTGCTATGACTACCCGAGTTTATACCCATCCTGCTTGTCTCGATCACGATACCGGCTCCGGCCACCCGGAGTGTCGCGCTCGCCTCGAAGTCATTCTCGAAATCCTCTCCAGTGCTCGCTTTGCTACCTTGGAGTGGCACACCGCGCCCGCAGCGAAGCACGCGCAGCTAGCCTTGGTTCACACCCAAGGCCACATCGAGGCGGTAAAGGCGGCCATTCCAGAGAGCGGCTATGCTTTCATAGACCCAGATACCGTAGTCTCTCCCGGCTCCTGGGAGGCTGCCCTGCGTGCTGCAGGCGCGGTGTGCGCCGCCGTAGAAGCGGTGATGCGTGGGGAGGCGGACAACGCCTTTTGCGCCATTCGCCCTCCGGGGCACCATGCCGAGCCCAATCGCGCTATGGGATTTTGTCTGTTCAACAACGTCGCCATTGCGGCCCGCCATGCTCTGGAGCAGCTCAAACTGGCGCGGGTCGCAATCGTCGACTTCGACGTCCACCACGGCAACGGTACCCAGGCCGCGTTCGAAAGCGATCCTCGGGTTTTGTATGCTTCCACGCATCAATCTCCCCTCTATCCTGGGACTGGCCGGGCAGAAGAAACCGGGTGTGGCAATCTGATCAATGTGCCCCTGCCCCCTGGTACTGCCAGCGGGCGTTTCCGAGCTGCGGTAAGCGAGCGGATTCTGCCAGCCATCGCAGACTTTCAGCCCCAACTGCTTCTGGTTTCGGCCGGGTTTGACGCGCACGCCAAAGATCCACTCGCCTCTCTGCTCCTTCAGGAAGACGATTTTGCCTGGATCAGCGCTCGGCTGCTGGAATTTGGCGTCCCGTTGGTTTCCAGCCTGGAAGGCGGTTATCACCTGACCGCTTTGGCGGCCAGCGTAGCCGCTCATGTGGAAACCCTGACCGCCGGTCGGCCGATAGCGAAATAATCAAAGCCGTGCTGGCGCACGCTGACCGGGTCGTAAAGATTGCGACCATCGAAAATCACCGCTCGCCGCATGGCTTTTTTCATCGCGCTAAAATCCGGACTGCGAAACTCGTTCCACTCGGTCACCAACGCCAAACCGTCGGCATTTTCCAGGGCGGCCATCGGGCTCTCAGCCAATATCAGATCTTCCCGCTGGCCATAGATCTTAAGCGCTTCGCCTTTGGCGGCTGGATCGTAAGCCTTGACTTTGGCGCCTGCTTCCCATAGGGCCTCCATCAAAGTCCGGCTTGGAGCCTCGCGCATGTCGTCAGTATTGGGCTTGAAAGCCAGTCCCCACAGCGCAAATGTCTTACCTTTGAGATGGCCTTCGTAATAGCGCTCGATTTTCTCGTACAGACGGCGCTTTTGGCGCTCATTGACACTGTCTACCGCGCGCAGCAATTCGGTTGAGTATCCCACTGCTTGAGCGGTGCGTTCCAAGGCTTTGACATCCTTTGGAAAACAGGAGCCGCCGTAGCCACAACCAGGATAAATGAAATGGTAGCCGATCCTAGGATCGGCGCCGATTCCAATCCGGACTTTTTCGATATCGGCCCCCAACACCTCTGCAAGACCAGCCAGCTCGTTCATCAGGCTAATTTTCGTGGCAAGCATCGCATTGGCAGCGTACTTGGTCAGTTCTGCCGAACGGATATCCATCGCGATCACGCGTTCGTGGTTGCGGTTGAAGGGGGCATACAAGGCTTTGAGAAGTTCGGTGGTGCGCGGGTTATCCGTGCCGACGATGATCCGGTCCGGCCGGAGAAAATCGTCGATGGCGGCACCTTCCTTGAGAAATTCCGGATTGGAGACCACGTCGAACTCGATTTCCCGACCCCGTTTGGCGAGTATGGTTTGAATTTCTCTTCGGACACGATCGGCAGTCCCAACCGGCACCGTAGACTTGTTGACTACGATGCGGTATTCCTCCATCCGTTCGGCGATGGTTCTGACAACCTCAAGCACGTATTTGAGATCGGCACTGCCGTCCTCTTCTGGGGGGGTACCGACGGCGATAAACTGAAACAGGCCATGGGCGACTGCTCGCTCGGGATCGGTCGTAAACGCCAGGCGACCTGCCCTGCGATTGCGGGCGATCAACTGATCCAGCCCAGGTTCGTAAATCGGCACCTCACCTAAGTTCAGGCGTTCTACTTTATGCTCGTCGACGTCCATGCAAAGGACGTCATTGCCTACTTCGGCAAGACACGCGCCAGTCACCAAGCCCACGTAACCTGAGCCATAAATCGTTACTTTCATAATCCGCGTTCCAGATCGGCGATAATATCTTCGATCGTCTCTAGCCCCACTGAAATGCGCACCAAACCCTCCGAAATGCCAGCCTGCTTGCGTTCTTCCTCGGACAGGCGGCCATGGGTGGTAGTCGCCGGATGAGTGATCGTCGTTTTCACGTCTCCTAGGTTCGCGGTGATTGAAATCAATCGAGTGTTATCGATTAGCTTCCAGGCCGCTTCCCGCCCTCCCCTGACGACGAAGCTAACTATTCCCCCGGCCCCCTTCTGCTGGAGATTGGCCAACTCGTATTGGGGATGCGAAGGAAGGCCCGGATAATAAACGCGCTCGATGCATGGGTGACTTTCGAGCCAGCGGGCTAGTTTGAGAGCATTGTCGCAATGCGCGCGCATTCTCAGCTCCAAGGTTTCAAGACCCTTCAAGAACACCCAGGCATTGAACGGACTCAAAGCCGCCCCGCCGGTCCTGAGGAATGGATAGATAGCTTGATCGAGCAACTCGGCTTTCCCCACGATGGCCCCTCCGACGCAGCGGCCCTGCCCGTCCAGGTATTTGGTGGCCGAATGCACGACGAGATCAGCACCAAGAGCGAGCGGCCTTTGGAGGGCGGGAGTGCAGAATACGTTATCGACCACCAACAGGCAGCCTGATGAATGGGCTAACTCTGACAGCAAAACGATGTCAGCAATCTCTGTCAATGGGTTAGAGGGAGTTTCCAAGAACAAAAAGCGCGTGTTGGGACGAATGGCCGTTTCCCAAGCATTCAGGTCGCATAGGCTGACGAACGAGGTCTCGACGCCGAATTTGGCCAGATAATTCTTGAACAGCAAAACGGTGTTGCCGAACACCGAGCGCGAGCACACCACGTGATCACCCGCTTTGAGCAGCCCCATGCACAAGGTCAAAATAGCCGCCATCCCGGAGGCAGTGGCAATACAGCGCTCCCCGCCTTCTAATGCGGCTAGGCGTTCTTCAAAGGCACGCACAGTGGGATTGGTAAACCGGGAATAGATATTTCCTGGTTCTTCCCCTGAGAACCGCGCCTGGGCCTGGCGGGCATTGTCGAAAACGTAGCTGGAAGTGACAAAGATCGGGTCGGAGTGTTCTTGCTCCGGAGTGCGATGCTGTCCTGCGCGGATGCTTTGGGTTTCAATGCCGAATTGGTTCCAGTCAGCAGTCACAGCATCCACCTAAACGGATATCAAGTCGGTCAGTCTGCCGTATTCTGTAGCCCTTGCCTTGCTGGCGTCAGAGCGGCAGGATTTAAGCCGTTCGAGGTATTCTGGAGTGATGTCGCCGGTCACATACTCCCCGTTGAAACAACTGGTTTCGAATCGCTCGAGCTTGGGATTGCCGCGCCGCACGGCTTCTACCAGATCCTCTAGGTCCTGATAGATCAGCCAGTCTGCCCCGAGCAAGTTTTGCACCTGAGCCTCGCTGCGGCCGTGGGCAATCAATTCGCTGGCGGCCGGCATGTCGATGCCGTAGACATAAGGATAACGCACCGGCGGAGAGGCGGAGGCGAAATAGACTTTCTTGGCGCCTGCATCCCTAGCCATCTGAATGATCTGCTGAGAGGTCGTGCCGCGAACGATGGAGTCATCCACCAACAGCACGTTTTTCCCTTTAAACTCCAGATCGATCGGATTGAGCTTGCGCCGAACTGATTGTTGGCGTAACTGCTGGCCAGGCATGATAAAGGTACGGCCGATATAGCGGTTTTTGATGAATCCCTCCCGATACTTTACCTTCAACCGGCTAGCCAACTCCATAGCCGCAGTGCGGCTCGTATCTGGAATTGGGATGACCACGTCGATGTCATGATCCGGACGGAGAGTCAGGATTTTCTCTGCCAGCTTTTCGCCCATACGCAATCTGGCTTTGTGAACGGAGATCTTGTCCATGATCGAATCGGGGCGGGCAAAATAGACGAACTCGAAAATGCACGGTGCGTGTATTTTTGTATCGGCGCACCGGCGGCTGTGCAGACGGCCGTTTTTTTCGATGAACACGGCCTCTCCAGGTTCGATGTCACGCACCAACTCGAACCCTAATACATCTAGGGCGACGCTTTCGGAGGCGATCATATATTCTTCTCCCATACGGGACTCGCGTCTCCCAATCACCGCTGGTCGAATTCCGAAAGGGTCCCGGAAGCCCAGGATGCCGAAACCGGTGATCATAGCTACCACCGCATAAGCGCCGCGGCAGCGCCGGTGGACCTCAGCCACCGCGTCGAAAACATCGTTGACATCCAGGCGCAGCTTACCCAAGCGCTGTAATTCGTGGGCGAAGACGTTGAGTAACACTTCAGAATCAGAATCGGTGTTGATATGCCGCTGATCCTGAAGGAACAATTCCTGCTTGAGTTGTTCTGCGTTGGTCAGATTGCCGTTGTGCCCCAGAGCAATCCCATAAGGAGAATTGACATAGAAAGGCTGGGCTTCAGTAGGACTTAAACAACCAGCGGTCGGATAACGCACATGACCGATTCCCATGGTTCCGGGCAAGTTCAGCATGTGCGAGGTTTCAAATACATCGCGCACCAAGCCACGATCTTTGCGCAAATAAAACCTTCCCGCTTCATAAGTGACGATCCCAGCTGCGTCCTGCCCCCGGTGCTGGAGGACGGTCAGCGCTTCGTACAATTCCTGATTAACCGGAGTATGAGAGACGATACCGACAATCCCGCACATGGTTTAATTCCGAAAAGCCAAAGGTTTTGACACGAGGTGCAAATAATCCCTAAAGGGCTGCTGGCTGAGAACTTCCGCAAAGTGCTCTAGCGATGGCAAAAACTGCGATTGTCGCCACCAAACTTGGTGTGACAATCTAAGACGATCCGCCACCAGCACCAAAATCAGGACCAACAACAGCCCGCGCGCGCCACCAAACAACATGCCGCCTAGGCGATTTACGCCGCTGAGCAGGGATTGATCGATTAAACTACCGATCAAATACCCAACTACTTTGCCTAAAACTAAGGTAGCAAGGAACAAGATAGCAAAAGCCGTAACGGTCCGTATGCCTGAGTGGGATATCCACGCTTTCAGTGCAGGACTTAACGCCGAAGAGTAATAAATTCCAACCCATAGCGCAGCGATCCAGCTGAATAGAGAAAAGATCTCTCGGACGAGGCCACGCATCAAACCTACCAACGCTGAAATGCAGATGATTGCGAGAATGGCGTAGTCGATCCAGGTCAAGAACGTTTCCCGTGGTGGAAAAATCACTTAAATTATATCTTAAGACAGCAGGTGTGACGCATCTCCCAACGGGCAAGATAGATCAGCGTCTATCAACCTTCGAACATATCTACGCCAGGTGGCGGTTTAAATTGGAACAAGCTGTCTGCAAGCGGCGGATTCAGCTGGACCTGTTCGAATTGAATCCGAGTAAGCTGACCGAAATTATCCGCCAACTCCATTGAACTCAACACTCCTGCGGTGAGCTCTACCTTGACGCGCCTGAAAACGTCCTCCTCGCTCTTAGGCCTAAGTTCGACCCAGCTCCGCTCTCCCTGCCTGCCTTGGCCGGCAACCACGAAGCGCTGGTTGAGATCTATTTCTCCGCTGAGCAGCAAGGCAGGAGCCGAACCCAAGGCAGCATCAATGGTCTTGACCGTCACTTGTTCCAAATCCGGATCATAAAACCAAACCTTGTTCCCATCGGCGATGATTTCCTGGCGGTAAGGGGTTTCGTAGGTCCAACGGAACTTACCCGGTCGTTTCAGATAAAAGTGGCCGTGATTTTGTTGACTTACTTGTCCCTGCTCGTCGAGCATCTGTTGCACAAAGACAGCCGACAAGGTATGTACTTTGGCTAAAAATCGATCCAATTCCTGTTCTGCTGGCGTCCCCAAAGCGACTGCAGACCACCCGCTCAGCAGCGCGATCCAGAGGCAACAAGCGATCCAATAGAAATGCATTTAATCCTCCAGCGGCGGGACCAATACTGAACGCGAACCATTTCCTTCGGCTCCGCTTACTATTCCAGCTCGTTCCATGTCTTCGACGATTCGCGCAGCGCGATTGTAGCCGATCTTGAACTTGCGTTGGATGCTGGAAATAGAAACCCGCCGAGTCTCGGTGACAAAACGCACTGCCTCATCGTATAAAGGATCCATCTCACCATCCAGTTCCTTACCTTCTCTTGAGTCAGCATCTTCCTGAAATCGAGTGATGTCCTCGATGTACTTGGGACTCCCAAGCTGCCTCAAGTACTCTACCACCTTGAGGACTTCGTGATCGCCTACGAACGCTCCATGAGCGCGCAGTGGAAACCCGGTACCGGGCGGCAGATAAAGCATGTCTCCGCATCCGAGCAAGGTTTCTGCCCCACCCTGATCGAGGATAGTACGCGAATCGACTTTGGAAGACACCTGAAATGCGATCCTGGTCGGGACGTTGGCCTTGATCAAGCCAGTCAACACGTCCACCGACGGGCGCTGGGTGGCCAGGATCAAATGGATCCCTGCAGCGCGCGCCTTCTGCGCTAGGCGAGCGATCAACTCCTCTACTTTTTTGCCGACGACCATCATCATATCGGCCAGTTCGTCGATCACCACCACGATGACTGGCAACGGCTCCAAAATCGGCCAGGTCTCATCCTCGCCTAGTCTGTTTGCCCGGAAAGTCGGATCTTTAATCGGCTCTCCTTGCTCGATCGCATCCTGCACTTTACGGTTATAACTGACCAGGTTGCGCACCTTGAGAGTGGACATCAAGCGATAACGGCGCTCCATTTCCGCCACGCACCAACGCAAGGCAGAAGCGGCTTCTTTCATGTCGGTGACCACCGGGCTCAAAAGGTGCGGAATGCCTTCATAGACCGACAGCTCCAGCATCTTCGGGTCGATCATGATCATCCTGACCTCCTGTGGCTCCGCCTTATATAACATGCTCAAAATCATGGCGTTGATCGCCACCGACTTGCCGGAACCGGTGGTTCCGGCTACGAGCAGATGGGGCATTTTGGCTAAATCCGCCACTACCGGATGGCCGGAGATGTCCTTGCCGAGCACTAAGGTTACCGGAGATCTCGCTTGCTGATATTCGCGGCTTTCCAGAATCTCCCGCAAATAGACGGTCTCCCGCCTGCGATTTGGGATTTCTAGCCCTACATAGGACTTGCCCGGAATCACCTCTACCACGCGCACGCTCGGAACCGACAAAGAACGCGCCAAATCGGTACTGAGGTTGCTGATCCGACTGCCTTTGATACCAGGAGCTGGCTTGATCTCGAACCGGGTGATCACCGGCCCTGGATGGACTTCCTTAACTTCCGCCTGAACTCCGAAATCCGCCAGTACTGCCTCAACATGGCGGGAGATGAGCGCTAAGTCGTCTTCAGAATATCCAAACTCGATTTTCTCTCCCCGGTCGAGGAGGTCCAGGGGGGGCAGAATCGACCCGCTCGACGGCTTTAGCTGAGCAGATTCTTTTATGTCTTTTGAATCTAGTTGGTTGCGGATGGAGGATTTGGAAACCACCACCTCAACCTGGCCCTTGGGTGGTGCTGGAGCTCCCACCGGCTTTTCCTCAAATCCAAGCCTGGGTTCACGCTTGATCTTGCGTTTTGGCTCTGCAACCTTTCGCGTTTGAACCCCCTCCCCTTGGGACGGGACCTTGAAGCGCGAAGACAGGTGTAAAACTTGCAGATTTCTGGACTTTGCCGCTACATAGTTCCAGGCGAGCAATACATATTTGCCGATCGTTTCCATCAGGGCGAGCCATGAAAGCCCTGTGAATAGAGTCGCTCCGGCGAGAAAACCCACTAGCAATGCTAGCGTCGCACCAACTGCACCGAAGCGCTGAAGCAGCCATTCTCCGATCAGAACACCTACGATTCCACCGTTGGTCTCAGGTAACCCCAATGGCAACCAGACAAAGTGAACGTACAAGATCCCTGCACCCGTCAATACCGTCACGGCAAATCCCAACCAGCGGAGGGTCAACACTAACCGGTTAGCGCTAGAGCCGGCCCGACGTCGATAGACCAGGAAACCGTGCCAGGCAAGCATTACCGGAATTAAAAACGCCGTCCCTCCGAGCAGCGAAAGCGCGAAATCCGCCAGCCAAGCTCCCGCCAAGCCTCCGGCATTGGCCGGGGGACGCTCGCTTCCGGTATGGCGCCAACCCGAGTCCTGGGGATTGAAAGTTAACAAAGACAAGAGCAGGTAGAAGCTTAGAGCCAGGTAACCCAACAACCCGATTTCGCGTAAACCGTGAGCTACTCGTTCCATCGTGGTAGCTTCGGAAACTGCTTTTTTAGTCTGGGACAAGGGATGTTAAGCTAGCTGATCGATTTAATTATTAACATTGTTGATGAAACTGGCACTGTAAGCAAGCTGACTTTACCTCGCACGAACAGGACGCGATATTATATGACGCGCACCAATTCCATTATTTTGAGGAATCCGACCCATGACTGAACCTAAACATTGCCGCTTGCTGATTCTAGGATCTGGACCGGCCGGATATACCGCGGCTATCTATGCGGCCCGTGCCAACCTGAAACCGGTTTTGATCACAGGCATAGAACAGGGAGGTCAATTGATGACCACTACCGATGTGGAAAACTGGCCAGGTGAACCAGATGGCGTTCAGGGACCCGAATTGATGGATCGCATGCGCCGCCACGTCGAACGCTTTGAGACCGAGATCGTCTTTGACCAAATCCAAGCAGTCGATCTTTCTAAACGCCCTTTTATCCTAACCGGTGACGCCGGCACTTATACCTGCGATGCCCTGATCATCGCTACCGGCTCCTCAGCCAAGTATCTAGGGTTGCCTTCGGAAGAAAAATACAAAGGTCGCGGTGTGTCGGCGTGCGCCACCTGCGACGGTTTTTTTTACAAAGATCAGCCAGTGGCAGTCGTCGGTGGTGGCAATACCGCCGTGGAAGAAGCCATTTATCTGGCCAACATCTGCTCCCATGTGACGCTGATCCACCGCCGCGACAAGCTGCGGGCGGAGAAGATTCTGGTCGACCGATTGATGAAACAGGTTGACAAAGGCAAGGTCAGCATCGAATGGAACCACGTAGTGGAGGAAATCTTAGGGGACGACAAAGGCGTTAACGGGATCAGGATCAAGCACGTCCACACGGGGGTTACTAAAGAAATCAAGCTTTCTGGGGTATTCATCGCCATCGGTCACACGCCCAATACCGATATTTTCAAGGGACAGCTTGAGCTCGACCGCGGCTACATCAAGGTCAAAGGCAATGGCGACAACCAAGGCAATGCTACGGCTACCAGCGTGCCTGGGGTGTTTGCCGCCGGGGATGTGGCCGATCCAGTCTACCGTCAAGCGGTGACCTCTGCTGGCACAGGCTGCATGGCAGCGCTGGATGCGGAAAAGTTCTTAGAAGAATAGCACACAGGGTATGCTTACCCTGCTCGATCCTAACGATCCGTATTTCTTTCCTCCGGTCGAAGAGGCCCTCACCGAACCCAACGGTCTTCTGGCCGTAGGCGGGGATCTGTCCCCTACCCGCTTGCTCGCGGCTTACCGGCATGGAATCTTTCCTTGGTACAATCGGGGAGAGCCGATTTTGTGGTGGTCGCCTGATCCCAGGTTGGTGTTGTTTCCCGAGAAACTGAAAATATCCAGAAGCTTGCGCAAAGCCCTCCAAAGGGGAGAATTCAAGGTAACTTTCGATCGGGCATTTGCCCGAGTGGTTGATGCATGCGCCGCCCCACGCAAGCGCGAGAAAGGCACTTGGATCACCCCGGAAATGAAGGCGGCTTACTGCCGATTGCATGAACTCGGTTATGCCCACTCGGTGGAAAGTTGGTATCATGCAGAATTAGTCGGTGGTTTGTATGGGGTAGTTATCGGTTGCGTATTTTTTGGGGAATCCATGTTCTACCGCCGCACTGATGCATCCAAAGTCGCTTTCGTCGCTCTGGTCGAAAGTTTGAAGCGTTGGCAGTATGGATTAGTTGATTGTCAGGTGCGCACCGATCACTTGATTAGCTTGGGAGCGGAAGAGATCCCTAGGCAGCAATTCATCCGCTTGCTCGACGAATTATGTCGCAGACCATGCGCAGAAACCGCTTGGCGCTGACAGAGCTCTTGGAATACCGCTTGAGTACTCCCCACCAGTGCGCTTATCTGCCCGCCGAGACTGCCAGGATGGGGTTTTTGCTTTCGGATAGGGCTACCTACACCCGCTTAATCGCCCAAGGCTTTCGTCGCAGCGGTTGTCTGATTTATCGACCCGAGTGCCCCACCTGCCATGCCTGCACGCCGGTGCGCGTTGAGGTAGCGAAGTTTCGCCCCAATCGTAGTCAAAGGCGTTGCCTAAGACGCAACCAGGACCTTGAAATCATCGCAAGGCCGCCTCAGTTTCACGCGGAACATTTTAAGCTTTACCTGCGATACCTCAAGGCGCGCCACGGTCAAGGCGGCACAGTCGATACCACCCCAGAAGAGTACCTGAATTTTTTGACTTGCCATTGGTGTACCACCGGGTTTTATGAATTTCTCCTGGAGGGCAAGCTAGTCATGGTGGCGGTCGTGGATTTTCTGGGTGACAGCCTGTCGGCAGTCTATACCTTTTATGATCCAGATCAGGCCAAACGCGGTCTTGGAACCTATGCGGTGTTGTGGCAAATCGAGACGGCAAGGCAGATGGGATTGAATTGGTTATATCTTGGTTATTGGATCGCAACCTGCCGTAAGATGGCTTATAAGATTAGGTTCCAGCCTCAGCAGTGGTATCTGGGAGCTTGGCAACCGGCCTTGGTTTGATCGAATTCAATCTAAACCTTAAAGGATATCCTCATGTCTGGTAAAAACGCTTTCTATGCTCAATCCGGCGGCGTCACTGCGGTCATCAATGCTTCCGCCTGCGGGGTGATCGAGACCGCTCGCCGACATCCAGACAAGATCGGCAAGGTTTATGCCGGCAAGAACGGCATCGTCGGCGCCCTGACCGAAGAGCTCATCGATACTTCACATGAGCCGGACGAAGCCATTGCGGCTTTACGTTATACTCCGGGAGCAGCGTTCGGTTCCTGCCGCTATAAGCTCAAAGGGCTAGAGGAGAACCGCGCAGAATACGAGCGTCTGATAGAGGTATTCCGCGCTCACGACATCGGCTATTTCTTTTACAACGGTGGCGGCGACTCGGCCGACACTTGCCATAAGATTGCCCAATTGTCGAAGACGATGGGTTTTCCTATCCAAGCGATTCATATTCCAAAAACGGTGGACAACGATCTGCCGATCACCGACAGCTGCCCGGGTTTTGGCTCGGCGGCTAAGTACGTTGCCTTGTCGACTTTGGAGGCGAGCTTGGATGTTGCCTCCATGAGCGCCACTTCCACCAAAGTATTCGTGTTCGAAGTGATGGGCAGGCACGCCGGCTGGATCGCTGCCGCCGGTGGGTTAGCCTCGATTCAAGACCGTCCTCTGCCGATCGTCATCTTGTTCCCCGAGGTTCCGTTCGAGCAGCAAAGGTTTCTAGCCAAGGTCAAGCAAACGGTAGAGAGCAACGGCTATTGTTCGGTAGTAGTCTCAGAAGGCGTCAAGACCAAAGATGGCAGATTCCTGGCCGATGCCGGCTATACCGACGCCTTCGGCCATACCCAATTGGGGGGAGTGGCGCCGGTGGTAGCGCGTATGATTTACGGTGAGCTGGGTTTTCGCTGTCACTGGGCGGTAGCCGATTATCTCCAGCGCTCTGCCCGTCACCTCGCATCGCGCACCGACGTCGAACATGCTTATGCGGTAGGCAGGGCAGCGGTGGAAATGGCACTCGCCGGGGCAAGCGCAATCATGCCAACTATCGTCAGGTTATCCGACGATCCCTACCGCTGGGAAATTGGCAGCGCGCCACTGGACCAAATCGCCAATAGGGAAAAGAAAATGCCGCTTGAATTCATCAGCGATGACGGTTTCGGTATTACCGAACCTTGCAGGCGCTATCTTCTCCCCCTGATCCAGGGAGAAGATTATCCACCCTATAAAGGTGGGCTGCCGCGTTACGTCAAGCTTCGCAACCTCGAGCTTCCAAAGAAGCTGAATGCATCGCCTTAGAATGTTAAGGCACGACTTCAGCTTCGGCCGCCGCCTCTGCTTCTTTCTTCAGCGGCCTTGTCTTTCCGGAAGGATTAGTCAGCTGATCGTTAAGACGCTGGATCAGAATATCGGCGTGGTTAACGATCTCTTCTAGCTTGAGGCGGACGGCTTCGTTCCAGCCTTTGATCCTGCCAGTGGCGAACAGGCGCCAAGTGGCGCACTTATCAAACCCCCGCACCAGATTAAAGTTCAATTTAAGCTGTCTTTGCCGTTTTGCCAAACGGCGCCGGTAAATCGCCTTGAACAATGCGGAGAAGGTCAGATGAAAAATTGCAAGCACCCCTAAACCTGCAATGATGGCAACTGCATCCGCTAAAGGCGAGAGCCAAAACCCCGTCATGACGCCGGCAAACACGATTCCACCAACGAGTAGCGCCAACACCAGTGTGTCGAGCCACAGCGTCCAGTTGCGCCAGCCAGACAAGGCTTTGAGGAGTTCAGGAATCGCTTGGTCCTTGAGTTCTTTAGTCGTGGCATCCAGAGTATTTAAGATTCGATAAGCGCGCTTGACCTCCACCTCTTGCATGCGTCGGTGAATTTCGGCCAGGTCCCGATCTCGCCGCGCTTCCAAACGGTTTTTGACGTACTCGTTCTCGCAATTTAATTCGATGTCCGGCGAGAAGATGGTATAAAACTGAGTGACGTTTAGCCCTTTCTCAGCCAACGCGCTTTTCCAAGCGGCCACCACCTCAGCCAAACCATCCTCTCTTGCGGTGACATCGATCTGGTTGAGAATATAAATGAATTTTTCCGAATCGTAGCGGTCGATGGTAGTTTTGACCAGATACTCAAGGGTGTCCCGCATCGCTCCAGGTTCTGGACGTCTAGCGTCGAAAAAGATCAACACGAGATCGGAGATGTCGATAATGTGTTTGGTGATTCGCAAGGTCGCGCTGCGCTGTGCATCGGCGTCGAATCCTGGAGAATCGATCAAAATCTTGCCTTTTAGATTTTCGCTGTTGCAAGTTTTAAGCTGCAGATAAGCATTGATACGCTTGCCCTCCCCTTCCATGGCTTCCTCAATGTCGTGACTGATCTGGTAGAATGGAAACCTGGGATCTACATCCAGAGCCAGACCGGGAAGAGTCTTGACTTGAGGATCTGGGCTGTAGCACAACACGGTGAATTTGTCGTCAACCGCCTGAACTCCAGTGCGCTGAATCTTGGTCTTGAGGAAATGGTTGATGAAACTGGATTTACCCGCCGAGAACAAACCCAAAATGGAAATTAGCGGCCACCACGGAATTTGCCGCGCCGTAGATTGATCTGGGCGTATCAGGCCTAGATCATTGGCGACCGAGTCTATCGTTTGGAAATTCCTCGCTACATCCACCAAGAGCGGATTTTCCTCGGAGAGGTGCTTCTCTAGATTTTGTACGTAGATTTCACTTGCCTGCATAACAAGGGATGCGGGTTTCTATCAGTCAACTTTTATGGCAATGGTGATTAATAGTTTGATTTTAGGGTAAAGAAAGCACAAAAAGCAAAATTATTGATCGGAAACAAAAGCACTTGAAAGAGGCGAGATATGAGAACGCTGTCGTTTGAGGCGTGCGCAGAGCGGCGGCGTCAGGTAGTGGGTTTTCGTCAGCGGGGCTTGACGGCGGAGACGGGCCTTTCGCGCGCCAGGGTGTTCAATATCTGTCGGCGCTATGCCCAGGAAGCGGCGGCTTTCGTCCGGGTAGGAAGCGGAGTTGCAAATCGGTTGGTCCCGGTCCAGGCAAAAAAGCCCGGCGGGTGCGCGGTGGTGGCGAAGGGTTCGTGCGTTTTGGCGGAAGGGTTCCAGTACCTATCCACGCACTTGGGAACTGAATCCGAAAGCTTTACACGCCCTCCCTTTGCTTGTATGCTCGCTTCGCGTTTTCGACCCAATTGGCGATAAGACGGCTTTGTGAGGCATTTTAATTCTCCCTTATCGGCTAAGAGATGGCTGCCAGGCTTGGTCTGGCTCCTGATCGCTGCGATCGGTGCCAGCGCTTTAGGCGGAATCGCCCTCCGCCGCGGCGAAGCGATCAACAGCCTCTGGTTCATCACCGCCGCCGTCTGTGTCTACGCGCTAGGTTACCGCTTCTACAGCGCCTTTATCGCCGCCCGCGTGCTCGTGCTGGACGGTGCCCGCGCCACACCCGCTGAACGTTTCAACGACGGCCGGGATTTTGTCCCTACCAATAAATGGGTCGTCTTCGGTCACCACTTCGCCGCGATCGCCGGACCAGGCCCCCTCATCGGACCGACTTTGGCTGCCCAGTTCGGCTATCTGCCGGGAACCTTGTGGATCCTGATCGGAGCGGTCTTGGGCGGCTGCGTGCAAGACTTTGTGACCCTGGTTTTTTCCCTGAGGCGCGACGGCCGTTCGCTCGGGCAGATGGCGCGCGCTGAATTAGGCCCTTTGGGAGGAGCTGTAGCGCTGATCGGGGTGATGGCCATTATGATCATCCTAATCGCCGTTTTGGGTCTGGTAGTTGTCAACGCGATGAAGCACAGCCCTTGGGCCACAAGCACGGTGGCCGCTACAATCCCGATCGCGCTCCTGATCGGCCTGTATATGCACGGCATTCGCCCCAATCGGGTGTGGGAAGGCACCGGCATTGGCGTCTTTCTCTTGATCCTGGCGGTGATCGGGGGAGGTTGGATCGACAAACATCCACTCCTTAAGGCGTGGTTTGACTGCGATGGTCCGACGCTGGCGCTTGCGGTCATCGCTTACGGCTTTGCTGCCGCCGTGCTGCCAGTGTGGCTTTTGCTCGCGCCGCGCGATTATCTTTCGACCTTCATGAAGATCGGCACTATGGCGATGCTTGCGCTCGCGATCGCGATCCTCAGACCGGAGGTCAAGATGCCGGCGCTTACTCAGTTTATCGACGGAACAGGGCCCATCTTCGGCGGCAAGCTGTTTCCTTTCGTGTTCATCACTATCGCCTGCGGCGCTATCTCTGGGTTTCATTCTTTGGTAGCTTCGGGGACCACGCCCAAGCTCTTAAGCAACGAGGTCGATGCCCGCCTCATCGGCTATGGTGCGATGATGATGGAGTCGTTCGTGGCGATCATGGCGATGGTGGCAGCCACCGTGCTGGAACCAGGAGTTTATTTTGCGATCAATAGTCCCTCAGGCGCTGTTGGCAAAGAGGCCGCCGAAGCGGTCGCCAAGATCACCGCTTGGGGCTTTTCGGTAACGGTGGAGCAAATGCAGGAGCTGGCCAGCGCCATGGGCGAGCACAGCCTGTTTGCCAGAACCGGCGGAGCGCCTTCGCTCGCTGTTGGGATGGCTAGCCTTTTCGCCAACGCCTTCGGCGATGGCTTGCTTAAGATCTGGTATCACTTCGCGATCATGTTCGAGGCGTTGTTTATCCTGACGACCTTAGATGCCGGCACACGCGTGGCTCGCTTCATGCTTCAGGACCTTTTAGGGAACGCGATCCCCGCACTTGGTCGCGTCAGCTGGTATCCCAGCGTGCTCCTTTGCAGCGCCTTGGTGGTTAGCGGTTGGGGGTATTTTCTTTACGTCGGCACCATCGACCCTTTAGGCGGCATCAACAGCCTGTGGCCGCTGTTTGGCATCGCCAACCAAATGCTCGCCGCGATCGCCCTGTGCGTGGCCACAACCATCCTGGTCAAGTCGGGACGAGGCCGCTTTGCCTGGATCACCGCTTTGCCGCTCGCTTGGCTAGTGACGGTTACCACCACGGCGGCCTGGGGGAAGATCTTCAGCCCCGAGCCGCGCATCGGTTTCTTGGCCCATGCCCAAGACTTAGCGGCCCAGCTTGCATCCGGCCTTCTTCCCGCCGAGAAAGCAGCGCAAGCTCCACAACTGATCTTTAACGATAAGATCGATGCTGCCCTGACTCTTATATTTATGGCGGCCACTTGGATCTTGGTCTTTGAGACCGTGCGGGTTTGCTTCTGCGCCCTCACCGGGCGCCGCCATCCGCCGCCGAGCGAAAGCCCTTACCTGCCAAGAGGCGACCTCTATGAGCCTCAGCGTTCTCCTCGCCCCCGGGACCCTGGGGAAGAGCGCAAATGGAGCAACATCAACCGCTGTTGTTAAGCGAATGAGGAGCAAAACATGGAACTTAAAACCTTGATCGATGTTTTACTGCATCTCGATCAGTATCTTAGCGGCTTTGCCTGGGTTTACGGCGGCTGGATCTATGGCCTGCTTTTTCATTTTCGCCGAGACAGGGCTGGTCATAACGCCCTTTCTGCCAGGCGATTCCCTATTGTTTATGGCTGGAACAGTAGCTGGAATCGGGGCGATGGATGTAATTTTGCTGACGATTTCCTTGATCCTTGCGGCTATAAGCGGCGACAACACCAATTATTGGGTTGGTCGCTTCTTCGGCAGGAAATTAACCGAGCGCCCTAGGCGCCTTATCAAGCCTGAGCATCTTGAAAGAACCCGGCTTTCATAAGTACGGGAGCAAGGCGATCGTTTTCGCTCGCTTTTTCCCCATCTTCCGCACCTTTGCCCCCTTCTTGGCAGGGATTGGCCAGCAGGGTATTTCTTCGGCTACCTCCCCCTCATCAAAGATCAAAGACAACCTGATCGCAGTGGTCATGGCGATCATTGCCGTCTCCTTGCTTCCTGCGCTGTGTGAATTTCTGCGCCAGTATTAAGCCCACCGCCAGAAATAGACAAAAACAGCGACCATAAGAGGGTAGCCTTAATTGGGGGCTGATATGTAGGGCTTAGGGGTTTTGTTTTGTTGGTTTTTTTGGTTAAACAAAGATAACGGTATAAGTAAACGACCTTCGGGCATGTTTACAACCGTCCTAGGCAAGCAAGTTGGAAAAAAATGGCTACAGATTCTTTAACTCCCGCTGTATGGAGTCATCCGCAGCATCCGTCTTGGTCACCGCCGCTCGCGCTGTCTAGTCTGGCAGGTAGGTTTCCCGGTGCCTTGGGGCGTAACCTAGTCTTAAGCGGTTACGGTAAACTGGGAAACTCACGACCCAATCCTGCCCTCTCCACCGATAGGCGGGTGTATAATTTGAAATCATCGCTACTCGATTTATGACACAGATGCCCGATTTTTCCTGCTTTCCCACGATCGAGAGCTTGGTTGGCAATACTCCGCTGGTGCGTCTGCAACGCCTGCCCGGCAAAACCAGCAACGTGATCCTAGCTAAGCTGGAAGGCAACAACCCAGCCGGCTCAGTCAAAGACCGCCCCGCCCTGAGTATGATTAAGCACGCTGAAGAACGCGGCGAGATCAAACCGGGCGACCGCCTGATCGAGGCCACCAGCGGCAATACTGGGATTGCCCTGGCTATGGTCGCGGCGATCAAAGGCTATCGGATGACTCTGATCATGCCTGAAAGCATGAGCCTGGAAAGACGTGCGGTGATGAAAGCGTTCGGGGCTGAAATCATCCTGGTCTCCGCTACAGGTGGCATGGAGGAGGCGCGCGATCTGGCCGAGGCCATGGCTGCCGAAGGCCAAGGCAAGATCCTCAACCAATTCGCCAATCCGGACAATCCCCGCGCCCATTACGAAGGCACTGGTCCCGAGATCTGGCGCGACACCCGCGGCGCGATCACCCATTTCGTCAGCGCCATGGGTACTACCGGAACCATCATGGGAGTGTCGAAATTCTTGAAACTCAAAAATCCCGCCATCCAGATCGTGGGAGTCCAGCCCGCAGAAGGCGCCAAAATCCCAGGTATCCGCCGCTGGCCACCTAAGTATCTACCCAAGATCTACGACCCTTCCTGGGTAGACCAAAAGTTGGACGTGACTCAGGAGGAAGCCGAAGAAACTACCCGCCTGCTCGCCTCCAAGGAGGGAATCTTCTGCGGGATTTCTTCGGGTGGTGCGGTCGCTGCCGCTTTGAGATTGTCCCAGCAAGTCGAGCGCGCGGTGATCGTCACCATCATCTGCGATCGCGGCGACCGCTACCTTTCTACCGGGGTTTTTCCAGCCTGATACCGGCTGGGTCGGAGGTGGTCGCCAAATCCCCTAGATGGCCGTGGGCAGGAGCTGCGGTTTGGCTAGTGGCCGGCATCTGTCTGGCCGACCCTCGCCTGCAACTCGACCTCGATCGCCTGCGCTATGGACAGGTTAGGCTCAACGGTGTCCTGATTAACCTCGGTAGCCCCCAAGGCTATCGGCTGACGCTAAGCAGCCTACACCTGCCGTTTGCCCCTCGATTGCTCGATCGGCTGACTCTGGACTGTCCGACCGGCCGGTTTGGGACAGCGGCTTTGGAATGCTATAAAGGGCATCTGGCACTATACCTTCCCCATCTTGGCCAGAGCTTGAGCGCGTCCACGACTTTTGCTTTAACGCCTACTAGCGCGCAGGTATCCTTAGCGCCGATCCGTTTTGCCGGCGGTCATATGCAGCTTAAGGCCGATTATCTCAGCGGGCGCTTGAACCTTCAGTTGAGCGGCAACAACCTGAGCCTGCACGACTCTGGGTTTACCCGCGTTGCCCAGCAGCTCGGCTTCTCCTTGCAACTTAGCTCTCGACGCGTCAAAGGTCGCTGGACCGGCAGTCTGGAGTTGGAAATCCCCCAAGGAGAAGGGCTGTATCTTCCCATTTACCTGCCTTTTAGAGAGCACCCGCTAAGGCTTGCAAGCGGATTTTCCTGGCACAGACAGAAGGGCAGACTGGTGCTTGAGAACCTGCACCTATCCCAGCAGCGCATCTTAAACGCGACTGCCCAAGTACGCCTAGATCACGGGGTTCTTACGCGCTTGACAACAACTTTTACGGGCGATCTGCCGGCGTCGTTTCGCCTCTATGGGCAGCCGTTCCTGGAAGGCGGTCGGTGGGAAGGAATCGAGGTGAAATCCGGAAAGGTGCGCGGACACTTCAAGATTACAAGTCGCCGTCAAGCCATGAGCACCATCCAGCTAGACCGCGTGGTGCTGACCGACCGGGAGCGGCGCTTGGGACTAAACCAGCTCGGCGCGCGCCTGAGCTGGCAGTCGAGCGGCGATCCTCCCCTCTCCCACCTGAGCTGGCATGCCGGGCATCTGTATGCCATCCCGGTGGGGGCAGCAGCACTGGTTTTCCGCTTAAGCGGCGATGGTTTCCGCCTGCTCCCTCCGGCCGATCTACCGATTCTGGACGGCCGTCTGATCATCGATCAGCTGGAAATGCTCGATCTATCGACCGCTCCCAAAGTCCGATTCCGCGGTCGTCTAGCCACAATCTCCCTTGAAGTCCTGAGCCGGGTACTGGGGTGGCCGCCGCTGAGAGGTACATTGTCGGGCAACATCCCGCAAGTCAGCTATGACCACCGCCGGCGGACCTTGGAACTGGACGGTCGCCTGACCGTCGAGGCGTTTTCCGGAACGATCGTCATCGAGCGCCTGGCCATCACCGATTTGTTCGGTGCCCTGCCGAGGCTCCAGGCAGAGGTCCATGTCCACGATCTGGACTTGGAACAGCTGACTGGACGCTTCGCATTCGGCCGCATCACCGGCAGACTGGAGGGGCATATCCGTCAACTCCAGCTGGAAAACTGGCGTCCGATAGCCTTCGACGCCTGGTTCGGAACGCCGTCTGGCGACCGCACCCGCCACCGCATCAGCCAAAAGGCAGTGGAGAACCTAGCCAAGCTCGGTGGCGGATTTGCCGCTGGCCTCTTGTCGCGCACCCTGCTGCGCGTCTTCGATGAATTCAGCTACACGCGCATCGGCCTGGGCTGCCGTCTAAAAGACTCAGTCTGCGAACTGTCGGGTGTGGCGCCGGCCCGGGGCGGTTACCATATCGTCGTCGGCGGTGGCCTGCCGCGGATCGACGTGATCGGCTATAATCGGCGCATCGATTGGCCTACCCTCATGACCAGGCTGGCCCGCATCCTCCAACTCGAGCAACTGACACCGACTGTTCAACCATGAAAATCCACCCCGCGCTTCTCGCATTACTGTTGGCAAGCATCGCTGCGTGCGTCACCATCAACATCTATTTTCCCGCCGCTGCGGCGGAAAAAGCCGCCGATCAGATCATCCGCGACATCCAAAAAGGCGCTCCGGAAGCCGGTCAGCCTCAGTCCTCTGTGAATTCGCGCTCGACCCGCCTCAGCCTACTGGACCCAAGCCCCCGCTACGGGGCGGGACTGCTCATCCTGGGGATCTCTCCGGCTTATGCCCAGGCCGATCTCAATATCGACAGCCCAGAAATTCGCGCGCTTAAGGCCTCAATGCAGCGCCGCTTCCCAAAACTCAAGCAATACCTGGACAACGGCTGGATAGGCTATGCCAACGACGGCCTGGTGGCCGTCGTAAGCCCCGACCAGATTCCGCTCAAGGAGCGCGCCAGCGTCGCCCAGCTAGTAGCCGCTGAAAACCAGGACCGTAAGGCACTCTATGAAGCCATCGCGCGCGCTAACGGCCGCCCGGAGTGGACCGACGAGATCCGCACGACTTTTGCCAGACGTTGGATTGCCAACGCCGAACCCGGCTGGTTAATCCAAAACCCTGACGGCCGCTGGCAACGCAAACCATGAGAAGGCGCCGCGCCCTGCCTCAGGAACCGCTTACCGTCAGCGTCGAAAAACTCGCGCATGATGGACGCGGCATCGCCTACGTGGACGGCAAGGCGGTGTTCATCGAAGGGGCCTTGCCAGGCGAGACGGTGCGCTTTAAGTATACCGACATCCGCCGTACTTATGCCTGCGGCAAAATGCTCGAACTCTTGGCCGCTTCCACAGAGCGCGTCCCTCCCCCATGCCCCCATTTTGGAACCTGCGGGGGGTGCAACCTCCAACACCTTGCACCCGCAACCCAGCTTCGCTTTAAACACCATCTGCTCTTGGAACAGCTTCGCCGTATCGGCAAAGTCGAGCCAATCGAGGTCTGGCCGCCGCTCACCGGACCAGTCTTAGGCTATCGCCGCAAGGCACGCTTAGGGGTTCGCTGGGTGCGGAACAAAGGCCGGACGTTAGTGGGTTTTCGCGAACGGGGTGCAGGACTGGTGGCCGAGGTCGATGCCTGTCTGGTCCTCCATCCTTCGATAGGGGAACGGCTCAAAGAGTTGGCCAACTTGATCGATGGTCTCTCCATCCGTGACCAGATTCCCCAAGTAGAGGTGGCCGTAGGCGACAACCGCAGCGCTTTGGTGTTACGAACGCTTCAACCACCTCAAGCGAATGATACGGCGGCGATCGAGGAATTCGGGAGGAGGTTTGGATTCGATATCTACCTTCAACCCGGAGGACAGGATTCCTTATTTGCGCTCATCCCCCAAAATCCTCCTCCGCTTTATTACCGTTTACCCGAGGGGATAACCCTTTGGTTTGGCCCGCTGGAGTTCACTCAGGTCAATGCCGACATCAATCGGGGTTTGATCGAAAAGGTACTCAAGCTGCTTGACCCCTCCCCCACCGAGACGGTGCTCGACTTATTTTGTGGCGTGGGCAACTTCACGCTTCCCCTGGCTCGCCATGCCTCCTGGGTGGTAGGCGTGGAGGGAAGTCAGCCAGCGGTGGCACGCGCCAGGGAAAACGCTTACTACAACCGGATCGCTAACGTCGAGTTTCATTGTTCCGACCTAAACCAAGATTTGACTGCCTTTCCCTGGGCTTCGGCCCGCTACGACAAGCTTCTGCTTGACCCACCGCGCACTGGCGCCCTTCACGTTATGGACCAGATTCACCGCTGGCAACCCAAGCGCATCGTTTATGTTTCTTGTAACCCGGCCACCTTGGCCAGAGACGTTGGATACCTGGTCGGCACTTACGGTTACCGCCTGATCGGCGCAGGAATCCTAGATATGTTTCCGCATACTGCCCACATGGAATCCATAGTTGCATTGGAACGATGAATTCTTATCTTTGGGTCAATATTCCTGAGCAACAGTTGTACTTAATAGATAACGGTATAATATCTGGAGTTTATCCGGTCTCGACCGCGCGCAAAGGGCCGGGAGAGCTTCTCGGCAGCGGTTGTACGCCGCGGGGATGGCACGTTATCCGAGCCAAAATCGGCGCTGGGCTCCCCCCCGGAGCAGTGCTGGTGGGACGACGCCCAAGCGGAGAAATCTACGACTCCCAGCTGGCCCAACGCTATCCCGAGCGCGATTGGATCCTGAGCCGAATCTTATGGCTTTCCGGATTGGAGGCAGGTTTTAACCGCTTAGGCGAAGTCGACACCTTCCGCCGTTTCATTTATATCCACGGCAGCCCGGACCATCTGATCGACGGTAAACCTAAATCCTGCGGCTGCATCCGCATGCGCAATGCCGATATCATCGAACTGTTCGACAAAGTCATCGCGGGCACCCGGGTATACATCAGCGACCGAAACGATAAATCTCCGACAGAAACAGTGCCAGTCCCAAAAGCGCGATCCCTCCGGCAAAGGCCAAAAGGTCCAAAGGCCGGGCGAACTCCATTTTAAGCCCCTGTTCAAAAAAGCGGACGATCAGGATGATCAAGATGACCTTCCCTAGCCGGCTTTTCAAGTCGTCCAGATTGTTGATGATCAGCACCTTAGCAAAGGACTCGCTTCTGCGCGCCTGATCCAGCGCGCTGATGAACAACTCGTACAGCCCCAGCGCAAAAATCAACAGCACCGTCGCCAACAGATATCCATCGATCACCTCCACTACGTGGGCGATGGCCTGGGAACGGATCTCCTTACGCGCAACCTCGCTTAGACTGGTATCGGCGTAGTGGTAAATCTCCCGCACCAAAAGCCAGGTATCTACCGTGGCCAGATAAAATACCGCAAACGCCGTCATCAAGCTGGCTAAGACTGCCACCAAAACGATCGCTCGACTTCCCCATAGGAAATTTTCGAGCCAAGCTTCCAGCCGTTTGGCAAATCCTTGAGTGGGTATCATCGCTTCACAGCTTTCCTAAAATAAAAGCTAAATCTTGCTCCAAGGGGGAAAAATTTGCCAGTCAAAATCAAAGCCAGATAGAATTTTTTAACTAAAGCTGGCGTAGCTCAGTCGGTAGAGCAGCGGATTTGTAATCCGCCGGTCGCAGGTTCGAATCCTGTCGCCAGCTCCAATCAGATCAATCCTTGCCCCTCTTCCAGTTCCTGTGGACGCTGTGGAATCATCTCAATCGCCCCTGCGATAAACGGGAGAGCACCGACATCCAAATGAACTCAGACGACTTATCCCTGTTGGCGCAACGCAAACGTCCTCCCGCATCTAGGGTAACGGTTGCCACCGCCCCCCGCCTGAGCGTCGCTGGGAAGACCGTCTTGCTTGAGGGAGGGTGGAACCTAAAAGGCTTGACCCTGGCTCCGGAGCTGCCAAAGCGCTTGAGCCATTTGGCAAGAAGCGGTGATGACCTAGAATGGGACCTCCGCGCCATCGCTGCTCTAGACAGCGCTGGCGCCTATCTCTTGTGGCGCGCCTTCGGCGGAAGGCTACCGGAAAAGCTCAAAGCCCATCCCAAGCAGCTCGCTGCCTTACAACGCTGGCAACATCCTATAATTTCTTCTCTCACGCCGCCATCTAAGCCCCCACTGAGCGTGCTTGCGGTGCGGGGGATCCGCATCCTGCTTGGGCATCTGGAAGATGGGATAGGGCTGTTAGGTCAGATCGCCCTCGATTTTCTCTACGTGCTACGCCATCCGCAAGACCTTCCTTGGCGTGAGATCGCCGCTCATCTCCACGAAACCGGCGGCAGAGCCTTAGGCATCACCGCGCTGGTGGGATTTCTGATCGGCATCGTGGTGAGCTATCTTTCCTCCCTGCAGCTGCAAGCCTTGGGAGCGCAGATCTATATCGTCGATATTTTGGGATTGAGCATCATCCGCGAGCTTGGACCGTTGCTCGCGGCGATTTTAGTAGCCGGGCGATCGGGATCGGCGATGACCGCGCGCTTGGGGGTGATGCGCCTGACTCAGGAATTAGATGCTCTGGAGGCAATGGGGATTTCCCGCTCGCTGCGCCTGGTTCAACCCAAAGTAGTCGCCCTGGTAGCAGGCCTGCCACTGCTTGTGGTATGGACCGACCTCATTGCCCTGTTCGGCGGAGCGCTTTCAGCCTGGCTGGAATTAGACATCGGCTTGACCCTGTTCGTCCGCAAGCTGCCCGATGCAGTGCCGCTGGCCAATTATTTTATCGGCCTTGGGAAAGCCGCGGTGTTTGGCTTTCTCATTGCCTTAGTGGCTTGCCATTTTGGCCTACGCATCAAGCCCGACACCGAAAGCTTGGGTAATGAGACAACTAACTCAGTGGTCGTGGCCATCACTTCCGTTATCCTCATGGACGCGATCTTTGCCATCCTGTTTCGCGGCGTGGGGATGCCATGAGCGAGGTCATCCGCTTAGAGCACATCTTTACCCGTTTTGGCGAACTGGTCGTCCACGAAGACATTAGTCTGACTCTACACCAAGGTGAAATCTTAGGGCTGGTAGGCGCCTCCGGCAGCGGTAAGACGGTACTGATGCGCGAGATGCTCGCCTTGCAAAAGCCAACCCAAGGCCAGGTCTATTTGTTCGGCGAGCCGCTTTTGGAGGTGCCCGAGGCACGCCGTCAGGAACTGCGCAACCGCTGCGGAGTCCTGTTTCAAAGCGGGGCTTTGTTTAGCGCCTTAAGCGTCTATGACAACATCGCTTTTCCGTTACGGGAGTTGCGCTGCCTGGACGAGGGGGCGATCCAGGCGCTGGTGGCTCAGAAGCTGGCTATGGTAGGACTTACGGCTGAACACGCGTTCTTGATGCCAGCGGAGTTGTCCGGCGGCATGGTCCGCCGCACCGCCCTTGCGCGCGCGCTCGTTTTGGAGCCTGAGCTTTTGTTTTTGGACGAGCCGACCTCGGGCCTAGACCCAGTATTAAGCGAGGAATTCGTCAACTTGCTCTCCGAGCTGCACCGCCAATTGGGGTTTACCGTAGTCATGATCACTCATGACCTGCACGTATTGAAAGACATCTGTACCAAGATCGCCCTACTCGCCGATCATCGTCTCATTGCCTTTGGCGATCTGGCGACAGTGTTGGCCTGCGATCACCCTTTCGCCCGCCGTTTCCTACACGGCCGGCGCGCTCGCCGCATCCTGGGAGAGGCATGCTGTGGGTAAGGAAACCCACTTGGTGCTGGCCGGTCTGTTCGTGTTGGGTTTAGGGATGGTGGCGGTCGCCGTTGGCCTATGGCTGGGCCGCATCGGCACCGAGTACGACCCTTATGTGGTCGTCAGCCGCTATCCGGTCTCTGGCCTGCATCCAGAATCGGCGGTGTTCTACCGCGGCGTAGAAATCGGCAAAGTGTCGAGTATAGAAGTCGATCCCCAAGACCTTACCACCATCCGCGTGGCGATCCTAATAAACAAAGGCTTTCCGGTCACCGATCGCACTTTCGCCCGGTTGCGCGTCCAACCGCTCACCGGTCTGGCACAAATCGAACTGGACAACGCTGAGGGACCGGCCAGGCCCTTGCCGACTCATTCTAAAAAACCGGCTATCATTCCGATGCAGCCTTCTTTGTTTGAACAGCTGACCGGTACCGGTCAAGACCTGATGGGGGAATTGCAACGCCTGGCGCTGCGCCTGAACGAACTGCTCGATGAGGAAAACCAAAAACGCATCGAGCGTATCCTTGCTAACCTGGAAACAGCCACCGCTGGCCTCGTCCAAATCGAAGAAAAGACGACGCGTGCCCTGGCCGAGGTGCCGAACGTGATGGTCTCCGTCCAAAGGAGCTTGGCCAAAATCGACAAACTGAGCGCAGATCTATCCAGTTTAAGCCAGGAAGCTAAGGGAACTTTAGCTGAAGGACAAAACCTTTTGACTACCGGCAAACGCTTAGGCGCTACTTTGGACCACGATACCCTGCCGCGCCTTAACGCACTGCTGGAAGAAATGCAGGCTCTCTCCTCAAGCGTTAAAAACCTGGCTGAACGGCTGGAACAGGACCCCAGCGCGATCCTTTTGGGGCCTGCGCCACCCGAACCTGGACCGGGTGAATCGGGCTACCGGCTAAGACGATGAAGCTTGCGCTGTTGGCCTTACTCGTCCTGACCGCTTGCCGCCTGACGCCACGCCCGCCGCCGGCTTTGCACGACTTTGGCCCGTTGTCGGGCACGGCAAGCCGCCAAGGGAGCGTGACCGTGAAAGCACCTTCTTGGCTACAAGATACCCGACTGCGTTATCGGATGTTATTTAACGATCCTACCCGAATCCGGTTCTACGCTGACCACCGTTGGGTTGCTCCCCCACCTGCTTTGCTCCAGCAGCAATTCAGCATACTTCTTAACACGCCCTACAAACTGCACATTCAGCTGCGCGACTTAGAGCAAGTCTTCGATACCCCTAGCTCCAGCCGGGTCGTGTTGCGTTTTCTTGCTCAAGCCGCAACTGCCGATGGTCAAATCCTAGGCACTGAGGTTTTTGCCTTCGAAACGCCTACTGTCTCTGCCGACGTGCAAGGCGCGCTTTTAGGCTATGCGGCACAAGTTGCGCACGCTGCCAATAAAGTACAGGCTTGGCTAAACACCTTAAGCCCAGCGTCGATCATGCGATAAAGTCGGTTCTTTGTTTTACCTTAGTGACAAACTCCGACACAGGCATGGGACGAGCGAAAAAATAGCCCTGAAACCACTGGCAACCGAGCGTGCACAAGCGATGATACTGCTCCTCGTTCTCGATCCCTTCCGCGACAACCCGCAACCCTAAAGCCTTGCCCAATTCGACAATGACGCGCACGATGTCGGTATCTCTCTCACCTTCCTTAAGGCGATGGACGAAGCTTTTGTCGATTTTCAAAGTATGGAAAGGCAGACGGCTCAAATAGGCCAGCGAGGAGTAGCCGGTACCAAAATCGTCTAAGGCGAGCAAAACGCCAAGATTGGCCCACTCGTTCAGGATAGTCTCGGCCAATTCGATGTCCTTCAACATCAGCGACTCAGTAATCTCCAGTTCTAATTGACCAGCAAGCTGGGGATTCTGGGAAAGAAACTGGCGCATGGCTTCCAGAAACTCAGCATGGTGTAGCTGTTTAGCGCTGAGATTAAAACTTAAAGTAAGCGGCCTGAGCTTATCGTCTTCCTGCCACGCTTTGAGCAGCTTGCACGCTTGGGCACCGACCCACGCGCCTATTTCCAAAATCAAATTTGTCTCTTCGGCTAGCGGCAGAAAATTTCCAGGACCAAGCAAACCGCGCTCTGGATGCTGCCAACGCAGCAAAAGTTCTGCCCCGACTATATTGCCCCAGATGTCCACTTGCGGCTGACAAAAAAGGCACAACTCCTCCCGGGCGATCGCCTGCCTTAACGCCCGTTCGATCTCGGCTCGCTCCTTTAACGCCTCTTCCATAGCAGTGTCGAAAAAACGCAAGTTAGCGCGTCCCGAGGCTTTGGCTGCGTACATAGCAATGTCTGCTTGTTTGAGCAACGTCTCCACCTTGCGCTCACTACCGTCAAACAGGGCGATTCCGAGGCTCGCCGTCAGGCAATAGGAGGTATCATCCTGGGCCTTAAGCGGCGCCTTAATGACTTCAAGCAGCTTGCGCGCGACGCGTTCTGCTCCTTGAGCCGCCAGTTTGGGATCGCAATGCAAATGCTCGAGGATCACTAAAAATTCATCTCCCCCTAAACGGGCTAAGGTAGCCGTTTGGGGCAGCACGCCGCGCATCCGATTGGCAATAGCTTTAAGGCAAGCGTCTCCTATGGTGTGACCAAAGGTGTCGTTGAGATACTTGAAATTATCAAAATCGATAAAAAACAGCGCTCCCAACTGTTGAGTGCGCGCGCTCTCGGCCAACGCCTGTTTTAAGCAGTCCAAAGCCAAGCGCCGGTTAGCGAGTTCGGTCAGGGGATCGTAAAAAGCCAGTTCGCGGATGCGCGCTTCAGCGGCTTTGATCGCGCTAAGATCAGTGAAAATTCCTATGTAGTAACGCAGCTTGCTGTCTTCATCGCACACCGCTGAAATGCTCAAGTACTCAGGGTACAGCGAACTATCTTTACGCCGATTCCAGATCTCGCCTGCCCAAACGCCTTTTTCCTTAAGGGCACACCACATCTCGTCATAGAACTTAGCGTCGTGCAGGCCAGAAGATAAGAGCTCGCCAGGTTTTCGGCCAGCAGCTTCTTCCTCCGTGTAACCTGTAATGTCCACAAAAGCCTGATTAACGCGCTGGATTCTCCCGGCAGGATCGGTAATGATCACCCCGTAATGGGCGTTATTAAAAGTATGCGCCAAAACTGCAATCTCCTGACGGTGCTCACGCTCGCGCGCCAGCGCAATAGCTAAGTTGCGATGGAGCAAACGGGTGCGGACCAACAATCCAGCCAAAAGCAAAAACGCCAAGCCAATTGCCAGTAGCTGTTGCCAATACTGGCGGACAATCATCTGCCAGTCGATCGGCTCCGGAGCAAACGGCGCCATTTGCAACGCCCGCAACACCTCTTCGATGGGGAAATAATCGGCTGGCGGCGCAAAACCGGCTATATCCATAGCCGCCGTCACTTGCGGCGCCTTTTCTCCCATGGCATACAAAGCTACCGCCAAGCGCGCCGCAAGCTTAACAGCCACCCCAGGCATCACCGCGAGCGGCCATTCGGGATAAAGCGCAGTAGAAACGGCCAGCGGATACCCGCTTAAGTTTTGTCTGGCGATTATTCGGACCTGCTTAAGGTCGATTTTCCCTTCACGCGCCATCGCTTCGAGCACCCCAGCGCGGACAAACCCGACCTCTGCTTGACCTGAAAGCACTGCTGTCACCACTCGGTCATAGGGATAACCCACTGCGATCCCCTTAATCGCACGGCGAGGATCCAACCTGCGGCGCAGCATCTCGTAAGCTTGCAGTTGGTAACTGCCTAAAAACTGCTCGCCGGGATAAGCGACTGTTTTGCCTTTAAGGTCAGACCAAGAGCGAAGGTCTTGGCGTTCAGCGCGGGTGAACGCTACTCCTCCGAACTCCTTGAGCACCACTCCTTGCTCAGAGCGCAGCAGCGTAGCCAGCGCACGCCCTAGACCGTAGCGGCTTCGTAGCCAAAGATAATGGCCAGGGTTAGTCAGCACAGCCTCCAGTTGGTGATGTTTCACCAAGCTGTCTAGCTCAGGCAAATGCGAGACATAAAGCTCCACCTCGACATTGCCGAGCGCTTCCTCTAGATACTCTTCAAACGGCACCCAGCGCGCTCTTTCCTGGGCAAGCGGGCGATACGCTAAAATCCCCAAACGCAAAAGCTCCTTTGCGTGTCCTGGCAAAGCGCTCAAAACCAGCAGCAGAACGAAAGCAATGCGCACCACCGATGTTCCTACCTAGGATCTGGGAGCAGATCAGCGAAGGCGAGTTTGGGCTTTATCTCTTTTGCCAGCAGGCCGCGCTGCGCCATCCAAGCCGCCAGCTCAGAGGCTTTTTCATCAAAAAGCGCTTTGCCCGCTCTCGCGCGCAGCCAGGCGCGATTTTCAGCGGCATCGAACAGGTCCAAGCCGTCAAATCCGGCATAGACTTCCGCGGGTGGCAACTCTAACCACTGCGCCAGCCGCCAATGAGTATCTCCCTCATATCGCTGTATGCGCTCAAGCGCTAAAAACCAGCCGTGGAGCAAAGCCGAAAGTGCGGCTTTTTTAGCACCCAGGCTTTGCTCGCGCACGGCCAACACGTCCAAAATTAGACCTGGGGTTTGGCGGCTGTCAAAGACGACCGTCGCCCCTTTTCTACACAAGCGTGTTGAAACCGGGTAGAAAGTAATCAAAAAGTCCACTTCACCTTGCTGCCAAGCCGCTTCGTGCCGGTTAAAGTCAACTGTTACTCGCTGGATCTCGTCTTGCTTCAACCCCGCTTTATCTAATACGGCGTATGCGAGCAATTCCCCGACCGCTCCGCCTTCGTAGCCTAGGCGTTGGCCGCGCAACTTAGCCAGTTCAGAGATCGGCTGCCGCGCGAGCATCACGTCTGCCCCGAGCGACTGGTCTACGATGAGCGCCACGCGCAACCTAACTCCGGCGCTGACCAAACGCAAGGTTTCATCCAAAGTGAGCAAAGCCGCATCCACCTGACCAGAGCGCAAAAGCTCAGCCGACTGCACCGCGTTGGCGGTGCGGTAACTCTTAATTCGCTCTAAAGGCCAAAGCTCCAAACTTTCGGCCAAATACGCCGGAGCATAGCCAGAGAAGGGACAATAGGCTAACGTCAAGGGTGGGTTTGGACGACAGCCGAACAAAGTGCTTGCGCTCAAAAGCACCCAGAGGAAAATCCTTGTGCGTCGTGAAAGCTCTAAACTCACTTTACCAGCGCCATCCTTTCTATTTTCTTAAGATAGCACAGGCGGTTAAAAACGCTTAACTTCCCGGGGTTAATCCCTAAAAAGCCTTCAAACCCACCTTGCCGCCTTGTAAAGCAAATGCGGCAGCAACAGCTTAAGCGGCATGCGCAGATAATGGGAACGCAGGTACAGCAACCAACGGGCAATGGCGGCGATGCGACTGGAATGACCAGGAAGCTGTGGAAAAAGCGACCGGACGACCAAGAAGTCCATCCATTTCCGCGAACTTCGGCTGATCGCTTGCAATCTCAACTCTTCGGGGACAGGAGTACTCAGAAACCAGTGGCTATAATGCAGCGCATGGGCCAACGGCTTTTCCAACCCATAAGACCTAGCGCGCGTGATCAGGTCTTGCCAGAAATCCACCTGCCCGGCGCTGAAATGGCGCAAGAGTTCGTCGATATCGACCAGATCGCGTAGGCGGTTGTTGAGGTCCGAGTCGTAAAACAAGTGGACCACGGCGTGGAGGATCATGTCTTCTGGCCCGAGCACCTTAAAGCGGCTGCCGGGGATCGCCCTGGCCGCCGACCACAACAACTTCGGGTCGGCATGGAGCCTTGCAGTCACGGGAAGCAAGGCGTGGTGTATGTCCACTTCAAACCCGCGCTCGGGATGACGCAGCGGGGGAAGTTCGTGCATCCATTCCCGGTAATAGCGCTGGTCGTAAGGATGCAACTTGACCGGCTCGAAACCTTCAGCCAACAGCAAAGATTCCATCGCTGGCAAATGCTCGCGCGCCACCAGCACATCCAGATCTGCCGGCAGCCGCCTCCCGGCCCAGGGCAGCCTCAACAGCAAATAAGCCCCGCCTTTTAGAACGACGACTTCAAATTCCGCCTTTCTGAGTATCCGTTCCAGACACTCCATCTCCCACCGGAGCAGGCGATTGCGGAAATCGGCGAGACGATAGCTAGCCTGGAAGCGATCGCGCACTTTTTCCGGAATATCTCCCCACAATCCAGCCTGTTCGATCCGATGGCCGAGGGCAGCGGTCAGCCTGGCCAGATCGGCGAGCACCAGCAGCCGTTCAAAGTCCTGCTCCCCGAACTCCAGAACGAGCGCAGGATTACGCAATACCTCGGCCAACATTTGCGGTCGGCTCATTGGCCCGCAAGAGAGTTAAGAATGTCCAAGGCCTCACTCAGACGTCCATAGACGAAATTATAATGCCGGCAGTGGCGGATCAAGCGGCCAACGCGGAGAAAACCTTCACCGCCCAGGATCTCATAGTTGAAGGCGTTGGTGGCTAGCTTGAGGAAGGCATAGGCGGGAGAAACCGGCGTAAGTTCGGCCCGGGCGCCTTCACAAAAGCGAGGAAAGACGATCCAAGCTGGGGTGGCGGGTTCTGCCGCACGCTCGCAGCTTTCGGCGCTGGGTTTGAGATGGGCAACGGTGCCTTTGCGGGTCTTTGGAAACTCAGGCCCCAGTATCGCTTGGCAAGAGAATTCCCGGATGATTGCGATCGAACGGTTTTTGAGCGGAATAGGCCGCGGCAAGGGGTCCAGGTCGCCATCGGCGCGCACCAGGCCGAATTCGTCCGAAAACAGCCGCCAGCCTGAAAGCATCAGCGCCGCGCACAGGGTGCTCTTGCCAAGCCCAGGCAAAGCCGGCAGGATCAAGGCTCTGCCGCCACGTTCCAGCACCGCCGCATGGAGCAGCAAGTACTGATGGGCCGAGGTAGCGATGCACCAGTTAAGGCCCCATTCGAACAGAGGCGGAGCATGAGAAAGCGGAAAAGGCTCGAACAACTTCTGCCCGTCGTGCTCAAACAGCACCTGGGGACGGAGGAAACGGCGCAGCGTTCGGGGACGCCGCAGTGAGATTCGGAAATCGGCCAAGCTGTCAGGCGGCAACACGGGAAAATCGGCGTACAGCTGCTCGAGGAAAGAAGCAAACGATCCAATACGGGTACGCACCCGCACCCGGAAAGTGCCCATGGCGACCACGACTCCCCGGGGCGAACACAGGCTCGACTTCAGCTCGGCAGCCGGCAATTCGCAGACCTTCACTCCACCAGCTCGATCAATCCCAGCTGCTCGAATTCGGCCAGAGCCTGTTCGACTTGGGGCAAAAATACTGAAGCTGCCTCCGCATAAAGCCGCTCGGCGAGGCTTTCGGCCGAGTACGGTCCCTGTTCTAGCCTCTCCAAAATCGCCATGGCGGTCGCGTTTAGATAATGGGTCTTGCCGGAAAGCTCGTTGAAAACCACCGCCTCATTCGGCCATTTTTCCCAGAGCAAACGCGACTTTTGGTAAACCTGCCAGCGTTTTTTTCCCACTTAAGGATCAAAAGAAGCCCAACAGGAACCAGTAATCGGGCCACCTGAACCTATTTTGCCGTAACCGGTGATGTGCCCCATATTGTCGACGAGGACCAGGATTTCGCCTTGACCATCACCAACCTGCTGGTCAACTAGCTCACCCTCTTCAGTAAACCAGTTGCCTGAGTCAGGGTCCTCGTACACCCAAAATCCGTTATCTTGATCATTTTTAAGTCTTTTCACATTGACAGTGCGGCGCTCCCAATCATCTGAGGGCTCGTCTGGAGTCCGCAATGGATTTGCCCCCGCATCAGCGCGAGCCTGATCGCGCTGGATGCACTGATAAGCGCTGGCATTGGCCAATGCCGCCCCGCTGCGCAAGGTCAAAACCACCGGAGCTGCCACCAGCGCCGATTTGACCAGGCGGCGCCGGGAAATCCCCAGCTGGTCTTTGGGATCGATTCGTTTTTCCGGGTTTTCACTCATATCCTGTCTCCCGATTATTTTTTACCTTAAATTAACCAGCAATTTTCATGCTAAAAACAAATCTCTTTTCCAATCAATTGATTAAATTCTTGCTTATGAAGAGCTGTAAAAAATTCTGACAGCTCATTCAGACGCGAGCCGATTTTTCTCCAATAATTTTTGCGCATGTTCGATCGGGATCGCATAGCTGATCCCGCTCGGATTGGACAAGAGGCTTTCCTTGCTTTCTTGGACGAACACCTTGTTGAGGATGCCGACGACCACGCCGGTCTCGGGATGATACAAGGGACTGCCGCTGTTTCCGGGATAAGCGGTGGCATCCAGCTGGAACACTGGATAAGGCTGATTAAGGCGCGAAAGCAACTTAAGGTCTAATGTATCTGCGCGCAGCGCTGGGATGGCGATCGGCGTGATGCTGGCAAGCAGAGCCAGGTGGGTGACTGGATACAAACCCAACACCATGCCGATCGGATAGCCGGTAAACGCGTAAGTTTCCCCTTCCCGCACCTGGTCGGAATCTCCCAGTGTTAAAGCCGGCAATGGATCGCCTGAAATTTTAAGGAGCGCCAGATCGTGGGCCGGGTCGGTGACGACGACTTTGGCCCGGCGCAGGCGATCCTTGCCCTGCGAGCGGAAAAACACTGAAAGGATTTCGGATCTTTCCTCGTCCAACGAAGCCGGTAGAACGTGGGCACAGGTCAGCACGTGGCGGCCGTCGGCGACGGCAAATCCGGTGCCGCGAAACACCGCCGGTGGCGAGCGCGTGCGCTGAAAAGTTCCGATCGCCAGGATGCTAGGTTTGACTTGCGCTACCGTCTCTGGCAGGCCTCCACTCCCAACTCCGGTCCAAACGACGAGCAGGGAAAAGAACAGCCAGCGCAAACGCAGCGCTTTCATACCGACAAGAGCAGCTTGGCGACTTCAGTGAATTCGAAGTACACTTCGCCCATCACCCCAAAAATCTGCCCTTCCCGTAACCGGCATAAGGCTTTTGTCTCTTCTGGAATTTCGGCCAAGACGTCTTCTACGGCATCCCCTTGAACCAAAACGTCGGTCAAGCGGTCCGCCAGGTGCAGCAAGGCGGTCTCGAGTGGATAACGGTTGGCCGTTTCCGGGGCGAGATGACACGCGATGGCTTCACAAAGCCACGCCGGCATGTTCCATTGCCTGGCGATTTCCGCCCCCACATCGGCGTAGGTGAACCCCAAAAGATCTTTCTCCAACAGCGGCACCAATCGCCGTTGTCCCTGGCTTGCCAACAGGATCTCGCGGGCTTCATCCGGGCATTTGAGGTAGATGAGCAGCGCTCCGATAGCATGCAGAAGGCCGGCCACAAACAGACGCTCTGGATACAACACCTTGACTTCCTTGGCAAACAGGCGAGCCACTACCGCGCAATAAGTACTCTGCACCCAAAATTCGTCCATGTCAATCAACTGGACGGGGAGGTTACGGAAAGTGCTCACGGCGCTGGTAGCCAGTGCCAGATGGTACAACGGCTCCATCCCCACCAAGGTAACCGCGCGCGAGACCGTATCGATCCGCCCGCCGAAGCCGTAGATGGGGCTGTTGGCCAGCCGCAGCAAACGCGCCGTCAGCGCAGGGTCGCAGGCGACGATGGAACCTATGGTCTCGGCCGTACTGCGTGGGTCATCGACGGCTTCCTGAAGCCGCAAGACGACGTCTGGAAGAGACACAAGGTCGCGTTCACTTTCCAAAAGCTCGGCGGGAGAAGCGTATTTGCTCATAAGCTTTCGTAGAATTTCAACACGCGGGCGACATATTCGCGCGTCTCGAAGTACGGTGGGATTCTATTGCCATATTTGCGCACTGCCCCCTCTCCAGCATTATACGCCGCCACTGCTAAGCGAATGTCGCCAAAAGTCAAAAGCAGATCGCGTAGGTAGCGCGCGCCGGCTTCCAGGTTCTTGAACGGATCATAGCGATCATAAATGCCATAGCGGGCGGCGGTCTCAGGCATCAGCTGCATCAATCCGACCGCCCCTTTGGGCGAGACGGCATGAGGATTGTACGCCGATTCGGCGCGGATAACCGCGTGTAGCAGCTTGGGATCGAGGCGATATTTCTGGGCGACCTCGTCGATCACCGGAGTAAGCTTGGTTTTCTGGTGCCAGGACGGCACGAACCCGCGGTCGAAGGAAGCGCTAGGGGTTCGGATCAGCAGCCGGTAACCTGCATGCTTAGGCTTGTCGGTATAGTACACTTGGCCGTTCTCGTCTACGTATTTATAAATATCGGCTGCCGCAGGCAAAACCATCCAAGTTGTCGCTAAGCATAGCCAACGCCAATGCATAATTTCCTCCCTTGGAGCAGTGTTACGGTCATTTCAAGTTTAGCCCAATTTGGGCTGGATTTTTCCCGCACACTCCCGGGCCCGCTCCCGCGCTTGTCCTATATTCTCTGCGCTGGCTAGGGCTACCCCCATCCGCCGCCTAACGAAAGCAAACGGCTTAGCAAACAAGCGAACCTGACTCTCTGGAACTTTAAGCGCCTCATCTACCCCCTCGTACGCTAGCCCCGCCCCTTCCACGCCGCCGTAGATGACCGCGCTCGCTGCTGGGCGCACCAGGCAAGTGTCTACGGGCAGGCCCAAAAAAGCGCGTACGTGCAGTTCGAATTCGCTCAAGCGTTGGCTGACCATGGTCACCATACCGGTATCGTGGGGCCTGGGACTGACCTCGCTGAACCAGACCTTGTCCCCTTGGACGAACAGCTCTACCCCAAACAATCCCTGCCCGCCGAGCGCCTCGACCACAGCCCGGGCGATCCTGTGGGCCTCAACCAGCGCCTGTTCCGTCATCGGCTGGGGCTGCCAGCTTTCCACGTAGTCGCCTGCTTCTTGGCGGTGGCCAATGGGCTGACAAAAATAGGTCTTAAAGCTCCCACCGTCATCCAGCGCGCGCACGGTAAGCAAGGTGATCTCGAATTCAAAATCCACTTTAGCCTCCACGATCACCCGTTGAGTGGCCACTCTCCCCCCTACCCTAGCCTTGTCCCAAGCCGCAGCCAGTTCTTCCCGACAACTGACCTGGGACTGACCCTTGCCGGAAGAAGACATGGTCGGCTTGACGAAACAGGGATAACCAACCTGATCGGCAGCGGCGATCAGCTCGTCCAGAGAACCGGCAAACGCATAGCGCGAAGTCGGTAGCCCCAAGGTTTCGGCCGCCAGCCGTCTGATCCCCTCGCGGTCCATAGTCAACTTGACTGCCTTGGCGCACGGCACCACTTTGGCGAGCCCCTCTTGTTCTATCTCAATCAAGACATCGGTGGCGATCGCCTCGATTTCCGGCACGATGAAGTCCGGACGCTCGCGCTCCACTATGGCTTTGACCTGGCGACCGTCGGTCATGTCGATGACGTGTTTGATCGGTGCCACCTGCTGGGCGGGTGCGTTCTCGTAGCGATCTACGGCGATCACTTCGATTCCGTAACGCGCCAGACAAATGGCTACCTCTTTGCCTAATTCCCCCGATCCCAAAAGCATCGCCTTGGTGGCGCTCTTGGTCAGGGCAGTTCCGATGCGCATAAGATTCCTCCTGCGTGCTCACGCTGCTTGATGCTGTTCTAAGGCTTCTGCCAGGCGCTTGGCGGAAATGGGATAAAGGGTTTTGATGTGCTGAGCGAAAAGCTGAATCCGAAACTCCTCCAAATTCCAGCGCAGCGGATCAGCATCCGGCGCAAGGATAGCGCCTGCTTGAACCCGGCCCCAATAACTTTCCCAAAAAGGCTTAAGGTGCTTGAGTTTGGTCTCGTCCTTAGCCACCTCGTATTCCGCCTTGTCGAGGCGGTATTGCAACGCTGTAAGATAGCGGGGCAATTGGCGCAGCTGCGGCCAGGGAATATGCTTAAGAAACCCGCGATAACAAAGAAGATTAAGCTGCTCATCGATGTCCGCCCCGCTCGGCGAGCGGTCTAGGTGCTTCATTCGGCGGCGCCGTTCCCGACAAGTTTCGCTCAACTCCAAAATCTGTTTGACCCTGGCGGCAATTTCCTGAGCCGCTGGAAACAGCTCCCCTCGGTGCGCGGCAAGACACGCATCGAACTCCTCGCGCTTGCGGATTTCTGCGCCTTCGGCCAAAAACACCTGAGCTACCGCTAGATTGACCACTTCATCCACCAAAGACCTGGAAGGTTCCTTGAGAGCTAATAACGGATGAGGCGGCAAGCGCGCGTAGGCCAACTCATCGGCAGCCGTGAAGGGAAGCTGCTTTTTAAGAGATTTGATTTCCCTAGCCAGCACCAATTGGATCAGCCGATTGAGGCCGCGGCAGTGAGCTTGATCGGCCTCTTCGGCCGTCGAAAACAGCTTGACCCCACAGCTTTCCCCTTCGTCCACTAGAGCTGAGAAAGCGAGTATTGGCTGGCCGTTTCGGGAGATTCTAAGGGTACGCGGCAACTCCCCAAACTCCCAACTTCTAAAGCCCGATCTATGCTGCTCTCCTGCAATCCCCGCAAAACCTTCGCGGGCCGCCCCCAAGAACCTGGTTTTTAGCTGCGCCAAATCCCGCCCTTGAGCCAACATTTGGCCTTGTTCGTCGATCACCTGGAAATTCATCTTAAGATGATCCGGAAGTTCTATGGCTTTGAGCAATTGCGGGCTTACCTCTAGCGCAGCCATTCGCCTGAGCGCTTGGGCTAGCGCTAGCCAAAAATTGCCCTCACCGAAGCACAGTTGAGCCAAAATTTGCGCTGCGGCATCTGGAATCGGTACCAGCTGACGGCGCAGGGTTCGGGGCAGGCTTTTGAGCAGGAAATTAAGCTTCTCTTCTAACCATCCCGGCACCAACCAGTCAAACGGCGCCTGATTTAACTGCGGCAGCAGCATCAACGGTACTCTCAGCGACACCCCATCGTCTGGAGAGCCCGGTTCGAAGCGGTAACAGAGCGTCAGCTGCACGCCTTCATCTTCCCAAACTTCTGGAAAATCGGCCGGATTCCATCCAAGGTGGCTTTGAGCGATCATCTCTCGGCTTAACTTGAGCAACTCAGGCTGATGGCGAACCGCCTGGCGATACCAGCGCGAAAGACCGTCGGCGTTGACGATTTCTGGAGGGATACGGAGGTCGTAGAACTCAAACAGCCACTCCTCATCCACCATGGGGTCCAAACGCCTGGTTTTGTGTTGCCACTGGCCGAATTCTTCCAAAAGTGCTCGATTATGGCGGAAGAATTCAAGCTCTAAGTCTATGTCCTGAGCTACCAAAGCCGAACGGATAAAGATCTCCCGCGCCTCTTTAGGATTGATCCTCTCGTAAGCTACCCGGCGCCGTTCCACCAGGGTCAGGCCGAACAAGGTCACGCGTTCGAATGCGGTTACCTTTCTTGTCTTGCGCTCCCAATGCGGGTCGCAGTAGTGGCGTTTGACCAGGTGGGCGGCGCAACTTTCGATCCATTCCGGTTCCACCTGAGCGACCGTCCGAGCATAGACCTTGCTGGTTTCGACTTGCTCGGCGCAAACCAGCCAAGGGGGTCTGGTTTTGAACAGCGCAGAACCGGGGAAGATGAAAAACTTGATCCCATAGGCCCCCTCGTACTCGAATTTATCCTTGCGGAACCCTATCTGGGATAGCAGGCCGCTCAAGATCGCACGGTGGATTTCGGCATACCCAGCAGGCTCCAGGTTAAGGCGCCATCCCAATTCGCCCTTGATCACCTCCACGAGCTGGGCGTGGAGGTCCTGCCACTCGCGCATCCTAGTGTAGGAGAGAAAGTGCTGCTGGCAGAACTTGCGCAGTCCCGTCTTGGAGAGGTGTTTCTGCTGCTCGGCAAAAGCGCGCCAAAGCTTGAGGAAGCTCAAGAAATCAGACTTTTCGTCGCGCCACAAGGCGTGTTTGGCATCGGCCGCTTCGGGGCAGTCGGCGGGGCGCTCCCTGGGATCCTGCACGCTCAAGGCGGAAGCGATCACCGCAAGTTCAGTCAAGCAATTTTCTTTTTTTGCCTCAACCAGCATCCTGGCCAGGCGTGGATCGATGGGAAACCTGAGCATCAGACGACCGACCTCAGTCAGCTGCCCATCCTTATCCAACGCCTTAAGCTCCTGAAGCAACTTGATTCCGGCGCGGATTTGCCTGCCGTCCGGCGGATCGATGAACGGGAAGCGCTCGGCCTCCCCCAGCCCGAGAGCTTTCATCCTAAGGATCACCGCCGCCAGATTGGTGCGTAGGATCTCAGGATCGGTGAACGCGGGTCGGGCATTGAAGTCTTCCTCGCTGTACAAACGCAGACAGACTCCAGGCTGAGTCCTGCCACAGCGCCCGGCGCGCTGCCTGGCCGAGGCCTGCGAGATCGGCTCAATCGGCAGGCGCTCCAACTTGCTGCGGGGGCTGAAGCGCTTGATTCTGGCAAGGCCGGTGTCGATCACCGCGCGGATACCGGGCACCGTCAGCGAAGTTTCGGCCACGTTGGTAGCCAGGATGATTCTCGGCCTACTGGCGGGCTGGAAGATCCTCTGCTGCTCCTGGGCGGTCAGGCGGGCATAAAGGGGGAGGACTTCGAAATTTTCCAGATGATGCTTGCGCAGGGCTTCAGCCGCCTCGCGTATTTCGCGTTCACCGGTAAGAAACACCAGAATATCGGCCAGTCCCTCGCGCATCAGTTCGTCTATCCCTTTCAGCACTCCCCGAATCACATCCGAGTCGGCATGCTCGCCTTCCTCAAGTTCCTCAAGCGGCCGGTAACGGACCTCCACCGGGAAGCTTCGCCCGCAGACCTCAATGATTGGAGCACCGCCGAAATGATCGGCGAAACGCTTGGGATCGATGGTGGCCGAGGTGATGATGAGTTTCAGATCTGGCCGATGAGGAAGCAGCCACTTGAGATACCCTAGGAGAAAATCGATGTTAAGGCTGCGTTCGTGGGCCTCGTCGATGATCAGGGTGTCGTATTGGGTGAGATAACGGTCCGCCTGGGTCTCGGCCAGGAGGATCCCGTCAGTCATCAGCTTAATCAAGGTATTTGGACCGGTGCGATCGTGGAAGCGGACCTTGCACCCCACCAGATCGTCGCCATTCTGTCCCAGTTCTTCAGCGATGCGGGCAGCGACGCTGCGCGCTGCGATGCGGCGCGGCTGAGTGTGGCCGATCACACCCCGGGCGCCGCGCCCGGCTTCCAAGCAGATCTTGGGTAGCTGGGTGGTCTTGCCAGACCCGGTCTCACCGCATACAACGATGACCTGATGCTCCTGCAAGGCTCGGATGATCCGGTCTTTTTCTTGTACCACCGGTAAAGGCGGATAGCGCAAGGCTGCGATTTCAACCCTTCGGGATTTGGCCTGCGCATTGTGCGTCAAAGCGCGATCTGGCTGATCTGCCAGGCGATTAAAATCAAATTCCATCGCAATTTAAAGTTCTTGAAAATCGACGGTCACCTACCGCCCGCAGGCTAATTATGCCATAGGCTATGCCGACGCCAACTTTTTAGCTGCTTCAATAGTCCCGCTTTCCAATCTCCAAGATTCGTTTTACCATAGTCGCTCACAATCACCAACCCGCCGACCGTGGCTCTGGAAATCGAGCGCAAATTCTTAGTCCGGGACGACTCTTGGCGCACTCAAGTCACCCGTGCTGTGCGGATCCGCCAAGGCTATCTCAATCAAGCCAGAGGTTGCTCGGTGCGTGTCCGTTCAGCCTCAGGACGGGGCTGGCTGAACATCAAAAGCGTCACCATCGGCGCCATGCGCCACGAATACGAATACGAGATTCCATACCGTGACGCCGAAGAGATGCTCGAGGCGCTTTGTCAGCGGCCATTGATCGAAAAAGTCCGCCACTTCGTCCACTTTGGCGAGCACCTTTGGGAAATCGACGCATTCGAAGCCGACAACGAGGGTTTGATCGTTGCGGAAATCGAGCTTTCGCATTCCGAGGAAGAGTTTGCAAGACCTTCCTGGCTGGGACAGGAGGTAACCGACGATCCCCGCTACTACAACACTTACTTAGCCCAAAAGCCGTTCAAATCCTGGTGCCACCAACCAGGTTAGCCGAAAGCATGCAAATCCTCTTGGGTCTTGTTCTGATTCTGGCCGCTTTGCTGGCCATTGCGCTGATCCTTGGCAGCCGCCTGCCCAAAACGCATGTAGCCGCAAGCTGCATCCGGCTTCGGGCCAAGCCGGAGGAAATCTGGCAGGTCATCACCGATTTCAAGGCCTACCCTAGCTGGCGGATGGGTTTGAAACGCGTAGAGGTCTGCCAGGCCGAAGACGGCCTGCCGATGTGGATCGAGGTAAGCTCAGAAGCGAGCAAAATTCCGTTCAAAGTCGTGGAAGCCAAGCCGCCTTCCTGGCTGGTAACTCAGATTGCCGATCCTGCGCTGCCTTTGCGCGGCCGCTGGACCTACCAACTGAAGGAGGAAAACGGCGAAACCGTGCTTACCATTACCGAAACCGAACACGTCTACCACCCCTTGTTTCGGTTCTGCATCCGGTATCTGCTCCGCTACCACAGCGCGATGGATGTGTTCCTGGCAGAACTCGCTTTGAAGTTTGGCCAAGCACCGAAAGTGAGACACTTGCAGCTCAAGCGCGTGCCTTAAGGCTAAAGCTCTTCCGGCAAATAGGCCAACCAGTTGCGGGAATTGTCTCCATAGGCCAAAAAATAGGGATTGAGGATCGATTCCTTGGTGTTGTAGCGCAGAGGTTTTCCGGAAAGATCGACTACGTATCCACCCGCCTCCGCCACGATGCAATGGGCGGCGGCGGTATCCCATTCCGAAGTGGGGCCCAGACGCGGGTAAAGGTCAGCGCGACCTTCGGCCACCAAACAGAATTTGAGGGAGCTCCCGATAAAGATCAGTTCATACTCGCCGTCCAACTTTTCCAGATACGCTCTGAACGCGGGCGTCTGATGGGAGCGGCTACCGACGATGACGAGTTTGGCAGGCGCCGGCTTGCGCACGCAGATCGCCTCCGGCGCCGCCTCCCCCACCTGTTTGAAAGCACCAAGCCCACTGGCTGCATAATACGTAGTATCTTGGACTGGCACATGGACCACTCCGAGAATCGGCTCACGGTTGTGGATGAGCGCCACATTGACGGTGAATTCGCCATTGCGATTGATGAATTCCTTGGTTCCATCGAGTGGATCCAGCAGCCAGTAAGTTTGCCACTTCTTGCGCTCCTGATAAGGCAAGATCTCCTCCTCGGAAAGGATAGGGAACTTCACTGGCAAACTCGTCAGCGTTTCCTTCAGGCAACGGTGAGCAGCGGTGTCTGCAGCCGTCAGAGGAGATTGATCGCTCTTGAGTCCAACTTGAAAATCAGAAGCGTAAATTTTGAGGATTTTGTGCCCGGCCCGGCGAGTCGCATTCAATACCGCAGCTTGCAATCCGGCCAAATCGAAGGTATGCATAAGGCAGTCCTCTAAAACCATGATCGGGAAATAATTTTAAAAAAATTAGTCTATAGGGTGTTTGCTGATGCTACCACCTCTCTGTTCGTTCGCTTGCCCCCCATAAAAAACTTGAAATTCAGGACTGATTAAGCTCAAATTAAGGCAATCAGTTCCCGATTTTGACCTTTTCCAACAACCTAAATTGGAGACGCGCGTGAGTGACGCAACCGTGCATGTAACCGACGATAACTTTGAACGTGAAGTGTTACAATCCCAACAACCGGTGCTTGTGGATTTCTGGGCGGAATGGTGCGGTCCCTGCAAAATGGTGGCCCCCATTCTCGACCAGATCGCTGAAGAGTATCAGGGGCGCTTGAAAGTAGCCAAGCTGAACATCGATGAAAATCCAAGAACCCCACAGCACTACGGGGTGCGAGGCATTCCCACCCTGATGCTGTTCAAGAACGGTGAGGTGGAGGCGACCAAAGTCGGCGCTTTGAGTAAATCCCAGCTCAAGGCTTTTCTGGAACAGAACCTGTAATTGAACCTGCCCGCCTATATTGTAGGCATAGGCGGGAGTTGAGCATATCTCACCTGCTGTCATCCCTCTTTTCAGATCGCTCATCCAATCGGTGGGTGATCTGGCTACTATCAAAAACTTAAATGACTTTCACCCATGAATCTGACTGAACTCAAACGTAAATCCGCGGCAGAACTGTTGGAAATTGCAGAATCTCTGGAAATCGAAGGCGTCTCCCGCAGCCGGAAGCAAGACCTGATTTTTGCCATCCTTAAGAAATTGGCAAAAAACGGCGAGGATATATACGGAGACGGGGTCTTGGAAATCCTCCAGGACGGCTTCGGCTTCCTACGCTCGGCAGATTGCTCCTATTTGGCTGGCCCCGATGACATCTATGTCTCTCCCAGCCAGATCCGCCGCTTCAGCCTGCGTACCGGGGACACGATCTCCGGCAAGATCCGTCCCCCCAAGGAAGGGGAACGCTATTTTGCCATGCTCAAGGTGGAGCAGATCAATTTTGAGCCGCCTGAAGTGGCCAAACACAAAGTCGATTTTTCCAATCTGACCCCGCTGTTTGCCCAGGAACGCTTCGTGCTGGAGCTGGGCAACGGTAGCACCGAGGACCTGACCGCGCGCGTGATCGACCTAGTCGCCCCTATCGGCAAAGGTCAGCGCGGCCTGATCGTGTCCCCGCCGAAAGCCGGTAAGACCATGATCCTACAGAACATCGCTCACTCCATCGCGATCAAGAATCCAGAGTGTTATCTGATCGTGCTCCTTATCGACGAGCGGCCTGAAGAAGTGACCGAGATGGAACGCAGCGTCCGCGGCGAGGTCATCTCTAGCACTTTCGACGAGCCGCCGACCCGCCACGTTCAGGTCGCCGAGATGGTGATCGAGAAAGCCAAGCGCCTGGTGGAACACAGGCGGGACGTGGTGATCCTGCTCGATTCCATCACTCGCTTAGCGCGCGCTTATAACACCGTGGTCCCCTCCTCCGGCAAATTGCTGACCGGCGGGGTAGACGCCAACGCCCTGGAAAAGCCCAAGCGCTTCTTTGGCGCGGCGCGCAACATCGAAGAAGGCGGAAGCCTCACCATCATTGCCACCGCCTTGATTGAGACCGGGTCGCGCATGGACGACGTGATCTTTGAAGAATTCAAGGGTACCGGCAACATGGAGTTGCACCTGGAACGCAAGATCGCCGAAAAACGCGTCTATCCTGCGATCAACATCAATCGTTCTGGAACCCGCAGGGAGGAGTACTTAGTGCCCCCGGATGAGCTGCAAAAGGCTTGGATCCTGCGCAAGATCCTCCAGCCCATGGATGAAATCGCAGCCATCGAATTCCTGCTGGATAAGCTGCGTCAGACCAAAACCAATGCCGAATTCTTCGAATCGATGAAACGCGCTTGAGCAGTTTTTAAGGACAGCGCCGGATCAGCCACACATATCCATCCCGATCCTCCCGCTCCCAAAGGCACCAATTCATGCCCTGCTCGAGATCGTGCAAAAGCGTCCTCACCGCCTGTGGCTCAGAGGAGGCCACCTCCTCGGTAAAACGCACCAGCCCCCATAGGGAAGAGGCAACCTTAAGGCGCGCTGTTGTCCCGATCCAGACTGGTGCCTGAGTTTCGAGCAGGAAATGGCTATTCCACAGCCTCAAGATCAAGGATTCGCCTTTCCCATTTCCCTTGAGCAGAATGAGCGCCTCAGCCAAGCCGTCATTGAAATGCGGCAGCACCGGAATTTCCCTTAGCTGCGCCCCAGGCACTAGCCAATATAAGGCGCTTTCCATTCCTACCCGCTGCGCTGGACGCCAACCATGCAACTCAAGCTGGGCCTGAATTTCCGCCAAAGGGGCCGCCCATTGTAAGATCAAAGGTTGATCGACGCGCCCTAAGAGGGCGTGGCGCCAGCGAGGTAGCCTTCGCCATTCCGATGCTATCCAAGCAGTCTCCGCCAATACCTGGGCTCCAGGCGCGGGTCTTTCGATTCCCCTGGTCTGACCAAAAAACAAAATCCCTAAAGCTGCCGTCACCACCCCAGTCGCCAGCCAACCTAAACCCCAAATTCCGGCCCGAGAAGCATGACGTCGGTAGCCTACGCCGGCAATCCCAAGCCATATCACCACCAGCATCCCCGACAGCACCAGGGAAGCCAACGTGACGCTACCGAGATAAAGCCTGGCAAAGATCAGCAGTAACCACAGCAAGACAATTGCCGAATAGACCGCAAGGCGAGCGCCTGGACCAATCCAAGTCGCAAGCATCAACGCCAGAAAACCGTATCCGATTCCCGTCCGCAGGATGGCCCCGTCCAGTCCCAGGCTCAGTTCCATAAAAGCGCAGAATCCCAAACTGATGAGCCAATGAGCCAGTTCGGAATAGCCGCCGGCGAGCAGCAACCAGAAGCTTAAAATCGCTGTGATAACCAGGAGCGTTGGCCAATGGCCAAGCTGTTCTACGGCAAGGAAAAAGGCATCGCTCCACGGATTGTGAAGAAACTCGAGCGACAACTGCCTCCCCTCAGGTAGTAAATGAACTAAGGCCGCCCAGACCGCTCCCAGTAGCGCGGCCAACAGCAGCAAAGCTAAGTAGTCGCGCTGCCAGGGATAAAGCAAAGGCGCGGTCAAACGGGCCATTAGGGGATGATGGCGGTTGAAATCGAACCAAAGATCTAGAGCTTTGTGCGCTTTGGGTTGAAAATAGAAATAAAGGGAACGGCAGACTCCAACCCCAAACCAAATAAGGGCCACCATCAATATCAAAACCAAGGCCAGCCGTCCGGTGACCTTGGCGGCCAAGTCCAACGAGGCGCCAAACACCACGCCGGGCAACAAATAGGCCGGCGCCCATAATCCTGCTGACAGCAAGTTGACGATCGCAAATCGAGACGGCGGCATAGCCAGCATGCCTGCTGCCAAAGGCACCACGGCACGCACTGGACCGACAAAACGACCAAGCGCGACGCTCAAATTTCCATAGCGCTGAAAGAAAGCCATGCCACGCCGGAGAATCTCGGGATGATCCGAAAATGGCCAATGGCTTTCGAGCTTGGATCTGAACCGCCACCCGATCCAAAAACTCAATCCGTCGCCGACCACCGCCCCGGCAATCGCCCACAGACAAACCGGCCAGAAAGGCATGGCGCCAAGCCCAATCAAGGCGCCAGCCCCAAACATCATTGCCACCCCGGGCACCACAAGCCCTATTACCGCCAGGGATTCCAACAAAGCCGCTAGGAATACTAGCCCCTCGGCCCAATGAGGGTGGGCGATCACCCAAAAGTAGAGGGATTCCACCGCTCAGCTAGTTTAGAGACGCCGTAAAACCCGCTCGGCAGCCGCCAGGGTGGCGGTCAGGGTGTCCTCGTCGTGGGCAGCCGAGACAAAGCCGGCTTCGAAGGCAGAAGGCGCAAGATACACCCCCTCGCTCAGCATGCCGTGAAAGAAGCGTTTGAAAAGCTCCTGGTCGCAGGCCATGACTTGGGCGAAATTAGTGACCTCCGGGGAAGTGGTGAAAAACACCCCAAACATGCCGCCGACCTGATTGGTGCGAAGCTCTACGCCGTAGGCAGCCGCCCGCTCTTGAAGCCCTTGGGTCAGAGCCAAGGTCTTCTCCGTCAGCCGAGCGTAGAAACCGGGTTCGGAAACCAGCTCCAAAGTCTTGATCCCAGCGGCCACAGCGACCGGATTGCCGGACAAGGTACCCGCCTGATAGACCGGACCTTGCGGCGCAAGGTACTCCATGATCTCGCGCCGACCTCCGAAAGCCCCTACCGGCATTCCGCCACCGATGACTTTACCCAGGGTGGTGAGGTCCGGAGTGACCCCATATAGCGCTTGTGCCCCCCCCAAGGCTACTCTAAACCCAGTCATGACCTCGTCGAAGATCAACACGCTGCCAGCACGAGTGCACACCTCACGCAGGGTCTCCAAAAAACCCGGTACCGGCGGCACGCAGTTCATGTTGCCGGCCACTGGTTCGACGATCAGGCAGGCGATTTCCTCGCCCCGTTGCGCAAACAATTCCCGCACTGCCGCAGAATCGTTGTAAGGCAAAGTCCAAGTGTGCTCAGCCAGACTCGCCGGGACTCCAGGAGAACTCGGGACACCCAAAGTCAAAGCCCCAGAGCCTGCCTTCACCAACAGACTGTCGGCGTGGCCGTGGTAGCAACCCTCGAACTTGACAATTTTGTCGCGCCCGGTGAATCCGCGCGCCAGGCGAATTGCGCTCATGGTCGCCTCAGTGCCGGAGCTGACTAGCCGCACCATTTCCAGCGAGGGAACCTTGTCGCACAAAAAACGCGCCATCTGTACCTCGATCTCGGTCGGTGCACCAAAGCTCAAACCCTTTTCCGCCGCTGCCGTCAGCGCTGCCAAAACCTCAGGATGGGCATGACCCAAGATCATCGCCCCCCAGGAACCCACGTAGTCTATGTAGCGGCGCCCTTCTACATCGTACAGAAACGGTCCCTTGGCGCGATCGAAAAACACCGGTCTGCCGCCCACCCCCTTGAAAGCGCGTACCGGCGAGTTGACACCGCCGGGAATCAGCGTTGCGGCTGCCTCGAACAACTGCTGCGAGGATCTCATCCGTCTGCCCTTTAGACTTAGAAGAACACTCCATCCAGGGGCGAGGAAGCCGAAGCATAACGCCGTCTAGGCATGCGCCCAGCCAGATACGCCTTGCGCCCTGCTTCTACCCCCAACCTCATCGCCTGGGCCATTAGCACCGGGTTTTTCGCCTCAGCGATGGCGGTGTTCATCAGCACCCCGTCACAACCTAGCTCCATCGCGACGGTCGCATCGGAAGCCGTCCCTACCCCGGCATCTACCAGAATCGGCACGGACGCATTTTCGACGATGGTGCGAATGTTATACGGATTGCGGATTCCAAGCCCAGAGCCGATCGGCGCCGCCAGCGGCATGACCGCGACACAGCCTAGGTCTTCGAGCTTTTTGGCCACCACCGGATCGTCGTTGGTATAGACCATCACCTCGAAGCCGTCCCGGATCAAAACCCTGGCGGCCTCGAGTGTGCCCACCACATCTGGGTACAAGGTCTTGTCGTCTCCTAAGACTTCCAGCTTCACCAGTTTGTGCCCCCCTAAAAGCTCACGCGCCAGATGACAAGTACGCACGGCATCCTCGACGGTGTAACAACCAGCCGTGTTGGGCAGGATGCAGTAGCGCTCAGGGGAAATGACATCTAAGAGGTTGGGCTCGTCCTGGCGCTGGCCGATGTTGGTTCTACGGATCGCCACGGTGACGATCTCGGCGCCGCTGGCCTCGATGGCGGCTTTTGTCTCGGATAGATCCTTGTATTTTCCGGTCCCCACCAACAACCTGGAACGAAACACCCTACCGGCAATGCGCAAAGGATCATCGTCATCCACCGCTTGTCCTCCACCGATCGCGCGGACGATCTCGATCCGATCACCTTCCTTAAGAAGCTCCTCGGCATAGCGGCCATGCGGAACGATGCGCCGGTTCAACTCCACCGCAATCCGGGACTCGGAAAGACCCAATTCCGCCACTAAATCTGCCAGGGATGCGCCCGTGCGGATCCTGTGCGATTCCCCATTGACGACAACTTCCACCGTTTCTGCCATTATGCTCCTCACCCTACCACCGAGTTGCCCCGGCGCTTGCGCACCGCCTGCGCCAACATTTCCAACACCTTCTCGCTGTCCTCCCAGCCCAGACAAGCATCCGTGACGCTTTTTCCGTACTCCAGCGGCTGTCCTGGCCTGATGTCTTGACGCCCCTCTTTCAGATTGCTCTCCACCATCACCCCTATGATACGCTCATCCCCGGCGGCGATCTGCTGACTCACGTCCTCCGCTACCAGCAATTGCCGCTTGTACTGCTTGAAGCTGTTGCCGTGGCTGAAATCGATCATCAACCTAGCCGGCAGTCCTGCCTGCTCTAAGGCCTCGGCCGCTTCGTTGACGCTTTCGGCATCGTAATTGGGACGGCGGCCGCCGCGTAGGATCAGGTGGCAATCCTCGTTACCGATGGTGGAAAAAATCGCCGAATGCCCCGCTTTGGTCAGCGACAGAAAATGATGCGGGCGCCGCGCTGAGGCGATGGCATCCACTGCCACCTGAACTGAGCCGTCGGTGGCGTTCTTGAATCCCACCGGGCACGACAAGCCGGAGGCCAACTCCCGGTGGACCTGGCTTTCGGTCGTACGCGCACCGATCGCCCCCCAGGCGATCAAGTCTGAGACGTATTGAGGCGTAATCAGGTCCAGATATTCGGTAGCCGCCGGCAAGCCCATTTCGTTGATGTCTAAGAGAAGCTTACGGGCCAAGCGCAGCCCTTTATTGATGTTGAAGCTCTCATCCAAGTCTGGGTCGTTGATCAAACCCTTCCAACCGATGCGGGTACGCGGCTTTTCAAAATACACCCGCATTACGATCAGCAGTTCATCTGCCAACGATTCTTTCCACTTCACCAAACGGCTAGCATAGTCGCGCGCCGCTTCTGGATCATGGATCGAACAGGGGCCGATGATCACCAACAGGCGTTTGTCCTCTCCAGTTAGGATGGCGTGGATCGTTCGGCGAGTCTCGTAAGTGGTGCGGGCCGCTGCTTCGGTCAGAGGCAGTTCGTCGTGAAGCTGCTGGGGCGGAATGACCTCCCTGATTTCACGAATTCTCAAGTTTTCAGTACGGTAACGGTTGGACATGGCCGAAAACCTCTAACGGTTGGATTTAAGCTGAACGTTAAACTCTATTTTACACTGCCCAGGCCGCTTAAGGATCATCGGCTTCCATCAGGCTTGGCCAAGCCAAACGCAGATAATTGACCATCGACCATAAGGTCATCAGCGCCGCCAACACCAGAAAGAGATAGCCGAATGGCCGCAATACCTCGGTCCACCAATCCACTGCGAACAACAGCAGGGTGATGGCGCTCATCTGCAATGTCGTCTTGACTTTGCCTAGCCAGGAAACTTCCACTTTCTTACGCTGACCGACTTCGGCCATCCATTCCCGGAGTGAAGCGATCGCGATCTCACGCCCGATGATGATCACCGCCCCCACCGCCAGCCACGGCTCCGGATCGTTCTGAACCAAAAGGACCAAGGCTGCAGCCACCATCAACTTATCCGCGACCGGATCGAGAAAGGCGCCGAAGGCGGTCGTCTGATTCAACCGGCGCGCCAGATACCCGTCCAACCAATCGGTCAGAGAAGCCAACAAAAAAACCAAGGCGCACATTACCCGTGCCCCAGACCACGGCAGGTAAAACAGGAGCACTAATACCGGGATCAGGGCGATGCGCAACAGCGTCAACCAGGTCGCGATGTTAAATGAGCTCGTACTCAAGCGCCTTGATCGTGCAAAGTTTCATAGATTCGTTGCGCCAGCTGTCGACCGATACCTTCTACTGAACTCAACGCCTCGACGCTAGCCTTTTTGACGCCTGAAAGCCCTCCGAACTGCTGGAGCAGACGTTGACGCCGGCGCGGTCCCAATCCTACGATGGATTCTAGGATCGACCGGCGCCTGCTGCGGCGCTGCCGATGCCCGCTCACGGCAAAACGGTGGGCCTCATCGCGGATTTGGCGGATCAGCAGCAACCCTGGGTGGTCTCTGGGATACAACCAGGCGTCCCGCCAAGCCAAATAGAGGCTCTCCTCTCCACCGCGCCGATCGGGTCCCTTGGCAACCCCGACGATTGGGAGTTGAGCCAATCCCAATTCTGCCAGGACCGCATTGACTGCCCGCGCTTGCCCTTTGCCGCCGTCAATCAACACTAAATCCGGCAGGGGCAGATGGTCATCCTCCCCTACTCCACCCGCGCGCTGGAACCGACGCCGGATTATTTGGGCCAGCGCGGCATAATCGTCACCCGCGACGATGTCGCGGATGTTGAATCGCCGGTAGGCGGGTTTAACCGGTCCTTGTTGGTCGAACACCACACAGGCGGCGACCGTTTGATCTCCATGAATATGACTGACGTCGAAACATTCCACGCGCTTTGGGGGGGCTTCCAGAGATAACAGGGCCGCGAGCGCCTCCAGGCGCACTTCGGTTTCCCGCTGTCGGGACAAGCGCTGGCGCAGCGAGGCAAGTGCATTGACCTCGGCCATCTCCAACCACTCCCGACGCTGGCCACGGGGTTGGCTTATCAGACGCACACTGCGGCCCGCTTGTTGGCTCAGCACTTCGGTCAGCAAATCTGAGTCCTCTGGCTCTTGGCTGAGGATGATCTCAGCAGGAATCGGCTTGTCCAGATAATACTGGCCTAGGAAGGCAGCCAACACTCGGGCAGGAGTCGCCCCCAGAGGGCATGTCGGAAAATACGCCTTATCCCCAAGATAACGCCCGCCTCGAAACCAAGCCACCTGGACGCACGCGACCCCTTCGTCCAGGGCTACGGCGATCGCATCCAGGTCCCCCCGACCTCCTGCCAGCACGCTCGTATCCAGAATCTCACGCAAGGCAGCGATCTGATTGCGGTAACGGGCGGCTTGCTCGAACTCGAGCCTGTCTGCTGCAGACTCCATCCGCCGGACTAGATCGTCCACCAATTTTTGCCCTTGACCTTCCAGAAACTTGATCGTGTCTTCCACGTCTTGGCGGTAATCGGCTTGCCCCACGTAACCGACGCACGGTGCGGTGCAGCGCTTGATTTGATACTCCAGGCAAGGCCGACTGCGGTGACTATAGTAACTGTCCTCGCATTGTCGGACCGGAAATACCTTTTTGAGCACCTTCAACGTCTGACGCACGGACCTTGCGCTGGGATAAGGTCCGAAATACCGCCCCGGGCGGTTGCGTGCCCCCCGGTGAAAACTCAATCTAGGGAAGGGATGCTCGGTGGAAACATAAATATAAGGATAACTCTTATCATCTTTAAGGCAGATGTTGTAGCGCGGCTGATAACGCTTGATGAGCTGGCTTTCCAACAGCAAGGCCTCACCTTCGGTGCGTGTGACCGTCACTTCAATCCGACCGAGCCTCGCCAACATAGCCCGCTGCTTGGGAGGTTGCTGGCCCCGAAAATAGCTCGATACCCGTTGCCTCAAATTACTGGCCTTGCCTACATAGAGGGGAGATCCTTCGGCATCGAGCATTCTATAAACCCCGGGCAGGGGGGTAAGGGACTTAAGGAACGCTTCGACATCGAAAGCTGTAGCGCTCATGTTACTTAAGCGTTCTTCAACATCCCTCGCAAGACTGTCTGCAAGATTCCACCGTTTCGGTAATACTCCAGCTCCGCCGCACTGTGCAACCCAACGTCTACCGGAAATACAGTCCTAGCCCCATCATCGGCTTCGGCGATTACCTCGAGTTCGCCACCCAGGCGAAGATCCTCGCTCACCGGGATAGTGTAGCGTTCGTGCCCAGTCAAACCCAAGCGCTTGATGCCATCCCCGGGCTTGAAGGTCAGCGGTAAAATCCCCATGCCTACCAGATTACTGCGATGAATCCGCTCGAAGCTTTCGGCAATCACCGCCCGCACCCCAAGGAGCCTTGGCCCCTTGGCGGCCCAATCGCGCGAACTCCCCATGCCGTAATCCTTGCCGGCCAGAACGATCGTCGGTATTTTTTCCTTAAGGTAACGCATAGCGGCATCGAAGATCCACATTTGCTCACCCGTCGGCAGATAGATCGTGACTCCCCCCTCTCTGCCCGGCACCAGCAGGTTCTTGAGGCGAATATTGGCGAAGGTGCCACGCATCATCACCTCATGGTTACCGCGTCTTGCCCCGAAGGTATTGAAATCCTTCGGCTCCACTCCCTTTGCGCGCAGGTATGCTGCCGCCGGCCCCTCTGGGATCACCCCGGCTGGCGAGATGTGGTCGGTAGTCACCGAATCCCCGAGCAGCACCAGAACTCTGGCGCCTTCGATCGGCCCGAGCGGCTCAGGTTCAAGCTTGAAGTCTTTAAAGAACGGCGGCTCCTGGATATAAGTGGACTCAAGCGGCCAGTCATACAGGACGCTCTCCGGAACTCGGATTGCGTTCCACTCCGGGTTAAAATCATCGAGTTTGGCGTAGACACGGCGGAACTTCTCCGGATCGACAGCCGATTTGAGCACTTGCTCGAACTCCTCCCGGGTGGGCCAGATCTCATGCAGATATACCGGTCGTCCATTCGGGTCGGTGCCAATGGGTTCCTGGAGCAGATCGATATCGACGGTACCCGCCAAGGCATAGGCCACCACTAACGGTGGCGAAGCCAGATAGTTGGCCCGGGTCAGGGGGTGAATCCGACCTTCGAAGTTGCGATTGCCGGATAAAACCGCCGCTGCCACGAGGCGGCCAGACTGAATCGCCTGCGCCACTGGTTCGGGCAAAGGACCGCTGTTGCCAATACAGGTAGTGCAGCCGTAACCCACCAAATGGAACCCTAAACGTTCCAGATAGGGCAAAAGACCTGCTTCTCGTAGATACTCGGTCACTACCCGCGACCCAGGCGCTAGGCTGGTCTTGACGTAAGTCGGGGTCTTAAGCCCTTTTTCCACCGCCTTCTTCGCCAAAATTCCCGCCCCCAGCATGACCGAGGGATTACTGGTATTGGTACAACTGGTAATGGCGGCGATCACCACCGAACCGTGGCTAAGTTCTGCTGCTTGCCCAGCTAATTTAAGCGGCACTTTGGTGTCCACCTGGTCTGCAGCAACCCCAAATCCCCCTTCGTTCACTGGACGGGTCAAGGTTTGCTGGAAAGAAGCTTTAAGCGCTGCCAAGCTCACCCGATCCTGGGGCCGACGTGGGCCAGCCAAACTCGGCTCAACTGTGCTCAGATCCAGCTTAAGCACCTCGGTAAACCGGGGAGGCGGGGTGGAATTAGTGCGGAACAGCCCTTGCGCCTTGCAATAGGCTTCGATCAGTTCGATCTGGGAAGCAGGCCGACCGGTAGCGCGCAAGTAATCTAGGGTCGCCTCGTCTACCGGAAAAAAGCCGACCGTAGCTCCGTATTCGGGCGCCATATTGGCGACCGTAGCGCGATCAGGCACGCTGATAGTGCTCAAACCCGTTCCGAAAAACTCGACGAATTTTCCCACTACCCCGTGCCTACGCAGCATTTCCGTAACGACGAGCACCAAGTCGGTAGCAGTCGCCCCTTCGGGCAGGGCGCCTGTCAGCTCCAATCCGACTACCTCCGGGGGAAGCATATATAAAGGTTGGCCAAGCATCCCGGCTTCTGCCTCGATGCCGCCCACTCCCCAACCCAGGATGCCCAAGCCATTGATCATGGTGGTATGGGAATCCGTTCCCACCAGGCTGTCCGGATAGGCGATTCCCTGGTGGAAGAATACCCCGCGGGCCAAGTACTCCAGGTTGACTTGGTGTACGATTCCGACTCCTGGAGGAATGACCTTGAACGCCTCGAATGCCCCCTGACCCCACTTCAAAAACTGATAACGCTCCAGGTTGCGGGCCAATTCCAGGCGCATGTTCTCAGCGAGGGCATAAGGAGTGCCGAAATAATCGACCTGAACCGAATGGTCCACTACCAGTTCGGCTGGGATCAGGGGTTCTACCCGTTTTGGGTCCTTCCCAAGACGCTGCATAGCTGAGCGCATCGCTGCCAGGTCCACGAGCGCCGGCACCCCGGTAAAATCCTGCAACAGCACCCTGGCTGGCATGAACGGAATCTCGCTCTGCTTGTCTGCGGCTGGGTTCCAATTGGCCAGTGCGGCAACGTCATTCTCCTGGATCAACCGGCCATCGCAGTGGCGTAAGACGGATTCCAGCAAGATTTTGATGGTAAATGGCAAACTCGAGACGCTGCCAATATTTCTGGCTTCCAGCCGTTCTAAGCTGAAGTAGATGGCCTTGCCCGCGCTCGTGCTCAACTCGGCACGGCTACCGAAAGGATCCAAATCACGCATCTTTTAACTCCATGTAAGTACGTTCGCCACTCAGTAAATGCTCACCAGGGCTCTGAGCACGTCTACCCGGCTGATAAGTCCGATCAGCCGGCCGTCTTCGATGACTGGAAAGTGGCGCAGTTTGCTTTTCTGGAACCTTTCTGCCACTTCGATGATGCTGGTATCCGGGCCGACAGTCTCGATGTCGGTGTTCATATATTCACCCACTTTGCCTCCCATCTGCTCGTGATAGGCGGCATCCAATACCACGTGTAGGCAGTCCGTTTCTGAAAACGACCCTACCAGCTGGCCGTGGTCATCTAATACCGGGGCGCCGGTGATCTTGTGTTTGAGCAACTCACGAATCGCTTCGAATACTCCCATGTTCGGGGTAAAAGTCACTAGATTGGTAGCCATGTGTTCCCGAACGCTGATCTTTCGCAACATGATTTCCTCCTTGAGCAATCATCGCGGTTTTTTAGTCGACGCAGGCATCCCATCGTCACAGCTTTTTTTGCCTTGCGCGCACAAACATTCACTTCCCCCGACCCCGCCGCAACTGCCCTTGATGGCCGGACGCCCAAACACCACGCCGATCGCCATAAGGCCGACGATGACGGCGATAACGGCAAAAGTCATAAGAAAAATTGTCATGATGCACCTCCCCGAATCTGTTGCAAAAACGCTGTGGTCGGCTTTTCGCTGAAGCGACCGTCGTCTTCTTTGACGATAAACAAGGCAGGAATTTTATCCTTTTCCGCCTTAGCCAAACCGGCATCCGGCCCCAACACCATCAGTGCGGTCGCCAAGGCATCCGCCTGCATCGTAGTATGACAGAGCACGGTCACCGATGCCAAACGGTGCTCGATAGGCCGACCGGTACGGGGATCGATGGTGTGGGAAAACCTTTTGCCACCCGCCTCGAAATAATTGCGGTAATCCCCCGAAGTGGCCACAGCGATATCGGTCAAAGTGAGAATCTTCTCGATTTGGCGTTCCTTTGGAACCGGCTTCTCGATCGCAATCCGCCACCCTCCTCCCCGAGGACCGTTCCCCTTCAAACGCAACTCACCGCCAATCTCCACCAGATAATCTTTGATCCCTAAAGATTCAAGATACTCGCCCAAAAGATCGACGGCAAACCCTTTAGCGATGGCCGAAAGGTCCACGTAAAGGTCGGGTCTGTGTTTACGCATGGCTGGCGGATCGAGCCGCGCTTCCAGGTTTTCATAGCCGACACGCGCTTTGGCTGCTTCGATGTCCTCATCGGATGGCGCTTGATCTCGCCTAGGATCCGGCCCAAATCCCCACAGGTTGACCAAAGGACCTACGGTGACGTCGAATACCCCATCGCTCCACCGGCTGACTTCCAAGGCCGCGACCACTACTTTGGCCAAATCTTGCGAAACCGGCTGCCAATCGGTGTTGGTGCTGCGATTGAACCGAGACAGCTCAGAATCCGCCAGGTAGGTGGACATTTTCCGATCCACCTCCTCCAACCTGGCTTCTAGCTGAGCTTTGAGCTTCTCTAGATCGATTCCAGCCGGCAGCCGGCTAGCTTTGACCGAAAAGCTCGTCCCCAGTGCCAGACCGAAATATTCGAACTGAACCTTGGACGATTTGCTGCAGCCAGCCGTAAACAAAACGAGGAGCACCAAGGCTCCTCGCAGCAGGCTAGCTAAGGTACAGCGCGTTGTGCCTCTCTTTTTAGCCTCCGAAGTCATCCAGCATGATGTTTTCTCGTTCGACACCCAGATCCTCCAACATCTTGATCACTGCGGCATTCATCACCGGTGGACCGCACAGGTAATACTCACAGTCCTCAGGAGCCGGATGATCCTTGAGATAGTTCTCGTACAACACCTCGTGGATGAAACCGGTAAAGCCCGTCCAGTTATCCTCCGGCTTAGGTTCAGACAGCGCCAGGAACCAGCGGAAATTTTCATTTTCCGCTTGTAATTTATCGAAATGATCTATGTAGAACGCCTCGCGCAAGCTCCTGGCGCCGTACCAGAAGGTCATCTTGCGCTTGGATTTTAACCGGATCAACTGATCGAAAATATGAGAACGCATCGGCGCCATCCCAGCCCCGCCGCCAACGAAGACCATCTCGTTGTCGGTCTCACGGGCGAAGAATTCTCCGAACGGCCCGGAGATGGTTACTTTGTCTCCCGGCTTAAGGCTGAAGATATACGAGGACATCTTCCCTGGCGGTACGTCTAGCCCTGGCGGAGGGGTAGCAATGCGCACGTTGAGCATGACGATGGTATTTTCCAGCGGGAAGTTGGCCATCGAGTAAGCTCGAAACACCGGCTCGTCCACCTTCGATTCGAGCTTCCACAGATCGTATTTGTCCCAATCAGCGCGATATTCCTCATCGATGTCGAAATCGGAGAATTTGACATGATGCGGCGGGCACTCGATCTGGATATACCCACCGGCGCGAAAATCTAAGGTTTCCCCAGGCGGCAGATCCAAAACCAATTCCTTGATAAAGGTCGCCACGTTACGGTTGGAGCGCACGGTGCATTGCCACTTCTTGACCCCGAACACCTCCTCAGGCACTTCGATCTTCATCGGCTGTTTGACCGTCACCTGGCAAGACAACCGTGCGCCTTCTTTAGCTTCGCGCTTGCTGATATGGCTGGCTTCGGTGGGCAAAAGCTCCCCGCCTCCCTCGATCACCTTCACCCGACACTGGCCACAGGTTCCTCCCCCACCACAAGCGGAAGAGACGAACAAGTGGTTATTCGCAAGCGCCATCAAGAGCTTGGAGCCAACTGGGGTTTTGATGGTCTTTTGGTCGTTGATGACGATTTCTACTTCGCCTTGCGGAACCAGTTTGGACTTGGCCCATAGGATCATCATCACCAGGGCGATGACGATGAGCGTGAAAAAGATAACGCCTAAAATAATCTCTAACATGTTTATTTCAATCCACTCTAGGTTAGAGCTGAATCCCTGAGAACGCCATGAATCCTAACGACATAAGGCCCGCGGTGATAAAGGTAATGCCGAGCCCCTGAAGTCCAGCCGGCACATCGCTGTATTTTAATTTTTCCCGCACTGCGGCCATGGCAGTAATCGCCAACGCCCAACCGAAACCACTGCCAATGCCGTAAACCACGCTCTCGGCTAGGTTGTAGTCGCGCTCGATCATGAACAAGCTGCCTCCCAAGATGGCGCAGTTGACGGTGATCAAAGGCAGAAAAATTCCCAGCGCGTAATAGAGAGCCGGGAAAAATCTGTCGAGTACCATCTCCAGAATCTGGACGATGGCAGCAATCACCCCAATACTGGCGAGAAAGGTTAGAAAACTCAAGTCTACGTCTTGCAATCCGGCCCAAGCCAGCGCTCCCTCCTTGAGAAGGTAAGCGTGGATTAAGTGGTTGGCTGGCACTGTGAGCGTTTGAACCACCATCACCGCAATTCCTAAACCGATGGCTGTGCCTATCTTTTTAGAAACCGCCAGGAAGGTACACATCCCCAGGAAAAAAGCCAAAGCCAAATTTTCTATGAAAACCGATTTGACAAACAAGCTAATCAAGGCTTCCATCACGCCACCTCCCCATGGGCTGGTAGGATTTTGAATTCTGGCACCTCCCGCTGTTTCGGCTTCCAGGTCCTCACCGCCCAGATCAAAAGCCCGATGATGAAGAAGGCGCTAGGCGGCAACAACAGAAGACCGTTAGGCTCATACCAGCCACCGTTCTTGATCAGGGGTAGAATTTCCGCGCCGAATAAGCTGCCGGAACCGAACAACTCGCGGATGACGGCTACTGTCATCAAGATCAGGCTGTACCCCAAGCCGTTTCCAAGCCCGTCGAAGAAACTGGGTATGGGGGGATTCTGCATCGCATAAGCCTCTGCCCGTCCCATCACAATACAGTTGGTGATGATCAAACCGACGAAGACCGACAATTGCTTGCTAATGTCGTAAGCAAAGGCCTTTAAGATTTGATCCACCACGATCACCAGCGAAGCGATAATGGTCATCTGCACGATGATGCGGATGCTCGCCGGGGTATGGTTGCGAACCAAGGCAATCGCTGCGTTGGAACAAGCCACCACCGAAGTCAACGCAATGCTCATGATTAGCGCCGTGGCCATTTGGGAAGTGACCGCCAGCGCCGAACAGATTCCCAACACCTGGAGGATGATAGGGTTGTTGTCGATCAGAGGATCGACCAGCACCGGCTTGATCTTTTCGAACTCGAATTCTTCAGCTTCTAATACTTCGTCGCTCATACTAGCCTCCTTCACTTTCCGCAAAGCTTGGTCAAGAAAGGTTTGTACCCCTCCTCGCCAAACCAAAAACGAATCAAGTTGCTGACTCCGTTGCTGGTCAAAGTAGCGCCTGCAAGACCGTCGACCAGAGACTCGGCCCCAGACTGGCCTGGATTTACGCTCCCCTTGACCAAACGCAACACCGGTGCGCCGGATTGGTCATAAATTTTCTTGCCTTTCCACAGCGCGCGCCAATTGGGATTGACCACCTCGCCTCCCAGCCCCGGGGTTTCCTTTTGATCGTAAAAGTTGATCCCGATTACCGTGTTGCAGTCCGGCTCCAGCGCCAGAAAGCCGTACATCGTGGACCAAAGCCCATACCCCCACACCGGTAAGACCAAAGCTTCCAGCTTGCCGTTCTCGCCTTTGAGGAAATAAACCGTCGCATACTTCGGCTTGCGCTTGATCGAAGCGATGTCCTTGTCCCGTGGCAGCGGCTCGCTGAGCTTTAGGTCCTTGGCTGCCTTGCGCATGTCATAGGTGTTAGGATCTATGTTTTGGGCAATCTCTCCGGTCTTAAGATCGACCACCTTGACCTCAAAGCGCTTGAAGGCTTCATTAATGTCTAGGCCTTCCTGCCATAAGCCGACTACTTCGAGGATGTTGCGCCGCATGTCAGCGGCCTTGTTGCCTTCCTGCAAAGGCTTTAACGCCACTGCAGAAAAAGCCACCAACACGGCACAGACCAGGCACAGCCAGAACGCCACCGCTAGAGTTTTCTCGAAGCTATCGTTAGGAAGCGATAGAATCCTTTCCGCGTAGGCTTGAGCCCGCTCGCGCCAGACCTTAAAAGCGCTGCTTGCTTGTATCGTCGGGTTGATATTATCAGACATTGCGTTTGATCCTTCGGCGGATATTAGCTTGAACTACAAAATAGTCGATGAGCGGGGCAAAAATGTTGGCAAACAATACCGCCAGCATCGCCCCTTCCGGGAAGGCCGGATTCACCACCCGAATCAAGACGGTCATTACCCCGATCAGAATACCGAAGATCCAGCGCCCGGTATCGGTCATCGCCGCACTGACCGGGTCGGTAGCCATAAAGACCGTGGCGAACGCCAGCCCTCCTAAGGTCAGATGCCAGTACCAGGGGAGCGAAAACATCGGATTGGTCGCACTGCCGATGAGGTTGAACAAAATCGAAGTAGCGATCACCCCAATCAGCACCCCGGCCATGATCCGATAACTAGCAACACCGGTATAAAGCAAGAAAATCGCCCCGAGCAGGATGGCCAGCGTCGAGGTCTCACCCATGGATCCAGGTATGAAACCAAAGAAGCTCTGGGCCCAGCTATAGCCTGCCGCCCGGATCGCCTCTACCCCCCCTTCTGCACCCAGCGCCAAGGGAGTAGCTGCGCTATAGCCGTCTACCGCAGTCCAAACTGAATCTCCCGTCATGTAGCCAGGATAGGCAAAAAACAAAAACGCTCTTCCGGTCAAGGCAGGGTTCAAAAAGTTCTTGCCGGTCCCGCCGTAGACTTCCTTGCCGAGAACTACCCCGAAGCTGATGCCTAGCGCTACCTGCCAAAGCGGAATGGCAGGCGGCAAAGACAAGGCAAACAAGATCGAGGTGACGAAGAAGCCTTCGTTGATCTCGTGTTTGCGCACCACGGCGAACAAAGCTTCCCATATCCCCCCGACCACAAAGGTGACGATGTAAACGGGAAAGAAATACAGCGCCCCGTGCATCAAGCAGGAGATGGGGTTGGCCGGATTGTAGCCGAACCAGTCCATGATTGCGCCGCGCCAGTTGGGGATGGTCTCCACCCCCAGCGCCTGCATCGCCTGATTGGCCTGATAGCCGGTGTTGTACAGGGCGACGAAGATCGCCGGAAAGGTCGCCAGCCAGACATAGACCATCACCCGCTTTAAGTCCAGGGCATCGCGCACGTGGACCGGATTTGGCGTAACGTCCGCCGGCCAATAGAGAAACGTATCCACCATTTCATAGAGCGGGTACAGCTTCTCGTACCGCCCCCCTTTAGCGAACAGAGGATGAATTCGATCTAAGAACGTTCTTAACTTGGACATCAGCCTTCCTTCTCGATTTGGGTTAAGTTTCTTCTAAGGACCGGGCCGAAGTTGTGTTTGCCGGGATCGACGAACGTGCAAAGCGCCAGATCTTCCTCGTCGAGTTCCAGGCACCCCAATGCCTGGGCGGTGTCGGTATCCCCGATAACCAGCGCCCGCAGGAGTTGGGTCGGTAGAATATCGAGCGGCATCACCTTCTCGTACACGCCGATGGGGATAATGGCGCGGGGACTGCCACACAAAGCTGTGGTCAATTTGTACTCTTTAGGTTTTTGGCGGCGAAGCAAAAAGACGTCCAGGATGGAAAATTTGTGTTCGGCGCCTTTCATTTCGATCCAACCGAACAATTCGCGCTGGCAGTATTCCTCGAGCACCGTCACCTGGTTGTGATAATTCCCAAGGAACCCTGCCCAACCCTGGGCTTTTCGGCCATTGAGCACCGAACCGGAGATAACCCGATAGGGACCTTGACATTCCACCTCGCCTGCCGTCAGCTCTTCTAAGTTGGCGCCGACCCGAGTCCGGATCAGACGCGGACGCTTGACTACCGGCCCGGCTAGAGAAATGACCTTCTCGACGTTCAAGCGGCCGGTCACAAACAACGCCCCGATGGCCAGGACGGATTGATAATCCAGATACCAAACGGTTTTGTTGGCGCTGACAGGTTCCAGGAAATGGATATGGGTGCCAGGAAGACCCGCTGGGTGGGGCCCATCGAAAGCGACTACTTCTACTTTTTCCCCATCGACCGCGGGAAACCCGTCGCTTTTGGCCGAACAGCACACGAACACCTTGCCCGGCGTTAGATGAGAAATCACTTTAAGACCGTTCCGGAAATCTTCAATCCTTTCGGCCAATACTACCGTCGGATCGGCTGCCAAAGGATTGGTATCGATTGCCGTCACAAAAATAGCACGCGGCTGCGAATCTGGAGTAGGCACCTTGCTGTAAGGGCGGGTGCGCAGGCGCGTCCAAAGTCCAGAATCCAGGAGGTTTTGTTTGACCTGGTCCGGGGTTAAATCTTCCAAACCGGAGGCAGGATAACTGGCAAAGCTTTCCTCCTCGTCTCCTTCCAGCTCGATCACTACCGACAATAGCGCCCGGCGCGCCCCACGGTTAATCGCTTTGACTGTTCCACAGCCTGGAGAGGTGTATTTGATCTCGGGATACTTCTTGTCGACAAATAGCGACTGTCCCAACTTGACGCGGTCACCCTCTTGGACCTGAAGCGAAGGCCGAAGACCATGAAAATCCTGACCGATGACGGCCACCGATTTCACTTTGCCCCCATCTTCGAAAATTTTTTGTTCGGGTTTGCCTGCAATGGGCAGGTCCAATCCTTTTTTGATTTTTATCACCATAGGTTTTAGATTCCACGTCCACAAAAACTGGATGGATCGATAGCAAAAGCGAGAGTCTGCCCCGCTCTAAGATGCCCGAGGCAAAACGCTTAGTATTAGAGCATAAAACGCCTGGCTGGACAACGCATTAAGGGATAAAAAAAGAGCGGGGGCTACCCGCTCAAACACCCTTCCCAGAGGATAAATGGCTAAGATCGGTAAGAATATACCGCATCTCTACCCTTGATCGTTTTGATCCCGATCAAACCCGATTTGCATTGATCGCTTTATCGAGAAACGATCAATTTCACCGTCTTGGCTATAATCACAGCAAAAGCTTAAATTCAAGGACGCATAGCCAATGCCTAGTATCTCTGTCATCCTTCCAGCCAAAAACGAAGCGGTCTCCTTACCTTCTCTCATTCCCTACCTCCGGCAGTTGCTGCCAGAAGCCGAGATCTTGGTCGTCGACGATGGCTCCAGCGACGGCACTGGCGAGTTAGCTGAAACTTTAGGCGCACGCGTCATCCGCCACCCTTACACCATGGGCAACGGTGCGGCGGTCAAAAACGGGGCACGCGCCGCCCACGGCGAAATTTTGGTCTTCATGGATGCCGACGGCCAACACGATCCCAAGGATATCCCTCGGTTACTTGAGGCCTTTTCTCAAGGCTATAAGATGGTGGTCGGAGCCAGGCAGGCCGATACTCATTCCTCCCTGGGGAGGCGGCTTGCCAACCAGATCTACAATCGCCTCGCCTCGGCGATGACTGGCTACCGGATCGAGGACCTGACTTCTGGATTTCGCGCCGCCGATGCCAAATGTTTCCGCAAATTCCTGTATCTGCTTCCCAATGGTTTTTCCTATCCCACCACCAGCACGATGGCTTTCTTCCGCGCCGGCTTCCCGGTTGCTTATGTCCCTATCCGGGCGCGCCAGCGTCATCAGGACAGCCGCAGCCACATCCGGCTACTGCGCGATGGCATTCGTTTTTTCGTCATCATCTTCAAGATCGGCGCCTTGTTCTCCCCCATGCGTCTGTTCCTGCCGGTTTCAGCTTTCACCTTCGCCACTGGCTTGATCTACTATGCCTATACCTTTTTCATATGGGGGCGCTTGACCAATATGTCGGTGATCCTGTTTTTAGGGTCGTTGTTCATCTTCCTGATGGGGATCATTTCCGAACAGATATCTTCTTTGCATTATCGGCTTCACGAGTAAAACAACCGCCTAAGGCATTCTCCTGGATTTTCCGCCCGCATGAACGCTTCGCCCACTAAAAAGGCGTGTACTCCCAGGGCACGCATTTTAACTACATCCTCAGGCGTGTGGATGCCGCTTTCGGTGACCACTAACCGACCCTCTGGAATCAAAGGTAAAAGGTTCAAAGTGTTTTCCAAGGAAACTTGGAAAGTCCTTAAGTTACGGTTGTTGATACCCAAAATGGCGTCTTCTAGAAGCAAGGCTTGTTCCAGTTCATCGGCATCGTGCACCTCCACCAACACTGCCAGCGAGAGCTCCACTGCCAGTTGACTCAGGTCCTTAAGCCGAGGACCATCCAAAGCCGCTGCGATCAACAGGATCGCGTCAGCTTGGATGGCTCGCGCCTCATAGACTTGGTAAGGGTCGATGAGAAAATCCTTGCGCAGGGTAGGAAGCCCTGCAGTTTGTTTAGCCAGTTCGAGGTAAGCCTCGCAGCCCTGGAAATAATGTTTGTCGGTCAACACTGAAAGGCACGTTGCCCCCCCTTTGGCATAGCTTACGGCGATCTCGCGCGGATCAAAAGCTTCCCGGATCACCCCCTGGCTCGGCGAGGCTTTTTTGATCTCGGCGATCACCGCCGGCTGGCCATTCGCCACCCGCCTTTGCAAAGCCCCCCGAAAATCCAAAGGGGAAGGCTGGGAGTCGGCTAACTGGCGCATCTCAGACAGGGGAACGCGCTGTTTACGCTGGCTGACCTCTTCGCGCTTAGTAGCCAAGATTCGTTGCAGGATGTTGGAATTGTTCATTGGCTTTGGGTCCATTCAATCAGGGCATTCAACTTCTCCACGCCCGCTCCGCAGGCCAACACGGCACGGGCTTTCTCCACGCCGCTGGCCAGTGAATCGGCCAAATCGGCAGCATAGATCGCCGCCCCGGCATTGAGTGCAACGATGTCGCTGGCTGGTCCTGGTTCCCCCGCCAAGACGCTGCGCATGATCTTAAGGCTTTCAGCGACGGAATCGACCTGGATCGCACTCAGCGGAGCGCGGGAAAAGCCAAACTGTTCCGGTGCGATGGTATAGGTTTTTACTTCTCCTGCCTTAAGTTCGGCTACCTGAGTAGGGGCAGCAAGGCTGATCTCATCCAAACCGTCCTCGGCGTGAACCACCAAGGCATGACGGCTGCCCAGCCGGTTAAGTACTCGCGCCAGGGGTATCACATAGCGGGCGTCAAACACCCCTAACAGCTGATGCCTGGCCTCCAATGGATTTAGCAGGGGACCAAGCAGATTGAACAGCGTCCTGACCCCAAGCTCCCGCCGCACTGTGGCCAGGTGTTCAAGCGCGCTGTAGTGGTAAGGGGCATAGAGAAATCCGATGCCGACTCGATCGATACAGTGCTTGACCTGGGCTGGAGTCAAATCCAGCCTGACCCCAGCTGCCTCGAGCACGTCAGCCGAGCCGCTGCGGCTGGATACCGACCGATTGCCGTGCTTGGCCACTCTGCCGCCAGCCGCCGCTACTACGAAAGCCGCCGTGGTAGAGATGTTGAAGGTATTTGCGGCATCTCCCCCGGTACCGCAAGTGTCGATCAGGGAATCGCTGCTGACTTCGAGATCGACTGCATGTTCGCGCAGCACCTTGGCTGCGGCGACGATCTCCTCAACGCTCTCGCCTTTGGCCCTAAGCGCGACTAAAAAACCAGCAGTCTGGGCTGGAGTGATCTTGCCGGCCAGGATTTGCGCCATGACCTCCTGCATCTGTTCAGCGCTCAGGTCGGTCGGCTCGAGCAGCTTGGCGATAGCCGCGCGGATGTTCATCTGTCTTCCAAAAAATTGCTGAGCAACTCGTGGCCATACTGAGTCAAAATCGACTCGGGATGAAACTGCACTCCTTGGATCGGGTAGTCCTTGTGGCGCACTCCCATGATCTCTTCGAAATCTCCAGCTTTATCCCGAGTCCAGGCGGTGATCTCGAGACACTCTGGAAGGCTCTCGCGTTCGATCACCAAGGAATGGTAACGAGTGGCTTCGAAGGGACTGGGAATCCCCTGGAACATACCTTGTCCCTGGTGATAAACCAATGAGGTTTTACCATGCATGATCGTCTTAGCGTGAACGATGCGGCCACCGAAAGCCACGCCGATGCTTTGATGACCTAGACATACTCCTAAAATCGGCAATTTACCTTTGAAGTGTTCGATCACAGGTACCGAAATACCCGCTTCCTTGGGAGTGCAAGGGCCGGGAGAAATGACAATCCGATCAGGCTTAAGGCGTTCGATGTCTTCTAGACTCACCTGATCGTTGCGCACCACCGTTACCGCTGCCCCCAACTCTCCCAGATATTGGACCAGGTTATAAGTAAAGGAGTCGTAGTTGTCGATCATCACCACCCGACTCATGCCGAAAGCCCCTCCAATGCACGCGCCACGGCGCGGAACAAAGCACGCCCCTTGTTCATGGTCTCTTCCCACTCTTTGGCTGGGACCGAATCGTAGACAATCCCTGCTCCCGCCTGAACGTGGAGTTGGCCGTCCTTGATCACCGCGGTGCGGATAGCGATAGCGGTGTCTAGATTGCCTGCCCAGCCGATGTAACCTACCGCGCCGGAATAAATGCCCCGCTTGACCGGCTCCAGCTCGGCGATGATCTCCATCGCCCGGATCTTGGGCGCCCCCGAGACAGTACCGGCCGGAAAAGTGGCCGCAAGCGCGTCGAAGGCATCGAGCCCGGCCTTGAGCCTTCCCGTCACGTTGGAAACGATGTGCATGACATGAGAATAACGCTCGATGATCATCTTCTCGGTCACCTCGACGCTGTCGATCTCAGCCACCCGTCCGATATCATTGCGCCCAAGATCGATGAGCATCAGGTGTTCGGCTAACTCTTTGGGATCGGCCAGAAGCTCTTTTTCCAGCGCCAAATCCTCCTCTGGGGTTTGCCCCCGAGGGCGAGTTCCGGCGATAGGTCGGACAGTGACGGCGGCATCCTCGAGTCGCACCAGGATTTCTGGCGAGGAGCCGACGATGTGGAAGTCCTTAAGATTCAAATAATACAAATAGGGAGATGGGTTGAGCCAGCGCAGCGCCCGATAGACACTCAAAGGGTCTCCACGGTAAGGGATCGACAGACGTTGGGACAGCACCACCTGCATGACGTCACCGGCGACAATGTAGTCTTTAACCCGCTCCACCGCCCGTTCGAAGCCTTCGCGGGTAAAACCGGAGACGAAATCCGCTTCGCTGATACGGTACTTTGCGCTTTCAGGCGGATACGGGCAGCTGCTGTGCAAGCGTGCAATCCATTCCTCCAAGCGCGCAGTCGCCTGCTCGAACGCCTCAGACTGGCTGGGATCGGCGTGAGTGATCAACTTGAGACTGCCTGCCAGGTTGTCAAACACCAAAAGGTCTTCTGAAACCATCAGCAGAATGTCAGGAGTCTGAAGGGGGTCGGGTTTGGCCACAGCCGGTTTCAACCTAGGTTCCAAATAGGCGACGGTCTCGTAACCGAAATAACCCACTAGGCCACCGCTGAATCTGGGCATGCCAGGCAAAGTCGGAACGGCAAAACGCTGGGCAAACCCTCGGATCCAGCCCCACGGATCCGCTGTGGTTTGCTCTTCGAGCAATTCCTCCCCGCGCCAAACTTCGACCTTGTTCCCCTGGACCCGGATCACCTGCCGCGCCGGCAAGCCGATGATGGAATAACGCCCGAAGCGCTCGCCACCCTGCACCGATTCGAACAAGTAGGTATAAGGCTGACCTGCCAGCTTAAGATAGGTGCTCAGCGGAGTATCCAGATCCGCCAGGACCTCACGGCTGACGGGAATACGGTTGAACCCGAGAGCGGCAAGCTCCCAAAAACGCTCAGGTGTCATAGGAATGGTGTCATCTCACCTTAGCCAAGCCCTTGGCGATCTCTGCCCGCATGGCCGCAATCACGGCTTGATAGTCCGGCTGGCCGAAAATTGCCGATCCGGCGACGAAGGTATCGGCCCCGGCAGCGGCTACCTGGGCGATGTTGTCCACCTTGATACCGCCGTCCACCTCCAGCCGGATTGGCCGGCCTACAGAATCGATCAGGCTACGCACCCGTTCGATCTTGCGCAGCACATAAGGGATAAACGACTGGCCACCAAAGCCGGGATTGACCGACATTAACAACACCATGTCTATCCGCTCGATGGCCCAGTCGAGGTAATCCAACGGGGTTGCCGGATTGAATACCAGGCCCGCCTTGAGGCCCAAGCTCTGGATCAATTGCAGAGTGCGGTCTACGTGGTCGGAGGCCTCTGGATGAAAGGTGATGTAAGTCGCCCCCGCTTTGGCAAAATCCGGGATGATCCGATCCACCGGCTTGATCATCAGATGGACGTCGATCGGCGCGGTAATGCCATACTTGCGCAGCGCTTCGCAGACCATTGGGCCGAAAGTCAAGTTGGGGACATAGTGGTTATCCATAACGTCGAAGTGGACGAGATCGCCACCAGCTTTGAGTACGCTTTCCACCTCCTCACCGAGACGGGCAAAGTCGGCCGATAAGATCGAAGGAGCAATCCAGGGTGTCTGCATGGCTAGTTCCTCAGTTCTAAAAGGCGGTTAAGTTTAACCGATTTCACTCCCTGGCCGAAACGCTCAAGGTTGAATTACAATGTCGCTGATGAAACCTGTCGTCATGTATACAACCGCCCGTTGTCCTTACTGCCTATTGGCTGAGAAGCTGCTCTTGAGCAAAGGGGTTGCGTCCATCCGTAAACTTAGGATCGATCTGGAACCGGATAGGTTCCAGGAAATGCTTCGTAAAACTGGCCGCCGCACAGTGCCCCAAATCTTTATCGGTGATTTTTACGTTGGCGGGTTCCAAGAATTGGCCACTTTGAATCAGGAAGGCCGGCTGGATCAGCTTCTAAAAAAATAGAAGCTATTCCTCCAGCAATTCAAAATCCTCCTTGGAAGCCCCGCACTCAGGGCAGACCCAGTCATCGGGAATATCCTCAAACCGTGTCCCGGGAGGAAGCCCTCCCTCGGTGTCGCCTTCGGCCTCGTCATAGATATAGCCGCAGACCACGCAAACGTATTTGCGATAATCTCCAATCGTCATGCTTGTTCTCCTTACACTGATAAAAAACCGTCAATCACCGCAGAACTACCAAAGCGCTGGGATGACGCACTAACATCGAAACACTTTGCCCGCGCCGCGTAGGCCAAGCACGCACCTCGAGCTTAGCCCCAAGATAAGTAGAAAGCGCAGGAAACCACTCGAGATTCGCCTTGGGGATGATCACGTACAGGTCGCGGTCGAACTCAAGCCGGATGAACTTGCGTAAGGGTTTAATCCGCATCACCCTACCCTGCACCCTTTGCCAACCATAAACCTTTGTGCGGCGCAAAACTTCGATCGGTTTCGGGGCATAAGCGGCCATGCCCCAGACCCCGCGTTTTGCCGTTTCCGCCTCGCGCTCGGCGGCGAGGATCGCGTCGGCATACTTGAGATTAGGGGGGTGGAAATTCGCGATTGCAAGGCCCTCTTTGACCAAGGTAAGGTTGACGTGGAGGCCATCCTCGGTAAACAGGTAGGCCAGCGTGCGCCCATAGTGATCCTGAGTTTGAGCGTCGTATTCCAGCCGCACGCGCTTCCCCCGGGTCAGCTTCTCAAGCGCGCGCTTGGCCTGCTCTCCACCTGGCTCGCCACGCTTTGAATGGGTCTCGATCTCAGGGGCATTGATATTGAGAAGCCGCACCTGCCTTCCATCCGCAAGCCGCACTGTATCTCCATCATAAACATATACCACCTGCTGGTAGGTAGCGGGCGAATGAAACGCCACGGCTCTGGCAGCAGGTACTGCCCGCCCCCATGGCTGGACTGCCACAAAAGCGGCGGCCAAAGCAAGGGCTAAGACGCTAAAAACCAGTTTTCGGATCATTGCGCCACGCAGATGCCGATCCAGCAGGAACGCTCTCTAAGGTCAGCGAAGATTCAGGCGGTACCGGGGTTAGCTGAGGCAGGCCCACTGCCGAGTTTCTGGACGATACTCTCCAGATGTTGGATCTGAATATAACCGGCGTTGGTCAGCTCTATTCCCCCATTGAGGAGGACCTGACACACCCCTGGCATCTTGTAAACTAGGTAACAAAAATACCCGCTTACTGCTGCAGCTAGCGGAACAGAAACGACGGTCGGTAAACCGACTAATCCCATCCCATTGACCAATAGCGACAAGATGTCAAGCGGCAACAACAGAAAAGCGCTGAAATATACCAGCACGAAGAAGGAATATATCAGCAAGGTGAGAAATTCAAGTAAGCGGATCAAGCTGAGATTAAGCCACTTCATAATAAATTACATCCCTCAATTTTAGGCTCAGACTATGACCGGGCAACTCCGGTTTCACCAAAACACGTTCTAAGTATAACAGCCGCCCCTAGGTCCGCAAAAACCTAAAAGCTTGGATCCGACTGCTTGCCGGCACCGAGGCAGCCAGATAATAATCGCACCTAATACGGAATCGCCCTGATCTTTTATGCTTTACCGGTGTTTAAACCTCCTAAGCGCCGCTTTGGATCTCCTGATCCTGGCCCTGACGATCTCCTTGATCACCAGCAACCTGCGACCTGGGGCTTATTCGGTCCTGGTCCCAGCGCTTATCCTCCTCCTCGGCATTGCCCTGCGCACCGTCCTGAATTTTCTGCTCATGCGCACTTTGACTTGGCAGGCCTGTCACGATGAAGCCACTGGGCTTCCCAACCGCCACCTGTTTCATGCCCATCTGCATAAACATCTGCAACGCTTTCCAGAGGTTGCAGTGTTCTTGCTCAATATTGACCGCTTCAAGCTGTTCATCGGCAGCTTAGGATACTTGCTTTGCGACCAGTTGCTCGGCGCTGTCGCAGGGCGACTCCGTGAGGAATTGAGCTGCCGTGGACTCAACGCCCAACTGTATCGTTTTGAAGCCGATACCTTCGCTTTACTCGCTCCTGACGGCCGCGCCGAACTTCTGGCTAAGGTTCTAATCAGCGCCCTGCACCGCCCTCTCTATGTCGATCACCGGGAGTTCTGCGTTTCGCTCAGCGTGGGGTATAGTCTCTATCCGGATGATGGCACAGATCCAGAGGCGCTTCTCCATGCCGCTGATCTGGCCTTGCAGCAGGCCAAAAAACGCGGCGGCAACACCTTCTGCCGGTATCAGGCCAAATTCGAACCCCGCCACCACCCCTTAGCCCTAGAAGGGTACCTGCGCCACGCACTCGAGTATCAGGAGTTAGAGCCGTATTACCAGCCCCAAGTCCAGCTTAAAGATGGAACGCTGTGTGGCGCCGAGGTTACCTTGCGCTGGCATCACCCCCATTACTCCCTGTTGCCACCTCAGGAATTCATTCCCCTGGCCGAAGAAACCGGGATCATCGGCCCCATTAGCGCCTGGCTGATGCGCCAAGCAATGCACCAGTTACAGGCTTGGCAGCATGCCGGCTTCGCGTTAAGGCTGGCGATCAATGTTTCGGCCTATCAATTTCACCAGCAAAACTTACCGGCCCTGATCGAGCAACTGCTCCAAGAATATCCGATCTTGCCCGAGCAGTTGGAACTGGAAATTACTGAATCTTCCGCCATGCTCGATATCGAGCACACAGTGTATGTGCTTCAGCAACTGAAAAACCTAAGGGTCAAACTCGCTTTAGACGATTTTGGCACCGGCTTCGCCTCACTGAGCCATCTCAAGCGTTTTCCCCTCGATACCCTTAAAATCGATCAGTCCTTTATCCAGCCACTAGAACACGATCCAGGCAGCGCCGCCATCGTCGAAGGGATTATCGGCCTGGGCCACAGCCTCAGGCTCAAAATTCTGGCCGAGGGGATCGAAACCCAAGGCCAACTGACATTGCTGCGCCGCTTTGGCTGCGACGAAGGACAGGGTTATCTGTTTGGCAAGCCCATGCCCGCTTCCGAATTCGAACGACTCCTTGCCAGGAGTCGGGTCGCACTAAAAACTTAAATCTCGAAAGCCAGGCCGATGATGTGATAGCCGGCGTCTACATAGAGCACCTCGCCGGTGATCCCTGAGGCTAGATCCGAGCACAAAAACGCCGCGGCGTTCCCCACCTCCTCGATGGTGACGTTTCTACGCAATGGAGAAGCCTTCTCGGCTTTACTTAACATTTCCCGAAAATTGCTGATGCCGGAAGCCGCCAGAGTCCGGATGGGGCCGGCCGAAATCGCGTTGACCCGAATGCCGAAAGGTCCTAAGGAAGCGGCTAAATATCGCACATTGGCTTCAAGGCTGGCCTTGGCTACCCCCATCACATTGTAATTGGGAATCACCCGCTCGGCTCCTAAGTAGCTTAAAGTCAACAGCGCACCGCCCGGCTTGAGCATCGCCCGCCCGGCCTTGGCAAGCGCGGCAAAGCTATAGGAACTTATGTCGTGGGCGATGCGGAACGACTCCCGATCGACCGCAGAAAGATAATCCCCCTCCAATGCCTGACGCGGGGCATAGGCAACCGAGTGAACGATGCCGTCCAGTCCCTCCCAGTGCTGGCTCAAGTAGTCGAAAACCCTTTGGATTTCCTCGTCGCGACTGACGTCGCAGGCGCAAGTTAGATGGCTCCCGCACTCGGCGGCCAGCGTTTCCACCCGCTCTTTGAGCTTGTCGTTCTGATAGGTAAACGCCAACTCCGCCCCCTCCCGATGCATGGCCTGAGCGATACCCCAGGCAATGGAACGGTTGCTGGCAAGACCGACGATCAAAACCCTCCTACCTTGCATGAATCCCATCGCATTCTCCTCGCTATTCTAATATTCTAAAAAGAAATGCAATTATACCTCCCCTCGAGCAGTTCATACCAAAGCGGCAGGCTGGCCAGAGACAAGAGCGTGCTCGTGGTCACCAACAAGGCATACAGACGGCTGTCTAAGCTGAATCGATCGCATAATACGATCCCAAACAACATGCTGGGCATGCCCGCCTCGAGCACCAACGCCGTGAGCTCGTCGCCGGAGAACCTCAGCTGCATGCCCAACCACCAACCAAACAGAGGCATCAGCACCAATTTGATCGTCACCACTGCCCCTACCAGCGGCCAACTGCACCAACGCAAACTCTTCAAGTCCAAGGCCAACCCCAACGCGAGTAACATCAGCGGCGTGACCGCCTCAGCCAGTAGATCAAGGAAATCCAAGGCCCAGGGTGGCAGCGGCCAGCCAGCCAGGTTCAACCCGACTGCCAATGCCGCCGCCCACAGTGGCGGTACCCGCAATAAAGCCAGCCAGTGGCTGTCCCCTCGGTGCTGGCCGCCGAACGCTCTTGCGACCCCGATTCCCAGCGTCAATACCAAGGGAGTGCAGGCAAACAGATCGAGCTGGATGACCAAAAGCGCCGCCCAATCGCCGAAGGTCTGCTGCAGCACCGGCAGCCCCAAAAAAGTGACATTGGGAAAGGTCACCGCCAACCAGGCTGCCCCCGCTTGAGCCGCCGGCAGCCGCCGCCAACGCCCATAAAGCGCTGCCAATGCCCCTCCGCAACCCACTATTCCGATCCCGTATCCGGCAATCAGCAGGGTTTCTACTCCCAAGTGCGAGCGGCTCATCAATTTCAAGATCAATCCCGGCAGGAACAAGTAGTAAACGAGGTTGGTCAGCACTAGACGAGTCTGATCTCCCTCTAAGCCAGCCGGACGCAGAACGCGCCAGGAAATGCCGCACAGGATGAGCAAAAACATTTTGAGTAGAACCGCAGCCATGGATTCCCACCAGCACGGCTATAGATTTTGTATCATTGACTTCGTCAACTAACGCTGGAAAAACACCATGTCCTTATCCACCAAACCCATCCCTCCGCGCGAGCGGCTGATCGTCGCTTTGGACCTCCCCACTCATAATCAAGCCAAGCAGCTGGTCGAAATCCTAGGGGAAGAGGTGTCATTCTATAAAATTGGTCTTGAGCTGTTCATGGCCGGCGACTGTTTCTCTCTGATCGACTGGCTCAGAAGACAAGGCAAGAAAGTATTTGTCGATCTCAAGTTTTATGATATTCCTGCCACGGTAGAACGGGCGGTGCGGGCTCTCAGTCGCATTGAGGTGCAATTTGCCACAGTTCACGGAGACCTGGCGATCATGCAAGCCGCTGCCCGCGGCAAAGAAAAAACGCTGAAAATCCTAGCGGTCACGCTTCTGACCAGCCTCGACGCGCAGGCTGTGAGAGATATGGGATATACTGAAGACCTCAGCTCCTTGGTGCTCAGGCGCGCCCGTCAAGCCTGGCAGGCAGGGCTTGACGGCGTCATCGCCTCGGGGCAAGAGGCCGCCGCTATCCGAAAAACGATCGAAGACGACTTTTTGATCATCACTCCTGGCATCCGCTCTGATTTAGACCAGCGCGACGACCAAAGGCGCACGACAACCTTAGCCCAGGCTTTTGCCGATGGAGCGGACTACGTGGTGATCGGTCGTCCGATCCGCGACGCCCCAGACCCTAAGTCCGCCGCTCTAGCCTTCCAAAACCAGATCCGGCAGATTTTCGAGCGACCTCGCTGAGCATTCCCATGCCTGCTCAGGCATTCGAGCCGATTTATTTAGTCGCTGTCATCATGGGGCTGTTTTCGAGCTTCCACTGCATCGGCATGTGCGGCTCCATCATCGGCACCCTTACCCTGAGCCTAAGCCGGGAAGTCCGAGCCCGCAAACAACTCCTGACCCCTTTCGTTCTCAGCTACAATCTGGGTCGTATCGTAAGCTACTCCATGGCCGGGCTGATCGCCGGCAGCCTTAGATACGCTTTAGAATTACCATTCGGCGTCCAGGGTTACCGGATGCTCCAGATCACCGCCAGTCTGATCATGGCCGCTTGCGGTTTCTACATCGCCGGTTGGTTCCCCAGATTCGCGTATCTAGAGAGACTCGGTGGACGCCTTTGGCGCTTGCTCGAACCCTTAGGCCGAAGGATCCTGCCGGTGGCGAATCTGTCCCAGGCGTTTTTATTCGGCATGATCTGGGGTTGGCTGCCCTGCGGCCTGGTTTATACCGCCCTGGCGCTTGCTGCCACGGCCGGCAGTCCAAGCCGCGGTGCCTTAGCCATGGCGGCTTTCGGCATGGGAACTTTACCCGCGGTCATGGGGGTCGGTATAATGACCAATTGGATGGTACGCCTGGCCAAGATGCGCAGATTCCGTGTCGGCGCCGGGGTTTTCGTGATCTTGTTAGCCTCGCTGGCGGCCTTCCCAAATTTAAATCCGTGGGTTATGCAGCAAATAAGAAAAAATGGGGTATACCTGATGGATAGGTTCCAATCGCTCATCGGTCAAGCGCCGAACTTCGAGGCGCTGCTGCGTTCTGCCAAGATGGTGGCCGCCACCGACGTCACTGTTTTGATTATCGGAGAAACCGGAACCGGCAAAGAAATGCTCGCCCAGGCATTGCAGCGATCTAGTCCACGCGCCAACCGTCCGTTCATCACCATCAATTGCGCCGCCCTCCCCGAATCGCTGGCTGAATCGGAACTGTTCGGTCACCGCAAAGGAGCTTTCACCGGCGCGATCAGCAACCAACCAGGCAAGCTTCAGGCTGCCGACGGCGGGACGGTCCTTTTGGACGAAATCGATTCCATGCCTTATTCCCTGCAAGGAAAGCTACTTAGGTTTTTGGAAACCGGCGAGTGCCAGCCAGTGGGCGCAACTGCCATCGAAACCGTAGACGTGCGCATCATCGCTGCCACCAACGCCAACCTGGGGGAAAAAATCCAGCGCGGTGAATTCCGCCAAGACCTTTATTATCGGCTGAGCGTCGTCCCGTTAGAAATTCCTCCACTGCGCGAACGGCGCGAAGACATCCCGCTTTTGGCCGAACACTTCATGCAGCAGGCTGCTTGTGAATACGGGCTGGAACCGGCCCGCTTTGCTAAGCCCGCCCTACAAGCCATGATCCACTACGATTGGCCAGGCAACGTCAGAGAGCTACGCAACGTCTGCGAGCGGCTGGCGATCCTTCTGGCCGGAAAGACGATCGAAGCGAGCAATCTACCGCCGCAAATCCTTTTACCGCCGCGTCCTCGCCACAACATCACCCTACCGCCTACCGGCCTGTCGCTGGAAGAGGTGGAGATCGAGCTGATCCGCCAAGCTCTGGCCCGTACCGGCGGCAATCGCAGCCGTTCGGCCAAGCTATTGGGAATCAGCCGCGATACCCTGCTTTACCGGATGCAGAAGTACGGCATTACCTAGAAAAATTTCATCCCTTTTTGAGCTAGGATTTTGAGCCTAAGGCCGTTGAGCTTGATAAAGCCTTCGGCGTCTTTCTGATTGTAAGCTCCTTGGTCGTCCTCGAAAGTAGCGCTGGCGGCATCGAACAGGCTGTTTTCGGAGCGGCGTCCGACCACATAGACGTTACCTTTGTATAGCTTAAGCCTGACTGTACCGTTGACCGTCTCCTGGGAGGCATCAATCAGCGCTTGCAGCGCCTTGCGCTCAGGGCTCCACCAATAGCCGTTGTAGATCAGGCTGGCATAACGCGGCATCAGCTCATCTTTGAGGTGGGCCACTTCACGGTCTAGCGTGATTGACTCGATCGCGCGGTGTGCCTTGAGCAAAATAGTCCCACCAGGAGTCTCATAGCAGCCGCGCGACTTCATTCCTACGTAGCGGTTTTCGACCAGGTCCAACCTGCCGATACCGTGCGCGCTGCCGAGCCGATTCAGGGTCTGGAGCGCCTGGGCTGGGGTCTTGGGCTCCCCATCAATGGCCACCAGGTCACCGCGCTCGAAGCTCAATTCCAAATAGAGCGGTTGGTCTGGGGCCTGCTCTGGTGCTACGGTCCAGCGCCACATCTCTTCCTCTGGCTCGGCCCAAGGATCTTCCAGCCTCCCCCCCTCGTAGGAGATGTGCAGCAGGTTAGCGTCCATGGAATAAGGTGAACCCTTTCCCGGCTTCTTTTCGATAGGAATACCGTGAGCTTCGGCGTAAGCCAAAAGCTTCTCCCGAGAGTTCAGTTCCCATTCCCGCCATGGCGCGATGATCCTGATTCTTGGATTCAAAGCGTAGGCACCCAGTTCGAAACGGACCTGATCGTTGCCTTTACCGGTCGCGCCATGGGCGATAGCATCGGCGCCGACTTCGTGCGCAATCTCGACCAAGCGCTTTACGATCAACGGCCTAGCAATGGAGGTCCCAAGCAAATACTCACCTTCATAGACGGCGTTGGCACGGAACATTGGAAAGACGAAATCGCGCGCAAATTCCTCCTTCAGATCGTCGATGTAGATTTGTCGGACCCCTAAGGCCCTGGCCTTTTCGCGCGCAGGTTCCAGCTCCTCCTCCTGACCGATGTCAGCAGTAAAAGTAATTACCTCGCAGCCGTAAGTCTCTTGTAGCCATTTTAGGATCACCGAGGTATCTAGCCCCCCCGAATAGGCCAGCACAACTTTCATGATTTGATTTGTCATTTACAGATTTCAAACAATTAAAAATGGCCGCCTTGGGGCGGCCATTCCAAACCCTGCAAGGATTAAGTCAGGCGCTCGCGGATCCGCAAATAAACATTCTTGAGCTCCTCGCCGATCGCTTTGGCCGATTCGGCGAGATCTCCAGCCACTTCTTTGGTGTCCTCTAAGACTTCCCCAGCTTTGGCTTTAAAGCTCTCCCACTGTTTCTCCGCTTTTTCCCACTCCTGCTGCACCTCCAATTTGGCCAGGTGCATCCTTACTCGAAGATCATCCCGTTCTTGCCGCAAAGTCTCAAGCAGGCGTTTGACGTCATCTTTCAATTCCATCTTTGCTTCCTCTTATGACTTAAACTGCGGACAAATATGCGGGCACGCCCGGGAGATGTCAAGCTGTCAAATATCATTCAGATCGAAAACATCACCGATCTGCTCACGCAGCCGCTTGAGCTCAAGATAACGCTCTACCCGTCGGCGAGCGGCAAGCTTATCCTGATCCTTACGCCAAACGGAAAACAATTCATCCACTTCTCTCTCGACTCCATCTTCACTTACAAGGTCGTGGCTGTCTTGAAACCCATGTTCCAGGTCTACCATATCACACCCTCTTAAGTTAAGAAAATGGATCTCCCCTTTTGACTTTAACTTACTTCGGCCTTAAATAAGCCTCTAGGGCTACATCTATTTCGGCCAGTATTAGACAAATCCAACCAGGCGAGTTTCACCCGTCAGCATAAGGTCAACATTATGGAAGATTTTTTGCTGAAAATTGTGCATTATTATTGATGATTTAAACATTAGCAATCAATCATGTGGCGCTATGTGGTCTTCACCGCGGTCCTGTGCTTAGGGACGCCAGCACTCACCGCCAACTTACAGCCTGTGAGGTCTGTTATGGCTCTGACGCTTACTTCTTCAGCTTTCTCCCAGAACGGAAAGATTCCGAAACAATACACCTGCGATGGCGAGGACATCTCTCCCCCGCTTAGCTGGTCAAATCTGCCAAAAGGCACCCAGAGTCTCGCGTTGATCGTGGACGATCCGGATGCGCCCGACCCCCGCGCACCCAAGATGGTCTGGGTGCACTGGGTGCTCTACAATATTCCCCCGGACGCTGAAGGATTGCCCGAGGGCGTTTCCCACCTTCCCCCTGGAACCAAAGAAGGTCTAAACGACTGGAAACGCACCGGCTACGGCGGCCCATGCCCCCCCATAGGCGAGCATCGCTACTTCTTCAAGCTCTACGCGCTAGATACTGTGCTGCCGGACCTTGGCCACCCGACAAAACGGCAGTTAGAGCAAGCCATGCAAGGGCATATCTTGGAAGAAACCGCGCTGATCGGAACCTATCGGCGCCGTTAGGTTAACCTTTGATGCAACCAAGATCTTCTATTGCTGCCGGCAGGTGGCAGGCGCTGCTTTTGGTTTATGCTTTGGCCTTGAGCGCCTGCTTTAAGATACTCCTACCAGAGGTCAAAATCACCTGGCTGCTCTACGCCAATCTGATCCTGCTGTATTTTTGGCCCTATTTGACTAGGCTCTGGCAGACCAACCTAGTCCAAGCGCCGATCCCTAAACTTAATATCGACGGTTGGCTGGCGCTGCTTTTGGCCTATGTGGTATTTCTAGGAGCCTGTTTGCTAGTCGTCGTCCACGGCAAAAAGCTGTGGACCCTCTACACCAGCCTGATCATCCCCTGGTCGTGGCGGTATCTGCCAGAGTTTTGGAAGCTCGCTAAAGCAAGCCGGCTGTACCAACTTATCCTGGTGTATTTGGGATTTCTTCTAGCCAGCATGTTTTGGTCGCCGCAAATTGAGGCCAAAGCTGTCCTTTCCACCTTAGCCAGCGGAATTACAATTACCCATTTTGTGCTTCTCACCGCAGGGCTTAGGGGTTGCTATCAAGAAGCTTTCGACCGCCAGCTCAGCCGGTTGTGTTTTCTAGCTGCTGCCTCGGCGAGTTTGGTCATCGCCGCATGGTACAGCCGACATCCTTTTCCACAATCGCGCATGGAAGGCTTTGGCTACCTAGACAATCCTATCCAAGGCGCCGCTGTTTTCGGCGTATTCGCAGTGATCGCTTGGCATCGGATAATGGCTTGCTCACATCTTACCAATCGCCTCAGTTATGGCCTGGCGTTCGCGGCGATTTTTGCCTATGCCTGTGTGAGCTGGACCCGAAGCGTGCTGATGGCGATGGGGGTGAGCCTCATTTTGCTTATCGCCCTGCAACCCAACCGCAAGCTCCTTATCCCATTGGGTGTTTTGGGATCGGTAGGACTGGTTCTAGCCGCTCTCACCCCCGAACTGGCCGCCACGCTGACGCGCCCGGAACCTTATCGTCCTTATATCTGGATGGAGGCATTGACTCAGGCGATCCGGCATCCCTGGCTTGGGCAGGGGTACTTTGCCAATCCCGGTGGGATAACCAAACTGGCTGACGGTAGCCTGTACCACTATGCTCACTCCCACAGCTTTTTTATCGAAAACTTAAGAGTCGGAGGGGTAGCCGGATTGGGACTGTCAGCCTGGCTACTGGGATACAGCTTGTATCGCACCTTTAAAGCCGGTGCTGCCGCCGGAAACTTTCTACCGCTGACGCTTTTGATTTACGGCTTTGTGTGCATCGCACCGAACGGCTGGGAGCTTTTGCCGGGAGTTAGGATAAAAGAAGTCTTTATGATGTTTTGGCTTCCCTTAGGCCTCGCCGTAGCTGAAGAACTTAGGCTTTTATCCGCTCCTGGGGAACAGCCCACATCACTAAGGTCTTGCGCAGCATCGGATAGCGGTCCTGTAGCCAAAAAGCGATGAGCTTTTCGGCCTTGCGCCTGCGATAAAACGATTTCCAAATCGGCGGACGGATAAACGGATTCAGGCTCATGAAATGAAACGCCTTGGGAACAAATCCTGCCCGAACCAATACCTTCGCCAGAGTGTACGGAGTGAACCAATACCGGTGATCCGTATTGATGCGCTCCTCCCCCTTAAGCGCGTGGCGCAAGTTGTTGAAGGCAAACGCATTGGGCACAGTAGCAAGCAGACTGCTAATACAACTGCCGTAGCGCCGACGGACACCGGTCAAGAATGCCACTGGGTCGTCTAGATGCTCGATTATCTCGCCGAGCAACAAAACGTCCCATTGCCGGCTCTGCAAAGCCGGCACATCTTCCGTGGCCAGATTCGCACAATAGACTTCGCCTAGTCCCAAAGTTTGAGTGAGATATTTGACTCCTTCCGCATCGATGTCTACTCCCGCGCATGGGGAAGCGATGGTCACCAGCTTCTGGTGCAACCAGGTACCCTTAGCCATGCGCGCGGCGGCATTTTCAGGCCCGTGGTCCACACAGCCTAAGTGAATCACCGAGTGCCCCGCCAACACTTGTTGCAGATAGGCAGTCCGCCCCATCCACCAGGGAGGCAGCGGTTCTTTTTCTGCGAGGAAAGGAATCCGAAGGCTGTCTGAAAACGACTCGCCACGAAGGTAAGGTAAGATTTCAAGGGAAAACCGCATCTTATAAACCCATCCGGGAAGACCCTAGCAATATGTTTTGATAGGACTTGATGGCGCAAGTCTCGTCGAAGGCTCTAGCCCGTTCTCGCAGCTTTTCGCGATCAGGGGGATAGTCGAGTGTCTGTGCCATCGCTTTGGCTAAGGCACAGGCATCCCCCACCGGGACTAGGCGTCCATAACGTCCCTCTTGCAGGATTTCCGCTGGACCGCTGGGACAATCGGTGCTGACTACCGGAGTGCCGCAGGCCAAAGCTTCGATGAGCACGTTCGGCAAACCTTCCCAGCGGGAAGAAAGGACAAGAAGATCAGCCCTGGCTATATAAGGCAAGGGATTGGGTTTAAACCCCAAAAATGCCACATCCGAGGCTACCCCAAGATCTTCGGCCAAATCCTTCAGTCGAGCGACCATTCGATCGTTGCCGCTGCCCAAGATCGCAAGCCGGACGAGGCGCTCTTTACGCAACTCGGCAAAAGCACGCAGCAGAGTAGGATAATCCTTTTGTCGCGCCAGCCTGCCGACGGCCACCAGGACCGGGATGTTTTGGTCTTGAAACCACGGGTGATCTACAGGTTCAGCTATGCGCCGGAAGAAATCCGCACCTACGACCGGGTTGTACACAACTTCAACCTGCTCGTTCGGTATCCCCAGGGTACGCATCAGGTCGTCGGCAACGCCATGCGAGACTGCGATAATTCCATCCGCCTCCAAGTAAGCGCGTCGCATCGCTGGCACCAGCGCTTTGGCACGGCGCTTCAGTTTAGGCACGTCGACCGAGAAGTGGCTACGCTCGCTGATCACCACCCGCACCGGAACTTTGGCAAGCCGCCGGGCTAGCACTGCTTCGATGTTGGGAAACGGCGTCGCCGCAAACAAGACCGCAGGGCGGCGATTGACCAAATATTCGGCCAACGCTGGCAACCAAGGTAGGGTTTTCGAGCGGTAGCGACCGAAGAAAACGCGCGGGGCAAGCCAGACCATTTTAGGATCGGCGCGCCAAGCCGCAAGCCAAGAGACCGGGTAAGTGGAAGCTTTCAGGACGTGAAGGCTAAGCCCCCTGCCGAGCAGAAAACCGAGCTCTCCTTCAGGCCGACACACGAGGAGATCTACTGCGTATCCCCGGTCGGCGAAGGCCTGGGCGATTCTTAACACGATGCGCTGAACACCTCCACTGTGGAGATCGGGAAGATAAAAAGCGATCGGTCCTATCGTAGGCGGGAGTCGGAAAGTTGCCTGGTTTTCGTTAACCTCATCTGCAACCTGAAGATTGACCATCGCCGTATCTCATCAAAAATTAACTTAACGTTCATTTGCCCACTAACGTCGTGATCTGTCGCACAACCTCAGTGAGTTCATCGGGTATCTCAAGCTGGGGTGGTGGATAAGGAAACTCCCCCTGACCCAATGGCACCGCCCATCCCCGCTCAAACATCAAACTATGCATTGCGCTCAGGTCACGTCCCCCAATCAGCTTGAGCATCAACCGTTTCAGGAGCATGCGCTTGGCATTCTGGATAGGAAGCGAAAAAATCGCCAAGGGTTTGCGAAGACGCAGGGCCTCTACCATCATCGAAACGCTATCGGCAGTGACGATACATCCATCTGCTAGCCCTAACAGGGCAAGATAAGGGTTGTCTTCAGGTTTGTCCAGGCCGTAGCGGTAAAGTAGCGCATTGGCCGGCTTCAGAGCATCCAATGCCTGGATGATCTCGATTGGCGTGCGGCGACTAGTTGAGATGTACAAAGTTCCTCGACCACCGACGGCTTTCTGGGCCTGATCCAAAAGCTGGCGTACCACTGTCTCATCCATCCGATACGGTTTGGTCACCCCCCCCACCAACACCGCCACCAGCGGCCTTGGCAAGCTTGCCATGCGCTCGTACCAAGCCGAAGCCGCCGCCTCGACGGCTTTCTTGTCGACCCGCAGCAGAGGCAAGGTCAATTTCAAAACATTGGGGCGATCGGGAACAAAATATTGCCTTGGAACCACGATCAGGTCGAACGCCGAAAAATACCCTTTTGGCCTGCCGAGCAGTACAACCTTAGTGCGTCCGCCGGATTGCTGCTTGACCCATAAAGCGGCTATCGCCGGCCGCCGGCCAATGGTAATCACTAAATCCGGCCACGGTGGAATCAAGGGATCGGATAAGTCTTGATCGATGTGATATAAAGACGGTTTAAACCTTGGCTTACCGACCCGATACGGGGCTTGAAACACTAAGCGCCGAACTTCCACCGGCCAGCCGAGCGCTTCGGCAACAGCGGCCGCCTGGGCATTGTCGCCGGCTTTGTCGCCGACGAGCAGCCAGACGCGGGGTGAAAAAGTTTGCATCCAAATCAAAAAAGCTTCATTGAAGTTGCTGTAATGTTACAATTTGTCGGGTAAAAACCAAAGAGGTAAACCAAGATGACTCTAGCCCAGCTCAGACGCCGCGCGATCATCAAGACTGGAAAATTCTTGACCCGCCTGGTGGACCGGTTCCTGGCCAGCCAATCGCTGATCGGCGATCCACCGGCATTCGATCCTGGGCAATTTACCTGGATCAAAACCTTAGAACAAAACTACCCCGTCATCCGAAAGGAAGCCGAAAAGCTGTTTAAGGAACGCGAGCTGATCCCGGCCTTCCATGAAATCTCGCCCGACCAAAAGCGGATTTCCCAAGGCGATCACTGGAAGACTTTCTTTTTATACGGCTTTAACCGCAGGATCGAGACCAACTGTCGGCGCTGCCCAGAGACGGCCAAAGTGTTAGAACAGATTCCAGGAATGATGACCGCCTGGTTTTCCTTCATCGATCCAGGCTGCCACATTCCACCCCACCGCGGGCCAACCAAGAGCTTCATCGTCTGCCACCTAGGCTTGATCGTCCCCAAAGAAAAGGAAAAATGCTATCTTCGGGTAGCCGACCGCAAGCTTATCTGGGAAGAGGGAAAGTGCTTTGTGTTTGACGATACTTACGACCACGAGGTGCGCAACGACACCGACGAACACCGGGCCGTGCTGTTGCTCCACGTCGAGCGCCCGCTCAAATGGCCAGGAAAAATCGTCAGCCGGCTGTGGCTGGCTCTGATCAAGGCCTCCCCTTACGTGCAGGACGGAATCAAAAACATGAAAAGCTGGGAAGACCGCTACGCCGCTGCCCTGCGCCGGATGGAGAATCAACCTGTCCATGGCAGCTAATCCAGCTTACCAACAACTCAATTCTAAGCCACAACCGGCGCTGCCGTTCTTTCCCGACTTTTTCCTGATCGGCGCGCCGCGCTGCGGCACCACAGCGATGAGCCATTATCTTGGCCATCATCCCAAAATCTGCTTTTCCCGGCCTAAAGAACCGCATTTTTTCAGTTTATTACGCGAGCGTTATCCAACGCTGGATGAACACTACTACCTCAAGCGCTGTTTTGCTCACTACGATCCTGATCAACATCTGGTCATAGGCGAAGGTTCAGTCTCTTACCTCTACGATCCAGAGGCTATCGACCGGATTCTGTACTTGAACCCCAACGCTCGCTTCTTGGTCATGATACGCAACCCGGTTGACCTGGTTTATTCCTATCACGCTCGGCTGGTAACGCTGCTCGAGGAAGATCAAGAGGATTTTGCCACTGCCTGGCGCCTTCAAGAAGCTAGAAAGCAAGGCAAACACTTACCCCGAACCTGCCTTCATCCCTCACTGCTTCAATATGCCGAGATCGGGCGTTTGGGTAAACATTTGGCACGCTTGTTCCAGCAAGTAAAGCGCGAACGCTGCCTGGTGGCAGTATTCGACGACTTCATCGCTGATCCTCTGGCTACCTACCTCAGGGTACTTGAATTTTTGGGCGTAGAATACGACGGCAGAACAGCTTTTCCGCGCAAAGAAGGCAACAAGTGCCCGCGCTTTAAGTGGCTACAGCGCTGGCTGAAACGCCCGCCAAGGCAGGTGGAAAATTTCCTGGCTACTTTGGAACAGCAACGCGTGCGCAAATCGCCAAAGCGCCCTCTGCTCAAGCGCCTGCGCAAGCTTTTGTTGAAAAAAAACCTGGTGCATCGCCCCCGTCCGCCTTTGCCTAAGGCGTTCCAGCAGGAGCTTTTGGCCTTCTTCAGGCAAGACGTCGAGCTCCTCGAAGAGCTCTTGGGGCGCAACCTAACCTCCTGGAAAGAGCTTTAAACCCGCTGTTTCTTCCTGCCAGGCGCTTCGGTCAACCAAGAGCGCATAAACTCGGGCGACCGTCGCAGGCCGCTCGTCCAAAGGAGGCGGCGGATCGCGCGCAAACTCCTGGCCGAGCCAAACCGCGCGTCCGCTGTCCAAAAGAAACCGATGGACCACCCGGATGTCGCGAGTAATCCGCCTGGGAGCTAACCCCCACATGAGCTTGCGATAGAGGAAGGCTCGGACCCGGTCCGGCTGCAAAAGCCGCCGGCAAGCACCCGCAAAGGATGCAGCAGGAGAATTTAGGTCGAACAGATACACGCGCTTGCCGGTGGCTGTGGCTTCGGCAAGCATGGTGGCGCTATCGCAGGTGACGATGAAGCGCTCGGCGAGCGCCAGAAAGGCAAAATAAGGATTGGCCTCATCTTCAGGCAGCCAGCGGTAGAAAAAGCACGGCGCCTCGATTGCAGCGCGCAGAGCCTCAGCCGCCCGCTTTGAGGTACGCGCGCTGGTAGTCACCAAAAGCGAGCCGCCTAAGCGATGCGCCATCGCTTGAGCCTCCCGCCCCAGGCGGCGGGCGTTTTCCGGATCAAGCGCATAGGGGCCACCATAACCCCCAACCAGTACGGCGATCCATGGTTTAGGAAGATGAGAAAATTTGGGTTGCCAGATTCGAGCTGTCTCCGCCAAGCGCTCCGGCGTGATCCGATGCAGGCTTGTTCGATTGCGCACTACGTTCGGAGCGTCGGGAATCGGATACTCTGGCGTCGTGATCACGAGATCGAAATTCGCTAATTTGCCCCAGGGTTTGCCGATGTGAACGTAGCAGGTCTTGCCCCTGGATTGCTTCACAATCCAACGGCACACCGGCTCGTTGCGCATCCCGGATGAGATTACAAGCTTAGGCCAGGGAGGTTCCAGCGGGCTAGAACGCTTGCGGTCGATCCCGAGGAGGTTGGCCCCGCGCCATACATCCACCAGTCTTCCCCCTGGACGATAGACCAGGCGCTTGACTTCGAAAGGAAGCCCTAAGGCTTCGGCCAGGGCGAGAATCTGGCTGTTCTCCCCGGCCCGATAGCAGAGCACTGCCCAGACAAGCTTGTTACTAGAGGGCACGGCTTCCTGCTACCGGTTCGCACACCGTGCCCGAAACCCGGCACAGGCGGTTGCTCAAGGCGATCACCGCCACCGCAAACAGCGCCCCGGCCGGCACGTCGGCCAGGTAATGCCAACGCGCCACCACCGCCTCGAGCGGGATCCAGATTGCCATCGGTAGGATCACAAAACGCGTTTTGAGGCGCGCGCGGATGGCGTAATAACCGGCAATGCAGGCAATAGAAACGTGTAGCGACGGCATCGCGGCAGGCGCAGAAGTAAAAAATTCGTTCCCGTGTAGCAAAAGCCATTTTGCTCCGTCCTCGGCCACGCTTGTAGCGACCTGGGCCATGACCTGCTCGGCCTGAAAGGCTAAACGATTTGGTCCTGACTCGTACAAAAACGGCCCGATCGCTGGAAAAACAAGATAGGCCAGCGCCCCGAGCATGAGGTTGAGCAGCGAGGCAGTCATCCACGGATGGAAAAAGCGCCGCTTTCCCAAAGCGTGCCCCCAGAAGGACAACACATAGACCCCCATCTGACACAGTTGATACCAAGCGTCGGGATAAGGCAAAACTTGGGCGATCTTGTTCCTCAGGGCAGAGAGCAGAGCGATAACTGTTACCAGGCGCAGGTCTAGCGAAAACAGAAGCTCGTCATAGTCGGCCCGGCGAAGCATGGGGATTTGCAGCTTGAGCACAAAGTGGAAATAGGTCACGACGACGAACAAAGCAAGGTAGGCTAAGTCTATCTGCATCCGCTGCAGGAGAGCAGCCCGCTCGATTGGCTCGATTTGAGCGAACTGCCAAGCCCGCCCACCCAGGTAACCTATCACCGCCACCAACAGCGGGAGCGCAGGATTGTACCCGAGCGCCGGGCTAACCCGCTCTAAAGGCAGCGGCAGGGAAACGCCGTAGGCTAAAGAAACCAGTGTGACGAGGAGTGCAAACAGCAAAACCAAGCCGGCGCATCTGGATAGGTGGGAAATTCCGCTTCCTTCCTCGCCCCCAAGCCTACCCCTATTCTTTAGGATCACGGCCAATCTCCGCTCCATCTTTTTTCCGGCGTGGTTTTAAGGAAATACGAGTATCTAAGCCATACCCGCCCGGCGAGATCCGATGCATCTGAACAAAGACACACTTAAGGTGATGTGGTCACGCAAAAGCTTAACTATCACCAGGTTATTGTCAAGCAGAGCCCTTATTGGTGGTTGAAATCCCCCACTGCCCTACTACCTGAAAGGAAATCACCAAGGTTTTTCCAAAATAATCAATGACTTAGGATATGGCAAGAAAAGTGTATAAATTTTAGCGAAGCTTTTAGCTTCAAAACGTTTGCCAATCCCAACTCAACGAGGACACGCCATGAAAAAGATCCTGCTTGCTTTAGTTCTGATGTTTTCTGCTCCCGCGCTGGTTTTGGCTGGCATGACCGAAACTCCCAAACCCACCCCCCAAAAAATAAAGGTCAAAAAGCAAAAGGCCAAGAAGAAAGTCCGAGTCAAGGCTGGCGAAAAGGCCAAAGAAACTGCTCCTAAACCTAGCGTACCTACCCAACCTTCGCCGTAAAGAGCGCTGCCGGGCGTGTTCCCCTTTAGCGGAACACGCCCTGGCGGTACAAGCGCCAAAGCATTCCCCAACCGTAGATAAGGGGATGGCGGCGTACGTAGCCGGGTAATTCGATTTTCTTACCCGTATGCCGCTCTAGCTTCCAGACAAGATAATCGACCCCACCCTGAAAGGTGAACAAGGCCTTGATTAAGCGCAGCAAAGACAAAAGTTTCCCTAAAGGGATCACTGCAAACCATCTCATCCTGGCCAAAACCCTCGCCCAAGGTGGGACAGCCAGGCAAACACGTCTATCCTCCTCCCTCAGCCGCCAGGGGAGCTCGCGCAAGAGGGGTAAAGTCGCCGCCTGGTAAAATTCATCAGCCCAAGCGACCAATTCCTTGGCTCGGACTTCGGCGCGCTCAGTACGAAGCTCGGAGAGATAACTTAAGGTTAGCCCACGCTGCCACAGCTCGGCAGGGGCAAAACAGACCGGGCACAGCGGTGCCACCCGGCGCACGAAGGTGCGCATGGCTTGAAGAAGACAGCTTGAAGCCCAGGCGGAAATTTCAGGATCGCGCTGGTAAAGCAGGCGGCACGGTTGGGCGAACCTGCCCCAAAGATAGGACTGAAACCAAGCCATGCCGCGGGCGAAATCCCGCCGCGACAGAACGGCGTACTTGGCGCGCAGAATTCGGCCTTCGACCTCAGCTTCCAGATAAAACACGTTTGGCGGTAAAAGGCGATTAGCAAAAGCCAGCCAGTGGCTGGAATAAACCTTGGTATAATCGTCCACCAAAACGTACAGGTCCACCAAACCGTCGAAAGGGTCACCGCTGCGCAAGCACGAACCATACAGGAGTACCGCTGCCACCGCTCCGCCGTAGCGGGCACAAATCGCCTCGACTAGAGCCGTAACTTGCCCCGGAAAGGGCTGCTCGATTTGAGTCTGAAGCCAATGTCGCAAGCTTTCTGCCTCGCCCATCTGTCTGATCCTCATCTCACCTCGCTGGAGGCCATCCGCATACGCGAACTCTTGAATAAGCGCTTCCTCGGGTATCTGTCGTGGCAACTCCACCGCCGCCACGAACACCGCCCCGAAGTTCTTGAAGCGCTGGTTCTAGATTTAAAAAACCAAAAACCGGACCACATTGCCATTACTGGCGATCTGACCCAATTGGGACTGGCCTGCGAATACCATCAGGCGGCCGATTGGTTGGCGCGGCTTGGACCGCCCGATAAAATCACCGTAATTCCTGGCAACCACGATCGCTACGTCGCCACTTCCTGGCAGGATTCGCTCGGCTTGTGGGAAGCCTATTTGGCCAGCGATAGGAAAGCAAGTGCCTGGCTTTTCCCTTCGCTGCGGGAGCGAGGCCCTGCGGTTCTGATCGGAGTAGATTCGGCTCCTCCTAGCGCCCCCTTCCTGGCCATCGGCACAGTTGGCAAAGAGCAGCTTAAGCGCCTGTCCGAATTGCTCGAACAAAACGCCAGTCCCGCCTGCTGCCGAATATTGCTGATCCATCATCCACCCCATCCAGAAAGCGTCCATGCCAGAAAGCGCCTGACCGATGCGGCAGAGCTGAATGAGATTCTGGCGCACAAGGGGTGCGGCCTCGTCCTCCACGGCCATAGCCATAAGTGGCAACTTCATTGGCTGAGAGGTCCCAAGGCGCCGATCCCGGTACTCGGAGTGCCTTCCGCCTCCGCCTGGGGGATAAAGCGCAATAGCCGGGCCCGCTATCACCTGTGCCGTCTCGCCCCAAGCGATGCCGGTTTCAAAATCGACGTGGAGATCCGCGGCTTCTGCCATCGATCACGGCGGTTTTGCCACGAAGGCCGATTCCAGCTGGAGGTCGCAGGCTAACGCCATTTCTCCCGCCATCCTATCCCCGCAGCCAACAGAAGGATGGCGGCAGGAGGCAGCAGCGCCGTCAACCAAGCAGGAAAATTAAACAATAGGCCGGCGCTTCCGACCACTTGGGCAGCCAGAAAATAAATCACCCCCACGATGATCGAGAACGCCACCTGCAGGCCAAATCCCTGGACACGGGGACTGATCAGCATCAAAGGCACCAGCAGTGGGATCATCACCGCCATGCTCAAAGGGAGCAACACCCGCTGCCAAAACAGAAGAGCATAGCTTTCGGCCTGCTGGCCACTGGTACGAAGGTGGCGAACGTACCCTAAGAGATCGGACAAAGCAAGGGTTTCAGCCGGAAGCTCGAGCGTCTCGAGTTGTTTCTCGCTGAGAAACGACTGCCAAGGCAGCTGGAATTTAAACTCAGTCTCCAGAATTCCCTCGTGCCAGCGTTTCAAGGTAACTTCATGCAGCAACCAGCTTCCATCCGGCTGGATGTCGGCCCGCTCAGCGTGGATGAACCCGAGCAGGCGGCCGTCTTCGGCAAACTCATAAATATTGATGCCTGAAGGCAGGCGTCCGTGTACCAGGCGGGAAACACTCATAAAACGCTGCCGGTTGCGCGACCAAAAACCGTGCTCGGTCCTCAGGGAATCCTCCCCGGCCAACGCCTGCTGCCGGTGAACCACTCCCCACCGGTGGCTGTGCGGCGCGATGAACTGCGCAAGCGCAATCAGCCCAAGCGCCAAAACCAAGGTGGTCTTCAACAAAGCCAGCGCAATCCGGGCAACCGACATTCCCGCCGCGCGCATGGCTAAAAGCTCGCTTCCCCGCGCCAACCCTGCCAGAGCGTATCCCCCGCCGATCAGAACGCAGACCGGGGAAAACTCGATCAGCTTGGTCGGGATCGTGGAAAAGACGTATAAAAATGCGTCCAAGGTTCGGTACTGGCCTTTGCCTACTTCGCTCAGTTCGTCCACCAGATCGAGAAAACAAAACAGCGCCACAAGCACCAGAAGCACCAGGAAATAGCCTTTGAGGAGCTGGCCGCCGAGATAGCGCTCCAAAATCATCCAAGCCTCCTGGTCGCGCTCAAACTGCGCAAGCGGAACCTGGCGGAAACGAGCGGGAAATAAAAGACCAAAAGCAACCCCAAAAGCAGGGCGTCCGGCCACCAAACACCCGGAACCGCCCCCACCACCCCTTCCTTTACCCAGGTCTTGGCCAAACCGGCCAGATTGTAATACACCGCAAACATCACCACCGCCAAGATTGTCCTGCCGTAGCGGCCCGTCCTAGGGGCGGTGCGGCTCAAAGGAATCGCAAGCAGCGCGAGCAAAACCGTGCTCCCTGGACGCGAAAGCCGCCATTGCAACTCGGCGATGTCTTTAGGATCTTTAGAACCCCAAAGTTTCCAAGTGGCCGCAGACTTGCTTCGGTAACCGGGGGGTTTGGCCGCGCCATCGAGAACCAGGGTCAACTGCTGAAAATGCAAGCTGACGTCCGCCCTGCCGCCAAAGTCCAGCTCATAGGCGTATCCATCCTCGAAAACGAGCGGCGTATTACCGTTTGGGTCTGGTTCCGCCTGGCTCATGGAACGGGCGTAGATCACCTGGGTTTTGCGGTTTGAGAATTCCTGATTGAAAAACACCCCCTGCAGCTTTTTGCCTGGTCGGTCGACTTCCTCAGCAAAGACGACGTAATTTTCACCGGCGTGGAATCTACGCGCCTCGAGCTTGTGGATGTCGAACTGCGCCTTGGCACGACTCTCGATCGCGTAGCTCTGGCGATAGGCCCAGGGACGAAGCTGTATCGAGAAACCCGCCACTACTACTGCTACCAGCAAAGCCAGCCTGAGCGTCGTCCAGGCCACCCGACCTTCTCCATAACCGCAAGCTGCCAGGGCAACCATCTCAGAATCGGTGTGCAAGCGGCCAAGCCCTATCACCATCGCCAAATACAAAGCAATCGGCAGCAAAACCTCAAGGGCGATCACTACTTTCAAGCCGATCAATTGCCAGACGACGTCCACTGGCAATAGCCCTGCCACGGCATCGGCCAGAAGCCTCGCACTGCTGTAACCGCCAAACAGCAAAACGAACAACAAGCAAGTGGCCGCAAACGGACGCAGAATTTCGCACACCAGGTAACGGTCAAGCAATAGAAACCCAAATGGATGCATCTCGTCTCCTTAAACAGGCGAGAAAATCGTTTTGCTGGTCAACATTCGACTTATAATATTTAGTAGGAATTGGCATTGTACCAATATCCAACGAGGGATTCTGTGCGCCCTGTGAGTGGATGCCGGATCTGGCTCAACCATCAGTCTATAGCTCAATGAAAGATTCATCTGCGAGATTCCTCGAAACCTCCCCTTTTTATGGCGGCAATGCGGAATTTCTGGAAGAGCTTTACGAACGTTTCCTGACCGATCCGGAGAGCGTCCCGCCCAATTGGCGTGGGTCTTTCCAAAAGCTCAAGGAAACGATGCCAGAGCACCCGGATATTCCGCACTCGGATATCCGCCGCCGCTTCCAGGAACTAGCCCTCCGCCCGCCAACCCGAGCGACAGTGCCTGCTATAGCCGAATCCGCTAAGCAGATCGCGGTCAATCAACTCATCGACCAATATCGATTGCTGGGCCACCGGGTAGCCGAAACCAATCCCTTGCCGCTTTTCCCCAAACCTTATCTGCTGGAACTGGATCCAGCCTATTACCAGCTTAACGAGCAAGATCTGGACACCGAATTCGACGCTTCCGCCCTGGTTAAAGGCGCGCGCATGAAGCTGCGTGACATCTTGGCCAAGCTCAAGCGCACCTATTGCGGTCCAGTCGGCAGCGAGACCATGCACATCGTCCAACGGGAGGTCCGCCAGTGGCTGCAGGAACGCTTAGAAGCCTCAGAGGCTCGCCTTAAGTTGACCGCAGAGCAGAAAAAGCACCTGCTTAAAGGGCTGATCGCCGCCGAAGGGATAGAAAAATACCTGCATCGCCGCTATGTGGGTCAGAAGCGCTTTTCCCTAGAGGGAGGCGAGAGCCTCATCCCATTGTTGGATGAGCTCATCCAACAGGCCGGCAGCAAAGGCGTGCGCGAGGTGGTCATCGGCATGGCCCACCGCGGCCGGCTGAACGTCTTGATCAATATCTTAGGCAAACAACCCAAAGCGCTGTTTGAGGAATTCGAGGGCTTAAGATCGCCCCTCGAAGGCACTACCGGAGATGTCAAGTACCATATGGGGTTTTCCTCCGACGTGGATACCCCGGGCGGGCCGGTGCATTTGGCTTTAGCCTTCAATCCCTCGCACCTGGAGATCATCGATCCAGTCGTGGAGGGGTCGGTGCGGGCGCGCCAGGACCGCTACGGCGAGGGCGGCCACAATCGGATCCTGCCGCTTCTGATCCACGGCGATGCCGCCTTCGCTGGCCAGGGGGTAGTCATGGAAACCCTGCAGATGGCCCAGACCCGTGCCTTCCATACCGGCGGCACGATCCACGTAGTGGTCAACAACCAGATCGGCTTCACCATCAGCAACCCCTTCGACGCCCGCTCCACCACGTATGCCACCGACGTGGCCAAGATGGTGGAAGCTCCGGTGTTCCACGTCAACGGCGACGACCCGGAAGCGGTGCTGTTTGTGGTCCGCCTGGCGCTGGACTTCCGCATGACCTTCAACCGCGACGTGGTCATCGACCTGGTCTGCTACCGTCGCCACGGCCACAACGAAGCCGACGAACCGGCGGTCACCCAGCCGGTGATGTACCGCCATATCCGCAGCCACCCGAGCGTAGTCCAACTCTATGCTAAGAAGCTCGTGGACGAAGGAATCCTCACCCAAGAGCAGGTCCAAGCGATGGAGCAGGAATACCTTAAGGCCTTGGAGCAAGGCAACCCAGCCTTGCGCCCAGTGGTGCAGAACGCCCATGTCACGCCCAGGGCGCCGTGGCACCGTTACCTTAAGGGCCGTTGGGACATGCCTTACGATTCCAGTTTTCCTCTAGACAAGCTCACCGAACTGGCCAGGCAGTGGCTGGAAGTTCCCAAAGGTTTTGAACTCCACCCGCGGGTAGCCAAGATCTGGGAAGACCGCCTGAAAATGACCCAGGGGGAACTCCCGCTGGACTGGGGCTACGCCGAAAACATAGCCTACGCTACCCTGCTCGCTGAAGGCGTGTCCGTCCGCCTGACCGGACAGGATTCCGGGCGCGGGACGTTCTTTCACCGCCACGGGGTCGTTTATCACTACCGAACCGGTGAACCACTCATCCCGCTAGCGAAGATCGCCAAGCTCCATAACAGCCGATTCTACCTGTACGATTCGCTCCTGTCCGAAGAGGGTGTACTCGGCTTTGAATACGGCTACAGCAGCGCCGAACCTGAAACCCTGACGATCTGGGAAGCGCAGTTTGGAGATTTTGTCAATGTCGCCCAGGTGGTAATCGACCAGTTCATCAGCTCAGGCGAGGCCAAATGGGGACGGCTGTCCGGGCTGGTCCTGTTTCTTCCCCACGGCTACGAAGGTCAGGGACCGGAGCATTCCTCCGCGCGCCTGGAGCGTTTCCTCCAGCTGTGCGCCGAGGACAACATCCAGGTATGCGTTCCCACTACTCCGGCGCAGATTTTCCACCTCCTCCGCCGGCAGATGCTGCGCCCCTACCGCAAGCCTTTGATTGTCCTCACCCCCAAAAGCTTGCTCCGCCACCGGCTAGCCGTGTCTACCTTGGGGGAATTGAGCCAAGGGCGGTTCGAATTGGTGATCGACGAAGTCGACTCCCTCGATCCGAAAAAGGTGCGCCGAGTGATCCTGTGCGCTGGCAAAATCTACTACGAGCTCTTGGAAAGCCGACGCCAAGAAGACATCGACGATATCGCTATCCTACGCCTGGAGCAGCTTTACCCCTTTCCGGTCCAAGCGCTACAGGCCGCTTTGTCGCGCTACTCCAACCTAAAGGAACTGATTTGGTGCCAGGAAGAACCGAAAAACCAGGGCGCCTGGTATCAGATCCGCCATCGCTTGGAGGCAGTGGCGGGCAAGCTCCCCTTACTCTACGTCGGCCGCCCACCTGCCGCAGCCCCCGCCGAAGGCACTTTCCTGATGCATGTGGAGCACCAACGCGCTATCATCGATTCAGCCCTCCATCCCGAAGTTGCATTGAAAGCTGCAGGATAAATCCATGGAGATTCGCGTCCCCCCTTTGCCGGAATCCGTCTCTGACGCCACCGTCGCCGCCTGGCACAAACGTCCGGGCGATCCGGTCAAAAAAGACGAAAAACTGGTGGACCTAGAAACCGACAAGGTCGTGTTGGAGGTTCCCGCTCCGCTCGACGGCGTCTTAGAAAAAATCCATCACCCCCAAGGAGACACGGTCACCAGCGGCGAGTTGCTGGCGACAATCGCGCCGCGCGAAGCTATCGAAGCCCCACCTGCCGAACCGGCTCCGACCGAGAAACCCGTAGAAGCGGCGGCGCCTCCGCCTGCCTTGAGCCCCTCGGTACGCCGCCTGATCGCCGAACACCGCCTGGATCCGAGTCAGATCCACGGTACCGGCAAAGACGGCCGGATCACCAAAGAAGATGTGCTGAGTTTCCTCGAGCGCCAACCGGCGGCTGAAGCCCCTCCCCTTAAGCCGGTCGCCCCACCGATCGGTGTACGCCCAGAACAAAAGGTACCTATGACTCGGATTCGAGCTCGAATCGCCGAACGCTTGCTCGAAGTTCAGCGCAACACAGCGATGCTCACCACGTTCAACGAGGTGGACTTGGAGCAGGTCACCGTCCTACGCCGTCGTCATGCTCAGGCGTTCGAGAAAAAACACGGGGTAAAGCTGGGCCTGATGAGTTTCTTCGTCAAAGCCTCGATCGAAGCCTTGAAGGCCTATCCTGTGGTCAATGCCAGCATCGACGGTGAGGACATCGTCTATCATGGCTACTACGACATCGGGATTGCAGTTGCCACCGAGCGGGGTCTGGTCGTCCCCATCCTGCGCGACGCCGACCAGATGGATTTTGCCGAGATCGAGAAGCAGATCAATGCCTTCGCCACCCGCGCTAGACAAGGCAGTCTGACCTTAGAGGAATTGACCGGCGGCACTTTCACCATCACCAACGGCGGCGTGTTCGGCTCGCTGCTTTCCACCCCTCTGCTCAATCCCCCCCAGAGCGCGATTTTGGGGATGCACGCCATCAAACCCCGGCCAGTGGTAGTGGACGAGCAGATCGTCATCCGCCCGATGATGTATCTGGCCTTGACTTACGATCACCGCCTGATCGACGGGCGCGAAGCGGTGCTGTTCCTGCGCACCATCAAGGAGATTCTGGAAGCCCCAGAAAGGCTGTTTTTAGGCATTTGAACTTATTCCCCCTTCCAGCGTGACAATGCCGCTTAACGTCGTCATTCCGACCCTGCCGGGGTAACGAAACGGGAATTCCGTTTGCCTTGAGGGAGCAAATGGCGCCACAATAGCAGTGTGGCTCCTTTACCCGGCACTGTATGGCCGATGCAAGCCTTAAGAAGACCGAACAGTCCATCGCGGCGGAACTTTTGGCTCTGATCCGCGCCGTCGCGGACGAACTCAAGCTCCCGCCGCAGCGACTGCGCACGCTAAACCTGGACACTTCGTTCGACCGGGAACTGGGACTGGACAGCTTAAGCCGCATGGAAATCTTAGCCCGGGTCGAAAAGCACTTCGGCGTCCGCCTGCCCGAACGCCTCCTAGCCGAAGCCGAAAGCCCGCGCGATCTGCTTCGGGCAATCTTGGCCATCACCCCAGGCAGGGCCCCAATGCCGCTTCCCGAGCCGGCGGTGCAGGTCACCGAGACCGCAGCGGCGCTGCCAGTCCCGGAAACTGCTCAAACCTTGCTGGAAGTGCTCGCCTGGCACTGCCGGCATCACCCGAACCGCACGCATATCCTATTGATCCAAGACGATTTTCCCGAGCAACCCATTTCCTACGCCGAACTTGCCGCACAGGCCAGGCGGTTCGCCCGCGGGCTTCAGGATTCGGGGCTTGAGCCGGAGGATACCGTCACCCTGATGCTACCCACCGGCAAGGAGTATTTCTTTGCTTTTTTTGGCATCCTGCTAGCCGGTGCCATCCCGGTCCCGATCTATCCGCCTGCAAGGTTGAGCCAACTCGAGGATCATTTGCTGCGCCATAGCAGGATCTTGAACAACTGCCAAACGAAACTCCTGGTGACAGTTCCCGAGGCCAAACCCATCGCTCGGTTGCTCAAAGCTCAGGTTCCTACCCTGGCGCAGGTAATCACTCCGGAAAAACTGGCCTGCGCCCAGGGCGATCCAGTACTCATTCCCAGAAGTTCCCGAGACATCGCCTTCCTCCAATACACCTCGGGAAGCACCGGGACGCCCAAAGGGGTCATCCTCACTCACTTCAATCTACTGAGCAACATTCGCGCTATGGGTCAGGTAGTGCAGGCGGATTCCAATGACGTTTTCGTCAGCTGGCTGCCCCTCTACCACGACATGGGGCTGATTGGTGCCTGGCTGGGGAGCTTGTATTACGGCGCGCGGCTAGTGGTGATGTCGCCGCTCGCCTTTTTGTCCCAACCGATTCGCTGGCTCAAAGCGATCCAACGCCACCGCGCCACCCTCACCGCCGCTCCCAATTTCGCCTATGAACTGTGCCTCAAGCGCCTGTCCGACGCAGAGATCCAAGGGCTCGATTTAAGCTCCCTACGGGTGATGTTCAACGGCGCCGAACCGGTCAGTCCAGCAACGCTGGAGCGCTTTAGTGCCCGCTTTTCACCCTATGGCCTAAAACCTGAGGCATTGATGCCAGTCTACGGACTGGCGGAAAATTCCGTGGGGCTTACCTTTCCCCCGCTGGGAAGAGGTCCCCGCATTGACAGCATTGATCGCGACGTTTTCTGCCGCACCGGCAAGGCGATCGCTGCTAAAGATCCGGCCAAGGCTTTACGTTTTGTCTCCTGTGGCATACCGTTGCCGGGCCACGAAGTGCGGATCGTAGACGAACTGGGCCGGGAGCTTCCCGAGCGCACCGAAGGCCGGCTAGAGTTCCGTGGGCCCTCCGCCACTTCGGGTTACTACCGCAACCCCAAGGCCACCGCCGAGCTTTTCGACGGCGACTGGCTGATCTCTGGGGATCGCGCGTATCTTGCCGAAGGCGAGGTGTATCTGACCGGACGCGAGAAAGACATCGTCATCCACGCCGGGCGCAACCTTTACCCCCAGGAGATTGAGGAGGCCGTCAGCCAGGTGCCCGGAGTCCGCGCCGGGTGCGTGGCAGTATTCGGCAGCCCAGACCCGGAAACCGGTACCGAACGCCTGATAGTCGTGGCTGAAACCCGCGAAACTGACCCTAAAGCCAGAGAAAAACTGATCCAGGCCATCCAGCAACGGGTGTTCTCCCTGACCGGTTCCGCCCCAGACGAAGTGAGGCTCGCTCCTCCCGGAACAGTGCTCAAAACCTCCAGCGGTAAGATCCGCCGCAGCGCCTGCCGTGAACTGTATGAGCGGGAACTGCTCGCCCGCCCTCTGCCTCTCTGGCGGCAAGCACTGCACCTTGCGGCCGCCGCAGTCCGTCCCCAATTGCGGCGCTGGCGGCGGCAGGTAGAAGCAATCAGCTTCGCCGTCTGGGCTTGGAGTATGGTGCTGGTGGTCGGCGCGCTTGGCTGGCTTGGGGTGTTGCTCTTGCCGGGCCCCGAGCGACGTTGGCGCTGGGCGAGCCGTGCCGCCCGCCTCCTCGCCCGGGTCACGGGGATTCCCCTGCACGCCGAGAGCTTGGAAAACCTGCCGCCCGCCGATCGTCCATGTATCTACGTCAGCAACCACGCCAGTTACCTGGATGGCGCTGCAGTGCTTGCGCTCATCCCCCGCCGTTTCGGATTCGTCGCCAAGCGCGAGTTTCTCTCCCAGTTCATCGCTGGGACTTTCCTCAAGCGGATCGGATGCGAATTCGTCGAGCGCTTCGCCGAGGAGCACAGCGTCCAAGACGCCAGGCGCCTGGTGGAGGCCGCCAAAAGCGGTCGTTCTCTGTGGTTCTTCCCAGAAGGCACCTTCACGCGGCAGCCGGGGCTTCTGCCTTTCCGCCTAGGGGCGTTCTTGACCGCCGCTGAGGCTGGCCTTCCTGTAATACCGGTGACGATCCGCGGCACCCGTCAGATTCTTAGAGCCGATTCCTGGTTCCCCCATCCAGGAACGATCCGGGTGATCGTCTCGCCTCCCCTTTTCCCAGAGACGGTCGCGCGCGAACTAGAGAACCCTTCTGCCTGGCAGATCGCAGTAAGATTGCGCGATCTTTCCCGGCAAGCCATCCTGACTCACCTGGGTGAGCCAGACCTCGCTGAGGAACCCTCCCCTTTATTGAGGGTTTGAGGCAATTGTGCTAGCTTGTCGGCTACAATCCGCCAACAACAAGAGGACAAGCCATGTTTCCCCTGCGTGATGAGAATCCAACCCTACGTACCCCGATCGCGGTGATCGCCATCATCACCCTCAACGCCTTGGTATGGGCGATACTCCAGGGTCTCGGCACTCCTTTGTCTCTGCTCCAATCGCTGTGCGACTGGGCGATGATTCCGGGAGAGCTTTTAGGATACTTAGAGGCAGGAGACAGCGTCTCGCTCGGTCCGACGGTGGAGTGCATCCTGGAAGATCGGATTCCCTGGCTGACGCCTTTTACCTCCATGTTCATGCACGGAAGCTGGATGCATATTATCGTCAATATGTGGTTCTTGTGGGTCTTCGGCGACAACGTCGAGGACGCCATGGGACCGGTACGCTTTTTCGGATTTTACCTTTTGTGTGGGCTGGCGGCGGCTTTCGCCCAGATTTTAAGCGACCCGGCCAGCCCGGTACCGATGGTGGGAGCTTCCGGAGCAATCGGTGGAGTCATGGGGGCGTATGCGCGCCTGTACCCCCACGCGCGGGTGGAAAACCTGGTGCCGCTTGGGTTTTATCTCACCACCATCGCGGTGCCGGCGTATTTCATGCTCGGCTATTGGTTCCTGCTCCAACTTTTGGAAGGGCTGCTTACCCCAGCTGGCCAAGGCGGGGTGGCGTTCTGGGCGCACGCCGGGGGATTTTTGGCCGGGTTGTTGTTGATCGGCCCGATGCACCGGCCAGATTTTCTCGCCGAGCGCTTGAATCAGACCCAAAGGATCCGCAGCCGGTATCGCTTTTGATGTCAGTTTTTTTTACAAATTGGCTCAAAAGCGCTGGAAAAGCTTGAAAAATTCATCCTAAGTGATTGATAAAAAAATAAAAAATATAAAGTGGCACGAAATTGGCTTATTTAAAAAAGCACTTCACCTAACAGGAGACAATAACATGCTGCGAAAATCTTTAGGTTTAGCTTTAAGCCTATTTGCCGGACTGGTACAGGCAGCCCCCATCGTCACCGTGCTGATCGATGATTTTTCTACCTATCAGGAAGAGATAGTCAAGAAAAAAGGAAGTGTATTGGGACCAGTCATCTGTACGAGTTTTGGCCCTTCTGGTTCTTGCAGTATCACTCATGACCCTGCCCCTGGCATTCAAGTAAATGGAAGCGGGATCCTAGGAGGGTACCGAGACCTTTATCTCAGTACCGGCTCGGTGTCTGGCGCTGGAACTAAAGGCATCTCGGCAACTTCTAGTAGCTCATTGGTAATCAATAACGATACTGGCGTAGCCGGTACCGCCATCTTAGTTTGGGATGGAAGTCATAAAGTAACCGCTGATCCGAGCAACAATGCCAACATTGCCACCAACGGTCTTGGCGGCGTTGACTTCGTCCCAACCCCGGGAAGCTTTGGAATACTGCTCGATGTATTCTCTATTGATTTATCGACTACTGCAATCTTAGACCTGTGGGACATGGACGGCGACAAGGCCAGTGCTATGCACACCTTTTCTGCAGTAGGAAGTCATGTTTTCTTATTTAGCGACTTTCTAACTAATAATCCTTTACTGGACTTAGATTCCATCGGCGCGGTACGTCTGACTGTGACCGGTCCTGCGGCTTGGGATGGGGAATTCAAGTTGATTGGCGTCACCAGCATCCCCGAACCGAACGCTTTAGCGCTTCTTGGGCTAGGGCTTTTGGGCGTAGGCACAACGCTAGGCAGGCGTCAAAAAATTTGACGCTTTACCACTCCAGAATCCGCCACTGGTGGGTGCGCAAGGTGGCCTCAAGATCGCTCCTTCGGGCAAATTTGCCGTCGCCATCTAGATCGACCAGGTAATACGGCGGTCCGATCGGCGGGATGACCTTGATCGCGTACAGGCGCCCGCCGATTCGGTATTCTTCCACCACGTTCCGACCTCTTCTGCGGATGATGACTTCCGGCTGAAGCTCTTCTTCTCCAGCTTCAGGCAAAGGCTCAAGCTGCGGCGGTTTTTCATCGACGGCCAACACGATCCCCGTCCATAAGGCCAAAAGCAATACTTGACGCATTATCTTCTCCTATCGCTCGAGGGTTTCATTATACGCAAGTAAGAACCTGACACGCTGGCCCCTTATGTTTAAATGCCCCATTTTGGGGCAAAAATTCTTGAATGCCCCAAAATGATGCAGCCACTTAGGTTTTTATAAGCTGTTTCCAAGCATGACTGTTTTGGCTTGGAATTTGTATAGCCTAAATCGGGAAAAAAACATCAGGAGCCTTCTCATGAGATCCATGCTGCTCGCTGCCACCTTCGCTTCGGCTGCCTGCGCGCAAGATCCAATCGCCGATTACCTTCCCGAAAGCCTGCGCACCCCGGACAACGCCCTAAAAGCCTTAACCGGTTTCAACCATAACGAAACCGAACTGATGCAGACCTTGGGCCTGCGCTTTGGCGGTTGGCTTAGCTTTGGCTACAACCACAACTTCGACAATCCCCCAAACCACCGCAACGGGCCGACCACGTTCGCCGACCGCACCTCGCGTGTTCAGCTCAACCAGCTCAATTTGTTTTTGGAGCGCGCCGTCAATACCGAAGCTAAAGCTTGGGACATAGGCGGGCGAGTGGATTTTATGTTCGGCTCAGACACCCGCTTTACTCAAGCGGTGGGTTTGGAATTCTCCGACGCCGGCAAGCAAAAGTGGGTCTCTGACGTCGAACAGAAGTTCAACCGCCTGGCGCTGCCGCAGGCGTATCTTCAGATCTATGCACCGGTGTTAAACGGCATCACCGCTAAACTTGGCCACTTTTACACCCCGATCGGCTACGAGGTGGTCACAGCGCCGGACAATTTCTTCTTCACCCACGCCTACACCATGCAGTACGGCGAACCCTTCACCCACACCGGCGCCTTGTTCTCTACGCCGCTGCTTGAAAACCTCACATTGACCGTGGGAGCGGTGGCTGGTTGGGACAACTTCACCGACAACATCGACAACGCCTGGAGCTTCATCGGCGGCCTCAACTGGACCAATGGCGTAGAAGGCGCAAGCGCCCTGTCGGTGACTTTGACTGGCATCCACGGCCAGGTGGTGGAGGACGACCGCGCCGACCGCTCGCTCTACAGCCTGGTGGTGATATACGACATCACCGACCGCCTGCATTACACCATCCAGCACGACCACGGCTGGCAGACCACCCGCGGCCTCGATCAGGACCCCCATTGGTACGGGATCAACAATTACTTGACCTTTGACCTGACCGACACGCTCTCCCTAGGTGCCCGAGTCGAGTGGTTCCGCGACGAGCAGGGAGTGCGCGTCATCAGCTTAGGGGGCGATGGCGTGCGGCCTGGCAAATCGGCCAACTTCTACGAAGCCACGTTGGGCTTCAATTGGAAACCAACCGCCTGGTTCAAGATCCGCCCGGAAATTCGCTACGACTGGTCGGAAAACACCAAGGCTTTCGACGCCGGGCAAAAGGACCAACAGCTTTTGTTTTCGGTGGATGCAGTGGTGGCGCTGTTTTGATCAAGCATAAGGCTTGAAAAGGATCAGCAGAAAGAGACTACCGCATGGTGCTGACGCATGAGCAGGAAAAGCTTGCAGCGGGCATATCCACCCACCCTCAACCTTACAGAAGCTCTGATTTATATACCCTCTCCCCCGCAAGCTGGGGAGAGGACAAGGTAAGGGGGCAATACAACCATCCCGTAGGGAGAGCGAGTTATCCTAAAGTGCCCTTAACTCAAATATCCATCTTGTTGAACACAAACGCAGGCAGGTGCCGGATAATCATCATAATCAACCACCACTTCCCTGGCGCATAGACGACCGGCTTGCCCAACTCTATGCCCTCAACAATCCGCGTTGCCACATCTTCAACGGGCGCGAGTTTAGCGCCCTTCTCCTTGAGGTGAGCCGTCATCGGGGTATCCGTAGGGCCTGGTTTTATCAGCACCACCTTGACCCCGGTACTTGCAAAACGGTGCTGCAAGCCTTGGGCATAGCGCGCAACCAGTCCTTTGGCGGCCCCGTAGACGTAGTTGGATTTCCGTCCCCGGTCGCCTGCCACAGAGCCGATCAAGGCAATGGTGCCGTGGTTGGCTTTTTCCATTTCTTTGGCAAAGGCCTCGGCGTAGAGAACGGGTGATACCCCGTTGATTTCTAAGGCATCGCGGCAAGACTGAAGGTCGTTCTGGCACTCGCTCTGGTCGGGCAGTGATCCGTGGGCAATTAGGACGATATCGACGCGACCGGATTCAACGATGTTTTTGACCGTGGCGCTTATGGCTTTGGGATTTAGAAACTCTGCCTGAACGACGCGAATCTCAGATTGCGGGCTGCGCACCTTGAGGTCCTTTGCAACCCGTTCGATGCGCTTTGCGTCACGGCCCACCAAAGTCAGATCAGACGGCTGCTTTTCCAGCCAGTACCTGGCACAGTGCTCGGCAATGGCCGAGGTGGCGCCAACAATGACGATTCTTTTCTTAGCGTTCATCTAACTCCCCAGCAAACGGCGGGAAAGCCCGGAGCTGATGCCCGGGTCCCGGTATTTCATGAATTCCCCCAGGCGCAGATAGCCTGCCTCAAAGAGCGCTTTTGGCATGCGCGCGTCCTTGGCCGAATAAAGGCGGCCCTTGGCCTCGCGCACAATGGCATCCAGGCGCTCGAAAAGCTTGCGCGTGCGCTCCCCGCGATTTGGAAAGTCTAGCGCCAGCGTCACCCCAGGCTGCGGAAAGCTCAGCATCCCAACCGGCTGGCGGTTGCCAAAGGTCTTCAGGACGGCGAGGAACGAACCGTCCCCAAAGCGGGCGATTTGTTTGAGCATGGCATAAACCGCGTCTTGCCCGACTTCACGTGGCACCACGCACTGGTATTGGAAAAAGCCCTTTGGGCCGTACATTCGGTTCCACTCGAGTAGGTTGTCGAGCGGATAGAGAAACGGCTCGTAGTGCGCGATGGCCCGCCCTGCCTGCCGCCTCTTCAGGTGGTAGTAAGCCAGGTTGAAAAAACGCAGCGACAGCCGATTGACCAAGGAAACGGGTGGCACAAAGGGCATGGTCCGCTGACGCCGCTTGGGCGCCGGGCGATCTCCGACATCGGTGGGGTTGGCGCGCATGAATAAACCGCGCCCACTTCCTGTGTTGCAGTCGACCCAAGACACCGTATGTTCCCAACCGGCCTCAGAATCATCCGCAAGCCGAAAAAACTCGCCCAGGTTGGCATAGGGAACGGTTTCGGTATCCAGCCAGGGACCAGCCACACGGCGCAACTGGATTTCGGCCTGCGTGATCACCCCCGTCAGGCCCAGCCCGCCCACAGTCGCCGCAAACCAATCCGCCCGCTCATTCGGGCCGCACTGGATAACCTCCCCATCGGTGCGAACGAGGGTAAGGCGCAAGACGTGATCGCCGAAAGACCCACACACGTGATGGTTCTTGCCGTGCACGTCGTTGGCAATAGCGCCCCCTACGGTCACCAGCTGGGTGCCTGGCGTCACCGGCAGCATCCAGCCGCGAGGGATGACCAGGCGCTGGATGTCCCGCAGCAAAACCCCGGCCTCACACACCAGGCGGCCGGTGTCGTCGTCGAAAGCGATGAAATGGTCAAGACCAGTCGTCACCCAGAGCGTGCCTTTCGGATTTAGGCAGACGTCGCCGTAGCTGCGCCCCATGCCATAGGCCAGGCCCGGGTGAGGCCCCCGGCACACAAGGCTTTTGACCCGAGATGGATCGTTCAGGACGACGACGCGATGAGGCTCGGCGCTCAAGCGTCCCCACGAGGTTACCGGTTTCATTCACTCTCCACGGGCAGCCCGTTCTGAGATTTGTCTGAACACGAAACGCTTATCGAGGTGGTACTTGGTCAGGTAGCCGATGGCCAGGCCAATAGCGCCGCCGAGGTAGCGCATTTCCTTGGTCTCGAAGATGCGGTGGAAGCCAAACTCAAAGCCCCAGAAGACCACGGTTGTGGCCAAGCCCATGACGGTATAGAGAGCAAAGGTTTGAGTGTCGTGGGCGACGCTGCGCGCCCGAAAGCGGAAGATGTAGCGCTTGTCGAGCACGTACTTGACCAGCAGCCCAACGCCTGTGCCCACGACGACCGAGGCCAGGATGTCGAAGGCGCCGTTGTAGGCACGGATGACAAGATCCTGAGCCCCGAGGTTTGCTGCCGTGGCAATCAGTGCGAAAATAGCGTAGCTAGCCGCCAGCTTAGAGGAGGAAAACATTTAAAAATGTCATCAAACGCCGGAAGTAGAAATGATACCGCAAGGGTTCGTTCGCCTCTAGTGCAGACGCTGGGGTTGATCCAGCTGATGCGGCCAAAGCAGTGGATCAAAAACAGCTTTGTTCTGGCCCCGCTGGTGTTTTCTGGGGCGTTTCTGAATATTGATGCCGTCAGCCGCGCGTTGTTGGCGATGGTGCTGTTCTGCGTCGGCTCGTCGGCGACCTACATCGTCAACGACATACACGACATGGAGCACGACCGACGACACCCCCAAAAGTCCAAGACCCGTCCCCTGGCGGCTGGAGTCGTTTCGGCACCTGCAGCCCTAACCCTGCTTACGGTTCTCTACGCCGTTTTGGTATGGGGATGGTTCATCGCCCCGAAGGTGGTAACAGTCATCGCAGCCTATCTGCTCTTGAACCTGGCCTACACATTCGTGCTCAAGCATCAACCTGTGGTCGACATCTTCACGGTCGCTATCGGCTTTGTCCTGCGTGTCTACGCGGGTGCTATGGCGCTGGATGTGCCGGTATCCTCTTGGATGTTCATTACGACCTTGTGCTTGGCGCTGTATTTGGCCGCCGTCAAACGGCGTCAGGAGCTCAGCCAGAGTGGCACCGAGGGCCGCAAGGTACTCGAAAAATATTCCATATCGCTGGTAGATCGCTATGCGGAAATGTCGGCCACTGGGGCGCTTTTGTTCTACAGCATGTTCGTGATCTCAGCCAAGCCCCAGTTGGTCATCACGGTTCCTTTGGTTCTGTTCGGCTTATTCCGTTACTGGTTCGTGGTCGAGGCTCTTGACGGTGGCGAGTCGCCCACCGATGCGCTGCTCAGCGACTGGCAGCTGCTTGCTACCGTAGTGCTGTGGGTGGCTGCCTGCGGTTGGACACTTTGGCCGGTGCACGGGTGATCGTGGATTTCTCTTACGCCTGATCCCCTTTGTCGGTGGGTGCTTCGCAGCGAACCCGACGACCGCTTCGATTATACCGTGTACATACCGTGTAGACGGACGGCCTTCCTCAGGCAAAAGTCAACGCCAAGCTTGCAAGTTGCCCGCGCGATGGGGGAAACTTTAACCTTTGCAGTTTGACAAGAGGCCCATTTTCCATGTTGGACGCGCGCGCTTGGTTTACCGAAATCGACGCTAAAAACGGCAGCGCTTTTTCCCTTAAGATAAAGCGCAAGCTGCACGAGGAACAAACCCCTTTTCAGAAAATCGAGATTTATGCGACCGAAGGCTTCGGCAACTTGATGGTGATCGACGGCTGCATCATGCTCTCTGAGCGCGACAATTTCTTCTATCACGAGATGATGACCCATCCGGCGCTTTACAGCCACCCAGCTCCCAAACGGGTATGGATCATCGGTGGGGGCGATTGCGGCAGCCTCAAAGAAGTACTCAAACACCCTGAAGTCGAAAGCGCCGTCCAGATCGAGATCGACGAGCGGGTCACGCGCCTGGCTGAACGGTATTTTCCAGAGCTGTGCGAGGCCAATGGCGACCCAAGGGCCCAGCTGAAATTCGAAGACGGGATCAAGTGGACACGGGAGGCATCGCCCGATAGCGTCGAGCTGATCATCGTCGACAGCACCGACCCGGTGGGACCTGCCGAGGGTCTTTTCACCGAAGCGTTCTATCGCGACTGCCTGCGCTGCTTAAGCCAAGACGGCCTTCTGGTCCAGCAAAGCGAATCCCCATTGTTCCATTTGGATCTCATATGTGCCATCCGCCGCGCCATGCAGGCAGCAGGATTCAATGAAGTCTATACGCTTTTCTTTCCACAACCGGTGTATCCTTCCGGCTGGTGGAGCGCGACCATCGCCTGTAAAACCGGGCTTTCCCCTCGCCTGCAAGACATCCAGAATCAACCCTTCCCAACGCGGTATTACAACCTGGCGATCCATCAGGCCGCATTGGCCGCCCCCAACTTTTTCATCGAGGCGATGGAGAAAAACCCTTATGCTTCAAGGGCAAGATGAAAGACTGGTAAAATACTCAGCCAGATTGGCGATGTCTTTATCGCTCAAGCCTGCGGCCATGCTGGTCATGAGCGGATGTTGGCGGTCTTTGTCGCGGTAAGCTGTAAGCGCTTGTTTTAGATAAGCGAGTTTTTGACCAGCAAGATTCGGATAGGAAGTACCTTCTGGGCTGATTCCAGCAGCACCGTGACAATCGCCACATTTTTTGGCCTGAGCGAGCTTTTTCCCTGCTTCGATATCGGCAGACAATGCATTACCGGCATAGCCGCCAAGGACTAATATCATCAAAGCCAGCACGATCTTATGCATGAGTTTTTTTACCCTGTCTTTCAGCGTTCACTATAATAACAAATCCGCCGATTGCCTCGCCCACCCAGACAAACCGACTTTCTTATGACTACACAACGAGTCTACGAATATCTGGAACGGATCGCCAATCTACTCCGCGCTGAGGCCCGCCAGACAGATGAAGGCAGCCGTCTGCAACCGGCACAATTGGAAGCGCTTCATTACCTGAGCATCTGTAACCGCCATAGCAACATTCCTGCCGCGGTGGCCGAATACATGGGTCTCACCAAAGGCACGGTCTCCCAGACGCTGAGCGTCCTGGAAAGCAAAGGCTACATCGAAAAGACCCCAGACTCCAAGGACAAACGCGTCGTCCATTTGCATTTGACCGCCAAAGGGAGGGCATTGATCGCGGCGAACACGCCTCCGCTCCTCTTGAAGTTGGCAATTGCTCAATTGCCACCGAACCGCCAACAGCAATTGGTGGAGGATCTAGCGACCTTGCTTAAAGCCATGCAGGAGGCGCGTCAACGAAGAGCCTTCGGCGTTTGCAAAACCTGCAGACACTTACAGCTGACAGAAGCCGGCCATCGCTGCGGTTTGACTCAGCTACCTCTGACCGTAGAAGAACTTGAACTCATCTGCCGTGAACACCTCTCCCCTGAGGCTCACAGCCAAATCGCCTAAGGCTCCCGGATGAGGCGGATCACAAAGCTTCCGTTCCGGTCTCGCCGGTACGGATCCTGATTACCTCATTCAAAGGCAAGACGAAAATTTTGCCATCACCGATTTTGCCGGTGCGGGCGGCATTGGCAATCGCTTCGACAGCGCGTTCCAAAAACTCATCGCTTACTGCCACCTCG
>CAZZIP010000002.1:0-301750 GCA_964654415.1 uncultured Methylococcales bacterium | reverse complement strand
TACGAGATCGACATCCGGCCTAGCTGCCTACAGATGTTTAAGGACATAGGCCATCCCTATGCCGAAGGCCAACCGGTTTATGACGTCACCTTCGAGAACGTCCAAGCCGGCGAGCGCACCAGCCACCTGTTCCGCCTGGCCAATCGCCACGGGGCGCCGGTGATCGGAACCAGCGATTTGAGCGAATTGGCTTTGGGTTGGTGCACCTATGGCGTCGGCGACCACATGGCCCACTACCACGTCAACGCCAGCGTCCCTAAGACGCTGATCCAGTACCTGATCCGCTGGGTGGCCGAGACTCGCTTGCTCGGGGATCAAGTCAGCGCCGTGCTCGAGGAAATCTTAGAAACCGAAATTAGCCCAGAGCTTATCCCAGGGGACAACGGCGCAGGACAACCGTTCCAGCGCTCGGAAGGAATTGTCGGCCCTTATGAACTTGTGGATTTTTTCCTCTATTACGTGCTGCGCTTTGGCTACCTTCCCGCAAAAACGGCGTTTTTGGCCTGGTCGGCTTGGCACGATGCACGTCTAGGCAGTTGGCCAGAGATTCCGGAATCCAAGCGGCGCGCTTACGATTTGGTTGAGATCAAACGTTGGCTGGGCGTGTTCTTAGAAAGGTTCTTCAAGAACAGCCAATACAAACGCAGCTGCCTGCCCAACGCCCCTAAAGTCGGCTCGGGAGGGTCTTTGTCGCCGCGCGGAGACTGGCGGGCTCCTAGCGATAGTGAAGCGAGCGCTTGGTTGGCGCAGCTTGCTCAGATTCCAGACGAATCAAACTTACCCTTGGCTTAAGAGGAAGCCACGAAACAAGCCTAGCTTGTGTTTTATGATAGCGGCATTCACCGGCCCCATGCGCAGCAGTTGTTTTTGCGCTGCGCTCAAGGATTCCAGCTTGGGATCGGCATATTGATACGTCACTGCCTGTTTAATCAGGCGGATATCACCCTGAGGCTGAGGGGTTTGAAGCAGATGTTCTATGGCTTGCAGTAATACCTGATCGAAGTTAGTGCCTGGCTGACCGAACTCGCCATAGACCTGATCTATCCAAGGCCTCAGGCGCTGATACAGGCGCCAGGCGAGCTCTGGGTCCAAAGCCTCCACCACCAAGGCCAGCTGATCGTAGCGGTGGTAGCTGGCTGGATCGAGCAGATATTCCTCGTTTCCGATTTCTTCGACCCGGACCGATTCTTTCGGAGCCCAAAAGCCAAACAGCTTGCGAGGTATCCTTCCTTGAGCCGTTTCATTGACCAATACAACAAATTTACGCAGCAAGTCTGGGGTTTCATTCATCCATTGAATCCATTGCGGATTCTTATCGATCACCGGCAATTCCTGCCGTAACCAGCCATCGCTTTCGCTCAGGGAAACCGGAGGAGGAGGAAAATCGACCGAAGTATTGACACGATGGACAAACTCTTCAGGAGGAGTCTTCGCAATCGGTGACTCCGGTGCGCCGGCAGAGCTTTCTGCAGGCGCTGAGGCGGTTGTTTCCTGAACCGGCTGTCGCGTTTTTTCCCCTTCTGCCAGGACAGCTGCTTGCTTGACCCGATAGGCCTGCCACAAGGCAACCCCTGTTCCAATCAGCAACCCCATCATCGCTAGGGTCCATACAAATTTACGCAAGGGAGAAGGTTTGATTTGGATCTGAGACCGGTCTGCCATGGGATCAATCCGCCGATTGCTTGCACCTAGGGAAGGTGACTAAAACATTTAAGGATGCTGAGGGAGGAAGATGGTAGGCGCGGGCAGGATTGAACTGCCGACCTCTGCCGTGTGAAGGCAGCGCTCTCCCACTGAGCTACGCGCCTTAAAGCTTAAATTTTATAAATTTGAGCCCAGCTTGCAAGGAATTTTTATTGGGCTTTCTGCCCTTCCTCCGCTTCGCAGGTACTGATACCCAAAGGAGCATAAGCAGGGCACCAGCGCAGCACCGCGGTAGCGATGGGAAGCAGGCCGATTAGCCCCCACCAGCTTTTGAAGAATAGCCCTAGGGCAACGATCACTACCCCGGCGGCGATTCGAATTAGGCGATCTTTGCGCCCGACGTTGGGTTGTAGTTTTAACATTGTGTTCACCTCCTCTGGTTGCTCAACGGTTGTTACCACTTTTCGCTTCCAGCGTTAATTCTTCCTGGCTTCCTTCAAGGTATCCAGCAGCAGATCGTTGAAGCGGCGCACGAAAGCGGCCGGATCGTCCAATTGACCACCTTCTGCCAGCACCGCTTGATCGTACAACAACCAGCTCAGATCTTCCAGGCGCTTTGGGTCGGATTCATCCTGCAAGCGCTTGACTAAAAGGTGGTGCGGATTAAGTTCGAGCACTGGCTTGCCCGAGGTGAAGCCCTCTTGCCCAGCCGCCTTGAGAAGGCTCTCCATACGCCGGCTTAAGGCATAAGCGTCTAAGACCAAACACGCCGGCGAGTCGGTCAGGCGACGGCTGAGTTTTACTTCTTTTACCTTGTCTCCCAGGATTTGCTTGACCTTGGCTACGGTAGCGGCAAACGCCTGTTCTACCAGTTCGTGGGCCTTGGCTTCGTTTGCGTCGGCCAGTTTTCCTAAATCAAATTCCCCCTTCGCCACCGATTGAAGTGGCTTGCCCGCAAATTCGCCAAGGTGTACTACCAACCACTCGTCTATCGGTTCCCACAAAAGCAGAACTTCGATTCCCTTATTCCGAAATACCTCCAAATGAGGGCTGCTGCGGGCAGCTTGATAACTTTCCGCCACCAGATAATAAATCTTTTCCTGACCCTCTTTCATCCGTCCAAGGTAATCTTGAAGCGAGACGTTTTGGCTTTCAGCCTCATCGTAAGTTGAGGCAAAGCGCAGCAACTTGGCAATCCGGTCGCGATTTTTGGGGTCTTCGATAACGCCTTCTTTGAGCACAGTACCAAAGGCCCGCCAGAAGCTTTGATACTTATCCTTTTGCTTTTCGGCCAAATCCTCGAGCATCCCCAGTACTTTCTTTACCGCCCCGGCGCGGATCCGCTCTAAAGTGCGGTTTTCCTGCAGCAGTTCGCGCGAGACGTTGAGCGGCAAATCGCTGGCATCGATCACCCCGCGCACGAATCTGAGATAACGGGGCAAAAGCTTAGGGTCCTCCATGATGAAGACCCGCTTGACATAGAGCTTTACCCCGTGGCGAGGCTCTCTATCCGATAGGTCAAACGGCGCATGACTTGGAAGGTACAGCAGCAAAATATAGTCGGTAGTAGTCCCCTCAACCCGGCCGTGGAAGTAAGCCAAAGGCGGGTTAAAGTCGTGAGCGATATGCTTGTAAAACTCTTCGTAATCGTTTGTGCTGATCTCCTCAGGAGAACGGGTCCACAAAGCTAAAGCGCGGTTGACCACCTCTTCCCCGCTGGCGTCCTCTTTTTTCATGACGATGGGGAGAGGAATATGGTCGGAGAATTTCTTGACGATCTCGCGCAACCTCGCCCCTGAAAGAAACTCATCCTCTTCTGGCCTAAGGTGCAAAGTCACGCAGGTTCCACGCTCGGGCTTGGTAATCGTCTCTAAAGTGTATTCCCCTTGCCCAGCTGACTCCCAGCGCACGCCTTCTTCCGGCGGCACACCAGCTTTGCGCGTCTCCAAGGTCACCCGGTCGGCAACGATGAAGGCAGAATAAAACCCGACTCCAAACTGCCCGATCAATTGGCTATCCTTGGCCGTATCCCCAGTCAAGGAGTTTAGGAACTGGCGAGTTCCCGAACTGGCAATGGTGCCGATATGATCGATCACCTCCTGGCGGGTCATGCCGATGCCGTTGTCGCGCACCGTCACCGTGCGTGCTTTAGGATCGTAATCTACCCAGATCTTCAGCGCGCTGTCTCCCTCCAGCAGCGACTCATCCGCCAAAGCCAAAAAGCGAAGTTTCTCAGCCGCGTCGGCGGCGTTTGAGATCAACTCGCGCAAAAAAATCTCCTTGTTGCTGTACAAAGAGTGGATCATCAGCTGCAACAGCTGCCTGATTTCGGCTTGGAACCCAAGGGTCTGTTTGGATTGAACTACCTCGCTCATATTTCCTGTGTGCTTATCCTACGAACGAAACCAACAATGACCTAGGCGGTACAGGCTGTGTAAGTAAGGACAGGCAGGGGGAATTTCAAGCGATAAAACGACGCTTGCGCGCTTGCCGAGCCTCACGTTTTTTGACCATCACCGGCTGTTGCATCTTGTAGCAGAACCAGAAAATCATCCCCAACAAAATCCACCATTTGACCCAGAACAGGGTATGCATGACCTTGAGGATTTCTGGATGGGTCATAGCATAGGTGTTGAAAGCAGCAAAAAACTCTTCCATAGTTACCACCTTAAATCTAGCCTCTGAGCAAACTCTACGCCCCTTAAGTACGCCAGTCAATGCGCCGTAAACAGCCCTCGACTAATAAAGTCGAAGGCTTTATCGTAGGACAAGACCATGCTCATCCCCGACATCAGGCGTGTTTACAACCACCCTTGGCGGGACGGCAGTCCCGCCAATCCCCCGATACCTGCGCCTCGTGGGAAAACGGCTACCGATTCTTTAACTCCCGTTACTTGCCAGAGATACCGACCATTGGAGCCATCCAATGCGTACCGTTGGACTGGGAGTTTGGTCGCACAGCGACTTGAATACCAGCGTGTTGCTTTTACCAAAAGCGTGCGCTTTGCGCAAGCCGCAATTCCTCCCGCGATTGAAGCTTGTCCTGACGAAGGAAAGACCCTTCCTGACGAAGGAAGGACCTTCCTCGAACGGAGGTGAGAGGTCGCGGGTTTCCTTGCGGAGGTTTTATGAACCAAGCAGAATTTGAGCTCGACTCTAAGCTGATTTATCTCAACCACGCCGGGGTGGCTCCTTGGCCTCGTCGGACCAGGCTGGCGGTGATCCGGTTTGCAGAAGAAAACGCTCGCTTCGGCGCAGCCCATTACGCCAACTGGCTAGAGACCGAAAAGCGCCTGCGCCAGAAGTTTCAGGTCCTCCTCAACGCCCCATCCGCACACGACATCGCGCTGGTCAAAAACACCTCAGAAGCGATCTCGTTTGTGGCCTATGGCCTGCCTTGGCGCGATGGCGATAACATCGTCAGCTGCCGGGAAGAATTTCCCTCCAACCGGATTCCTTGGGAATCGCTCCAAAATCAAGGCGTAAGCTTGCGCTTGGCGGACTTGAATCAGGCCAAGACTCCGGAGGATGCGCTGTTTTCCTTGGTCGACCACCGCACCCGTCTGATCACCGTCAGCTCGGTACAATACGGCAGTGGCTTGACTTTGGATTTAGAACGCATCGGTGAGTTCTGCCAGCGCCGGGGAATCTTGTTTTGTGTCGACGCCATTCAAAGCCTGGGCGCTTTGCGCGCTGACGTCCAGGCTTGGCAAGCAGATTTTGTCATGGCCGACGGCCACAAGTGGCTTCTGGGACCAGAAGGACTTGGAGTGTTCTATACCACCCCAAAAGGGCGCAATCTACTGCGTCTTAACGAGTACGGCTGGCACATGGTGGAGCACGCCGGCGATTACGATCGGCAAACTTGGGAAATCGCCAAATGCGCTCGCAGGTTTGAATGCGGCAGCCCTAACTTTTTGGGCATTCACGCGCTGGAGGCAAGCCTTTCGCTGCTTTTAGAGATCGGCATGGCCGAGGTGGAGCAAAAAGTGCTCGCCAACGCCGCCTATCTGATCGAGAAAATCAGGGCAGACAACAAGCTGACCTTGCTGACCCCGCCGCACCGCCACGCCGGGATCGTCACTTTTCGCCCCAAAACCGGCGCGCTTGAACCTTTGTACCACTACCTGCGCCAGCAGGGAATCGTCTGTGCCCTGCGCGGCGGCGGAATCCGCTTCTCACCGCATTTTTACAATGCCGAAGCAGAACTGGATCGGGCACTGGCTGCGGTTCAGGCCTGGCTCGCCAGCTTGAACAATGCGTAGAAATTCCTGGCGCTGACTTCTGCTACGTGCTCGAAGGAAACGCTGCGAAGTTCGGCGATCTTTTCTGCCACATAGCGCACGTAGTGAGGATAGTTAGGTTTACCACGGAACGGCACAGGCGCAAGGTAAGGCGCATCGGTCTCGATCAGAAACCGATCTTCCGGCACTTTACGCACTACTTCCTGGATCGACTCGGTCTTGGGAAAAGTGATGATGCCGGAAAAAGAAATATAAAGATTTAAATCTAAGGCGCGCTTGGCCATGTCCCAGTCCTCGGTGAAACAGTGCAGCACCCCGCCGACTTCAGCGGCCCCTTCCTCAACCCAGAGCTTCAGGGTGTCTTCTTTGGCGGCACGGCTGTGAACGATAAGCGGCTTGCGTACTGCCTTGGCCACCTGGATGTGCAGTCGGAAACGGGCGCGCTGCCAGTCCAAATCGCCCTCGCTGCGAAAATAGTCCAAGCCGGTCTCGCCGATCGCCACTACCTGGGGGTCCTGCCCATATTCCAAAAGCCTCTCCGCCGAGATCTCTATCCCTCTGCACTCGTTGGGATGCACACCAACCGAGACCGAGATCTCAGCCGGATACGCTTTAGCTAAAGCGTGCATCCTGGGAAAGGTCTCCAAGTTGATCCCCACGCACAACATATGGCTTATCCCCTGGCACCGCACATCTTCCATGAATCGGGAAAAATCCTTGGCGTAGGGCTTAAGATCTAGGCGGTCGAGATGACAATGCGAATCGATCAACATCTCACATGGTGTGCGTCGGCCGCTCTGATTGCACCATCCCGGCTAGGAGAGTTTCGATTTTGTTGCGCGTTGCCCCCTGATCCTCATCGCTGAATTGAACTCCCACGCCGGCGGTACGATAGCCCTCCGCTCCCTTGGGAGTCACCCAGACGACGCGCCCTGCCACTGGGACCCGCTCTGGCTCGTCCAAAAGGCTTAAAAGCATGAATACTTCGTCGCCGATTTCGTAATCCCGACTAGTGGGAATGAACAAGCCGCCGTTACGCACGAACGGCATATAGGCAGCATACAGCAAGTTTTTATCCTTGATGGTCAAGGACAAGATTCCCTGCTTGGACTTGGTCTGAGTCATGCCTTGAGTCTTGAAGTTTCTAAAAACAAGCTTTCTAGCAGCAGTACCTGATTGAGCTGAGTATGCAGGGCTTCCCGCGTTTCCAGCAGGCGCTGCCATAACTTGAATGCTCGGGTTAAGTTTAGCCTTTTAGCCCGATCTTGCAACAACGAGCGTTGATCGGGATTAAGCAGACGCTCTCCCAAACCCATGGATAGATGCACCAGATCTGCCGTCAATGCCAACAGCCAGGCGAGGACGTGTTCCAACGCCTCTTCTTGCCATCCTTGCGCAAGCACCACTGGATCCCGGGATCCGTCGAGCAATTTGACCCAATCTTTTAAGAAGTCGCGCCGCCTTGCCGGGGCATCGCTGAGCAACCAGTCGCGTGCTTTAAGCGGTGCCCAGCCGTTGAGCGCCAGCGCCAGTTCGGCCATTTCCGCAGTGAACCCTTGGTGTTGGAGCCACGAACTAGCCACCTTAAGGGGGGGAACCGTCAATTTCAAGTGCTGGCAGCGACTGCGAACTGTCGCCGGTAGACGGGCAGGCGACTCACTGAGCAACGCGATCAGCGTCCCCGGTGCCGGTTCCTCCAGGGTTTTGAGAAAACTGTTGGCAGCCGCTAGATTCATCCGATCGCTGGCCTCGATCACCACGACTCGCTCTCGGCCATAGTGGGGTTTCAAAGCCAGGGTGTCGATCAAACCGCGGATCTTGTCCACCGTCAGATCTTTGCCGGGTTCCGGCGCGACGGTTACCCAATCCGGGTGGGTCTGGGCCTCGAATAATCGGCAAGCGCAACACGCCCCACAGGCGCTGCGATTTTCGCACAATAGGACTTGAGCGAATTGCCGCACCAATTGCCGTTTGCCAAGCCCAGAAGGTCCACTCACCAACAAGGCCGGCGGCAGACGATTCTGGCGCCGATATTCCTCCAAACATCGCCACGCGGCGGTGTGCCAGGGCAACAGCGCTATCCCCGCCATGTCTCCACCAACATTTTGAGGTAGCGTGCGATTTCCATCTGAACTTCAGGCAGCGATTGGCTGGCATCGATCCGCTTGATCCGATCAGGATATTGGTGCCACAGAGACAGATAAGCGCGGCGCACGCGCTGCATGAATGCCAAGGCCTCATCCTCGAAGCGGTTGCTTTCCCCCCGAGCCTTGGCGCGGGCCAGCCCGACCTCCACTGGAACATCCAGAAACAGGGTCAGATCCGGTTTCAGCCCGCAGAGCAGCCAATCCTCCAGATACTGGATGCGCTGCCAGGGAATTCCTCGCCCTCCGCCTTGGTAAGCGAAGCTAGCATCGGTAAATCGGTCGCTCACGACCCATTTACCTTGAGTCAAGGCAGGCAGAATCAGTTCGCGGACGTGGTGGAGGCGGCCAGCGAAAAACAACAATAGCTCCGCTTCGGGCAGCAGGTTCTCGCTCAGGATCAAGGTTCTGAGCTGCTCGGCCACGCCTACTCCGCCGGGCTCTCGGGTGGTCACTACCTCGATCCCGAAACCTTCCAGAAAGTGGCGAATATACGCCAGGTTAGTGGTCTTGCCTCCCCCCTCGCCACCCTCTAGGGTGATGAATCGACCCCGCTTGATCATGGCTGCCTCTGATAGCGGTCGACCTTCTGGTTATGCTCCTTAAGAGTAACAGAAAACTCATGGCTGCCGTCTCCTTTCCCCACGAAGTAGAGCTCATCCCCCCCACTTGGGTGGAGCGCAGCATGAATGGCGGCGCGTCCTGGCAGAGCGATCGGGGTAGGGGGAAGCCCTGCGTGAACATAAGTGTTGTAAGGAGTATCCGCATGCAAGTCCTGGGAGCGGATGTCCCCCTGATACGCCTCCCCCATGCCATAGATGACCGTAGGATCGGATTGAAGGCGCATGTTTTTCTGCAAGCGGCGGACGAACACTCCCGCAATCCTAGGGCGCTCTTCTACCTGCCCGGTCTCCTTCTCCACGATGGAGGCCAAAATCAACGCCTCACAAGCCGTCCTAAAGGGTAGGTCAGGTGCCCGCTGCTTCCATTCCTCGGCCAGGATTTGCTGCATGCGTAGGTAAGCGCGGCGCAAGATTTCCCGATCTTGGGTCCCGCGCACGAAAAAATACGTATCCGGAAAAAACTTCCCCTCAGGATGAGCAGGCGGCAATCCCAATTCGGCCAGCAGGTTTTCCAACGGCACCCCTTCAAGAGTGGACTGCACGGCGGGATGGGACTGCAAAGCCGCAAGGACCTGTCTGATCGTCCACCCTTCCACTAAGGTAATCTTGTGCTGCTTGACCTTACCCGAAACGAACAGATTCAACAGGCCTTCCAGCGTAGTGCCCGGTTCGAGTTCGTATTCACCCGCCTTGATTTTGCCCGCCAAACCTCGCTCGAAAGCCAACAACTTCAACCACCATCCTTTTTCCACCAAGCCCCGCAGCTGAAGGCGCTGCGCCACCGAGTCGAGCGACTCCCTGGGCTGGATTTCAAACAAGATCGGAGCAGAATTCGGAAGCGGCTTTTGCAGCGCGCTGCGATAGCAGTAAAACTCTAAGCCGCCGATTCCGACAGTTACCAGCAAGGTCAGCCCCAATCCAAGCCCGAATGGTTTTGTCACCAAGCTGCCTCCGCCACGCATTGCTGCCATCTCGCCTGGAGTCGGACAGCAAGGCAACCGACTGGCCAGCGCCGGCCGGCAAGCGCCACCACCGGGACCGGCCCGATTACGCTATTGGTCAAAAATACCTCCTCTGCCTCCTCCAAGGCCGCAGGCCTTGCCCGAACCTCCTGCACTGCAAGGCCCCATTCGTCGGCGCGTCTGAGTACCCAAGCCCGCGCGATGCCTGCCACACCACAGCGATCCAATTTGGGGGTATAAAGGGTTCGCTTTCGGTACCAAAACAGATTGGTCATGGTCCCCTCGACCAAAAACCCCTCGGCATCGCACAGCAATCCCTCGTAAACGCAAGGATCGTTCCACTCCCCTCTGGCCAACACCTGCTCTAGGCGGTTGCAATGTTTGATTCCGGCCAGCGCTGGATTGATCCCCAAGCGCGTACGGCACCAGCGTACCCTAACGCCCTGCTTGATCTCTTCCAAATCAGCAGGCAGGGGATGGAAACTGAACACTCGAGTCGGCTCAGCCTGCGCCGGTGGGGTATAACCTCGCCCGCCGACACCCCGGGTAACTACCAGCTTCAACACCCCTTGGCTTGCGACGCAAGCCACCTCAGCCTCGCGCCGTAGCAAGTCTGGATCAAGAACAGGCAATCCCAACCTGGCACATCCTTCCTGCAAACGCTCAAGGTGGGCCCGCCAGAACACGGGGATGCCATGCTGGACCAAAAAAGTCTCAAACAGACCATCGCCGTACTGGAAACCACGATCGGTCGCTTCCACCAGCGAGGTGAAAAGGCCGTTGACCCATACTGGCACTTCGGCCATAGGCGGGCCGTTAGCCGTTAAACTTTTTGAAGATCAAAGCAGAATTGGTACCGCCGAAACCAAAGGAATTGGACATGGCGATGTCGATCTTCATTTCTCGAGCGGTATGAGGGACATAATCCAGATCGCATTCAGGATCCGGATTGTCCAAATTGATGGTCGGCGGAGCTACCCGATCGCAAATCGCCAAAATCGTAAAGATCGCCTCGATTCCCCCGGCAGCGCCCAATAGATGGCCGGTCATAGACTTGGTGGAACTGACCGGGATCCGATAAGCAAACTCGCCGAAGACCTGCTTGATCGCCCGGGTCTCGGCTAAGTCCCCAGCTGGTGTCGAGGTCCCGTGGGCGTTGATGTAATCCACATCTTGCGGATTGATCCTAGCCGCGCGCAACGCCCGACGCATACACAACGCCGCCCCTTCTCCTCGCTCAGGAGGTTGGGTCATGTGATAGGCATCGGCACTGGCGGCATAACCGATCAGTTCAGCATAGATGTGAGCCCCCCGCTTTTTGGCGTGCTCGAGCGATTCTAGGACCAAAACACCCGCTCCCTCGGACAAGACAAACCCATCCCGGTCCCGATCCCAAGGACGGCTCGCGCGCTCAGGCTCATCGTTGCGCCGCGACAAAGCCCTGGCCGCGGCGAAACCTCCAAGCCCGGTAGGCGAGATTGGGTATTCTGCCCCCCCGGCGATCATCACTTCAGCATCACCGGTACGGATGATACGGGCCGCCTCGCCAATATTGTGGTTGGCCGTGGCACAAGCGGAGACCACGGCAAAGTTCGGCCCCTTAAGCCCTTTCATCACCGAAAAATTGCCAGAGATCATGTTGATGATATTGGCCGGCACGAAGAACGGAGAAATCCGGCGCGGCCCACCCTGGATGAAAGCCGTGTGCCCGTTCTCGATGCCAGTGATGCCACCGATGCCGGCACCGATCGCGACGCCGATCTGTTCAGCGTTCGCGTCGCTGACCTCGATCCCGGCATCGGCGAATGCTTGGCAGGCCGCGGCAATGCCATAATGGATGAAGGGGTCCATCTTCTTGGCTTCCTTGGCCGGGATATACTCGGTCACGTCGAAACCTTTCACGGTTCCGCCAAATCGAGTGGAAAACTGGCTGACGTCGAAGTACTCGATCGGTCCGATCCCGCTTTTGCCGGCGAGAATGTTCCGCCATGCCTCAGCGATCGTATTCCCCACTGGGCAGATTATGCCCATTCCGGTGATGACGACTCGTCTCTCGTTCAACTCGCTTACCTGGCCGATTCGAAAGAGAAGCCCACAGCTCCTGTCTATGCGAGCTTATTTTTTCAGATGGCTTTCGATGTAATCGATTGCTTCTTGGACGGTGGTGATCTTCTCGGCTTCCTCATCGGGGATTTCGCAGTCGAATTCCTCCTCCAGCGCCATCACCAACTCTACGGTGTCGAGCGAATCAGCCCCTAGGTCATCGACGAAAGAAGCATCGTTGGAGACTTCTTCCTTGACACCCAGTTGTTCAGCCACGATCTTCTTCACGCGTTCTGCCACGTCACTCATGATCTTCTTCTACCTCGGTAAGTTACGTTTTGAACCAATTCGGGCGGGCATTTTAATAGCCGCCCTCCGCAAACACAAACTTTTGTTTTATTTTGCTTCGTTTCAATCCGTGCTCGACCATCCAGCCGAATATATGCCAGTCACGGCATATACATACCACCGTTCACGTGCAGAGTCTCTCCGGTGATGTAAGCTGCCTGGTCCGAGCACAGAAAAGCTACCGCATAGGCCACCTCCTCTGCTTCCCCTAACCGCCCCACAGGGATCGACGAAAGCAGTGCCCGACGCTGATCTTCCGCTAGTTGGCGGGTCATATCGGTGTCGATGAAACCCGGCGCTACTGTGTTAACGGTGATCCCCCGCGAGGCGACCTCCCTGGCCAGGGATTTGGTAAATCCCACGATCCCCGCCTTGGCGGCAGCATAGTTGGTCTGGCCGGCGTTGCCAGTAGCACCGACCACCGAACCGACGTTGACGATCCGCCCCCAGCGCGCTTTCATCATGCCGCGCAGACAGGTTTTACAGAGCCGGTAAACAGAAGTCAGGTTGGTGTCTATGATTGCTGCCCAGTCTTCCTCCTTCATCCGCAATAACAAATCGTCGCGGGTGATCCCGGCATTATTGACCAGAACCACAGGAGGACCCAAAACCTCGGTGATCTCGTTCACCCTCGCCTGAATCTGACCGGCATCGGTAACATCTAAGGTTATCCCACGGCCTCCAGCCCCGGCTTCCTGCAAAGCGGCGGTAATGGCGTCGGCACCGGCTTGAGAGGTCGCGGTCCCCACTACGATAAAACCCGCACGCGCCAACTGAATGGCAATGGCCCGACCAATTCCTCGGCTGGCGCCGGTGACCAGAGCAACTTTCGTCATCCAAATGCCTCCAATACGTTCTCCAAAGTTTCCGGATCAAATAGCGGCCAAGTCCGGAGCTCCGGAACAATGCGCTTGTTGAGCCCGGTCAGTACCTTACCCGGGCCGCATTCCACGAAATCCTTGACTCCCTGATCGCGCAAAAAACAGATTGTGTCGCTCCAGCGTACCGGCGAGTAAAGTTGCTCGGTGAGCAGGACACGGATCATCTCCGCAGACGAATGCGTCCCCACATCCACATTGTGAACCACGGGAATCTTGGGAGGCCGCAACGGTATCGTCGCCAACAATTGGGCAAATTCAGCCGCTGCTGGCTGCATCAGCAGACAGTGGGAAGGCACGCTCACCGATAACACGACCGCTCGCTTGGCGCCGTGGGCTTTGGCCTTCTCGCAGGCCTTCGCCACGGCCGCTGCTTCGCCGGCGATCACGACTTGACCCGGCGCATTGAAATTGGCCGCCGCCACTAGCCCATCGGTAGCGGCGACCTCGCGGCAAAGACGCACCACGATATGATCCTCTAGCCCCAGGATAGCCGCCATGCCGCCTTTGCCTTCAGGCACTGCGCGTTGCATCAGGCGACCGCGTTCAGCCACCAGCCGGACCGCATCCAAAAACGAAAGGCCTTCGGCGCATACCAGCGCAGAGAACTCCCCTAGGCTGTGCCCCGCCATCCAAGCCGGGCGTACGTGGGTACGCTCGCACCAGACCCGCCAGATGGCAACGCCAGCGGTAAGCAGCGCCGGCTGAGTGTTGACCGTCTGGTTGAGCGCCTCTTCCGGCCCCTCCTGAACGAGTTGCCACAAGTTAAACCTGAGCACCTCAGAAGCTTCGGCAAAGGTTTCCTGCACTCTTGGGGATACTCGAGCCAGCTCCGCGAGCATACCGACAGATTGCGATCCCTGACCGGGAAATACAAACGCCAACCTCGGTTCCATACTGCCTGCCGTCATCTTCTTCAGTAGCGGATCAACGCCGATCCCCAGGTAAAGCCCCCACCGAACGCTTCCATCAGGAGAATCTGGCCGCGGCGGATGCGTCCATCTTGGATCGCTTCGTGGAGCGCCAGCGGAACTGAGGCAGAAGAAGTATTGCCCTGCTTCTCGATGGTTACCACGACCCGCTCCATCGGCATTCCCAGCTTGCGCGCGGTGGCCGCGATGATGCGGATATTGGCCTGATGCGGCACCAGCCAGTCTACTTCAGATTTATCCAGACCATTGGCTGCCAAGGTTTCATCCACGATTCGTCCTAAAGTATTGACGGCGATCTTGAATACTTCGTTACCCTGCATTCTGACATAAGGTGATTCACCGTCGATACCTGCCTTCGGATTGGGAAGATAAAGCAGATCCCGATATCTGCCGTCCGAGTGGATGTGCGTCGAAAGGATGCCCGGTTCCTCGGACAGCTCCAGCGCCACTGCGCCAGCCCCGTCCCCGAACAAGATACACGTGGAGCGATCGTCCCAGTCGACTAGCCGGGAATTGACCTCGCTGCCCACCACCAGCACGCGCCTAGACGTCCCCGCCCGGATGAATTGATCAGCGATGCTCAAAGCGTAGATAAAACCCGAACAGGCTGCCTGAACATCGAAAGCACCGCATTGACTGCGGATGCCGAGACGCTCCTGCAACAAGCAGGCGGCACTGGGGAAGACCCGATCCGGGGTACTCGTCGCCATGATGATCAGATCGACTTCTGTAGGTTTCCAGCCAGCCGCCTCGATCGCTTGGCGCGCCGCGATCTCCCCCATGCTCGAGGCGGTCTCGTCGGGGGCAGCGATGCGCCGTTCGCGAATCCCGGTGCGCTCGACGATCCAGGCATTGGAGGTGTCCACCCGTCGCGCGATGTCCTCGTTGGTACACACCTTCGCAGGCAAGTACCCACCGGTTCCGGCAATCCGACTGTAAGTTTTGGTCATGCGCGCTCTACCTTGACCGGCGTCGTTTCCGACAAATCCGAATCGGTCCGCGCTGCGCAAACAGTAGCGACGCGTTCACCGATCCGCTGCGGTACGGCCTTGTCGATCTCCAACAGCGCCATGCGGATGGCGTTGGCGAAAGCATAACGGTCGGCGTTGCCGTGGCTTTTGATCACGATTCCCTGAAGTCCCAGTAAAGTCGCCCCATTATAGCGCCGTGGATCGAAACGGCGCTTGAAAGATTTGAGCACCGGCAGCGCTAAAAGTCCGACCAGCCTGGTATAGAGATTACCCTCAAAGCCATCCTTGAGCGCCTGTCCCAACATTCGCGCCAGCCCCTCGACGGTCTTCAAAGCCACATTGCCCACAAACCCGTCGGTGACCACGATGTCTACATCTCCCATGAAAATGTCATCGCCTTCTACATAACCGATGAAATTAAGATAGGAGTTGGCCAAGAGTTTGGCTGCTTGCTTTACCTGTTCGTTGCCTTTGATCTCTTCCTCGCCGATATTCAATAGTCCCACCTTGGGAGCCTCGGCATTTTCCACCGCGCGCACCAACTCATAACCCATGACGGCAAACTGATATAGGTGATCAGCGCTGCAGTCGACGTTGGCACCCATGTCTAGGATATAGGTATGTCCATGCACGGAAGGCAAAGAAACGATGATTGCCGGCCGGTCTATCCCTGGGATGGTCTTTAAGACAAAGCGCGCTATCGCCATCAGGGCCCCGGTGTTGCCAGCGCTGACGCAAGCCGCCGCCTCCCCGTCGCGGACCAAGTTGAGTGCCACCCGCATGGAAGAATCGCGCTTGCCGCGCAGCGCCTTAGAAGGCAGATCCCCCATGCTCACCACCTGCGAAGCATGGCAAATCTGCAACCGGTCCTCGTGAGGGCTAGCATGGCGCGCCAACTGGGCCTCGATCGCCTCCTGCTGGCCCACCAAGATCAAACGCAAACGCGGAAATTCCTTAAGGCAGTCCAGTGCGGCGGGAACCGTGACTTCCGGACCATAATCGCCGCCCATTGCGTCCAACGCGATGACTGGCACCCGATTAGGCATAAGACAAGCCTACCGTTGTCGGTTTATTACCACTTGATCCTGCTTCAAAAATCAGGCAAACAAGGGTGAGTTACTCCTCTTCCGATTCTTTTGACTTGACTTCGATCACGCGCCGACCACGATAGTATCCATCCGGGCTGATGTGATGGCGCAAATGGGTTTCACCGGTCAAAGGATCCTGGGAAATAGCTGGGTTTCTCAAGGCGTCGTGGGCGCGGCGCATTCCGCGCTTGGAGCGAGTCTTTCGATTTTGTTGTACTGCCATGGCAAGTTTCTCCTAAATATCTTCAACAATCGGTCTTCAATTTTGCCAATTCCGCAAACGGATTTGGGAACCTAGATGCTTCCGCCGTTACCTTCTGGATCCTCAGACTGGCCGGTTTACAATGGGCATGGCGCGGAATGGGCGGAATAGCAAGGATCAGTTCGTCCTCGACGATATCGCTGAATGGAATCTGGGTTTGTTCAAGCAAGAGCGGCTCGTAAGGCTCGGGAAGCCGGTTACCCTCGTCTATGGAGCCCACCACCCCCAAATTGACTGCACTGCAGACATCGATCTGCAACGGTTCCAAACAACGTTGACACACCACTTCCAAATTTGCCCACACCTTCCCGGTAATTGCTGCTACTTGGCCTTCCCGGCCAAAGGTCAAATCCACCTCCGCCTCGCTTTCTGGGTTGAGGATCATTCCGACCAACCGGGACAAACGCGCCAACGGCACTTTACCCTGCCAATGCCAACCCTTGTCCACCCAAGCAAACGGATCAATCAAATCGGGTAAATGCCTCGACATAATTAAAAAATAATATCGACAATCGCCAAAACCTGTCAAAATATTATCGGTTTTCCACAAGCATTCGCTCTCATGGAAACACAGCCCCTGGTCCTCGCATCCGGTTCTCCTTACCGGAAATTGCTGTTGGAAAAGCTTGAGCTTCCATTCGTCACCGCAGAACCACACATCGATGAAACGCCTCTGTTCAACGAAGCCCCAGAACAACTGGCCATGCGCCTGGCAGCAGCGAAAGCCAGAGCGATGGCAGAAGAATTCCCCAAGCACCTAATCATCGGTTCAGATCAGGTGGCCGTATTGGGCGGACGCAAGCTGGACAAGCCGGGCGGTTTCGAAGCCGCGGTAGCCCAGCTTCAGGCTGCTTCAGGCCGAAGCATGTGCTTTTACACTGGCGTCAGCGTCCTCAATTCCCGCACTGGCCGCCAGCTGAATGCGGTGGACGTGTGTAAAGTCCACTTCCGCACTCTGTCGCGTGAGGAGATTGCCGATTATGTCCGCCGCGAGACGCCCTATGACTGCGCCGGCGCCTTCAAAATCGAAGGACTGGGCATTGCCTTGTTCCACCGGATCGAAGGCGATGATCCCAATGCGCTGATCGGACTGCCCTTGATTCAGCTCATTGACTTATTGCATCGATTCGGCGTCAAAGTTCTGGGTCGATAACATCGACGAGCCAAACCGGGATGAGTTCTCACGGCCAAAAGACATAGAGCAACACCGCCCCCAGGACCAGCCGATAGAGCACAAACGGGAGCGTTCCCACGCGCTCCAAAAAACGCAGAAACCAGCCGATGCAGCCATAAGCGCTTATGCCAGAGACAGCTATCCCCAGCGCCAACGCATACCAGTCCGCAGTTTCTGCTTGAAGCAAATCCATCGCCTTGATACCCCCGGCCAGAAAAATCACCGGGATCGATAGCAAAAAAGAAAATCGCGCGGCAGCTGCACGCTCCAACCCCAACAGCAACCCTCCGGTGAGGGTGATTCCGGACCTGGAAGTCCCGGGAATCAGGGCTACTGCTTGAAACAAGCCGATAACTAAAGCATCTTGCCACGTCAATCGATCCAATCCGCGGCGCTGTGAACCCAACACCTGAGCTAGCCACAACAATCCGCCGAAAACAATAGTGGCCACAGCGATCACCAGCGGCGAACGCAATAAGGTCTCGACCCAATCTTTGGCCAACAGGCCGGCAACCCCCACTGGCAGGGTGCCTATGATCATTCCCCAGCCCAACACGGCGTTTTGAGTTACCTCTCGCCTCGTCGCCAAAGACTTAAACCAATCTCGCAGAATTGAAGCCAATTCCCTGCGAAAATAGATTACTACTGCCAGCAGGGTGCCCACGTGGACCGCCACGTCGAACGCCAACCCCTGGTCTTGCCAACCCAAAACCGCCGGTACCAGGATCAGATGAGCCGAGCTGGAAATCGGCAGAAACTCTAACAGTCCCTGCATCAGAGCTAACCAGAACGCATGGACACAATCCAAGATCACCCCCCAATTCGGTTGCGATTAACCCGCGCGTCAAGAAAGTATAACATGGGACCAGGTCGGCAACGGCGTCATCGGAGCTCGATCAAAGCTACCGCATGGGCCGAGATCCCCTCACCCCGCCCTTCGAACCCCATCCCCTCGGTGGTGGTGGCCTTGACGTTGACCTGCTGCGGTTCCACCCCCAAATCGGACGCGATATTCTCCCGCATCGCCGGTATGTAGGCAGCCAAGCGAGGCGCTTGACAAATGATCGTGAGGTCTACGTTGACTGGCGCAAAGTTTCTATCGGCCAACAACCGCCGCACCTGACGCACCAGCCGCCGGCTATCGATTCCCTTGAAGGCTGGATCCGAATCTGGGAAATGGCGTCCGATGTCGCCTAGACCTGCGGCCCCCAGAAGCGCATCGCACAGGGCATGTAAAGCAACGTCGCCGTCGGAATGGGCACACAGTCCCTTGTCAAAGGGAATCTTCACGCCTCCCAAAGTGACATGATCGCCAGCTTTAAAGCGGTGGGCATCGTAGCCCTGACCAATACGCAACACGCTCATCTCCGCTGCAAAAAGAATTCGGCCAAAGACAAATCCTCCGGTCGAGTGACCTTTAAGTTGTCTACACTCCCCTCGACGATCTTAGGCGCATACCCGGCCCATTCGACTGCCTGGGCTTCGTCGGTAACTGCGACGTCGGCTGCCAGAGCAGACTTTAGGGCATCCAGGAGCAATGCGAAACGAAACATCTGCGGTGTCAGAGCGCGCCATATCCGGCAGCGTTCCAGGGTAGAACGGATCCGGCCAGCCTCGACCTGTTTCAAGGTATCGACCGAAGGTATGGCTAAAATTCCCCCTATCGGGTCGTCCGCCAGGGTATCGATCAGCCGTTCCACATCCTCTGGACGCAAGCAAGGACGGGCAGCATCGTGCACCAACACGAAATCCTCTTCCCAGGCCACCCCCTCCAAAGCGTGAAGGCCGTTTAGGACCGAATCGGCGCGCTCTGCTCCCCCCACCGTCGCGACAATTTTAGGATGGCTTGCGATTTCAAGCTTGTGCCAGTAGGGGTCGTCTGGCGCCAAGGCAACTACCACCTTCTCTAGGCGCTTTACCCGCAGCAAGCTTTCGAGCGCGTGCTGGAGCACCGGCTTACCCGCCAGGGGAAGATACTGTTTGGGCACATCAGCCCCCATGCGTTTGCCGACGCCAGCCGCAGGCACCACGGCAAAGTACCGCGTCACGGCTTCTCCACGATCAACACAAAGGTCTCGTCCTGGCGGATCATGCCTAAATCTCGCCGCGCCCGTTCCTCCACCGCCGCCAGGTTGTGTTTTAAGTCCCAGACTTCCGCCTCAAGCGCCTGGTTGCGCTCGCGGGCAGAGTTTACTTGCGCCTCAAGTTCAGCGATCTTAAGCTCAAGCTGACGGCACTCTAAAAACCCACCATCCCCAAACCAGAGGCGAGTTTGAAGAACCAGAAGCAGGAGTCCCAACAAGATCCCAACCCTCATTTCAGCTGCTTGAACGCCGTCCGTCCAGGGTAGGAAACCTGATTGCCCAGTTGCTCCTCGATCTGAAGCAGGCGGTTGTATTTGGCGATCCGGTCGGAACGGCTTAAAGAGCCCGTCTTGATCTGGCCGGTTCCCCAAGCTACCGCAAGATCGGCGATGGTAGTGTCCTCAGTCTCCCCGGAGCGATGCGAGATCACCGCTGTGTAGCCGGCTTCATGCGCCATTTTGACCGCTGCCAGCGTCTCGCTCAAAGTGCCGATTTGGTTGACCTTAATTAGGACTGAATTGGCGACTTGTCTCTTTATCCCTTCTTGCAGAATCGCCGGGTTAGTCACAAACAGGTCATCCCCCACCAACTGGATACGGCCTCCTAGCATAGCGGTGAGGCGCCTCCAACCCTCCCAGTCTTGCTCGGCCATACCATCTTCGATGGTAATAATCGGATAGCGCTCCACCCAGGCGGCCAGATAGTCGGCAAACTCTTCTGAGGTAAGCGCCGCGCCCTCTGAGGCCAAGACATACTTGCCTTCGCGATAGAATTCCGAACTGGCCACGTCTAACCCCAAAGCGATCTCCTCGCCGGGCCGGTAGCCGGCTTTTTCTATCGCCGCCAGAATCAGCTCCAAAGCGGCTTCGTTGGAGGAAAGATCGGGGGCAAACCCTCCTTCGTCCCCCACGGCCGTGGCAAGACCGCGCTGTTTCAGCACGGCTTTTAGGTGGTGAAACACCTCGGCCCCAAACCTTAAAGCTTCGCTGAAGCTTGGCGCCCCTACTGGCAGGATCATAAACTCCTGGAAATCCAAGTTGTTGTCGGCGTGCGCGCCGCCGTTGATTACATTCATCATCGGTACCGGTAGACGCCAGCCATCACCGACATGCAAATACTTATACAACGGTTGGCCGACATCCTGCGCGGCGGCGTGCGCAGTTGCCAAAGAGACCACCAGGATCGCGTTGGCTCCCAGACGATGCTTGTTTTCGGTGCCATCCAGTTCGATCATCCTAGTGTCTAGGGCTTGCTGGTCGGTCGCCTCCATTCCCACCAGCGCGGCACGGATCTCGGTGTTGACGTTGGCCACCGCTTTCAAGACCCCTTTGCCGAGATAGCGTTTGGGGTCGCCGTCGCGCAGTTCCACCGCTTCGCGCGTGCCGGTGGAGGCGCCTGAGGGTACCTTGGCGCAGCCAACTGCGCCGGAGGCTAACCTCACTTCAGCTTCAACGGTCGGATTACCGCGCGAATCCAAAATCTCGCGGGCATGAATATCGATGATTTTCGTCATACTTCCTCCTAAACCTTAGAGATTGGGATTTACCCCGACGGTGTGTTCCAAAAACTCGCCCCGCTTGACTACTTGGTCCAGTTCTAACAGGGTTTCCAACAGCGCTTCGATCCGATTGAGCGGCCAGGCGTTGGGTCCGTCGCTTAAGGCCCGGTCAGGATCAGGATGGGTTTCCATGAATATCCCGGCTACCCCCGCCGCCACTGCTGCGCGCGCCAGAACCGGAACGAATTCGCGTTGTCCGCCGGAGGCGGTCCCCCTGCCTCCTGGAAGCTGGACCGAGTGGGTGGCGTCGAACACCACAGGACAGCCGGTTTCGCGCATCACCGCCAAAGACCGCATATCCACCACCAGGTTGTTGTAACCGAAGCTGACCCCGCGTTCGCAGACTAAAATCTGCTCGTTGCCGACCGCTTTGGCCTTGGCGACCACGTGCTTCATATCCCAAGGCGCCAGAAACTGGCCCTTTTTGATGTTGACCGGCCGCCCCTGGCGAGCCACGTTTTGGATGAAATCGGTCTGGCGACATAGGAAAGCCGGAGTCTGCAGCACGTCCACCACCGCCGCTACCTCCTCCAAAGGAGTATATTCGTGGACGTCGGTGAGGACAGGCACCCCGATTTGGGTTTTGACCCTCTCTAAAATCGCCAGCCCTCTTTCCATCCCCAAGCCGCGGAAGCTCTCCCCCGAGGAACGGTTAGCCTTGTCGAAAGAGGATTTATAAATAAACGGAACCTTAAGCCGAGACGTGATTTCCTTCAGCTCGCCAGCCGTATCCAAGGCCAGCTGTTCGCTTTCGATGACGCAGGGACCGGCGATCAAAAACAAAGGCCGACTTAGACCGACCTCAAAGCCACACAAGGTAAAGCTCGTCATACTTTCTTGGTCTTGTAGTTCAAGGCAGCCCGGATAAAACCGGAAAATAACGGATGGCCGCGGCGCGGAGTAGAGGTGAATTCCGGGTGGAACTGGCAGCCCAAAAACCAGGGATGATCTGGAATCTCAATGATCTCGACCAACTGCTCGTCAAGCGAGAGGCCAGAAATCCTAAGTCCCGCCCGCTCCAAGGGAGCGCGGTAATGGTTGTTGAACTCGTAGCGATGGCGATGGCGCTCGCGGATGATTTCTTGGCCATACAGGCGGATCGCCAGGCTATCGGGCAGTAGACGACAAGGCTGCGCTCCCAGGCGCATCGTTCCACCCAAGTTGGAGCTTGGGCTGCGCCGCTCGATCTGGCCAGAAGGCGTTTGCCACTCGGTGATCAGCGCGATGACTGGATGCGGAGTATCAGAGCGGAATTCGGTGCTGTGCGCTTCCTTTAGTCCCGCCACGTTGCGGGCAAATTCGATCACCGCCACCTGCATCCCCAGGCAAATCCCCAAATAAGGCATCCTGCGCTCGCGCGCAAAGCGGGCGGCAGCGATCTTGCCTTCCACACCCCGAACGCCGAATCCCCCTGGCACCAAAATGGCGTCCGAATCCTCCAGGCAGGCGGTGCCAGAGCTTTCTACGGCCTCTGAATCCACATAGCGAATGATGACCCGGGTGCGGGTATGGACGCCGGCGTGCACCAGCGCTTCGTGAAGGGATTTGTAGGCGTCGGTGTGCTCGACGTATTTGCCGACGATGGCCACCGTGACTTGGTTTTCAGGATGCTCCCAAGACTCGACCACCGCTTGCCACTCGGATAGATCCGCGGGCGGCGCAGATAAGCCTAATTTTCGCAAAACGATCCCGTCCAGCCCTTGGGCGTGAAAAAGCAAAGGAATGCGGTAGATGAAATCGGCATCCACCGCCGAGATCACGGCTTCCTCGGGCACATTGGTAAACAGGGCGATTTTGCTTCGCTCCGATTGGGGCAACGCCTTTTCGCAGCGGCACAACAGCACATCCGGCTGAATGCCGATGGCTCGAAGCTCTTTGACCGAATGCTGGGTCGGCTTGGTCTTGAGCTCACCGGCGGAGCGGATATAAGGCACCAAGGTCAGGTGAATGAACACCGCCCGCTGCGGACCCAGCTCCACCCCAAGCTGGCGGATCGCCTCCAGGAACGGCAAAGATTCTATGTCCCCTACGGTGCCGCCGATCTCGATCAGGGCCACTTCGTACCCTTGCGCGCTTTCGCGTATGGCGTGTTTGATCTGATCGGTGATGTGGGGGATCACCTGCACCGTTGCCCCCAGGTAATCGCCGCGCCGCTCCCGGCCGATTACGGTTTCATAGATCTGGCCAGTAGTCCAGTTGTTGGAGCGGGTCATGGTAGTGCGCACGAAGCGCTCGTAATGCCCAAGATCGAGGTCGGTCTCGGCCCCGTCCTCGGTGACGAACACCTCGCCGTGTTGGAACGGACTCATAGTACCCGGATCGACGTTGATGTAAGGGTCGAGCTTGGTCAGGGTAACTTTGAGCCCGCGCGCTTCCAACAGTGCGGCTAACGAGGAGGCGGCAATGCCCTTGCCTAAGGACGATACCACACCACCGGTGATGAAGATGTATTTGGATCTCATGGATCAAGGTCGGGAGAATCCCCGATCAAAATAAATTTTAGTATTCTACTTGACTGGCACTCCCACGTCACGCTTGACAAAGTATAAATTTCCTCATCCAGCAAGACCCCGCCACCGACCTCAAACCGTCTATACTTGCCAGTAGCGAGCCAATCGATCAGCCAGATAAATCACCGATGACGGATTTTTTGATCGGTCGCCAGCAGATCTTCGACCGGGATTTGAGGATCTTCGGCTACGAATTACTCTTCCGCACCCTAGACGATCGCTCTGCGCCGGCCGATGACGGCAGCGCCATCACCCAGCAACTGATCGTCGATGCCATTCTGGAGTTAGGCCTGGAGAAATTGACCGGCGGCACCCGGGCCTTCATCAACTTTACTGCAGACAACCTTCTTGAAGGAATCGCTGAACTGCTCCCCAAAGACCGGGTAGTGATTGAGGTCCTGGAAAGTGCCAGAATCACTCCACACCTGATAAGTTCGGTACGCCGCTTGGCGGCGGCCGGATATCTCATCGCCTTGGATGATTTCGTATTCGCACCGGCTTGGGAACCTTTGGTGCAGATTGCCCACATTATCAAAATCGACGTGCGCGCGCAGCCAGAAAACGAGACTTACGAACTGATCCACCAGCTCAAACCTTACGGAACCAAAATCCTGTTGGAAAAGATCGAATCCGAACAGGAGTTCCAGCTTTATCATCGCCTGGGTGGGGATTATTTCCAGGGATATTTTTTCCACCGTCCCCATATTCAAGCCGGTAAACGCATTGAGGCTGTTCACCAGACCTTGCTTCAGCTTCTCGCCGAGCTTCACCAACCGACCATCGATTTCTACCGGATTGCCGAGCTCGTCCGCCGCGATCCAGCCTTAAGCTTCAAGCTACTGAACTTCATCAACTCCGCCTGGTTCGCTTTACCCAGGCGCATCGACTCGATCGAACAGGCCGTCATCCTGTTGGGACTGAAACAGATCAAACGCTGGGCCACCTTGCTCGCGCTAAGCAGCGCAGTGCAAACGCAGCCCACCGAATTGCTGCGGGCTGCGCTCACTCGAGCACGGATGTGTGAACTCCTGGCGATCGCCACCGAGCATCCCGCGCCACACCAGGCCTTTCTCGTCGGATTGTTTTCCAACCTGGACGCCCTGCTTGGCGTGCCGCTTGCCGAAATCACAAAGACTTTGCCCCTAGCCGAAGAAGTCCAAGCTGGACTTAACCAACAAGGGCCTTTGGGGGAAATCTTAAATTGCACCCTTAACTACGAACGCTGGCAACTTACCGTGGCTTGTTGCTCTGGCCTTTCCTTGACCACCATCGGCCGTATTTATCTAGACAGCATCGCCTGGGCCCAGCAAGCATACAGCTGCTTGCATCCGTAAATCTTGCTGCCTAAGGCGGCAATCGGTATCTTATTGCCCATGTTACGCACTACCCGTAATCAAGCCATCGCTCTGGCCGGCTTAGCACAAGCCGTACACCTGGTGCAGCAGATCGCCAAACGCGGACAGGTGGATGAGGAAGCGATGGCCACCAGTATCGGCAGCGTCCTGAAAATCGACGCCGACAGTGTGGAAGACGTCTTTGGCGGGCTTTCAGGGCTCAAAGACGGCCTACTCAAGCTAAAACAACAACTGGGTGGCCGCGAGAGCATCGACCCGGAACATGCCCGCTACAGCGCCATGCTGGTGTTTTTGGAGAGCAAGTTGGAAAAGCGCCCCGACGTCCAGCAAAGGATCCGAGAAGGAGTAGAAAGAGCTGCGCTGCAGGCACAAAGAACCAAAGTCACCGATCAGGAAGTCCTAGAAATCTTGGCCGACACCTACCATAAAAACATAAGCCCCCTCGGCCCGAGGATCATCGTCTCCGGGGAACGGACATTCTTGACCGATCCCGAAAATGCTCATAAAATCCGCGCCTTGCTTTTAGCCGGCATCCGTGCTGCGGTGCTATGGCGCCAATGCGGTGGAGCGCGGTGGAAGTTTCTGTTGAATCGCCGCAAACTCCAGCAAGAAACCCAAGCCTTGTTGGATCAGCTAGCATGAGCTATCTGATTGAAGCCGAGAACCTGTACCGTTTCTACGGCGACGCCTGCGCCGTGGCCGACCTGTCCTTGACCTTAAGCAAAGGGGAAATCCTGGGCTTTTTAGGTCCTAACGGCGCCGGCAAGACCACCACGATGCAAATGCTGTGCGGAAATTTAGCCCCCAGCGCCGGCCAGATCCGCATCAACGGCATCGACCTTCTGGACGAACCCAAGGCGGCCAAGCGTCACCTGGGGTATCTTCCCGAGGTCCCGCCCCTGTATCGGGAACTGACCGTGGACGAATACTTACGCTATTGCGGGCGCTTGCACGGCCTTAAGGGGCAGGCGCTGCGCTCGGCACTCGACAATGCCAAGGCACGGTGTGGATTGGGAGAGGTAGGTCGGCGCTTAATCGGCAACTTGTCCAAGGGATTCCAGCAGCGGGTCGGCATTGCCCAGGCGATTCTGCATTCCCCGCTGGTGGTGGTACTGGACGAGCCTACCGTCGGTTTGGATCCGATTCAGATTCGGGAAATCCGCGAACTAATCCAGGACTTGGGGCGGGAGCACGCCGTCTTGCTCTCTACGCACATCCTGCCCGAGGTCCAGGCAGTGTGCAGCCGGGTACTCATCATCCACAAGGGACGCCTGGCTTTGAACGCTAGCATCGCCGAACTGGATCTGAAAATGCGCGCCTTAAGCCTAATCCTGGAAACCAAAAGGCCCATTGACATCGACGCCTTGATGCGCGTGGACGGCGTCCAGACCGTCACCCAAGAACCTGGCCAACAGTTCCGCTACCAAGTCTACTTCGCCAAAGAAAAAAGCCCTGCCGAGGACATCGCCGCCTTAGTGGTGGAGCGTGGCTGGGGTCTGTTGGAGCTCAGCCCGGTCAGGCGCTCGATCGAACAGATTTTCGTAGACATCACTAAACAAGAACCAACCCTGCGATGAATATCCTCACTATCGCCGCTAGGGAACTGCGTAGCCTGTTTTTGTCACCCCTGGCCTGGTCAATTTTGGCCGTGATCCAGCTGCTTCTGGGGTACCTGTTTCTAGCGCAGCTGGAGTATTTTCAGATACTCGAACCGCGCATCGCTGCCCTGGAGGACAGCCCAGGAGTCACCGATCTGGTGGTGGCCCCTTTGTATGGTAATGCCGGCGTCATCCTGCTCCTGGTCACGCCGCTCCTTACCATGCGCCTGATCAGCGAAGAACGGCGCAGTCGCACCTTGAGCCTGTTATTCAGCGCCCCGGTGTCGGTGTCCGAGATCATCCTGGGGAAATACTTAGGTACCTTAGGTCTGATGGGCATCCTAGTGCTTATGATCACCCTGATGCCCTTATCCTTGGCCGTGGGGACTTCCCTGGACTGGGGCAAACTGGCAGCTTGTGTGCTCGGCCTGGGCCTGCTACTAGCCGCCTTCACCGCCATCGGTCTGTATCTCTCGACCCTCACCCCCCAACCCATCGTGGCGGCAATCGGGGGATTTGGCGCCCTACTCCTGTTGTGGATCATCGACTGGAGCGGCACGATAGGCACTGAGTCTGGCAAAGTGCTTGGATATCTCTCTTTGCTGCGTCACTATGAAAATCTGCTCAAAGGGCAGGTCAGCACCTCAAGCCTGGCGTATTTCCTTCTCTTGAGCGCTGCGTTCGTCGTCCTCAGTATCCGCCAACTCGACAACGACCGGCTGCAGAAATGAGAATCGACCGCAGACTTCATCATCAGATTCGACTACAAAACTTTCTGTTCACTGTCTTGTTTTTAGCCTTGGTAGGGCTTTTAGGATGGTTGTCCCAGCACTACTCCTACACCTTCGACTGGACCGCCCAAGGCCGCCACAGCTTGACCGAGGCAAGCCGCAAAGTCCTTTCAACCCTCACCCAGCCGGTGAAAATCACCGCCTACGCGCGCGAGAACAACGAATTGCGCGGCCGGATTCAGGACCTGGTAGCCAAGTATCAACGCCACAAAGCTGACGTTCATCTAAGCTTTGTCAACCCGGATCTCTACCCTGACCGCGTGCGCGAACTAGGTATCACCGCAGACGGCGAATTGATCGTCGAATACGAGCAGCGGACTGAGAAAGTCCAAGAATTGACCGAACCCGCCCTGACCTCGGCGCTGTTGCGGTTGGCAAAACGCACCGAACAGCAAATCCTATTCTTGGAAGGCCATGGTGAGCGTTCCCCCCTAGGCGATGCTAACTTCGATCTCGGCCAGTTCGGGCGAGCCATCCAGTCCCGCGGCTTCCGTGTTCATGCCTGGAATCTGGCCAAGAACCCAGATCTGCCGCAAAACACTGCGCTTATCGTCATCGCTAGTCCACAAACGGCTTACCTTCCCGGCGAAGTCGAGCGCATCTTAGGCTTCCTCGACCGAGGAGGTGCGCTGTTGTGGCTGACCGAACCCGGGGATATTAACGGCCTGGAGGCCCTGGCAAAAACCCTCGGCTTGAATTTCCTACCTGGAGTTGTAGTCGATCCGACCGGTCAGGCGCTCGGCATCCACGATCCTACGTTCGCCTTGGTGGCCGAATATCCGTTCCACCCCATTACTAAGGATCTGCGCAGCCTTACCCTCTTCCCCCAGGCACGCGCGTTAGAGGTGAGCGAATCGGGCAAATTCAGCGCTGAGACCTTTCTGCAGACCCTTCCCCGAACCTGGAACGAGACCGGCCCTTTGGCAGGGAAGATCGGCTTGGATCCCGACCAGGGCGAACGCGAAGGGCCTTTGACTTTAGGGTTGACCCTGACCCGCAAAACGCCGAACGAAACTGCCGATGCATCCAGACCGCAAGAGCAACGTGTGGTGATCATCGGCGACGGAGACTTTCTGTCCAACACCTACCTCGGGAATGCAAGCAACCTGGACTTGGGGATCAACGTCGTGCAGTGGCTGACTTACAACGACCAGCTCATCGACATCCCGGCCAGGGCTGCACCCGATACCCGGCTTGGGCTCTCACCCACAGCCTTGGTGCTGATTGGGTTTGGATTCCTGATCCTATCGCCGCTGATCTTGTTCAGCTTTGGCCTGTTCATCTGGTGGCGACGCAGGCGCGCTTAAATCATGACCAAGCGCTGGTTAACGATCTTGATCTTACTGTTCTTGGTGGTCGGGCTAGCGGTCTGGGTTTATTGGATCGAGCGTTCCCCGAAGCCAGAATCCCCCCCATTGGTTGCGAGCTTTACCCCAGATGCGGTGCACCACATCGTCATCGAACGCCAAACCGACCGAATGGAATTCGAGCGTCAGGGAGACAGTTGGTACATGACTCAGCCATTCAACGCACTGGCCGACGCGTATCACATCCAACAGCTGCTGGCTCTTCCCAACCAGACCAGTCAAACCCGTTACGCTGCAGCGGAACTCGACCTGGGCCGGTTCGAACTGAATCCCCCTCAAGTGATCGTCAGGCTGGAAAATGCTGAATTCCGATTTGGCGGTCAGAACCCCTTGAATTTCCAGCGCTACCTCCAGGTAGGCGAAGTCGTCCATATGACCGACGACACCCTGTTTCATCAGTTGACTGCCCCGGCCACCACCTGGGTCGAGCACAAGCTGTTACCGGCTGGCACCTTGCGGGGTATAGAGCTGCCTGGTTGGCGCATCACCTCTACGGGTACAGGGGGTTGGACGGCTGAACCTGAGGTCCCTGCCGCTGAGTTGGAGCAGCTGGTGGATACCTGGCGCACCGCACGGGCGATCCAGGTCACGCCTTATACCGATGAACCGTCACCCCAGGATCAACGCATTCGAATTGCAATCGACGATAAAACCCTTGAATTCATCATTCTGCAACGCGAGCCGGAGCTCATCCTGCTTCGCCCGGAGCAAAAGTTACGTTACCATTTTTATGGCACCATCGGTCAGCGCCTGCTGACCCCCAAGCGGCAATCCGAAACCGATGCCGGAACTTCCCGAGATCGAGACGATACGGCGGGGTCTTGAACCCTACCTATTGGGAAGGTGCTTTCAATCCGTAGAGATCTGCCAACCCAAGCTGCGCTGGCCAGTATCAGAAGAGTTGGCAAAGCGCTTGCCGGGAGCACCGATAGCGGGACTCAAGCGGCGCGGCAAATACCTGCTTCTGGAAATCGAAAGCGGCACCTTGATCATTCACCTTGGGATGTCCGGCAGCCTGCGCCTGGTTCCTTCCGAGCTTCCCTTGCGCCCTCACGATCACGCGGCATTCACTTTGGATACCGGACAACGGCTGATATACCACGATCCGCGCCGCTTCGGCGCCTTGGTATGGACCGCCGATCCGTGGGCGGCCCATCCGTTGCTTCGACACCTTGGGGTAGAGCCTTTCGACCCTTTATTCACTGGCGGATTGCTCTATCGGATTTCCCGGGGCCACTGCCAAACGGTCAAATCTTTAGTGATGGACCAACGCGTTGTCGTAGGAATTGGCAACATCTATGCCAATGAAGCCTTGTTTCGAGCCGGGATCCATCCAGCTCGCCAGGCCGGACAGATCACAAAGATGCGTTATCAGAAGCTGGTCGAAAGCATCCGCCACACTTTGGCGTCAGCCATCGACCGAGGAGGAACCACGCTACGCGATTTCAGCGACATAACAGGCCAGCCGGGTTACTTCCAGCTAGCTTTGCAAGTTTATGCCCGGGAAGAGCAACCTTGCCCGCTTTGCGCTACGCCGATCCGTCGGATCGTTTTGGGACAGCGGGCGACTTATTACTGTCCTCGGTGCCAAAAATGATCCTTCAAAACGAAAATTCTTCCTCCTCAGGCGGTTGTGCTTCTTCTTCCTCAGGAGACTCCCCCTCCTTGAGCAACTCCTCCGCGCCCGTTTCCATTTCCTCCAGCTTATCCTCAAACGTGGAGCCGGTATCTATGCTCACGGATGCCCCCTTGGCCAAGGCCAGTTTGTGCCCTGCCGCAGTAAAGCTAAAGGCCAGCTTTGCCTTAAGGGTGCGAGGACCCGCGATCAAATAACGCTTCTTGCCTTTGCTCTCGAAGATCGCGCTCTCCAATTCTTCCCCCACGGTATGCGCAAAAGGTTCGGCGATGTAGTCTTCCTGATCTCCCTGGGAAAACGATCCGGCAAACCGGATCTTGTCCCCCACAGCCACCCCCAGGCCGGTGGCAGTGGCAAAAAATCCTTCAATTTTAGCCCGGGCCATGATCAGACCGTTTGGACCTGGAGGAAAAGTATGCTGAAACTCGACGATGACTTCCTGGGGGGTACTGGTGGCTTCGGGACCAGCTGCTCCTGAGGCCTTTTCCCCGCCTTGCAACCCGGAGACCGCTCCTTCCGTGGCCACGAATATAGCGTTATGGATGTTCAAGATGTCGCGCCTGGCATCGCTGTAACAGATCTGCGGGACCTTGCCCGCTTCGCTTGGTTCGATCCTGATCCCTGGATACTCCCCCGCGATTTCGATGCAGGTTTCGCTTTCTCGCGGAGGTACTAGTTTTTGTCCTTGGATTATTACCTCCAGCGCTTGGCTTGTAGCACTCCAAGCAAGCAACAAGCTCGTTAGCCATAGAATTCGCAACCACATGCTTCCCCCGTTTCCTCGTTTTGGTTCCAATCGCTAAATAAAACTATAGCATCAACAGCATCAACCAGACCGCTGGACGCGCTTAACGCCGCGCCGGAGCGATTGCTCCGGCGCGCCACAAAACCCGATCATGCCGGCCAGATGGTGGCATCGCCCCCTTTCAGGAGCACGTTCCAGTAATACCAGGGAAGGAAATACTTCTTGAAATAATACATGCTCCGGCGTTCTTTGCTCTGATCGATGGGGAAGGTTTCTTTGGGCTGCATGTTATAGTCGAATTCCGCCAAGACCAATCTGCCGTAGCCGGTGATGAGAGGACAGGAGGCATAGCCGTCGTAAGCCGCAATCCCCTGCCCGCCGGCAAGATCGGTCAAGAGGTTGCTGACCGCGACGTAGGTCTGGGCACGGCAGGCTGCAGCAGTCTTGGAGTTGGGGGTATTGGTACAATCGCCTAGGCCATAGACGTTTTTATATTTGGGATGGCGCAGAGTGTATTTGTCCACGTTCATCCATCCAGCCTCGTCAGCCAAGGGACTTGCCTTTAAAAAAGCCGGAGGGCGCATCGGCGGGGTCACGTGGAGAAAATCAAAGGCGTGGGTCTGGCGATCGCCTGTGGGAATATGCTCGAAGGTGGCCTCTTTCTTGTCGACGTCGATGGCGACCAGGTGATGCTGGAAATGGGTCTCGATCGCCTTGCGCTTTAAGACCTCGTTTAGGGTTTTGGCGTACCGCTTGACCGGAAAGATCACCGGGGCCGCCGAGAAGAACATGAATTTGGTTTTACCTCGCACATTGCGCTTGCGCCAGGCGTCGTCGGCCAGGTAGGCGATCTTTTGAGCTGCCCCAGGACATTTGAATGGCGGTTTAGGCTGGGTGAAAATCGCCGTTCCCCCAGAAAATCCCTTGATCGCCTCCCAAGTCTTGGGGGCCAAGTCATAATCGTAGATGGAAACCGCCAGGTTGCGCTGCAGGGCTTCCTGGAGACCGGGGATTTGATCCCAGGCGATCTCAATGCCCGCGGCCACCACCAGATATTCGTAATTGACCTGTTTACCAGAGCTGGTCGTGAGCGAATTGCCGTCAGGATCGAAGCTCGCCACAGCGTCCTGAATCCAAGTCACCCCTTTTGGAATCACATCTTTCATCGGCCGCCACGTGGCTTTGGGTTTCATCTCCCCGCCGCCGACTAAAGTCCAGCCAGGTTGATAATAATGCACATCCTTGGGTTCTATGATCGCCACATCTAAGGAGCCGGACTCCTCTAACTTCTTCAAATGGGAAGCTACGGCTATGCCGGCTGTTCCCCCACCGACGATGACGACTTTGTGTGAAGCTGTCTCCGCCATTTGTAACACCTCTCGTTCTTATGACTTACTTTTCTTAAGCAGTTCCACCCGGTCAAGGCTCATTCCTTGACCGGGCGTTTGTCTAGTTTACGCTGCAAAGTCCTGCGGTGCATCCCTAGAGTTCGAGCAGCTGCGGAAATATTGCCGTTGTGTTCCATCAGAACCTTTTGCAAGTATTCCCATTCCATCCTGCGGGCGGACAAAGGTTTATCTTTGACTTCCACGCCCGGGTCCCCCTCCTTCTTGTGAAGCGCGGCGACGATTTCATCAGCATCGGCAGGCTTGGTCAAATAATGGACAGCACCCAACTTGATGGCTTCCACAGCCGTGGCAATACTGGCATAACCGGTCAAAATCACAATGCGGGTATTGGCGTCGAGTTCTTTCAGTCTTTTGATCATGGCCAGACCTGAGTCATGACCGATGCGCAGATCGATGACAGCGTACTCAGGGATCATCCGAGCTGCGTGCGCCAACCCATCCTCTAGGGTCTGAGCTACACAGACCTCAAAGCCACGCTTCTCTAATGCCCTTTGTAATACCTCACAAAAGATTGCATCGTCGTCCACCAGGAGCAGTCTTGGCCGATCACTCATAACCTTCCTCAATAGCTTGCTGAGACAGCAAAGGCAAGGTAATCCGGGTCATGGTCCCACCTTCGGGGAGAGCTTCCATTTCGATCGCCCCTCCCATACGCTCGACCGTGGCATAAGAAAGGAATAAACCAACTCCCAACCCCTGCTTGCTGGACACTACCGGATGCCTTCCCAATTCGCGGGTCAATGCCGGGCTGATTCCAGGACCTCGATCGATAATCAGCAGTTCAAGCCGGTGCCGATTCCAGCGCGCCTTAAGCTCCACTACCTCAGGCGATACATCCGCGGCATTATTGAGAATGTTGATCAAAGCGTGGCTTAAGGTGCGTTCAGCGATAATTTTGGCCTCAGCATCCGCTTCCCCGACTTGGAACTTCAACCTGCTTCCCGGCCGCTGCTGTCGCCATTGCTGGACGAGTTTTTCCAGGTAACGATACACGCTCTCTAGGTGGCCCGATTCGGCGCGAACCTGTCCTGCAGATGCCGACATCACCGCCAAAGCGTTCTTACAGCGTTCGATCTGATCTTTGAAAATCAACAGGCGTTGGCGCAATCTTTCATGTTCGCGCCCGGGATAATCCTCAAGCAGTTCCTGGATCAGGATGGTCATAGTTCCCAAAGGAGTACCCATCTCGTGCGCCGCTCCAGCAGCGAGCGTCCCCAACGCCACCACGCGCTCATCGCGCAGGGTTTGTTCCCGTATCTCCGACAGTTTGCGCTCGCGTTCCCTAAGGGTACTGGCCATCTCGACTACGAAATAGGCCACAAGACCTGCACTGAAGACGAATCCCGCCCAAGTCCCAAAGGCGTGTAATTCGAACCCACGGCGCTGCTCGACTATATCCGATGGTAATCGGTCGGTTCTGATCACTTTGGCAACAGGGAGAGGCGGCAAAGGGTGGTAATACGAAATCAACAGGGTATAAGCACCACAGGCGAGCAGCATCATATACCAGGTATAACGCTGGGGCAGGACGGTCGCCGTGATGATCAAGGGCAACAACAAAAACCACGCCATAGGGTTAGTGGCTCCCCCGGCAAAATACAAAAGCCCGATGATGCTCAAGGCATCCAGGCATAGGTGGAAGAACAACTCCAACTCGGCCACCGGACGCGGATCCTGAAGTCTGAACCAAGTCAAGCAGTTCACTGCCAACATCGCTGCGATGATTCCCCACAAAGGATTGGTGGGAAGAGGAACGCCAAGGTCATAAACCGCGATCACGACGATCAAAGCTGCCGCTGTGATCAATAGATTCCGCAGGACAAACAGCCAATTCAGATTGGCACGTGCGGCATCGGCAGAATCAATGGAGGCGCGTAGCATCAGTTGGGAGGTGTTACCTTCAGGGTGCGACAATTTGTCACATTCCAAACTTCAATATATGTTTGCTATTGTTAATAGTACGGTAATGCCAATTACCTCGATTTCCTCCTCTTTGCAGGGAGTATCCAGCTCCCTGCAACCTTTCTTGCCAAGATGCGACAATTTGTCGCATTTTAATCCGCTCAAGACATTGCTATCCTAAAGTTCAGGTTCGGCGATGATTCCGAACCGCAAGTGCATGACAGTAGTGCAATTTCCTCCTCTTTGACAGCAGGGTTTTACACCCTGCTTTTTTATTCTTGGCCGCCGATGGCTTTGATGCCAGCCTGAGCACACGCCACATCCAACATTGCTCCCGGTGCACCGCCAACACCAATGCCTCCAACAACTTGGCCATCGATCTGAATCGGCACCCCCCCTCCAAGGATCAAGATCCTATCGTTTACATCTTGCAATGCCTGAAGCTCCGGGTCCTTGGCGATCATTTTTGCCAACTCATGGGTCGACTTACGCAGGCTCAACGCGGTGTAAGCTTTGCGGTAACTGCTGTCTACGGTATGCGGGCCAGCCTTATGGTTGCGCAACAGCGCCAGCAGATGACCGCCGACATCAACTACAGCAGCGCTGACCGCATAGCCTTTGCCCTGGCAGTCGGCGACTGCCGCCCTAGCCGCTTGCAGCGCGGCCTCCATAGACAGCGTGTTGCTTGTGATTACTTCCAATGCGTTACCAGTACTGAGCATCAGCAGTCCAATTACCATCAAACCAGGCAACGTTTTCCACATCTTAAACCTCCCTCATCGCTTAAATCTTGACTTACACCCCCAGAGTCAAAGACCACACCCGCGCCAAAGTCTCTATTATAAGGATCGCCGCTCGCCGAGGGGACCTAGCATACGCCAAAATCCCGTCGCGATGGCCTCGCATCACTATGATACCCTGCTCAGGTTGATTTCTCACTTGATCCATGACCGCTTGGGCCATGGCCGGCGTTCCATAAGCGGCGGATTTTGGAGTATGCCCCAGCGCGAGCTGTTCACCCCAATGCCAAATCTCAGGGCAATGCCCATGCATGACTGCCCTCACCCCAAGTGAAGCCTGATACACCGCAGCATGGGTCAGTGCCTCTGAAGACGGGGGATAACGCCCCCTGGCAACCACCAAATTGGCGGCAGGATTGGCGCTTTCCACAAGGCAGTAATGCTCTGGTCCGAGCCGCTCCCTACCTCCCGTCTGAGTCGCAGAAATCACAAATTTGCCGTTTGCCAGGCGCTGACTAACATTCCCATAAGCCAGCCCCTCATAGCGGTTCGGGTCTAAGCCAATCAAGCGCAAATGAAACAAAATCCGACGCCAGGACTCTAAAGCAGGGTAACCTTTCCAGTAAGGAGGAACATCTGAGATAAACTCAAGTCGATATTTGGTAATGCCTTCGGTTTCAAGCATTCGTCACATGTTTAGAAAACCATCACAGAACTTGACTGTTACGCCAAATTAGCTAAGCTAGCAGCCTGCCAGAAGCGCTTCCGACCATTGACCTCTAACCCCGATAAATTCCCACGGCGTTGAACACAAAATGCTCTTGCGAATGTGGCGGAATTGGTAGACGCGCTGGATTTAGGTTCCAGTGGGGTAACCCGTGAGAGTTCGAGTCTCTCCATTCGCACCAATTCTTGAATTCACCTATCAATTTGATCCGACAACAGTCCAAACGATCTAATCGTAATCGTTGATACTTATCAAGTCAGTACTTTGCGAGGTAATAATTTATGCAGATTTCCGTCGAAACTACCTCTGACATCGGCCGCAAAATCACCGTCCAAGTACCCGAGGAAAAAATCCAGTCAGAGGTTGCCGCTCGCCTGGAGTCCCTGGCTCAGCGAGTGAAGGTGGCTGGTTTCCGGCCAGGCAAGGTACCTGCTCGCATTATCCGTCAGCGTTTTGGCAAGCAGGTTCGCGAAGAAGTCATCTACGACCTGATCGGCTCAAGTTTCACCGAAGCCATCAAAGAACACGCTTTGCGCCCAGCAGGCGAACCTAAAATCATCCCCCAGGAAACGGCGGAAGGCAAAGGCTTGGCCTTCGAGGCACAATTCGAGGTCTATCCGGAGATCGAGATCGTCCCCTTAGATACTCTGGAAATTGCCAAACCCGTCTGTGAAATCACCGAAGCCGATCTGGAAAGCATGATCGAGCGCCTGCGAGAACAGAAGAAAACCTGGCACGAAGTAGATCGGCCCACGCAAATCGGCGATCGACTCACTCTCACTTTTGAAGCCTTTCAGGGGGACCAGTCTATTACTGAAAATAAGGTGGAACATCTTCAGGTCGAATTGGGTGCTGGCAAAATGATCCCCGGCTTCGAAGACAACTTGTTAGGCAGCAAACCCGGGGACCACGTGGAATTCGAGCTGACTTTCCCCCAAGACTACCATGCTGAAAACCTTGCTGGAAAAACCGCGCGGTTTGAGGTGAAGGTGGAAAAGATCGAGGAAGGCCGGCTGCCTGAAATCGGCCCGGAGTTCGTCAAGGAATACGGAATAGAGAGCGGGGACGTGGAAGAGTTTCGCCGCGAGGTCAAAGCCAATATGGAACGCCAGCTACGCAGCGCGCTCAGAGAGGAAATCAAGAGCAGAGTGCTCGATGCCCTCTACCAGCGCTATTCGATCCCGGTACCCGAGGCTTTGGTCAAACAAGAAATGCACCGCCTGCTGGCACCTGTGGCTAGGGCATTGAAACAAAACCCTGCCCTATTGAACCAATTGCCCGTAGATGGTATCAAAGAAAATGCCAAGAAACGGGTCACTTTGGGTCTAATTTTGGCAGAAATCATCAAGGCCAACCAGCTTAAGCCGGATCCTGAGCGAGTCCGCCAAGCGGTCGAAGAACTGGCCGAAAATTATGAAGACGCAGAGCAAGTCGTGAACTGGTATTACAGCCATCCAGAGCAGTTGGCCCAGATCGAGAACTTGGTATTAGAAGAGCAGGTTGCCGAATGGGTTTTAACCCAAGCCAAAGTTACCGAGGAACCCGTTGCTTTCAACGAACTGCTGAAGAAACAACAGCGCCGCGCATAAATATGAATAAACCACTTGGTATCTACAATCAGCTAGTCCCCATCGTCGTCGAACAGACCCCGCGTGGAGAGCGCGCTTTTGACATTTATTCGCGCCTACTCAAAGAACGGGTCATCTTCCTGGTGGGGCCGGTGGAAGACCACATGGCCAATCTGATCGTCGCCCAATTGCTGTTTCTGGAGTCAGAAAACCCGGACAAGGACATCCACCTCTATATCAATTCACCAGGCGGAGTCGTGACCGCAGGCCTGGCTATCTATGACACCATGCAATTCATCAAACCCGACGTGAGCACCATGTGTATCGGCCAGGCTGCCAGCATGGGAGCCCTGCTTTTAGCTGGCGGCGCACCTGGGAAACGGTATTCTCTGCCTCACTCACGGGTAATGATTCACCAACCCCTTGGAGGATTCCAGGGTCAAGCGAGTGATATCGACATCCACGCCCGGGAAATCTTGCAAACCCGCGATCGACTCAACCGGATTCTGGCCAAACATACCGGCCAGCCGCTAGAAAAAATCCAACAGGATACTGACCGGGATTTCTTCATGAGCAGCACCGAAGCCTTGGAATACGGGCTCATAGACAAAGTGCTTACGACTCGAGTCAAGCTGCAATCGGGAAGCTAGACTCCGTGGAACCTGGCAATTTCCGATTCTAGGGTTTATGCTGATAGTGTAGGCCCCCGGCTAGATAACGAATACTTTAAGCTTTAATGGTCGAGGTAACTTATGAGCGACAGGCGCGGTAAGGACAGAGAGGGGAAGTTGCTGTACTGCTCTTTTTGCGGCAAGAGTCAACATGAGGTCAGAAAGCTGATAGCCGGTCCGTCGGTATTCATCTGCGACGAATGCGTAGACCTCTGCAACGACATCATCCGCGAGGAGCTCCAAGAAAACCAGGCTGGCAGCGAAGACCGCCTGCCTAAGCCTAAGGAGATCAAGGAGGTATTGGACGAATACGTCATCGGCCAGGAAGTAGCCAAGAAAATCCTCTCCGTTGCCGTATACAATCATTATAAGCGGATCCGCTCGCAGCATAAAAAAAACGACGTCGAACTGGCCAAAAGCAATATCCTGCTCATCGGTCCGACCGGCTCCGGCAAAACCCTTCTGGCAGAAACCCTTGCTCGCTTGCTCGACGTACCTTTCACCATCGCCGACGCCACCACTCTGACCGAGGCCGGTTATGTAGGGGAGGATGTCGAAAACATTATTCAGAAACTGCTGCAAAAGTGCGATTACGATGTGGAAAAGGCCGAGTCGGGGATCGTTTACATCGATGAAATCGACAAGATTTCCCGTAAATCGGACAATCCTTCCATCACTCGGGACGTATCCGGCGAGGGAGTGCAACAGGCCCTGCTGAAGCTCATTGAAGGCACCATCGCCTCAGTACCCCCCCAGGGTGGGCGTAAGCATCCCCAACAAGAGTTTCTCCAGGTAAATACCGCCAATATCCTGTTCATTTGCGGTGGAGCGTTTGCAGGGTTAGAGAAGATCATCCGCCAGCGTTCGGAAAAAGGGGGCATTGGTTTCTCGGCCGAGGTAAAAAGCAAAGAGGATTCCCGCAATATGGGTGAGATTCTCGCTGAAGTGGAAGCCGAGGATCTGATTCGCTATGGCTTAATTCCGGAGTTCGTCGGGAGGCTGCCGGTAGTGGCCACCCTTGAGGAATTGGACGAGCAGGCACTCATTCGGATTCTGACCGAACCCAAAAATGCCCTCGTCAAACAATACAAGCGGTTGTTCGAAATGGAAGGCTGCGAATTAGAAATCCGCGAAGATGCCTTGCGCAAGATAGCTAGAAAGGCTATGGAGCGCAAAACCGGTGCTCGGGGACTGAGGACGATCCTCGAGCATGTCCTGCTCGACGTCATGTATGAACTTCCATCCACCCCCAACATCACCAAGGTGGTGATCGACGAGAGCGTCATCACGGGTGAAGCGAAACCCTACTTGATCTACGAGAACAGCGACAAACAAAGAGTTTTGGCTGACTGAGGATCGAAATTCAGCTGATTGGCTTTTCCCAAAAAGCTTGATTTCGGCGATAAATTGCCCATATTTTAAACAGTCGCCGATTTCCTATCCATTGCAGGACTCCATTGCAGGACGTAAATCTATGGTTTCAGAAAAATTTGTCCCCGTATTGCCGTTACGCGACGTTGTGGTCTACCCGCACATGGTCATCCCTTTGTTCGTAGGTCGCAAGAAGTCTATTGAAGCGCTGGATGCGGCAATGCGCGACAACAAACAGATTTTCCTGGTCGCTCAGAAAGATGCCGAGCAGGACGATCCCGGCTTCAACGACATTTATCGCATCGGTACCTTAGCCACTATTCTTCAGCTGCTGAAACTTCCCGACGGAACAGTCAAAGTCTTAGTGGAAGGCAACCAACGCAACAGGATCGAAGACCTGAAAGAAGTCAACGGTTGCCTTGTCGCCCGCGCCGCTTCTCTGCACGACCAGTGTAGCTGCAGCGACCAAGAGCTGGATGTTTTGATGCGTACCGCGATAAACACCTTTGATCAATACGTCAAGCTCAACAAGCGTATTCCGCCGGAAGTCCTAAATTCCTTGAGCGGCATCGATGATCCTGGCCGCCTGGCCGATACCATCGCCGCCCACATGACTCTCAAACTGGACGAAAAGCAAACCGTGCTGGAAATGACGGACGTAGCGGCCCGGTTGGAAAAGCTGATCTTGCTGATGGAAGGAGAAGTAGACATTCTCGAGCTAGAGAAGCGCATCCGCGGGCGGGTCAAGCAACAGATGGAGAAAAATCAAAGGGAATACTATCTCAATGAACAAATGAAAGCGATCCAAAAGGAATTGGGAGAATTGGAGGATGCACCCAACGAGATCGAAGAGCTGGCCCAAAAGATCGCCAAAGCCGGCATGCCCAAGGAAACCAGAGAAAAAGCCCAGGCTGAACTCAACAAGCTGAAGATGATGTCGCCTATGTCAGCCGAGGCCACGGTGGTACGCAACTACCTCGACTGGCTGGTCAGCCTGCCTTGGAAGAAACAGACCAAACTCAGCCATGATTTGAAGGCGGCCCAGGAGATCCTAGATGCAGACCATTACGGCCTGGAGCGGATCAAAGACCGCATCCTGGAGTATTTGGCCGTGCAGCAGAGAGTACGGAAAATGAAAGGCCCGATTCTGTGCCTGGTGGGGCCGCCGGGAGTGGGTAAAACCTCACTTGGTCAATCCATCGCCAAAGCCACCAACCGCAAGTACGTACGCATGGCCTTGGGGGGAATCCGCGACGAGGCGGAAATCCGCGGCCACCGCCGCACCTACATCGGCTCGATGCCCGGCAAGATCATCCAAAACTTGGCCAAGGTCAAATCCCGTAACCCGGTCTTCATGCTGGATGAGATCGACAAGATGGCAATGGATTTTCGTGGTGACCCTGCTTCGGCCCTGTTGGAGGTACTCGACCCAGAGCAAAACAAAGCTTTTAACGATCACTATCTAGAAGTGGACTTCGACCTGTCCGACGTGATGTTCATCGCCACTGCCAACACCTTGAACATCCCCCCAGCTTTGCTCGACCGCATGGAGGTCATTCGACTGCCAGGTTATACCGAAGAGGAAAAAGTTAACATCGCCAAACGTTATCTGATCCCCAAGCAGATTAAAAACAACGGACTAAAATCAAACGAAATCCACTTCAGCGACGGCGCGATCCGGGAAATCATCCGGCGCTATACGCGAGAGGCAGGGGTGCGGAATCTGGAACGGGAAATCGCCAGCATCTGCAGAAAAACGGTCAAGCGCCTTCAGACCCAATCGGCCACCAAACCAATCCCAATTACCTCACGCAACCTATTGAAGTATTTAGGCGTTCCCCGTTTCCGCTATGGCCGTGCTGAAGAAACCAACCAAATCGGGCAGGTCACTGGACTTGCCTGGACTGAAGTAGGTGGTGAACTGCTTACTATCGAGGCAGTGGCGGTCCCTGGCAAAGGCAAGCAGATATACACTGGGAAACTTGGCGAAGTTATGCAGGAATCCATTCAGGCAGCGCTGACGGTAGTACGCAGCCGCGCCGAGGTACTGGGAATCGACCCGGATTTCTACCACACTAAAGACATGCACATCCATGTTCCCGAGGGCGCCACTCCCAAAGATGGGCCAAGCGCCGGTATTGGCATGTGTACCGCATTGGTCTCGGCTTTGACTGGGATTCCGGTACGCTGTGACGTGGCTATGACTGGAGAAATTACTCTGCGGGGTGAGGTGCTCCCCATCGGCGGCCTCAAGGAAAAACTCCTGGCTGCTCTTCGAGGCAGTATCCGCACGGTGATTATTCCCGATGAGAACGAGAAGGATCTGATGGAGATTCCAGCCAACGTTAAGCAAAATCTGGAAATCGTCCCGGTACGCTGGATAGATCAGGTCCTAGAGCTGGCTTTAGAATATCAACCCCGTCCGCTAGCCTCCAAGCTGGAAACCTCTCCTAAGTCTATACCGGCTATGGAAGGCAAAGCACTTACCGCCCACTGATCGAGAAATTTGCTGCAAACCCGCGAAGATTCAGACTTTGTGCGGCTTGACAGTAGTTTCTAGGGGCTGTTATAAATGCCGCAAATTTGCACAGCCGACGGCGCGTACAAATTGGACGTTTGACGATCTTTAATTTTTATTTTGCCAAACCAAATTTAAGGGGGGAATACATGAACAAATCCGAATTGATCGATGCCATCGCCGACAAGGCCAATCTGACCAAGGCCGATGCAGCAAGAGCGCTTGACGCCTTTATCGATACCGTAACTGCGAGCTTGAGCGAAGGCAAGGCCGTCACACTGATTGGTTTTGGCACTTTTACCGTTAAAGAACGGCAGGAACGGCAAGGTCGCAATCCCCGTACCGGTGAGCCTATGAAAATCAAAGCAGCAAAAATTCCAGCGTTTAAGGCTGGCAAAACTTTAAAAGACGCAGTACAATAGTCGTTTAGATTTTGGGGGTGCTTAGCTCAGCTGGGAGAGCATCGCCCTTACAAGGCGAAGGTCGCAGGTTCAATCCCTGCAGCACCCACCAGAGTAAACGGAGTGGTAGTTCAGTCGGTTAGAATACCGGCCTGTCACGCCGGGGGTCGCGGGTTCGAGTCCCGTCCACTCCGCCAATAATCAAAACCCCGCCACCGCGGGGTTTTTCATGCCTGCCAAATTGTCATTTGGAACTTCGTTATGTTGCAAACGATTCGAGACCGCGCCCAAGGAATTTTGGCTTGGACCATTCTGATTTTGATCACCGTTCCTTTTGCTCTATGGGGCATCGGAAACTATTTCGACACCGGCAAGGAAAAGCCCATCGCTACCGTTGGTAAACGCGAATTTTTCGAACGGGATTTACTCCGCCTGTACGAGCAACAATATGCCCGTTTCCTCAGCCAAGGTTCCTACAGCGAACAAGAATTGAAGCAGCAGGCCCTAGATCAGCTGATTAACGATGAATTGCTGTTCCAGGCTGCCCTTGCCAAAAAGCTGGCAGTCAGCGACACTCAAGTGGCTCAATTCATCCGTAGTCTACCCTTCCTCCAGACCAACGGCCACTTTGATGAAGAAAAATATCAGCGCCTATTGGCTACTGAGGGCCTAAGTTCTGACCAGTTTATCGCTCAAGTCCGGCGATCTTTGCTCTTGGAGCAACTCGGACAAGGAATAGTCAATTCCAGTTTTGTCAGTGATCATGAGGCAGAAACGTTTTATAAACTCCAGAACCAACGCCGCAAAATTGCCTATTTCATCTTACCCCTATCCGAACAAGAAGCCACAGTCAGCGCCGAGGAAATCCGAGCGTACTATGAACAACACCAAGACCAGTTCAAAACTCCTGAACAAGTAGCAGTCGATTATCTAAGCCTGTCCAGCGCAGCCATTGCCAAAAGCATCGAACCTACTGAAGAAGAACTGCGCCGCCATTACGAGGAGCAACAGCAAGCCTTCACTACCCCAGAACAGCGCCACATCCGTCATATCCTGATTGCAATTTCCCCGGATGCCACCCCGCAACAAAAACAGCAAGCTTTGGCCAAAGCGTTGGAAATCAAACAGCGCCTAGAGCAAGGAGAAGATTTTTCGGAACTGGCTAAACAATTTTCTGAGGACCCTGGTTCTAAGGCCCAAGGGGGTGATTTAGGCTTTATAAAAAAGGGGCTGCTTGAGAAAAACTTTGAAGATGCGGCCTTTGCCCTGCCTGAAGGAAAAATTTCTGACCCAGTGGAGACGCCATTTGGTTACCACCTTATCCAAGTCATAGCAATCAAACCGGCCGTCCCTCAACCTTTCGAAGCAGTAAGGGAGCAAATCCGCCAGGATATCCAGCATCAAGAAGCAGAGGCCCGCTTTTATGAGTTGGCAGAAAAATTAGCCCAGTTAGTCTATGAGAATCCTCACAGTCTGGAACCAGCCGCCAATGCACTAGGATTAAAAATCGAATCCACTGGCCTGTTCACTCGGAACCAAGGTGAAGGCATCGCCGCCGATGCTAAAATCCGTGCAGCCGCTTTTAGCGAAGAGGTGCTCGCAGGCAATAACAGCGAACCCATTGAGACGGAAAACGGGACGCTGATAGCCCTACGGATACGCCAGCATCTGCCGGCTAAACAGCGTCCTCTCGAGGAGGTAAGCGATGAAATTACAATCCTGCTTCGGAAGCAGAAGGCTCGCCAAATCACTGAGACCCGAGCAAAAGAGTGGTTGGCCAAATTAGAAAGCGGTGCCAAATTGGAAGAAATCGCCAACCAGGTCAAGACTACGGTCAAAGTTGCCGAGCTTACTCGTAGTGACACGCCGATTCCTGAGATTGAAAATGACACCAGCGCGATCTTCCGGGCGCCACGTCCGCAACCCGATCGACCTGTATTCTTACAGATTCCCTTGGCTGATGGCCGCCAAGTTTTGGTCCAAGTGCTGGCAGTAGACGATGGCAATTATAATAGCTTGAGCCTAGAGGAGAAAAAACGCCTCAGAACCAACCTAGCACAAATGTTTGGTTTAATAACTTTTAAAGAATACCAGGCGCAGCTACGCGATAAGGCCAAGGTAAAAATCAACTGGCCGGCGGCTGAAGCTGAATAACGCTCCCATTTATGGCCATGCCAAGAAAGGAGGGAGCGGCGCCTCCTTCCCGTGACTGGAGCCGGGGGCTCCCGGCGCCGCGTGATTTGTGAGAAACACTATACTTTGTAACCTAAGGATTTAAGCACTTCCGATGCCGACTTCTGATTGGCACGCGGCAAAGCTGCGCGACTGCATAAAGGAGGTTATGATAAATTGCCGACCCAACCCGGTTTCAATCGTTTTATAAATGAACAAGCTATCATGTAACATCAAAAAACTGCTAAGAGAACTCGATGTACTCGACAACTATGACGTCGAGCGCCTGGTAATCGAGCACCTTCAAAGAAACCTCAACACCCTAGACGAACTGCAACAATCCTATCAGCGCCATTATTCGGCCATCATTCAGACTCTACTCCAGCAATTAGCGAAGCTCCCTCAACTACGCCACGAGACGATACAAAAGCGCGTGGCGTTTTTGCAAAAATTAGTCACTCAATCACCCACCTTAAGCGATCTGGAAACTTTGCAACAAGGACTTAGAGAATTGCAGGCTCTCCTTGGTCCACTGCCTGCCCTTGCCCCACCTGAGCAAATCATCGGTGATTTACCTGTAGGTCCTCATCTTGCGCCGCGAGTAGAAGCAGCCACGCCTACCCAAGCAGCTTGCGAGAAGATCCAATCAATTCAGCAGAACAACGACCACTTCGCTGAAGCGGTGGAGAAAATCCTTGAGATCATAGAAAAACTCAAGCCAGGTGCGCAAATGGAATTAATCCAGCATGCTCTGAAAGAGCAGGCCCAACAGTTGATGCAAGGACAACGTCAATTGGCATCACAATTGGCTCAACTTCAACAACAACTGGCTAGCACCCAAACTCAAAATGAACGCTTAACCCAAGAATTACAGCACGCTCGCACCCTAAGCCTAACGGATGAATTGACCGGACTGCCCAATCGGCGCGCATTTTTGCAACGCCTGGAGGAAGAACTCGGCCGGGTACAACGCCATCCATCACCGTTGACTTTGGCGATCGTCGATATCGACCATTTCAAGCAGATCAACGACTATCACGGCCATGGAGTTGGCGACGCAGTCCTGCGCGCATATGCCCAATATATACAATCTGGATTCCGCCGCCACGATCATGTGGCCCGTTTCGGCGGTGAAGAATTCATTATCCTGCTTCCCAGCACGAACACCATCGGCGCAGTCAAGGCCTTGACCAAGATCCGAGAACGAATCTCAGGCCACACCATTCAGACCGAATCCGGTACGGTCACCCTGCCTACTTTTTCGGCTGGAGTAACCAGCTATCATATGAAGGAATCCATCGCCGATTTCATCCAACGCGCTGACCAAGCCCTCTATCGCGCCAAACAAAGTGGGCGTAACCGGATCGAAACGCTCGACTAAGACGCGCGGCGCTGAAGCGGAAGCTGAGCGGAAAGCCTAGACAAATTCGTCTCCAGGCGTCTGAGCTGGGCGCTGCATCTGAAAAAATAGCTGCCAGCAGCAATGAGAATCACAGAAAACACCCCTAAGGATAAATAAACCAGAGTCTCTAACCGGCCAAACCGCTCTAATAAAGCAACATCCGGTGCGGCTCCCTCCGCTTGAGGTAAAGGAGTTACCGCCGCCAGGGACGGGGCGGTGGAAGAGGGAAATCGACCGCCTTTTGCCGTCAACAAGCCGATATCTTCTTTGATGGATTGGATCAACTCTAAATCCTGAAGACCGGCACGTCCCGTCCTGATCCGGTCCTCTAGGGTAGCTAGCTTTATGGTCAAAGTCTCGGTAACGGCCTCGCCGAGTTGCTCGCGCAAACGAACCAACTCCCGGTTGAGGCGCTCGAGCTGGGCAGTTTCAGCACTTGCAGCACCTACCGCTTTGGGTGTGGCCGACTGAGCGCGAACCGTGGATTGCCACCATTGGCGCAACGCCGGTTGCTCGAAATACAAAAGTCCTGCCAGCCACAACAGCAAAAAAATCATCAGTCCAGTGATCAACCGCCTGACGAAGCGGTGCTGCTCTTCGACTTCCAGATGAGCAAGAAATAACGCGTCCGACTGCCCGGCAGAGTCGGTTTGGGCAATAGGCTTTACGATTTGTCGTCCCATCCAGCGCCCTCCTTCGGTTTTACGCCAAATCTCCAAATAATGCGTCAATATGACAAACCGATCGGCACCGGTCAACCTTGGCCCCTAGCTTCTCGCATCAAGCGTTTCATCTCCCGGACCGCCTCGATCCATCCGGTGAATACTGCGCGGGCGACGATTGCATGGCCTATGTTGAGCTCGACAATTTCAGGAATACGAGCGATGGCTTCCACGTTGTGGTAGTGAATACCGTGGCCGGCGTTGACTTTGAGCCCCAAGCGGTCCCCTAACTTGGCCGCAGCTCGAAGCCTAGTTAGCTCACGTTGCTGTTCGCTCCCTGTGGTATCGGCATAGTGCCCGGTATGCAGCTCGATCACCGGTGCTCCAGCCCGATGCGCCGCTTCGACCTGTACCTCGTCGGGATCGATGAATAGCGATACCTCGATGCCGCAAGCCACAAGTTTTTGACAAGCATCGCGCACTCGTTCGAACTGGCCAGCAACGTCCAGTCCCCCTTCGGTGGTCAATTCTGCGCGTTTCTCCGGTACCAGACAGCAAGCATGCGGACGAATCTCGGCGGCAAAGGCGAGCATTTCATCGGTGACTGCCATTTCCAAGTTCAGGCGAGTGTGAATCAATTCACGCAGCAGACGAATGTCGCGATCCTGGATATGGCGGCGGTCCTCACGCAGATGCGCAGTAATGCTGTCAGCACCTGCCTGTTCCGCCAAAAGAGCCGCCTGGACCGGTTCAGGAAATGGCGTCCCGCGCACCTGGCGTAAGGTAGCGATATGGTCGATGTTGACTCCCAACAGAATCGGTCTACAGCTCATGATTTTTCAAACTCCTACGAAACAACAAGCGGCTTTCAAGCACCCGACCTTCCAGTCGATAATCGATCAGCTGACGCAGCAGCCGCTTAGCCTCCCGCCGCACCGTGGGTGATTCCAGGCGCTCTTGCTGGAGGGCTAACAGGGTCTCACCGTGCAGCCAACCCCGTTCATCCAGCACTGGCCCGCGTTCGGGGTCGTAGCGGTAACAAGCCGCGGGGTCGATCGCTGCTCCATATTCTACCTCATGATCCAAAATCAGGCCGTACCCGATCTCTCCAAGGAAACGGACTTCGAACCGCCTAAGACAGCCTTCAGGGTCGCACGCCCCAGACAGCTCCGCCAGGGTCCGCAGATACTCGCAATATAACTTAGGGTGAGGATCATTCCGCCTGAGCAGGCGATAAAGCAACTCGTTCAAGTAAAAACCGCAATACAAGGCGATACCGTTCAGCGGGAACATGGGGCGAGCGGACTCAGCAGCAATCAGGCTTCCCAAATCACCTTTGCTGCGCCAGCGAATCCACAGCGGATGAAACGGTTGTAAGCTCGTGCCTTTTTTGGTCCGCCGTAGTCCTTTAGCAAGTACGGCAATCTTGCCAAAGTCGTAGGTGAAAAACTCAAGCCAAAAACTAGTCTCGCGCCAGGGACGGCGATGTAGGACTAATCCCTCGTGCCATTCCTCGCGCATGGATCAATCGGCATAACCCAGCCGCTTGAGCAAGCTTTCATCGTCAGACCAGCCCCTTTTGACCTTGACCCAAAGATTAAGATAGACCCGGCGGCCAAGGAAGCCCTCTAACTCCAGGCGCGCCTTCTGCCCGGATTTTTTCAGAAGTTCCCCCTGCTTGCCGATGACGATCTTCTTTTGTCCTTCCTGCTCGACCCAGATGATGGCGTAGATCCGGACGAGGTTTTGCTCCTCTTTGAAGGACTCGATTTCCACCGTCAGCCGATGAGGCACCTCGTCACCTAGATAGTGAAATAATTTCTCACGGATAATCTCAGCCGCGAAAAAACGCTCCGGTTTATCGGTGATCTGATCTTTCGGGAAGATCGGCGCCCCCTCCGGAAGACGCTCGATGATTGATCGCTCCAATCTGTCCAAATTGATGCCTTTGATCCCCGAAATGGGAACGATCGCCTCAAACGGATAGCGTGTATCGGCCTCAGCGATCAAAGGTAGCAAAGTTTTTTTGTCTTGAATCTTATCCACCTTGTTGATCGCCAGGATGGTTGGAACGTTGGCTGCAGCCAATTTTTCGGCTACCAGGCGATCATCGCTGCGAAATCCTTTGCCATCGATCAGCCACACCGCCACGTCTACGCCGACCAGAGCACTGGCAGCGGTCTTGTTCAAATAGCGGTTCAACGCCCGCGATGCCGCGTGGTGAATACCCGGCGTATCTATGTACAGGATCTGAGACTGCTCGTCGGTCTTGATCCCCAGGATCCGATGGCGGGTAGTCTGGGGCCGGCGCGAGACGATGCTGAGTTTCTGTCCGATAAGCCGGTTGAGCAAAGTGGACTTGCCCACGTTGGGGCGTCCGATCAGAGCGACATAACCGGTTTTCATAAAGCTTTGCCGAACGTTTCAGAGAGTTTTGCAAGCGCTGCGGCCGCAGCTTCTTGCTCAGCGCGCTTGCGCGAAGGGCCTTGGCCTACGCTCGCTTCAGGCAGGAGATCTACGTAACAGGCCACTTCAAATGTCTGCGCATGAGGCGCACCGCGCTGAGAAACCAGCTCATAGCGCGGCAACGAAAAGCCGCGCGATTGGAGAAATTCCTGCAAGCGAGTCTTAGGATCTTTGTGGACTCCAGCCTCCAAAACGACTAGCTTTGCCTCAAACAATCGCAATACCCACTTCTGGCAGGCTTCGATCCCCTGGTCCTCCAGTAAGGCGCCGACAACCGCCTCAAAAGCATCGGCAAGGATGGAATCCCGACGGAAACCTTCGCTCTTCAATTCACCACGGCCCAAAATGAGCCAATCTCCAAGCTGCAACTCTTTGGCTATCGCGGCCAAAGACGTCCGGTTGACTAAGATCGCCCGCATCCGGCTCAGTTCACCCTCCTTGGCGTGGGGGAAACGGTGGTACAACTCCCAAGCGATGATAAACCCGAGCACCGCGTCCCCTAAAAACTCCAGCCGCTCGTTGTTGCGCCCTCCGGCGCTGCGGTGGGTAAGCGCCTCCTTGAGCAATTCAAGACGGCGAAGTTCGAACCCTAGCCTATCACACAGCAGCTGTAAGTCCCTTTCACACTCCGCCTGCTTCAATCTTGTCATTAAAATAAACGATCACGCTCAAATTGCCGACGATTGGCTTTTCCACGGCATAAGTCACTTCTACTCTGGCAATGCCCCCTTGTTTGACCACCCGGATATGTTCCGGACGCACGTTTTCGACCATGTTGATGTCCAGCCGCTTGATCAAAAGATCGCGGATTTCATGCGCGGACTGTCCGGCTAATTCCGGGGTCCTTTTGAGCGACTCCAAAGAACTGACGACTTTGAAATGCTCCAGATAAATGGGCAAGATTTTCAAGGTCAGCAACGTAAAAAAACCGATCAAGCCGAAGACCAGGAGCATCCCAAGCAAAGTCATGCCAGATTGGCGCTTAAGATTCATGGCATTCCTCAATGCAGTAATGTTCCGATACGATCGAACACAACGCTTGGATTGCTCGGTTCCCAGTGCATCCAGATCAGAAACGCCTTACCCACTAGGTTTGCTTCTGGAACAGGCCCCCAGTAGCGGCTGTCATTGCTGTTATCGCGATTGTCCCCCATGACGAAGTAATACCCCTTGGGGACCACGAACTCACCCTCCACCGACGGCTGACCCTCCATGATCAGGATCCGGTGCCTGACCTTCCCCAATTCCTCCTCATACATCATCGCTCCGTTGTAGCGCTGGTTTTGCCCGACGCCGACGTAAGGACCCAAAGGCTTCAGAGGAACTGGATTACCGTTGATGTATAGCCTTTTATTGTAGTAGGCGATTCGATCTCCCGGCAGGCCGACTATTCGTTTGATATAGTCCACCGAAGGGTCGTTTGGATAGCGAAACACGACGACGTCGCCGCGCTCGGGTTCACTGATATCTGCCACTTTGGTATGGACGACTGGTAGGCGAATGCCATAGAGGAATTTGTTGACCAGGATGAAATCCCCTACTAACAGGGACGGCATCATCGATCCGGAAGGAATCCTAAATGGCTCCACCAAAAACGAACGCAACAAAAGAACGATGAGTAAGACGGGAAAAAAGGAATGAGCATATTCTACTAGTAGCGGCTCCTTCGCCTCGCCAGTCTTGCGCAGCCAAAGCCGCCAACCACCCCACACCCCCCCGGATACTAACGTGCCAAGGAGAAGAAAAAACTCGAAGTCGAAATCCATAAGTTATCCTTATTATCCGGATTCCTGACCGACTTTGAGCACAGCCAGGAAAGCTTCTTGAGGAATTTCCACTTTACCGATCTGCTTCATGCGTTTTTTACCCGCCTTTTGCTTTTCCAGCAATTTCTTTTTCCGGGTAACGTCCCCGCCGTAACACTTGGCAGTCACGTTCTTGCGCAGCGCCTTGACCGTAGCACGGGCGATGATCTTAGAGCCGACGGCCGCTTGGATAGCGACCTCGAACATTTGCCTAGGAATCAATTCTTGCATCTTTTCTACCAACTCGCGACCACGCGCCTCAAGCCTGTCCTTATGCACGATCAATGATAGGGCGTCCACCCGCTCGCCATTGATGAGAATGTCAAGCTTGACCATAGGTGCTGCCTGAAACCGCTTGAACTCGTAATCAAACGAGGCAAAACCGCGGCTGACCGACTTGAGGCGATCAAAAAAATCCAGCACCATTTCGCTCAAAGGCAACTCGAAGGTCAAAGCCGCTTGATTGCCTAAAAATTGCAGGTTTTTCTGCACCCCCCGTTTTTCGATGCACAAGCCAATCACTCCGCCCAAGTATTCCTGAGGAACCAAAATATTGGCCTCGATGATCGGTTCGCGGGTTTCTGCAATCTGGTTGGGAGGCGGTAGCTTGGCGGGGTTGTCTACCGCGATCGTCTCCCCTTTGGTGGTCAAAACTTCATATACGACGGTCGGGGCGGTTGAGATCAAATCCAACTTATACTCGCGCTCGAGCCGCTCCTGCACGATTTCCATGTGGAGCATCCCGAGGAAGCCGCAACGGAAACCGAATCCTAAAGCTTTCGAAGTCTCCGGTTCGAACTGCAGAGCGGCATCGTTCAGGCGCAGCTTGTACAAGGCGTCGCGCAGATTCTCATAATCCTCGGAACTGACCGGATAGAGACCAGCAAACACTTTAGGCTGCACCTTCTGGAACCCCGGCAGAGGTTGACCACAGGGATGGTCGGCCGAGGTGATCGTATCGCCCACCGGCGCCCCGAAGATATCTTTGATCCCCGCTACCACAAACCCGACTTCTCCAGCACCAAGCGACTCCTTGGTTTGCCGCTTGGGAGTGAACACACCGACTTGATCTACCTGATAAGTCTTGCCAGTAGACATTACGGTGATGCGCTGGCGCTTGGACAAGGACCCGTTGACCACGCGCACCAGCGATACCACGCCTAGATAATTGTCGAACCAGGAATCTATTATCAAAGCCTGCAGAGGGGCATCCACCTCTCCGACTGGGGGCGGAATTTTGGCGATGATCTGCTCTAAGACCTGTTTTACCCCAAGACCAGTCTTAGCACTGATCTCCAGCGCCTCGTCGGCCGGAATGCCGATGATCTCCTCGATCTCGCGCTTGACCCGCTGTGGGTTGGCCGCCGGCAGATCGATTTTGTTAAGCACTGGCACCACTTCCAGTCCCTGCTCAATTGCAGTGTAGCAATTGGCGACGGTCTGGGCCTCCACTCCTTGGGCAGCATCCACCACCAAAAGCGCTCCCTCACAAGCAGCGAGCGAACGCGACACTTCATAAGAGAAATCTACGTGACCGGGGGTGTCGATGAAGTTGAGCTGGTAAGTTTGGCCGTCCTCGGCCACATAGTTCAGCGTCACGCTCTGAGCTTTGATGGTGATCCCACGCTCGCGCTCGATCTCCATCGAATCGAGCACCTGCTCGGTCATCTCTCGATCCTCTAGGCCGCCGCAGATCTGGATAAAGCGGTCGGCCAGGGTCGATTTGCCGTGATCGATATGGGCAATGATGGAAAAATTCCGGATATGTCTTAAGTCGGTCACGGTTGATTCGGTTTCTTATTGTCCCCATCTATGCTTGGCTTGAAAGCCAAATACAGAGAATCTTCCCCCCGTTTCACTAAAACGGCCATCGGTTTGTCCTTTGACAAAAGAGCCAGCTGACGTTCTAAGTCCGCTACATCACGGATTGGCGTTTTGCCCAAGCGCAAAAGCAGGTCTCCTGCACGAATTCCGGCCTCGCTCGCCGGTCCAGCTAGTACTTGGCGCACGACCACCACGCCCTCTTTAACTCCTAAGCGCGTACGCTCTTCCCCAGAGAGATTCGCGACTACCAAACCCAAAGATTTCACCTCGACTCCGTCTGGGGCTGATTGACCTGCTAGCTGCTCTCCTTTTTCTTCCGGAAGCTGACCAATCTTCACTTGGATAGAGAGCGTCCGACCTTCCCGCAGCACTTGGATCGGTGCGATTTTACCCACCGGGGTGACTCCCACCAACGGCGGCAACATCGAGGAGGACTCGATCGGATGACCGTCGTATTCCACAATGACATCACCCACCTGTAACCCAGCTACCGCGGCAGGACTGTTGGGCAATACTTGAGCGACCAACGCCCCATAAGGACGATTCATATCGAAGGATTCAGCCAATTCACGGGTGACATCCTGAATCTGCACTCCTAGCCAACCGCGGATGACTTTGCCTTGGGTCTTGAGCTGATCGACCACCTCGAGGGCGATATCGATCGGGATCGCAAACGACAGGCCCATGAAACCGCCAGTACGGCTGTAGATCTGAGAGTTGACTCCGACCACCTCGCCGGCCAGATTGAACAAGGGGCCACCGGAATTGCCCGGATTGATCGCTACGTCGGTCTGGATGAACGGCACGTAATTGTCGCCCGGCAGGTTTCTGCCCTTGGCGCTCACGATACCTGCCGTAACCGAGTGGTCAAACCCAAAAGGGGAACCGATCGCCACCACCCACTCACCCACCTTCAGGTCTTTCGCCGACCCCGTCTTAACAATCGGCAAGCCTTGAGCCTCTACCTTCAACAAGGCCAAGTCACTCCTAGCATCAGACCCTACCAGTTTGGCGATGAGTTCACGCCGGTCCTGCAGGCGTACGATGATTTCGCTAGCGTTCTTTACCACATGGTGGTTGGTGATGATGTAGCCATCGGTAGAAATGATAAAGCCAGATCCCAGCGAGCGGGTCTCTTGCGGTACCCCCTGCTGCCCGAAAAAGTGTTTGAGCAAGTCTTCTAGAGGCGATCCTTCGGGAATTTCCATTCCTTCCGGAAGCTGCGGTAGTTCTTCCGGCTCCACCTTTTTGGTGGTGCTGATGTTGACTACCGCCTGGCCGGTTTTTGCTACCAGTTCCGTGAAATCCGGCAAGCTGCCGGCAAGAGCGCTCCAGCTTACTAGCCCTAAAACCCAAAGTAACCAGATCATTTCACGAAGATTTCGTCTCATCAGTTTGCATCCCGTGCATTCATGAACAATCCCCCATAAGCAAACCAAAGCGGGCCGCAGCCCGCTGGTGGTGTCAAAACTCTAAAAATTTTACGATCTATTCGAGCGTCGACTCGGCTTCTTGCACACCATCACCGATCAAACGGACGGTTTCAGGCGGAACATCCCCCAACACCGTGACCAAATAGCCATCGATGCGGCGATTGTACACGTTGACCGCACCCAAGCGCCGGCTAGCCGAGTCCAACTCGGAATCTTCACCCTGTTGTTTGATATAAACAGAAACCGAAGCCAATCCGTCAGTGACGAGAATATGGTCTACCGGCGCAGAGTCCGTGAGGTCTTTGCGGCGGCTACGTTTGACCTCGGTGAACCCTTGCGGCAGTTGCGTCAATCGCCAACGCCGATCGGCCGGTACTTCTACGCGGTCGAGTACCTTCCAGGGTTCAGCTCCACCATCTGGCCTCGATTCTAAATCTGCCGCCTGTTGGCCAACGTCTCCCACGATCAACTCGGTGACGACAAAGGCTTCGAGCACACGATCCTCGGGGTCTAATAATTCGAGCTGCAGCGGCAGCTTGCTCTCCACATCGAGCCAGATGCGCCGGCCATAGCGATAAGCATCCAAAGGCTCGATCATAATCTCTTGGGCCGCGCGCTCAGCCACACGACCTTGCCGCCCCAGCGCGAGGCGGTAAAATTTGGCATCTCCCAGCCATTGCGTCGGCCACTCCCTGAGCAAAGAGTGAGACAGGTCGCGAGATTCCACCGTCATGGTGCGCCATTCTGGGAAATAACAAGTTACCTTATTTGCCTCCCGCACCACTACCCGCAACGAATCGTTAAGAGCTTGGAAACGCTCGCGCACTACCCCATCTTTGACATCATGCACTAGACGTAGAGTTTGGATCCGATTATCCCGACTGTAAGCAAGCGTGGCCTGGTAATCGAGGCGCTGCATAGCTTCGGCCATCGCCCGGAGCCACTCGGACGGATCTTGACGCTCGACCTTCGCTGCCAGCGCTACAACGCTCCAACAGGCGAGCAACCAGCCAAACGCCCGGCGTAAATTGACATGCCCCATTTCATCGCCCACCATGGCTGACGATACGAGCATAACCGAGCATATGCTGTGGTCCGGTCAAATACAGACTATCCTCACTGTGAACCAACAGATAATAATCTTCCAATTCGGCATAGCCAGAGGTCCGCTGGCCAGACTTTCCCTCGCCAAATTGCGTCGGCCTTGCAACCGATAACTGTGCCGCCGAATCGGGTGAATCGAAAACTACCTTCTTGCTCGCTATGACGACGAACGCGGCGACAATTGCAGCCAGCGCCATCGGCATAGTCCAACGCCCAAAATTGAAACGCTTAAAATTGAATACCCATCGCCCTTGCCGAGACAAATCAGAAGATACTACCAACACCTCGTCGGCAAGAGCGACCCTAACCCGTTCGAGGAAATCCGGCTGCGGCTGAATCCCTCCACCTACTTTCAGGGCCTGGCGAATGGTCTGATAGCCATACCATTTGTTGAGCAGTTCCGAATCTTGATAGATTTGTTCCAACAAACCGATAGCTTCACTGGGGTCCAATTCGTCGTCCAGGAGCAAAGATAATTTCCAATTTATATCATCCCGCATGAGATCATGCCTCTTGTCATTCTTGTGCCGACGGTTCAGGTTTTTTTGCTTTCTTACTGCGCATCCCAGCGTACAAGGTCCTCAATTTCTTATCGATCGCCTCGCGCGCCCGGAAAATCCTGGATCTCACCGTACCTACTGGACAGTTCATGGTTTCGGCGATTTCCTCGTAACTCAATCCTTCAAACTCACGCAAGGTGATTGCGGTACGCAATTCCTCTGGTAACTCCTCAATTGCCTGCCGCACTGCTTCAGCCACTTCCTCGCTTAACAAGATACCCTCAGGAGTCTCTTGATCCTTTAGACGGATTGCCGTCTCGAATTGTTCCGCCGTCTCTAGCTCGATTTCCGAGTCAGACGGACGCCGTGCACGAGCAGCGATGTGATTTTTGGCCGTATTAATCGCAATCCGGTAGAGCCAAGTATAAAAGGCGCTTTCGCCCCGGAAGTTGGGCAGTGCCCGATAGGCTTTGATAAATGCTTCCTGAGCAACGTCTAGGGCTTCCGACGGATCTTTGATATAGCGGGCAATCAGCTGGATGATCTTAGGCTGGTATTTAAGCACCAACAGGTCAAAAGCTTTTTTATCGCCTTGCTTCACCCGCTGGACGAGTTCCTGATCAACCTGAACCGCCGACTGACTTTCTCCCCTCAATCCCACTTCCCCGTAAGCTGAAGATGATCGGGCTTGCGCCGCCATGAACGAATCCCACACTGAACCACCCAAGCTGTTGGGTTGTCGCATTATTGCATTATCCCCGTTTCCTCTTTTTCATTCAACGCACCCCAATTGGCATAAACCCGTCCCTTTTGTTATAAAACTGCAATGCAAAATGGTTTGTGCTACGATGTCCTCGTCATCGGCAGCGGCGCTGCCGGTTTAGGAGTGGCGCTGCGCATTGCCGATCTCGCGAAAGTGGCGGTCATCTCCAAAACTGAGCTTTCCGAATGCAGCACCTTCTATGCACAAGGTGGCATTTCGGCAGTGCTCGACGCCCACGACTCGATCGAATCCCATATCCAAGATACTCTGGACGCCGGTGCAGGTCTGTGCGATCCAGACATCGTTCGGCTCGTAGTCTCCCAAGGTAAAGACTGCATTCAATGGCTGCTGGACAAGGGAGTGGCCTTTACCGAGATGGAATCGGAAGACGGCGGCAAACAGCTGCATCTTACCCGAGAGGGAGGTCATAGCCACCGCCGGGTCGTACACGCGGCCGATGCCACCGGTAAGGCGGTGGAGGTCTCGCTTTTGAGCCACGCCCGCGCCCATCCGAATATCGATCTGTATGAATTCCACAACGCTATTGACCTGATCACCGCCACTAAACTCAAACGCCTTCCACAGCGGGTTCTGGGCGCCTATGTGCTCGATCGTATGACCCAACAGGTTAAGGTATTCAGCGCCCGTGCAGTCGTTTTGGCCACCGGCGGGGCAGCCAAGGTGTATCTTTACACCAGCAATCCCGATACCGCCACCGGCGACGGCATCGCCATGGCCTGGCGCGCCGGCTGCCGGATCGCCAATATGGAGTTTATGCAGTTCCATCCAACCTGCCTTTACCACCCCAAGGCTAGGTCTTTCCTCATCTCCGAAGCCTTGCGCGGGGAGGGAGCGAGGCTGCTTCTGCCCAGCGGCGAAGAATTCATGCACCGCTTCGATCCCAGGGGGGAACTGGCTCCGCGCGACATCGTCGCCCGCGCCATAGACTACGAAATGAAGCGTTTGGGGATAGATTGCGTTTACTTGGACATCTCTCATAAAAGCGCCGATTTTATCCAAAGCCATTTCCCAACTATTTATGCCAAATGCTTGGAATTTGGCTTTGACCTGACGCGCGAGCCGATTCCGGTGGTTCCTGCTGCCCACTATACCTGTGGCGGAATCCTTACCGACGCTTACGGGCGAACCGACATTCCAGGGTTGTATGCGGTAGGGGAAACCGCCTGCACCGGACTCCACGGCGCCAACCGCATGGCCAGCAACTCGTTGCTCGAATGCCTGGTGTTCGCCAAGCAAGTCGCCTTTGACCTTTCTCAAAGGCTCAAGGAGCTACCCCCCTCTCCTCCTCTGCCGGCGTGGGACGAATCCCAAGTCGCAGACTCCGACGAGGAAGTGGTGGTCAGCCACAACTGGGATGAGATCCGCCGCTTCATGTGGGACTACGTGGGCATCGTGCGTACCGACAAGCGCTTGGCCAGGGCTCTGCGGCGCACAGAGCTGTTGAAACAAGAAATCGCTGAATATTACGGCCACTTCCGGGTGACCAGCGATCTCTTGGAGCTTAGAAACCTGATCATCGCCGCCGAGTTGATCGTCAAAAGCGCCATGCAGCGCAAGGAGAGCCGCGGCCTACACTATACCCTGGACTATCCCAAAGCTCACCCGCTGGCCCAGAACACGATCTTAGACCCCAAGCAGCTACCCAACTAGGCGGTCGCAAAGCGTGCCATATCCACGGGATACCTTTTGGCCCCCCAGCTTCCGGGCGCGTTTTCGAATACCCCGGCAAGCGGCGTGCCACACCGGCTGCACCTTCCGTCCGCGGTCAAGTTCCAAACTGAAAGCTCATACCAGTCGCGGCCGATGAGAAGCTGACCACACTGGTGGCAGAAGGTGCTGTCGCCTTCCGGGTAGTGGACATTGCCGGTATAGACGTAGCGCAAGCCGTTTTGCACAGCGATCTGCCGTGCCCGAATCAAGGTGGCAAGAGGCGTCGGCGGCTTGTCCAGCATCTTCCAGTCGGGATGGAAGGCGGTAAAGTGGTGCGGAACGTCCGGACCGAGCTTTTCCACCACCCAGCGCGTCATGGCGTCGATCTCTGCATCCGAGTCGTTCTCCCCTGGAATCAGCAAGGTAGTAATCTCCAGCCAGCAGTTGGTCTCGCGCTTGATGTATTCCAGGGTATCCAAGACCGGCTGCAAGTGACCGCCGCAGATCCTATGGTAGAAATCCTCGGTGAAGGCTTTGAGATCCACGTTGGCGGCGTCCATGTACTGGTAGAACTCACGCCGCGGCTCGTCCGTCACGAAGCCTGCGGTGACCGCCACCGATTTTATGCCGTATTTTCGGCATTCCTTGGCAGTATCGATGACATATTCGTGGAAGATCACCGGATCGTTGTAGGTGTAGGCGACGCTCTTGCAACCCAAGGCTTTGGCGGCGCGGGCAATCGCCTCTGGCATCGCTTCCACCGTCAAAGTATCCAATTCGCGCGATTTGCTGATATCCCAATTCTGACAAAACTTACAGGCCAAATTGCATCCTGCGGTGCCGAAGGAAAGAATCGGCGTGCCGGGCAGAAAATGATACAGGGGTTTTTTCTCGATTGGATCGATGCAAAAACCACTGGCGCGCCCGTAAGAAGTAAGCACGATTCGCCCATCCTGGCAGGCGCGCACGAAACACAGGCCGCGCTGGCCTTCTCGCAATTTGCAAAACCTAGGGCACAGATCGCACTGGATGCGGCCGTCGGCGAGTTTATGCCAATACTTGGTTGGGACAATGTGTTTGGAAGGGGCAAGGGTACTCACGGCCTATTCCCCATTGAGTTCAACCTAGAAAATCCATATATAGACACAAGCAAACGATTTCAAGGAGGTCTTCCATGACCACAGTACGTTATCCTGCCGTCGCCGGTCTGTTCTATCCAGACGATGCGGTGGAATTGGAGGAAATGCTGCGCCAATTTCTAGCAGCAGCCAAAGCCCAAGGATCTGTTCCCAAAGCCATTATCGTTCCTCACGCTGGCTATGTCTATTCCGGACCGGTTGCCGCCAGCGCCTATCGCCTCCTGATCCCTGCCAAGGATAAAATCAAGCGCGTCGTTTTGGTCGGGCCAGCCCATCGTGTGGCGTTCCGGGGGCTGGCGCTCCCTAGCGTGGACGCCTTTGTCACTCCCTTAGGGAGAGTGGCGGTAGATCGCGAGGCTATCGATCAGATTGCTGACTTGCCCGGCGTGCTGCAATTCGACGCGGCGCACGCACCTGAGTATAGCCTAGAGGTTCACTTGCCGTTTCTCCAAGAGGTCCTAGAGGATTTCAAGCTGGTGCCGATCGTCGTCGGCGCGGCCAAGCCCGAAGAAGTGGCAGAAGTCTTAGACCGCCTGTGGGATGGACCGGAAACCCTGATCGTTGTGAGCTCAGATTTGAGCCACTACCTCGATTATCAGACGGCAAAGCGGGTTGATTCTGCCACCTCGCGGGCGATCGAGAAATTAGATCCCTTCGGAATCCCTGCCGATTCTGCTTGTGGCGCGATTCCAATCTCAGGCCTATTGCGCGCTGCCAGGAAGCATGGGCTGACCGCCAAGACGCTGGATCTTAGGAACTCGGGAGACACCAACGGCCCGCGCGATCAAGTAGTGGGGTACGGCGCATATGGCTTCTTCTGATCTGTCTCTGTCCGAACCAGGGCGCAGGCTCCTCCATCAGCTGGCGCGGGAATCGATCGCGCACGGCGTCCACCATGGGCAAATGCTGAAAATCAACCTTTCAACCCTGCCAGAAGAACTCCTAGCTCCCCGCGCCGCTTTCGTCACCTTGGAAAAGCAAAATCGGCTACGCGGCTGCATCGGCTCATTGAAACCCAGGCGGCCTCTGGCCGAAGACGTGATCTGCAACGCATTCGCCGCCGCCTTTCGCGACCCGCGCTTTCCGCCGGTCACCCCAGAGGAGGCAAAAGACTTGAGCATCCATCTGTCGGTCCTAAGCTCGCTGGAGGAAATCCCCTGCCGTTCGGAACAGGAGTTGCTCGCTCAGATCCGCCCGGGCATCGACGGCCTGGTGTTGGAGGAAGGGTATCGCCGCAGCACTTTTTTGCCGGTGGTGTGGGCTTCCCTGCCGGACAAACGGGATTTCCTGAGCCATCTCAAAATGAAGGCAGGTTTACCTCCCCATCACTGGTCGAACGAGCTTAAGGTTTACCGATATACGGTCGAAGTCATCGATTGACCTAAGCGCTGCTTCGGCCGTAGAGATGGACCCAACGTTGGATCCGCTCGCCGTGCTCGGGTCTAAGCTGTTCCCAGGAAAAACGCCAGCGCCAGTTGCCGTAAGCGGTGCCTGGAGTATTCATGCGGTGACCGGCACCCAAGCCCAATACGTCCTGCATTGGCACTATCGCGACGGTCGCGACCGAGGCGAACGCTGCGCGCATCAGCGCCCAAGGCATGGCCTCCCGAGGGTGACCCAGGTACTCATAAATATAAGTTTGGCGGCCGGCATCCAGGGATTTGAACCAACCCAGCGTAGTGTCGTTGTCGTGGGTACCGGTGTAGACGACGTTGTCGGCGGCGTGGTTGTGCGGCAAATAAGGATTGCTGGCTCCCCCGTCGAAGGCAAACTGCAGGATCAGCATACCAGGAAGGCCAAATTTTTTGCGGAGCGCCTCCACCTGGGGGGTAATGAAGCCTAGGTTCTCGGCCACCAGCGGCAGCCGCCCAAACTTTGCCTGGATTGCTTGGAGCAAAGCTTCGCCGGGAACCCCCACCCAACGGCCGTGTACTGCCGTCTCGCACGCCGCCGGGATCTCCCAGCAGGCCTCGAAACCGCGAAAATGGTCGATGCGGATCCAGTCGAACAGTTCCAGTTGGGTGTGCATCCTCTCGATCCACCAGGAAAATCCATCGCGCTGAAGCGCCTCCCAGTCATAGCTCGGATTGCCCCAGCGCTGTCCAGTAGGGGAGAAATAATCCGGTGGCACCCCGGTCACTGTGGCCGGCAGACCCTCCCGGTTCAGGCGGAAATACTCGCGCCTGGCCCACACGTCAGCGCTGTCGGCGGCGACGAAGATAGGCATATCGCCAAACAGCAGCACCCCTTGCTGGTGGGCGTGACAGCGAAGCTCCTTCCACTGCTGGAAAAACACGAATTGTTCAAACCGGACCCGATCGATTTCACCCCCAAACTTCAGCCGGATCCGGGCCAGGCTTTCGGCATTGCAGTGGCGGTATTTAAGCGGCCACTCCCACCAGGGTCGGTCATTGAAGCAGCGTTTGAGTACCGTGAACAAGGCGTAGTCTTCCAGCCAGTAGGCGTGAAAACGGACAAACTTTTCGAATTCCTCAGCTAGCTTTCCACCCTTGTCCGCCCGAAATGCCGCGTACGCGCTGTCGAGCAAGGTCAACCGTTCCTTTGCGGTGACTTGGTTACTTTCGACTTGCTCCGGTCGCAGCCAGCCGCGCTCAGCCAGCCATTGCCAATCGATTAGCCGAGGATTGCCAGCGTGGGCCGACAGGCATTGGTAAGGCGAACGATCGGCGTGGGTCGGACCCAATGGCAACACCTGCCATACGGACAGGCCGCAGGCGGCCAAAAATTCGACAAAACGAAAGGCGTCCTGCCCTAAGTTAGCCTTCGGCAGCGAAGTAAGGTGCAATAAGATCCCCGCTCGGCGTCTTTGCAAGACGCTTGTGTCTTGTATCTGCACCATAAGCTTTTAGCGGGCGAAGTGGATCTTCTGGCCGAGCATGTCCGGGGTGACGGTGACGATACCGCCAGGACTGACGTCGAAGCGTTTCTTGTCCTCTTCCAGGTCGTAACCGATCTCCATCCCTTGCGGGATCTCGCAACCACGGTCGATGATCGCGCGCCGGATCTTGGCGTGTCTGCCGATATTAGCGTCGGGCAGAATCACCGAATCCTCCACCAACGCCCAGGAATTGACCCGCACGTTGGTAGACAGGATGGAATGGCGCACGGTGGCGCCGGAAATGATCACCCCGTCGCAGACCATAGAGTCAAACGCTTGTCCTACGCGATCGTGGGCTTTGTCCTCAAACACAAACTTGGCCGGCGGAAGGTGCCTTTGATAAGTCCAGATCGGCCAGTCCTGATCGTATAAATTGAGCTCCGGATCGACACCGATCAACTCCATGTTGGCGGCCCAATAGGCATCTATGGTTCCTACGTCGCGCCAGTAGCTTTGGACTCCGGTCTGTAGGTTCAGGAACGGATAAGCGAACACCCGGTAGCGCCTGATCGCCTCGGGGATGAGGTCCTTGCCGAAATCGTGGCTCGATTTGGGGTTGTCGGCGTCCTTGATCAACTGCTCGTATAAGAACCTGGCGTTGAAGACGTAAATCCCCATGGAAGCCAAAGCTGCCTCAGGACGGCCCGGAATAGCCGGCGGCTGGGGGGATTTTTCCACGAACTCGACCACCCGGCTGTTGTCGTCCACGCGCATCACCCCAAACGCGCTGGCGTTTTTGATCGGCACCTCGATGCAGGCGATGGTCAGATCGGCTTTATTGTCCACGTGATAGGCCAGCATTGCCCCGTAATCCATCTTGTAAACGTGATCGCCGGCCAAGATCAGAATGTATTCGGGCTGGTAGAAGCGCAGGATGTCCAAATTCTGATAGACCGCATCGGCGGTACCTAAATACCAGGATTCGTTGAGCCGTTGCTGGGCAGGCAAAAGATCGATAAACTCCCCGAGCTCGCCACGCAGAAATCCCCATCCTTTGTAGATGTGGCGAATCAAAGAATCGGCCTTGTACTGAGTGAGAACGCCGATCCGGCGAATGCCAGAATTTAGGCAGTTGGAGAGGGTAAAATCGATGATCCGGTATTTGCCGCCGAAGTGGACTGCGGGTTTCGCGCGCCATTCAGTCAGTTTCCTAAGGCGGCTGCCGCGTCCTCCGGCAAGGATCAATGCTACCGTCTGGCGGGTCAGGAGGCTGACAAAACGTTGATGCGGGTTGTGTTTAGACATAACTTAAGTCTCCTTGGCCTGGAGTAATCTGGTAATATTTGGCGAGCAAAAACGGAATTCATTATTAAGGCATCGACAAAGTGAACTCAAGCATTTCTTCTCCTGACCCAACGCTGGCGTTGGAGCCTAAGTTGGCGATGATCGTCGAGGCGCGCCACCATGATCCTTTCTCGGTCCTGGGCCGCCACCACGAATCGGGCGACGACATCGTTAGGGTATTCCTGCCCGGCGCCCAGCGCGTCCAGATCGAGCACGGCCCGGAGTTGATCCGAATCGAAGGGACCGATCTGTTCCAGGGATCGATCAAAGGATGGGACATTCCACTACACTACGCCTTACTCTGGACTGACGCTGAAGGCAATCAACATCGCACGATTGATCCTTACACTTTCGCTCCTCAGATTCCCGATTTCGATCTGTATCTGTTCGGCAGCGGCAAGCATTGGCACATCTACCGGATTTTGGGTGCCCATCTCTGCACCGTGGATGGTGTTTCCGGCACTCTTTTTGCCGTGTGGGCGCCAAACGCTGAGCGGGTCAGCGTAGTCGGCGATTTCAACCGCTGGGACGGGCGTTGCCATCCGATGCGCTGCCGCCACACCTCGGGCGTGTGGGAGCTATTCATCCCTGGGCTGGAAGAAGGGACTTTGTATAAATTCGAGATTCGCAACCGGCAGCACGGAACCGTGTTTGTCAAGACCGACCCTTATGGCCGATTTTTCGAGCTTCGTCCCAACACGGCCGCGATCGTCATTCGCGACGACAAATACACCTGGCGCGATTGGGACTGGATGAAAAAACGCCAAAAGTGGGACTGGCAACACCAGCCGATCTCGATCTACGAAGTGCACCTGGGTTCTTGGCGCCGCAAACCGGACGGAAGTTTCTTAAATTACCGCGAACTGGCCGAAGAGCTCGTTGCCTATGTTAAGCAGCAGGGATTTTCCCACATTGAGCTTTTGCCCATCACCGAGCACCCTTTAGATGCTTCGTGGGGCTATCAGACCACGGGTTATTACGCCCCTACCAGTCGTTTTGGCACCCCGGATGATTTTCGCTGGTTCGTGGATCATTGCCACCAAAACGGCATCGGCGTGATCTTGGACTGGGTCCCGGCGCACTTTCCCAAAGATGCTTGGGCCCTGGCCTGGTTTGACGGCGCGCCGCTATACGAACACGCTGACCCGCGCCGCGGCGAACACCGCGACTGGGGCACGCTGATCTACGACTACGGCCGCAATGAAGTGAAAAACTTTTTGCTCGGCAGCGCTATGTACTGGCTCGAGGAGTTCCACCTCGACGGGTTGCGCGTGGATGCAGTCGCCTCCATGCTGTATCTGGATTACTCGCGCCAACCCGGAGAGTGGGTTCCCAACAAATACGGCGGCAACGAGAATCTGGAAGCTATCGATTTTTTGCGCGAACTCAACAGCGTCACCCAGCAGCAGCATCCAGGCAGCGTCATCATCGCCGAGGAATCCACCGCCTGGCCCCAGGTTACCCGTCCGCCTTGGGTGGGAGGCTTGGGATTCGCCATGAAGTGGAACATGGGCTGGATGCATGACACCCTGCTCTATTTCTCCAAAGACCCGGTGTTCCGCAAGTATCACCACGACCAGCTCACCTTCGGCTTGCTCTATGTCTTCACCGAGAACTTCGTGCTCCCCTTTTCCCACGACGAGGTGGTCCACGGTAAAGGATCGATGATCGGCAAGATGCCTGGGGACGAATGGCAAAGGTTTGCCAATCTGCGCTTGCTGTATACTTATATGTTCACCTACCCGGGCAAAAAGCTGTTATTCATGGGCAACGAATTCGGCCAGGTGCCGGAGTGGGATTACGCCAGGGAACTTGAGTGGTTCGTTCTACAATATCCGTATCACCGTGGAGTTCAAAGCTTGGTCGCTGACCTCAACCGCCTTTACACCAGCCGGCCTGAACTTTACCGTTACGACTTCCATTCCCAGGGCTTTGAATGGATAGACTGCCACGATTCCCTGCAATCCACCTTGAGCTACCTGCGCAAAAGCGACGACGACTTCCTGGTCGTCGCGCTCAATTTCACCCCAGTACCCCGCCATGATTATCGTTTAGGCGTACCGGAGGCGGGTAAATATCAGGAAATCTTCAACTCCGATGCTGAGTTCTACGGCGGTAGCAATGTCGGCAACGGTTTTATCGAGGCTGAACCGCTGCCATGGATGGGTCGTCCTTATTCTATCAGCATTACGCTACCGCCGTTGGCAGGGGTGGTCTTCTGCCGTCAGCCCAAAGTAGAACCGATTGAGGCTGAGAGTCTATCTTGAAGATTCTGTTCCTCATCAGCGAGCTGTATCCGCTCGTCAAGACCGGAGGACTGGCCGATGTCGGCGCCAGTCTACCTAAAGCTCTCAGAGAGCTAGACCAGGACGTGCGCGTGCTGCTGCCCGCTTATCCTGAGGCCAAGGCCCGCTGCCAAAGCTTAAGGCCGGTGGCGGAATTGCGCTTGTTGGACCGCTCCGCCACTCTCTTGGAAACCATCGTGCCCGATACTGACATTCCTCTGTGGCTGCTGGATGTCCCTCATTGGTATGACCGCCCCGGCAATCCCTACTCAAGGCCGGACGGCAGCCCCTGGCCCGACAATGCCGAGCGCTTCGGTGCCTTTTGCTGGGCGGGTTTCCACCTTGCCTTAAATCACATCGGCCTTGGCTGGCAGCCGGATATCGTCCATTGCAACGACTGGCAGACCGGACTCGTACCGGCGCTCCTTGCGCTGGAGGCTTCTCGTCCCGCGACGATATTCACCATCCACAACCTTGCCTATCAAGGGGTTTTCCCGCCGCAGACGTGCGCCCAACTCCAGCTTCCCAAAGCCTTATGGCATGTGGAAGGACTGGAATTCCACGGTCAACTGTCGTTCATCAAGGGCGGGCTGATGTACGCTGACCGAATCAACACGGTCAGCCCCACGTATGCCAAGGAAATCCAGACTCCGGCTTTCGGTTGCGGCCTCGAGGGAGTGCTCAAGCGGCGCAGCCAGCACCTCTGCGGGATCCTAAACGGGATCGATGCGGATAAATGGAACCCTGCCAAAGATCAATGGATCCCGCAAACTTATGACTTAAAATCCCTGCCGCGCAAACAAGCCAACAAACACGCTCTGCAATGCCGGTTCGATCTTCCCGCCCAAGCCGAAATTCCCCTGCTGGTCTTCATCGGCCGGCTGGTGGCCCAGAAAGGGGTCGACTTGATCCTTGAGGCGTTGCCCAGCCTGATCCGTTATCCACTCCAGTTCATCTTCCTCGGCGCCGGCGACGCTGACTTTGAACACGCGCTGTTGTATTGGTCACGCCGCTACCCCAGCCAAGTGGCGGTCCATATCGGCTATGACGAGCCTTTGTCGCATCTGGTCGAGGCAGGCGCCGATATCTTCTTGATGCCGTCGCGGTTCGAGCCCTGCGGGCTCAACCAGATGTACAGCCAGCGTTATGGCACCGTGCCGATCGTCCATCGCACCGGCGGGCTGGCAGATACGGTAGTGGATGCCACCCCAGACCGCTTGATGAGCCAGGCGGCCACCGGCGTCAGCTTCGAGCATCCGGTCACCGGCGCCTTCCAGGAAGCGGTCAAGCGGACCTGGCTCCTGTACAGCCAACCGCAATTCTGGCAGAAATTGCAACAGGCCGGCATGATTCGGGATTTTTCCTGGCGCCGCAGCGCTGGCGAATACTGCTGGCTTTACCAGCAAGCCCTGGCCGACCGCAAGACCAGCCATCCCGTCTCTTCTCCCAAGGCCTAACCCAACCAGCGGCGGCTCGGCTCTCTAGGGCACTAGCCGTAAAGAGCGCATCGCCCAAAGGAGCAAGATAAACCGTGCTCACGCCATCCCAAACGCCTGGGGCAACTCCCGGATTGAGTCTATCACCAAATCGGGCCGGACGCTGGAGGCGCGGACGTAGCTCTCGCGGTATTTGCCGGTTCTGACCAGGATCCCAACTAGACCTGCCGCCTGGCCACCGCCGACGTCAGCGTCGATGTCATCGCCGACGATCGCCACCTGCTCGGGCGCAAGCCCGATGTCCTGGAGGGCCAGCCGGAAAAAATCCGGTGCGGGCTTGCCGATGATTTTTGCATCCTTGCCGCTGGCGTACTCCAGGGCAGCGACGAATCCGCCCAGGTCCATCTTGAGCCCTTCCTCGGTCTCCCAAAACCGGTTTTTGTGCACCGCCAGTAACTCCGCCCCTTCGAACAATAACCGAAAGGCGCGGTTGAGGACAGCGTAACTCCAGTTTTCGCCGATGTCTCCCACGACTACGCAATCGGCCTTGGTGTTGGACTGGCGAAATCCGGCAAAATCACCTTTGACGTCTTCGGCGAGCAATAGGTGGCAGACTGGATCACCCTTGGATTTGAGATAGCTTAATACCGCCTGGGGAGCGCTGAAAATCTCCTCCGCTGCGATGGCAAATCCCAAGCCGTGTAGCTTACGCTGAAGAGAGGCCAAAGAAAGCACGCTGGTGTTAGTGATGAAGCGGCAGCGGTAACCGTGCCGGCGGATTTTATCCAGCGCCTCCCTGGCGCCTTCAATCACTTGGCTTCCCACGTACAGGACGCCGTCCAGATCGAATAAAAACCCACGGATGCGTTCGAATTCGGTCATAGTCGAACTATAGCTTCAACCAAACAGATGCAGTTTAGCACGCTTGGGAGCGGTCTAGGCGGAGTTGGATTGATATAATGAATGGCTCACTGATACCAACGAGGAGAAATCATAAATGCCCAATCTCACTGTTCCGATTTTCAAAACCGGGGAAGCTACCGTTTTCGCCAGTCAGGATCAGGGAACCGACGCCATGCCGGAGGTGGTCCTGGGGGCGGTAGATGGTCCAGTAGGAACCGCGTTCGCCACCCTCATGGGCCAGACTGAAGGCCACACGCGGCTGTTTGCCATCCGTGCCTGCAACCAGCAGGTCAAACCGGCCACCCTGATGGTGCCCAAGGTAACGATGAAAAGCAGCAAATACATTTCGCTGTTCTTTGGCGTCATTCAGTCGGCTGTGGCCGATGCGGTGCTCGACAGCGTGATCGAAGGCGTCATCCCCAAGGCCTGGGTTAACGACATCTGTTTGATCGTCAACGTTTGGCTGGATCCCTCCTGTGCTGCGCAGGAAAACCCGGACAAAAAAGACCTCTACCGCACCAACTATGAGGCAACCAAGCTGGCGATCAAGCGCGCTCTGAACGACGAACCTTCGATCGAAGAACTGATCGCCAACCGGCACAAGATCCACCACGAGATGTACGATCCAGTCACCGGAAAATCCAAGTGGGAGTAACCTTTGGGGGCCGCGCTAGCGGCCCTTTGTCCTTAACGTTCAATTTAAGGAACTTAGAATGCATAGCGTCACCTTAATTCCGGGCGATGGCATCGGCCCGGAAATCACCCAAGCTGCAGTGCGCGTCATCGAAGCCACCGGGGTTGCGATAGAATGGGACCGGCAGCTGGCAGGTATGGCAGCCGTAGAGCAATACGGAACGCCCTTGCCCGAGCAGACGCTGGCCTCGCTGCGCCGTACCCGGGTCGCCCTAAAGGGGCCTTTGACTACTCCGGTCGGCGGAGGATTCCGCAGCGTTAACGTCGCCCTGCGCCAAGAGTTCGATCTATTCGCCAACGTCCGCCCGGCCTTGTCTTTCCCTGGAACGCAGGCTCCTTACCGCAACGTCGATCTGGTGATCGTGCGCGAGAACACCGAAGGCTTGTACGCTGGAGTCGAGCATTTTATCCGGGTTGGAGGCAAGCCCATCGCGGCTGAGAGCATCGCGGTAGTCACCAGAGCGGGCTGCGAGCGGGTCATCGACTACGCTTTTCGCTACGCAGAGCAAAACCGGCGCCAGAAAGTAACGCTGGTGCACAAAGCCAATATCTTGAAATGCACTTCTGGGCTGTTTTTGGAAATTGGCCGCGAAGTAGCGGGAAAATACCCCACCATCCGGTTCGAGGAGCGCATCGTTGATGCCTGCGCCATGCAGATGGTGATGCACCCTGAGCAATTCGACGTTTTGGTCACTACTAACCTGTTCGGCGACATCCTCTCGGACCTGGCAGCAGGCCTGGTGGGAGGGTTAGGGCTCACCGCCGGTGCCAATATCGGCCGCGACGCTGCCATCTTCGAGCCGGTCCACGGCAGCGCTCCCGACATCGCCGGCCGCGGGATCGCCAACCCCACCGCCATGCTTATGGCCGGTGTAATGCTGCTGGACCACCTGGGTGAACCGCAGGCTGCGCGCCGAATCGAGCAGGCAGCACGCACGGTGATCCAGGAAGGCGCTTGCGTGACTCCAGACTTAAACCCAAGCTCTGCCTGCACCACGCAGGAAATGGCCGAAGCCATTGTGGCTAAACTTAAGTGTCAAGATTGATCTTCTAATTTTTGTGTCAAATTTTTTTACACTGCTATCTAAAATTTGGCGCAAGAAACAACGTGACGGCTTTTGCCCACTTTGACCCCGAGGCTAGCGATTACAACGGTCGCAACGCTTTGGCGTTGGGGCTGGCTTCGAAGCTGGCTTATGAGGACGCAGACAAAGTCCTTGAGACTTTGGATCGGTGGGGATTTGCCGCGTCTAGGTTTCTAGACCGGGGCGGCACCCAGGGGTTTATGGCCAGCACCGATAAGACGCTGCTCATCGCCTTTCGAGGCACTGAGCCCGAGCAACTACGGGACATCTTGACCGACATTAACCTAGCCCTCACCCAAGGCCCAGTCGGTAAGGTACACACTGGCTTTGCGCGCGCTTTGGATAAGGTCTGGCCGGATTTTAAGGACCAGTTCGACGGGCTTTACCAGGAACAGCCGGTATGGCTCACCGGCCACAGCTTAGGCGCCGCCCTGGCCACTTTGGCCACGGCCCGTCTGGTCTTTCATCCAGACCGGAGGCGGGTTCAAGGACTTTACACCTATGGCTCTCCTCGAGTCGGCGACGATGTCTTTGCCAAAGAATTCAATCAGGCCTGCTTAAAGTTAACTTTTCGCTTCCGCAATCACAACGACATAGTCACCCGCGTTCCGCTGCCGGGAGTGTTCCGGCTGCGTTACCGCCACGTAGGTAAGCTTTGCTATTTCGACGCCGATGGCAATTTGCGCTTTAAGATGACTTCCTGGGAGCAACTCTTTGACCGCCTTCGTGGCCGAATCGAGGACTTGGGAAAACCCGGCACCGATGGCATGAAGGATCACGCTATCGACGCTTATCTGGAAAAGCTTAAAGCGCAACCAGAACCCTTAGAAGAGGCCAAAGGCGGTTTTAAGCCGCCTTTGCCTTGAAGAACGATGACATTATAGCACAACGATCAAACTCGTCCCGGAAACTTCCACCGGTTTGCGCCATTCGGCGGAGATTCGTTCGGCACAAGCGCGCGCCTGATCGGGGTCGTCGAAGTAAGCGGTGATCATGCCGGCAACTTCGTAAGCATAACCCTGGAAAGAGCGGATCAAATCTTGGATGCGGCGATTCATGGTCAAATCCTCCTCTTAAAACGATTTTACTTTTTATTAAGCATTATTTATGCCACTTAAAAGAAATCTATCAAATCAAAAGATTAGATAATTCTTATCGTGGTCGTTGCTATCAAGCGACTATTTTTGTCAAAAAAACTGACAAATTTCAACACTCTTAACATTTAAGTCGCCTTAACTTTCCCACAACTAATAAGACGTACCCAAATGCCGTTATAATCTCGGCTATGTTCCAAGCTCGCGATTTCGTCATCACCGAAGAGGACTTGGCCTTTGCCGTCACTCTAAGCGGCATCGAGGATAATCGCGTCATCGCCTGTTTGCGTTACGTCCGGTCCACCGATGGATGCTGGCACAAGGTAACCACCCACCAGGCGGAAGCAATTCTAAGCAGCCGCTATCCTCATTATCTTTATTACTCACCGCGGCGCGACGTCTTGCTGCAGGCAGTGCCGGTTGAAGCCATTGCCATGCACTTACAGCCCCGCCGACGTCTGCAGGAACTGTTAAATCAAGCTTCATCGCCCCCGCTCATCGCCCGTCTCAAATCTCTGCTTGCTGCGTTTGAAACCCTAGGACTTGCGGGCGAGCACTTGGGAGTGACCGGTTCCCTGTTGATTGGGCAATATAGTGAAAACTCTGACCTCGACCTGGTGGTCTATGGGCGTGAGGTGTTCTCCCGTGCCCGGCTTGCTGTGCGAGAGGGCATTGCTGCTGGCTACCTTGAAGAATTGGATTTGGCCTTGTGGCAGGAAAGCTACCGGCGCCGCGGTTGTGCTTTAAGCCTGGCTGAATATCTGTGGCACGAACGGCGCAAACACAATAAGGGAGCTATAGCCGGGACCAAGTTCGATCTAATTCTGGTTGAGGAGGAAGGCAGCGACCCCGATCTCAGAACTTGGCGCAAACTCGGCCGCACGGTTCTGCACGCTCAGGTTTTGGATGCCACTTATGCTTTCTCCACGCCGGCCCGTTATCGGCTCAACCACTCAGACATTCGTACCGCTTTGAGTTTCTCCGCCACTTACGTAGGCCAGGCCGAAGCCGGGGAATGGGTAGAAGTCTCAGGTTATTTGGAACAGGCCGAAGACGGCGAGCGGCGGATCGTAGTCGGCTCCAGCCGGGAGGCACCTGGGGAATATATCAAAGTCATTTACTCATAGAGGTGTGCACTATGCTAACCAAGCTCTCCAGCCTGTACCCTCCGTTCCTCACTGTGTGGCAAGAAGGGCCCGATGTTAAGGCAATCCGACCTCAAGCCGAAGGGGTGATCGATCCTGCCACTGCCGAGGCTCTTGAGACCGAGGCGCTGTTCAACGCCGTCAACGGCACCTGCACCCTGATCGGTCAGGCTACTTTATATCGCTCCCTGCTCTGCCCCTTGACCGAGATCGACCTGATTTGCGCCAAACAGGCAGCCTTACGCGAACTTAAGGCCAACCAAGCTCTGCGCGATGGGTTGGAACGCCTGATTGCCAATGCTGCCCGTTCCGACCGCGAGGCCGAGTTTTACAAGCTCCTCTACTGCTTCTTTCTGGGAACGATAGGCGCGCCAGTCAGCTCCAGAGAAGTCAAGGGATTTGGTTATGACGCGTATCTCAATGGCACTTCTTTCGTGCTTGAGATAGTCGAACAAGCTCGGCGTCTGCCTCTGCCCCAAAGCCCTTACCTGCAAAGCCTAATCGAGACCTTGACCGGCTTTGCCGCCACGCGTAGCTTTGCGCTAATGCAAGGACCGGTCTATCGCACCGAGAAACGCCTGCTCACGCGCCAAGAGAAAGGGTTTCTGCCGGCAATCCGGTTTCGCCCCTCGCTGCTCAAACCGGGGCTGATCGCCGTCGGAATAGGAGGATTGATACTGGCATGGACAACCTTGCCGTCACTTCTGAATATGGCGCGTCCAGCTATTGGCCTTTTGTGGTTGTTTCTGCTTCCCTTGGGGGTGGCTTATCCCCCTTTGGTAGGCAGCTTCGATCGGGATCGCTTCATCTACCCCTTACGCAAGCTCTTCCGGGAAGCCACCGAGGTTCAGCAGCTACTGGAAGCCCTCGGCTACCTAGACGAACTCTTGAGTTTCTTACGCTTTGCCGAAGGGTTTGGGCATCCCACCTGCCTGCCCGAAGTCGAAGCCTCAGACTGCCATCGTTTTGTTGCCAAAGAGCTCCGCAATCCGATCCTGGGTAAGGGCAATCCCGATTATGTTGCTAACACCATCGAATTGGATAGCGACCGGCTGACCTTCATCACCGGTCCCAACAGCGGCGGCAAGACTGCGCTTTGCAAAACCCTGGCCCAGTCGCAGCTCCTTGCCCAAATCGGCTGCTTTGTCCCAGCCCGGGAAGCGCGCTTGACGGTCGCCGATCGAATCTTCTACCAGGTGCCTGAAGTCAGCCATTTGACCGATCGAGAAGGGCGGTTTGCTACCGAACTCAAGCACACCAAGCGCATCTTCCTGGCGGCCACTCCCAAAAGCCTAGTCATCTTAGACGAACTGGCCGAGGGCACCACCCACGAGGAGCGCCTAAAAATTTCCTACGACATCCTGCACGGCTTCCACAAAAAAGGCTGTACCACGGTGCTCGTCACCCATAACCACGAGTTGGTCGACAAATTCCAAGCCGAACGCATCGGCCAAGCCAAGCAAGTAGAATTTTTGGGCGAGCAGCCAACCTATCGCCTGATCGACGGCATTTCTCGGGTCAGCCACGCCGACCGGGTGGCGCGGGAAGTAGGCTTCTCCAAAGAAGACATCGAACGTTACTTAAAGGAGGAAAACCATGACCTCTCCCGCCGAACTGTTTAGGCTCCTAAGCTGTGGCGTCTACGTCATTGGCGTGACCGACGGGATTCAGTACAACGCCTTCACCGCCGCCTGGGTAATGCAGGTCTCCTTCAAGCCATTGCTTGTGGCCCTGAGCATCAACCCTCAACACCGTTCCTACGCGATGCTCAAGGCCGGAGAAAGCTTCACCGTCAACGTGCTTGGCCGGGAACACCTGGACCTGGCACGTCACTTTGCTGCCCCGATCGCTGACAGACTGGCCAAGTTACCCTGGCGCCCGAGCAAAACCGGCGCTCCCATCCTATCGCAGGCGCTCGCTTATCTAGAGTGCCGGCTGGAGGAAAATTACCCAGCAGGCGACCACCGCTTGATCTTAGGGCGCGCCGTAGGAGGCGCATTGCTCCACCCGGGCGAGCCGCTACTTTACCGCGACACCGCCGATATGGACGAAGCGAGCCGCCTGTTTCCCGACAAATTTTGATGTTGCCACCCTTTCGCGCCGTCGTCCTGGACCTCGACGGCCTGATCCTGGACACTGAACCCAGCTATCGCCACGCCTGGCAGCAAGCGGCTCGGAAGCTGGGATTCGAGCTGGAAAACGCCTGGCTTAAGGAGCTTTCCGGCTTATCCATCGACGCCGTAGAAAAAGCCTTGCAGCAAACTCTGGGGGCAGGCTTTGATCCCATGCGCTTTCACGCCCTAAGCGCCCAAATTTGGGAGGAGCAGGTAAAACGCTTCGGCATCCAGGTCAAATCCGGCTATCACTCGTTGCTCGCCACCCTGCACAGACTCAAGCTTCCTTACGCCTTGGCTACCAACAGCCGCCGCCCTTACGCGGAAAACTGCTTGCGGCTGGCAGGCATCCGCGAAGATTTTCCTATCCTCGTCACCCGCAGCGAGGTGGGGCAAGGCAAACCTGCTCCCGATGTGTATCTGAAAGCGGCCGAACTCCTTTCCTGCCCACCCGCTGACTGCCTGGCTGTGGAAGATTCAGAAGCGGGGCTGATTGCCGCCTACCGCGCCGGTTTGATCCCGGTGTGGATTCCCGATGCTGCTCCAGTGTCCGAGGCGATTCAAAAACTTGCAGTCGCCCGTTTTTCTTCCCTAGCCAACCTGTCTCGAGCGATAAAACCCGATCATCATGGCAGTGAGGTTTTTCCCGCTCGCTCTAAAGTTTGGTAGTATTGGGCGTGAGCGAACGACATGATTTACCCAGTAGTCGGCAAAGCAACCTATGAGGAGTCCGCATGGCTAAAGTGACATTATCCGTCAGTGGCATGAAATGCGATGCTTGTGAAAATCTGATCCACGATGCCTTGATGGAAAAAGAAGGGGTCATCGAGGTGAAAGCAGATCACCAGGCCAAGTGTGTCGAAATAGACTATGACGAGAGCAAAGTGGATCTTGACGTCCTGAAACAAACCATCGTGGACCAAGGGTTCAAGGTAGCCGGTTTCGGGAAGCAGACCTTGCTCGATCAAATCAAAGCGTTTTTCGACAGTCTGCTCAAATTTTTGAAAAGTTAGCGCCAAAATTTAAATCGTGATCTCAAACCTTTTCTCAACGGATGCGGCAATATGTCGCATCCGCGACGGGCTACCCTCTGTATAATTTTAGGGTCGAAAGGACTTTATGGGCGCTTAGCACGTCTAAATAACGAAGTAAACAACAAAGGTTCACCCATGGCTATGCGTCAAGTGACCTTCCGCGCCGAGGGCATGCACTGTACCAGTTGTGAGAAAGTCATCGAACTGGCGCTGAGCAAGCTCACCGGGATAGAAAAAGTCCGGTCCAACTTCGCCTCGCAGGTGGTACAGGTTACCTTCGATCCCGCTCGGACCTCATTAGCCGAGGTCTTCGCTACAGTGGAAAGCAAAGGCTATCGCTGTGCGTTGATCGATCGTACCATCCGACGCAAGGAACTGTTCAATCGAATATTGGGGGTGCTGCTCGGAGTCGTTGGGATTTTACTCATCCTGTATGGCGGTTCGCGGTTTGTCGATCGTTTACCCTTACCTGATCTCAATGTCCAACTCAGCTATTGGGCGGTGTTGGTCGTTGGCTTGATTGCCGGCTTTCATTGCGTGGGCATGTGCGGCGGCTTCGTCCTGAGCTATACGGCCAAAGGGGCCCAACAAGGAATCCAAACCTATTGGCTCCACCTTCAGTATGCACTGGGAAAGCTTTTATCTTACACCGTGCTGGGGGCAGGTTTTGGGCTGCTGGGCGCGCTCGTCAGTTTCACGCCCACCCTGCGGGGAATCGCCGCCATCCTGGCGGGAGTGTTCCTCATCGGTTACGGCTTCAACATGCTGCACGTGTTTTCCTTGGTTCGCGTCGGTTTCACCATGCCGCGCTTCTTGTCCCGCTTCGTGCGCAAGGAAACCCATCGCACTACTCAACCCTTCATCATCGGCCTGCTCAACGGCCTGATGATTGCCTGCGGTCCATTGCAGGCGATGTACGTGATGGCAGCCGGCACCGGAGATGCTTTGGAAGGCGCTAAGTTGCTGTTTATCTTCGGTATCGGCACCCTGCCTTTGATGTTTGGATTCGGATTCCTTGCCAGCCTCGTATCCCACAGCATCACCCATAAGATTCTCAACGCCTCTGGTGTGCTCGTAATCAGCCTGGGGCTGATTATGCTCAACCGTGGTCTCGCCATGACCGGCAGTGGCTACGATTTCCATACCCTGCTCCAGCGGACTGATGTCCCACGTGCGTTCTTTCAGACGAGCAACTTGGAAGAAAAACAAGGCGTGCAAATCATCCGGATGGAGGTTCAAGCAGGCGGCTATGAGCCGAATCACTTTGTGCTCAAGCGTGGGGTGCCGGTGAAATGGGTCATTAACGGGAAAGAATTGACCGGTTGTAATCGGATAATTTTGGTGCCCAAGTTGAATCTCGAAATCGAGCTCAAATCCGGCACGCAGGTCGTCGAATTTACTCCCACGGAAATCGGTACTATCCCCTGGAGCTGCTGGATGGGGATGATGCATGGGACGTTCGAGGTCATCGATGAGGCTAAGGCAGAAAAACCCATCCGTCTTTGGATTCGGCGTGGCCAGGTGCGCAGTTCGGCCGCTTTACTTAAGCAGTGTGAACGCTGCCTGCAGGTGAATTAATCTCAAGGTTTGATTTGCCTTAAGGTTTGCGTGAGAATTTCAATTTGAAGTTTGATCAATGAGGATTCGACGATGGCAGTAGCAATCGATCAGTCGGCACAAGCGCGGGAAGAGAAGAGTATCCGCTTGTCCATCATCGGCATGCGCTGTGCTGGTTGTGTCAAGACAGTGGAAAACGCGCTCAAAGGAGTGGCGGGAGTCAAAGCGGTCAACGTTAACTTCGCCGATCATTCCGCCGTCGTTGAGGGAACAGTCGGCTTGGAACAGCTTAGGGAAGCGCTCCAAGAAGTCGGCTATGACGCTGCAGCGATGGAGAGCTTCGAAGACTTAGAAGCTCAGGAACGGATAGAGGAAGAACGTTATCGGTCCTTGTTGACCAAGTCGGCGCTGGCTGCAGCTTGGGGAATTCCGCTGATGATCGGCGAGTGGCTTGAAATCTGGCCTAAGATCGGCACGCCGGAAGCCAGCAATGTGTGGTCGCTGATCGCGCTCGTGACATTCCTGGTGATGTACTATGCAGGCGGCCATTTCTTCAGCGGAGCGCTCAAGTCCCTGCGCAGCGGCGCAGCTAACATGGATACCTTGATCGCTCTGGGAACAGGGGCAGCGTGGTTGTACTCCACCATCGTGATCGATTTTGCGGAAGTTTTGCCGCACGAGGCAACCCACCCTTATTTTGAAGCAGCGGTCATCATCATCGCCTTCGTGACTTTGGGTGGGGCTTTGGAGACGCGCGCGCGCGGCAAAGCCTCAGCCGCGATCCGCAAGCTGATCGGCCTGCAGCCTAGGACGGCTAGGGTGGTCCGCAATGGCAAAGAAATCGACATTCCGATCGAGCAGGTAGGGATCGATGAGATCATTCGCGTTCGTCCGGGGGAAAAGATCCCAGTGGACGGGGTTATCGTCGAAGGTCATTCCAGTGTGGATGAATCGATGCTCACCGGAGAGTCCATCCCAGTCGAGAAAACCGCAGGAGATGAGGTGATCGGCGGGACGGTGAACCTAATGGGCAGCTTTCTGATGAAGGCGACCCGCATCGGCCGGGACACGGTGCTTTCCCACATCATCGAATCGGTGCGCCGCGCGCAAAGCAGTAAACCCGAAATCGCTCGTCTGGTGGATCAGGTCTCGGCAGTATTTGTGCCGGCCGTGGTGGGAATTGCAGCGCTCAGCTTTTTAGTTTGGTGGGCAGTTGGCCCTGAACCTTCCTTAGGTTATGCATTTGTAACTTCGATGACGGTGTTGGTCATCGCCTGCCCATGCGCGCTCGGGTTGGCGACCCCAATCTCGATCATGGTAGCGGTTGGCCGGGCTGCCCAAAGCGGGATTCTGATCCGTAATGGTGAAGCGCTCCAAAGTGCCGGACGGTTGACCACGATCGTACTCGACAAGACCGGCACAGTGACTGCGGGCAAGCCGAAAGTGACGGCGGTGGAAGCCATGTCCGGCTGGACTGAAGATCTGGTGCTGCAACTGGCCGCCAGCGTTGAGGCGGGATCCGAACATCCCCTGGCAGGGGCTATTTTGAGCGAAGCCCAGGAACGCGGGCAGACTTTGTCTCCGGTGATCGGTTTTGAAGCGGTGGCGGGTAAGGGTGTACGCGCCAAGCTGAACGGCCAGACAGTCCTATTTGGCAATCTAGCGCTTTTGGAATCGGAGGGAATCGATTGTAGTCCCATCGTCCAACGTCTGGACGCCTATGCCGAAAAAGGTCAAACGCCGGTGGTCCTGGCAGTAGACCGAAAGCTAGCCGGCATCGTAGTCGTAGCCGATACGATAAAGCCAGATTCCAAACAGGCCATCCAAGAGATCAAAACCTTAGGGGTAAAAGTTTGGATGGTGACCGGCGATAATGAAAAAACCGCCCGCGCTATCGCCCGCGAGGCCGGCGTCGACGAGGTTCGCGCCCAAGTGCTGCCAGAGGACAAGGCTAAAGTGGTGCGTGAACTTCAGGCGCGCGGCGAGATCGTGGGCATGGTAGGCGATGGCATCAACGACGCCCCAGCACTTGCCCAGGCAAACGTGGGGTTTGCGATCGGTACTGGGACCGACATCGCCATCGAGACCGGAGACATAGTGATCATGCAAGGGTCCTTGCTCAAAGTGCCCGAAGCCATGAAGCTGTCTCGAGCGACGGTGCGCAACATCAAACAGAACCTTTTGGGAGCGTTTATCTACAACGTCTCGGCCATCCCGATAGCGGCTGGCTTACTGTATCCTTTTCTGGGGATATTGCTTAATCCGGTGATTGCTGGAGCTGCCATGGCGATGTCTTCGGTAACGGTGGTAACCAACGCCAACCGCCTGCGGTATATGAAATTATGACCTTTCCAGCTGGGTTGCTTCGTCGGCTTTGGGATAATCGGCACCGACGCTGATGACGAAGCTAGCAGCTTCCTCGATGCTCATCTTCGAGTGGATGACTTTAGATGCCGGAACGATGACAGTGAAACCCGAAGTCGGATTCGGGGAGGTGGGTATGAAAAGCACATACATGTTATCAATGATATTGGTGACATAAGCGGCCATCCAGACTCCGTCCTTTGGGTATTCCACGTATACGACTTCCTTTTTGGCTGTCTTTTCTTCGGTCGCGAACATCGCCAGCACTTTCTGGGTGACCCGATAGATCGTATTTAGCAAAGGGATCTTGCCGATGACAGCGTCAAAGGCTGAGATGATGATCGAGCGGCGGTATTTAGCCAGTGAGTAGCCGATATAAGTAAGTAAGGCAACGCTCGATACCAGCAAGGTAATAGTAAAGGAGTAACTGGCGGAATAACCGTAAATGCTGACGATGATGTCGGTCAGAATCTGTTTGGTGAAAAGCACGATCTGGATTGTCACCAGAATCGGGATGACCGCTATCACCCCAAGCAGGAAATATTTGAAGATTTGTTTGATAATTCTTAGCATAAAAATTCTCTTCTTTTAGCTTAAGGCTATATTTTAAGAAATCCTACCAAGACCAGAAAGCACAACTCCCTGCCAAATAGCCAGCGCACCGCTTCCTTGCGTTCCTCATCGGCGGCCATCGAGCGGTAGGCTCTCCTCCGGATCACATGGGGGGTGCCAGCTCTTCGATAAGAGCGCTGAGCTCGCTTTATGTTTGATCACTCTTGCACCCTGTGCAGCTAGGCCGGCTTAAGCAGTTGAGCGCGCCTCATATGGACGAGCAAAACCTCTGTTCCGTCAGTTTGCGGGTAGGCTTCTGTTAGCCAGGAAGCCCCAAAGGTTCTATCCTGAGGCTATACTTAAATCCGTAAGGTAAGTTGAACCAGGATGCAAGATGAACCAAACCTCAAATTATCGGAAAATAGGCTGGCTGTTAGTACTGCTATTGGCGATAACGCCTTCCCTTTGGGCAAAACAAGAAGCGGAACAATCCCCGCCGAGCATCGAATATTTACCTCTCAACCCTAAGCTGATCGTCAACCTGGCCGGCCGGCACCATTATCTTCGTGCCGATGTACAATTGATGATTCAGGGCAAAGAGAATCTAGAACGCATTCAAAACTATCTTCCTGTGGTTCGCCACACCTTGATCACTTTGCTATCCGACCTCCCGCCGGAACAGGTGGTAAACGTAGAGGAAAGAGAAAAGCTGCGCCAGGAGGCGCTTGCCAAAGTGCGCCAGGCCTTGGATCAGTACACCGCCAGCGCGGGGCTAAAAGACCTCCTGTTTACCGAATTCCTGATCCAGTGAGGCTATAATTTGGCTTGGCCTTTGAAATTCGGGAGGAAAAAGATGCCGTACCTTCGGATAGAAACCAATCTAGAATTTGGACCGGAGCAAAAACAAGCGCTGCTTTCTGGGCTTTCAGCCGAACTTGCCAAAGCGCTGGGCAAGCCGGAAAGCTACATGATGGCGCAGCTGGTTTCCGGCGCCGATTTGATCTTTGCCGGCAGCCGCGAGCCTTGCGCCTATGTAGAATTAAAAAGTATAGGACTTAAAGACCCTAAAGCGCTGTCCAGATTTGTGTGCGAACTGCTCCAATCCCAATTGGGCCTTCCCCCACAGCGGGTCTACATCGAGTTCATCGACATCGACCCGCAGCGCTGGGGCTGGAACAGCAGCACGTTTTAGTGACCGTGGTCGCCGCCGGAGCTGCGCTTTAACCGTGGTCCGACAGGAGTGGTGGTTTCCCCAGCAAAGCCGGCGGCGCGTTGGCCGCGCTGACCGATCGCCCCTCCCGCCGCGCGGGCGATGTTTTCTGGCGTTACCCCTCCTAAAGCACGAGCGGATTTGACCACTAGGTCTGAGTAGGGGGTGATGTCCTGTTCGGTTGCCAGGCTGCTGGTGATGGCCGCTTCTAGGGCCTTGTCTTCGCCGAAGCTGGCGCTCAAGATCACCGGATAGATGGCATCGCTAGGGATCTGAATGCGGAAACGGGAATCTCCTTTGAGTTCGGTGGTGGTCAAGGTTTGTCCCTGCGCATTCACCGCTTTGACCACACCCGATGTGACAGGTCCCTCATCGCTGATAACCTTGCCTCGAATAGTGACGGGGCCAAAAGCGGCGTTGCCGGTGGTGGCGTCGCTGCCGCAGCCGCCAAGAAGGCCAAACAACATTATGGCGAGCAACCAAGGAATTAGGTTAGCGTGACGCACAATAGGATCCTCCTCTTTCTTTAAGTGTGATTTGATTTCTGCCGTTGGCGTTCTTCCATAGCGCGCAGTTGCTCCGGCGTAGCTTCGGTCTGATATCTCGCCTTCCACTCCAAGTAGGGCATGCCATAAACGATTTCCTGAACCTCAGCGTATCCCAGAGCCAGCCCCCGGGCTTCTGCTTCGGCCTTGAACCATTTGGCCAGGCAATTGCGACAAAAGTCGGCGGTCAGCATCAGGTCAATATTCTGGACTTCAGGGTGCGCCTGAAGGTGCTGGATCAGCCTGCGAAAGGTGGCAGCTTCGATTTCGGTTCGGGTTTTTTCATCCATCTGGATAGCCATGGGTTATCTCCGCTATCGAATGGTTAACCTTGCGCGCCGAAGGATGACAGGCTAGCATAGCTCAACCAAGATGTAATCCAGTTTGGTAAATACGCTAAACCAGGTAAATTATTACCCAACACTGCCCGTTCGTCCACGGGTTTGGCCTAGTGCCGGAGAGCGAGCCGATCCGGTTCAAGCAGTGCAGTCAGTACGCCCGTATGAATGGGAAAACCTTTTTTCCAAGAAGGTAGAAAATTCGATCGGATCAAAGCGTGTTATTCTGGATGAACCGAGAGACCTTCCCACCAGACGGGCGCTTAAGGCTTATCTTGAAATTCGGTTAATCCCGGATGAAGCGCAGCCACAGCTGTGGCTCAAAGTGGATGTGTATGTGTAAACGCCTATGAAGATATTGTTCGATTTTTTTCCTATCCTTTTGTTTTTCGCCGCCTACAAGCTAAGGGGAATTTATGTCGCTACCGCCGTTGCTATCGTAGCGACCTTGCTTCAGGTAGGTTATCTGTGGTGGCGTCACCGGCGGGTAGAGCCCATGCATCTTGTTACCCTAGGGATGATCGTAATCTTCGGTGGCGCCACCCTGTATCTGCACGACGAGCAATTCATCAAATGGAAACCTACTGTAATCAATTGGCTGTTTGGGGTAGCATTTTTGGCTAGCCAGTTCGTCGGTGACAAACCCCTTATCCAGCGGATGATGGCCGCCAGCATCGCGCTTCCACAACCGGTCTGGTACCGCTTGAACCTGGGTTGGGCGTTGTTCTTTTTGGTTTTAGGGGCAATCAACCTGTTCGTGGTTTACAATTTCGACACCGATGTTTGGGTCAATTTCAAATTGTTTGGCATGCTGGGTTTAACCGTCGCTTTTGCCTTGTTGCAGGCAGTTTTCCTTGCGCGTCATCTGCCCGAACCCGAATCCACTAAGGAGTAATCTGTGTTGTACGCAATCCTAGCCGAGGATGCACCCGGGAGTCTGCTTTTGCGCTTGGAAAATCGCCCCGCCCACCTCAAGCGGCTGGAGGCGCTCCAGGAGGAGGGGCGTTTGGTCCTAGCTGGACCTCATCCCGCCATCGACAGCCCCGATCCGGGACCTGCAGGGTTCAGCGGTAGCCTGATTGTGGCTGAGTTCCAAAGCCTTGAAGAGGCCTGTCGATGGGCGGATTCCGACCCATATTCAGTGGCGGGAGTCTATGCCCGGGTGACAGTCAAACCATTCCTACAGGTGTTTCCCAGATGAACGATCGAGTCCGAACGATTGAGGATCGCCTTCGGCAGATCCTCTCTCCGACCTATTTAGAGTTGATCGACGCCAGTGCTGCCCATGCAGGACACGCTCAAGCAGGCGGTGCTGGACATTTTTATCTGACCATCGTTTCTCCAGCCTTTGCCGGCAAGAACCTGGTTCAACGTCATCAGATGGTGTACCAGGCGCTTTCCGACCTGATGCAGGGCCAAATCCATGCCTTGAGCATCCGAGCTTATACTCCCGATGAATATTCAACTAAAGGATGATCTTATGCGTAAAAAGCTTGTTTTTACTGCCCTATCCCTAGCTGTACTCGCCAGCTGTAACGCCGGTGGCAACAAAGTCGGCGAAGGCTTGAATTTAGCTCAGGTAGAAGAAAAAGACGCCGTAGCTATCGTCAACGGTCAGCCCATTAGCCGGCTGGCGCTAGATTACGTCAAGGCAGAGATTGCGCGTAGCAGTCCCGAGGCGAAGATCGACATCCCCGAAGACAAGCTGATCGAAGAGCTGATCAGTCGTGAACTTCTGAAACAGGAGGCCGTGCAGAAGCAGCTGCCGCGCCAGCCAGAGGTGGCTGAGCGCATCCGTTATACGCAACGAGCCGTTTTGTCCCAAGTAGACGTGGAAGATTTTCTCAAGAGTCGTCCGATCAGCGAAGAGCAGCTCAAGGCTGAGTATGACCGGTTGGTCGGCGCGATGAATCAGAATGAATACAAGGCGCGCCACATCTTGGTCAAGACTAAGGAAGAAGCCGAAGAAATCATCAAACAGCTCGATGCCGGCAAGGATTTTATCGAACTGGCCAAGAAGCATTCGACCGGGCCTTCCGCCGACAACGGCGGCGATTTGGGCTGGTTCGTCCCACAGCGGATGGTACAGCCGTTCGCCGATGCAGTGATCGCCCTGCAGAAGGGACAATACACCAAGCAACCGGTCGAGACCCAGTTCGGCTGGCACGTGATCTTGCTCGAGGACGTCCGCCAGAAAACCCCTCCCCCGTTTGAGCAGGTCAAATCCCAGATCGAAATGATGCTCAAGCGCAAGCTGGTTCAGGAACATATTCAGGAGCTGAAGCAAAAAGCAGAGATCAAACTGCTAACTGCCCAAGCGCCGCCGGCCCAAGCCGATCAGCCCCCTGCTTCGCAGCCTGAAGGCAAACCTCAGCAACCTTGAAGATCAAGCCCGCTGGGCGGCTTGTGCCTCCGGCGGGCGAAGGTAGACGCCGCCGCTTGCTACTCGATTTCTGCCACTGCGTTTGGCGGTATACAAGGCTTGGTCGGCCAACTCTAAAAACCGCTGTTGGTCGACTTCGGTCATGCTTAAGACCTGCTTAGGGTCGTATTCTGCCACTCCGATGGACAGCGTGACAGAGATCGGCCGGCCGTTGTGATCGGTGATCTTGTACGCTTCGATCCGTCTGCGGATCCGTTCGGCTACCTCTTGCGCCCGCCGTTCGTCGGCGGAAGACAACAGGGCCACAAATTCTTCTCCGCCGTAGCGGGCGAGCACGTCTTGGCTACGCAGCTGCGAGCGGATTTGCGCGGCGACTTCCGCCAGTACCAGATCGCCGCTTTGGTGACCGTAGGTGTCGTTGATCCGCTTGAAGTGATCGATATCGAGGAACAAACACGCCAAAGGCTCACCAGTCCGGGCCGCGCGGTCGATCTCTTCTCCCAACCGCTGCTCGAAAAAACGGCGGTTGTTGACCCCGGTCAGGGTGTCGATCAGGCTGGTGCGGCGCAAAAGTTCGAAGTTGAGGGTGCTTTCCAAACAGACTGCCAATATCTGGCGCAACCTATCGAGGAAATCGGTGGCCATCCCCAGGATAAAACGCGTCGGTTCGGCACTTCCCAGATTCAAGGCGCCGAGCAATTCCCCTCGGCGCACTAAAGGAAGCAAGGCGCAGCTTTTTGGAGGGGGGTTGTCGGGAAACAATGCTTGGTGTCTGGCGCTGAACTCCCCCAGGTAGGGTCGAAATGCCCTGCCGAAGATCGGCTTCAAGGGAAGATCGGAGGTGAACAGGATTAGTTCCTTGAGGTTGTCCAGCGCCAATCCGTCTTCTTGCAAAAACTGTTTGATCTTGCCTTTTGCGTCGATCAGGGCAAACGTGACGAAATCGAGCTCGAACACGGTGCGGGTGTCTTCAAGCACGTGTTCTATTAACTCGCGCAGAGAGTTGAGCGCCAGCAATTGGGTTTCCAACGACTGGAACCGGCGTAACACTCCCTCATTCTGACGGATGCAGGTCAACAAACGATCCAGGTGGCTTTGCAGGATGCAAAGCTCGGTTTGGAGTTGGTCGACCTCTGCAATCGGATCAGTTTCATCCACGGCTAGGCATCTCGAAGCGACGCAGTAGTTCCAAAAATCCTCCTTCGTCGATAATAGTAACTCCAAGCTGTCTGGCTTTGTCCAGTTTAGAACCGGGAGCGGTCCCGACGACTACGTAATCGGTCGTTTTTGAGACGTTGTCGGTCACCCTTGCACCCAAGGCCTCGACCCTGGCTTTGGCCTCCTCCCGAGTCATGGTCGAAAGCGCACCGGTGAACACGAATACCTTGCCAGCCAGAGGGCGGGGTTGGGTTTCCGGGCTCGGCCAATGCACCCCAGCCTGGCGCAGACGCTGGATGACGCTCAGATTGCGAGGTTGCCGGAAAAAAGCCGCGATGTGCTTGGCCACCACCGGACCGATTCCCGGGATTTGTTCTAGCTCTGCTTCGTCGGCCGCCATCAGGCGCTCCAAAGATTGGAAATGCTCAGCTAGGAGTTGCGCGGTGACTTCCCCTACCTCACGGATCCCTAAAGCATATAAAAACCGCGCCAAGGTCGTGGACTTGCTGTTTTCCAGAGCCCGGATGAGGTTCTGAGCCGATTTGGAACCCATCCGTTCCAGTCCGGCTAGTTGTTCTTGGCTCAGCGCGTACAAGTCAGCCACGTCTCGGATCAAGCCCTTTTCCAGCAATTGGTCGATCAGTTTTTCCCCCAGCCCCTCGATGTCCAGCGCCCGCCGGGAGGCGAAATGCTTGATCGCGGCCTTGAGCTGAGCTGGGCAATACAGGCCGCCGCTGCAGCGGATGAGCGCGCCACCAGGGTCGGCCACCACTTCTGCGCCGCAGATCGGACAAGTCTTAGGTGGTTCGACCGGCTTTGACTGGGGTGGGCGTTTTTCGGGGATCACTTTGATCACTTCTGGGATCACCTCGCCGGCGCGGCGCACGACCACCGTGTCCCCCACCCGTATGTCCTTCCGCTTCAATTCTTCGAAGTTGTGCAAGGTGGCGCTTTTGACCTCTACTCCTCCCACTTGCACCGCCTTGAGCTTGGCCACCGGCGTGAGGATGCCAGTGCGTCCTACCTGCACCTCAATTGCTTCCACTACCGTAGTCGCCTCGTGGGCTGGAAACTTGTGTGCGATCGCCCAGCGCGGGGCGCGCGCGGTGTAGCCCAAAAGCTCCTGCCAAGCCAGACGGTTGACCTTGTAGACTACCCCGTCAGCTTCAAACTTCAGAGATTCGCGCCTGCTCACCAGGCTCCGGTAGTAGCTAAGGCATCCCTCAACGCCAACGACGACTTTAATCTCTCTGGATACTGGCAAGCCCCATTCTCGCAGCTTGGCCAAGAGCTCAGCCTGGGTTTCGGGCAACTGCTCTCTGGGAAAAAAACCAACGCCATAGCTGTAAAAGCTTAAGGGGCGTCTGGCAGTTATTCTCGGATCCAATTGCCGCAGGCTGCCGGCAGCCGCGTTGCGCGGATTGGCAAATACTTTCTCGCCATGCTCCAGCGCCCATTGGTTGAGCTTTCTAAACCCTTCCAAAGGCATAAACACCTCGCCCCGCGCCTCAAACCGCTCGGGCCATCCCGAGCCACGCAGGCGCAAGGGAACGGCGCGGATGGTTTTGACGTTCGCCGTCACGTCCTCGCCGACGAACCCATCGCCGCGCGTAGCCGCCCGCGTGAGCGTGCCGTTTTCATAGAGAATCGAAATCGCCAGACCGTCCAGTTTGGGCTCGGCGGTATATTCGATGGTGTCTACTTCCAACCGCTCGCGTACCCGGCGATCGAAGTCCAAAACATCCGCCTCGGTAAACGCGTTGTCGAGCGACAACATGGGCACCTCGTGCCGGACCGGCGCAAAGGCTTCTGAGGGAGGGGCACCGACCCGCTGGGTCGGAGAATCGGGAGTGATCAGCTCCGGATAAGCGGCCTCGAGCTTCTGAAGCTCAGCCACCAGGGCATCGTATTCGGCATCGGAGATGACTGGCTCATCGAGTACATAGTAGCGATAGTTGTGGTATTCGATCTCCCGGCGCAGTGTCTCTACCCGCTGTCGGACCGCATCTGGCACCGCCATGTTCAGGCTTCCTTAAGCTGGCGACGCCAGAGCGAGATCTTGACGGCGGTCAAAGGTTGGCGGCGGTCGTCCAGTTCTTTGCCGCCGAGGCGCTGGGCCAGCGCATGGCAGGTAGCGATCATGTGTTCGAATGCCTCGGCCGGGCGGGATACCAGAGGTGGTTGGAAAAACAGAGTCAGGCCACGGGTTTGGAAATCGTCCATGGCGTCGATGGGGAAGGTGCCGGGCTTGACGAGACTTGCCACGCTGAACCGAATTTCGTCCCCCTGATAGGCGTGAAAGATATCCATGTCCCCGTATTCCAACCCTAACTCCTCAAATACCTTCAGTAGCTTATTCCCAGAAAAAGGCTGTTGAGGGGGGGCAACGATGCTCACCTGGATCACTTCCGGCAGCTTGGCGCGCTTGGCCTCGGCTTGCTCAGTCCCCCCGGCTTTGCGGTCTGGTTTGCTGGCCTCAGGCTCAGGCTGCCCAGGTTCCAAGGTCGACTCCTCGGCTTCGAGGACATCTACATCCACGGGAGCAGTTTCCTCAATCGGATTGATCGAGATAGTGTCGATCTCGTCTGCTTCGGACTCGCCTTCTGGAGATTCGGCCTCCAAAGTGTTAAGGAGCTTATCCAGCGACTGCCGCCGTTTTTTCAAGCGGTCCCACAAATAGATGCCAAGCAGCAGCAGGACGCCCAAAGCTGCCAAAATAATCCGCAAGGTAGTCTTGTCCATTTCCATGATTCATCAGCCCCGTTATGCCGCCGCCATCTCAGCGGCTTGTTTCAAATCCACGGCAACGATGCGAGACACTCCCGGCTCGCGCATGGTCACGCCGATCAACTGGGCGGCGATTTCCATAGTGATTTTATTGTGGGTTATGAAAATAAATTGTACCTGCTCCGACATAGACTTAAGAAGCTGGCAGAACCTTACCACATTGGTTTCGTCCAGGGGGGCGTCCACCTCGTCCAGAAGACAGACGGGAGCCGGATTCAACTCAAAAAAAGAAAACACCAAAGCGATCGCGGTCAGCGCTTTCTCTCCGCCGGACAAAAGATGAATGGAGCTGTTGCGCTTGCCCGGCGGGCGCGCCACGATCCGTACCCCGGCGTCCAGCGGGTCTTCGGACCCGCTAAGCTCCAACCATGCCTCGCCGCCGCCGAACAGGAGCGGGAAGCGCTCCCGAAAATGGCGGTCCACGGTCTCGAAAGTCGTGCGGAAACAGGCCCGGCTCTCACGGTCGATCTGGCGGATGGCTTTCGTCAACATCTCCAGGGAGGCCTCCAGGTCGGCACACTGTTTGTCGAGAAAGCGCAGGCGCTCAGAGTGCAACCGGTGCTCCTCGATCGCGGCCAGATTGACGTCTCCCAGGCTGGCCTGTTGCGCTTTCAGCTGCTCCAGCCGATTCTGCCAGTCTTGAGGATCGGCGACCTCGGGCAGAGATTGCAGGATTTCGGGCAGTTCAACCGCCTTGGCTTCGGCCGCTACGGTTTGCCACCGAACCCGAGCTGCCTCGGCGTTGAGCCGCGCCTGCTCCAGCGCACTTCTGGCTTGATCGCGGGCCTCTTCCAGGCGGCGCCAAAGACCAGTCCGATCGCGTAGTTCGGCTTCGGATTGCTTGAGGGCGGCGCGAGTACCGGCGAGCTCGTTTTCTAGGACAGCCCGGCGGGCGAGCAGGGTCTCCAATTCCCGCCGTGCCTGTTCGAGTGGCGCTCTACCCTCTGCTTGCTCGGCCTCTGTACGCCTTAGGCGCTCTCTCAGTTGCTGCTCTTGGGATTCGGACCGTTGGAGCTGTTGCTCAAGCAGTTGACGCGTATGGGCGACGCGCTCTAGGGCGGCTTTCAATTGGGTGTTGAGGTCGCGATGATGCTGGGTTTTAGCCTCAATGCGCGCAAAATCGGTGCGGGCTCGCTCGCATTCGCCCTGCAATTTCTCGAGCGCTTGCGCCTGAGCTGCAACAGATTCAGTCTGGTGTGCTAATTCCTGGACATGTCCGTTCAGCTTGGCTTCGAGCGCTTGACGTTGACTTGAGGTTTTCAGGATTTCCTGGTCCAGCCGCTCGATGCGTTCGCGCATCTCGGCTTGGCGGAGCTGGGCCGCATTCAGTTCGGCGGCCAGGCGCTCGCTCAAGGTGTGGCTGTCGCGTTCTTCGGCCTGCAGGGTCTTAAGGCCCTGCTCGGCTTCGCTCAGCGCCGCAGTCAGCTGGGTTAGCTGGTCTTGTTGCTGGCGACGCCTTTGCGCTAGGACTTCCAGTTGGAGACGCAATTCTTGGAGGTTTTTTTGCCGTTCCAGAATCCCTCGATGGGGCTCCTTAAGACGCTTGAGTTTCACCCAGGTAGGGCCGATCTGATCCCCGCAAGGAGTGATCCAGCGCTCGTGCTCGAGCAGCTCATGGCGGCGGGCGAGCGCCTCGCTCAAGGTTGCGATGCAGCGAAAACCAGAAAGCCAAGGAGTCAGGTCCCAGGGGGCTCGGAGCTTAGTCGTCAAGGCGTCATTTTGGGCCTGAGGAGTGCCCGGACGAAGCTCGAGCAGAGCGACGTCCTCCTCGAGTTCAGCCGTTGCCTGAGGAAGCCAGCTGAGGTCGCTAACCAAAACCGCCTCCAGCCATTCGGAAAGCGCGCTTTCCACTGCGGTTTCCCACCCGGTCTCGACATCCAGAACCTCGGCCAGGCGCGGGGTGTCCTTAAGTCCCTGGGCATTGAACCAGGTATTCAAGCGCGAGCGGTCTTTTCCCAAAGCATGGTGCTGCAGGGTCTCCAGGGCGGAGAGGCGCCCCTGCACGCGGCTATGTTCGGCTTCCAGTTCTTTGAGTTGAAGCTCGATTTCCCGCTTTTGGTCGGCAAGCTGCTGCAAGCTCCGGGTAGCAGCAGCGACCGCCTCGAGTTTAAGCTCCCGCACTGCTTGGGCCTGTACCATTTGCTGTTTTAGCGCATCAAGGTCCAGGGCATCGAGGGTTTGCACGAGCTGCTGGCGTTCTTGGGTGAACTGGGCATGGCGCAGACGGGTTTGCTCTAATTGGTGTTCCAGATGGCCAATCTCTGCCTTGAGAAGCTCGGTCTGTGCCACAGATCGCCCATACGCTTCCCGGTCGTGGTCAAATTGTCGTTGCAATTTTCGCCAGTGGAGTTCTGCAGCCTGGCGTTTGTCCTGGGCCTCCTCGAGCTGATCCAGGCAAAGGATCTGTTCCCGCTCTAGGCGCTCGCGTTCCTGCTCCACGCTGGCCAGTTGGGCCCGAATCTCGGCGCTGACTTCCTGGCAGCGAGTCAGTTCGCCACGCCAGGCCTCTAGCGATCGCCCACGTTCTTCCAGGGTTTTTTGCGCGTGGCGGAGACTCTGATCGCACCGGCTGATAGCGGCATTCAGCTCGTAGAGTTGGGACTGCTGGGCTTGCAGCTGCAGCATTAAGCGCTGGGTCTTGGCGCGGGTTTCGGCTGTTGCCTGCTCGGCCTGGCTGAGCGCGGTTTGTTCGGCGGCTAGCGCATTTTCCAATTCGCTCACCCGGGCTTGCTGGCGGCGATGTTCGCATTCGGCTTGGCGCCATCTGATCGCGATCAGCTCTTTTTGGCACTGTTGGATCGCCTGGCCGAGCGCGTGGTATTTTTCCGCCTTCCTGGCTTGTTTGGCCAGGCGTTCGACCTGTTGTTTGATTTCACCGCGGATGTCGCACGCCCGCTGCAGATTGGCGCGCACGTGTTCGAGCTTGAGTTCGGTCTCGTGGCGCCGCTCCTTGTACTTGGAGAGCCCTGCGGCTTCCTCAACGAACAGGCGTAGTTCCTCCGGTTTGGCCTCGACTAAATGCGAGATCATCCCCTGCTCGATGATAGCGTAGGCTCGCGGCCCAAGGCCGGTCCCTAAAAGCACGTCGAGGACATCGCGGCGGCGGCAGCGGGTGCCGTTTAAGTAATAACGCGACTCCCCGTCGCGGCTGATTTCGCGTTTTAAGGCAATCTGGTTAAAGCTGGCGTATTCCCCGCCCAGGCGCCCCTCTTCGTTGGAGAAAACAAGCTCCACGCTGGCCAAAGAGGCCGGTTTGCGCGTCGCCGAACCATTGAAGATGACATCCGCCATGGCGCTGCCACGCAGATGCTTGGCCGAGCTTTCCCCGATCACAAAGCGCACCGCGTCGATGAGGTTGGACTTGCCGCAGCCGTTAGGGCCGACGATGGCGATCAGGCGCTCGGGGAAAACCACTGTGGTAGGCTCCACGAAAGATTTGAAACCGGCCAGCTTGATTTTTTCCAGGCGCATGAACAACTTCAAGTGACGGAGCGTCTACGGGTAAGTTTTAAAGCTTTGGTATTATACCGGTTAGCCGAACAACGAGCGAAAACGCTATGTCGACCAATACGCCGAGCAAAACTTTGGAGACTTTTCCCAATCCTAAACCTGAGCGCGATTACACCATCCGCATCGAGTCGCCGGAATTTACCTGTCTGTGCCCCAAAACCGGCCAGCCGGATTTTGCTACCATTCTGGTCGAGTACATCCCAGATCAAACCTGCATCGAGCTCAAATCTTATAAGCTCTACCTTTGGTCCTTCCGCGACGAGGGCGCCTTCCACGAAGCGGTGACCAACAAAATCTTGGACGACTTGGTGGCCGCCTGCCGCCCGCGCTGGATGAAGGTGGAGGCGCGCTTTAACGTGCGCGGCGGGATTTATACTACCGTGGTGGCGGAGTATCGAGCAGCCCAAAGCGACTTAGGAAGTTCCAATGCACACTGAAACGTTTGACTCCTTTCCAGTGATGGCACCGCATCACAAGCTGACGGTAGAGCAATATCACCTTATGGCCAAGTCTGGGATCCTAAGCCCAGACGAACGCGTGGAGTTAATTGAAGGAGAGTTGATCGCCATGGCGCCGATCGGATGCGTTCACGCCGCCCTCATAAGCTGGTTGATCGAAGCACTGGCTCACCGAACCCAAGGACGCGCCATCGCCTGGGTACAAAATCCGATCCGGCTGGATCGATACTCCGAACCGCAGCCTGATTTCGCTTTGCTTCGCTATCGCCCTGATCGCTATAAACATTCCCTGCCCTCGGCAGCCGACGTGTTATTTTTGGCAGAGATCGCTGACTCGAGCGTGTTTTACGACCGCAAAATCAAAGGCCCCCTTTACGCGCGCCATGGTATCGCCGAGTTCTGGTTGATCGATATCCCGGCTAGGCTGATCCAAGTCCACCTTGAGCCTGAACAAGTCACCAGTTGCTACCACATTGTCCAGACAGTATCTGAGGGTCTATTGGCGCCTAGGTGCTTTCCAGACGCGGAGATTGAAGTTCAAGCACTGTTCTAAGGCAAAACCTACACGCCTTGCTGCCGCGTAGCATACACTCCGTCTGAATGACCGGTTCGCCCCCAAGTCCATCCAAAAGCCCAAGGTCTAAGGCGCACACCTCAGGATGCTCGCGCGCCAGGTCGTGATAGACGCAGTTTCGCGCCAAGACCTCCTCCTCCTCAAGCTTTGCCTCGTAGCCAAGCTCCTGCATGAGACAGACGATTTCCTTGAGGCGTTCGGTGGAAGACTTGCCCTCAAGCTTCCAGCGCAGCGAGGCGGCAGTTTCCCGGCCTAGACGATAAAGCAAGTTCTGCACCGGCACGCTGCCTAGCTTTTGGATCAACTGTTTCAGAAGCAGTTTAGAAAACCAAGCGTACTGTTTCGGGAATAGGTGCACGCCGCGCTCGGTCAAGGCATAGACCTGACAGGGCCTGCCGCCGGTCTTGCGCAATTCCTTGTGAACTACATAACCGCCTCGCTCTAAAGCGATCAGATGCTGGTGTACGGCCGGCTTAGAGATTTCCAAAGCGTGCGCCAACTCGTCCATGGTCAGGCCATCTTTGTATTCGAGCAGTAAGTGCAGCAAGTGTTGCTGGCGCTTGCCAAAACCGCCGAGTCGCCAGGCGTCATCGCACCAAGCTGAAAGCAACTGATTTTTCGCCCTAGCGGTAGGCATAGCTGATGTAGATGTGATAGCCAAGCAGGATCAGCAATATCACCGCTGAGCCGATATGGACACCGATCCACAGCGTCTGCAGCCAGGGCTTATGCAGACGAACGATTTGCCGATGGAGAATCCCGCTGAGAAATATGACGAAAAGCGCCGAAGACAGCACACTGAGATAGGCGTAGCCCAAGCGCTGGGAGTGGACGTAGAAAACCAGCGGTGTCAACGCGCCAACGAGCTTGTGCGAGCGCATCAGAACACCTGCCTGGCGCATCTGCCCGCGGCTGCGCAGAACCGCAGGATGCCACTGGTGGGCGAGGAAGACCACCAAACCAATACCGGACAGCTGCCGGTAGATGCTTTCGGTCTGGAGATCTCCGAGCCAGCGCCAGTGAAAACCGCCAAAATCCTGGATCAGGAACGCGGCAATCAGCCCCAATCCGAGCCACAAGGCGTAGTAGTCGAGGTCAAAGCGCCTGGCCGCCTGAGTGGACTTTTGGGCAGCGGCCGTTTTTTCCCGGGGCAGGAAAGCGATCTTGGCCGGTCTCATGAGCCCTCTCCAGCTTTAGGTTTCTCGCCAAACGCCTGCAACGCTTTGAGGGTTTGGGGGGCGGTCCGGCGCAGCACCTCGTCCATGAACACCTCCAAGCTGGGCAGGAAATACCCTTCGCGTGGCCAATGCTTGCCCACCGCCGGAGGATTGGCAAAAGTCTCCACCTTGCTCATATAAGCCGCATAGGCATCGCGGAAGCCGCGCTCCAACGCGGCGATGACCTGTAGCAACTCCTCCAGCGAGACGGTCGCTTCGGGATACATCCAGGTCGTCGCCCCCATGACTTCGTTCAGCCGCCAGTCGGTCTTGGGCGTGTGCTCGTGGCGGTTGTGGCACTCGATGCAGACCTGGCTGACAGCCAGATCGGGAAACAAGGCGGTGTGAAGGCGGGTGTCCTGGGTATAGAAGAACTGCGGCTTCTGAGTGGCCTTGAGGAGAAGGAATTTTTCCATCTGCAAGCCTTCGAAGCGGTTGGCGGGGTTGATCGGATAGTCCGAACCCAGAAACAGGCTAAGGCGCACCGGATCCTTCTCCAGGCTCTTGGCAGTCTCGCGCAAAAACAGGGCCGGCAGAGGACCGGCGTCGAGGTCAGGATCGCGCCAGTGTTCGTCGAATTTGAGCCCTACCTTTTTGCCCTCGCCGACGATCTCCTGCGTCCACAGCGCCCGCACGGCATCGTTCTGGGACTCCAGGAGCTCAAACATTTGCGCCACCGGGATCGCAGAAGCGGTGCGGGTTTCCTCAGGGAGCGGCGGAGCGTTGACAAAGAGATAAATCCCCAGGCAAGCCAAAGCCAGGGTAGTGATCCAAAAGCGGCGATTAGTCATGACGGACCTCTTTTGCCCGATAGCGGCGTGCTTCGCCGTAAGGCGAAGGCCCGCCTGCGAAATAGGCGCGGATGGTTTCGGATGGCACGATCTGTTCCACTACCGTGGCGGTTTTGAAGACGTGGTTGCCGTGGAAGTCGTGACACCCAAGGCAAGTTTCCCAGAGCTTCAAAGCGATCAGACGGTCGTGGGGAACGTCCAGAGGATCCTTGCGCAGCCGGGTGTCCTTATGGCACTCGGCGCAATAGTCTATCCTCACGAGGGTCACTCTTTGGCCAGTGTGCTCCTGATGACAGGAAGTGCACAAGTGAGGACCTAGGGTCTGCCTAACCTTGGCAAAGCGCGGTTCTAGGAAGCGGTACACCGGATGGCGATCGTTGGGGCGCTCGTGGCAGGAGAGACAGGCAGCATTGTCCACCTCCCGGTGGCCGAAGTCGGCAGACGCCTGGCGCTGGCCGAGGAGAAAACGCATATTTGCCTGGAGCTGCTGGCGCACGCTGCCAGGAGCTTTTAGGTGGCAGCTTATGCAAGCCAATTCCCCATGGCCAGAGTTCATAGGCCCTTTGGCGTGCAGCCGCTCGCCGAAAGGCAAAACCAGCCCCAACAGCGCCAGCCCACCAAGGCCGATGCCGAAGCCATAGGCCAGATGCTGCCGCCAGCGTTTGCTGTTCAGCCATCTCCTCATCCGAATTTGCTTGGAGTGCAAAAACCCAAATTATCAGACAAGCGTTTAGGTGGCTTTCAGCGCTCAAAACCGCCCGAACCTTCGTCCGGGCGGCAAAGGTCAAAGAGGATTACTGGACCGCTGGAAGCGTTGCGGGGTCGGCGGTGTTGACGCAGGTCGGATGGCCAAAGCCGCCTTGGCTCACGCCTCCCTGGATGTCGAAGACGATGTTGTCCGGACGGGCAGAATCGCCGGAAACGCCATCCACCCCCGCCAACTGATCGAGCCCTAATATGTGCCGCACTCGCCAGGCGATCATGTGGTCGGCGCAAGAGGTATCGCCGGAAAGGCCCAGGCCACCCACAATCCGCGCCACGCCGCTGGCGTCTCGCTTGTACAACCCGAGGCCGCCGCCGAATACGTTGATGCCGCCTATGAAATCGCCTACCAAAGGATCGTTGGGCTGGCCGTAGCGTTCCGGATTGCCCCTTTCTCCCCCGCCGCCGCTGTTGTTGTTGCCATAGGCCACCGAGGGGTCAACGGGGTTGCTGTGCTGCAGGCCGTAGAGGCTTCCTCCAGGTTGGACCGCCGAATACAGATTGGCAGTAGACAGCACCAAGCCATCCAGGCTGAAGGCGTTGGCCGTGTTGGCTTTCTGCGCCGAGATCACCCGGCTTCCCGGCCATTGGGCGCCGCGGTTGGCCCCAGAGAAGGCGACGGCGCAGACTACCCCATCGCGGTTGACGATCGTCGCCCACATATCGAGATCCAACCCGCTGGTTTCTTCAGCGACTGCTTGGACTAAGGCGGCTTTCAGCTCGGCGTGGCTGGGAAGCCCCGGGCATTTGAATATCTCACCATCGGCAAAGGCAGAAGTCGCCCCCAGGCTTGCTGCCAGCCCGCCGGCAAGAATCAGTTTGCTTGTGGTTTTTATGCATGACATAGTGCTCCTCCTTCTTGTTTTTTACAATGCGTTTTCTATGCTATTTGAGCGCTTAAACCCCAACAACTACCCAAAAAGGGTAAAGGCTCTGAAAGGAGGGGTTATGAGGTGGAGCTTTCGCCCTGCCAAGGTAGGGGATTTGCCCGTTTGCCAGCGGATGCTTGCGAGCTGGGCGCCATTTGCTTTCGACGACGAAATATTAGCTGCCTTGCCGAACATTTGGCAGCAACTTTTAGCGCGCAAAGCTTTGGTGATGACGGTCTTTGAGGACCTGGACTTGCCACAGAATAAGCGCCTGGGTGGGTTCGGCTTAGGAGTATTTATCGACCATAGCGTGATCGCGCAAATCCTGGCTGACCCCAAGCCGTATCTGGTCAACCGCATCTACCAAAGTTGCCTAGGGGGCGACCCCTGGCCGCTTGAATTTTCCAAGGTCCGCCAGGCCAACTCCGCCTCTGGGGTCAATCTGGTGGTCGATGTGGCCTTTTTCACCCACGACTGGCTGCATCTTAGGCTTCTCCCGCTGTTCGGCATCGCCCAGGACGCCTTCCACTTCGACTATTACGGCTACCGCTTCCGTTGCATCCTAGAGGAAGTGTACGGGGAGAAAGCCCGCGACTTTCTCCTGGCCATTGGGTTTAAAACCTACCGGGCTTATCCCGAAGCGCGCGCTGGCCAATGCCCGTTCCTGATGGGGCTGACGCGGGAAGACGCCTTAAGCCGTGCCGGCTCGAGTCTGGCCTTCTATTTCGCCGCTCCAGCGCCGCGCTTCTACTTCCGTCCCTCCCAACAGGAACTGTTGCGCCTGGCCTTGCGCAACGTCTGCGACCAGGAGGCAAGCAAGGAGCTTGGCGTTTCGATCAACACCATCAAGAGACTTTGGAAGGACATCTTCCAGCACGTAGAAGACATCGATCCAGCCTGGTTTCCGGGCAAAATCCGCGACTTAAACCGGCGCGGGGCAGAAAAGCGCCGCCACCTTCTGGATTATCTGGCCCACCATCTGGAGGAGCTGCGCCCCTGGCTTAAGGCCGATTAGTGGCAGCGCGCTTGCCAAGACAAAACCGACAAGCCGTCCCGCCCCGCAGCAAACATTCCGTCTGAATGACCGGTTCGCCTACAAGTCCATCTAAAAGCCCAAGGTCTAAAGCGCACACCTCAGGATGCTCTCTGGCCAGGTCGTGATAGACGCAGTTTCGGGCCAAGACTTCCTCCCCTTTAAGTTCGGCCTCGTAGCCCAATTCCTGCATGATATTGACGATTTCCTTTAAGCGCTCGCAGGCCTCTTTGCCTTCCAGCCTAGTCCGTAACGAAGCGGCGGTTTCTCGCCCTAAGAGGTGCAGCAAACTCTGCACCTGGGAGCTGCCCAATTGGGTAAGCAGTTGCTTGAGCAACAGCTTGGAAAACCAGGCGTACTGCTTGGGGAAAAGGTGCACGCCGCGCTCGGTTAAGGCATAGACCTGGCAGGGCCTTCCGCCGGTCTTGCGCAGTCCTTTCATGGTCACATAACCGCCCCGTTCCAAAGCCGAAAGGTGCTGGTGGACAGCGGCTTTGGAGACTGCCAAAGCATGCGCCAACTCCTCCATCGTCAGCCCTTCCTTGTGTTCCAGCAAAAGCTTGAGCAAGCCTTGCTGGCGCGGGTTGAATTCGACAAGCATGGTTATCTGGGTGAGATTATAAACATAAATATTGACAAACTTTACAAATATTCGTTTTACTTAAACTGCTTAAAAACACTATACCAGGAGATAAGGTTATGCGTTGGAATCTACCCTTTTGGGTTTTGCTCAGCTTTGGTCTGGCGCTGCCGCTTGAGGCGGCGACCCACCACATTACCCTAAAGGCAGTTAGGATGCCTTCCGGGCAGCTCGCCTACCAGATGGTTAAACACCAAGTCGAAGACGGAGGCCAAATCGAGGATTTAACCGCCCGCTACGCCCAAGGCCCCACCATTCCAGGGCCGACTCTGGTCCTGACCGAAGGCGATACCGCCAAGGTCACTTTGGAGCACGGCATCGAAGGCTCGGACTCGCCGGTCAGCATCCACGTCCACGGGGTGCACTACAAGTTTGAAAGCGACGGTACCACCCGGACTTTAAGCCAAACCATCGACTCGGTCGCTTACCCCGGCAAACCCTACACTTACGAGTGGATCGCCGCCCCCGGCACCGCCGGTACCTGGCCTTACCACGACCACGCCTTCGGCGATCCGATGATCGGCGCTGAGGACCAGGGTCTGTTTGGCACCTTGATCGTCAACCCCAAAGACGGCCAGCTCGAGGCGCTGATCGACGGCAAAGTCCAGAAAGTAAACCTCAAGGACATCAAGCGCGAGTTCATCTTGTGGATGCACGAGACCACTTTCTGGGGTCAGGAGCTCAATCATCTCGTCAACCGCGAGGTCCCGCTGTGGACTAATCCCACCGTCGGCGCGCGCTTAGGGGAATTGGTGCGCTTTCACGTCATCGGCATGGGAACGGCCTTCCACACCTTCCACATTCACGGCCACCGCTGGATCGAGCCGGGCACTACCCACGTGGTGGACACCGTCAACATCGGCCCGATCAGCCGCCAGGCGTTCGTGGTCAAGGCTGGCGAGGGGGTAGGACCGGGCGATTGGCACTACCACTGCCACGTGGTTCAACACATGCAAAGCGGGATGATGGGCAAGTTCCGCGTCGTTCCATAACCACTTAGAGAGGAGAAACCAACATGAAACTGAAAACCTTAAGCCTTGCTGTCGCGTTGGCTGCCGGGATGGCGTTTGCGCCTCCCTCCCAAGCAGTCAAGTCCAAAACGCAAACAGCCCCAGAGCCGGTTGCGCCCGCGCCAGAAGAAGCGATCCTCAGCGTCGCCGGAGTGTTGCCTGCCGCCACCTTGCAGATGACCGACGAGCCCGGGACCTGGTTCAAGGACCCGACCGACGGCGATTCCCTAGTAGTGGTCAAACCAGGCGATGCGGTACTGATCAAGATGACCGACGTCAACGCCGAACACACCATCACCAGCCTGATCTGGCAGCCCGGGGCCAAGGACTTCCCGGTAGACCAGGAAAAGCCCTCCACCTCCAGCGTCACCGCCAAGTTCGCCAAGCCGGGCCTGTACGTCTTCACCTGCAAGGTCCACCCGTACATGTTCGGCGCGGTGGTGGTGGACGACCCCAATACTCCGGGATTGGATATAGGCAGCGAGATCCAGCTCGTCACCGGGGCCAAAGTCCCCACCACCAGCGACATCGCCAAAAGGCTGCTGCGGACTTTCTTCGTCGTCACTACCCCCTCGCTTTGGCGCGACTACACAAAACCCACCTGGGAGGTGAAGCTGCCGGATATTCCTTTGAATCTGGGCGGCAAAGAGGTCTCTTTGAGCGCTTTGAGCGTGTCGGTGCCAAATGACCTTCGCACCCCTCAAGTCCCAGGGGTGGGTGAAGTGTGGGTCAACACCCAGTTCGAGAAGATCGCCGGCAAAACCAAGTTCGGCTCGGCCACCCAGCTCGACGCGGCGAGCTGGAAAATCAAAAAGAAGGTCAAAGGCTTAGAGACCAATATGAACCACCCGCACAACATGTGGACCGATGTGGCTTACCGCTACATCTACCAGACCGAGTGGTTCGACAAGCGCCTGACCACCTTCGACCGCGAAAAAGGCACGATCTACAGCGTCCTGACCGTAGGTCAAGACCCTTCGCACGTCATGACCAGACCGGGCACCGACGTGCTGTACGTGGCGATCAACGGCGAGGAACGGGTGGCGAAACTCTCGCCCGGGGCTAATCACAACCTGATGGGCGCGATCAACTTGGGTCCTCACACCGGACCGCACGGTCACTGGATCAGCGATGACGGGAAATACATGGTCACGCCTAACGCCTTAGCCGGCAGCGTCTCGGTGGTGGATCTTGACAGCGAACAGGTGACCACCATTCCGACCGGAGCGGTGATCCCAATCGCGGTGGGCATGACGCCAGACGGCAGCCGCGCCTATGTTACTAACCTTTTAGGCACGCCGCCTTTGCTGGCCACGATGAGCGTGATCGATCTTAAGACCAAAACAAAACTCCAAGACATCGATCTGGCTGCCGACTACGACCCCATCTCCGGGGAAACCAAAGGTCCGGCTTACGGCCTTCTGCCGATCCAGACCCCGGTCAGCCCCGACGGCAAATACGTGGTCACCGCCAACACATTGAGCGCTACGATCTCCATCCTCGACACCAAAACCAACAAGGTGATCAAGCAGCTGCCGGCCGATCCCGGCGCCCACGGGGTGGAATACGGCTTCAAAAAAGGCGGCGGCTACTACGCCTACGTGGCGAGCAAGTTCTCCAATGCCCTGATCGTAGTAGACATGGACACCTTGGAAATCGCCGGCAAAATCCTCTTGGCCGATGCCACTGATTCCCAAATTACCGGTCTCAACGGCTATGGCGGCCAAGGGGTATTGCCGCTTCCGATCGCCATGCACGGCTGGTTGAAAGAAACTTTGAAACTCTCCGGAACAGGCCAGCTCAGCCCGGAGGTAGAAGCCTGGCTCAAGGAGCTGACGCCAGCGCAAAAAGGCAAATAAACCCAAAACCCTTCAATCCGGCCAAGGACGGCTGGAACTTTCTGCCGGCACAAAATTTTTAACTATACTTCTTTTAGTAGGCCAGCTTCTTAAAAACGAGGCGCAAATGGTTTCGGTGTCGGTAGCTGTTTCCAAAGAGAAGACGCATAAAGGCTGGATTCAGCCAGCGGTTTGGGCCATAGTCGCGTTGGCTTTAGGCCTGCTTGCCTTGGCGACTTATTGGACCTGGCCGTGTTTTCGGCCAAAAACGTACGACCTTGTGCAGGCGGCCTCCAAAGAGGTAGGTGTTTCCACCGGCAAAGCGCTGCCGGCTGGAACCTTAACCGTTGTGGCCTTGATCCACAACGTAGAATACCTGCTGCGCAAGCCAGGCGGCTATCTTGCCAACGACGTCTTGCCGCCGTCTGCGTTGCTCGACGATATGCCGAGCTGGGAATATGGGGCAATCGTGGCTACGCGAGACCTTGCCACCGCTTTGCGCAACCACTTCTCGCGGGCGCAATCGCAATCCGAAGAAGATCCCGATCTGCGCATAGCCGAGCCGTATTTTTATTTTGAAACCGATTCCTGGCTGTTTCCCCCTACCGAAAATGAGTACCAAAAAGGGATAGAGGCCTTGCGCCGGTACCTCAAACGCCTCCAAGCTGAGGGAGGGAAGTTTTATCCGCGTGCCGACAATCTCGTCCAATACCTCGATGTTCTCGCCCAACGCCTGGGTAGTTACGCCCAAATCCTCACCGAAGCTGGAACCTTCCACAAAGAACCTAGCCTTGCTTCTGCTGAGACAAAAATCTCCTGGTACCAGTTGGACGATCATCTTTACGAAGCCCGTGGCTATTGCTGGGCGCTGCTGCACATCATGCAAGCCATCGAAAAGGACTTTGCCGAAATCCTAAAACCGAAAGTCGCCGAGGAGCCGGTACGGCGAATCATCCGCGAGCTAGAAGCCACCCAAGCGCCGGTTTTAAGCCCTGTAGTCTTAAACGGAAGCGGCCTGGGCCTTCTTGCTAATTATTCTCTCACCATAGCCGCCTATATTTCCCACGCCACTTCTGCTTTGCTCGACCTGCGGGCATTGCTGAAAATATAACGGCTTTTTCTTCTTGAAGTGGCTGGGAGGATTTTTTTTGCCTGCCATTCGGTAGAGAATATCTTAAAGCCACTTATTTAAGGATAGCACCATGACTTGGTTTGATGCAGAAATCTCCCGCCTGGTCTGGCAGAACAAGTACCGGACCGAAGGCGAGGCCCAAATCCAGGATACTTTTCGGCGCGTGGCGCAGGCGATAGCCGGCGCCGAGGCCGAGGCTGCGGTTTGGAGCGAGCGGTTCTACCAACTGCTCGAGGACTTCAAGTTCTTACCCGGCGGGAGGATTTTGGCCGGAGCCGGGACCCAAAAGCAGGTGACTTTGTTCAACTGCTTCGCCATGGGGATAATCGAAGATTCCTTAGACGGGATTTTTCAGGCCCTCAAGGAAGGGGCCTTGACCATGCAACAGGGAGGCGGGGTGGGCTACGATTTTTCCACCTTAAGGCCGCGCGGCAGCCGCGCCAAAACCGTAGGCGGGATCGCCTCAGGTCCTGTCTCCTTCATGCACATCTGGGATGTGACCTGCGCTACGTTGCTTTCTACTGGAGCGAGGCGCGGGGCGATGATGGCGACTTTAAGATGCGACCATCCCGACGTCGAGGAATTCATCGACGCCAAACGCGATCCACAAGCCTTGCGCAATTTCAATTTATCGGTAGAAGTCACTGATGCTTTTTTGGACGCGGTGCGCAAAGACATCGACTGGCCGCTGGTGTTTCCTGAAGTCAGTCTGGCGGAAGGAACCGGGGAAGGAACGGTCTTACGCAACTGGCCGGGATATGATCATCCCGTGCCCTGCCGCGTGCTCAAAGTGATTCCAGCGCGCGAGCTGTGGCAGAAGATCATGCGCGCCACCTATGAAGTCGCTGAACCTGGAGTGATTTTCATCGACCGCATCAATCAGCTGAACAACCTCTACTACTGCGAGCACATCTACACCACCAACCCCTGCTCGGAGCTGCCCTTGCCGCCTTATGGTGCCTGCGATTTGGGATCGTTTAACCTGACCGCGTTTGTACGCGAGCCGTTCACCGAAAAAGCCTCCTTCGATTTTGCCGCCCTGGTCGAGCTGGTACCCGTAGCGGTGCGGTTTTTAGACGACGTGATTGAGGTGTCGCGCTTCCCGCTTCCGGCTCAGCGCCAGGAGGCTAAAGCCAAGCGCAGGATCGGCCTTGGCATCACCGGCCTGGCCGATACGCTAATCATGCTGGGTTTGCACTACGCCAGCGAGGAAGCGCGAGCGTTTGCTGCGCAGGTCATGCAGACCATCTGCCACGCCGCTTATCGAGCCTCGGTCGCCTTGGCCAAGGAAAAGGGAGCATTTCCCAAGTTCGAGCGCGAAAAATACCTGGCCGGAAGGTTTCTCGCTCGTTTGCCTGAGGACATACGCGCGGCGATTTCTACCGACGGCATACGCAACGGGACCTTGCTCGCCATCGCCCCCACTGGCTCGATCAGCTTGCTCGCCGGCAACGTCTCAAGCGGCCTAGAGCCGGTGTTCGCGTGGCGCTACCAGCGCCGCCTACAGCTGGCGGATGGAAGCTGCACCTTGCTCGAGGTCGAAGACGCCGCCTTCCGCCTGTGGCAGCGTCTCAAACCCGGTCAACCTTTGCCTTCCTATTTTGTGACCGCCACCGAGCTTGCCCCCGAAGCCCACCTTGCCATGCAGGCAGCGCTTCAGACCCACATCGACAGCGCCATCTCCAAGACCATCAACGTACCGGAAGATTATCCGTTTGCCCAATTTGAGAACGTCTATTGGCGCGCCTACGAGCTGGGCCTTAAAGGTTGTACCACTTACCGCCCGAGCCCCATTCGGGGGGCGGTGCTGCTTCCCAAGGCTCCACCTGAGACCCATTGCTGCGACATCACCCGCGAAGGCGATTGATTTTCATTCGGGAGTTGGATAATTGTGGCGTTTGACCTCGCCGCGCTGGATGCGGGCGTATTCCTCGAGCTGGCGAGCAGCGGCGTCGAAAGCGTCGCGGATCGCGACATAGGCGTCCTCGTAGGCGTGGTTGTCGTGGTGCTCGCGGCTGATGACGATCTCCTTGCCGGGCACCGTCAAGTCGATGCGGACGTGATAAAGATCGCCCTTGTTGTGGTTGCGGTGGCTACGTTCCACCACTACCCGGCAACTGGTGATCTTATCGTAGTAGCGTTCCAGTTTCTGCACTTTTTCCCGGATCTTGGCTTCCATGGCATCGGAATGCGGCAGTTCCCGAAACGTGACCTGAAGTGGTATCTGCATGATGGCTCCTTGTTTTGTGGGAGTAAAGACAACAATAATCAATGGCACTCAGGAGACTTCGCTCCCGATAACTTTATTTTAGAGTTTTTTTGCAAAACGGTGAACGCGCCGTAACGTTCGGGTTCCGTACAACGCCACAGGATCAGCCCGCTTCTGAGCAGGGAGAACTCGATCGCCCAATGGCCGGGACGAAGGTCCAAACCCACCCTGAACGGGGGAGTCTCCAGGCGCTGCACTGACGGCAGCGCCGGCTTTAGCTGTCACTGATCGATGAAGTGCAGCCTTAACCAACGGCGTCAAGGAAGGCGCTTTTTTTCTGGCATTCTGATATATTAATTAATTTTGATTAAGCGCTGCGCCAAAAATGCATCAAGCCAAGCCAAGCTGTGATCTGTGCGCCCTGCCGGTGGAAATTTCAGATTTTATCCTCAACACCAAATCTGGCATCAAGCGCTTTTGCTGCGAGGGATGCCTTGGAATCTATCGGCTATTGCACGAGGATGAGCTGGCAGAAGAAGTTGAAGATCCTTCCCAAGAACCCGATCCCAATTCCTAAAAGATTTTATCCTTCGCCAGCAGGAATCGTTGGAAGGCAACGTCGCCGAGATGCAAAAAAAGTAAATGCTCACCCGCCACATCCCGCGCTACCGTACTCCTGGGCACTTGCGTTTTGCTTTACCTTGGGTTTTGTGTCAACCCGAGCGCCTGCTTGGCAACAAGCTCTCCACCCGCTATCAGGAGGCGTTCTGCTCGCTGTTTTATCTGACTTACCTGTTTTATCTGACTTACCTTTTGCTTTGCTCATGCCTGCCCAAATGACGTTCTTTACCCTCGCCCATCGGCTGCTGCGCCGGACCCGTATCGTCTCGCCGGCGCTTAAAGGCAATGCAGAAAAGACTTACACGATCCTCCAAACATCCGCTTTGTTGGGCTTGCTGCTGCCTAATTTGGTTTTTGCCCAACTGGACGAAGCGCTCAAAGAGCAGCTTGCTACCCAAAAGCAGGCCGCCGACATCCAGCGCCAGATCGACGCTTTAGACGACGACAACCGCAGGCTCCTGGAAGAATATCGCACCCAGGCGGCGGCTTTGGATGAGCTTTCAGCGTACGCCGAGCAACTCGAAAAGCTGGTGGCTGACCAGGAGCAGGAGATCGCCGATCGGGAACGTCAACTAGCAGAACTCGAGACCTTAAAGCGCAGCCTGTTGCCATTTCTGCTTGAGATGTTTTCGGCCCTGGAGCAGATCGTGGACGCCGACACGCCTTTTCTGCTCGATGAGCGCAAGGCTCGCATCGCTTCCTTGCGCGAGACTTTAAACCGCGCCGATGTCAACCTGGCAGAGAAATACCGAAGACTCATGGAAGCCTTCCGCATCGAGGCCCAATACGGCCATAATCTAGAAACGTATGAAGGCCGCTTACCCGCCGACGGCAACCACCGCACCGTGCGCTTTCTGCGCTTTGGCCGGGTGGGGCTGTATTACCTGACTCTGGACGGCCACGAAGGCGGAGTGTTTGACCCCAAAACCAAAACCTGGCACAAACTGGAAGCTGAAGACCTCAGGCCCTTGGAGCAAGCGATGCGCATCGCCGCCAAGCAGGCCCCGCCCGACCTCATTATCTTGCCGGTGCCGGCGGCGGAGGCGCCATGAAGTGGCTTTGGTGGCTGGGTTTTTTGCCCATCCTGGCTTTCGGCGCCGATTTTCAGGACTTGGTTGAGAAGATCCGCCGCGAAGGCGTCGCCGAGCGCGCCCATCAGGAGGAGCGCCTGCGCCGTTTTCTGGCCGAGCACAGCCAACGGCAGAAGCTGGTCGATGCGCTCAAAGCCGAGGTCGCCAAAACCAAGTCGCGCGCCGACGCTCTGCGCGCCCGCCTGGATGCCGGCGAGAAGCGCCTGGTGGAATTAGACACCCGGTGGAAAGACGAAGCCGGCGACCTAGAAGAATTATTCAGCCAGGCACGCCAGGATGCTTCGGCGATCAAGACCATGCTTTCGGATTCTCTGGTCAACGCGGGGCAACCGGACAGGCTAAAATTTTTAGACGAGCTTTCCCGGCCACGCCATCACGCCAGTCTCGCGGACTTAAAACGACTGTGGGACGCGTTGCTTTCGGAAATCGCCGAGAGCGGGCGGGTGGTGCGCTTTGAGGCCCCGGTGGTTGCCCCCGACGGCAGCGAGCAAAAGCGCAGGGTGGTGCGCGTTGGGGTGTTCAACGCCTTCTCGGAAGGCCGCTACTTGCGGTATCTTACCGGCTCTGACCGGTTGCTCGAACCGGTTCAGCAGCCGCCGCTCAGGTTCAGGAACTTGGCGGCCTCTTTGGAGCAAGCGCAGACCGGCTGGCACAGGGTGGCGCTCGACCCGTCCCGCGGCACCCTGCTTACCCTGGTCGCGCAGACTCCAGGCTGGTTGGAGCGTTGGCTCCATCAAGGTGGGGTGGTCGGCTACTGTATCATCGCCTTAGGGACAGTCGGCCTGATGATCACGCTTTGGCGCTACGGCGAGCTGATCTTGACCGAGCGGCGGATCGGGCAGCAAAAACCCAAGTCTGAACCTAAGCCGGACAACCCCATCGGCCGTATGCGGTTGGCTTTGGCCGAACGCAAAGGCAGCCAAACCGGAAGCGATGAAACCTTGGCGGTGTATCTGGATGAGTTGGTGCAGCACGAGCTTGGGCGCCTCTACCGCGGGCTGCAAACTTTGAGCACCTTTGCCACCATCGCACCGCTGTTGGGATTGCTCGGTACGGTGCTCGGAATGATCGAGACCTTCGACGCCATCGCCCTATTTGGCACCGGCGACCCCAAGCTGATGTCGAGCGGCATCTCGCTGGCCCTAGTCACCACCGAACAGGGCTTGACCGTCGCCATCCCGCTGCTCATCGCCCATAGTTTTCTGCGCGGGCGGGCCGAGCGGATCGCGGCGCAAATCACCGAAGAAGGCGTGGAATTGTTCGAACGCTACAGCAACTATGGTTGATGCGCTTTGGGCCTTGTTTTACCGCGGTGGCCCTTTGCTATGGGCAATTCTGCTGGCTTCGATCTGGATGTGGTACCTGCTTTTGTGCGGCTTTGACCGCCTGGTGCGCGAGTCGCCCAAAATTCAGGCTGAACTGACCGAGCGCTGGCACAGGCACCAGCGCTCGCGCGTTGGCACAGAAGTACGCCGCAGAGCCTGGCTTGACTTAGCCGAAAGCCGCCTGAAAACGAGTCTTAGCGTGATCGAGGCGCTCGTCCAAATCCTGCCGCTTTTGGGGCTGCTCGGTACCGTCAGCGGCATGATCAAGGTCTTTACCGTGCTGACGGTGTTCGGCACGGGCAATGTGCGGGCGATGGCGGCCGGGATTTCGGAAGCTTTGCTCACGACCTTGGCCGGGTTGGTCACGGCCTTGTCCGGCCTGTACCTGATCGGCTATTTAAAGGGCAGGATCCAGGCGGCTCTAGCTCGTTTGGGATTGCTGTTGAGTTGAACCATGTACCAGCCGCGTAAATTTTCCCCGCCCGAACCGCCGCAGCTCAATATCGCTCCGCTGATCGACATGGTGTTTCTGCTGCTGATCTTTTTCGCCGTCAATGCTTCTTTCGTCAAAGAAGCTGGTGTTGAGGTTGAGCGGCCGGCAGCCAAAACCGCCGTAGTTCAAGAGCATGCGACTTTGTTCATCGCCGTAGATGCACAAGGGCAAGTGTGGCTGGAGAAAAAGCCCATCGATCCGCGTTCGGTCCAGGCCAACGTCGCGCGCTTGCACGCCGAAAACCCAAAAGCCGGCGCCGTCATCCTAGCCGACAAAAAATCCCCGACCGGAGTGGTGCTCGAAGTCCTCGACAGCGTGCGCTTGGCGGGGGTGGAACACGTAGCGGTGGCAGCGACGGTCAAACCGTGAGGAAACTGGCTTATTTCGGTTTCGCCCTAGCATTGAACTTGGCGCTGTTTCAGTTTATGGCTGGCCTGGTCGCGCGCCACCGCCTAGTGCTCAAGCCCATACTCCACGCCCACTCCATCGACTTCGTCCGCCTTCCCGAGCAAGAAAATCCCCTCCCCGAGCGCCAGACGCGGACTCCTCCCCCTCCCCCGGCTCCGCCTAAGACGCCGCCGCTGCCGGTTCCACCTCAACCGGTCAGCGCTAACGTGCGGGAACTGCCCACACCGGATCTGGCGATCAAGGTAGAAACCCCACTGGCTCCCCAAGTCAAGCTCGCCGCTCCCGACCTGCCCTCGCTGTTGGTGGAAGGCGAACCTTCCATAAGTGCCGGTCCGGTGCACGTGCCGCCCCCGCTTCCCGGCTACATCTCAGCATCGGAGCTGGTTGCGGTAGTGCGCACTCCCCCTTTGTATCCACCGGAGGCCAGAAGCCGCAGAATCGAAGGTAAAGTGGTGGTGGAGTTTACCGTCAACGAGCGCGGCGAAGTTCAAGACCCCAAGATTGTCGAGGCCAGCCCGCCCGGAGTGTTCGAGCAGGCAGTACTGCAAAGCGTGCGCCGGTGGCGCTTTCACCCTAAAGAAAAAGACGGAAAACCCATCGCCGTGCGCGCTCGCCAGCCGTTGGAATTTAAGCTTCGCCCATGAGACCGTGGTTTTTGACCTGGCTGCTTGCGATAGCTTTTGGCGCAGGGGGGGCAGAAAAAGTCTCCCCCGAGGTTTTCCGCACCCTCAAGACCGTCCAAGAGCAGCTCAACGCCGGCCGTCCCACTGAATCCCTCCACCTTATCGAGCGCGTCCAGGCTGGGTCGGCCGTCGAGAGAGCTTTGCTTGCTGCCTATGCCAGCTATGCCTACCTGGCTTTGCGCCGCTATCAAGAGGCCGCCGAAGCCGCCCAAGAGGCCTTGGGCCACCCCGAGCTTCCTAAGGATCTTAGGCCCAAGTTGCACGGCGTGCTGGGCCAGGCGCAGTTGCAACGCGAGCGCTTTCAAGAAGCGGCCCAGGCCCTGGAAGCAGCAGACAGCGAGCCACAGACGCGCTACTTGGCCGCTTATGCGTACTACCGCCTGCGGCAATACGAGCAGGCCGCCAAAATCCTGGAATCCCTCCTCGCTTCTTCCCCTACCCCCCTTAAGGATTGGCAGCAATTGCTTCTGGCGTGCTACTTAGAAGGAGGCCGCTACGACCAAGCATCGAACATGCTGGCCGAGCAGCTTGAGCGCCAGCCGCAAAACGCCGATTTGTGGCAACAGTGGCTGGCGCTCAAGCTGCGCTCCCACCAGCTGCACGAGGCGCTGGCGGCGATGGTGCTCGCCTGGCACGCCGGCCAGCTGGACAGCAAGCGGTTTTTGGACCTAGCACGCTTGTACGCTGCCTCCGGCATACCGGAAAAGGCCGCGCGCCTGCTTGCAAGCTGGCGCCAAGAAAAGCGCCTGCCAGAGGCGCAAGACGCCCTGCATCTTGAGGCAGAATTGTGGCTTGCGGCGCGCGAGCGGCAACAAGCTCTTCCCGTCTTAGAGCACATCGCTTCCTTAAGCGGCAAGGGCAGCGACTGGCTCGCTGCCGCGCGTATCGCCGCCGAGATCCAATCTTGGCAGAAAGCCGCCCAGCTCGCCCAAAAAGCGCTTCAAGCGGGGCTTTCCGAGCCGGCAGAAGCCGAGCTGTGGTTGGGAATTGCTGCCTATCACTTGGGCGATCTAACCACCGCCGAGAGCACTTTGACCCGTATTCAGCATTCCCGCCGCTTAGGTCCACACGCCCGCCATTGGCTGGATTGCCTTGATAAGCCGCGCCGCTGCCGGTAAACCACCTGCCTCCAAAATCGCTCCTGCCTATGCCTTCCAAAATGCGGCAAAAGCCGCACAGTGTGGTTTTTGCCACGCCTCATCCCAGGCGATAGTCACAATTCTTTGTTTTGTAAAGAAAATTTGCTGGCACCTGTTTTGCTCTGAAAACATTGGTTTTGTCTTTACTCAACATTTCACAGGAGCAATTTATGCCAAAACGCTTTATTCTCCGCTCGGTCTTCATCGCTTCGCTGGCGTCTTTGCTTGCCCTTCAGGCACACGCTGGGGGACGCTATCAGAACCCGCCCGAGAACCTCGACAAGGTCATCACCTCAGCCACCAAGGCGCAGGAACTCATCAAGCAGGGCCAGACCGATCAGGCCTTGGCCGCTGCCCAAGAGGCTTTGCAACTGGCTAAGGAATCCAACGAGATGAAATCGACCGCGCCGATGCAGCGGGCGACTTCTCAGTTAAGGATGATCGTGGGCAAGCTCAAGCGCGGGGAAATCGAACAGGCTACTTCTCAGCTTCAGGACGTCATCGGGTATCTTGACGGGGTGCTCAAGTCTTATCAGTAGCATGGGGAAAAAACCGGGTCTGGGCCAGGGATTGGCCCTTTTTCTAAGCCTGGCCTCCGCTGACGAGGTGGTCTTAGCGCCAATGGAAGTCATCAGCCGCAGCAACAACCTTTTGGAGCAGACCCAATCCGCCTCCCAGGGGGTGGTCGGGCGGCCCGAGTTCGAACTTAGGCCCTGGCTGCGCATCGGTGAACTGGTCGAAGTCGTGCCTGGGATGCTCGCCACCCAACACAGCGGCGACGGCAAGGCCAATCAGTATTTTCTGCGCGGTTTCAACCTCGACCACGGCACCGACTTTGCCGCCTTTTTCGATGGGGTACCCTTGAACTTACCCACCCACGGCCACGGCCAGGGCTATCTGGATTTGAACCCCTTGATCCCAGAGCTTATCGACTACGTCGAATTCGGCAAAGGCCCTTATTATGCCGACGTAGGCGATTTCTCTTCCGCAGGTTACGCCCGTTTCCACACCGCCAAGCGTCTGGCCAAAGGCTTCTTCCGCCAGACCTTTGGCAGCGACAAGTATTTTCGCTCGGTGGCTGCCGATTCTTTCGACTTCGGGCAATCCAGCTTGCTCGTGGGCGGCGAAGCGGCGGTATTCGACGGACCTTGGGACGAGGCAATGGACCAAAAAAGCTTCAAAGGGCTGTTCAATTACACCGTGGAAGGGCCAGGGCGCGGCTTTACCCTCGGCTTGAATACCTATTTCAGCAATTGGACGGCCACCGACCAGATTCCCGAACGCGCGGTCAAACAAGGCCTCATCTCGCGCCTTGGAATGATAGACCCGACCGACGGCGGGCAATCCCACCGCTTCGGCTTAACTTTCAACGGCTGGAACGACTCCTTCCTAGGTCAGACCCGCGCGACTTTGTACAGCTATTACTCCGACCTTCGCCTGTATTCCAACTTCACCTTTTTCCTAGACAACCCGGAAAACGGCGACCAGCTTTTCCAAAAAGACCGGCGGGTGGTGAGCGGGGCGAACATAGACCACCACTGGCACCTTAATACCTTTGATATAGACCACGGCTTTCGCTTGGGGACTCAACTGCGCCACGATTTTATCCCCAAAGTCGCTTTGTATAACACCCAGCGCCGCAGGGTCGTAGCTTCCACTCGCGTCGACGAAGTCGACGAGACGGCTATTGCTGCCTATCTTGAGGTGACCACTCGCTGGCACGAGAAAGTGCGCACCACCCTGGGACTGAGGGGGGATGTGTTTTTGTTCGACGTGCACAGCCGCAAGCTTAAAGCCAATTCGAGTGAAACCTCCGACGCCAAGATCAGCCCCAAATTTGCCGTAGTGCTCGGTCCTTGGTACGCCACCGAGCTGTATTTCAACTACGGTTTCGGCTACCACAGCAACGACGCCCGCGGCACGGTCACGCGCTTAGATCCCAAAACGGGCGAGCCGGTGCGGCCAGTCGATCCTTTGGTGCGCTCGCGCGGCTTTGAGGCCGGCGTTCGCACCTATCTCATCCCGGGATTGAGCTCTACCCTCGCCTTGTGGCAGCTTAGGCTGGATTCGGAACTGGTGTTCGTAGGCGATGCTGGCACCACCGAACCGAGCAAGGAAAGCAAACGTTATGGAATCGAGTTCAGCAACTATTACCAACCTTTGGACTGGCTCACGCTGGAGTTTGACTTAGCGCTCACCCGCGCCAGGTTCTTAGCCGCCGGCACCGATGCCAACCGCATACCCAATTCCGTAGGTCAGGTGATCACCGGCGGGATTATCCTTGACCACCCAAGCGGCGGATTTGGCGCCGTGCGGGTGCGGCACTTTGGCGCCGTACCCTTGAACGAGGCCGGCACCCGCCAAGCAGGCAGCACCACACTGGTCAATCTTGGCCTGGGCTGGCGGTTTTGGCAGGACAGGCTGCGGGTCTCGTTCGATATTCTCAACCTCACCGACAGCCGCGATTTCGACATCGCCTATTTTTACGCCTCGCGCCTCCCCGGCGAGCCAGAAGGCGGGATAGAAGACGTCCATTTCCACCCGGTCATGCCGCGCCAGTTCCGCGGAACCATTCAGGTATTTTTCTAAGGTGCGGCAAATGACGCCTATTTACGGGATTTACCACACCCTGGTTAAACCAATCCTCCCCCAGCAAGCGCGCTCGGAGATGGCGGGTTTTTTGCTAAAAACATCGACGATTTTCCCCGACACAGCGATGCGATTTATCGGCTTTATCCTGCTTTGGCTCCCTGCTCAAGCTTTTGCCCATGCGATCTTGGTCGCAGGATACCCTGGGCAAAACGCAACGCTCGCTCAGCCTCCCACGAGCGTTACCCTGCGCTTCGATGCGCCGGTCGGCAAGCGCTACCTGGCCTTGGCGGTGATCGACCCAAACCACCACCGGGTGGACGAGGGGGATGCGGCGCGCGACCTGCTCGATGGCAGCCTCGTCAAGGCCAGCCTAAAGCAGCCGCTGCCTCCTGGGGAATACCGAGTGCGCTACCGCGTGCAGTCGGCCGATGGCCACATCGTCACCGGGAGCTACAAGTTTACCGTCACAGGAGAAACCAATGACCAGAAAGCGCCTTCGCTGCTGGACCGTCTGGTTGATTTGTTGGCTCGCCACTGAGGCCAATCCCACACCTCCAGAGGAAGACGAGTGTTTGATCAGCACCGACCTCCACATCGTCCACTTCAGCGCCTTTCAGCCCGCTGCCGAAGGTTCAAAAGCCGAAAACTTTCAGCGCTATTGCCGAGAACTACCGCGTGTCGGCACTGCCTATTTGAGCATCGATTTCGTAGATCGCGACGTGCGTCGCTTGCCCATCGCCCTCAAAGTGGTCGAGGAGGACACGCAGGGCGCAGTGCTGCGTACCTTAAGTGAACTGCCGGCTAAGACCTACCCCCAAGGAGTGGCGAGCGTGCAGGTAGCGTTCGACCGCGTCGGCCATTATGCGCTGCTGCTGCAGTTCCAAGGCGGGGAACTGGCGGACGAGCTGCGCATCCCCATTACCGTAGGTCTCAGCTTTGTGCCTATGTGGCTGAGGGTTGCCACCGGAACTGGGATAGGGGTGGTCGTCGCCACCCTAAGCTGGATAGGAATCCGTGCCCGTCGAAAACCGAGGTGAGGTACAAGCTGCACCGTACCTTAGCGCTTTGGCTGGGCGGATTCATCGCCCTGTGGGTATTAGCCGGCTGTCTACTGCTGTGGCAGGCAAGCTTGCAACCGCCGCGCAGTCTGCTCCTTACAGATGCGCCCAATCTTGCGCTGACCCAAATTCTGGAGGCCGCGCAAACCCGCTATCCTGAACCTGGCAGTTGGCGCCTTAGGCTGCCGTCTCAACCCGGTGAGGCCATCCAGGCCATATTCTTAGCCGATGACTTGTCTTCTCAGGCCGCCGAGCCGATCGTGCTTTGGCTCGATCCCAAAACAACCAAAGTCTTGGCAGAAGCTCAAGCTAAGGGTCTGCTTTGGCAAGGACTGTACCAGTTCCACGCGCGCCTTCTACTGGGAGAACGCGGAAATTGGGCCGCTTTCAGCTGCGGCTTAATCTTAGGCAACATTTTACTCAGCGGCGTGCTGCTTTGGCGGCGCAAAACCAGCCTTTCCCTAGCTCGCAGGCTGCACCGCCTTACGGGCATGGCGATCTTGCCCCCTCTCCTGCTCAGCCTAAGCTCCGGCCTCGTTTTGAGCCTGCCCGGACGCTGGCTGAGCGCCCAAGAACCCGATCCCATCGCGTTTTCCTTGCCGCTCGGCAAGTCGCCATCGTCGGCGGACGAGATCGCCCGGCGGATAACAGAACTTTTCCCGGAGCTTTACCTGCGCGAGTTGGCTACGCCCCAAACCGAAGACGCGCCTTGGGAATTGGCTTGGCACCGCCCTGGCGCTTTGGATGTAGCGCCTGCCTGGGTCAGGGTGTGGGTAGACGCCCAAAGCGGTACGATACGCGTCGAGGAGCCTTCGGCGGCTTGGCGGGCGCGCCTTCGCCAGTGGGCGTATGCCATCCACACCGGCCAAATCGCCGGCAGGTTAGGGCAAGCAGCTTTGAGCCTGGGAGGGGCGGGATTTTTGCTGCAAACGGCTCTCGGGGTCGTGCTATGGCTTAGGCGAAAGCGCAGGCTTGTTGCCACCAGGTCGCCGGCAGCTGACCGCAGACAACAGGCAGCCTGTAATTAAGGTTGAGCTACACTTCTTCAATGACCAGATTGGCGCGTAAGGTGGCCAGCGTGACTTTCGGCCACGCCTCTGCATCGTTGGCCGCTTTCTCGTCGATGAGGTCGATCAGGAACGCCCGCTCGATGGCTTCCTCGATCAACTCGGCATCGCTGCCTTCGCCCTCGGCCAAGAGGATGTCTTTGAACCATACGCGCTTCATGGAGGCTTCCAGTCTATTTTTAACTTGTGTCCGTGCTTGCCGATGCAGAAAATGAACAGGTCAATTAAAACAGCAAGGCTTTTAAGCTTTCTGGACGAGTTTAATGACCAAATTCAAAGTGCTGGGATGGTTGTTTTTGATATCTGTTTTCGACATTTTGATTCCCCTGCCTATTTTAAGCTTTATCCTGGTTTACGTCATCTTTAAGCGGCCAGCCTGGTTTTGGAACATGGTCCGGGAAATCTACCAGTCGTATCCAAATTCAACCTCTTGAATTAACTGGGACTGTTACGAAGAAAAGCTTAGTGATGCCTGCCCGCTGCGCGGCGGCCATCACCTCGGCGACCTTGGCATAAGGCACGCTCTGGTCGGCGTGGACCTGGAAACCGGCCTTTGAGTGGCTCTGCAACTTGAGCTCAGCCTCCAGTTGGGTCATGTCGGCGATGGGGCGCTGGTCGAGGAAGACCTTACCTTCCCTATCGATGACGATTTGCAACGCCTTCTCAGTGTTGGGCTCGGTGGCGGCAGTTTTGGGTAGGTTGACGCGCACGGTCTGGGTCAGAAGCGGAGCAGTCACGAGGAAAATTACCACAAGAACCAGCATGACATCGACCAGCGGCGTCACGTTGATTTCGCTCATTACCTCTTGATCTTCGGTTGGCGTTTTCGCCATTTAACCCTCCTTTTTTTCTATTTGCTCGGATTGACTGACGATATGCAGGAAATCCTCGGCGAAGTTTTCGATTTCCAGGCGGTAAATCTTCGCCCGCCGGAGAAAGAAGTTGTAGGCCAAAACCGCCGGGACGGCAACGGCGATGCCAATGGCGGTGGTTATCAGCGCTTCCCCGATAGGGCCGGCCACCACTTCCAGGCTGGCCGAACCGCTTTTGCTGATGTTATCAAGAGCGTGCATGATGCCCCATACGGTTCCGAATAGGCCGACGAAGGGTGAGGTACTGCCGATGCTGGCAAGCAGGTTCAGGCCGCTTTCCAGAAGATGCTGCTCGGTTTGGATCTGCTGTTTGAGGCAGCGTTCCAAAAGCACATAGGGGGAGCCAGTGGATCGCAGGCAAGGCGAGGTCTTCGCCTTGAGTTCTGCAAGCAGTTGAAAACCGGCCCGAGCCATGCGCGCCAACCCAGCCTCGCTGTCGGCGGCGATCTTCGCCGCCTGGGACAAGTCCGGTGCGTTCCAGAACGCCGCCCCAAAAGCGCGATTGCACCGCTTCAAATGCCAGCATTGCCAAGATTTATAAAAAATCATCGTCCAGGTGATGACCGAAAACGCGACCAGGACCCAAAGCGTGCCATTGACGACCGGGATGGAGGAAAACACCAACATCGACCTTATCTGTTAGTTAGCTTAAAAGCGACGGGAACCACGACCCAACTGGCCACCGGCTCGTGACCTCGCCTTGCCGGCACAAAACGCCAGGTTTTGACGGCCTCCAGCGCTGCCTCGTCTAGAACCCCATGACCGCTGCTTTGGTAAATTTCAGCATGGTCGCAAGAACCATCCTGCAAAACGTGGATGCGTAGCTTTACTACTCCTTCCCAACCCCGTGCGCGGGCGAGGAGGGGATAGGGCGGTTTGGGATTGTAAAGATAATTTGCCGGATGACTGGGTGCTGGCGAGGCTTCGGTTTGACCGCCAGGCTCGCGCGCAGCATCACCGCTGGCCTCCGGGTTTGCTAGGCGGTAGGAAGGTTCTGATGCAGCTGCCATCGTCTCTTTGAAAGGTTCAGGCGGTTTAGGCTGGGGTTGTTTAATTGAATTGTTCTTTTTTGCCACCGTTTTGGGGGGAGGTTTTTTGATCGCCTTAAGCGGCTTCGGCAGCAAAGGGGCGGCTCTGGCTTTCCGGGATAGTCTCGGCCACCTGTTGTCTCCTTTATCGCCCTGGCGCGGATTCTGCGCCAGGGTGCTCTCGGCAGCTCGCCTGCTGGGTATCTCAAGCAGGGAGACCTCCACCGTCGTAGGGTGCCTACGAATCATAGGTGGCCTTTGGCCTAGCCATGTCCAGGCCAACCCGTGAAGGAGCAGGGAAAGCAAGACCGCAAGGCTAAGCGCCCTCATTTTGGGCAGGTGCGATGGCATCCGTTGCAGCTCGACCCAAGCCAGGTTTGAATCCAGTGACTTCGCACCGCGTGGACCGGTGGTTGCCCTAGAAATATCTGGCGTTGAGCCAAAAATGCAAGGCGTTGCTTGCCGCAAACCCCAAAGCGATCGCCGGCGTCCATTTGAGGTGATCGAGGAAGGTATAGCGCCCTTTGGTGATCCCAAGGAGCCCCACCCCCGCCGCCGAGCCGATCGCCAGAAGGCTTCCGCCCACGCCGGCATTGAGCGTAGCAAGCAGCCACTGACCCTGAGACAGGGTAGGGTTCATGGTAAGCACGGCGTACATGATAGTAGCGTTGTCGATGAAGGCCGACATCACCCCGATCAACACGTTGGCGAAGGTGGGGCCTAAATCGCCATAGAGGAACTGCGAGGCCAGCTTCAGATAGCCGATAAAGCTTAGGCCAGCGACGCTGGTCATGACCCCGTAAAAGAAAAGCAGCGTATCCCACTCCAGCCGCGAGACGCTGTGGAACACGTCAAAATACGCTTTGGTCTCGATCAGTTCGACCGGTTTGGGCTCGATTTCTGCGGCGACGGCAGAACTTGGGTTTTGTGCCTTGCTGCCCTGCCATTCCACCCGTACCTTGTACAGCCAAAAGAAATACAAGCTCAAACAAGCCAGGCCGGCCATCATGCCGGCGGCCGGAGGCAGGCCCAAGAAATGGTCGAAACTCGCTGCGGTGACGATCGTCAGCCCGAACAAAAACACGATCCCTTTGGCGCCGTAGGGTAAAGGCTTGGGGGCGCCGGCAGGCTTTGGGCTTTCCTTGGGCACCCAAAAGTGCATGATCGCGGCCGGCACGAGGAAGTTGGCGATAGAGGGGAGAAACAGGGTAAAAAAACGCGTAAACGGGACCTCCCCACTTTGCCAAACCAAAAGCGTGGTAAGGTCGCCAAACGGGCTGAAAGACCCACCGGCGTTGGTGGCGACCACGATGTTGACGCAGGCGGGGGCGATGAACTTGCGGTTCTCCTTGGCCATGGCCATGACCACCGAGCCCATGAGCAAGGCGGTGGTCAGGTTGTTGCAAACGGAGGACAAAAAGAAAGAAAAGAAGCCGGTGATCCAAAACAGCTTGCGGTAGCCGAACCCTTTGCTGAGCAGCCATAACCTTAAGTTTTCAAATACCTCGCGTTGTTCCATGGCGTTGAGGTAAGTCATGGACACTAAGATGAACAAAAACAGTTCGGCATAGCCCTCCAGGCTAGCGCGAAACGCCTGGCCTGGGGTTTCCTTAAGGTCAAAGGAGACATAGACCGAGGCGATCAGCACCCAGATCAGAAACGAGGCAAACAGCATGGACTTGGACTTGCGCAGCATGGTGACGTCTTCCAGCATCGCCAGCGCGTAGGCGAAGCCGAAAATCCCAAGAGAGGCATAACCTACCCAATGTTGGGTCAGATCAAGAGTAGCGGCCGTCTGCACGTTTGTATCCTCCTAAGACCTAAGAATTTAAGTCCGTAGGCGATAGCCGATCCCAGGTTCGGTCAGCAAATACTGCGGTCGGGCTGGGTCTTCTTCCAGCTTTTGGCGGAGTTGGCTCATGTAGATTCTCAAGTAGTGGACGTCGTCCGCGTGGACAGGGCCCCAGACCTCTCGCAATATCTGGCGGTGGGTGAGGACCTTGCCGGCGTGTTTGACCAACAAGGCCAGTAGCCGGTATTGGATCGGGGTAAGACGCACTTCTTGGTCGTTGAGATACACCAAGCGCTTGGCAAGATCCACTTTGAGCTTGCCGCTTGCAAAGACGGTGGACCTTTCTTCCGGGTTCATCGCCGAATGGCGCAAAGCCACCCGGAGGCGCGCCAGGAGCTCACCCGAGCCGAACGGCTTGGTGAGGTAATCGTCGGCGCCCGCATCCAGCGCAGCGATCTTGTCCTGTTCGGCGCCGCGGGCAGACAGGATGAGGATAGGCAGGCTCGTCCAGGCCCGCAGGCGCTCGATGACCTGAACTCCGTCCAAGTCGGGCAACCCTAGATCAAGGATGACAAGATCGGGTTTTCTGACTCCGGTCTCGATCAGGCCGCGCTCTCCGGTATCGGCCTCGAATACTCTAAATCCGTGCGCAGAGAGCAAGGTACGTAGAAAACGGCGCAGCGGAGGGTCGTCCTCGACGACTACGATCACTGGCTGGGAATTAGACATTGCTTGACCCCGTTTTCGGCCTCCGCGTCGATCGTGGGAGGAGAAAACCCGCGCGGCAACGCGAAAGTGAAGATAGCCCCGCCCATGCCGCGGTTTTTGGCGTGGATCCAGCCGCCGTGTGCCTCGACGATGGCGCGGCAGATGGCCAGTCCTAAGCCGACGCCGCTTTGGGCGCTTTCAGGCTGCAGCCGATGGAATTTTTCGAAGATCTTATCTTCCTGTCCCTTGGGGATCCCAGGGCCTCTGTCTGCTACCGAAACCGTCACCATCAGCGGGGACAGCTCTGCCTGGATCTCGATCGGGCTGCCGGGAGGCGTGTAGCGCGCGGCGTTTTCCAAAAGGTTGACCAGCACCTGCTCGATCATGAGCGCATCGACCTGGATCAGCGGCATGTCGCGCGGCAGCTTGACCGTAAGCGGGCGACCTTCTAGGCGGTTCTTGAGGCGGGTCAAGGCAGCCCCGACGATTTCCTCCAGCGCGTGCCATTGCTTGTTGAGGCGGGCGGCGCCGGCGTCCAACCTGGCCATATCGAGGATGTTGTTGACCAGGTTGGCCATGCGCAACGCTTCCTCGTAGATCGTCTGGCTGAGTTCCCGGCGGTCTTCCGGTTTGAGCGTCGCATCTTCTTCAGCCAGGGTGCTGGCTGAACCGACGATGGTCGCAAGCGGGGTACGCAAGTCGTGGGAGATGGAGTTGAGCAAGGAGTTGCGCAGCCTTTCGGCCTCCATTTGGACGGCGATCGCCCTCGCCTGCTCGGCCAGGCGGACACGCTCGATGGCCTGTGCGATTTGGCCGAGCAGGGTGGCGAGCAGTTTCTGCTGTTCCGGGAGGAAGATCCGGCGCAGATTCACCGGCAGCATCGCCAGCACTCCGATCACCTCGTCCGGGGTTGCCAGAGGAAAGTAAACGGCCTTGGCGCCCGGTAGGGTATTGGTACCACAGCCGGCGATCTCGTTGTGGTCGTACACCCACTGTGCCAGTTCCAGGTCCAGTTCGTTGCCGCGCAGCGATTCGGCGAGCATTGCGCCTTTGGGGAGAACGATGCGGCCGGTTTCGTCTGGAAACAGAATGGTGTTGCGGCCGCCGAACTCGGCATAAAGGTGGCGCACCGCGGTGCGCACGATCTCCTCCTCGCTGGAGCTTTTGGAAAGCTCCTTGCTCATCGCATACAGCAGGGCAGCGCGCCGCTCACGGTGGGTCGCCACTTTCACCTGATAGCGGATGTTGTCCATCAGGCGGCTGATCACGACCGCCAGCGCCAACATCGCCGCAAACGTAAACAGGTACTGAAGGTCGGCTATAGACAAGGTAAGATAGGGGGTGACGAAAAAGAAGTCGAAAGCGGCAAACCCCAGTACCGAGGCCAAAATGGACGGGCCGAGTCCGAAGCGGGTGGCGATGAATACCACTCCTAAAAGATACACCATGGCCAGGTTGATAAGGTCAAAGTGCCACCAGGCCAGATAGGCTGCGATCCAGGTACACAGCGCAGTCACGCCTAGGCTTAAGGCATAGCCTGGGTAGTTTGGCCGGCGGGTGGATTGGCCAAGTCCCGGAAGCGGCGCCGTGGAAAACAAAGACGCCTCCTGACCCTCTTCGGCTTGAGGGCTGCCTAAGAGATAGACGTGGATATTGTGCGCCTGGTCCACGATCCGGTCGACCACCGATCCCAGTAGCCAACGCTTTAAGCCCCGCCGCGTTGGTTTGCCCATTACGATCTTGGTGACGTTGCGCTCGCGGGCGAAGTCGAGGATGGCCTGGCCGATCTCGGGTGCAGTCAGGGTCACCGTTTCCGCGCCCAACTGCTCGGCTAGCCTCAGCATGCGCAACACTGCATCCCGTTTTTCCGCAGGTAGGCGCTGGAGCCTGGGCGTTTCGACGTAAGCGACGATCCACTCGGCCTTAAGGCTGGTGGCCAGGCGTTTGCCGGCGCGCACCAAGCGTTCTGCCATAGGGTTTGGTCCGATGCAGACCAGGAGGCGCTCGCCGACCTGCCAAACCTCGCGGATCGCATGGTCTTCGCGGTAATCCTGCATCTGCGCATCGACCCGGTGGGCAGTCTGCTGCAAGGCCAATTCCCGCAACGCGATCAGGTTGCCTTTGCGAAAAAAGTTTTCGATGGCGCGCTTGGCTTGCTCTGGCACGTAGACCTTGCCTTCCTTGAGCCGCACCAGCAGTTCGTCGGGGGGAAGGTCCACCAGTTCGATCTCATCGGCCTCCTCGAATACGGTGTCCGGCACGGTTTCTTGCACCCGGACGCCGGAGATTTGCCGTACGTCGTCGTTGAGGCTTTCCAAATGCTGGACGTTGAGCGTGGTGTAGACGTCGACCCCGGCGTCCAAGAGTTCCTCGACGTCCATCCAGCGTTTGGGATGGCGCGACCCCGGTGCGTTGGTGTGGGCCAGTTCGTCGACGAGGATGAGCGCGGGTTTGCGCTTTAAAGCGGCGTCCAGGTCGAACTCGCGCAGCATCGTGCCCCGATAAGGGATGAGCTTGGGCGGTAGTATTTCCAGTCCTTCGAGCAAAGCAGCGGTTTCCTTGCGGCCGTGGGTTTCCACCAGCCCTACCACCACGTCCAGGCCGGCCGACTTTTTTTCCCGAGCGGCCTCCAGCATGGCATAGGTTTTCCCTACGCCTGCTGCGGCGCCGAAAAAGATCTTAAGCCGGCCGCGTCGGGCTTTAGCCTGTTCGCGCTCGACTTTGGCGAGCAGTTCGTCGGGATTGGGGCGTTCTAGCATCATCTGAGCAATCGGTCCAAGGCCAAATTTAGCTTCAATATATTGACCCGCGGTTCGCCGAAAAGTCCCAACTGGCGAGGTTCGGTCTGTGCGTCGACCAGCGCCCGGAGCCTTTCGGGGTCTATGCCGCGGGCTTTGGCCACGCGATGGATTTGATAGGCGGCCGCCGCGGGGCTGATGTGCGGATCCAAGCCGCTGGCCGAGGCGGTGACCAAATCGACCGGGATCGGCGCAGTGTTGCCGGGGTCGGCAGCACGCAAAGCCTCGATCCGCGCTTTGACCGCCTGCACCAGAGCCGGGTTGGTCGGCCCCAGGTTGGAGCCTGAGGAAGCGGCCGCGTTGTAGGGAAAAGGCGAGGTAGCCGAGGGCCTGCCCCAGAAGTGCCTGGGATCGCTGAAGGGTTGACCGATGAGCTCTGAGCCTAGCGGTTTTCCTTGCTCGTCGAGGATCAAGCTGCCGTTGGCCTGGTGGGGGAACAGGATTTGGGAGAGGCCCGTGACCGCCAACGGGTACAGGAGGCCAGTCAGGACCGTCCAGATGCCGAGCATGAGAAAGGCCGGTTTGACGAGTGCAAACATTGAACCCCCCTACCCTAGACCTAAGGCGACTAGGATCGTATCGAGCACTTTGATGCCGACGAATGGGACGATCAGCCCGCCAAGCCCGTAGATCAGCAAATTGCGGCGCAACAGTCGACCCGCTCCCACCGGCCGGTAACGCACCCCTTTTAGCGCCAGCGGGATGAGCGCGACGATGATCAGGGCATTGAAGATGAGCGCCGCTAAAATCGCGCTTTCGGGTGTGGCAAGGCGCATGAGGTTGAGACCATTCAAGGCCGGATAGGTGCTCGCAAAGGCCGCAGGGATGATGGCGAAGTATTTGGCCACATCGTTGGCGATGCTGAAGGTGGTCAGCGCCCCACGGGTCATCAGCAGTTGCTTGCCGGTCTCGACGATCTCGATCAGCTTGGTGGGGTTGGAATCGAGGTCCACCATATTGCCGGCTTCCTTGGCGGCTTGCGCGCCGGTATTCATGGCCACCGCCACGTCAGCCTGGGCCAGGGCCGGGGCATCGTTGATGCCGTCCCCAGCCATCGCCACCAGCCGGCCTTCGGCCTGGTACTGGCGGATCAGCTTGAGCTTGGCCTCCGGCGTGGCTTCGGCGAGAAAATCGTCGACTCCCGCTTCGGCGGCGATGGCGGCCGCGGTCAAGCGGTTGTCGCCGGTGATCATCACGGTCTTGATGCCCATCCGCCTAAGTTTCGCGAAGCGCTCTTTGATTCCGCCTTTGATGATGTCTTTAAGCTCGATGACGCCCAATACCTTGGGACCTTCGGCGACGACCAACGGGGTACTTCCGCGCCGCGCGACCTCCGTAACCATGGTCTGAATCTCCTGCGGGAACGTTCCGCCCAAGGCTTCGACGTAAGCTTGGATCGCATCGGCCGCCCCCTTGCGGATCTGCCGCTGCCCGAGATTGATGCCGCTCATCCTCGTGTGGGCGCTAAACGGCACGAAGGTCGCACCCAGGGACTGGAGATCGCGTTCTCGAAGGCCGAACCGCTGTTTGGCCAACCTCACGATGCTGCGGCCCTCCGGGGTTTCGTCGGCTAGGGAGGCCAGCTGGGCGGCTTCAGCAAGCTCGCGCTGGGAGACGCCGCTTGCGGGCAGGAATTCGCACGCTTGACGGTCGCCCAGCGTGATCGTGCCAGTTTTATCGAGCAAAAGCACGTCCACATCGCCTGCAGCTTCCACAGCGCGCCCCGACATGGCCACCACGTTCTTCTGCATCATGCGGCCAATGCCGGAGATGCCAATGGCCGGCAAGAGCCCACCGATGGTGGTCGGGATGAGGCAGACCAGAAGCGCCACCAGCACGGTGAGGGGGATCGGCCGCCCGCTCCCTGCAGCCTCTACGCTGTAGAGGGAGTACGGCAGCAGGGTCGCAGTGACCAATAGAAAAATCAGGGTCAGCGCTACCAATAGGATCGTCAAGGCGATCTCGTTGGGCGTTTTTTGCCGCTTGGCGCCCTCCACCATGGCGATCATGCGGTCTAGGAAAGACTCGCCCGGATTGACCGAGACTCTCACTACCAGCCAGTCCGACAACACCCGCGTTCCTCCCATCACCGAGCTGAAATCGCCTCCCGATTCACGAATCACTGGAGCGGATTCACCGGTGATGGCGCTTTCGTCCACCGCGGCTACCCCTTCGATGACTTCGCCGTCGGCAGGAATGAAATCCCCCGCTTCCACCAGGACCACGTCTCCTCGGCGTAGGCTGGACGCCGAAACTTTCGAATAGTTGGCGCCGAAACGAGGTTGGTGGAGCTTTTTGGCAACGATGTCGCGCTTGGCGCCGCGAAGAAACGCCGCCTGCGCTTTGCCGCGGCTTTCGGCCACCGCCTCGGCGAAATTGGCAAACAGCACCGTGAACCACAGCCAGACGGCGATGGCAAAGATAAACCCGGCCGGCGCCTCGCCTTGTCCCATCAGCGCCTGGATCCAAAGCGCCGTAGTCAGAAGGCTGCCGAGATAGACGACGAACATCACCGGATTCTTCCATTGCTGCCAGGGCATAAGTTTCCGGAACGACTCCGCCAAGGCTTGCTTGAGGATCGTGCGATCGACGAAAGGCGCTTTGCCTTTTTTTCGGTGCGGGGTTTTGGCTGGCGAAGCTTCCGCCGTCGGCTTGTTTTCAGGGAGGGTGCGCTTGACCAACCAAGGTGCTGCAGGTTGCTTGCTCATCGGGAGAGCCGATTATTTTGTTCCTATCATCGTGAGGTGCTCGACTATCGGCCCCAATGCCAGGGCGGGAATGAAGGTCAGTGCGCCGACGATGAGGACGGTGCCGATCAATAATCCGACGAACAGCGGGGTATGCGTCGGCAAGGTGCCGGGACTGGCCGGTACGCTTTTTTTGGCGGCGAGGCTGCCGGCGATGGCGAGCACTGCAACGATCGGCCAATAGCGGGCGACCAGCATGGCCAGTCCCAGCACGGTGTTGTAAAACGGCGCGTTCGCCGAAAGCCCCGCAAACGCGCTGCCGTTGTTGTTGCCGGCCGAGGAAAAAGCGTAGAGGATCTCACTGAAGCCATGGGCGCCCGGATTGGCGATGGCGGATTTGCCCTCATCGATCAGAACGGCGATCGCGGTGCCGCCCAACACCAGAAGCGGCGGGATCAGGATGACGATCGCGGCCATTTTCATCTCATAGGCTTCGATCTTTTTTCCCAGGTATTCCGGGGTGCGCCCGATCATGAGTCCGGCCACGAACACGGCGATGATGGCAAACACGATCATGCCGTAAAGCCCAGAGCCTACCCCACCGTAGATCACTTCACCCAACTGCATCAGCCACATGGGAATCATGCCGCCGATGGGCGTGTAGGAATCGTGCATGGAATTGACCGAACCGTTTGAAGCGGCGGTGGTGGCAACCGCCCAGAGAGCAGACAAAACGATCCCAAAGCGGACCTCTTTGCCTTCCATGTTGCCGCCGGCCTGCTGGCTCGAAGCGATCTGGTCCACGCCTAGGGCAGTAAAGGCCGGGTTGCCGCTTTGTTCTGCCGCCACGGTGACCAACACCAGGGGGACGAAAATGCAAGTCATAGCCGCCAGGATCGCCCATCCTTGGCGGGTGTCGCCCACCATCGCCCCGAAGGCATAACACTGCGCCGCCGGAATCAGGAGGATGGCCAGCGTTTCTAGAAAATCGGACAAGGGGGTCGGATTTTCAAAAGGATGCGCCGAGTTCGCGTTGAAGAAGCCTCCGCCGTTGGTGCCCAGCTGCTTGATGGCAATCTGCGACGCTGCCGGGCCTATGGCCAGCGTCTGCTTGGCTTCGGCTTTCTGCGTTATGCCTTGCTGCCCGTCGTAGGCCGGCTCCTCATGGGCGGCCGGCTCAAGCAGCGGCACGCTCGGATAGGGGCTAAGGCTTTGCACCACGCCTTGGCTTACCAGCAGCACGGCCAGGATCAGGGATAAAGGCAGCAAAATATAAAGAATACTGCGGGTGAGATCGACCCAGAAATTGCCTATGCCCTGGGCGCTTTTGCGCGTGAACCCGCGGATGAAGGCCACCATGGTCGCCATGCCGGTCGCGGCCGATAAGAAGTTCTGCACCGTGAGCCCCAGCATCTGGGTCAGGTAGCTTAAGCTCTCGCCGCCGTAGCTTTGCCAGTTGGTGTTGGTGACGAAGCTGACGGCGGTGTTGAAGGCGGAATCCGGGCTGACTGCGCCCAAACCTTGCGGATTCAAGGGCAAAAAACCTTGCGCGCGCTGCAGGGCGTAAAGGAGCAGGGCGCCAAACAGGTTAAACAGCAGAAGGGCGGTGGCGTACTCGGTCCACCGCATCTCCCGCCTGGGATCGACGCTGCAGAGGCGGTAGATCGCGCCCTCGACCGGCGCCAGCCAGCGGTTTAGGCCCGCCGGCTCGCCCTGATAGACGCGGGCCATGTATCTTCCCAGCGGTTTGGCCAGCGCCAGCAAGGTTGCGAGGTAAATCGCAATCTGCAATAAACCGTTGGCGGTCATCAGAGCTTCTCCGGAAAGAACAGCGCAAAGAGCAGATAAACAAAGACCCCCAAGGCGAGGATGCCGCTTATCAGATAAAGCCAGTTCATGATTTTCCCAGCTTGTCGCAAGCGTAAACGAGCCCTAGCGCGAGGGCAAAAAACGAAACTATCAATGCAAGAAACGCGAAATCCATAAGGGATTATTTCCTGCGCAAAGGAAACTCTAAGAAAAAGTCAGTAAAAAAGGTGTAAAAATTCACGGGACCTGTTTCTCATCCCCGATCGGCGCTGGCGGTTCCCGGCTGACCAAGACACCTGCGGTCAAAATCAGGAACATGCCGGCCAGTCCTAAGGGGTCCGGCAGTTCGTCCCAGAACAGGTAGCCGATCAGTCCAGCAAAGAAAATGCTGGTGTACGATAGGGGAGAAACCTGACAAGCCGGTGCTCGCGCATAAGCGAGGGTGATCCCCAGCTGGCCTAGACTGCCGGTAAAACCCAGCGCCAGCAGCCAGAACCACTCCTCGCTGCGGGGGATTACCCCAGAGCCTGCCAGTAAAGGCAGCGCGGAAATCCCCGTGGAAAGCAGGGCAAACCAGGTCACGATGCGCGCGGTAGGTTCAGTCGCCGCCAGGCACTTGACGGTGGTCAAAGCAAGACCGGCTAAAGCACCCGAAGCCAGCCCCACCAGGCCCGGAGGGGAAAACACCGCTGCCGAAGGGTGAAACAACAACCCCAAGCCTACCATTCCAAGCAGCCAGGCAGTTATTCTGATTTTGGTCCAGCGCTCGCGCAGCCAAAGCGTGGCAAAAAATGCCAAAAACAAAGGCGAGGTGTAGTTCAAAAGCAATGCGTCGGCGAGCGGCAGACGAGCCAAGGCATAAAAATAAAGATACATCGCCAAAAGTCCTGAAGCGGCGCGCACAAGGTGCAGACCGAAGCGCGGCGTGCGCAGCGACACCCTTTGTCTTACCAGCAGGGGGAAGAGGAACAAAAGCGCCATCGCGTTGCGCAAAAACACCAACTCGGCTTGGGGAAGTGCAGCGCTTAAATGACGCACGATCGCCGCCATGCCAGCAAAGCCCGCCGCCGAAACCAGTGCCCCCAGAACCCAATTCATTCGTAACGTAACGCTTCGATGGGATCCAAGCGAGCTGCTTTGCGCGCCGGGAAGTAGCCAAATACCACCCCTACCGCGACCGCCACCAGGAAAGCGAGGACGACGATGCCAGCGTCAAAGACAAACGGGACCTCAAGCAGCCGGGTAAGCCCCAAAGAAGCAACAAGCGCCAGCAGAATGCCAATGAGTCCGCCACAGGCCGAAAGCGCCACGGCTTCGACCAAAAACTGCATCAGCACTTCGTGTTCGAAAGCCCCTATGGCCAAGCGGATGCCAATCTCGCGGGTGCGCTCGGTGACCGACACCAGCATGATATTCATGATCCCTATGCCCCCCACCAGTAGGCTCACCGCCGCCACCGTCCCGAGCAGGGAGGTCAGGATGCGGGTGGTGCCGGTTAAGGTATAGGCGATCTCCTTCATGTCCATCACGTAGAAATCGTCCTCGCGTCCTGGCCCGATCCGACGGCGCTCGCGCAGCAGACGCTCGAGGTCGCGCTGTACCTTTGCAGTGTTGGCCCCGGCGCGGACCGAGACTTGAATCAAAGTCACGTCGCGGTTGCCAGCGATCCTGCGCCAGAAAGTTTTGAGGGGGATGAGCACCACGTCGTCCTGATCGGTTCCCATCACGCTTTGACCCTTGACCGCAAGCAAGCCGATCACCTCGCAGGCGAGCTTGCCCAAGCGGATCTTCGCCCCGAGCGGGTCCTGATGGCCGAACAGTTGCCTGCGGACGCTAGCGCCTAAGATGCAAACCGCCTTGCCGGCGCGCAGTTCCCCGCTGCTGAACAGACGCCCGGCTTGAAGCGGCCAGTTCTTGGCGAGAAAGAACTGGTTGTCTATCCCATAGACCGTGGTAGACCAATTGGAGTTACCGGAAATGGCGATCATCGGCTCCATAGCGCTGGGCGCTACCGCGGCTACTTCTGGCAATTGGCGGACTATGGCCTGGGCGTCTTCTAGCGCAAAAGGCTTAGCAGTAGAGCGTTGGCCATAGGCCAACCGCTGTCCAGGCCGGACGACGAGCAGGTTGCTGCCGAGGCTAGCAATTTGCCGTTTGACCTGAAGCGTTGCGCCGTTGCCTACGGTGACCATGGTGATCACCGCTGCCACCCCGATCACTACCCCCAGGATGGTCAGCGCCGATCTGAGCAGGTTGCGGTGAATCGCCCGCCAGGCCAGAATCAAGGCGTTCCAAAACATCCAGCAAGTCCTGTGTCGCTCTCGACTAGGCCGTCGTGAAAGCGCACGATGCGGTGGGCGAATTGGGCCATCTCGGCTTCGTGAGTGACCATGACGATGGTGACGCGCAAATTGTGGTTAAAAGCGCACAGAAGCTCCATGATTTCCAAGCTGCGCGCGCTGTCTAAGTTGCCGGTGGGTTCATCGGCCAAGATCACTTTGGGTTCGGTGACGATCGCCCGGGCAATCGCGACTCGCTGCTGCTGGCCGCCGGAAAGCTCAGCCGGGGTGTGCTCCTCCCACCCGCCAAGCCCTACTTTCGCCAAAGCTTGCCTGGCCAAGGCACGCCGCCTGGCAGCTGGCACGCCGCGATAAACGAGCGGCAGCTCGACATTTTCCAAGGCGGTGGTGCGCGGCAAGAGGTTAAAGCCTTGAAACACGAAACCCAGATGTTGCCGCCGTAATCGGGCGCGGAGGTGGCGGCTCAAACCGCCGACTTCGACGCCAGAGAAAAAATATCGGCCGCTGGTGGGAACGTCCAGACAACCCAAGATATTCAGACAGGTGGATTTGCCCGAACCGCTCGGCCCCATCAGCGCCACGAATTCTCCGGGATAAATCTGCAAACTTACCCCGCGCAGCGCAGGCATGGCCGCTTGCCCCTTGCCGTATACCTTGGTCACCTGGACCAATTCGATCAGCGGGCGGTTCATTTGGCTTTTGCCGCTATGTCCACCACTAACGGTGTGCCGGGCAGGACGTTCCCCCCTGTGATCTGGGTGAACGTGCCATCGCTGGCGCCTGGGACTACCTTAGCCGGCGTGAGTTTGCCGTCCTGCAACGTCCAGACTCGCTTGTAGGGATCGGATGGGTTGGCGTCGGCAGTTTTGCGGACGGTCCTAGGCCGCGGGAACAGCCGGGCAAAGAGGCTGCCGACAGGCTTAGGACTGGCTTCCTCGGCCAGAGGTGGGGTAAAGCGCAACGCCGCATTTGGGACTAACAAAGCGTTTTGAATCCGCTTGACTACGATCTCGGCAGTGGCGGTCATGCCGGGGCGCAGGGCCAAATCGCTATTGTCCACTGCCAGCACGGTCTCGTAAGTGACCACTCCGTCCACCACCTGCGGTGCGTAGCGCACCTGGGTAATGATCGCGGCAAAGCGGCGCTCCGGGTAAGCATCGACAGTGAAAGTGGCGGTCTGGCCTTCTTTTACCTGTCCCACGTCCGCCTCATCCACCGCCACGTGCAACTCCATCTGACTCAAGGTTTCAGCCAACACGAACAGCACCGGAGTCTGGAGCGAGGCGGCTACCGTCTGCCCAGGCTCGACTTGGCGCTTGAGCACAATGCCGTCGATGGGAGCGCGGATCACCGCCTTGTCCAATACCCGAAGGTTCTCGTCGAGCTGCGCCTGGGTCTCCTCAACCTGGGCCAGAGCCGAAGTCAGAGCCGCTTCAGCGCGCAGATAGGCGGCTTGGGCGACCTCGTATTCCTCTTCCGAGATCAGCTTGGTTTGGACCAGACGCCTTGCGCGCTGCAGCCGGTTTTTAGTTTCGGCAAGCGTGGCCTGAGCTTCCTGGACGCGCGCTTTCGCCAACGCGAGGGCAGCTTCAGTCTGACGTTTTCTCGCCTCGAGCTGGGTAGTGTCCAGTTTGGCCAGCACCTGACCGCGCTCGACGTGGGCGTTGTAGTCCACCAGCACGGTTTTGATGGTCCCCGACACCTCGGTTCCCACTTCGACTTGGTTGCGCGGTTTGAGCTCGCCGGTGGCGGTCACGGTGACGGTCAGGTCTCCCAGTTGGGCCTGGGCCGTAATGTAGTCTGGCTGAGCCTCGTTTTCGTTTATCAATTGCCATCCTATAGCGGCGATAGCGAAAAGCACCGCCAAAAGCCAAAGCTGGATTTGGTTAAATTTCTTGATCAAACAAGCGACAGATATCGAATAATTACGACGAAATCACACTCTTGTGCGTTGATCCGATATCGCTCTGGAAGTATTTGCAAGAGAGCATTGATAAAAGCAGCATGATTACTTTTCACTAGATTGCAATTCTTGATTGGTGCTACCGGCGGATGCCGATAACTTTTCGACCTTTACCTCGAAACGCTGCTCTTTTTGATCTTGCAGAAAATACTCTAGCGTCCGCCTGACAGTGGAGAAAGCAAGCTCCCGCCAGGGGATTTCGGTTTCCGCAAACAGATTTACCTCCAAGCTCTCCGGGCCGGGGGAGAAGCTTGTGCTCGCAAGTTCGGCGCGGAAGAAAAGGTGGATCTGATCCACGTGCGGCAAGCTGAACACGGTATAAAGGGCAAGCTGCCTGACCTTGGCGCCGGCTTCTTCCCAGGTTTCGCGAATGGCCGCCTCCTCTAAAGTCTCCCCCAACTCCATAAATCCCGCAGGCAGGGTCCACAGCCCATAACGCGGTTCGATGGCGCGCCGACACAATAAAATCTTGCCCTGCCAAAGAGGCAAGCAGCCGGCGATGACTTTTGGGTTCAGGTAGTGGATGGTGCCGCACGCCTCGCACACGAAGCGCTCGCGGTCCTCACCAGCGGGGATTTTGATCACCAGCCGGGCGCCGCAGTGAGAGCAGAATTTCATCACTTAGACAACGAATCGATCAGTCGGTCTTCCAGTTCTATCCTTTTGGCTAGGGCCTCGCCTAGTTTGGACAACTCGCGCGCTAGGACGACAGGGTCAGAGAGCCCTCCACCTTCGTAAAGTTCGTTGAACTTGATGGCGACTTCGGTGGCTTCGGCGATTTCTGGATACAAAGTTTGGGCGGCTTGAATTGCCCGCTGACGGCGCTCAGTGCCGTTGATGATGCGATGATAAATGCCAAAATGGCCTAAGGAGATATAGTCGATCATGATCTGGCAAAATCTCGCTAAGGTTTGTGTTAGCGCTTCCTGGTTCTGGTCAAACGGCTTGAGTTTGGCCACCTCCCAATACGCAGACCACATCTGTTTGCGCTCTGTAAGCAGTTCGTAGATCATGCGGTCGGTTTGTCTGCGACGCTCGACGCCAGGATAAGAGGTTGTGGTCATGACAGGCGGTTACTTCTGTGATAGCTTTTCCATACTTTATGCCATCTTTCAGCTTGCGGCAATGTTTAAGCGGCGAGCTAGGCAATCGCAAAAGTCAACCTTGAGGGTGGATTCCAAAGAGTGATTAGGAACATTTTATTTGGCTTGGGATTGGCAGGAGTTTTGGTGGCCTGTGCCACCTCGCCTACCGGGCGTTCTCAGTTGCTGCTCATGCCCGAGGCCCAGTTGGCCCAGATGGGATTTGCGGCATTCGAACAACTCAAGCGCAAAGAGCGCCTCGAGACTGACCCTGCCGTCAATGCTTACGTCCGCTGCGTCGCCGACGCATTAACCCGCCCTCTGGGAGGGCGGTGGGAAGTGGCCGTCTTCAAATCGGATCAAGTCAACGCGTTTGCCCTACCGGGGGGCAAGCTCGGGGTCTATACCGGTTTGCTCAAGGCGGCCCGCAACCAGCACCAATTAGCGGCGGTCTTAGGCCATGAGATCGGCCACGTTCTGGCGCGCCACAGCAACGAGCGGGTGTCGCAGAAGTTTGCTGTGGAACAGGCTTTAGGCTTGATTCAGACCCTTGCCATGCCGCAGTCGCCCACCGGCCAGTTGCTGATGGGCGCGTTAGGGGTAGGTGCCCAGGTCGGGGTATTGATGCCGTTCAGCCGCATCCAGGAGGCCGAGGCTGACGTGATTGGTTTGGAGTTGATGGCCCGAGCAGGTTTTGACCCGCGCGAAGCGATCCGGCTTTGGCACAACATGGACCGGGTCAGCCGCCGCGCTCCCCCGGAGTGGCTCTCCACCCACCCCTCGCATGCTGCCCGCATCCAGGAAATCGAGCGCCAACTGCCGCGGGTACTGCCCCTGCAAGAAGCCGCCCGCAATCAGGGGCGAGTCCCAAATTGCAGTCTCGGAGCTACCTGAGCTTCTCAGCGATGCGTTCGGCCAGTCCATCTATGGTTTTACCCATGGCGCTGACGACGGCAGGATAACTCCTGTCCGGTACGGGTTGCTCGATGGTCTGCCGTTGCCAGCTCAAGGTTTCGTTGCCACGCCGCAGACGCCAAGTGACGGTGAGCACGCACCGATCAGAATCGGTGCGGAAATCCTGGACTTGGATTTCCACTGTTCGTGTAACGGGCAGCGGAGCGGGGAGTACGACGACGGCTTTGCCCGGTAAGCGGGCACTCAAGCCTTCTGCCAATACCCGGCTAAAGCCAGCTGCCAGGGGTTCAGCCCAGCGATGAAACTCGGCCAGTGTCACCCGGCCGCCTGGTTCCACAGTCACGATTTGCGGCCGGTCCAGATAGCGCGGCAGGCTAATCGGGGCAAGGCCGATTGTCTCCTGAATGGCAGACGCCTGCGCAGCGGCTGCAGTGCCGGGAAGAATATAGAACTGAGTGGGCGGGCTTTCGCCGGTGATGGCGCACCCGGTGGCGAATAACACAAAGCCTAGATGGATAAGGTGGAATCTCATCGGCGGATCTCCTGTTTGCCGCGCAGCAGCGCTTCCGGCTGGGTCTGTAGCATCTCCGTCAGAACGCGCATATCGCGCCCTGCATCGCGTAGCTCCTCAAGGGTGGTGGAGAGGTTGTTGACGATTGGGGAGTTAAGGCCAAGCGTTTCGGTTAATTCGCTGAAAGCCCGTTCGGCTTGCCGCAAGGTGCCGCGCCCCTGTTGCAACAGCGGCGTCAATTCGCTGTCTAGCCGTTGAAACACGCGCTGGGAAGTGATCAGATTCTGATCCAATCGGGCGCCGATCTGATCCAAGCGCGGGCCGAGCTGTTCAGTAAAGCGATTGAGGTTCTCCAGAACCCGGTCCAGCTTTTGGGCTGAGGTTTGCCACTGCGGTTGACTGACCACCGCTTCGAGATGGGACAGGGTGGAATTGACCGTGCGGATGGTTTCTTTGAGAGGGAGCTGGCGAATCTCGCGCACCAGTTCGCCGATGGTGTTCTCGATCTCCTCCCGGCTGGAGGGGATAGAAGGGATTTCCTCCAGCCCCCGGTAGGTTCCCGCCAGCTGCAGTGGGGTTTCGGGGCGAAAGTCTAAGTCCACGTATAACTGGCCGGTGACTAAGCTTTGCAGTTTAAGCTGGGCGCGAAGCCCCTCCTCGATCAGTTCACCGATCCCTAGGCGTTGCCAAGGAAAACCGGGTTTGCCCTCGATCTTAAGCGGTTTTAAGTCGACTTCGATCACCACCGGGGTAGTCAGGGTGCGCGCTTTAGGCTGGTATTGGACCAGGATCTCGGTTACCTTACCTACCTGGACACCGCGCATCTTCACCGGTGCCCCCACGTTCAAGCCGTTGACCGATTCAGAGAAGTACACTACGTAGCGCTCGCGCTCCGACCACAGTTCACCACCGGCGAAGATCAGGAGGGCGAAGAACGCAATCGCCAGCGCCCCGAGCACGAACGCCCCGATCAGGGCAGGATTGACAGGTCTGCTCATAGGGTTCCTCCGCGGGTCAGAAATTCACGCACCTTGGGATCGGGACTGGATTCTAAGAGTTTACGGGGCGGCCCCTGGGCGATGGCGGTTTTGGTCTCAGGGTCGAGAAAAATGGAATCGGTGCCCAGCGCTAAGATGCTAGGCAGTTCGTGGGTGACCATAACTACAGTCGCGCCCAGGCTGGCGCGCAGTTCCAAGATCAAATCGTCTAGGCGCTTGGCGCTCAACGGATCCAATCCCGCCGAAGGCTCATCGAAAAACAAAACTTCAGGGTCCAAAGCGATGGCGCGGGCAAGACCGGCGCGCTTCTGCATGCCGCCGCTGATTTCGTAGGGATAATAATCCTCAAAACCCGAAAGCCCTACCAAGGCCAGCTTGAGCGAGGCCAGTTCGCGGATCGCGCGGGCGTCCAAATCGGTATATTCGGCAAGCGGCAAGCCGACGTTTTCGGCCAGGGTCATCGAGCTCCACAGCGCCCCGCTCTGATATAGGACGCCGATCCGGCGCAGGATCTGCGAGCGGGTGTCCGGGTCGGCGCGCCATAAATCCACTTCCCCGCCGTAGAGCACTTGGCCCTTGGCCGGCCGCAAGAGGCCCACCAGATGGCGCAGTAGGGTGCTTTTGCCGCAGCCACTGCCGCCCATGATGATGAAGATTTCGCCTCGGTTAATGGTGAAATTCAAATCCTGCAGAATGACCCGCTCGCCGTAGGCCAGAGTCAGGTCGCGGACGACGAGGTGGGGTTCGGCCACGAGCTAAAAATCCAATCGGGTAAACAGAATCGTCAGCAGCGCATCGGCCACGACGATGGCGACGATGCCAGTGACCACCGCCGAGGTGGCCGCCTCGCCTACGCTTTGCGCACTGCGCTGACATTGGATGCCGCGCAGGCAGCCAGAAGCCGCGATCAGGACGCCGAACACCACGGCTTTGATCAAGCCCACGAGGGCATCGTGTAGCCCCAAAGCAGCGCGGGTTTGATGAACATACTCTAGGAAGGTAAGATCGAAGACACTGACTGCGGCAAGCGCCCCGCCTACGATACCGACCACATCCGCGTAGACGGTCAGTAGCGGCACCGTGAGGATCAGTGCCAGCATCCGCGGCAAAACCAGAAATTCCATAGGCGACAGCCCCAGGGTCTTCAAGGCGTCGATTTCATCGTTGACCTGCATGGTGCCGAGTTGGGCGGCGTAGGCCGCTCCTGTGCGGCCGGCCATGATCACCGCCGTCATCATCGCCCCCATCTCGCGCAACATGCCAAGTCCGACCAAATTGGCTACATATATTTGGGCGCCAAACAAGGACAATTGCACCGCTCCTACATAAGCCAAAATCAAGCCGACCAAAAGGGCGATGAGGGTGACGATGGGCAACGCGCTAGGGCCGCATTCCTGCAAAAGCCACCATAGGTCCTGGCTACGGTAGCGGGCTTTGCCGTAGAGGAAGCGCAGGAAGATTACCGTAGCTTCGCCGATGAAGTGGGTAAATTCATAGGTTTCCTGGGCCAGGTCCATCAGCCTCAGGCCAGTGCGCGCCAGGAAAGAGGGTTTAGGTCGCGATTGCCCGGCTTGCGTGGGAACCGCCGTGGAGAGCTTAAGCAGGCGTTTTATTCCTTCCGGAACTGCCGCAAACTCTAGCCCGATACCCTGTGCCAGACAGCGCTTGTGGAGTTGGTACAAAAACAGGATCAGGCTGCTGTCCCAAGCACCCAATGCTTCCCCTTCGACGATAATCTGCTTTGGAGCGCTTTTGAAAGCCAATGCGAGCTCCTCGGTTGCCGGGTAGGGAGCAGACAGGAGCCAGTCGCCGCCAAGGCAAAGGCGCAGGCGATCGCCTTCGGAGTGCAGCGAAATCCGAGCAGTTTGACTAGATTCTGGCATGGGCTGGGAACTGTTGGGGGAAAGACGGTGTATCATGTAGGAGGTTTGCTATCTTACCGGAGGCCGCAGTGGCTCACAAGATGCGCGTCATGATTCTGGAACGGCCGCGTACGCCCCTTAAATTGGTCGAGCGGGAAATTCCGCGTCCTGGTCCCGGCCAGATTCTGCTCAAAGTCAAAGCGTGCGGCGTCTGCCGCACCGATCTGCACGTGGTCGACGGCGAACTGCCCAACCCCAAGCTGCCGCTTGTTCCTGGCCACGAGGTCGTAGGCCAAGTGATCGCCCTAGGAGAAGGAGTCGATCCATTTCTCGCCGGGAGGCGAGTTGGCGTACCCTGGCTTGGGGACACCTGCGGCGAATGCCGCTTCTGCCGCATGGGACGCGAGAACCTATGTGATAGACCCGGATTTACCGGTTATACCCTAGACGGCGGCTATGCCGAATATACTTTAGCCGATGCCCGCTATGTGTTCCCTTTGCCAGACAATTACGACGACTTGCATATCGCCCCCTTGCTCTGCGCCGGACTGATCGGCTATCGCTCCTATGCCTTGGCCGAGGACGCCGAAAGGATCGGGTTGTATGGATTTGGCGCCGCCGCCCATATCATCGCTCAGGTGGCGGTTCGCCAACAACGCCAAGTGTACGCCTTCACTCGGCCAGGCGACCTGAAAGCGCAGGAATTTGCGCGCTCCCTAGGGGCGGTGTGGGCAGGAGACTCCAACCAGCCTCCCCCTAACGAGTTGGATGCGGCGATCCTCTATGCCCCGGTTGGAGCGCTGGTACCTTTGGCCTTGAAGGCAGTGCGCAAAGGAGGCAAAGTGATCTGCGCCGGCATCCACATGAGCGATATCCCCGGCTTTCCTTACGCCTTGCTGTGGGGGGAACGGAGTCTCTGCACGGTGGCTAACTTAACCCGTCGTGATGGCGAGGAATTTCTGAGTATCGCGGCAGCTTTTACTCTTCATACTGAGGTCCATCCTTACCCATTAACCGAAGCGAACCAGGCTCTAGAGGATTTGCGCCATGGCCGATTTCAAGGGGCGGCGGTATTGGTGCCGTGAGTTTATGGGGTGGCTGTTGTTGGGAGTGGCGCTCTCCGCGCAGGCGGCTCCCAATCGAGTGGAAGAAGCAGGCTTGCTGGAGCAGCTTAAAGAAGACCTGCACCAAGGTCAGATCGTCGAGATTCCGCTGGAGGCGGGAAAATTTTCGGCGGTGTACGCTCCTGCTCGAACCCAAACCGCGCGCGGGGCAGTGGTGTTCCTGCCGGAAGCCGGATGGCGCGCCGATTCGCCCGTCGCCTCTGGGATTGAACGGTATCTTCCGGCGCACGGCTGGGATGTCCTGAGCCTGCAACTGCCGGTCCTCGATGCGGTCGCCGGGCCAGAGGAGTATCGAACCCTGCTGCCGGATGGCTCAGCGAGGCTCAAGGCGGCGGTGGACTGGCTCAAGTCCCAAGGCGGCGAGGCCATCGCTGCGGTGGGGCATGGCTTCGGCGGGCTGGTGCTGCTTAAGTATCTGGCCGAACCCGAACCGCAGCTTAAGGCGGCGGTATTGCTCAGCCTCGCCTGGCCTGAATCGGCCAGCGAGGAAACCAGAGCTTGGCTCCAGGCCATCCGAATCCCAGTGCTGGATGTCTATGCCGAACAGGACCATTCCAAAATCAAAGCGACGGCTACAGAGCGCCATTTGCTGCTCAAAGACAAGCCGGCGTATCGCCAGCTCCAGTTCTCTGCCGCTGATCATCATTATCATGCCAAGGACGAACTGCTGGCCAGGCGCATCGACGGTTGGCTGCGGCGAGTCGTCCCAAGCGGGAACAGCGATGAGTGATACTAATCATCTAGATGAAGAAGCTTTATTCAAGCAAGCCATGGCGGGCATCTGCCCGCTCGCTGCTACCGATAAGCTGCCGCTGCCCAAATCCAAGGCCACCACCCCGGGGCACGAATACCGCCGAGAAGCAGCGCGGCGTTGTCTCGACGATCAGGGGTTTTTGCCTGTCGTTTTCATCGAACCGGTCGCACCCGAGGCGATTTTGAGTTTCAAACGCCCGGGGGTACAGCACGGTGTGTTTTTGAAGCTCAAGCGTGGAGAGTATCCGGTCGGAGCAATATTGGACCTACATCGGCTGACCGTAGTTCAAGCAAGACACAAGGTTTACCATTTCGTCCAGCAATGCCTGCAAGACGAGGTGCGTTGTGCTTTGATCATCCACGGCAAAGGCAAAGGCCAAGGCGGTGTGCTCAAAAGCTGCCTGGCGCGTTGGCTGCCCATGCTTGCGCCGGTATTGGCCTTCCACAGCGCCCAAAGCGGTCACGGCGGGACGGGAGCAGTTTATATCCTGCTCAAGAAAGGGGCCTTGCAGAAAGAGCGCAACCGGCGTAGGTTTCAGATGGCGGAGCGATGAACGCGCTTGAACTGGCCTCCCGCTTCGCCCTGCCTGGCCAAGTGGTAGCGGTGGAGCCTTTGGGTGGAGGGTTAATCAATGCCACCTACCGAGTCGCCACCGATCGATCCTGTGGGGTGCTACAGCGCATCAACCGCCGGGTGTTCCCGAGGCCGGAGCGGATCCTAGCCAACTTGCGCCGCTTGCAACACTATTGGAACGGCTTGCCGGCAGCCGATCTTCGCCTGCCGCGCCTCGTTCCTACTCGTGAGGGAAAGGATTGGATCGAGGATGACGCCGGAGAATACTGGCGCATGCTGGAATACCTCGATGGGGTGACCCTCACCAAGATCAAGACCCACCAGGTAGCTGAGGCTTTGGGCGCGAGCCTGGGGCATTTCCACCGCTTGCTGGCGGGGATAGACTGTTCCGGGTGGAACGATCCCTTGCCCGGCTTCCACGTGACGCCAAGCTATCTTGCCGCTTTGGAACGCGCGCGCCTCGGCTGGTGCGGGCAAAAGTCAAAAGCGCTTGAATCCCTGTTCGACTGGATAACAAAGCTGAGCCGTTGGGCATGCGGACTGGACCAAGCCAGGCGGTCCGGGCGACTGCCGCTCAGGATCGTTCACGGCGATCCGAAACTGGACAACTTGCTGTTCGACGCCAAGACCTCAAAGCCTTTGGCCTGGGTCGATCTGGATACGGTAGGACCTGGGCTTGTCCACTACGACATCGGCGATTGCCTGCGCTCGGTCTGCCACGAGGCAGGAGGGTTCGAACTGGACTTGATCGAAAAAGTGCTCGCGGGGTGGTTGGCGGAACTCAATGGCCTTCTCAGCCCGGAAGAGCTCCGCTGGGTGCCGCACGCCATCGCGCTTCTCCCGTTTGAGCTGGGAGTGCGGTTCTTGACAGATTACTTAGAAGGCAACCGGTATTTCAAGGTCAGCGACCCGGAGCAAAACTTAAACCGCGCTTTGGAGCAGTTTGCCCTCGCGCGCCAAGTGTTAGGCCAGCAGCGCCTTCTGCGCAAGCTGTGGCGAAAGCTCACACGAGCGCCTGGAAGATTAGCGAGTGCACCGCCGACTTGAGCAAGGGAAGCGCATTGTGCTCCCGGCAGTGGGCGTTGACTTCGTCCAGGTTTTCAAGGGCCAAGCGCACGACCTTTTCGGTGATCCCTGGGCAGTGCGCCTCGACCTCCATCAGATTCGAAAAAGGCATGGCGTACACCAACCGCGCGATGTGGTTGGCGAGAATGGCGATGGTGGTAGGATAAACCCGGTTGCCAGTGATCTGCTTCAAGGCCAAGACGGTGGCGGTATACGAATCGCCGCAGCCGGTGGCATCTTTGCCGATCGTGCACCCTGAGGCCTGAATGAGGCGGTCGATCTTGGCGCCGGTTTCAGGGTCCAGGATCGGGATGTAATACTGGACTTTTTTGCGCTTGCCGGTCTTTCTGTCCTCGTATTTAAAACTGGCAATGGTGGGGTTGGAGCCATCGGTGATAAATACGCTCTCCTTGACCCCAATGCGGTGCAGAATGTCGGCGCAGCGTTGAGCGGCGATGCGGCGCTTTTCGGGATCTTCAGGGAGAACCAAGGTTTTTTCACGACCCAATTCCGATTTGAAGATCCCGAAGATGCGCACAAAGCTGGTCCGGCCACGCTGGGGTTTTTCGCCGTCGTGGTATTCCTCAAGATGCGCGAGCAGCACATCGTCATTGCGGATGCAGGGAGAATTGGACTTGCGGATCCAGGCCAAAGCTTCTCCCAGGTTCAAAGTCATAGTCTCGCATACGCCGATGGGAGAGGCGTAGCGGTCGATCCCATCGCGAATCTGATTAGAACCTACGCTCCAGACCACCGAGTGCTCGGCCAGGTCGTTGCGCACGCGCACCGCCACGTCCCAGAAGATGAGGTCATCGGGTTGGTTGTGGAGGAGTAAAAACCGCGGGGTACGCAAGGTGGGGATCGCGCGGTTGGGGTTGACTTGGCCGTAAGGGGTGCTGAAATAAATCTCCTCGCCGCTGACCCGGTTTTTAATAAACACCGAGCGGCGGGGTTTGCCATCTACCCAGAGAATATCGAGGTTGGGAAAGGGTTTGGCCTGCTGGCGCACCAACTCGACCCTATCCTCAGGTAAGGTCAGATACAGATGCGCCCTGGGCAGCTTGCTCTCAGGAAGGCCCAAGGCGCGATAGAGCGCCAAGTTGATGATCGCGCTGTCCACCGTGGTGTTGAACGCGCCCCCACCGAGTCCGCGATGGACAGCCGTCGTGGCGGCTGAAAAAGACAATGACAGAACCACCGGTTGCGGGTCGTCGCTGAGGATGGTCAAAGCGATTTCGCGCGAGTTCTCCTCGATGTCGATCGTGCGCGCCGGCAGTTTGGGAATACCCTGCTCGATCTTCTCCTGGATGCTGGGCGAGCGCAACGTCGTTACTTTCTGTTCCACCGCCCGAAACACCTCCTCGGGAACCTCGATGCGAATGTCCTCGACCGTGCCGCACTCGATGGAGGTAGAGGCGACGTCGCAGTCCTGAAGTTCGCGCTTCAGGATAAAGCTTAAACTGTCGGGAACGCAGCCGACCGCCTGCAAGTTCTGGGAGATGCGCTCTTGCATTGAAAACAACCTGGTTTCAAATAAATTAGCTTTTTCTATGTTTTTTTGTAGACAGGTTACGTTACTCTCACGAATGGCGGATTGTCAAGGCAGCAAGGCGCTGGCTCGGATGCTTTTACTCGATGGGATAGCGGCGCAGGAAACAGCCGAACAAGCCAACAGCCGCGAGCAAAGCGAAAGCCCCTTCGGTATCGCTAGGCCGCCAGTCGGCGGAAATCCAGGGAACACCGGGAAGCACCAACCCCAGAAAAGAAAAGCCGTTGCCCAGGATATGCGCAGCGGCAGTGACGTAGAGGCTGCCGCCACGGGCCACATAGGCCCCAAGCATCAGTCCTAACGGCAGAGAAGCCAAGATTTGCAGCCAATCCACATGGACCAGGGAAAACAACAGCGCGCTGCCGACGATGGCCAAAGCCGTCCCAAACCGGTAGCGCAGCGCGGCCAGCAAAAGCCCCCGAAACAACAGCTCTTCGATCACCGGTGCCGCGCCGGCAGCCACTGCGGCCAAGGCAACCCATTCTGAAGGCGCAGCCGGTTGAAATATTTGGAGGTAGTCGTCCACCAGCGCCGACGGCGCAAGCCACAGGATCGCCGCGTCGCTGGCAAAGGCGATTGCCTGGAACCATAGCACCACCTGGATTGCTTCTGTCCAAGCCACTGACCTAAGCCCTAAAATATAAGGATCGAAGCGCTTCAAATAGGCAATCAGGCCGGCTAGAAACCCAAGCTCGGCCACTAAGCTTGCCCGCCACAGCCAAGAAGGGCCGAGCCAGAGCAAAAAGACACCCGATAACAGCTGCACCGCCAGGACGTAGCAAGCAATCAAGAACAGCACTGGACCGACGCTAGGCATGAGGTGCGCACAAGTCTGGGATTGGTGTTGAAAGTTTTAGATTACCACGCTCGGATTGGATTTGTACGGAGAGTCGTACAGATGCTTCCATGGATATGATAAGATTCGCCGGCTTTGAATTTGGGGAGTCGGCATGCTCAATGCTTACATCGGCGAAACCGGCCGCCTGTTGCCGGCCGACCCGAGCGTGGAGCTTTCTGTGCTCGAACGCGCTGTGTGGTTGGACCTCATCGATCCGACGGACGAGGAGTTGGCGCGCGTCTCCGATCTGCTTCGGCAGGAGTTGCCTGACCCGGAGGATGTGGATGAGATCGAGGCCAGTTCGCGTTTTTACGAGGACGAGGTCGGACTGCACATCCATTCGCTGTTTCTCCACGAAGTAGAAGGCAGACCCCGCAACACCTCGGTGGCTTTTACCCTGACCGATAATCGCCTGATCACCTTGCGCGAGCGGGAGATTCCCGCTTTCCGCCTGCTGCGCATGCGCGCCCGCCACGATTCCCACTTAGCCCGCAGTCCCGCCGACATGTTGCTGAGCCTGTTTGAAATCAAAATCGACGATCTGGCCGATACCTTAGAGGAGCTTTACCAGGAACTGGAAGTAGTCAGCGCCCAAGTGCTGGAAAAGAACGATGTCGACCTGGAAGAATCCCTAGATGTTCTGGCACGCTGCGAGGACACCAATGGCAAAGTGCGCCTGTGTCTGATGGATGCCCAGCGGGCGCTTACCTTTTTGCTCCGCCGCAGCCGCCTGGATGGCGAGCAGATCAATCGGACCCGCGATCTGCTCCACGATGTCGACTCGCTGCTGTCGCACAACAACTTCGTATTCGACAAGATCAACTTCTTGATGAGCGCAGCGCAAGGTTTCATCAACATCGAGCAGAACCAGATCATCAAGATCTTCTCCATCGCCGCCGTGGTGTTTCTACCACCCACGCTGGTAGCGAGCATCTACGGCATGAACTTTAAGTTCATGCCTGAACTCGACTGGCCGTGGGGGTACCCTATGGCTTTGGGGTTGATGCTGATAGCAGGAGTAGCGCCTTACTGGTACTTCAAGCGCAAAGGCTGGTTATAATAGCGCAGCCGATACCAAAGACGCCCTAGGAACTCGTGCAAGGCCAAGCTGGTGCGGCAAAGCGCAGCCGGATTAGGGAGAAAGGCAAAAAGGCCAAATTCCAGAGGGCCTTGGCGAGTAAATCGGGTGCCGGCGGGGATGACGGTCAGGCCTTGGTACTTGAAGGCTTCTACTGCCCGCGGCAGGTGGAAAGCAGAGGTAACCAGAAAGATTGTGTCTATCCCCTGATGCTTCAAGATAGCCGCGCTGTTTCTAGCATTTTCGAAAGTATTGCGGCTTTCGGTCTCCAGCCAAGTGGCCGGTGTGCCGAATTCTTTGAGGACTTCCTGCATCAACTCCGCCTCCGCTTTTTTCTCGCCCAAAGGTCGGCCGCCGCTGGCCAGGATCGGCAAGTCGGTGCGCCGCTTGAGCCAGGCGGCATAGCGCAGGCGTTCCAGTCCTAAACTGCCGACCGTATCGCCGCCGTATTCGGGGGCTTTGGGATAGCGCGTTGCCCCGAGCACCACGATCGCTTGGGCTGTGGGCAGGTGGTTTGGATCAAGCGGCGGGTAAACCTCAAGCTTTTGGCTTAGCCACTGACTGACTAGAGGGATAGCGGCCAGGTAGAGCAAAAGCAAAGCGGCCAGGGTGATCATATACTTGCGCCGCCACACCCCAATTGCTGCCAGGATGAGCGGGGAAGTCGGCGGCAAGATAAGGGTTTCAAGCAGCCGAACCCAGGCATATTCGTTCACTTTTTGAGAACGGCTCTGGCCTGGCGGTCGGCGTGGTAGGAGGAGCGCACCAGGGGGCCAGCGGCCACCTGGGCAAACCCTAAGTCTTTGGCGATTTCGGCTAGCCGGTCGAACTCCTCCGGCGGCACGTAGCGTTTGACTGGCAGGTGATGACGGCTGGGCTGCAAGTACTGGCCCAGGGTGAGCATGTCGCAGCCTACGCGGCGCAGGTCTTCCATAACCTGAACTACTTCTGCCTCAGTCTCGCCCAGCCCAAGCATCAGCCCAGATTTGGTCGCCACTTTGGGCAGGCGCCGCTTGACCTCAGCCAGCAGGGCGAGCGATCCCTGGTAATTTGCCCCGGGGCGGGCGGCGAGGTAAAGGCGCGGGACAGTCTCTAAGTTGTGGTTGAAGACCTCCGGTGGATGACGGGCGAGGATGTCCAGCGCCACCTGCTCGCGCTTGCGGAAGTCGGGGGTTAAGATTTCGACCAGGGTGCCCGGGGAGTGCCGGCGCACCGCTTCGATGCAGCGGGCGAACTGCATAGCTCCGCCGTCGCGCAGGTCGTCGCGGTTGACCGAGGTGATAACGACGTAGCGCAGCTTAAGCGCTGCCACGGCCAAGGCGAGGTTTTCGGGTTCTTCTAGATCGGGCGGGGCTGGGTGGCCGTGGGCCACGTCGCAGAACGGGCAGCGGCGGGTGCAAAGATCACCTAAGATCATGAAGGTGGCAGTGGCGTGACCGAAGCATTCGGGAAGATTGGGGCAAGCCGCCTCTTCGCAAACGCTCTTGAGATTCAGCTCCCGCAGCAAGCGCTTGACGCGGGCTACGTTCGGGTCGGAGCTTAAGCGAACCTTGAGCCAGTCCGGTTTGGGCAGTGGGTCTTGTGCCTCCACTTTGATCGGGATGCGCGCGAGTTTGGCCGCACCGCGCTGGTGGGTTTCAGGTTGCCGGCGCGAAGGGGCGGTCAGGTCTTCAAAGGTAGGTGGCATGGCGTGTAGTAGGGGCAACCCTTTGTGGTTGCCCTGCTTGTGTGGAAGTCAAAGGAAGCTCGTGGCTGAATTCGGCGATGGTGTTAAAACCGAGTTGCGCCATCAGGCTGGCCAGCCAAGGCACTGCCACTTCGTGCACTTTGGCCCCGACCCCAAGATCCACCAGCCGAGTGACTTCAAGACCCTCGATCCCGCACGGGTCGATGACCCGAAAAGGACTAAGATCCAGGTCCACGTTCAGGCTCAAGCCGTGGTAGCTGCGGCCTTGCTTCACCCGCAGCCCCAAGAAGGCGATTTTCGCCCCGCCGACGTAGACCCCTGGAGCCTTAGGGCGCGCGTGGGCTCGCAGGCCATACTGCCGAAGGAGGTCGATGGTGGCTTGCTCGAGCGCCGTCACCAAGTCGCGCACCCCAAGTCCCAAGCGGGCCAGGTCGATCAAGGTGTAGGCGATAAGCTGACCTGGGCCGTGGTAGGTGATCAGGCCGCCGCGGTCGGTCTGGACGATCGGTATGGTGGAGGCAATCCCCTGGGGTTGCCTACAACTGCCATGCCCGCGCACCCCCACGGTATAAACGGGAAAATGCTCCAGCAGCCAGATTTCATCTGGCGCATCGGCCTGGCGAGTGGCAGTGAAATGCTGCATGGCCTGCCAGGTCGGCAGATAATCTCGGGTGCCAAGCCAGCGGACAAGCAACGCGCTCACAAGGTCATCACGACTTCTGGGTGGGCGCGAAGCTCGCTATAGATCGCTTCCAGCTGCTCCCGGCTGTGGGCGCAGATAGCCACGCTCACGGCCAGGTATTTTCCGCCTCGGCTCGGTCGGGTGGTGACGGCAGTTTCCTTGAGGTCAGGCGCATGACGCCGGACGATGCTGACCACTTCCAGCTCGAATGCCTCGGTGCCCGGGCCGAAAGCCTTTACCTGCCAGGCGCAGGGAAATTCGAGTAACTCGTTCATCGGCTTTGCCGAAAGGCGCGTTTGTAGTCTTGGAACAGTTCGTACATCCGCCAATAGACTTCCCCCGGCCGGCCATCCCCTACCAGCTTGCCATCGATCTCCACGATCGGCACCAGTTCGCGGGTGGAGCTGGTGTACCAGATTTCCTCGGCGCGGAAGAGTTCGCTCGCTTGGATCTCCCGTTCTTGGGAGGCAATACCGTGGGCGGTGGCCAACTCCAAAACCAGATCCCGGGTGATGCCGGGAAGAAGCTTTGGCCCCTTGGGCGGAGTGGCTAGGATGCCGTCTGTGACGACGAATATATTGCTCGCCGCCCCTTCGGTAACCAGTCCATCGCGCACCAACACGGCTTCCTGGCAGCCGCGCTCGATCGCCTCCTGGCGGAGCAGCACGTTGGCGAGCAGGTTGGTAGTCTTAAGGTGACACCACTGCCAGCGGATATCCTCGCAGGTGATCGCTTTAGCTGGTTCCGGGCGGCTGGTGGGATACGGGTTGACCATAGCAAACACAGTAGCTCGAATGAAGTCGGGAAAAGCGTGATCGCGTTTGGGGTAGGCACCGCGGGTAATCTGGAGGTAAACCGCCTGGTCTTGTTCGCCTTTAAGCAGTTCGTTCAAGATTTTGCGCCACTCATCGGGGGTCAGCGGCGGTTCCAAGCGAATGCCACGCAGACTCTGCTCCAGGCGCGCAAGGTGCTGTTCGAGCCGGAACAATTTTCCGCCATAAGCCGGAATGACTTCATAGACCCCGTCGCCGAACAAAAACCCTCGGTCTAGGACCGACACCTTGGCTTGGCTTAAGGGTAGGAATTCGCCGTTGAGATAGACGATAGGGTCACTCATGCTGCCACCACTCCTGGGCCTTGAGCAGACCTTCGTCGAACCACTTGCCGAAAAACCCCGCTTCAGGCACCTCTTGCAAGGCGACTAAAGGATACTCTGCCATGGTTTTCTCACCTAGTTGTACCTTGAGCTTGCCGAGCACCTGTCCTTGCTGAACTGGGGCGATGATCTGAGGGGCGATCTCTAACGCTGTGGTCAGCTTGCCCTCTTCCCCTTTGGGGACAGTAGCATAGATGGGTGTAGTCACGCCAAGGTCGAGGCGGTTTCGTTTCCCCTTGTAGACGCGCGCTTCGGCGAGTTTTCCTGCATCTTTGAGTTTTTGGGTGGTGAAGAACCGAAAGCCGTAACCCAAAAGCGCCTGTACTACGTTGGCCCGGGCTTTTTCGCTGGGAGTCCCCATAACCGAAGCGATCAGGCGCATGCCTTCGCGTTCGGCGGAGGCGACCAGGCAGTAACCGGCCTCCTGGGTATGGCCGGTTTTCACCCCGTCCACGGAAGGATCACGCCAGAGCAGTAAATTGCGGTTGTGCTGGGTAATGTTGTTGTAAGTAAATTCCTTCAGTTTGAACCAGGGATAGTACTGGGGAAAATCGCGGATCAATGCCCGCGTCAGAATATTTAAGTCGCGCGCGCTGGTGTAGTGATCCGGGTCGGGGAGACCGGTGCTGTTGGTGAAGTGGGTGTTTTGCATTCCCAACCGGCGGGCGTGCTGGTTCATCATTTCGGCGAACGTCCTTTCATCCCCCGCCACGTGCTCGGCCAGGGCGATGGTGGCGTCGTTGCCGGATTGGACGATGACCCCTTTGAGCAGAACCTCCACCGGCACCTGTTTGTTGACTTCGACGAAAGTACGCGAGCCTTCCGCCCGCCAGGCCCTCTCGCTGATCGTGACCAAATCGTCCAATTTGAGTTTGCCTTGGGCGAGTTCGTGCAGCACCACGTACACGCTCATAATCTTGGTCAGGCTGGCCGGAGCTAGGCGTTGATCGGGTTCCAATCCAGCTAGCTCCTTGCCTGTGTGGAAATCGGTCAAAAGGTAGCTTTTAGCTTCAAATGGCGGCGGAGGCGGGATCTCCGCCTGCGCTGCCGCAAAGCCAAACAGCAAGATCAGCCAAATTAAATTTAAGCCAAGACGCAGTGATTTCATGGATAGCTGCTAAGTTTAAAGCGCGTGGATCAACCGAGAACCTGAACTTCCACAGGAGCGAGGCCGGTTTTGTGTAATCCCAAGCGGTAGGCGGCTGCATAAGATAGGTCGATGATCCGCATCGGGCGCAAAGGGAGACGGTCGTTGACTTTCACCACGATGCTGCGGCCGTTTTTGAGATTGGTAACCTTGACATAGGTTCCTAAAGGCAGGCTCGGATGCGCGGCGGTCAGGTCGTTGAAATCGAAGACTTCGCCGCTTGCGGTGTGTCTGCCGTGAAATTTTCTGCCATACCAGGAAGCGATCCCGCGCTTGCAGTAGAAAGGCTTTTTGGCGCGTTGGATGTGAGGCTTGAGCGGTTGGATCGCATCCACCCCGGGTTCTTGGGCTTGAAGGTCAAAACTTCCCACGAACAAGGGGATGGTCAAGACAAGGCTAGTTTTTTTGCGCATGTTGCATCTCCTCCAGTCGAGATTTGATCGTCTCTGCCAATTGATGGACTGCCATGGCATAGAGCAAGCTGCGATTGTAGCGCGTAATGACATAGAAGTTGTGAAATCCGAGCCAAATTTCGGGACTGTTTTCCCCATCCAATTTGATCACGTTGGCGGTGAGGGTGTCTGGGTAAGGTGCTAAAGGAACCCCTAGGCGTTTGAGCTCTGCTAGGGTGAATTTGGGATTCAAGTCGGTATTGGCCAGGCTTTCGGCTCGCCTGGACAGCCGGGCGGCCACCGGGTGCCGGCTTTGCCAGCCGCTTTGGGCGAAGTAATTGGCGACGCTGCCGATCACATCGGCTGGGTTCTTCCAGATATCGCGCCTGCCATCGCCGTCGAAATCGGCGGCATACTGGCGAAAGCTCGATGGCATAAACTGAGGCCAGCCCATGGCACCGGCATAGGATCCTTGCGGATTGCGGGGGTCCAGACGTTCCTCCCGGGTAAGAAGCAAGAACTGTTCTAGTTCCCGGGCGAAGTATTCGGCCCGGCGCGGATAGGCGAAAGCCAAGGTTGAGAGCGCATCCAACACCCGGAAGGAACCGGTATTGGCGCCGTACAGGGTCTCTACGCCTAGGATCGCGACGATGATTTCGGGAGGTACGCCGTAAACTCGTTCCGCTTGTTTGAGCAGATCCCGATAGCGCTGCCAAAACCGGACACCCTCCTGGATGCGGCGCTCGGTCAGAAAGATTTTCCGGTATTCGTACCAGGGTTTGGCTTCAGCGGGGCGGCCCATGACCTCGATGATGCTCGGTTTGATCTGCGCCTCGGCGAACAAGGAGCGCAAGCTTGTAGGATCAAAACGATAGCGCGATGCCATGCGCTCGATGAAGCGGCTAGCCTGGGGATATTGGTCCAGGGACAGGCCGAAGGCGCTTTGACCCCACCAAAGCAGCAGGCTGAAAGCTAAAGTTTTGCGCATTAGGATGACACCAGCTTGCGGTGGGTAGATAAAGACATCATGATACCAAAGCCAGCGAGCAGTGTGACTACCGAAGTGCCGCCGTAGCTGATGAGCGGCAGGGGGACACCCACCACCGGCAAGATGCCGATCACCATGCCGATGTTGACGAACACATAGACGAAGAAGGTGAATGCCAGGCTGCTGCCGAGCAGACGGCTGAACGTGTCCTGGTTTTGGAGCGCTAGGTACAGGCTGCGGCCGATGATGGCCAGATACAGGGCGAGCAGGCCGATGCAGCCCAGGAGGCCGAAATCTTCGGCCAGAACCGCGAAGATGAAATCGGTGTGGGGTTCGGGCAGATATTCCAGGTGGGCTTGGGTCCCCATCAGCCAGCCTTTGCCTGTCAGCCCCCCCGAGCCGATCGCGATCTTGGCCTGGATGGTGTGATAACCTCGCCCTAAAGGATCAGCCTCCGGATTCAGAAACATCAGCACCCGGTCCCTTTGATAATCGCGCAGAAAGGACCACAGCACCGGTAAGGCAGCACCCACCCCAGCCGCAAGACCCGCCAAGAGGCGCCAGGAAATCCCAGCGAAGAACAACACCGCACAACCGGAACTCAACACTAAAAGGGCCGTGCCCAAATCCGGTTGCTTGGCGATCAAGCCCACCGGCAATCCGATCCACAGGGTGCTCAACGCGATGACGCTCGGTCGCGGCGGCAGTGGATATCTGGCCAAGAACCACGCCAGCAGCATAGGGGTAAAGATCTTGACGAATTCGGACGGCTGAAACCGGATGACGCCCAGGTCCAGCCAACGTTGGGCCCCTTTGCCGATGTCTCCTTTCAGCAATACGGCCACAAGGAGAACGATGCCTAGGCCGTACAAAAATGGGCTCCAGCGGTATAGGGTACGCGGATGGATCTGGGCCAGGCCGACCATTGCGGCAAACGCCATCCCCAACCGCGCAAGTTGCTTGTAAATCAAGGAGAGGTCGCCGCCGGTGGCGCTGTACAAAATCCCAAGCCCGACCCCGCTCAGAAGCACAAGGCTCGATACTAGGAAGGAATCAAGATGGAGGCGTTGCCAGAGGTTCTTTTCCGGAACGGTCTGGACCAAAATGAAACTCATGGCAGGCTGTGTTTGAGGTAGTAGTCGATGACTTGACGCGCCACGGGAGCGGCTTCCGATCCGCCGTGGCCGGCGTTTTCGGCGATCACCGCCACCGCGATGCGCGGGTCGTCGGCGGGGGCAAAAGCGATGAACAAGGCGTGATCCTGCAATTTTTTGTCTTTAACTTTAAGGTTGCGGTGGTCTTGGCTCTGCTTGACGCTGAACACCTGCGCGGTCCCGGTCTTGCCGGCAATGGTGTAATCTGCCCCCAGGCTGATCCGCCAGGCAGTCCCAGAACGGCTGTGGACCACTCCAACCATAGCTTCGATAACCTTATCCAAATATTGTCCGTCTATTCCTAGCTCCCCCTCCACCGGTTCCGGGAACAGCCGTTTCGGCTCCTTCCCAGGAGGGCGCTCGATGGCTGCCACGTGGGGAATCGTGATTTTACCGCGGTTGGCTAGGATGGCAACCGCCTTGGCCAATTGCACCGCGGTAACCTTGACATATCCCTGGCCGATGCCGGCGATCACTGTCTCCCCCGGGTACCAGGTCTTCCCTAGAGTTTCTCGTTTCCACTTGCGCGACGGCAAGACCCCGCGGTTTTCCCCTGCCAGATCGATCCCGCTGGGACGGCCGAAGCCGAACCGATGCAACAAGGCGTGCATCCGGTCGATCCCCAAATGATGGGCGAGGTCGTAGAAATACACGTCGCAGGATTGGATGATGGCTGCTTTGAGATCCACCCCGCCGTGGCCACCTTTGCGCCAGTCGCGGTAGCGGTGGCTGACCCCGGGGAGTTGGTAGAAACCTGGGCAATAAAGCCGGCGATGGGGATTGATCAGGCCATAATACAACCCCGCCAGCCCCACGAACGGTTTGATCGTGGACCCCGGCGGATAGATACCGCGCAGCGCGCGGTCGAACAGCGGACGCTCAGGAGAAGAGAGCAGCGCCTGATAATCCTTGCGGTTGATCCCCAAGACGAAAGGATTGGGGTCAAACCCGGGTTTGCTCACCATGGCTAGGACTTCCCCAGTCTTGGGGTCGAGCGCCACTACCGCGCCGTTGTGCTCGCCCAAGGCGGCGTAAGCGATCTTCTGCAGTTCGATATCCACGGAGAGGTAGAGGTCGGCTCCGCCCTGGGGGGAAGATTCCTGTAATACCCGAAGTTCGCGGCCGCGGGCGTTGGTTTCGATCTCGACGTAGCCAGTATGCCCATGAAGCAAGGCTTCGTAGGATTGTTCTACTCCCACTTTGCCGATGTGGGTCGTGCCCCGATATTCGGCTGGATCCAGGCGTTTTAATTCCTGTTCGTTGATCCTGCCGACGTAACCCACCAGGTGAGAGACCAGTTCTCCGTAAGGGTAGTATCGGATCAGCCGGGCTTGGATCTCGACGCCGTGCAGGAATGGGCGGCGAACTGCCAGCTTGGCAACTTCGAGCTCGCTTAAGCGCAATTTCAACGGGATGCTTTCGAAGTGCTTGCGGCGGCGCAGCTGCTGTTTGAATTGCTCGATCTCCTCAGGATTAAGCTCGATGAGCTGACTCAAGGCAGTCAGGGTGGCTTCCAGGTCTTCCACCTGCTCGGGGACGATCTCCAGACTGTAGACTGGGATGTTCTCGGCGAGTACCACGCCGCGCCGATCATAGATCAGCCCCCTCGTGGGCGGTAGGGGAGCGATCTTGACCTGGTTGTCGTGCGCTAGCATGGCATAGCGTTCGTGGCCGAGGACCTGGAGGTAGATCAGACGACCGATCAGCACCAAGGTCAACAAGACGATCACGCCCGCGGCAATCACGAGGCGGTTTAAAAACAGTCGGTTTTCCCGTTCGGCGTCCTTCAGCCTGAAGACCGCCGTGGGCTTTAAGGTAAGGTCAGATAGCGTTGCCTGAGCGTGCGACATACGACTAGGACAAAAGGCCAGGCCAAGGTTCCGGTCAAAGACGGCAGCCAATACTCCCAAGTGAGAAAAGCCCTGCCACGCAAGGCTTCGATCCAGAACGTCAGGAACTGAGCCGAGAGCAGGAACAGAAGCACGAGAGCCAATTGATGGTTCAAGGGGAAAATCTGAAGCCGAGTATGGAAACGCACGCAAGGATAGGCGATCAAGGCGTAGACGAACGCGTGCTGCCCCAAAAGCCTACCGGTGGCCACATCGACTAACAGGCCAGTCAGCCAGGCCAAGCCCACGCCGAATCGTTCCGGTGTTGCCAAGCACCAGTAAATGATGACCAACAGCACCCAGTCTGGGTTGAACGGCAGCACCAGTTCAGGCCAAGCGAACAGACGTAGCCAGACGGCTCCTGCAAGGCTGAGAAAAATGCCTACGGATTCGCGATCAAGGCGCATTGGCGGTGACCTTTGGAGCCGCTGAGGCAGCGTCGGGGGGAAGAAACGGCACCGGCTCAGGGTGCCCAAACGTGATCAGCACCTCCCGAATCCGGTCTAAAGCAGCCAGAGGTTTGGCGCCGATTCTGGCGAACGGTTTGTCCGGTTGGGGCTCGACTTCAGTGACGGTCGCCACCGGATATCCTTGTGGGAAGACTCCCCCGAGACCTGAGGAAACCAAAAGGTCTCCAGGTTTGATATCGACATTGTTGGGCAGATTGGGAACCTCCACGCGGTCCAGATGCCCGCTGCCGACTGCTATGGCGCGTAGACCAGTGCGGTTGACCTGGACCGGAATGGCGTGGCTGGGGTCGGTGATCAGGAGCACTTCGGCGTTGACCGGCGTCACTCGGATCACTTGCCCTACGACGCCGTCCACGCTCAGCACCGGTTGCCCGACGTGGACCCCAAAGCGGCTGCCTTTGTTGACCAGCACTACGTGTTCATAAGGGGCCAGATTGACCGCCAGAAGTTCTGCTACCAGCATCTGTTCGCCGAGAGTGAAAGAGTTGTCGAGAAACGCCCGGAGGCGATCGTTCTCCTTTTTCAGCGCCTCGTATTTCAAAGTGCGCTGTTTGAGCTCGGCGATTTCCTGCTTGAGACGGCGGTTCTCTTCCAGCAATTGGGTCCAGGTAGTGAGATGGCTCCAGATTTGTTCCCCCAGTGCGTGCGGTATGTGCGCTAGCCACTGGATCGGATAAACCGCAACTGCAAGGGCTGAACGCACCGGGTCTAGCCGGCGCGTATGGTCGGCAAACATCAAGGCGCAGGCAGCCACAAGGCACAACGCCAGGCGGAGATTGAGCGATGGGCCGCGCGCAAAAATCAGTTTGCTGGAACTCATTCCAGCGAGAAGGGGCAAGGACCTTTGCCGTCCAGCGTCTCCAGAATTTTGCCGCCGCCACGAGCGACACAGGTCATGGGGTCCTCGGCGACTCTCACCGGCAGTCCGGTTTCTTCGGCGATCAACCGATCCAAGTCTTTGAGTAGGGCTCCGCCACCGGTCAAAACGATGCCCCGCTCGGCCACGTCTGCTCCTAGATCCGGCGGAATCTGTTCCAGCGCCGCTCGAACTGCGCCAACGATCCCTGACAGGGGTTCCTGCAGGGATTCTAAGATTTCATTGCTGTTTAGGGTAAAACTGCGCGGCACTCCTTCCGCCAGATTGCGGCCACGCACTTCGATTTCCATCACTTCGGCGGAAGGGTAGGCGCTGCCGATGGTGTGTTTGATTCGCTCTGCGGTAGCCTCGCCGATTAACGTCCCGTAATTGCGGCGCACGTAGTTGACGATGGCTTCGTCAAAGCGGTCGCCGCCGATCCGTACCGAGGAGGAGTAAACGATCCCGTTGAGCGAAATGATCGCGACCTCGGAGGTACCGCCGCCGATGTCGAGCACCATAGAGCCGCACGCTTCCCCCACCGGCAAGCCCGCACCCACCGCCGCCGCCATCGGTTCCTCGATTAGATGGACTTCACGGGCGCCGGCGCCCAAGGCGGATTCTTTGATGGCGCGGCGTTCTACCTGAGTAGAGCCGCAAGGGACGCAGACCAACACCCTAGGGCTGGGTTTGAGCAGCTTGCTCTCGTGTACCTTGTTAATAAAATACTGGAGCATTTTCTCCGTCACGGTGAAGTCAGCGATCACCCCTTCTTTTAGCGGGCGGATGGCGACGATATTGGCCGGGGTGCGACCGAGCATCTGTTTGGCGGCATGACCAACGGCAGCGATATGCTTATTGCCGCGCACGCGGTCTTCGCGAATCGCCACCACAGAAGGTTCGTTCAAGACGATCCCTTTACCAGGGATATAGATCAGCGTGTTGGCAGTACCTAGGTCAATGGAAAGATCGTTGGAGAAAAGTCCGCGCAGGCGTTTGAACATAGGTGTTTAAGTTGCAAGCAATCAGTTAATCTAGCAATCCGATAGGGAAGCAGACAAGCAATCGATTATGATATTAAACCTCGAGCAAAGGTTTCCGGTTCTTCCAATTCGCTGGAAGGTGGATCAAAACGAGTGGAGAATATCATGACATTAACCTTGGAAGAAGTCACCAAGATCGCTTACCTAGCACGGGTCCAAATCGATCCTGCTGAGGCTGGGCGATATGTGCGGGACTTATCGGGCATCCTGGAGTTCGTGGCACAGATGAACGCAGTGGACACGGATGCGGTGACTCCTATGGCCCATCCGTTAGATCTTCCCCAAAGACTGCGGAAGGACGAGGTGACCGAGGAGAATCAGCGCGAGCGGTTCCAAGCCATTGCTCCCAAAGTGGAAGCCGGCTTGTACCTGGTGCCCAGAGTGATCGAATAAGCGCAAATTCAAGGATCAAACCATGCACACCAAGACCCTCGCTGAGCTATCGAGTGGGCTGCGCGCCCGGGAATTCTCCAGCCGCGAACTGGTCCGCCACTTCCTTGACCGGATTGCCCGCTACAACGCTACCCTGAACGCCTTTATCACCGTGACCGAAGACCTCGCTTTGCAGGCGGCTGCGGCGGCCGATGCGAGCTTGGCGCGCGGGGAAGGCGGTCCACTCACTGGGATCCCCATAGCGCAAAAAGACATTTTCTGCACCCTTGGGGTTCGGACCTCGTGCGGCTCCAGGATGTTGGACAATTTTATCGCCCCTTACGACGCTACCGTAGTGGAAAAATTTAACCAGGCTGGGATGCCGCTTTTGGGTAAGCTCAACATGGACGAGTTCGCGATGGGATCGTCCAACGAGACCAGCTTCTACGGGCCAGTCAGAAATCCCTGGAATCTGGACTGCGTTCCCGGCGGTTCCTCCGGTGGGTCGGCGGCGGCGATAGCCGCCGGGCTTACTCCGGCGGCAACCGGCACCGACACCGGCGGTTCCATCCGCCAGCCGGCTGCGCTGTGTGGGATCACGGGCTTGAAGCCGACTTACGGGCGGGTGTCGCGTTGGGGGATGATCGCGTTCGCTTCCAGCCTTGACCAGGGTGGGCCGATGGCAAGAAGCGCTAAAGACTGCGCCTTGCTCCTCCAGGTGATGGCCGGTTTCGACCCGAGGGATTCGACTAGCGTGGACCAGCCGGTTCCCGACTACGCCGCCGCTTTAGGTCGGGAGCTTGCCGGTCTGAGGATCGGTTTGCCGAAGGAGTTTTTTGCCGAGCTGAACGCGGATATGGCCAAGGTGCTGGAGGCGGCCATCGCCGAATACCGCAAACTGGGAGCGGAAGTCGTCGAGGTCTCGCTGCCCAACATCAACCTTTCAGTGCCGGCCTATTACGTCATCGCTCCGTCTGAATGCTCCTCGAATCTCGCCCGCTACGACGGGGTACGTTACGGTTACCGCTGCCAGGACCCCAAGGACCTTAAAGACTTGTACATGCGCACCCGCGGCGAAGGCTTTGGCGCCGAGGTGAAGCGACGGATTTTGATCGGAACGTATGCTCTGTCGGCTGGCTACTATGACGCCTATTACTTAAAAGCGCAGAAGATCCGCCGCCTGATCGCCCAAGATTTCAAGCGCGCCTTCGAGACGGTAGACGTACTCTTGGGTCCTACGACCCCCACTCCGGCGTTCGGTATCGGCGAAAAGGTCGACGATCCGATCGCGATGTATCTGTCCGACATCTTCACCATCGCGGTCAACCTGGCCGGGCTCCCTGCCATGTCGGTGCCAGCGGGATTTCTAGACGGCAAACCGGTAGGGATGCAGCTTATTGGCAACTATTTCGATGAGGAAAGGCTATTGAACGTCGCCCATCAGTACCAACAGGTGACCGACTGGCACCTCAGGTTTCCCGAGGGATTTGCGTGATCGACCGGTTACTTGCTGCCGATGAGTTGGGGATTCGGCTGGAGATCGTCAACGGTCTGCCGATCTGGGAAGCGCAGCCGCTTTACAAGCACCAGAAAGCAGTCGAGCGTATTGCGCAGTCGATTCGCAAAAAAGACAATGGAGATTGCCAATGCGTGCACGCCTTAGACGTTTATGTCCAGTTCCCCAATGGCCTAAAGCGCCCAGATATTGCCATTTTCTGCCGCGAACCTACGGAAGAGGAGCAGGAGAAGGCTTTAACCTTGATTCCCGAGGCCGTTGTCGAGGTGGTCAGCAGGGGCTATGAAGCTAAAGACTTAGAGATTGGCCCGCCGTTTTACCTCTCGCAGGGAGTCAAAGACGTGGTGGTGTTCGATCCCTACACCTTGCTGGTACTCCATCTGCGCTACGGCTCAGCTAAGCGTTTGGTAGCGCCGGTAGAACTTGAGCTTCTCTGTGGCTGTGCGATAAGTATCTGATTCATTGAGGTACATTATGGAATGGGAACCCGTTATCGGGCTGGAAGTCCACGTCCAGCTTTTGACCAAGTCCAAGATTTTTTCCGGCGCTCCGACCGCTTACGGAGCTCCGCCCAATACCCAGGCCTGCGCCATCGATCTGGGGATGCCTGGGACGCTTCCGGTACTGAACGAAGCCGCCGTTCGGATGGCGGTCAAGTTCGGCCTGGCGATCGGCGCCGAAATCGCCAGGCGCTCGGTATTCGCGCGCAAGAACTATTTCTATCCTGACCTCCCCAAAGGTTACCAGATCAGCCAGTACGAACTGCCCGTGGTGAGCCGGGGGCAGTTGACGATCCACGTCGACGGTCAGGAGAAGCGGATCGGCATCACCCGTGCCCACTTGGAGGAAGACGCTGGCAAATCCTTACACGAGGACTTCCACGGCCTGTCCGGCATCGATCTCAACCGCGCCGGGACGCCGCTGTTGGAAATCGTTTCCGAACCGGATCTGCGCTCGCCGCAGGAGGCGGTGGCCTATATGAAAAAACTCCACCAACTGGTGGTGTACCTTGGCATCTGCGACGGCAACCTGCAGGAAGGCTCGTTCCGCTGCGACGCTAACGTGTCGGTGCGCCCCAAAGGGGAGAAAAAATTCGGCACGCGCACCGAGATCAAGAACGTCAATTCGTTCCGCTTCGTGGAGCGGGCGATCAGCTATGAAATCGCCCGCCAGATCGAAGTGCTCGAATCCGGCGGCAGCATCATCCAGGAAACCCGCCTGTATGACGCCGAGCGCGACGTAACCCGCTCCATGCGCACCAAGGAAGAGGCGATGGATTACCGCTATTTCCCCGATCCGGACCTATTGCCGTTGGTGATCAGCGAGGCTTTCATCGAAGAGGTTCGCAACGAGCTGCCGGAGCTTCCCGAAGCCAAATACCGGCGCTTCATCGACCAATACGGCCTAACGCCTTACGACGCCGAGGTACTGACCGCCAGCCGGTCGCTCGCCGATTATTACGAGACCGTGGTCAAACTGGCCGGAGGCGATCCCAAGCTGTGCGCCAACTGGGTGATGGTGGAGCTTGGCGGAGCGCTCAACCGGGATGGCCTGGAGATCACCCAGAGCCCGGTGACTGCCGAGCGGTTGGCAGGCCTCCTGCGGCGCATCGCCGACGGTACCCTTTCTGGGAAGCTCGGCAAGCAAGTGTTTGAGCTGATGTGGGAGACTGGAAAAGACGCTGATGCTTTGATAGAGGAAAAAGGGCTCAAACAGATCACCGACTCTAGTTGGATAGAGCAGATCATCGACCAAGTGCTCGCCAGCCATCCCCAAGAAGTGGCTCAATACCGCGCCGGCAAGGAAAAACTATTTGGTTTCTTCGTCGGCCAAGTGATGAAGGCCACCTCCGGCAAGGCCAACCCCCAGCAGGTCAACGAGCTGCTTAAGGTCAGGCTGAAAGGCTAAAATGAACGCAAACAAGCAGATCCTTAAGGTCTTGGCGGCTGAGCGCCACGTCCTCCAGGATCTGGAAGAAGGTTCTCCGCTGCTGGCGCACTTGCCTAAGGCGCAGGCTGCCATCGAGGCTTATTGTCGCGGGGACGATGAGGCTATGCAGCAAACCCTAAAGGCCATTCCCTTCCGCTCCCCCTATCGGGACCTGCGCTTCCTGCTCGGCGCCCTGGCAGCCTTCCCGGAGCGGATCGAAGAAGGCAGAGAACTGCTCGCCAGGATTCGGAAGGATTCCCCCTTTGCCGGTCCGGCTCGGGTGGTGGCCCAGCTTTTGGCCGGAGATAAACGCGGGCTGAAACCGGCCGCTCGGGAATTTGCCGATGCGCTCGCAGGACAAGAGGCAACTAAGGCCAACCCCCAGCACTTGTTTGCTACCCTGCTGGCGGAAGCGAAACGGCGGGAGGACCCTGGCGTTCGGGAAGCGCTGAAAGCGTTGCTCGTCTACTATCCGGCTGGCAAGACCGCCTACCGCAGGCACTTTCCACTCCCCCCGGTTGAGGAAAGGCGCCTCGATGCGCTGGCAGCCGAGTACGCTGAAGACTTGGAGGCTGCCTTGAAAGCCTGGGCCGATGTCGGGAGTTTGTACGAGCAGGCGGGCAAGCGCCTGGAGGCAGCGGCGGTGGCGCGCCACCTCGCTGAGTTGGCGTCCAAGTTGTATGGGCCGGAAGACGCCAAGGTCGAAAGGATGCTGCAAAACGCCTTGCGGCTTGATCCTGACTTCCAAGGCAGCTGGCGGCAATTGGCCAAGTGGTATCTCAGAGTCGGCGACGGCAAAAACCTAGCTCGCCTGCTTGACGAGGCCCTGGCCCGTTTCCCTGACGATCCGGAGATGCTGGAGACGGCGGCGATCGCGGCCATCGAACGCGGCGCCATCAAGAAAGCGGCGCGCTTGACCTTGAAGCTACTCAAGCTTGATCCGATCAACCAGGTCGCCCGCCGGCGCCTGATGGCTGCCACCTTGAGCCATGTCCGAAGGCAAGTCGCTCTCGGTAAATGGGAACTAGCCGCTAAAGAACTTCAGGCAGCCGCCAAACTCGCCGGGACTTCGCGGGAACTGGCCAAACTGAGAGCGATGGAAAGCGTATTGGCCTTGCTCCGGGGAGAGGTCGATCCATGCGTCGGGATTCGCTCTCCCCTGCCCTCGCCGGCGTGGGAGTTTTTGCTCGCGGCCAAAGTATTGTGCCTGGCGCCCGAGCGCGCCAAGCCTTATCTGCAACAGCTGCGCCAAGTGCTCGACGTAGCCGCGCTCAAAATCGACAAGGCCGAGGTTGCCAGCTTGCTAGACCTGGCGGTAGAAGCGGCTGGCGAAGGCGCCCCGATGACCCGGTTGCTCAAGCCGGCGCAGGCGTTCTTGCGTCGCGGGGCGTCTCTGGAGTGGCGCGAACAAGAGCTTGAAACCGTCTGTGAGCGGCTGTTAACCTTGGAACAATATCAACTGGTCCGCGATTACGCGCGCGCCAGTCGTTTCTGGAAGCGAAACCTACCGGCGCTTATCTATTTCGACGTGGTGGCCAAGTGCCAGGGGGCCGCCGCCAAGCTCGACCAACGCGATCTTGTCGCCCTAGAAAAGGCGCTGGGAGTAGCCAAAGAAGCCGGGCAGCATCGCTTGGTGGCGCAGATCACCGGGTTTCTGGAAGAATACGACCGCACGCCGATGCCGGCGTCTCTCCCAGTCGAGTTAGCGCGACCGGCCCAGGAGACCGATCTGATGCCCAAGGAGATCATTGCTAAGCTGTTTGAGACCTTTTTCCCATCGGCAAACAAAAAGTGACCACCTCCCCGTTCGAGATCCTAGGCGTCTCTCCAGAGGCCGACGACGAAGCCATCCGCCGCGCTTACCTGCACAAAGTCCAGATTTGTCCCCCCGATCGCGCACCGGAAGAATTCCAGGCCATCCGGCGCGCCTATGAGCAAATCCGTACCCCAAGGGCGCGGATCGAATACGCGCTGTTTTATTGTCCCTCCCTGGAAGAAATCCAGCGCTTTGCCTACCGCCTAAAGCAGCGCCGGCCAAGCCTGTCTCAGTTCCGCAAACTGCTTATCGAGGGTCTCGATGCCGAATGATAAGGAAGCGCTGCTAGCCGCCTTCGAGCGATTCTTGGCCGAGACGCCGGAAGCAGGGTCGGAGGTCGGCCTGGCGCAACTGTTCGCCGAACTAGCCGCTCTCCGCGTCGAGGTTCGGACCGAGACTCAAAGATTTGACCAGACCCTGGAAGAATATCGCCGCCTGCTCAAACTGACTGAACAGGAACAAGCCAGTCACGCCGCGCGTCTTAAGGCGATCGAGCGTGAGCTGCTGCGGCCTCTCCTCCTGGATCTGGTCGAGCTACGCGACCGGCAGGCAGCTGGAATCGAGGCGGTGGCAGCGCTGCGCCCCAACTGGCTGGTGCGCCGCTTATGCAAGCGCAAACGGCTCAGGTTTCAGGCGGTTTTGGATGGGTTGAAAATAACCTTGGCCCGCTTGGACCAATTGCTTGCTTCCTTGGAGGTCGAGCCGGTGCAGGCAGAGGGTCGGCAATTCGATCCGAAGACGATGCGCGCGGCCGAGGTGGTTTCTCTGCGTCAGCAGCCAAAAGGTCAGGTAGTAGCCGTGCTCAGGCGCGGGTGGCGTTGGCGCGGTGAACTGCTGCGGCCGGCGGAAGTGAAAGTCAACAAAACTGATGAGGCGACATGAGCGAGACTATCCTCGGTATCGACCTGGGAACCACCAACTCCGAAGTGGCGGTCCTGGAATACGGGCGGCCCGTAGTCATTCCAGACGAACAAGGTGCCAAGATCCTGCCTTCGGTAGTGGGCATAGACGAATATGGCCGGGTGCTGGTGGGCGAGGCGGCGCTCAACCAATACCTCCTCTACCCGGAGCGCACGGTACGCTCGATCAAGCGCAAGATGGGGAGTGCTCAGACTGTCCCGCTAGGCGAACACGACTTTACCCCTCAGGAGATTGCGGCCATCCTCCTTAGAACCTTGAAAGAACGCGCCGAGCGTCATCTGGGCCACCCCCTCCACAAAGCAGTGATCACCGTTCCGGCCTATTTCAACGACGCCCAGCGCCAGGCTACCCGGGAAGCAGGCCGAATCGCCGGCCTCGAAGTGGTGCGCATCCTGAACGAACCAACCGCCGCGGCGCTGGTGTACGAGACCGATCTTAACCGTCCTAAGAAAGTCCTGGTATACGATCTGGGGGGCGGGACCTTCGACGTTTCGGTGGTGCAGATCGAGGCCGGAGTGATGGAAGTCATCGCCAGCCACGGCGACAACTACCTAGGCGGAGACGATTTTGACCGTGAAATCGTCAGGCTGTTGGTCGAAAGGCTCAAGGAGACCCACAGAGTGGACGTCAGTGCCGATCGCCGGGCGCTGGCGCGCCTGTGGCGGGCGGCGGTAACCGCCAAACTGACCTTGTCCGACCGGCCCTATGCCCAGATCCGGGAAGAATTCCTAGCCGAGAAAGGCGAGTTGCCGATTCATCTGGAATTGGAACTCTCCCGAGAGGAATACGAGGCGCTGATTTTCCCTTATCTCGCCCGCACCCTGGAGGCGATCCACATCGCTTTGCGCAGTGCCGGTCTTACCGCTTCGGCCATCGACGAAGTGCTGCTGGTTGGAGGCGTCACCCGCACCCCTCTGGTTCAGGAGCTTTTAGAAAAGGAGCTAGGTCAAGCGCCGCGGGCTGCGATCGACCCGGATCTGTGTGTAGCGTTGGGGGCGGCAGTACAGGCGGGAATGCTTGCCGGGGAGACAGTCAAATCGGTGTTGGTGGACATCACTCCTTACACTTTTGGCACCAGTTATGTAGGGGAGCTGAACGACAGCGTTTATCCATTCGTCTTTGCCCCCATCATCAAGAAGAACACGCCCTTACCGGCTTCCAAGTCCCAAGTCTTTTACACCCTGGTGGACGGCCAGGAACAGGTCGAGGTCAGGGTCTATCAGGGGGAAGATCAGGACGCTGCAAACAACCGTCTGGTCGGCGAGTTTGTGGTCGAAGGGTTGCGCCAGGCGCCGGCGGGAGACCCGATCGTGGTCCGCTTCGACCTCGACTTAGATGGGATCCTCAAAGTCACTGCTACCGAGAAGGCCACCGGTTTGCAAAAAAGTATCCGGATTGAGCACGCTGCCGGCCGGATGAGTCCATCGGAGATCGAAAGTGCCGTGTCCAGAGTCTCGGAACTGTTTGGCAGTCGGCCACAAGCGCCTGAATTCTCCGAAGCCCGCTCCCTGGCAGCCAAGGCGGAGCGGATGCTGCCGGAACTGGGCGTGGAGGATCGCGCGGAAATCACGCTGCAGCTTAAAGCCATCCGTAAAGCGATTGAACTCGGGGATAAAGAAATGCTCAAAGCGCCACTGGAAACCCTGCGCGATATTCTCTACTATTTGGAGCATTGATGGAGCCCTGTCCGGTTTGTCGTGCCCGCTTAATGCGTTCTCCGAAGTGAAGGCGTTAGGAAAAAGCACAGCTGGAGGTGGCGCGCCCGCAGGCTGGAGGCGCCTTTGTGCAGCGCTGCCGCGATTCCCTGCCGCCAGAGAAACGCTTAGCGGAGGGAAACTGGACCGGCTCTGCCTCTAGCAAGAGGGATGATAAGAGGTGACGTACAGGATAGCTTCAGGTTGAGATGATATAAACGCATGCGTGGATTTCCAACAGCTCACAGGAGACAAGCGATGAACTTAACGCGGATGATCGCCGGTGCGACTTTGCCGGCTTTTCTGGCCTTGCTTTCGGCGTGTGCCACCGGGCCCTATGGTTCTAGCCCCTATCCTTATCAGGGAGCGACCGCAGGGGGGGTGATCGGGGCAGCGGCTGGCGCCCTGATCGACAAACACAACCGCTGGCGCGGCGCGCTAATCGGCGGAGCGCTGGGGGCCGCTTTGGGGGGGACAGTGACCGAGATCGCCAGGCGCGCCTCCTACGAAGCAGCTAGGTCCGGCCGGCCGGTCTCCTACGAGAGCGAAGACGGCTGGCAGCGGGTCGAGGCCGAACCGCTCCCCAGCCGGGGAGGTTGCCGGATGGTGCGCGAGCGCATCTGGCAAGGAGGCAAGATCGTGCAGGAACAGGAACGCGAGCTCTGCGACTGATGCGCGTCTTAGTCATAGGCAGCGGCGGGCGTGAACACGCCTTGGCCTGGAAGCTGGCCAAGTCGGACCGCGTGACCCGGGTTTACGTCGCCCCTGGCAATGCCGGCACGGCCTTGGAACCTAAGGTTGAGAATATTCCCCTTGGAGCGGAAGAAATCAACCGTCTGGCCGATTTTGCCAGGCAGGAGGGAATAGACCTGACCGTTATAGGACCTGAGGCGCCGCTAGTTTCGGGGATCGTCGATGTTTTCCGCGAACGCGGCCTGCCCTGCCTTGGACCTGCTCGGATGGCTGCCCGCCTGGAAGGCTCCAAGGTTTTCTGCAAGGCGTTCCTTGAGCGCCACGGCATTCCCACCGCCGCCTATGCCGTATTCAGAGAACCTGAGGCAGCCATAAACTATGTCCGCCGGCAGGGTGCCCCGATTGTCGTCAAGGCCGATGGACTGGCGGCCGGTAAAGGGGTAGTGGTCGCTCAAAACCTCGTGCAAGCGGAAGAAGCTATCCGCCAGATGATGTCCGACAAGGTCTTCGGCCAAGCTGGCAGCACAGTCGTGGTCGAGGAGTTCTTGACGGGCGAGGAGGTGAGCTTCATCGTCTTGACCGACGGCCAAGACCTTATCCCCTTGGTCACCTCTCAGGACCACAAGCGCCTTCTGGACGGCGATCTTGGTCCCAACACTGGCGGCATGGGCGCGTACTCCCCTTCGCCTCTGGTCACCCCGGAAATCGAGCAGCAGATCCTGACCCAGATTATCTGTCCCACCATCGAAGGCATGGCGGCCGAAGGGGTGCCTTACACCGGTTTTCTCTACGCCGGGCTGATGATCACCCAGGATGGCCCCAAAGTGCTGGAGTTCAACTGCCGGCTAGGAGACCCAGAAACCCAGCCGATCCTGATGCGCCTGCAGAGCGATCTGGCCGAACTGTGTTTGGCTACCGTGACGGGAGACCTGGCCAGTCAGCGGGTGGAGTGGGATCGGCGCGCCGCACTCGGAGTGGTGATGGCTGCCCAAGGATATCCGTCCGCTTACCGCAGCGGTGATGTGATAGAAGGCTTGCCCACCGAAGAGTCCGAGGACGTCAAGGTGTTCCACGCCGGCACCCGGTTGGAGGCAGGCCGGGTGGTCACTGCCGGCGGACGGGTGTTGTGCGTGTGCGCCCTAGGCGACAGCGTAGCCGAAGCCCAGCGCAGAGCGTATGCCCAGGTTGAAAAAATCCACTGGCCTGGCGTCCATTACCGCCGCGACATCGGCTGGCGGGCAGTTAGGGCCCCTTAGAATTCTCAACGGTCTTTCGCCGTTTTGCGGTCAGCCCCATCCTGGCATTCCACATCGCGCAAAATTACGATCGCCTCCACTACCTGCTGCTCTGCCCGCGGCAAGGACTCAACCGACTCGGCCGCCAAAGCTTTGGCTTGCAGAAGAGAAGGTCGCCCGGGTTCCGCAAAGCGGATGTCGGCCACGCGGTAGGTAAAACCCAGTCGTTCATTGAGCCGCTTGACTTCATCTACTGCTCTTTGGTAGATCGCAAGGCGAGCTTTGGCTTTTGCGGCCTCGATTTCAGCCACGCTCGGTGTCCAGTCGATGGCCAGAAAAACGTGCAATCCCGGTTTGGAGAGTTTCTCCGCCTTAGCCTGAAGCCCGGGCAGTCTCGCTTGCAAGGTACGGATTTCGGCCTGCAGCTGCCAGCGTTCCAACCCAGATGGGTCGCGGCTCAAGCTGGCCGAGGTAAAGCGCCACGAGTCGCCTTCTTCAGGAACCAGCTTTCTCAGCAAACCTAAAACTTCCCCGCGCAACGCACCGGATTTTCCCGGATCGGCGCTGGCCTCTATTGTTGCCAGGACCCTAGCCGTTTCGGTCTCGACCCAGACGGCTTCGACCAGCGGGATTTGGACCTCGTGCCGCACACACCGGACAGTCACCTCCTCGGCTGGCGCTGCCCAAGACAGCATCAAAAGTCCAAGGATAATCCCGCCATTATCGCGAGCAAAACGTAGTGACCAGCCCATATCCCATTTCCTTAAAGTTTACTCTGCCACTGACCACCGCGTTTCCCGACGAAGTACAAGGGGCAGGTGGCCACCCGCCCTTACTTTATCACGTGCAAAGCGCAGTGACTGGCAAAGACTCCAAGGGTCATCTTCGGTAAAAACGGGGCTTCCCTGCCCTCTCTGCGAGCTAGATCACCAGGAACGCCAATTCTCCAGGCAATGTTTTTTTACTCGCTGCCACAATCCTAGACGGTGCTTTTCCAGCCATGAGGCCAAGACGATGATGGCAAAACCCAACACCGCCGACGACGCCCAAGGAGCCTGGGTGTAGAGATGAACCAAAGCCATAAGGTAGTTCACCGTGCCGGCGACCAAAGCCGTCACCCCTACCAGCATCGTGCACCTTTCGCGGTAGCAGATTCCGGCGGCGATCCAGACGATCCCTGCCAAAAGCAGCGGCCAGCCCGCTCCCGAATCCAAGAGCAATGCGATCAAGACCCCCCCGCCCGATAGGATTCGGTAGGCGCTTGCTCCATAGCGAACCTGAGTAGCAAGCCCCAATCCGAGCCATCCAAGCGGCAAGACGAAACCGCTGACAGGCAGCCCATAGGCGAAATAGCGATTCAGGCCAGTGAAAACCTGGATCCAGGCAAAGGCGGCCAGGATCATCCCCAGCGCCTCGCCAACCAGAACGATCCCGGGATTTTGAACATAACGCTTTATCTCCCAAATCAGCACGAACGCCGCCAGGCTGCAGCTTGCTGCCAAATAAAGCCAATCGGCGCCATGCAACCACCCCCGTCCCAGCAAAATCAGCCAAGGCGTAAAGATCAACGCCCGCGCCGCCCGGCCTTCCCAGGTCCGCATGCTATATTCCAGCTTCAGGCGCGCTTCCATCCGATGCAGGTAAGCAAACAGCCCCACAACTGCCAACGCCATCGCCCAAGCATCCCGGCTCGGCAGCAACAGCGCCAAGTTGCCCAAAAGAAAAGCTGGCAGCAACGATTTGACTTGGGAACGCGCCAGGATAGCAAAACCGCTATACCCTACCAACCACACGACCACAGCGGTGATGAGCAAATCCAACGCAATTACCGCCTGGCTAACCCCTTCAAACCGCAACCAACCATAATCCAGGCTCAGCCGCTCGTTAGGATGCAGCCAAGCATACAGCATCGCCCCAACCTGGGTGGACTGCACAGCCGCAAACAACACCGCCAAGCCGAAGAAAACCCGCGCTCCTACCGTTTCGTGCAGACCATAGGCACATAATAGGCCGCCTGCGGTCATCGCCATCGTCATGAGCAAACCTATCCCATAGCGGTATTCGGGCGCCACTTCGGCATAACCCTGGAGCAGAAAGCCAAGGGCGGAAAATAAAATCAGCCCTACTCCGCTCCAGCGCAGGAACAAAGTCAGTTTCCAGCGGGCAACTTGAGCATCTTCAGCATAACTCTCAGTAACGTTTAAAATTGGCATGGCTCATCTCCTCTTTTCGGCAATCAGGCAACGTTCGACCATCCTCAGGACTCCTTGCCCTTGGCAAGCTCGTCCAGCATAGCGCGCAACTCTGCTGTCTCTTCCTCCTGGCGAAACTCTGCCTCCAGATCGGTTTCCGGCTCGGTGTCGAAATCGTCCAAGCACCCGCTTGCAGCAAGCGACTCTTCCCAGTGCTCAAACACGGCTTCAAGCTCTTTGGCTGCCTCTTTTAGCGATTCGAGTCGACAGACCTGGCCGTGGGTCTGTTTGGCTGCCAGCACCAGCTTGCGGTTGCGCATAAAGCCTAGTTTGGCCTCTACTTGAGCCAAATCGGATTTGGTGCGGTTTAGCTGCTTCTCCAGTCGCTCTAACAAGCCGCGATGCTGACGGATGCGTTCCTGCACCGACTGCAAACGGCGCACACACTCAAGCGCCTTGGCTTCGTCTTGCTCGCGTACTCTTATTGCCCGCTCCCGCCAACGCCCAGCTTCCTGCTCCAACCGCTCCAGCGTTTCCCGTTCCCGCTGGCATCCCTGGCCTAGACGATGAATCTGGAGGCGGATGCGTTTTTGAACCGCTTCCAGTTCCCGAATGGCCGCCTCCGCCAGCGCCTCGTGATTTTCCAACTGGCCTGCGACCTGATCAATGTGGCCTTTGATGCTGATCACTAAACGTTTGAGGGTGTTCATCGCCGTAACCTCCGCGTGGGTTTAAACTCGATTTGCTAGAGTCAAACCCCGTGCCAACTACTGAAAACCAGGCAATTCAATACATTAAAACCAGTTGAACGGCATCGAGACCAACTCGCTCATACATTTCATGTCCATTTGCTCGACAAGATAGGTACAACTAAACTGTTTTTATGCATCGCCAAACTCTTGCCTTTTTGGAACAGGTCGCCGGGCTGGTCTTCACCAATCCTTTCAGCCCACAACGGGAAGCCATAGACTGCCGCTTGCTTGAAATTTCCCCCGGCAGGTGGTCTTCCGAGGAGCGCTTGGCGATGCTGCAGAGAAAAATTCAGGCTGCCTTCGAACAACTCGGTGGTAACCGGGAATTCCGGGTGACGGATTACCCGGAGCGATTGCGGGAAATGCTGACTTTAGCCTGGTTATTTCTCATCTATCACCGTTACCGCAGCCAATGGTTCGAACACATTCAGGCCCAACAAGCCGCCGGCGACAAGCCCGTTCCTCTCGCCTTGGCCAAGGACCTGCTGCGGGATTTTGCCCACGCAGGCTTTCATCCCCACGAAGCTGCTCGCTACCTTGCCCTGATTTTCCAGGTTGCCCGAGCCTTCTATTTCATCCAGTCCGCCATCGGTGGCCAAAGCCCTTCGATAATCAGCTTGCGGCAACACTTGTGGAACAATATCTTCACCGCCAATCCCCGCTGGTATTTCCACCATCTCAGTGGCCGGATGGAGGATTTCTCGACCCTCATTCTCGGGGAAACCGGCACCGGCAAGACGCTGGTGGCCAACGTCATCGGCCGATCGGGTCTGATCCCCTTTGAACTCGACCTGCTTCGCTTTCGGGAAAGCTTTACCGCGGCTTTCCAAGCCATCAACCTGGCTCAGTTTCCCACCAGCCTGTTGGAGTCGGAATTGTTCGGCCATAAAAAAGGCGCCTTCACCGGAGCGGTGGACGACCACCCAGGCATCTTTGCCCGCTGCAGCCAGCATGGAGCGGTGTTCATCGACGAGATTGGCGACCTCGACCCTTCAACCCAGGTCAAACTGCTCAACGTCCTCCAGGACCGAGTTTTCACGCCCTTAGGCAGCCGGCAAAAACTGCGTTTCTCCGGGCGGGTGATCGCCGCCACTCATCAGGATATTCACAGGCTTATGGCTGAAGGCCGCTTCCGCGCCGATTTCTATTACCGCCTCTGTTCCGACGTTATCGTGATGCCGACCCTGCGTCAGCGCCTGCGGGAAGACCCGCGTGAACTGAGCCATCTGATCCGGCAGCTGCTCGCCAAGATTTTGAACGATTATAACGCCTCCCTCGCTGAGGAAATCGAGGCCATCATCACGGCCTCTCAGCCTCCGGATTACCCTTGGCTAGGCAACATCCGCGAACTGGAGCAATGCATCCGCCAGATCTGCATCCGCGGCACTTACATTTTTCCTCTTGGCCTGGAAAACCAAAAACGCGCTTTTCCGAGCGATTGCTTTGCCGCCGGCTTGTCCCTAAAACAAGTCATCCAGGACTATTGCCGCTACCTGTATAGCAAATGCGGCAGCTATGAGGCTGCGGCTAAGGCGGCAGGCATCGACCGGAGAACGCTGAAGAAATACCTGGGAAAAGCGGTAGAAGACACAACTGCATAAGTTCAGAAACCTTTAGCACTCCTTTGGAGAAGGAGGAGTGTCATGCAAGTTCAACACAACGGATACTGCATCCTTTGGGTTTTACCGGGTAGCCGCTTTGGGGCATGTTTGGGAGATGACGCCCAAAGATGCCCAACAATGACTCAAAATTCCGCGCTTTTGGGACAAACACGGCCTTGAGGCCACGCGCGATGCTTTCGGCGTGTCGCGGCGCACGCTGTATCGCTGGAAAACGGCGCTCAATGCTGCGGGAGGCAACCCGACGGCACTGGTGGCCAAGTCCTTCGCCCCCAAGCGCACGCCCAAGGCCGAGCCCAAGCTCGTGGCCGAAATCCACGGAGGTGCCAAGTTAACTGTGTAACTGGGGTTAGTTCATAGGGTGACCCGATCGCCGAAGAGGATCACGATGTGATTCAAAGCCCGTTTCCAGTCTTGGATCGGCATGGTCCATTTCTTCTCGATCCGCTGCAGCCCAAGGTACAAGACTTTCAGGATCGCCTCATCGTTCGGAAACGCACCGCGGGGCAACTTACGCAGGCTGAAGTTGGCGTTGGTGGTATACAGCACTTTGCGGATCGCCGGCGGATAATCGAAGAATACGGTCAAGCGCGTCCAATCCGCCGCCCGCTTTGGCTGATGGCCGGGTATTTGGCGTCCCAGGTTTCGCCAAAGCGCGCCAGGGCGGCATCGGCCTCGGTCACAGTCGCCGCCCCATAGATGGCCCTTAGGTCTTTGGCCACCGCCTTGCGCACTTTATGGACGATGCACAGTTGGACCGGGGTGTTGGGAAACACGGCTTCGCTGGCTTCGGGCAGTCCCTTGAGCCCGTCCACACAAGCGATAAAGCCATCCTGAACTCTCCGGTTCTTCAGCTCGGTAAAGACTGCCAGCCAGAACTGGCGCCTTCCGGGTCCGCGATGCAAAGGCCCAACCGTTCCTTCTCGCCCTGCCGATTGACGCCCAAAGCGAGATACACCGCCTTGTTCTTGACCGGTTCTGCCTTGCGCGATTTGACGATCCGGGCATCGAAATACAGGATCGGTAGACCGAGGCCAAGGGCCTACTCTGCCAGGCCTTGACGTCCTCCAACACCGATTCGGTGACGTTGGAGATGAGCGTGGGCGAGACCTCCACCCCATACAGCTCTTCCAGGTGGCCTTGAATGTCACGCGTGGATCAGCCCAGCGCATACAGGGCCAAAATCTTGTTGTCGAATCCCTCCAGCCGACGCTGGCGCTTGGGCACGAGTTGCGGCTCGAAGGCGCCGTTGCGGTCGCGCGGGACTGCAATCTCAAAGGCCCCGTTTCGGTTTGAATCGTCTTAGTGTGCTTGCCGTTGCGGGAGTTGCCACTGCCGCGCCCTCCCGGGCATGCGGCGCATACCCCAAATGGGCCGTCATTTCGGCTTTCAACGCTCGTTCTACCAGACGCGGGGTCAATTGCTTGAGCAAGCCGTGTTCCCCCAAAATGTCTTTCGGGTCCGTATAGCCTTTGGGCAATTCGTCCAATAAGGCGTCTTGTTTGGTTGGGTTACTGGTCATCTTTTATTTTCCTTTTTGTCAGATTATATAAACCAGTTACACAGTTCTTTTTACACCCTCCGCCCCTGGAACCTTTGGCGCCCCTCAGCGCCAAGGCGAACGCCTTCGACCATTTGGACTAGCTGGTGGAGGCGATTGTCGCCGAGACTCGCCCAAGGGACCACGTGCTCATCATGAGCAATGGCGACTCGGCGGCATCCACGACAAGCTGCTTACGCGGCTTGTTCGTAAAGCAGCGTCGCTTTCCATTTAACGCCGAGGGCCGTTGCGCGGCCTCGGTGGCGCTGCCGCCTCCAGGGGCTCGGATGGAAGCGCTGCTAGCCGGTCTGAATCAATAGGTCTTATACGGCAAGTATTTTCCGCTCAGGGTGATCTTGACCCGATCTCCCTTGGGATCGGGCAGGCGCTCCAGCTTCATTTCGAAATCGATGGCGCTCATGATGCCGTCGCCGAATTCCTCGTGAATTAACTCCTTGAGCGTAGTGCCGTAGACCATAACCAGCTCATAGAAGCGGTAGATCAGAGGGTCCGTGGGCACCGCGGTGGGCAAAGAACCCTTGTACGGCACCACTTGCAATAGCTTAACCGCTTCCTCGGGAAGGCCTAAGAGTTCGCCGGCCGCTTCTGCCTGCTCTTGGCTCATTTGCATCTGGCCAAGGAGGGCAGCAGTGCTCCATTCCACGCTGTTCCCGATCTTGGCGGCGATTTCCTTCCAGGTGAGACCCTTCTGAATCTTAGCCGCGACAATCATCTCGGTGACATCAGCTCGAGTGAGGGGTTTAGTCGCAACAGCTATTCCAGTGGTGGCGTGCTTCATGGAAGTCTCCTTTGGTCAAGGGTTGAGGTTGGCCGTAGCCGGTGTGGGGTAGCGCGGCACATCCGTCGCTGAGGCCAGGCATGACGATCGGAGGTCTCTTGGGATCATAGGCCCTGTTTGCCGCTTCCCGGTCGAAATTTTTAGAGCGGTCGATCAGGAACTCGAGCAGATGGTTGCGAATCGGGTAATAGTGCGGATGGCGATGCATAGTGTGGCGGTTGCGATCCCGCGGTAGCGTGTTGAGTACCACTTCGGCGATCTTGGCGTTGGGTCCGTTGGTCATGAGCACGATCTTGTCAGCGAGTAGAATCGCCTCGTCCACGTCGTGGGTGATCATGAACACGCTCTGGCGAATTTTGGCGCGGATTCGCAACACTTCCTCCTGCAGCACGCCACGGGTGAGGGCATCCAGTGCTGAAAACGGCTCATCCATCAGCAGCATCTTGGGCTCGATGGCGAGGGCCCGGGCGATGCCGACGCGCTGTTTCATGCCACCTGAGAGCTCGGCCGGGCGTCTTCCTTCCGCTCCGCTCAGGCCCACCAGGTCGATGTACTTCTGGCAGTGCGCCCGCACCCGAGCTTTGTCCCAGTGAGGCCACTTCGAAGTGACTGCGAAGGCGATGTTCTGCATCACGGTGAGCCAGGGCAGAAGGGCGTGACCCTGGAAGATCACTGCCCGCTCCAGGCTCGGACCGACGATTTCCCGCCCTTGCACGAATGCATAGCCTTCGCTGGGTCGCTCAAGGCCTGCGAGGATGTTGAGCAAAGTAGTCTTGCCGCAACCGGAGTGACCGATTACGCATACGAACTCTTCCTGGCCAAAGCTTAGCCAGAGGTTCTCAAATACCGTATTCGCGCCTGCCGGCCCGTGGAACCGTTTGGTGATGCCTTCCAGTTTGACGAAAGGCCGTTCAGACATGGCACTCATTCCGGGAAGGTTACGGCGCGGATCAGGCGGCCGAGGATGCTGTCCAACAGCATGCCGACCAGCCCGATGGCCAGGATCGCGGACAGGATGTTGGCGATGGACAAGTTATTCCATTCGTTCCAGATGAAGTAGCCGATACCAGTTCCTCCCACCAGCATTTCGGCGGCGACGATCACTAGCCAGGCAATACCGATGGAGATGCGCATGCCGGTCATCATGGTAGGTGCGGCTGCCGGTAGGATGACGCGCAACGCCTTGCGCACGGGCTTTACTTCCAACGTGCGGGCGACATCGAGCCATTCCTTGCGCACCGACATGACGCCGAAGGCCGTATTGATGAGCATGGGCCAGAGGGAGCAGACAAAGATGACGAAAACCGCCGATAGGTTGCTATCCTTGATGGTGAAAAGTGCAAGGGGCATCCACGCAAGGGGAGACACCGGTTTCAGTACCTGGATGAACGGATTGAGTGCCTTGTAAAGAGTAGGCGACATACCAATCAGAAAGCCCAAGGGAATCGCGACCAGCGCGGCAAAGCTGAATCCTGCCAGCACCCGAAGAATGGAGTAGGCAAGATGGATGCCGATACCCTTGTCGTTGGTGCCGTGTGTGTAAAACGGATCGGCGAGGTGGGAGCCGATCTGCTTGGCCACGTCCACCGGGCCGGGCATCGCTGATTTCTGACCGGTCGCAGCCGCCATGCCTACCAGCCTGGCGTATTCGCCGTCCACCATTTGAGTACTCGGCTCGGGCAGCGTGGCGATATGCCATGCGCCAAGGAACGAAACCAGGATAAAAAGCGAGAGCAGCGCCGCCGCCCACGGCTTAGTTTCCTTCATTGTCAGGACCTCCGGATGGCAAAGCTTTTCACGTACTCGTCCGGCTTGGCGGGATCGAAGACCTTGCCCATGATGCTGAACGACTTGCTGGTGGAGGCCGGGGGTGCAAGGCCCATTTCTTTCATGAGTTTTGCGGCATCGGTGGCAAGATACACCTCCCGCGCCACCATGGCATAATCGACCTCTCCTTTGATCTGACCCCAGCGCTTCATCTGGGTCAGAATCCAGATGGCGAAGGAGTGCCAGGGGAAAGGATCGAAGTCGATGCGGTTGGGCACCTTGCGTACGTTGCCCAGGCCGTCGGCGAAAGTGCCAGTGAGTACCTGCTCTACTACCGTCACGGGTTGGTTGAGATAGTTGGGCGGGGCGATAGCGGCGGCGATTTCCTTGCGGTTTTCCTCTTTGCTCGCGTAGGCGGTGGCGTCGATGATCGCCTTAAGGAGCGCCTTGTAGGTGTTGGGCATGGTGGTGACAAACTCCTTGCTCGCAGCGAGCGCGCAGCAGGGATGGTTTTCCCAGATCTCCTTGGACAGGAGATGGATGAACCCCACCCCGTCGTATACTGCCCGCTGGTTGACGGGATCCGGGGCGAGGAAGCCATCGATATTATCGGCCCTGAGATTAGCCACCATTTCCGGCGGCGGGATCACCCGGATCTGGATGTCCTGGTCCGGGTCGAGTCCGTGCTCGGCAACGTAGTAGCGCAGCAGATAGTTGTGCATTGAGTAGTCGAAGGGCACGGCGAACTTGAAACCCTTCCACGTCTTGGGATCGCGCCTGTCCTTGTGTCGGATGGCGAGGGTGATCGCCTGGCCATTGATGTTTTCTATCGCCGGCATGACGTAGGGGATCGGGTTGGAGCCAACACCTAGGGTGATGGCAAGGGGCATCGGCGAGAGCATGTGGGCCGCGTCGTACTCCTTGGCGAGGGTCTTGTCCCGAATCACCGCCCAGCCAGCGGTCTTCACCACTTCCACATCCAATCCATACTTGTCGTAGAAGCCCATCGGGTGGGCCATGATGATTGGGGTGGCACAGGTGATCGGGATGAATCCCACCTTGAGTTTGGTCTTCTCCAGCTTGCCGCCGGTATCGGCGAAAACATCCTTCGCCAGTTGCAGCGGGAAGAACTGGGAAATTGCCGCGAGCGCCGTGCCGACGCCCACGGCCCGCAGGAACGCACGTCGCGCCTCGTCGTGGGGAAATAAGGCACGCATCACTGCTTGCTCGACAATGCAATGGATAAGCGCCTTATCCCCTTGACGAGTTGCTTCATTTTCGTGCTCGGCCTGGATAGCGTGGTGTCCGCAGTGCCAGGAGGAGAGCTTTTCCTCAGGATTGAAGGTGTCGTCGAAGATAGACATACGTTCTCCCTCCAAGTCGCGTGCACGATCTGCTTTGTTCCAGCAACGGGCGTGCCAGCGACCCGGAGAAAGCTAAGGCAATGAAGCAATTGTGGTTGTCTGGAAGGGGTAACAACCAGGCAGCGGCTGCCACGCATCGCTTTAGTGCAGCGGCTGCTTTTTCGCGGGCTTCCTGCCCCAAAAGCGACCGCGGCGCCGGCAACCGGGGAAGAGACAATGAGCTTCTTCTTCGCTATGCCTCGCACCAGTGGCGGCCAGGCCAAAGCGCGACGCGAGGCAGCGGCTCAGCGCACGCCCGTGCCTGAGGCGGTCCCGGGCGCTTCCTGAACCGGCTGGAAGCGGCCGAGCTCCTGCCGCTTCATCTGCACCGTCAGCACCAGAAGGCCCGTCACCTGCTCCACCCGTACGTCGGTGGCGCCAGGTATCCTCTGCAACACGGCGCCGATTCGCTGCGCCACATTCAGCAGCACGTCCATGTCGTCTCCGAACACCTTGACCGCCACATCGGCTTTCACTCCAGAAAGCAGTTCATTGAAGCGCAGCTGGATCGGCTGGGAGACCTCGTAGTTATCGAAGAATCGTCATGCAAGGTGGGCTGCGTGGGACCACGCTGCAGCCCGTCCCCCCGGTCAAGTCCGGCGATGACTGCAAGTGACCCACGGCTACTCCTTGGCTGCTCTTGTTTAGCCCTTCACCGCCCCGTCTTCCCGACTGGGACGGCTACTATGGCTCCGGCGGACTTCTGTCCGATCAGTGAGTATTACTCCCTGCCGCACCAAGTCCGCGCGCTGCTCGCTGCCTTGTCCGCTAGGGCGCTGAGAGCTGTTTGCCCAGCAGGGTCTGGCTGGCAGAAAACGTCGGGCTGGAAGCGATACTGAACACCGTACACCCTCCCGTCTGCCCGGTGAGCTGCCAGCGCACGAAGCCGTCGCCGAAGAGCGCCGGATTCAATCCGGAAATGCTTTCGACATCGATGACGTTGAGGCGGGTGTTGCTCATAGGCAAAGTGACGGTCTGGGTGGTACCGTTCCCGTCGTCGAGGATTATATTCTGCGGCTGGGTAAAGCCAGTGTCGCACCAGAGATAGAGGTCGGTGTTATCACCACCTGGGGCGCCATCGATCAGGTAGTGGGTATAAACCCATGTGCCCCCTGTGAAACCAGTCCCCACGTAGGTTCCAGGAGCAACGCCGTTGATCGTCCAGTTGGCAGGGTTCGGATCGACCAGAACACCAGCAGGCGCGAATTGCACGGGGATGAAGACGACATCGTCCGGGGGGACGACATAAAAAGCACTGGCCCCTAATGCAGGATCATCGACACCATTGATCAGCCCGTCTGTATTGGTGTCGATCGCAAAGAGCAGGTAGCCTGAAACCCCGGCCAGCGCGGCGGGGGCCTCCTGGGACCAGACGAAGGGATGGAGCCGGTACGCAGCAGCTAGGTTGATGGTACCATGGGCCCGTTGGGTACCGTTGGCGTCGAAGAATCCCCAGTGGACAATGCCTGGCTTCGAGCTTACCAGACCTACGGCGGTAGTCTTGCCGCTGGTGTCGAATCTAGCAAACGGCACCAGCACGCCCTGCGTGGTTTGGTTGATATCTGAAATGAAAGCCTTGCCGGGAACGGGGTACAGCGACGTGCCCGCAAAGGCAAGGAAGAATGCGGAAATCCAAAGCGATTTTCTGAACATGATCTGACTCCTTTATTTGTTATGAGCGAGTTCAGGCGCAGTTGAAGGGATCGCTTCACCAAAAGCCGACTCTTCACCCTAAGGAAGCTCTGATTTATTCCCTCTCCCCCGCAAGCGGGGGAGAGGGCAGGGTGAGGGGGCAATGCAAAACAATGCGTTACACCCTCACCCCTACCCTTCTCCCAAAGGGAGAGGGGGTTATTCAGAGTGTCCTTAATATAAATATAATAGCCGGGAAATGAGGGCCTAAGTCAAAGGATGCTGCCGCCGTTCCTCCAAATCACCCCCGTCGCTTCTGCGAATCTGCCGGGTAGTATCCTCAGTGCAGCCATATTCGCGCAGCTTTTCTACTAGCCGTTGTCGTTGGGGTTCATTGCATTCACTTATACGGGCTGGCCCAGATCATGGCCGATGGCATCTTTGACACGCCCCAGCGTCGCCAGAAGCGGGGTTAGAGCGTTCACTCCGAATGACAGCATGCAGATGAACGAAAGCTTGAAAGTGGGTCAGGAGGAAGATTGGGGTGAGGCAGGAGATCGTGTTTGACCCTTTTGGCGTTATCTTTTCTTTATGCCCAAGTTCCGTCAGCGCGTTTACGTAGCGAGGTCGTGTCATGGACACCGGCAACAACTTTGCTTCATTTCCCACCCCTCCTGATGTTGCGCGTGCCGTCCCACCAGCGCCGACTTTTGCAGAAGCGTTCCGTTATTGGTTCAAACTCGGCTTCATCAGCTTCGGCGGCCCCGCCGGGCAGATTTCGATAATGCATCAGGAGCTGGTCGAAAAGCGGCGCTGGATTTCCGAGCACCGCTTCCTGCATGCGCTCAACTACTGCATGCTGCTGCCGGGGCCTGAGGCGATCCAGCTTGCCATCTACATCAGTTGGCTGCTGCATGGCAGCGTCGGCGCGGTGGTGGCCGGCGTGCTGTTTTTCCTGCCGGCTTTCGTGCTGCTCTCGGTGCTCGCCGCCGTCTACCTGGCTTTCGGCGACGTGCCGCTGGTGCAGGGCCTCTTCTATGGCATCCGGCCGGCCGTGGTCGCCGTGGTGCTGTTCGCCGCCTGGCGCATCGGCGGCAAGGCGTTGAAGAACGGGGTATTGATGAGCATTGCCGCCCTGGCCTTCATCGGCACTTTCTTCCTCGAGCTCGACTTTGCCTGGATCGTGCTCGCCGCGGGAATGATCGGCGCCATCGGGGGCAAGCTGATGCCGGCAAAGTTCAAGACTGGTGGCGGAAGACACGGTACCGCCGACAAGGCGCACGGCCCGGCGCTGATCGACGACGACACGCCGCCGCCTGCGCATGCGCGGTTTTCTTGGGGTAAGCTGATCGTCACCACGGCGATCTTCGTCGCCATTTGGGCTGCATCGCTCAACGCCCTCAACAGTTTGCAAACGCTCCACGACATGGGCGTTTTTTTCACCAAGGCCGCATTCCTGACCATCGGTGGGGCGTATGCGGTGCTTCCTTACGTTTACCAGCACGCCGTCGAGCACTACGGCTGGCTCACCGGCCCACAGATGATGGACGGCCTGGCACTCGGCGAAACCACGCCGGGGCCGCTGATCATGGTCGTCACCTGGATCGGTTACCTGGGGGCCGGTTTCGCCGGCGCCGCGGTCGCCACCTTTTTCACCTTCCTGCCGAGCTTCTGGTTCATCATCGCCGGCGCACCCCTAGTAGAAAACACGCGCGGCGCTGTCAAATTCACCGCGCCGCTCAACGCGATCACCGCCGCCGTCGTCGGCGTGATCGTAAACCTCGCCTTATTCTTCACCTGGCACACCCTCTGGCCACAAGCGAGCGATGCGGACCCATTCGCCGGCAGCATTGACCTCTTCGCCGCCCTCGTCGCGGCGGTCGCCTTCATCGCGCTCTGGAAGTACAAGGTCGACATCATGAAGGTCATCGGCACCTGCGCGCTGCTGGGCCTGGCATTGTCGTTGGTCCGATGATCCTACCCGCCGGCGTCGCGCCCGAGGCGCGCCTGCTGCTGATCGGCCGCGCGCTGCGAGCCTTCTGCGATGGCTACGTCGCGATCCTGCTGCCCGTCTATCTGTTGGCTCTCGGACTGGGCAAGTGGGAAGTCGGCCTCATCTCCACCGCCACGCTACTCGGCTCGGCGCTTTTGACGCTGGCGGTTGGCCGGTGGGGGCATCGCTATTCCCAACGCCGGCTGCTGCTCGCCGCTGCCGGGCTGATGACCGCGACGGGACTGCTGCTTGCAGGATTCAGCGAATTCTGGCCGCTGCTGATCGTCGCCTTCGTCGGCACGATCAACCCGAGTGCCGGTGACGTCAGCGTCTTCCTGCCACTGGAACATGCGCGGCTGGCGGAGACTGCCGACAGTGCCACGCGCACTTCCCTCTTTGCACGCTACACCTTCATCGGCGCGCTGAGTGCCGCCATAGGCGCACTCGCCGCCGCCATCCCACAATGGCTGACAGATGGCGGCACGGCACGGCTCGACGCGCTGCGCGCGATGTTCGTTTTCTACGGCCTGAGCGGCGTGGCGATCTTCTTCCTGTACCGCGGCTTGCCAAACCACCCGACGCCTGAACCGGCCGCCACGCCTGCCCGGCTCGTCGCCTCGCGCGCCATCGTCTTCAAGCTCGCGGCATTGTTCTCGGTCGACGCCTTCGCCGGCGGCCTGGTCGTCAACACCCTGCTGGCGCTCTGGCTGTTCGAGCGCTTCGACCTTTCACTCGCCGCCGCCGGCAACTTCTTTTTCTGGGCCAGGCTGCTGTCGGCGGGTTCGCAACTTGCCGCCCCCTGGGTGGCAAGCCGCATCGGCCTGATCAACACGATGGTATTCACGCACATTCCATCGAGCCTGTTTTTGATCGGCGCCGCCTTCGCCACCAAGCTGCCGCTCGCGTTGGCGCTGCTGCTCATGCGCAGTGCCTTGTCGCAGATGGACGTGCCGACGCGCGCCGCCTTCGTCATGGCTGTGGTCACGCCGGCGGAACGCGCCGCTGCCGCAAGTCTTACCGCAGTACCGCGCAGCCTGGCTGCCGCCGCCAGCCCGGCCATCGGTGGAGCGCTGTTCGCCGCCGGCTGGCTCGCCGCGCCGCTGGTCGCTTGTGGCACACTGAAGATTCTCTACGATATCGCGCTCTGGTGCGCTTTCCGCAAGAACAAGCCCGGCTTCTGAAGGTCGGCGCTGGCAGGAGGCACTATCTTCGGTCGGACTTGCGCGCATCCGGCAAATAGCCGAGATTAGGGTGTTGAAAGTAACGCATCACGCGCTGCCGCGGCGGACCTACGCAGCCGCCTGCGTATCCGTGCCAAGCAGTTCGCCGTTTGCCTCCTAGGAGGCCAGAGAGCGTGGCCCATCGGAGCACCGCATGGGCGACAGCGACCACCGCCTCATCACGCGCCGATAGGGCTTAAGCCTGCACCGCGCAAGCAACGCGTCACTATCCTGCTGGACACCGGCCTCATCGAATATTTCATTTCAAAGCTAAAGCCGGCGAGCGCGGTTATCAAACCTTGATTAACGATACCTTGCGGCGCGCGAAGGAAAATGAAAGCTTGGAAGAGCTATTGCGGCGGGTTATCCGCGAGGAATTGCGCCGAGACGCTCATTCAAACAATAGCCCGCCTTGCAATCGAAGAGAGCCCGAATAAGTCAAGAATTTGAGGCGTCCTCGGCGCGCAGGCCGTATTTTTTGAGTTTCTCTACCAAGGTGGTACGCCGCATTCCCAAGCGCTGGGCGGCGTGGGCAACTACCCCTTGGGATTCTTCCAGGGCCTGACGGATGAGCTCTTTTTCCAAGTTGCTCAAGTGCTCCCTCAGATCCAGACCGCTTTTGGGCAACTTTACCGTCTCTGCAGAAGGCACCTCGAGTTGGGAGGTCAAATCACCGCCGGCTAACTCCGCTCTGCCGATTTGGCGCAGGATTTTTTCCGGAAGATCGCAGACGTCCACCACCCCATAAGGATACAACACCGCCAGACGCTCGATCAGGTTGGCCAATTCGCGCACGTTGCCGGGCCAGTCGTAGCGCTTGAGCGCCTCCAGCGCCGCTGCGGTCAAGCGCACCGAACCGCGCTTTTCATTCTCGATCCGGGCGATCAGATCCGCCACCAAGGCCGGGATGTCCTCGCGCCGCTCGCGCAAAGGCGGCACCTCAATGGGAAAGACGTTGAGGCGGTAATACAAATCTTCGCGGAACCGCCCTGCGACGATCTCTTCTTCCAAATTGCGGTGGGTGGCGGCGATCACGCGCACATCGCAATAGATAGTCCGATTGCTGCCGACGCGCTCGAAGCAGCGTTCCTGCAGGACCCTAAGAAGCTTGACCTGCATCGCCAGGGGCATATCGCCGATTTCATCCAGAAATAGAGTTCCGCCCTCGGCCATTTCGAATCGACCCTGGCGCGAAGTCAAAGCGCCTGTGAAAGCTCCCTTTTCGTGACCAAACAGCTCGCTTTCTAAAAGTTCTCCCGGGATTGCTCCGCAGTTGACCGGCACGAAGGGTTTGTTGCGGCGCGAGGAGCGATAATGTAGGTTGCGCGCCACCACTTCTTTGCCGGTGCCCGATTCGCCCAGGATCAAAACCGTTACTTCGGTGTCGGCGACCTGTTCGATCAGTTTGCGGGTCTGCCGAATGGCCGCACTATTGCCGCTTAAGCTACGAAACAGTTCCAGCGAACGACGCGGTCTCTTATCATTGCGCTCGCACATGAGGCGCTGAATCAAATCGGTCAGTACCGGGTAAGTGGTCGGCCAGTCCAGGGTCGCAGCGATTTCGCCCTCTACCGCTGACGGCAACGGCGCCTTGTCCTCTCGCTGCCGCAGCAGTACCAACGGCACACCTGGCAGGGTCTGCCGCAACACTCGAACAACCATCGCCAAACCCTGGCTACAGACTAAGATCGCCATGCGAAACCCAGAGCCTGAAGGTAGGTCTCCAAGCGCCCCAGGTGCAAGCGCAATCACTGAATATTCGCTATACTCCAAAATAGCTTGGATTTGGCGCCTCTCCTCTCCTTCGGAGGCTACCAGTAGAATGGGTGGTGATTCGGTCATGTCAGGCTTTTTCAGCATCCGAAAGCGGGAAAGAGTAAATCACCCTCTTCACCGCATGTCAAAATTTTGTCGCTCTAATCCAAAACGGGGCAAACTTGACATCCTCGTCGCAAGCCTTAAGAATCCATCCATCGCAACAACCTAAGGAGTATCCCTCCCTTTGGACGATTTCCCGTTGAGCGCATTGTTTGGCGCCTTGGCTGTCTTGATTCTCCTGTCGGCGTTCTTTTCCGGCTCAGAAACCGCCTTGATGGCGCTGAACCGCTATCGGCTCCAGCATCTGGTCAAGCAAAAACACAAGAGCGCCATCCGCGCGCAAAAGCTGCTTGAGCGTCCGGATCGGCTGATCGGCCTGATCCTCCTAGGCAACAACTTCGTCAACATCCTAGCCTCTACTCTGGCCACGGTAATCGCCCTGCGCCTGTATGGCGAGGCTGGAATCGCCGCTGCAGCTGGCCTCTTAACCTTGCTGATTCTGATTTTCGGCGAGGTAGCCCCTAAAACTTTGGCCGCGATTTATCCTGAGAGAGTAGCGTTCTTTGCCGCTTGGATTCTACCGCCCCTGCTTAGAGCGCTTTACCCCCTAGTCTGGCTGATCAGTCTGCTTGCCAACTGTGTCCTGCTGGTGCTCGGCATCCGCCTCAAACAGGCGCCCGGGACGCTCCTCTCTACCGAGGAGCTGCGCACAGTAGTGACGGAAGCCGGTGCCCTTCTGCCAGAGCGCTACCGGAATATGCTTTTGACTATCCTGGATCTGGAAAGTGCAACAGTCGAGGATGTGATGGTTCCGCGCACAGATATCGAAGGCATTGATCTGGACGATCCGATTGAGACCATCGTTGAACGGATTAAGACCAGCTCTCACATGTATCTGCCGGTATTTAAACAAAACCTAGACAATGTCATCGGCGTATTACCCATCCGCAAACTCCTCCCTGCGGTTTCGGCGGTTTCCCTATCCAAAGAAACCTTGTGCCAGGTGCTCGAAGAAACTTACTTCGTACCCGAGAGCATGCCTTTGCACCAGGCATTAGTCGATTTCAAGCAAAACCATAAGCAACTTGCCCTAGTGGTCGATGAATATGGCGACGTTCAAGGACTCGTCACACCTGGAGATATTCTGCAAGAGTTGGTAGGGGAATTGACCGGGCGTCCGAGTCTGTTACAAAAACAGCCGGACGGAAGCTATCTGGTCGATGCCAGCATCTCGCTCCGCGAACTCAACCTGATCACCGGCTGGCACCTGCCCACCGATGGTCCTAAGACCCTAAACGGCCTGATCATGGAACATCTGGAAACGATCCCAGGCCCCGGTACCAGCTTAAAGCTGAACGGTTTTCGGGTGGAAATCTTGGAGATGGAAGGCAACGCGGTCAAAAAAGCCAAGTTTTACCCAGCCAAATTGATCCAACCTGCGGCTTAAGTCACATCCTTTAGAAGAATCTGGAAGCTATACTTGCAGAAAAACACTTAAAACGAGGGACGCATGGTGGAATTGAATTACGCCGATGACCAAGAGCAACCGCCCGGCGAACCTGGCACAGAGAAATTGGAAGCCAGCTTGCAGATCTTGAGCGGCAAACACATCGGCCGAGTCATCCCCCTAAAGTGCGCGCTGACCCGGCTTGGTAACCACGATAGCGTGGCGATCATCGCCCGCCGTAAAAACGGCTATTTTCTGTCCAGTTTGACAGGCGGCGAGAAAATCAAAATCAACGGTGATCCGCTTGGGAACCGGATCATCCGGCTCAACTGCGGCGACAGGCTGGAAATCGACCACAACCAGCTGTTGTTCCATGTCTGAGGTTCACCCCGGCGCGAGCTTAGCGCTGTGTGGGCTCCGCTAGCCCAGCCCGGCCGCTTGCAGGCGACGCTTCTCCTCGGCCACCGCCCGAATGCGGGCCCGGCGCAACTCTCTGCCAAGCGCTTCGCCACACAACCCTTGGAGCAAAAGCGGCGCGGCTTTGACCGAAAGGGCGGCGCGCCGCAATGCCCGCCACCACTGTGCCTGAGGATACGGCCGGTTTTCCCACCCTTTGCGCCCCCGCGCATCGGCCATGCTGGCCAGCAAGAATTGCTCAAATCCTTTCTCATCGCGTAAGGCATCCAAAGCACACAACACCTCGACGATGGTGCTCGGACGCAGCTCATACACCTTGTGGCAAAAATCGTGATAGCGCATCACCTTCTCCGCCAGCCGGTGATAGGCTCTTGGGATCTTAAATCGCCGGCACAGCTCGGCAAGCGGGATAAGGCCACGGGTTTCGTGGCTACGGTGGTGAGGCCAGATTTCAGGCGGCGTCAACCCTTTGCCCAAATCGTGGGTCAAGGCCGCAAACCGAACCTGAGTATCCGGCGTCAGTCGCGCCGCCTGCGTCAGGGCCATCAGGGTATGCACCCCGGTGTCGATCTCCGGGTGCCACTTGGCGGGCTGGGGGACACCGAACAAGCGTTCGATTTCCGGAAACAGGCGCGCGTTTGCGCCGCACTCCCTGAGCACCTCGAAGAACCTCGCTGGATCTGGTGCAGCCAGCGCCCCTTCCAACTCTTGCCAAACCCGTTCCGGGGTCAGGGCATCGATCTCACCGTTCTCGACCATCTGCCGCATCAACGCCAAAGTCTCCGGCGCGACGCTAAATCCCAGCGGGGAAAACTTGGCGGCAAAGCGCGCCACTCGCAACACTCGCAAGGGGTCCTCGGCGAACGCTTCCGACACGTGGCGCAGGACCCGATTTTGCAAGTCCTTCAGGCCACCGAACGGGTCGATCAGGTTACCCGCTTCATCCATGGCGATGGCGTTGATGGTCAGATCGCGTCGGCGCAGATCTTCTTCCAGGGTGACGCTGGGATCGGCATGGACCACAAACCCGCGGTGGCCCGGGGCTATCTTCCGCTCAGTTCGGGCGAGGGCGTATTCTTCGTGAGTCTGGGGATGAAGAAACACTGGAAAGTCTTTGCCGACGCGTTTGAAACCCAAGCGCTCCATAGTTTCCGGGGTTTCCCCCACCACCACCCAATCGCGTTCCTTGACGGGCAAACCCAGCAATTGATCACGCACTGCACCGCCAACCAGATAAGCTTTCATCGCGCTTCAATTTACCCTCTGTCTAAATTCCAGTATTGTACTTTCTCCTCTCAACCTCGATGCGTTTCATGCGCAAGATTGACCAAGCCGAAGCGTTCCTGAGAGCCAACTTCGTCAAAAGCCGCATCGGTCTGTTGTCGGTAACCGATATGATTTCCCCGAGGATTGAGGACGATCAGGCCGATGCCTGCCGACCGATCGTCCAATCTTTTAAGCGCTGATGACGATTTGGCGGTGGACGCTGCCACTGGCCCTCGCCTTTGGGAGCCACCTACTTTCCGCCGGGGAGTTGCAACCTGAAACCCGCATCGAAGGAGTAAGCGGAGAGCTGCGCCGCAACATCCAGGCGCAATTGTCCCTGGCCAACGAGACTTGCGCCTCACCAGACTGGCGTATTAAAAGTACCTTCGCCGCCTCTGAGCCTGAGATTCGCAAGGCAATGCGGGCCTTGGGTTACTACCGGCCGGTGATCCACAGCCAGTTCGAATGGACGCCGCAGTGCTGGCAGGCGAGCTTCAAGATCGAGCCAGGGCCTAGGGTCAGGCTCTCCGAGGTGGACGTGCGGGTTTTTGGGGATGCAGCAGGCGATCCAAAGTTCCGCGAACTGCTCGCTAAGCTGCCGCTCAAGCCGGGGGATTTCCTCCATCACGGCCGCTATGAGGACCTGAAAAACCGCCTGTTGAATCTGGCCGAACAGCAAGGTTTCTTCGACGCCCGTCTGGTCAAACACGAACTTATTGTCGATCCTGCTCAAAATCTGGCCTGGATCCGACTCCACCTGGACTCTGGTCGGCGCTACGCGATCGGCAGGATCGAAATCGAGCAGCGTATCTTAGAACCAGATTTCGTCCGCCGTTACCTTCCTTTCAAACCTGGCGACCCATATACTAGCTCCGATCTGACCAAAACTTATCAGATATTCACCGACAGCGGCTATTTCGATGACGTAGAAGTTCGCGCGCTGCGCGACCAACTTGAAGATTTTAAGGTTCCGATCCACCTCCGTTTGCTTGCCAGAAAACGCCATTTCTTCAAAGTCGGCGCCGGACTCGACACCAACACCGGCCCCCGGTTCTCGCTGGGGTACGAAAACCGGCGCCTTAATCGCCGCGGCCACCGGCTAGACTTTTCCGGGCGCTTCTCCCCGGTGCGTTCCGAGCTAAGCAGTCAATATCTGATTCCGTGGAAGCACCCGGCCCAGGAGACTTTGAGCTTCCAGACCGGCTACCTGCACGAGCAAACCGATACCCTGCGCACCGACAGCGCCGCCTTAGGCGCCCGTTTCCTCCATCCGCGTCAGGCGGCCAAGGAAACCTTAGGCCTGGATCTCAAATATGAAAGCTCGCGCATCCACGGTGCGGACGCCCAGGGGGCACTGCTCCTGATCCCTTCCGTCCAATGGACCTACGTCCGAGCCGACGAGGTCTTAAGGCCCACACGCGGGTTCAGAGCCGACCTCTCCTTCCGGGGAGGAGCCTCGCTCGCGGGCAGTCCGGTCCGTTTCCTCCAAGCGCAAGGCTACGCCAAGGGGGTTTATCAACTGCCTTGGCAGGGACGCTTCCTGTCTCGAGTCGAAGTGGGGGCGACCTGGACCGATCATTTCGCCAACCTGCCCGCAAGCTTTAGGTTTTTCGCCGGCGGCGACACCAGCATCCGCGGTTACGGTTACAAACGCTTAGGTCCCAAAAACCAAGACGGCGACGTGATCGGCGGGCGTTACTTGGGTGTGGTCAGCCTGGAATACGAGCAAGTGTTCCTGAAGAACTGGGGTGCGGCGATATTTGCCGATGCCGGCAACGCGTTTTCAAGCTTTGCCGAACCGATCCAAATCGGCACCGGCATTGGGATCCGCTGGTATTCTCCGGTCGGTCCGATTCGCTTAGACCTGGCCGTGCCGGTCAACAAAGACGGCTTGGGATTTAGAATCCACGTTTCCATGGGGCCGGAGCTGTGAAACGCCTGCTTTACCTTGCCCTCTTCCTGCTCTCTTCGATCGCAGCGGCGCCAGCGGTGCTGTTGGGATTGGCCGCCACGGAAACCGGCACCCGCTGGCTGGTACAGGTCGCCGTGTGCTTTGCTCCTGGAGAACTGAGCCTCGGAAAGGCTCACGGCACTCTTTTAGGCCGCCTCGAACTGGAACGTCTCGTTTACTCCCACCCAGTCCACCGGATCGAACTTAACTCTCTGACCCTGGCTTGGCAGCCCAAGGCGCTGTTTTCCAGGCAGCTTAAGATCGTAGATCTGACCGTATCGGGTTTGCATTATCAAAAGCTTGCCGGTACCGAATCCTCTTCTTCCTTTATCCTGCCCGCCGTGCGTCTACCGCTTAAGGTGACTGTCGAGCACGCCGAATTGACCGATGTGGCGATCATTCAGGATACAACCCGTTTGCGCTTTGAGCATGTGCTGCTCAACGCGGAACTTAAAGGGGATCGGCTCGCCGTCCGGCAATTTCGCCTCCTCGTTCATCCTCTCTCGCTCATTGCCAGCGGCGAGGTGAAGCTGCAAGGCAACTACCCCCTCAAGCTCGCCGTCGACTGGCGCGGAGTAGCCGACGGTCAAGCCCTCGCCGGGCAAGCGAAACTCAGCGGCGATCTGCGCGAACTTTGCCTCGACCACCGCCTGAGTGCGCCGTTTGAAGCCCACACCTTAGGTACGCTGAACGCACTGCTCCCTGAATTTGCGTTTGACTTCCACGGCGATTGGCAAAACTTAAGCTGGCCGCCCTTGGCTTCCGATTATTCCAGCCCTACCGGCAGCTACCGCGTGCGCGGCAACCTCAAGGCGTATCGGCTGGAACTTAAGGCCGCTTTGCAGGGCAAAACTTTCCCGCCGCTTCAGGTCCATTTGAACGGCCGCGGCGATGCCGAATCCTTGAAGCTTGAGCCGCTGAGCGTGCATCCTCCCAAAGGGCAATTGACCGTCACCGGCAAACTCAATTGGGGGCCGAAACTTGCCTGGCAACTCGCCTTCGAGGGGCGCGACCTCGACCCGCAGGCGTTTTGGCCGGAACTGCCCGGAAGCCTGGAAATTCAGGCTTCAAGCAGCGGCCAGTGGGTCAGCCGCACGCTGGCGCTCACGCTCAGGATCGACCATCTACGCGGCAAGCTGCGCGGGCAAGCGGTGGAAGCTAAAGGCACTTTGCAATTCCAAGACGGCCAGTGGCAAAGCGATGGGCTCGACCTCAAAAGCGGCCTCAACCAGCTTAAGCTTCAAGGTCGCTACGGCAAGCGCATCGATCTGACTTTTTTCTTCGACGGGCGGCGTTTGAGCGATCTTTGGCCAGGGCTTTCCGGTACCTTAAGCGCCCACGGAAAGCTCGCGGGAACCCAAAGCAGGCCGAAGATTCAGGTCAACGCCCAGGGCCATGCGATCGCCTGGCAGGAGAACCGGATCGGGGAGCTTAAGATGGCCCTTGACTTTGTTCCCGGCGATCCAGCTTCCTACAGCGAGCTCCGCTTAAGCCGGCTTGAGTTCGCAGGGCTCCAGGTCGAACACCTGAAAGCCGTCGTCCGCGGCGGGTTCGAACGGCATCGGTTGGAGCTTGATCTCAAAACCCTCCAGGGGAAGCTGGCCGCCGCTATGACCTTAAGTTACCGCGCAAGGATTTGGCAGGCGCGCATCGAGCACCTCATCCTGGAAGATACAAACGGCAGGCAGCTCGCCTTTCCCGGCGACGGCAGGCTGATCGCTCAGGCTAAGTTGGATCTTAAACCCAAACCGGCCACGCTCGCCGGCCACCTCGAGCTGGAGCTCCCAGACCTCGGCAAGCTCGCGCCTTGGCTGGGGCAACTTGACCGCCCCGAAGGCCACCTTGCCTTGGATTTGACCGTCGATGGCCCGGTAGACAAGCTACAACCTAAGGTCAGACTCAAGCTCGGCCGGGGAGCTTTTGGCTTAGGCCTTGCCGGCATTCGCCTCACCGCCGTCGAGGTCACCGTCGCCGGCAGCGGGGAACGCTTCGATCTGACCGGAAGCCTACGCTCCGGCGAAGGGCAACTGAATTTCTCTGGGTGGGCCGAGCTTCCGGCAAAGCTCTCCCTGAGCCTCGTTGGCAAGGACCTGGAAATTCTCAGAAACCCACAGATCACAGCGAGCGCTTCGCCGGAGTTAGCAGTCAAGCTGCACGGAAGGAGCCTACAGCTTACAGGCACCCTTCAGATTCCCAAAGCGGACATCCGCCTCAGAGAGCTTCCCGAAGGCAGCGTGACCGTCTCTAAGGACGAGATCGTCGTCGGGGCAGAGACCAAACCCGAAACGCCGCCATTTGCAATCGTCAGCAAGCTGCGCCTTGTCCTAGGCAATGAGGTTTCCTTTGCCGGCTTTGGCCTTAGCGCAAACCTCGTCGGCAACTTGGACGTTTCCAGCCTAAACGGTCAGGCGCGTGCTTTGGGCACAATCGACCTCAAGCAGGCTAGTTACAAAGCCTACGGGCAGAAGCTGAACCTCGACAAAGGCCGCTTGATCTTCACCGGTCCTACGGATCAACCTTACCTTGAACTCAAGGCGAGCCGCACGATCCAGACCGAAGGCGTCACCGCCGCGCTGGAAATTCGAGGACCGCTTGCCAAACCCGTAACCCGCATCACCAGCCAGCCCCCCCTGCCCCAGACCGAGGCGCTGTCTTACCTGCTCCTTGGCCGTTCCTTCAAAACCAGCAGCGTCGCCGATCAAACCGCGGTCGCCAAAACCGCCTTGGCGATGGGGGTGAATCTGGCGCTACCCTGGCTTCGAAAGCTGGGGCTGGAAGCCTTTGCCGCCCAAACCGGAACCCGCCTCCAGGAGGAAGCCTTAGGGCTGGGGAAATACCTGACACCCGATCTCTACATCGGCTATGCTTTCAACGTGTTTAACGGGGTCGGCAAAGCGCTCCTACGCTACCGCATTAACCGTTTCCTAAGCCTAGAAGCGGGAGCCGGGGCCAGCCAAAACGTCGATCTCTTTTATACCATCGAAACCGATTGATTCATCCGTCTGTTTGTGTCGAGGAAAGCCTTAAAGCTGAAGGGGTTTAAATCATGTCGAGCTGGCTGTCTCTGCTGCCCGCTTTGATCGCCATCCCGCTGGCGTTCGTGACCCACCGGGTTGTGCTCTCACTTGGGCTGTATGTCTTCATCGGCGCTCTGATCCTGGAACACGGCTGGCTGCCGGATGCGTTTGCCCGGCTGCTTGCGATCTTCTGGCAGGTGGTGAAGGACCCGGACAACGAATTGATCCTCGCCTTCAGCCTTCTGATCGGGGGACTGATCGGCCTGATCCAGCGGGCCGGCGGGATCGAGGGGTTCGTGCGCTGGGCGGAAGCCAGGCGCTTGATCGGGACCCCGCGCCGGGTAGCCGTGCTGGCTTTTGTCACCAGCATGGGACTGTTCATCGAGACCAATTTCGGAGTGCTCATCGCCGGACTCATCGCCCTGCCCCTGTTCGACCGCTATCGCCTCTCGCGGCTCAGACTCAGCTATCTGCTCGACTCGACCTGCGCCCCCAAGTGTATGCTCATCCCCGTCAACGCCTGGGGAGCCTACGTCGCCAGCTTGCTTGCGGATCAGGGGAGCTCCCAGCCCATGCGCCTGTTGCTAGAATCTTTGCCTTGGGTTTTCTACGGCTGGATCGCCATCGCCCTGGCCGGAGCGGTCGCCGCGATGGGCTGGGAGCTTCCCTTCAAGATGCCGTTTTCTGAACGCGCGGTAGGAGAAGTTCCCCACTTCGGCACAGTGATTACGCCGCATGCCGACACTCCGAAGCGCGCCCGCTATCTGTGGGGGCCAATCGGTCTTTTGGTCACGAGCGTCTTGGTGCTTTTAGGTTTGAGCGGAAATGCGCCGCTTTCAATCTTCATCGCCGTGACCGGGGTGCTGATGGGGACGTGCGTGTATTTTGGCAGCAAACGCATCCTCGCATGGGGCGACATGGTTTCACCCATCTGCCAGGGAATCCGGATGATCCTACCTCTGATGTATCTTTTGATCTGCGCGTTTGCCGTCGGCGCTACCACCCGTGCCCTGGGCACCGGGGTTTTCCTGGCCAGCGCCCTCCACGGCCAAATCGACCCAGTATGGCTGCCGTTTCTGGTCTTCGGCATAGGCTGCCTGATCTCGTTCGCCAGCGGCACCTCGTGGGGAACTTTCGCCATCCTGATCCCGATCGTCATGCCGCTGACCGAGGTCTTCCAGGTATCGCCGGCGATATTGGTAGGAGCGGCGTTGAGCGGCGGATTGTTCGGCGACCACTGCTCGCCGGTCTCAGATACCACGATGATCGCCTCGCTGGCCGCAGGAGTTAAGCCGATCGAGCACATTCGTCACCAACTCCCTTATGCGCTGCTGGGAGCCGGAGTAGCACTGGGCTTGTACCTCCTCGCCGGGCTAACGATCCGCCTATGATACGCAGAACTATCGATCACCGCTGGCTGATCAACTTGGCAGCGCTGTTTGTCATAGTCGCGGGTCTTCGCGCCGCAGCGCAAATTCTGGCGCCGTTTTTGCTCTCGCTGTTCATCGCGATTCTGCTGTGGCCTTTGGTCTCTTGGCTTTACCGCCATCGGGTACCGGCCTGGCTGGCGATCGCGTTGGCCGACGTAGGTCTCGTTGTCCTGATGGTATTGACGGCCCTCTTCATCGGCAAGTCGATCGACAATTTTCTCGGCAACCTTCCCTTTTATCAAAGCCGGCTGCAGGCCAACATGGCCGGGCTGTTGGAGTGGCTGACCGAGCAGGGGATAGAAGTCTCGCGCGAACGCCTGGCCGAGTTTTTCAACGCCGCGCGCTTGGTGCAATGGGCGGGCGTGTTGCTCAATACGCTGACTGCGGCCTTTGCCAATGGGGCTATGATCCTGTTTTACGTCACTTTCATGTTTTTAGAAGCATTTCTGCTGCCTGACAAACTTCAAGCGATCTTCGGCGATACCAAGCTAGCGGCGCGCTTTGAAGCCTTTTTCGCCAACTTGCGGCGCTACCTGCATCTAAAAAACCTGATCAGCTTAGCGACCGGCCTTGCCGTGGCGTTTTGGCTTACCCTGTTAGAGGTCGATTATCCCATCCTGTGGGGGGCGGTGGCGTATGTGCTCAACTTCATTCCCAACATCGGCTCGTTTGTGGCTGCGCTGCCGGCGATCCTTTTGGCGTTAGTCCAGCATGGGGCGTGGAATGCGCTGTATACCGCTTTGGGGTATTTGGCCATCAACACCGTTATCGGCGGCTTTATCGATCCAAGGATAGTGGGCAAGGGATTGGGCATTTCCACCTTAGCCGTTTTGCTGTCTTTGATCTTTTGGGGGTGGGTATTGGGGCCGGTGGGGATGTTTTTGTCGGTACCGATCACCGTGATCTTTAAGATGTTCCTAGAAGACAGCCCCCACACCCGCTGGATTGCGATTTTGCTGGGCCCGGGTAAAGAGGGCGCACGCGATCAAGCATGACGATCGATGCTCGATTGCGGTTTTGGAGAATCGGCTATGCTTAAAATCGGGTATGAACTAAAGCGATGGAAAGGTTACCCTCATGGCAGATTCCCCAATAGCCCGCCTCACCGATGTCCACGCAAGCCGCTTCGAGGCCGTGGTTGAAAACCCTGGGTCAAGGCTGGATCCACCCGAAGTAGCTAACGAGCTCTTCCAACTAGGCAGATACGTCTCGATCGAGCAGCCAGGAATCCGGGTGTTGGCAGTCATCAATCGCAGCTCAATGGATGCGTGCGGCGTTCGTCTCGGACTCGTCCCGCTGGGGGAAATCGACGAGGAAGGGGGTTTCCAGCGCGGTGTCCGCAACTATCCGGTGCCGGGCGCACAAGTACGCAGTGTCGGGCAAGACCTGCTTCAGCAGGTGTTCGCCAAATACCGCGCGTTCGGGTTCGGAATCGGACAAGTGGCAAGCCGTCCTGACCAGACCGCCTATCTCAATCCCAGCGCGCTGTTCGGGCGCAGTTTCACCATCTTGGGTCAGTCCGGTTCGGGCAAATCCTGGACGGTGGCCAGCCTGCTGCAACAGGCCGTTGCGGGAATGCCCAAAGCGCACATCATCCTGCTTGACCTACACGGCGAATATTGCTGGCGCGATGCTCAGGGTCAACTGCATTCGGCCTTCCGGGAAGGGACCTACCGCTATATTGATACCCGGACGCTGGAAATCCCGTATTGGTTAATGACGTATCAAGAACTGGTCGAGCTGTTGATCGACCGCGACGACAGTAGCGCTTCGATCCAAATGGCATTCCTACGTGAGACTCTACACACGCTGAAGAAGAAAGAAGCCGAACGCCTAGAAATCGGCTTCGTATCCATCGACGCCCCGATCTGGTTTTCCCTGGAGGAGCTGTACCACGAGTTCAAAGCTGCCAACGAGCTGCGCACTGACTTCGGCAAGACCAAGGGGCCGCTCTATGGCCAGTTCGACCAATTTTTGGTGAAGCTGCAAAGCCGTTTGAGCGATGCGCGCTACGACTTTCTGCTCAAGCCCAAGCAGCGCACCAACTCAGAGTCTTTAGCGAAGCTGCTTAGGGATTTTGTCGGCCTTGGCGAGCCAAAGTGTCAGATCACCGTCATCGATTTAAGTTCGGTGCCGTTCGACGTGCGCCCAGCGGTATCGGCGCAGATTGGCCGGGTGGCGTTTGAATTCAACTACTGGAATCCCAGGCGACGAGAGTTTCCGATCGTGTTGGTATGCGAGGAGGCCCACGCTTATATTCCGCGCAGCAGCGGGCGCTACGATGGCACACGGCGGGCGATGGAGCGGATCGCTAAGGAGGGGCGAAAGTACGGCGTCGGATTGGGGGTGGTCAGCCAGCGCCCACACGAGCTTTCCGAGACTGTCTTATCCCAATGCGGCACTTTCATCTGCCTGCGCCTGGCCAATCCCGACGACCAAGCCTATGTGCGCGAACTGGTCCCCGACGCCGAAAGCGAACTGGTGGATGTGTTGCCGGCCTTAGGCCGAGGCGAGGCGATGGTGATGGGGGAGGCCGTACCCTTGCCAACCCGGATACGCATCCGCCGCCCCGACCCTGTCCCGCACAGCCAAGACGTCAACTATCACGCCGCCTGGCGCGAGGGGTCTGAGGACTTGGACGTGGAAGCCATCGCCGATCGCTGGCGGCGCCAAGGGCGGCGCTGACGAGACTAACGGCGGTACAGAGTCAGGTATCCGCCAAGGCTCTGGTAGACTTGCGTCAGCGAATACCACGGGCGGCTTTCCGCTTTGTCCGAGAGCGGCAGAAAAGGCAGCAAGCTCAGCAGAAATGGGGGAGATTCCTGGGTCAACCGCCACGCGGCGATTCCCCCCGGCACTTTCAGGGGGAGATAAGCCTTTCCAGTCTCTCGCGCCCAGCGTTTGATCTGGGCGATCTGGGCGTGGAAATTGCTGGCTTCAGGGAAAATCCTCACTTCCAGCGGCAGAGCTTTTCCAGCCAGGCGCTCGATCTCGTCTAGGTGGGTCAGATCGTCGCTGGAAACCAGAAAATAAACCGGCCGGTCGAATTTAAGGCGCGCGATTTCTGAGAGTGCCTGGACGCTGTCTGCTGTCCACCATTTGACCAGCTGGATGGACCTCTCAGAGTCCTCAACCCCCCCGCTGAGCGTTTGCCAAAGCGGGCGCTCCTCCGGAGCAAAGGCCGCTTTAGGCGGCTGGCGAATCCAAGCGGCCAAGCCGCTCAAAAAATCCACCCGCTGGCCGTTGTCCCACCAGGCGATCACCAAGGCATCTCGTTCTAGATTGCGCAGAAGTTGGCCAAGCTCCATCCAGGCCCGCCATCTGGCCGATCCCGGCTCAGGCAGCAGCGCTTGGCGAAAGATTCCCTCTTTATCCTGATAGCGGACCAAATAAAGCGTAAGCTGCCGCCCCTGAGCGTGTTTGATTTCCAAACGCTCGAAATTCAAGAGAGGATAGTAGCTCGTAAGATCCTCAGGCGGGGTTAGCGGGGTACGTTCCACCCGCCATGCGTCCTCGATCGGCCACAAGGCAGACAAAATCAAGGCGGCGCCTGCAAGTAGCAGGACACCGCCTAGGAGCAAGCGCCGCATCAGGGTTTGCGCCGGATTACGAGTAAGCCGCCGACGAGCAGCGCCGCTCCCAAAGGTAGGCGCAAATCTACGCCAGCCAGCTGGAATGGGATCGCCAGGCTCGCTTGGCGCTCTTTGGCTTCTTCGCGCAGGCGGGTGTTTTCATCCATGATCTCGGTGTAGTCGCGCATCAGCGGCGACCAGCCTTCGGTATAGGTGAACCCTCCTGGGTTCATGTGGAACAGCCCTTTGTAGAGCTTGATCAGATCGTGCTCCCACATGTCGGCGTAGATGCGCTCCACCCTAGAGGGGTTGTTGCCTTTGGCCCAGAACAGCTGGAAGAAGCCACCGGGGGAATCTTGCACAGGCGCGGGTGGCGCCGGACGATTGGTCTTCTGACCGACCAAAAGCCCTTCGTCGTACAGGGCCTGAACGACTTTCTTGGCTTCTTGCTCGACCTTTATCCCGGCGATCGTGCCTTGATCGGCGGTTTCTAGGTACGTCTTAGCAAAGCGCGGCGAGTGGCAGTTGCTGCAGGTTGAAACCCACGCTTCCTGACGTTCCTTGAACCAGGGGTGATTTAAATTAGCGGCAATCTGCGGCGTTGGGTTGAACGCCCAGCGTACTTTGCGCACCAGGTTGTGGGAATATTCGCCTTTATATTCGAAGTGGCACAACTGGCAGGTGGGAGCGGTGTAACCGCCTTGGGTCAGAGCGTCTTTAAGCGGCACTTCGAAGTTCCAGCTGGCCTTGTGGGTTTGATAGACGGTGCCGTGTTTGGACAAAAGGTAATTTTCAAACTCGTTGTGGTCTACGCCGTTGTGGCAGGTGGCGCAGGCTTCCGGTTGTCTCGCCTCGGCGGCGGAGAAGCTGTGGCGGGTGTGGCAGCCGTCGCACTTGTTCTGCTGGTAGTGGCACATGTCGCAGCCCTGAGCGATCTCGCGCTCGGCCATGCCGGCCCAGATGTCGTTTTCGACGTTCGCCTTCCAGTCTACGGCGTGCGAGGGATGCCCTTTGGGCCACTGGCCCTGCGGCCAGGTTTGTTCTTTCTCCGCCTCTGCCTGGGCAAATTGTTCTGTGTGGCAGGTACCGCACGCGGCTCGATCCGGTAATCTCAAGTCTTGGTCGTGGCGGATTTTTTGCTTGCCCACTCCCCCGTGGCAGTCGATGCAGCCGACCTCCTTGAGATGTTCACCGGCTTGGAGCAGCCCCTGACGAACTAGGTTGGCTTCGACTTCAGCCAGCTTCTGCTTTTTGTACGCGCGCACGTCCCCCTCGGGCAGGGCGCGGATCTCATCCAGCTTAGCGTGGGTGCTGTTGCGCCAAGCATGGACAAAACCGGCGGTGATGCTCTGATGGCAAGCGATGCACTGCTGCCGCGTGACTTCTCCTTGGATGGTAGTCGGCGGCTGGTAGAAGTCCTTAGGATTCCAGTAACGCTGGATCGGAATCGGTTGCCAGTTTTGGCCGAATTTGCCCTTGCCGGGATGGCTCTGATAGTAGCGTTCGATCAGTTGTTTTGGATCGGCGCCCGTCTGCGCCAGGACAGGTAGGGCGAAGGAGAAGATCAGCAAAGAGACAAGCCGGACAAGCATCTTTCCTCCTCGATAATTGTTATAGTCTTTAGCCACAATCATAGCATTAGCATCCGTGCAGTCCGCAAAAAACTTGACGGGTCTTGCATCCAGACATATAGTTTCGACGCAAAACTATATCAAAAGGTCAAAAGGAGGTCAAAATGAACAAGCTGTCTCTTTTGCTCGGGTGGATTCTGCTCTTTTCCGGTGCACTCGGTGCAGCCGAGACCAAGGTAAAATACCCTGCGGGATTTCGTAGTTGGTACCACGTCAAATCCATGGTAATCCAGCCTGGCCATCCGCTGGAAAACCCCTTCGGTGGAATTCACCACGTGTACGCCAATCCCAAAGCTCTGGATGGACTGAAAACCGGCATCTATCCAGACGGAGCGGTGTTGGTGTTCGATCTATTCGATTACCGGGAAGACGACCACGCGCTGGTAGAAGGCAAACGCAAACTGATCGGCGTGATGGAACGCGATGCCAAGCGTTTTGCCGCCACTGGCGGCTGGGGATTTGAAGGCTTTGGCGAAGGCAAACCGGACAAGCGCCTAGTGACCGACGGCGGCCAAGGTTGTTTCGGCTGCCACGCCGCCCAGAAAGCCAGCCAATACGTGTTTTCCAAGCTCCGAGATTAAAATCTTAAGGTTTCTTCCTCGTCTGACCGCGCTTTCAAGGCGCGGTTTTTTTGCGCATGGAAAAATCGTTAGGGCGGAGGCAGCGGGATTTTCTTTGGACCATAGAGATACTGAATTTCTACCGGAATGGAGGAAGGCTCCAGGTAAATATCGTAGCTTTGTCGGTGACCCGGTTGAAACTCTAGGGCGGTCAGGCGAAAACCTGCGGCTTCGATTTCGATCAGATAGGCTTTGCGCTTTGGCAACGAGAAGGTGTTGGTGGTGGCAAATTTACGGATGATTTTTTTCGTTTTAGGGTTTCTCAAGGTGATGATTGCCTTTTTGATTAGTGGGGCCTGAGCGTCAGCAGGTTTCAAATAAAACACCGGAAAGTCGGCCTCGGGGATTACAGCTGAGGAGATCAGGCCCCGGATCTTGGGAGGTTTTACGGGTTTTAAGGCCGGATTTTCATAGGGGTTGGCGACAGTCAAGACGGCGAACACGGAGAAGCCGCGCATGAAAGCGTCCAGGCGGGTTTTGGGTTGGTGCACCCAGCACAGCAGACAGCCTAAGAGCGTCAGGACGATGAAAGCGACGCCCGGGTTAGCTAACCACGTGGGGGCGATGGGTTTGAGCGCTTCGCCCAGTTTGATCACCGCTGCGGCATCGTGGTTGTTGAGCAAATCGGCAAGCCCGAAACAAATCGCCCCGATGCCACCGCTGGCGATGATGAACGCGATGGACGATTCGTCACCGGCTGGGGAAGAGCTCGTCTGGTTCATGTGCGTCTCCGGTTTTGCACTTGCTTCTCCAAGCCACCTTGCAAGCCTCGGTCAAGTGACGACATCCGGCCCCGGCCGGCCGCTTTTGGCCTTGACCGCGCTTAAGGCTTCAGCCAAAGCGATCAGCTCCGCAAGCACTTCTTGGGGATCTAAGTCGTGGCGGGCGGGGTCGGGTTCGTAGCGCTCCAGATAAATCCGTAAAGTGGCTCCTTCGGTACCGGTCCCCGACAGCCGAAACACCAAGCGCGCCTCCGGCTCCAGCAGAATGCGAATGCCTTGGCCTGAGGTGACGCTGCCGTCTATCGGGTCGGTATAGCAGAAATCGTCGGCCAAGGCGACGGTGTAGCTGCCCAGGCGCTGCCCGGTAAGTTTAGGTAGCTGCGCACGCAATAGGTCCATGATCCCCTGGGCGAGGGTGGTGTCGAGCGCCTCGTAATCGTGACGGCTGTAATAATGGCGGCCAAAGCGGCGCCAGTGTTCGCGGACGATCACAGCCACTGGCTGACGGGTGGTCACCACCAGGTTGAGCCAGAATAGCACCGCCCACAGGCCGTCTTTTTCGCGCACGTGGTCCGAACCGGTGCCAAAGCTTTCCTCGCCGCACAGAGTAATTTTGCCAGCATCCAAGAGGTTGCCGAAGAACTTCCAGCCGGTGGGGGTCTCGTAGCAAGGAATACCGAAAGCTTCTGCGACTCGGTCCACGGCGCGGCTGGTGGGCATGGAGCGGGCCACGCCGCGCAGCCCTGCGCGATAGCCGGGGACTTTATGAGCATTGGCCGCCAGCACCGCGAGGCTATCGCTGGGGGTGACGAAAAACCTTTGCCCTAAAATCATGTTGCGGTCCCCGTCTCCGTCTGAAGCTGCCCCTAACGTCGGAGCATGGGGACTGTACATCTTTTCTACCAGCGCTTTGGCATAGGTCAGGTTGGGGTCGGGATGGCCACCGCCAAAATCCTCTTTGGGCTCGGCGTTGATGACCGAACCGGGCACAGCGCCCAGTTCGTCTTCCAGGATGCGCCTGGCATAAGGGCCAGTGACCGCATGCATGGCGTCGAAACAGACGCTCACTACGCCGGTGCGCAAGGCAGAGCGAATCCGGTCGAAATCGAACAGGTGCGCCATCAGCTGGGCGTAATCGCTGACCGGATCGATGATTTTCACGGTGACATTATCGAAGCGGTGTTCGCCGAGCCGGTCGATATCCACGTCCTCCATCCTAGCGATCCGGTATTCGGTGATTTTCAAGCTACGCTGGTAAAACGCGTTGGTGTAGCTTTCCGGAGCCGGCCCCCCGTTTTCGATGTTGTATTTGATCCCGAAATCTCCCTCAGGACCCCCAGGATTGTGGCTGGCCGACAACACGATCCCGCCGAGCGCCTTATATTTGCGGATCAGATGGGAGGCAGCTGGGGTGGAAAGCAGTCCGCCTTGGCCTACCAAGAGCGTTCCAAAACCGTTCGCCACCGCCATTTTGATGATGGTTTGCAGCGCTTGCCGATTATAGAAGCGCCCGTCGCCGCCTAGCACCAGAGTTTTGCCTTGCCGATCGGGCAGACAGTCGAAGATGGACTGGACGAAATTTTCCAGGTAGTTAGGATTGTCCAAGAAAACCCTGGTCTTCTTGCGCAGGCCGGAGGTGCCGGGTTTTTGGTCGGAATAAGGTTTAGTTGTGCGGATTTCGATGTCCATGCTCTCGCTCCCGCTTCGATTTTTCGGATATCATTCTTAAATATTGTGTCGGTGCGAGTTTAACACTAAGAAGGAGCCTGGTACATGTGGAAATGGGGACTGTTGCTTTGGGCTTGGGCGCTTTTGGCAGGCGCTCAGGGAAAAGAAGGCATCTGGGTATTAGTGGATACCAAAAAGCAGCTGCTACACGTCATGCAAGGCGACAAGGTCATCGAAACTTTCGACCACATCTCCATCGGCAGCCGGGGCGTGACCAAGGCCAAACGCCGCGGCGATAACAAAACCCCGCTGGGAGTATTTCGCATCGGCTGGATCAAGGAGAGCAGCCGCTATTACCGCTTTTTTGGCCTCAATTATCCGACCCTCTCCCACGCCACCCGCGGCTGGCTGCGCGGTTGGCTGGACGACCGCACTTACCGCGCGCTCATCCGCGCTAATTTCGAGAGCGCGGTTCCACCTCAGAACACGCCTTTAGGCGGATATGTCGGGATCCACGGGGTAGGCAAAGCAGACCCGAGCATCCATGGAGTGTTCAACTGGACGCAAGGGTGTATTGCCTTGACTGATGCCCAGATCGATCGCTTAAGCCGCTGGGTCGGGGTGGGGACGACGGTGGTCATCCGCTAGCGGTAAGCAAGTTTTTGACTAGATAGTGGTGTTTATGTGATGATTTTGTCGCGTGATAACCAACAAACTAAAAGGGAGATACTTATGTTGAAAACTTTTGCCAAGATCTCAGTTGTGGCCATTGCTATGGGCGCTGTAACTGGCTGCGCCACCAAAGGGCAGTTGCAGGAAGTGAAAGACCGTGTTTCCGGTTTGGAATCGCGCGTCTCAAAGATGGAAAGCGCCCACAACGATATGATGAAAGACATTCGCAGCGCTCATGAACACGCTGCCCGTGCCGAGGAGAAAGCGGACAAGGCATTGGAGTGCTGCGAGGCGCAAAGCGAAAAGCTCGATCGGATGTTCCAAAAGCGCATGCTGAAGTAATCGAGATTTTTCAGCAGCCGAATCAGGCCCCGCTTCAAGCGGGGCCGTTTTTTAGGTCCGGGAAAGGGAACGATCGGCGATTTTGACCGGGATACCGTTTTGTTCCTCAAGGGCTTTGCGCAGCGCCGAACCTTGAACGCGAACTCGTATTCCCTGGGTTTTGCGCTCGATCAAAGCAAGGGCCTGTCCCAGCATCTCTTCATAGGAATAGAAATGCCCTTTTTCTTCCAAAGGAGGGTGGACCTCGATGTAGAGCTCGTCATTAAGCCAGCCGAGCTTGATCGGTTGATTGACAAAGGTGACTGGGGTACCGACCGGTATCTCTGGGAACAGGCGCTCGATATCCTCGGGATACATGCGCACGCACCCATGGGTGACGCGCATGCCGATGCCGAATTCTTTGGCCTCGTCGGTTCCGTGGATCAAATAACCCGGGATGCCCAAGCGCAGCGCATATTTGCCCAAGGGATTGTCAGGCCCAGGAGGAACCACGTTTGGGAGCAAATCGCCATCGGCGGCGTGTTCTTTTTTGATCGATTCCGGCGGAACCCAGACCGGATCCTTGACCTTGGCGACGACGCGCGTGGCACCCAAGGGGGTTGCCCAGTCCATGCGGCCGATGCTGACCGGATGGGTGATCACTTTGGAGGGTTCCCCGGAGCGGGCTGGGGGGAAATAATACAGCCGCATTTCTGGGATGTTGAGAACGATTCCGCGGCGGGGAGCATCCGGCAGAACAAACAGCTTTGGCAACAGGACCTCAGTGCCATCCTGCAAAAGCCATGGATTCAAACCGGGATTGGCGAGGCGGATTTCGGTTTGGCCAAGGTTGAACAGGCGCGCGATCTCTAGGAAAGTGTCCTTTTTGCTGGCCTTGACGGTTTGCAACTGGCCAACTAGATCCGTCGCCGGTGACAAAACGTAAGAATCTGCCAGCACCCAACCGGTCACCAGCAAACCGACCAGAATCAAGCTAAATTTTCTGCTCATATCTGCCTTAAAGTTTCAACGCAATAGATAGAATAACACCGAACCTAAAACAACCCCTTAAGGAGACAAAATGACTCGTAATGATGAATTGATCAAAGCCGTGTCTGCAGCGTTTGAAGTCGACCCGCAGGTCAATCCCCATCGCGACCAAATTACGATCCAGCACGAGACCTGTCGGATCGTTTTGACCGGCGAGGTGGCCGATATTGCCGCCAAACGCCGCGCCTATTATACGGCTTTGGAAGTCCCCGGGGTGGCCAGCGTGGACGATCGACTACAAGTCAAGCCTGCGCAAGCGATGGGTGACGATGAAATTTTAGCGCATTTGACCAAGATGCTCTCCGAGGACCTTGCCTTCAAACATTACGGCCTGACCGCCATCGACCATAAGGGCAAACGGGAAGTCCTACGCCGGTTGGATGGGCAGGCAGGGTTTTTCCTCGTCCACGTGGAGAGCGGTACGGTATACCTTAGTGGGGAGGTCAAATCCCTATGCGATCGGCGTTTAGCAGAAGTCATGGCATGGTGGGTGCCAGGAAGCCGTAACGTCGTCAACAGCCTTGTGGTCACCCCTCCTGAAGAGGACAACGACGACCAACTCAAGGAAGCCATTTTGCTGGCATTGGACATAGACCCGTTCGTCGATTATCTACAACTGGCGATCCAGTGTCGGGCGGGGGAAGTAATCCTTGAGGGGGCTGTGCCGGTGGCTGAACAGATCAAACTGGCGGAACACGATTGTTGGTATGTCGAGGGGGTAAAAAAGGTCGAAAACCGCCTAAAGCTGCCATAAGGCAACTTTAGGACCCCGTGATCCACCCTTGAACGTGACCGAGTCTGCAAAAACTTTTTAGATTGTGTTCTATGCTGAACCAATCCAGATGACAGCCGTCTTCAGAGATAGATCAGTCAGAGACAAATATGCTCATTTTGATCATTGACGACGATCCGCAACTGGGCAAACTCATCGGCATGCGGCTGAAGACGGCAGGTTATCGGACTGTGACTGTTCCCACCGCAGGTCAGGCGCTAAGCTATCTGGGTCTTGACCGGCCTGGCGGCACAGACCCCGAAGTGGACTTGGTCATGCTCGACATCTTTCTGCCGGATGCGTCCGGGATCGAGGTATGCCGCAGGATCAAGGAAGATCCCAAAACCTGCGACATCCCCGTGATTATGCTCACCGGCAGCAACGACGAAGAGCATCTTGAGCAGGCCTTTGATGCCGGCGCGGTGGATTACATCGAAAAGCCGTTCAAAGGGGTCGAACTGCTGGCCAGGATTCGCAGTGCTCTACGCCTTAAAGCCGAGATTGAACAGCGCAAGCGTCAGGCCAAAGAACTGATTGCCGTGGCCGAGCAACTCAAACAGGCAAATGAACAATTGCGCCAGTTGTCTTTCCACGACTCCTTGACCGGCCTCCACAACCGCCGCTACTTCGATGAATTTCTAGAGCGGGAATTCAAACGCGCTCAGCGTGCTGGAACGGGGCTTGCCCTGATCATGGTCGACATTGATTATTTCAAAGCTTACAACGATCGCTTTGGGCATCAAGCAGGAGATGAAGCCTTGCGTCAGGTTGCCGCCGCGCTCGCCCTGGTGACGCAGCGTTCCAACGACCTGGCCGCCCGCTACGGCGGAGAAGAATTCGCCATCGTGCTGCCGGACACCTCTCAGGCAGGCACTCTGGCCATCGCCGAAAGCCTGCGCCAGAAAGTCGAGGCTTTGAGGATTTTCCACCCGGATTCCCCGTTCGGCGTCGTGACGATCAGCGAGGGCGTCGCTGTCCAGTATCCCAAGCCAAGGGAACAGGCAAACCAGCTGATCGAAGCCGCCGACATGGCTTTGTATCATTCCAAACGCGCTGGCCGCAATCGGGTCAGCGCGGCTTTTTAAAGCAGCCCGACCAGCTCCCTAAAATGCGGATGGCGGGCATCGCGCAGCCACTCGAACACAACCGATTCTCCTGCGAGGACGACCACGCCAGCCTGGCGCATTCTCTCCAAGGCATAAATCTTATGCTCAGGGCGACGCGAGCAGACTGCATCCTCGACCACGAATACTTGCCAACCGCGACTGAGCAACACGAAAGCGGCCTGCAGCACGCATACGTGGGCTTCCAAACCAGTCAGGATGACTTGGGTACGCCCACTCTGTTCTAATAGGGTGTCAAACCCTTTTGCACTGCTACAAGCGAAACCAGTTTTAGCCAGCGGCATTACCCCAGGCGGCATATGCGCCAGAATTTCGGGGTGAGTGGTTCCAAGAGCATCAGGATACTGCTCGGTAAGCAATACCGGGATGGCCAGGGCCTTGGCCGCTTCGAGCAACACAATGCAGGATTTAAGCATGTTTCGGAATTCGTCTGCCGGCATCGCCTCGGCTAGGCGCGGCTGGATGTCAGCGATCACCAAAATGCTCTGCTCGGCATCGCATAGCAAAGGGGCTTCAGGCATAGGCCCTCCCAAGTAATCGGCTCCGGTGCTCAGTTTAACATGCCTGCCAAGGCTTGGCAGACCCGCCGCGCTAACAGCGGCTGGGCTGCAAGATTCGGGTGGATGCCATCGGCTTGCATCAGCTCAGCCTCCAAAGCCACGTCCTCCAAAAAGAAGGACACGAACGTCACCGGATAACGCCGCGCCAAGCTTTGATAGACGGCCTCGAACATCTCGCCAAACTTAGGCCCGTAGTTAGTCGGCAGCTTCATCCCCAGCAGGAGGACCTTGGCTCCAGCGGCACGAGCCGTCTCGATCATCGCCGCCAGGTTTTGTTCCGTTTGCGCGGGAGGGATGCCGCGTAAGCCGTCGTTTCCGCCCAACTCTAGGATCACCAAGTGCGGTCGGTGCTGCTCCAGCAGAGCTGGAAGGCGCCGGCGGCCGCCGGCGCTGGTCTCGCCGCTGATGCTGGCGTTGACAAGGCGGACGTCTTTATGTTCTTGTTTAAGCTGCGCCTGAAGCAGCGCGACCCAACCTTGATCGGCGGGAATGCCGTAGGCGGCACTGAGGCTGTCGCCTATGACCAGAATGGTAGTCGCTGACCAGCCAAGCTGAGGTAATATCATCCACAGCACAACCAACCCTACCCTTTTCATGTCGACACGCTCCTGCCAAGCATTCCAAGATTCTTATGCAGAGATTGGACCTGCCCCCGCTATGATCGTTGCTGAGCATCTCAATAAATCGGTAACTACCGCGGAGGGCAGGCTAGACATCTTAACCGATGTGAATCTCTCCATTCAGCCTGGAGAGGTAGTTGCGGTGGTCGGCGTCTCGGGTTCCGGGAAATCCACTCTGCTGAGCTTGCTGGCCGGTCTGGACTTACCCACTTCGGGCCAAGTGTACCTGGATGGAATCGCGCTGACCGAGTTGGACGAGGATGGCCGCGCTCGCTTGCGAGGGGAAGCCGTGGGATTCGTGTTCCAGGCGTTTCAGCTCCTGCCCAGTCTGACCGCATTGGAAAACGTGATGCTGCCGTTGGAGCTGAAAGGCGTGCGGAATGCGGCACTGCTGGCCCGAGAATTTCTTGCCCGGGTCGGGCTGGCGCACCGCCTGCATCATTATCCCCGCCAATTGTCCGGCGGAGAGCAACAGCGCGTGGCGCTAGCGCGGGCATTCGTGACCTACCCCAAGATTCTGTTCGCCGATGAACCCACCGGCAACCTCGACCAGCGCACTGGCCAGCACGTAATCGAACTTTTGTTCGAACTCAATCAGGCCCATGCTACCACTCTGGTATTGGTTACCCACGACGAGGCATTGGCCAAGCGCTGTCAGCGCATCATCGAGTTGGAGGCAGGCCGGATCATAGCAGAGCGATGAGGGACTGGGTCTTGGCTTGGCGTTTGTTGCGCCGTGACTTTCGAGCGGGAGAACTCAAGATTTTGATGTTGGCCTTGATCATCGCCGTGGCCAGCGTCGCGGCGATCGCTTTGATGGCCAATCGCTTGACCCGAACCATGATCGTGCAGGCCGCCGATTTCCTCGCCGCTGACATGGTGGTGACCAGCCACGCCCCACTGCCGCAAGCTTGGCTAAGGCGAGCGCGTGAGATGGGGCTTGCAACAGCGCGCACGGTGGAATTCACCAGCGTGCTGGTGGAAAACCAGCAGCTACTGGTGGTGGGAGTCAAAGCGGTCAGCGAGGGTTACCCCTTGCGTGGTTATCTCAAGACCACTGCGAGCGACATCACCGCCGAACAAATCACTCGTGCCCCGCCCGATCCTGGCCGGGTCTGGGTAGCGCAGCGCGTCTTAAACCAACTCGGACTGAAACTGGGCGACCGCCTGCAGGTAGGCAAGGCTAGCCTGATCATAGACCGCGTGTTGACCTTCGAGCCGGACACCAGGACTTCCTTCTACAGTCTGGCACCGCGGGTGATCATGCGGGTCGAGGACCTTCCCGCCACCGGTATTCTGGCCCCAGGCAGCCGCGCCAATTATTACCAGTTGTTCGCCGGCCTGGAGGCCGACTTGAAGCGATTCAAAAGTTTTCTGCAGCCTCATCTCAAGCCTGACCAGCGCCTGCTGGACATTCACGCAGACCGGCCAGACGTTGGCCGAGCGCTGAGCCGGGCTGAACGTTATTTGGGCCTCTCGAGCGCGATCGTGGTCCTGATCGCCGGAGTAGCAGTGGCAATGGCTGCCAGCCGCTACAGCGAGCGGCATTTTGCGGCGACCGCGGTGATGAAAACCTTAGGAGCCAGCCAGGGCAAAGTGCTTCGCTTGTATGCTTATCAGTTTGCGCTGGTGGGTCTGCTTGCCGGCGGGATCGGGACCTTAATCGGCTGGGGGGCGCAGGAAAGCCTGGTGCTGTTTTTGCGTGCCATGTTGCCTGAACGTCTGGCTGGTCCAGACTGGTTTGCATTCGGTTTTGGTCCTGCTATCGCTATGCTGCTGCTGTTGGGCTTCTCCCTCCCACCGTTACTGCGCCTCCAGCGAGTACCGCCGGCGATGGCCCTACGGCGCGATCTTCTCCCAGCCCCGGTCAATGCTTGGCTGGTATACGGTTTCGGAGCGACGACGATCATTCTGCTGGTGTGGCGCTTTACTCGCAATCTCGAGCTGACCGGTCTGATTTTTGGAGTCGGTTCGGCAGCGTTGCTCGCCCTGGCGGGGTTGACTTATCTGCTGCTCAAGCTTGCTGAGATCGGCCTTGCGCGTTTGGGGCCAGCCTGGCGCTTAGCCCTTAACAACCTAACCCGGCATCGCCGGCTGACGTTGGGACAAGTATTGGCCTTCTGCGTTACCCTAGCGGCGATGACGGTGAGCTTCCTAGTACGCAATGATCTGGTGGATGCTTGGCAAGCGCAGTTGCCGGAAGAGGCCCCCAACCACTTCGTGATCAACGTGTTTCCAGAAGAGTTGGCCGACTTCCAGCGCTTTTTGACTACCGAGCTTAAGGCTAAGACTAGCCAATTCTTCCCGATCGTCCGCGGCCGCTTAATTGCAGTCAATGGAATCGACGTGCATCGCTTGGCGCTTAAAGACAGCGAGGGAGAAATGGCGATCAACCGGGATTTGAGCCTGACCTGGGCTGAGGAGCTGCCGCCCGACAACCGGCTGGTAGCGGGCAAGTGGTGGCGGGCAGGAGAACAGGAGCGGCGAGTATCGGTAGAATGGGACCTAGCCCGAAGTCTGGGGATCCAAATCGGCGATCGCTTGACTTTCCTGGTGGAGGGGCAGCGGATTGACGCCCGTGCCGTGAACTTGCGCACCGTGCAGTGGGACTCCATGCTGCCCAACTTCTACATGATCTTTTCCCCCGGCGACTTGGACGGGTTTGCCGCAACTTACTTGGCGAGCTTTTACCTTCCAGCCGAACGCAAGTCAGACTTGACCGAATTAGTGCGACGCTTTCCCAACGTCACCTTAATGGAAGTGGACATGATTTTGCAGCACTTCCGCATGATCCTGCGCCAAGTCAGTTTTGCCGTCAACTACGTCTTAGTGTTCGCGCTGTTTGCGGGGCTGTTGGTGCTTTGGACAGCCGTGCAAAGTTCTTTGGACGAACGGGTCTATCAGGGTGCTCTGCTTAGGGCGCTAGGTGCTCGGCGAAAGCTATTGCATCGGGCCCAGTGGGCTGAGTTCCTGTTCCTTGGAGGCTTTGCCGGAATGCTGGCGGTGTGGATGAGCGAGGCGGTCGCCTGGATTCTATACGTGCGGATATTTGACATCCCATTCAGTTTCCATCCCTGGGCCTGGTGGGCAGTGCCCTTGATCGGTGCAGGCTTGACTGGCTTGGCAGGGTATTGGGGAACGCGGGAAGTGCTCAAGCATAGCCCAGCCAGGCTCTTGCACATGCCCCATAGTTAGCGACTATAATAGTTTCGAATAAAAACTTTAAATCAAGAAAGCCGTGTGGGGGAAAGCATTGGTGCTGCTGTGGGGTGGATTGTTAGCGGCGTTCTCTGCCGACTGCAAAGTCCAGGTCGTGGAAAGTAGCCCTAAGGGCTGCCTTGTCATAGGCGAGGTAGTCGGGTCGTCCGGTTATGGCAAAAATGCTAACTGGCGTGATGTTTCTAAAACCAGAGCGTTGCGCCAAGCCGAACGCCTAGGCGCAACCCATGCTGTAGTGCGAGAATTTAGGCCTCAGGGGGCCTTTAACGGAATCTCAATTTGGCGCGTTTTCCGCTGCCCGCCTTAAACAGGGGCACGGTCCACGTGCCCCTAATTTTTAGGTTTCATTGAGCTTTTAGGTTGACGAGGGAAGTCCATCCGGATTTCCCCTGGCATTCCCCCGCTAGAGGTTCAACCTTAGCGTACTTTACGTAGTTGACCACGGTCTGCTCCAGAACTTTGGCCGGCGTACCGGCTTCGACCACGCAGATCTGTTCCTTTTCGCGCAGTTCGGGATCAGTCGCACCCATTCGACCAGGCGCCTGGAGCAAGAGCACATCACCACCGCCGGTGACATTCGGATTGACCAAGTTGTAAGTCTGGCCAACCTGGACTGTGGGAACCGGCGCCTGTTCGACTTCGCCTCCACCAAAGAAAAGCAAAGCCAGCACGATCAGGACGAATGCGCCGATGCCACCGTAAAAGACACGCGGATTTTTCTCCTTCAACGCCATCGCCATGGCAATAAATTTACCAAGCCCTCCCTCCTCCGCTTTGGAGGGTTGTTCTCCCGTGGTTTTGGGCTGCTCGCTTGCTTCCTCCCCTGGTGCGGGCGTAGGCTCTTTATTCTCGTTACTCATTCTTCTACCTCCTCGTTAGGATGGCCATAGGGTAATTGTGATTTTAAAACGGGGTCATTTCTCCCTGCCGCAAGCGATTATACTAATTACGCCTTTGAATGATAAAGAGCGACAGCGCCCGCAGCAAATCTGCCTGGGCGCCCAAGGGCTCCAGGCTGGCGATGGCATCCTCGTGCAGTTCCCGCGCTTTCTGTTTAGCCCCAGCCAGTCCCAGTAGGGCCGGATAAGTAGGTTTGTGTTGGGCCCGATCCTTGCCCTGCGTCTTGCCTAAAGTAGCGGTGTCGCACTCCTCGTCGAGGATATCGTCCTGAATCTGGAATGCCAGCCCGATGCACTTGGCGTAATGGTTCAGCCGGGCCGCGATGTCTGGGTCTAGATCCGGCTTGGCCAGAGCCGCCAACAATACGCTCGCGCGTATCAAAGCGCCGGTCTTGTGAATGTGCATCATCTCTAGCGCGGGTAGGTCAAGGTGCAGCCCGACTGAGGCCAGGTCGATGGCCTGGCCACCCACCATTCCGCCAGCACCGGCTGCCTTGGCCAGGCAATCGATCATCGCTACCCGCTGCCCGGGAGAGACGGCAAGCGTAGGATCGCAGGCCAACACCTCGAAGGCCAGCGCCTGCAGGGCGTCTCCGGCAAGAATCGCGGTGGCCTCGTCGAACTTGACGTGGCAGGTGGGCCTGCCGCGCCGAAGGTCATCGTTGTCCATCGCCGGCAGATCGTCGTGAATCAGGGAATAGACGTGGATGAATTCCACCGCGCAGGCTGCGCCGTCTAGGATTTCCAGAGGCACACCTAAGGTCTGGCCGGTGACGTAAGTCAGGATCGGTCTTAAGCGTTTGCCGCCGCCTAAGGTCGAATAGCGCATGGCCTGATGGAGACGGGCAGGAAACTTGTCGGCCGATGGCAAGCGGCGATCCAGAGCCTGTTCGACCCGCGCGCGGCAAGTTTGCATGAAAGCGTGGAGGCGTTCGGTGTCAGCGTTCGTCATTGATTTGGAAAGGTTTGAGTTGAGGTTCGGCGTTTTCGTCGCAGGTCAGAATCCGAACCTGCTGTTCGGCTTCCTGAAGCGCCTGCTCACAAGCGCGAGCCAGCTGGACGCCTTTGGCAAACAGCCTGAGGGATTCTTCCAGGGTGATATCTCCCTGCTCCAACTGCTCGACGATTTGTTCCAATTCTTTAAGTTGCGTCTCAAAGCCAGGTTTACGTCTGGACATCCTGCGTAGCTGTCTGCAAAACTTTTACGATAAGGGTTTTAGCAGAAGGTGTCAAAATTAGGGATAGCGGGCGGTGGGAAACTAAGACTTAAGCTCGCGCAGCTTCATCAGCGCATAGATAGTCTCAAGACGGGGAGCTAATACCCCCTTACGCCGGGCGGCGCGCACCGTGTTGCCCAAGATCGCTTCAGTCTCCAACGGTCGACCCGCCTCAAAGTCGAGCAGCATGCTGGTTTTGTACGGTGGCATTCGGCGGGTGCTTTCGAGATTCTGGTCGATGACCCAGGCCGGCAAGGGATGACCGAGCGCTTCGGCGATGACGCAGACCTCAGCCATCAAAGCGCGGATCAAACTTTCTTGCGTCAGGAGAAGGTCGGTGGTCAGCCCTCCAGAAAGCACCGACAGGGGGTTAAAAGGAGCATTCCAGACGCATTTCTGCCAGCGCGCGGTGACGATGTCCAAAGTCGCCTCGGCCTTCACTCCAGCGCGCTCGAACGCTTGGCACAGCGCCTCCACCTTGGGGCTGAGGCCGCTTGGAAATACTCCGAACTTGAGCCTGCCGTAGGCCTGGTGCCAAACCTCTCCGGGGCCAGTACGGCTGACACAGACGAAGGCCAGCCCAGAAATCAGTTCGTGATTCGGAAAGGCGGCTGCGATCTCCTCTTCAATCTCGACGCCGTTCTGGATCAGGACGATGGCGGTATCCGGTCCCAGTGCATCCCGGACCAGGGCCACCCGGTCTATCTCCGGTAGCACCTTGGTACACAGGATCACATAATCCGGCGGGACTTGCACCTGGCCAGCCTCGCTGTATACCGCTTGTGGTCTGAAGGTCCACTCCCCCAGTGGGCTCTTGATGCGGATGCCGCAAGCCCTCACCGTTGCGTAATCCGAGCGGCACACCACTGCCACCTCAGCGCCGGCCTTGGCTAGGAGGGCGCCGTAGAAGCCGCCGATCGCGCCAGTGCCCACGATCAGGACTCGCATGCGTGTTTCTCTAAGTATTGTTTCAGAAACGGAATGGTCAGCCGGCGTTTGGCCGCAAGAGTAGCTCGATCGAGCTGCTCTAGGAGCCCCCACAGGGAAGGCAGGTCGCGCGGATAACGGGTGAGGAGAAATTGCCCCACCTGAGGGCTGATCTCCAGTCCCAGATGCCGGGCACGCAACCTCAGAGCGGCGAGCTTGTCAGCATCGCTCAAAGGCTTGAGTAGGATCGTCAGCCCCCAGGCTAGGCGGGTGCGCAAATCGGCCAGGCGGATGGGTAGCTTCGCAGGAGGACTGCGGTCGGCGACGATCAGACGGGCAGCCCGTTCGCGCAGGCAGTTGAAGTAATGGAAAAACGCCTGTTCCCAGCTTGGGTTGGCAGCGATGGCGCTAATATCGTCCACGCATACCAGGTCCACATGCTCTAACCCCTCCAAAAGCGTCGGGGGGTAGCTCCCAAGTTCGGCCAGTGGCAAGTAGACGACGCGTTGGCCGAGTGAATGGGCATCACGGCAACAGGCGTGGAGCAGATGACTCTTGCCAGTCCCCCCCTCCCCCCAAAGATAGATAAAAGGCTCTCCCTCACCGCGGGCACAGCGCTTGAGCACCGTCACCGCCTCCAAGTTGGAACCGCCGTAGTACTGCTCGAAGCCATGCGGCTCGGTGAACGCCAGCCCGAGCGGCAGTTGCGGCAGCATCGGGATCAGACCCTACTGTCCTTGAGGGCGATGGCGGCCCTGGCGAGACGCCGGCCAAGACACAGGCACAAAGCTTTTTCCTCCTCACTTAAGCTGCGATTCTCTTCCCCGGATAAGTGGCTGGGACCATAAGGGGTGCCTCCAGTCTTGGTCTCCAGAAGCGCGGTTTCGCGGGAAGGGATGCCGACGATGAGCATGCCGTGGTGGAGCAGCGGCAGCATCATCGAGATCAGGGTAGTCTCGTGGCCACCGTGCATGCTCGAGGTGGTCGTGAAAACCCCCGCCGGCTTGCCGGCGAGTCCTCCTGAGAACCACACGGAACTGGTTTGATCGATGAAGTATTTGAGGGGGGCAGCCATATTGCCGAAATGGGTCGGGCTGCCAAGCGCCAAACCATCGCAGCTTTGCAGGTCCTCGACGGTGGCATAAGGGGGGCCTGCGGCAGGGATGATATCTTCGCTCGCTTCGCATACTGGCGACACTTCTGGCACTGTGCGCAGCTTAGCCACCGCTCCCTCGACGCTCTCCACCCCTCGCGCGATCACATCGGCCATAGCGGCGGTAGCACCGTAGCGGCTGTAATACAACACGAGAATCTCTGCCTGCGGAATGCTTGGACGGCTCATAGGCTACAGGAGCTTGAGAACGTTTTCCGGTGGGCGGCCGACGACGGCTCGATCGCCCGCTACTACGATCGGTCGCTCGATCAGGATCGGATGCTCGAGCATAGCCGAAATCAACGCTTCCCGGCTCAAAGCTGGATCATCCAAACCGAGCTCCTGATAGGGTTTTTCTTGTTTGCGCATCAACTCGCGCGGTTCTAACCCCAGCTTGGTCAGGATGGCTTCCAGCTCGGCACGGCTGGGCGGGGTTTTGAGATATTCAACCAGGGTCGGTTCGATTCCCCGCTCGCGCAGAAGCTGCAAGGCAGCTCGGGATTTGCTACAGCGAGGATTGTGGTAGAAAACGATTGCCATGGCGGTTTAAGGTCGTTCGGTTTAAAGATTATGCTAAACTGTTTTTTCGTTTTTGACACGGGTCAATTGTATAACTATTTGACCTCCAACGATATTTCCTTCTCGCTTCCCTGGCGGAGGCGAAGGTTTTTGCAGTCGCAATCGTAGCACCTTATGAGTCAACCCGGCGAGATTTTGCTTCCTCCCAAGGTTCCCCCCTACTCCCTCCAAGCCGAGCAGTCGGTCCTTGGTGGACTGATGCTTGATCCCGGCGCCTGGGAGAAAATTGCCGACCGCATCAACGAAGCAGACTTTTACCGCAAAGAGCACCGCTTGATCTTTCGCGCTATCCAGGAACTGATCGAGGCCGATTCCCCGTGCGATGGGGTGACGGTAGCCGAGGCGCTGGAAAAACGCGGGGCTTTGCAGGAAGCAGGAGGCATGAGCTACCTGGCCGCGTTGGTCGAGGCTACCCCCAGTGCCGCCAATATCACCGCCTATGCCGCCATCGTGCGCGAGCGCGCTATTTTGCGCCAGCTCGCCCACGTCGGCGCCGAGATCACCGACGCTGCATTCAATCCCGGAGGCCGTGAGGTGAGCGCGCTTTTAGAGGAAGCTGAGCAAAAGGTTTTCCATATCGCCGATCAACGTCAGCGTGGTACGGGCGGCTTCAAGGCCATCAAGCATCTGCTCATCAAGGCTGTGGATCGAATCGAGCAACTCCATGAAAAAGGGGGCAGCGTCACCGGAGTCAGCACAGGGTTTGTCGATCTGGACCGGATGACGGCGGGATTTCAGCCGGCGGATCTGATCATCGTTGCGGGCCGGCCATCGATGGGGAAGACCGCCTTTGCGATGTGTATCGCCGAACACGTTGCGATCAAGGAACAGTTGCCAGTGGCGGTGTTCAGCATGGAGATGCCAGGGGATCACCTAGCCATGCGGATGTTGTCCTCGCTGGGACGGATCGATCAGCATCGGCTCAGGATCGGCCAACTGGAGGACGACGAATGGCCGCGCATGACCTCGGCGCTCAACATCCTCGCCGGGACCAAATTGTTCATCGACGATACGCCAGCGCTGACCCCAATCGAATTGCGCGCCAGGGCGAGAAGGCTGGCGCGCGAGCACGGAACGCTCGGGCTAGTGGTGATCGACTATTTGCAGCTGATGCAGGCGCCAGGTGCCGGTGATAACCGCGTTGCCGAGATTTCGGAGATTTCGCGCAGCCTTAAAGGACTGGCCAAGGAACTCAACGTTCCGGTGGTCGCCCTCTCCCAGCTCAATCGCAACCTGGAACAGCGGCCTAACAAGCGGCCAGTGATGTCGGATTTGCGGGAATCTGGGTCTATCGAGCAAGACGCCGACCTAATCGTGTTTATTTACCGCGATGAGGTCTATCACGAGGACAGCCCAGACAAAGGCATTGCCGAGATCATCATCGCTAAACAGCGCAATGGCCCCATCGGGACAGTGCGATTGACGTTCTTAGGTCAGTACACCCGATTCGAGAACTTCGCCGACCCTTACGCGGAGGACAACCATTGAATACCCTCTTTCCCTACGCGCTGCTGGATCTGGATGCCTTGCGCGCGAATTTTGACCGGGTTCGTGCCTTGGCGCCGCGCGCTAAGGTACTGGCGGTGATCAAAGCCAATGCTTATGGTCACGGCTTGGTGCAAGTGGCGCACGCGCTTCATGCCGCCAACGGCTTCGCAGTGGCACGGGTGGACGAAGGGATCGCCCTGCGCCGGGCTGGGGTACTGCAGCGAATCGTTGTGCTCCAGGGATTCTGGGAGCCAGAGCAGCTCGAGGCCCATCTCCTCTGGCGTCTGGAACCAGTAATTCATACGTTAAGTCAAATTAATTTATTAGAAGCCAATCCCGCCGGCGTGCAAACGCTTCGGGTCTGGCTCAAGCTGGACAGCGGAATGCACCGCCTGGGACTTGCTGCAGAGGAGTTCCCTGAAGCTCTTACCCGACTCATGAATCTTTTTCCCCCGCGCGCCTTAGCCCTCATGACCCACCTAGCGCGCGCCGACGAGCCAGGCGACCCGGCGACTGCGGACCAATTGGCCCGATTCAAGCGCATTACCGCCGGTTTAAACCTGGAGCAGAGCATCGCCAACTCCGCTGCCATCCTCGCTTGGCCGGAGAGCCACGGCGATTGGGTGCGCCCTGGGCTGATGCTGTATGGGGTATCGCCATTCGCCGAACGCAGCGCAAAGGAATTGAAACTTACCCCGGTGATGACCTTAAAGAGCCGGGTGATTGCGATCAAAACGGTCGCCAGGGGGGAAGCGGTCGGTTATGGAGGAAGCTGGATCGCTCCGCGACCTTCGCGCCTTGGAATTGTGGCTGCGGGATACGGCGATGGCTATCCGCGCGAGGTGGCACCGGGGACGCAGGTGTTGATCGAAGGCCAGCGGGTTCCACTGGTGGGAAGGGTGTCTATGGATATGCTCCATGTGGATTTGACCGATTTTCCTCAAGCTCAAGTAGGATCGGAAGTGACCTTGTGGGGGGAAGGATTGCCGGTAGAGGAGGTGGCGCGTCAAGCTGGAACTATTCCCTACACGCTCCTATGCCGGGTGGCGGCGCGGGTACCGATAATCGAACTCCAGACTCACCATGAAGCGCGCCAGAACCGTGTATAGCTGCAACCAGTGCGGGCACCAGAGCCCCAAGTGGGCCGGCCGCTGCCCCGGCTGCGGGGCGTGGAGCACCTTGGTAGAGACCGTGCATGAACCGGAAGCTCCCGCGAGCTTGCGCTTTGCCGGTTTTTCTGGAAGCGCCGGCCAGGGGCAGCCGGTAACGCTTGGCGAGGTCGCAGTCGAAGAAGCGGCCCGTTTGTCCACCGGCCTTAAAGAGCTCGACCGGGTGTTGGGAGGCGGCTTGGTGAAGGGGTCGGCCATTCTGATCGGCGGCGACCCAGGGATCGGCAAATCCACCCTGCTGCTGCAGGCGATGGGGATGTTGAGCGCGCAGCGCAAAGTGCTCTACATTAGCGGTGAGGAGTCGGTGGCGCAGATCAGCCTGCGCGGAAAACGCCTGAATGTCGATTGCCGCCAAGTTCCGGTACTCGCCGAGACGCTCTTAGAGCGGATGGTTCCGGTAATCGAAGCGCACCACCCAGAAGCCGTCGTCATCGATTCGATTCAGACAGCCTATACCGAACTGCTCAATTCCGCCCCTGGCTCCGTCTCCCAAGTGCGCGAGTGCGCCGCCCGCCTGGTGCGCCTGGCCAAAGCCCGGCAGACTGCGGTGTTCCTGGTGGGCCACGTGACCAAAGAGGGGGCGATCGCAGGCCCCAGGGTCCTAGAGCACATGGTAGATACGGTGCTCTATTTCGAAGGCGAGGCCGGCAGCCGTTTCCGGGTAATCCGGGCGGTGAAAAACCGCTTTGGGGCAACGGGCGAACTGGGAGTGTTCGCCATGACCGAAGGGGGTCTTAAGGAGGTCAAGAACCCTTCGGCGATTTTCCTCGCGCGCCAGATAGTCGACACTCCGGGCAGCGCCGTATGCGTCACCCGCGAAGGCAGCCGCCCCTTGTTGGTGGAGGTGCAGGCGCTGGTGGACGAAACCGCTCTGGCCAATCCGCGCCGGGTGACGGTGGGCATGGAGCCAAACCGGCTGGCGATGCTGCTTGCGGTGTTGCACCGCCACGGCGGGGTACCGTTAGGGGGCAAAGACGTGTTCGTCAACGTGGTGGGTGGAGTGCGCCTTGCCGAGACCGCCGGGGACCTCGCCGTCGTGTTGGCAGTGCTCTCCAGCCTGTGCGAGAAGGTTTTGCCCCAAGACCTGATAGTGTTCGGGGAGCTCGGCTTGACTGGCGAAGTGCGGCCGGTTCCCCACGGCGAGGATCGCCTGCGCGAGGCGGCAAAACACGGTTTTAAACAGGCCATCGTTCCTCTGCACAACGCCCCTAAAGGGGGCGTTGCGGGGATGGAGATCGCTCAGGTCAAAACCCTTAAAGAGGCGCTAGCCGTTTTTAAGAAATGATCTTAGTACCCAACGCTTCCAAAAATTTGCGCATCCATTCCGGATGCGCGGGCCAGGCTGGAGCGGTGATGAAGTTTTTGTCCACGTGGGCGTTGGAATAGCTTGGGTTGTTGGGGATGTATTTCGCTCCAGCCAGCTCGACCTCCGGAGCCACCGCTGGATAACAGCTAATTTCTATCCCTTCGATTACCCGCGCTGCGGATAAGATTTGCGCTCCGTGGCAGATCGCAGCGATCGGCTTTTGCGCATGAGCAAAATGCCTGACGATCTCGATGACCTTGGCGTTCAAGCGCAAATACTCCGGCGCCCGCCCCCCTGGGATCACCAGTCCGTCGTAGCTTGTAGGATCTACCTGGTCGAAATCGGCAGTAATCTCGAAGTTGTGGCCGGTTTTTTCGGTGTAGGTTTGATCGCCTTCGAAGTCGTGCACCGCGGTTTTGACACTGTCGCCCTTGTTTTTACCCGGACAGACCGCATCGACCTCGTGGCCGGCCATCACCAAAATTTGATACGGCACCATCGCCTCGTAGTCTTCGACGAAATCGCCTACCAGCATCAGGATCTTGGCCATGTTTTACCTCCTTAAAGTTGCCGTTGTCTTGAGAGGAATCTTACCCAGCGGCGGAAAACTTGCAAATTCTTGGTTGAAAACTGAGTTCTTGCCCTCATGTAACTAGCGTCTAGATTACGAATCGGAGGTGGAAGATGTCGAACTTCGAGCCGATCGAGCGGACAGTCCAAAAAACATTTGAGTGGCTAAAGGAGATTGGACAGGAACTGGGCAGCGAGGACAAGTACCGTGCTTATCATGCCTTGCGTTCGGTCCTACATCACCTGCGCGACCGCCTGAGCGTGGACGATTCGGCCAATTTAGCGGCAGAATTGCCGATGCTGATCCGAGGGCTTTATTACGAGGGTTGGCAGCCGTCCAAGGTGCCTTTGAAAATCCGCAGCAAAGACGAGTTTCTCGATCTGATCCGTCAGGATTTCTCGCAGGAGCCAGACGTGGATGCAGCAAAGATCGCCCGGGCGGTGTTTTCGGTGCTGGAGCGCCACATCTCCGAAGGTGAGGCGAAGGAAATTCTGCACTCTTTGCCTAAGCAGATTCGGGAAATCTTTGCCTAAGAAGGTCTGCGCCCTGCTTATATTTATTGCCGAAAGTTTGATCTTTGGCGCCAGAGTGTAAAGTGTAAGATGAAATCCTGCTGGATTTGGCTTTTGATTCCTCTTGGGCTAGGCGGCTTGATCTATTTCCTGGCGCCTATCCTGACTCCCTTCGCGGTGGGAGCCTTGCTGGCTTATTTGGCTGATCCGCTGGCAGACCGGATAGAGGCGTGGAAGCTCGGCCGTACTCTGGCAGTAGTGGTGGTATTTCTGGTACTGATGCTGGCGGTCACCCTGGCGCTTTTGGTTTTGATCCCGGCCTTGGAAAAGCAGTTATCTCGCTTTCTGGTGGACCTGCCCCATTATCTGACCTGGATCAGAACCTCTTTGATTCCCTGGCTGGAAAAAACACTGAAGATAGACATCGCCGAATATGATTCGGCAGCTGTGATCGAGCTCATCGCGCGCGATTGGCAACGCACAGGCGGCATTGCGGCTGCCATAGTGGGCTCGATCACCCGCTCAGGGGCGGCGATCCTGGAGTGGTTGCTCAATTTGTTGTTGGTACCGGTGGTGACGTTTTACCTGCTGCGAGACTGGGACCGGATGGTGGCCAACCTCGCCGATCTATTCCCGCGCCAGCTTCTGCCCACCGTCGCCCAGCTGGCGCTGGAGTCCGACGAGGTGCTGAGCGCATTCATGCGCGGCCAGTTGTCGGTGATGTTGGCGCTGGGAACGATCTACAGCATCGGCCTGTGGTCAGTGGGGATCGATACCGCCTTGGTGATCGGCACGATCGCAGGTTTGATCAGCTTCATTCCTTACCTCGGTACGTTCGTGGGAATCGTATTGGGGGTATTGGCAGCGCTGGTACAGTTTCAGGATGCCTGGCACGTCGGGCTGGTGCTGGTAGTGTTCGGCGTAGGCCAGCTATTGGAAGGGATGGTACTGACGCCGATGCTCGTGGGCGACAAGATCGGCTTGCATCCGGTGATGGTAATCTTTGCGGTGATGGCCGGTGGACATCTGTTCGGCTTTTTGGGGGTGCTGCTGGCCTTGCCGGCGGCTTCGGTAATTATGGTACTGCTGCGCCACGCGCACGCTCTCTACAAGGAGAGCGTCCTGTATAACGCAAAATAAGTCAACCGCACTCATAACACCCTTTGACCCGCCCCTGGAGATCGACGGTCTCCAGCCGCACCTTAAAGCCCCACAGCCGATGGACGTGTTTTAAGACTTCTTCAGTACTCTCGGCCAAAGGACGACGCTGATGTTCGAAATGGCGTAAGGTTAGAGAGCGGTCGCCGCGGGTGTCCACCGACCAGACTTGAATGTCGGGCTCTAAGCTGCCCAGGTTGTATTGCTCAGACAGTACCTGACGGATCGTCTGGTAGCCTGCCTCATCGTGAATGGCGCTGATTTCCAATTCGCTTTCGGCATCGTCGTCGAGGACGCCGAACAGGCGGAACTGGCGAATCACCTGCGGGGAGAGATATTGGGCGATAAAGCTGTCGTCCTTGAAGTTGCGCATGGCAAAATCCAAGGTCTCCAGCCAAGGGCTACCGGCAATCTCGGGAAACCAGCGCCGGTCTTCTTCGGTGGGATTCTCGCAGATGCGCTTTAAATCGCGGAAAATGGCAAACCCCAGCGCATAAGGGTTGATGCCGGTATAGAAATCATGGTCGAAAGGCGGCTGGACGATGACGTTAGTGTGGGATTCCAAAAACTCCAACATGAATCCGTCAGTGACTAACCCCTCTTCATAAAGGCGGTGCATGATGGTGTAGTGCCAGAAGGTCGCCCAGCCTTCATTCATGACTTTGGTATGGCGTTGGGGGTAGAGATATTGGGCAATTTTGCGCACGATGCGGACGATCTCGCGCTGCCAAGGCTCCAGGAGCGGGGCGTTTTTCTCGATGAAGTACAAAAGATTTTCCTCCGGTTCGCGCGGAAAGCGCTCGTATTTTTCTTCGCTCTTGGCCGGCTTTTCGGGGACGGTGCGACGCCATAGCTCATTGAGCTGGGATTGCAGATAGGCGACGCGCTCTCTTTGCCGCAGCTTTTCCTCGCGCATAGAAAGAGGCGGGGGTTTGCGGTAGCGGTCCACCCCGTAGTTCATCAGCGCGTGGCACGAGTCTAAGACCTCCTCCACTGCCTCCACGCCGTAACGCTCTTCGCATTCGGCGATGTAATTTTTGGCGAACACCAGGTAGTCGACGATAGCATCGGCCGCCGTCCAGGTCTTGAACAGGTAATTGTTCTTGAAGAAAGAATTGTGGCCGTAACAGGCATGGGCGATCACCAAAGCCTGCATCATCATGGTGTTTTCTTCCATGAGATAGGCGATGCAGGGGTTGGAGTTGATCACCAGCTCATACGCCAGCCCCATTTGGCCGCGCTTGTAGTGTTTTTCGATCGACAGAAACTGCTTGCCGAAAGACCAGTGGTAATAGTAAACCGGCAGCCCGCAGCTGGCATAGGCGTCCATCATCTGTTCCGAGGAGATGATTTCGATCTGGTTGGGATAGGTATCGAGGCCAAAACTTGAAGCAATGCGCGCGATCTCGGCGTCGTATTTTTCCAACAGCTCGAACGTCCACTCGGAACCGGTGGAAATGGGTTTTTTCTCGCTCATGCCCGTTTCTTAAACAATTCCCGAAACACCGGATAGATGTCGGCCGGTTCGTCGATCGCCTGCATGGCAAAATTGGGCCAGCGGCGGGCGATCTTTTCGTATTCCTGCCACAGGCCTAAAGGATATTCGTTATCGATCTCGATGTAAGCATAGTATTGCAAGTAAGGCAGGATTTTCTCGTCCAGAAGGCGGCCGCAGTTGCCGGAATCCTCCGGCCAGTTGTCGCCGTCGGAGGCTTGGGCGGCATACAGATTCCAATCCTGGCTAGGATAGCGCTGGTGCATGATCTCGATCATCAGTTCCAAAGCACTGGAGACCACGGTACCGCCGGTCTCGCGCGAGTAGAAGAACTCTTCCTCGTCGACTTCTTTGGCGACGGTGTGGTGGCGAATGAAGACCACGTCGGTGCGCTCGTAGTTGCGCGACAGAAACAAATACAAGAGCAAGAAGAAGCGCTTGGCCAGGCTTTTTTTGTACTGGTCCATGGAACCGGAAACGTCCATGAGGCAGAACATCACCGCCTGGGTAGTAGGCTTGGGAAGCTGGATGCGGTTACGATAGCGCAGGTCCAGCGTATCGATAAAAGGGACAGCTTCGATTCTGGATCTTAGGCGTTCGATTTCGCGGCGAAGCTCGCAAAGGTCTTCTTCGCTTTCGCCGTTCTCCAGCCTGGCTTGGAGCTCTTTTTCCAATTCTCTGAGCTTGCGCCGTTTGGCGGAAGTTAGGGCGATCCGGCGGGCATGTGCTTCCCGCAACGACCGAATCACGTGCAGGTTGGGCGGGATGCCCTCCTTACTAAACCCTGCTGGAACGCTTTTGTGGGCCGCTTCCTGGGCGAGTTTGGTTTTGACCAGGTCTGGCAGTTCTAAATCTTCGAAGAAAAACTCCAAAAATTCGTCCCGGGAAAGTTCGAACACGAAGTCGTCCAAGCCTTCCCCCTGGTTGCTGGCACGGCCTCCTTGTCCATCCCCACCTTTGGGTCTGGGAATGCGGTCGCCGGCGATAAATTCCTTGTTGCCGGGATGGACGATCTCACGTCGCCCGCCAGGGCCGTGGTGGAAGAAGGGTTCGGACAGATCCTTAGCAGGGATGGTGATTTTTTCGCCGCTGTCGATGTCGGTAACCGATCGGCCGTCGATCGCGTCCGCGACCGCTTTGCGGATCTGAGTGCGGAATCGCTTTAAAAAACGCTGGCGGTTGACGGCGCTTTTGTGTTTGGGGTTGAGGCGACGGTCGATGATCTGGGACATATTAAGTTGATTTCCTCACACGCAGATACCATTCACACAGCAGGCGTACCTGCTTGGCAGTATAGCCCTTCTCTACCATCCGGTTGACAAAGTCTTCATGCTTTTTCTTGTCCTCAGCCGAGGCTTTGGCGTTGAAAGAAATCACCGGCAAAAGTTCCTCGGTGTTGGCGAACATCTTCTTTTCGATCACTCTACGCAGTTTTTCGTAACTGGTCCAGGCCGGATTTTTGCCGCCGTTTTTAGCGCGCGCCCTCAGCACGAAGTTGACCACTTCGTTGCGGAAGTCCTTGGGGTTGGAAATTCCGGCCGGCTTTTCGATCTTCTCTAATTCTTCGTTGAGAGCGCGGCGGTCGAAGATCTCGCCGGTGTCCGGATCGCGATACTCCTGGTCCTGGATCCAATAATCGGCGTAGGTGACGTAGCGGTCGAAGATGTTCTGGCCGTACTCGGCATAGGATTCAAGATAGGCGGTCTGGATCTCCTTGCCGATGAACTCGATGTAGCGCGGAACCAGGTATTCCTTGATGAACCTTAAGTAGCGCTCTTCGGTCTCGGGTGGGAACTGTTCCTGGATGATCTGCTGCTCCAGCACGTACAGGAGATGGACCGGGTTAGCCGCCACCTCGGCGTGATCGAAGTTGAACACCTTGGACAGAATCTTGAAAGCAAAGCGGGTGGAAAGCCCCTCCATGCCCTCGTCTACGCCGGCAAAATCCTTGTATTCCTGGTACGACTTGGCCCTAGGGTCGGTATCTTTCAGATTTTCCCCGTCGTAGACCTTCATCTTGGAGTAAATGCTGGAGTTCTCCGGTTCCTTCAGCCTAGACAACACCGTAAACTGAGCGAGCATCTCCAAAGTATGGGGAGCGCAGGGGGCATGTTTGAGCGAGCTGTTGCGCAAAAGCTTCTGATAAATCTTGACTTCCTCTGAAACCCTAAGGCAGTAAGGGACTTTGACTACGTAGATGCGGTCGAGGAAAGCCTCGTTGTTTTTGTTGTTCTTGAACTGCTGCCATTCGGATTCGTTAGAGTGAGCGAGGATGATGCCCTCGAAGGGGATCGCCGGCAGCCCCTCGGTACCCTTGTAGTTGCCCTCTTGCGTTGCGGTCAGGAGGGGATGGAGCACCTTGATCGGCGCCTTGAACATCTCTACGAATTCCATAATCCCCCGGTTGCCGCGGCACAGCCCTCCTGAATAGCTGTAAGCGTCAGGGTCGTCCTGGGAATAGATCTCGAGCTGGCGAATGTCCACCTTGCCGACCAACGAGGAAATGTCTTGATTGTTCTCGTCTCCCGGTTCGGTCTTGGTGATGGCGCGTTGGTCTAGGCTGGAAGGATACAGCTTGACGACGCGGAACTTGGTGATGTCGCCGTTGAACTCCTTCAGACGCTTGTTGGCCCAAGGCGACATGATGGGGGTCAAGTAACGGCGCGGGATGCCGTACTCATCCTCCAAGATCGGGCCGTCTTCAGTAGGAGAAAATAGCCCGAGTGGATTTTCGTGAATCGGAGAGCCTTTGATGGCGTAGAAAGGAACTTTTTCCATCAGACTCTTAAGCTTTTCCGCCAGCGAGGACTTACCGCCCCCCACCGGTCCTAGCAGGTACAAAATCTGTTTGGCCTCCTCCAATCCCTGGGCGGCATGGCGAAAGAAAGCCACGATCTGTTCGATGGTTTCCTCCATGCCGTAGAATTCGGAGAAAACCGGATAGCGTTTGATCACCTTGTTGGCGAAGATGCGCGACAGCCTTGGATCTTGACGGGTGTCGACGAGTTCCGGCTCACCGATCGCAAGCAGCATGCGCTCGGCCGGGGTTGCATACGCGCTCGGATCGGCGCGGCAGATTTCGAGGTACTCCTGGAGAGTATACTCTTCCTCCTGAGTCGCCTCATAACGGGCACGATATTGGTCGAAGATCCCCATGGGTTCCTCCTTAATAAAACTATATTGGGCGATGAGACGGATTTAAAAACCGTGGTGCTCTTATCTTTGCGCCTAATGGCAGGTTAACGCAAATTTCGCACCAGGGAAAGAACTGGAAAGTTACCACCCATTCTGACTGCTATTTGGCGCCTAGGTTCCAATATTGAACTATGCTTAAACCCAGGTTAAACAAAAAGCCTAAATATGCGGTGGCTAGGATTAGGGTTGGCCTTGGTGACTTTGGATGCTTTCAGCATCGCGCTAGGGCCTGGAGGAAACTTTAACCTGCTCTTGTTCGAGGACATGCAGGGAGAATATTCGGACGTAGAGGGGCGGTTGGCCGTTGGCGGCAACCTCACCTTGCAGCATTATGCCGTAGGGATGAAGCTTGGAAGAGGCGCCGATTTTACCGATGCTTTGATCGCAGGCGGACACTTGCGGTTTGAGCACGGGCGCGTCTACCATGGCAATGCCGTCAGTCCAAGTGCCGAATTGTCCCACGTCGGGTTCTACGACCAAGACCCAACCACTTCTACCGGCCGGCCCCGGCTCGGATCGGCTTTGAACTTCACCGCGCTGTCTCAGGACATACGCGCACGTTCCCTGAACTGGGCCAGCCTTTCGGCCAACGGCGAGATCCGTATCGAAGGAGACAGCGTCAATTGGCGCTTGTATCTGCAAGGCCAAGACCCACACCTTAATGTCTTTGCTTTGACGACCGAGCTTTTGGCAGGTACCGATACGTTTTATCTCGATGTCCCCTTGTCTTCGACGGTACTCATCAACGTAGCCGGCAACACAGGCCAATTAAGCCGCTTTGGGTTTTACCGTAAAGTCGATGGTAGCTGGCTGAGAGTACCCGACAACTCAGATACCCTCCGCCACGATGGCAGCTTTACGCGGCGAGTATTGTTCAACTTTTTCTCCACTGAGGCGCTGACTATCCACGCCATCGGCGTCAAGGGTAGCATTCTGGCACCCTGGGCCGATGTGGTGTTCTACGACGGCCACATCGACGGCCAATTGATTGCCAAATCTTTGCATGGTCAGCCGAGTCAGCCGACCGGCCAGGTCAATTGGTATCCGTTTATTTCCGAACCCAAGACTCTATGGCTGATTTTGTTGCCACTCGCCTGGCTGCTCACTCGATCGCGGCAAACAGCGCCTCGGGCAAATCGGAGTTGAGGACCGAAGACCCCGGAGCGAACAACACGCGCATCAAAAGACCTCCCCCCGCCTCGCGCCAGCCTTGAGTTTGTCGGGCATAGACGCCGCCGACCAGCTGTAGATGCGGATGAAGCTGAAAGACAAAACGCAGCTCGCCGGCAGGGGCAAAGCTGGTTTCCCGATTCTTGGGGAACTTGAGATCGCACAGCGGCGAGCTCGCGCAACCGCGCGGAAACCAAGGAGCCGTCCCCTCGCGGAAGTGCTGGATACCTAAGGCCAAGCGGCTTTCGAGCAAGAAGCGTTTGCCCTCCTCGGTGCGCAAGGCCAATTGCACTCCGCCGGCATAAAACGCCTGAGGGCTGAAATACCCCCCATGGCCGAGGCGGAAGTGGTTTTGATTGTTGGCATAATGCATAAAATGGAAATAAAGGCCAAAGCTGAAATAATCAAAAAACCTAGGCCAAGGCAGGTTGTAACCCGCGGCCAGGGTATAGCCGACCATCCAGTTGTCTTGGGTGCTTTGGCCGTCTATAAACGCGCTCTCGATCGCTTGATAAAGCGCCAAAGGCCCAATGAGTCCTAGGCCAGAAAACTTTGCTCCGTTGCGCAGCACGCGCCCCCAGCGCTTTCCGAAAAACTCCCACCCCGTGTAGGCTAAAAGGCTTTGGCGGATCGGCTGGCGGTAGGCTTCCGCCTGCCAACGCCATTGCCAGGCAGCGCCGTCTAGCCAGTCGCTGATCCCAAGGCGCGCCGTCGGGCGCGGTGAGAGCTCTGCGCCAACCGGGGTCAGGCCGAGCTGAAGGTACGGATTGAGCTCGCCTTCATGCTGATACGTCAATTCCAGCCAGGCCGCTTCGGCAGTGTGCGGAGGAGGGGTGTGCTGGAGTTGGGCTTGCTCTTGTGCCAGGGCGATGCGCTGGACCTCGTTCAAGGGGTGCTTGCTTGCCCTAAGCGCTCGGATTCCGGAGGACTTAAGTCGGTTGCTGGATAATTCGATGCGGCCGAGGTTTAGGCCGAATCGGCCGGGAGGGAAAGGGTAACTTCCTCCATACCATGGAGCCACAGCCATGTGGAGGCGGTCCAAACCTGCCTGCCCGGATTTGAGGCGGGCCATTGCGCCTATGCCCCAGTCTGGGGCAACCAGGCGATTGTATTCGGCAAAATTCTGGGGATCAATCAAGTAAGCGCGCAAGAACTGTTTGCGCTGATAAGCGCGGCGGGCGCGATAAGGGATAAGCTTTTGCTGGATGGCGACTTCTGGGAAACGTTCGGCCAAACGATCTGGATCTTCGCCTGCTTGAAGCGCACTTATCACCAAAGCGTGAGCGTAATCCTCCCGTTCCGGGTGAGCTGAACACAAGGCTTGGAAAATGCGTTGTGCCTGCTTGTAGTCTTCGCGTCTAAAGGCTAACCACCCTAAAAGATAATTTGCTTCTTCAACCTCTGGCAGCCGTCTAACCACCTGCTCAGCCAGCTTCTGGCTCAAAGAGTAGTCGCCTTGCTGATAGTGCTCCCAAGCTCGTTCAAGGAGATAACTACCAACCTGAGGACGGAGTTTAGGATAGCGCTCGCCTACTTCCAAAACAGCTTGTTCCTGCTTAAGCTGAATCAAACTTTGAAGCAAGCCAGAAGCTAAACCCTCGTGGTACGGGACAAGCTCAAGGCCAGTTGCAAACCAGGTACGCGCTTGGGCGAAATCGCCTTGCCGGTGCAATGCCCAGGAAATCGCTAAAATTGCATCTAGGTCGTGATGAGCGACAGCCTGGCGCAGAAGTTTGGCATCGACCTTAAGATGGGCTTGGGGGCGCCGGAGGTCGAAGAAGACCTGGCGCCTTGCGTTTTGATAAGCGAACTCTTCATAGGCAAAAGCGCTAAGGCGCCCCTTAGCAAGATCGAGCAGCTTGGCAAATGCTTTCGGGGTAAGTTGCCAAAGGGCCTGGTCGAGCACGTCTTTGGCAAGAAAGTTTGGGCAACTTAGGGCTTTCTGGTACTTGGCTAAAGCCGCTTCTTCGTCTCCACCTTGCGCAAATGCGGCAGCGACGGCTAAGAGAACGTCGGCTGTTTGGCAACTTAAAGTTTGGGGATACCGCCTGGCTAGCTTTCGCAATTGAGTATAATCGCCGCGGCGCAAAGCGGCCTCAAACGCAGCTTGCCTAGGTGCAGGCGCGCGTTTGCGGACCGCTGACAGCCAACGCATAAGCTCGGCGGGCGGCTGCCAGTTCGGGTATTGTTTTTGGTATTCAGCGATCGCCTGTCTGAGCAAGCGATACTTTTGCGCATGAAACAATTGCCAGAGGACGCGCTCGTCAGGAGGCTCGGCTTTAAGCAGTGCAGACCAAGCAAGGGTCAAGATTAAAATCCAAGCCAGACATCTCATGGTTTGGAGAGAGCAGCAAGATGGCTGAGCAAGACTAAGGTAGAGGAGTAGTAGTCTTGGTCTAAAAGCGGTGGTGGCTTAAACCAGAAGCTTTGACCGGTCTTGTAATGCGCCAAAGCAGCGACAGCGCGTATCCCCGCTGGAGCTTGATAAGCGCCAAGGCAGTTGCTTGCTAGATCAATCCAAGGTGGGATAAATCCGGAAAACGCCTGCCAGTAGTCAAGATAGGACGCAAGGAGTTTGGGATCATCATGGCCGCCCCAGATGAGATACAGTGGGATGCGCACCGCGTCATAACCGAACCTGGGCGAGCGTTCGCGCCAAGGTTTTAAAGTTTCCCCAGCCTCCAGCCAATCTGGCGGCAGCTTGAAGGCGCCAAAGCGCGCTTGGGCCAGAAGCTTGATGCCGCTTGCGATCAACTCCGACCAAAGCGGATCTGGGTCCTCTACGGCAAAGCGCCTAAATGCTGGAAACACCCAGTAAGATAGATTAAGGATCAAAGCATCTTGGCGTTCGAAGCCGAAAGCTCCAGGTAACAGCACGACCTGCCCCTGCCAAGTGCGGATCACAGTGCGTTTAAAGTCAACCAGAATTTCTCTTGCTGTCTGTGTCAGCGCCTCATCCCGCCAGGTTTTGGCCGCCTCGATCAGCGCCCAGGCGATGAGGAGATCGCCGTCGCTGGCGGTGTTTGGGTCTTCCTCAGCAAGCGGGATACCCGGGCGGCGACGCCACATGAATAGGTGGTCTTGGCGCACTTGCAGGTTGGCGCGCGTCCACTGCCATAGCCGGTCGAACGTGATGCGGTCCTGGGCAGCAACCGCTAACAACATGCCATAGCCCTGACCTTCCGAGTGGGAGATGTTGCCGTTTCCAGTGTCGATCACCCGTCCATCTTGGATGAAGCGCACCTGGTAATCCTGCCACAAACCTTTGAAGCGGGCGCTTGGACCGCAGCCGGTCAGAAGAATTACCAGCAACCACACGCTAAGGGGCAACTTCCTCGGCATCGGGATGATGGCGCAGCTTGTAGCGTTTAAGCAAGCGGTGGATCAGCCAGGCCAACGAAAGACAAGCGACCAGAACGGCGGCCAACCACTGCCACGGGTAGTGGGCAAAGTGAAAGATAAGGCGCAAGGAAGGACCGGCGGTGCCGCGGTAAAATTGCTCGCCTGCTGCCTGCCAGTTTACGGTTCGAGCACCCTTGCGCCAGAGGACCAGATCTCCCTGCATCTGCGACCACAGCTCCGGCCGAGTCAGGCTCAGGACCGCAGGATAGATTTCGCTTTCGGCCAACCAGGCAGTCACCAGCTTCTTCGAGAAAGCCGGGTGCCGGAAAGACACGACTGCGGTAAGATCCCCTAAGCCGCCAGTCTGTCTCATCGTCACCCGGCGCGGCAGAAGCAAGTCTGGATCAGGAGGGCGGATCGAAAACACGGCCTGCCACCAAGGCCGTGGGGCAGACGCCTGCCAGCCCGCAGGATAGGGAAAAGTCTTGAAAGGATCGTCCAGCCGGATCGGGGCGCTTTGAAACAGTTTAGGAAGCGTTTTTACCTTACCGCCGACTACGATCAAATCCAAAGGCTCGGTTGGCTCGGTAAAACTCAGCTTGACTTGGGGTAGTGGCAGACCGTTTAGGCGCGCAAGCTGGGCAAGCAACTGCCAGGCGCCCAAAATCGTATCCGGGCTGCGGTCGAGCAGATACAGCCTTACTCCTGAGCCGTCGCCAGAATCCGAATAGGGAAATCCGGTTTTGGCTAAAAGCGCCAGGTCCGGCAACTGAGCAGCGTGGGAAAAGGCCGGTAGAGTCAAGCGAGAGTCGTCGTACAAAGTGACTTTGAGCGGTTCGGTCTGAAACAGCAAACACTCTCCAGAAATGGCCGGCACTAAAAGCGGATGGAAACTGACCAAGTTGCGCCCAGGTCGGAAAGTACGTAGCGGCACGCTAAGGCGGTAATCGCGGTAGTGGGCGCCGCCTGGTTCGGGAAGCTGAATGGCGCGCTCGAACACGCCGTTGACGCGCATCTCGAGCAAAGAATCCTGGCGCAGGCCGGCATTGTAGGCAAGATGCAGCAGGAAAACCACTTCGGCATCTTCGGGCGCAAACGCATCCGGAGGAAAATAGAGCGCAATCTCAAACGGCGAAGGGGTGGTACCTTGCCGAGAAGCGGTGGCAAAGCCCAACTGGGCCAAGGTATAGGTACGGTTTGGCAAAAGCGCAGGCTGCGCCTGATAGGGCAGAAATGGTTCAAAATCCACGCTGGCTATTACCGTCTCCTGGGAGCCGGGCAAGGGAAATTCCATTAAGGCAAAGGCCAGCGCCGCTTGGCGGACTTCGTCTTCGTTTTCGCCCGAGACGATGAGCAGCACCCGTCCCGGCGCCTGCGGATCGGCGAACAGTCCAAGATAAGGGCCGCCGATGCGCTCCACCAGTTGGGGATCGAGCAAAGGCGCTAGGCGCTCGCGGGTACCGATCAAGACGCTGTCTTGGTCTTTAGGTAAGACAAAGCGGATCGGCCCTATATTGGGCTTGGGTTCGGCTCGCCCAAGTGCAAAGCCAAACGGCGCATACTCCAGCCTAAGTCCGATCCCTTGGGCAATCAGGCTGCCGACGGCAAGCTCCGATTCGCCTAAAGCCAAATCGGGAAATAGCAAAGCGATTTTAGCTTCTGGCTGCTTTTTGTCGAAGATTTCTGTCAGCCGGGCAAGGCTTAAAGGGGGAGATGCCATTTCGTATGCAAGCACAAGGTGCGACTTGACCGGATCGATCTCGGTCCAGAGCTCAGGAGCTGTGTTGGCTTCGCATTGCTCTTCGGTGTAATGCTGCGCAGCGAGAAAACGCAGTTCGTTGTAGCCGGAGAGCAAAAGCTCGGGCGGGAGGGGGACGGTTTCAATCCGCCGTCCCGTCTTGGGATCCAAACGCCACTGGGCGACAGTGATGCCGTTGACCTGAACGCGAAGCTGCGACCTTTTTGCCACTAAGGCGTTAGAGTACGTGAAATCAAGGGCAAGCACGGCGCTTTTGACCTGCCAGCGCTCTGGAATAGGCAGGCTCAAGGTATATTCGTCGGCCAAATCGCGCAGCTTAATCGGCCCCGGCGAGTGCATCAGCTTCGCCAGAGGCAGCAACAGTTCGTCGGCCTGGAGACTTAAGCTCAGGGTAAGAGCGAGCGCCAGGCTCAAGAATTGACGCATGGTTTGTTTCCCTCCACTTTAAAGCGAGCCCCCATAAAGCGGCAAAGTGTTCTGCAGCCTGCCGGAAAGCGCAAGCCACGAGTACCAAAAAAGCGCGCATGATGCCAACTTCGCGCTGGCGGTTGGCAAGGATCGTCTGCCAACGCCTAGAGTCGCCATAGACCAAGAGGACCAAGGCGCGATATTCTTCCAGCGAAGCAGGCAGGAAATGAACGCCCACGCTTTCGGCTTTGAGCTGATCGATGATTTCAACTTTGATCCGAAACGGGCGGTTAAGAACCGGGTGCTCAAGGCACAAATATCCACGCTTTCCTAAAGCTAGAAGGGTAGGCACTCCGCTCAGGCCGGCCCCTCCGACCGAGACGTCGCGGAGCAAAATCTGAAAGCTCAAACCATCAAGCACAAGGCGCGCCGGCAGATTGCCGGCCGGCAAACGCGGATGGCGGCGCCTTTGCCGGCGTTCGTACAAAGCTCCCAGGCCGGCAACCAAGATCAAAAGGCTTGCCAGATTCCAAAACCCAGTGATGAGGACCATCGGTCGCTCGCCTGGAAATACATGCCAGCGCCAGAAGGCAAAAACAAACCCCAACAGGATTAGAACCAGCAACGCGTAAAACGGAGCAGCCAACGGAGAAATGAAATCCTCAGTTAAATTTTCCCCCTTGGGCGTAATAGCGAACTTTGGCGCCTTGGGATTGCGCAACACGGAAAGCACCGCCTTAAGCGAAAAAAAAGACTGCATGCTCTCGTAGATTTCCGAGATAAAGGCCCACCTTACCCGACCAAAGAGATACCCTTGGGTCAAAATCAAAGCGATCAGATAAGGGAGGGTATAAATGGCGATTTCTGAAAGACTTGCGTCGTAAATTTTAAGGCCAAACAGCAGGTATCCCGACGGGGCGAGCAAAAACACTACCCGCGCCAAGGGAAAAAACCAAAACCACATGCAATTGAGGTAGGCTAAGCGCTGGCCCAGGCTCAATCCCTTTTGGCAAAGCGGGTTGTGCAGCAGGAACAACTGGATCATGCCCTGCGCCCAGCGCATCCTTTGGCGCACGAGGCTGACAAAAGTTTCAGGCTGGAGACCCGCCGCCAGAGGCTTTGCCAGATACATCGAACGCCAGCCACGGGCGTGGAGTTTTAAGGCCGTCTCAGCATCTTCGGTGACAGTTTGCCCGGAAAATCCGCCGATTTCCTCAAGTGCCTTGCGCCTCAGAACCGCCGCCGAGCCGCAGAAGAACGAAGCGTTCCAGAAGTCCAAACCAAGTTGTACCGCCTGATAAAACATGCTGTTCTCAGAAGGCATGCGGTCAAATAGTCTTAAATTCTTTTCGATTGGATCCGGGGTGGCGAAAAAATGCGGCGTCTGGACCAAAAACAGCCTGGAATCGGCAAAATAAGGCACGGTCTCTTTGAGGAAATCTACTGTGGGAATGTGATCGCAGTCGAGCACCGCAATCAGCTCCCCTTGGGTGCGCTTGAGCGCCGCGTTGAGGTTACCGGCTTTGGCGTGGGTGTTGTCTTCGCGCGTCAGATAGTGCACGCCCAGCTGCTGGCACAAGGCCTTAAGCCTGGCGTAACGCTCCCAAGCAGCTCTTGCGGTAGCAAAATCTGAGGCGTGGCGCCTGATCCAAGTAGCCCCATCATCGAGCAGATATACGTTCAGTAGATGCCGAGGATAATCTATGGCTTTAGCGGCAGTTAGGGTAAGTTTGACGATTTCTTCCGGTTCGTTGTAGGTGGGGACGTAAACGTCTACGCTTGGCCAATCCATAATCTGAGGCGGCGTGGGGCGAACGATCAGGCGGGCATTGGTAAACGCGTTCAAAAACCACATACTGATGCCATAGCATTCTGCGCTATACAGCGTGAGCGCAGCGATGAAGCTTAATGGATCGTCAAATCCTAGAGTGGTGAAAGTGCGCCAAAACAGATAGCGCAAACTGAGAAATCCAGCCAGAACGAGAAAGGTAATGCGCCATAATCCCAAATGGGGCAATCTGCGCACCCTCCAAAGAAGAATCAAAGCCAATAAAGCCAAAAGACCTTGGTTTTGCAGATCGACTTTGATCGCACTTAGATAAACGACCCCCCCCGTGATGAGCGCTATTAGTACAGATACCATTTTTGTTTTTAGCGCGGACAGAACCTTCTTGGAAAATGAAGATCAATTGGTTTACAGTCGACTGCAAACTGGCATAAGCTCCCTAATGACTAAGTTTAGTTTAAAGTCTAAGGGGGAAACGAAAAGCCATGCAAATCGAGATCGAAAAGCGCCGAGATTGGACGATCCTTCGCCTGCGCGAACCTCGGGTAGACGCGCACAATTCCGATGCACTCAAAGACTATTTCCTAAAGCTTCTAGAAAACGGCGAAAAGCATCTCATAGTTGACCTGAGTCAGGTCCGCTTCATCGACAGTTCGGGTTTGGGCGCGCTTTTGTCTGGCTACAAGAACGCTAATCTGCACCAGGGGACCTTGGTGTTGGCAGGACCGCAACCCCGGGTAAAGGAAATGTTCGAGTTGACCCGTTTGAGCCGGGTATTCGACATTTATGCTAGTGTAGACGAAGTTACCGGTGAGAAACCGTGAGCGACATCGAGGTAGACATCGTGGTCCCCAACCAGACCCGTTACCTGAGCCTGATCGGTAGCATTGGCGAGGCGATTGGCCGCGAGCTGGATCGTTACCGGGGCGATCGCGAGGCTTTGGCTTATCATCTAAACCTGGTCTTGACCGAAGCGCTCGCCAATGCGATCAAGCACGCCCATCGCGCCAATGCCAACAAAACTGTGCGGGTCGAAATCCACATCGACCCGGAGCACCTCTGCATCAAGGTCCACGATCAAGGCCAGGGTTTCGACCTTAAGGCGCTGCCCGAGATTCCTGCGGATGCCCCAGTGGAGCATGGTCGCGGCCTGTTTTTGATCCGCTGCCTGATGGACGAGGTGGAATACCAGCGCGGCGTAGACGGCAATGTGCTGGTCATGAAAAAACGGCTGGGTTAAGCGATGGGGTCCTGGGAGACGGAATTCCAGGCCCTGGCCGACCCTGTCGTTGCGGACCGCTATCGAGGGGCCTTCCCGAGGGCCTACCGGCGCGCAGTGAGCCCGCGCCAAGCGCTCAGGGAGGTTCAGTTCATCGAAGCGCACGGTGGAGAAGCCGGAGTAGACCTATGGCTAGAGCGGGGGCAGCCGCCGGACTTGCGTTTCTATAGCGCCAGACCTGGCTATCTGGACGAGTGGCTGCCACCTTTGCGGAACCTGGGTTTGCGGGTAATCGACCAGCGCAGTTTCCAGATCAAGACCCCCGAGGGCAAAGTGTACTTGCGCTGCTTCCAGGTGGAAGCCCCAGCTGGAGCCGAGCGCCTGGCCGCTGCCCGGGAAGTGGTTTTGGACCTTTTGCGGGCGCAGCTTGCCGGTAAAGTCGAAGACGATCGCCTCAACGGTTTAGCCCTGGTCGAAGGTCTTGACTGGCGCCTAATCGACGTATTGCGTGGCTATCGCAACTACTATCTGCAACTCACGCGCGACAGCCGCGAGCGTTTTCATCAAGCGCTGCTGGATTGTCCGGAAGCTGCGCGGCTACTTTGCGAGTATTTCCGCACCCGCTTTGACCCTGACCTTCCTTGGCCGAGCTTGGACGCTCGTGAGGAAGAAGGGCTGTTGCCCCTTCGCCTGAAGCTGCAGGAAGTACTGGCCGGGGTGGAAGACCTCAAAACCGACCGTCTCCTGCGTATGTTATTCAATCTGATCGATGCTACGGTGCGGACCAATTTCTTCCTCCCCGGCGCCGAAGGCCGCCTGGCCTTTAAGCTCAGCGGTCTGGGCGTAATCGAGATGCCGGCGCCTAAGCCGTTGTTTGAAATCTACGTCCATAGCCCTTACGTCGAAGCAGTCCACCTGCGCGCTAGCCGGGTGGCGCGGGGCGGCATCCGCTGGTCCGACCGCCCGGACGACTTTCGCACCGAGGTTTGGGAGCTGATGCGCACTCAGATGCTCAAAAACGCCCTGATCGTCCCCCAAGGCGCCAAGGGCGGATTCATCGTCAAACGCGGCAGTCCCAAAGAAGCGTATGTCACTTTCATGCGCGCCCTGTTGGACTTAACGGACAACTTGGAAGATGGGCGCGCCGTCCATCCACCCAGACTCGTCTGTTACGACAGCGACGATTATTATCTGGTCGTGGCCGCTGACAAAGGGACCGCGCGCCTGTCCGATACCGCCAACCAGGTGGCGACCGAATACCGCTTCTGGCTCAAAGACGCCTTCGCCAGTGGCGGCTCTTCAGGCTACGACCACAAGCGCTTGGGAATCACCGCCAAAGGGGCCTTCGAGTGTGCGCGGCGCCATTTCCGCGAACTGGGGCGCGACTTGGACAATGAGATCGTCACTGTCGTCGGCATCGGCAGCATGGATGGAGATGTATTCGGTAATGGAATGCTCCTGTCGCGGCGGCTGAAGCTTCTGGCGGCGTTTTCCGGTCAGCACATTTTTCTCGACCCCGACCCGGACCCTGAGGCTTCCTACCTCGAGCGGAAGCGGCTGTTCGAGCAAGCCGCCGGCTGGGACAGCTACGACCGCTCGCTGATTTCCGAAGGCGGCGGCGTCTGGCCACGCGCGGCCAAAGAGATTCCGCTATCGCCCCAGGTTAGACGCTGGCTCGGTATCCGTCAGACAGCCTTGGACGGCGAGCAGCTGATCCGGCATCTGCTCACTGCCGAAGCCGACCTCTTATGGCTAGGAGGGATCGGCACTTATATCAAGGCCAGCGGCGAAAAAAACGAGACGGTGGGCGATCCGGCCAACGACAGCGTGCGGGTGGATGCTTGTGAACTTAAGGTGAAAGTAGTCGCCGAGGGGGCCAATCTTGGGTTCACCCAGAAAGCTCGGGTCGAGTACGCCTTAAAAGGTGGCAAGATCAACCTGGACGCTATCGACAACTCCGGCGGGGTGGACCTGTCCGATCACGAGGTCAATCTTAAGATCCTGCTTTACCGGCTCAAGCAGACGGGCCAGCTACAAGAAAATCCAGGCGATTGGCTGGCCGATCTCGAAGATGAAGTGGTCATGCGCGTTTTGGCCCACAACGCTAGCCAGGCTTTGTGCCTGTCGCTGGAACTGGAACGGTGTCGGCGCGATGTGCTCCCGTTTTTGGCTTTGGCCGACCGGCTCGAGAACGCCGGGGCCCTGGATCGGCAAGCGGCGGACTTTCCAGATCGCGAGGAAGTTCTGGCCAGGCCGGAGGGCTGTTTGACCCGACCTGAGCTGGCCGTTCTTCTCTCCCACGCCAAAATGCAATTCAAGCAGGCACTGCTAGAGCGTTCGGACTTTCTGCGCCAGGATTGGTTACAGCCGTATCTTCAGGGATATTTCCCCGGTTTACTCGTGGAACGCTACCTGCCAGCTGTCGCCGCACATCCCTTGGCACCCGAAATTACTGTTACGAACTTGGCAAATTTCGTCCTCGACCGGGCCGGGGCGACGTTTCTGACTTGGATAGAGGACATCGCAACTCCCCTGCTCGAACACGCTGTGGGATTGTATTTGACTTTCGATGCGGTGCTCGGTGGACAGACTTTGCGCGCAGCTCTGCTGGCGCGAGAACGAACCCTAGGCAGTGCGCGCCTATATGCTTTGCTGCTGCGTATCGAGGATACTTTAGCGCGGTGCTGCTGCTGGTTTTTGGAGCGGGGCCGGCAGCTCGATCCGGACAGCCAGATCATCACCCGCGGCCAGGAGTTTCTGCAAATTTACCTTAAAGCTTGGACCATAGCCGGAGACGAGAGAGAATTTGCCCGCCTCGCTGCTGAAGGCTTGCCGGAGGCGTTGATGGAGCGGCTGGTGGGATTTGCCGCCTTGCGGGAATTCCCAGCGTTAATGGATTTGGCCCTCGATATCGGCGGCGATTTTTCCGAAGTGGCGCGCGCCTTCCGCCAAGTGGCCGAATTTCTGGGCCTTCCAGGGTTGCTTGATTGGTTGGCCAGGACGCCAGCGCGCTCGGAGTGGGAGAGCCGGCTCAAACAGACCCTCGAGGAGCGGCTCCACGGGGCATGTCTTAGCCTTACTCGTCACTTGGTCAAGGAGGAGCAGGCCCTGGACGCACTGCTCCGTGGTCCGAGGTGCCTGCAGAAGTTCAGCCGGCTCTTGCGCTTGCGCCGGGAAATCGAGCGCTGCCCACCAGTTACCCTTATTCCGTTTGCGGCTCTAAGCTTGGAACTAGAAGGGATTTTGAACATTTTGAATTTTAATGCCCTAACCCAAACGAGGAGCAGTCCATGGCCAAAACAGCAGAGTTAGAAATCGCTGCTAAAATCGAAAAGTGGTTCCAACGCTTAAGGGGTAGATACCCATTACTGGATTGTCAAATTCGACCGCTTTGCCAGGCTGGCGGGCGGAGCATAGGAAATCGAAGAAGAGGAGCTTGAAATCTTGCGCCAGCGTTACCTAGAATTGGCCCGCCAGGCACGCGAGGAACTCAGGCGGCGGGCCGCGACCCAAAAGACTTAAGTCTTCATCACCACCGGCTTGACCCCAAGCGATGAGCCTTGAGCGCTACCTTGGATTTTTACAGCGTTGGCGGGCATGGGTATTAATCGCTGCTTGCTTGTGGGTGGCTCTTTTAGGAAGCGGCGTTCGCTTTTTGCATTTTACTACCGACTATCGGGTATTTTTCGATCAGGACGATCCCCATCTTAAGGTGCTAGAGGCTTTGCATCGCACCTACACCAAGGACGATACTGTGCTGTTTGTCCTCACTCCTAAAGATGGCCGGGTTTTTACTCCCTTCACCTTAGCCTCCGTGGCTTGGCTGACCAAACAAGCTTGGCGCCTGCCTTACGCTCAGCGCGTCGATTCCCTGCAGAACTTCCAATACACCTATGCCCGAGAAGACGAATTAGTCGTTGAAGATTTTTATCATGACCCTGAGCGTTTAAGCGATGCCGAACTCGAACGGCTCAAACGAATCGCTCTAGACGAACCCCTGCTTAAGAATCGCCTGATTTCGCCCAGTGCGGATGTGACCGGAGTCAGCGTCAGCGTGCGCCTGCCAGGGGTGGACGAAGAACGGGAAGTCCCTATGGTCGTCTCCCATGCCAAACGCCTGGCTGCCGAGCTTGCCGCGCGCGATCCCAATCTAGAAGTGCGGCTGACTGGGGGGGTGCTGATGAGCAACGCTTTCCCCGAGGCTTCTTTGCACGACCTTAAAACTCTAGTGCCGGCGATGGCCGGCTTGGTGTTTTTGGTACTGTATCTGCTGTTGCGCTCAGGCAAAGCGACCTTGGTGGCGTGCCTGGCGATCCTTTGTGCTATCGCCTCGACCATGGGTCTGGCCGGCTGGCTTGGCGTTCCGATTTCCCCGCCTGCGGCAGCAGCTCCCAACATCATCCTCACCGTAGCGGTGGCCGATTCGGTCCACCTCTTGGTCAGCTTTCTCATCGCCATGCAGGCCGGCTGGCTCAGTCCCCATCCCTGGAGCCAGGTGCGGTTTAAGGCGGTCGAGCACGCTTTCCGCCTCAACCTTAAGCCCATGTTTTTAACCAATTTCACCACCGCCCTCGGGTTCTTAAGCTTAAATTTCAGCGACTCGCCGCCATTTCAAGACCTGGGCAACCTCACTGCCTTAGGGGTAGGGTTTGCGTTTTGCTACACGTTGGTGTTGCTGCCAAGCCTATTGCTTGCGCTGCCGTGCCGGGCCGGCAAGCCGCCTTTAGGCCAAGAGGGAATGGTGCGCTTGGGGGAATGGGTAATCGCCAGGCGCCGGCTGTTTTTGCTCATCATGCTTGGAACGGTCATGGGTCTTGGAGCATTTGTTCCCCAAAATGAGCTCAACGACGATTTGATCAAATATTTTTCCCCTGCGACTCCTTTTCGCCAAAACGCCCAGTACGCTACCAAACACCTGACTGGTATGTACGTGATGGATTACTCCTTGCCGGCCAAAGGTCCAGGCGGGGTAACCGAACCGGAGTATTTGCGTGTCCTGGATGCGTTTGCCGCCTGGTATCGAGAGCAGCCCGAAGTCATCCACGTCTTTTCCCTGACCGACATCCTAAAGCGCTTAAACCGCAACCTGCACGGGGACGACCCGGTTTGGTACAGGATTCCGGAAAGCCGGGACCTTGCTGCCCAGTATCTTTTGCTTTACGAGATGTCCCTGCCGGAAGGCTTAGAACTCACCGACAGGATCAACGTGGACAAATCGGCCAGCCGTTTTACCGCTACCTTGAAAAACCTCTCCAGCCGGGAGATGCTGGATTTAGAACGCCGCGCCCGAGCCTGGTTGCAACAGCACGCGCCTTCTTATATGCAGGCGCAGGCCACCGGTCCTAACCTGATCTTCGCCTATATCGGGCAAAGCAATATCCAGGGCATGATTTTGGGCACGATAGTCGAGTTTGCCTTAATCGCCTTGGTGCTGGTGGCGGCTTTGCGTTCGGTGGGGCTTGGGCTATTGAGCTTGATCTCCAACACGGTGCCAGCCTTGTTGGCGTATGGACTGTGGGGGATCGTCGACGGCCAGATCAACATGGGGCTCTCGGTGGTGGCAAGCATGACTTTAGGGATCGTAGTCGATGATACCGTGCATTTCTTAAGCAAGTGGCAACACGCGCGTCTTGTCAACGGCGGTGATCGGATAGAGGCCGTGCGCTATGCCTTTACCCACGTGGGCGTTGCCACTTTGGTGTTTTCTTTAGTATTGGCGGCTGGCTTTCTGGTACTGACCTTGTCGGATTTTACCATCAACGCCCAGATGGGGCTGTTGACGGCGATCACCATCGGCTTTGCCCTGCTGGCGGATCTCTTTTTGCTGCCGCCTTTGCTCTTGGTGGGAGTAGCAAGCAAGCCAAGAGAGGCTATGCTTGAGTTTGGGAAATAGCAGATAAGACTATGAAAACGCTTTGGATCTTTTTCTTTTTGAGCTTGCTGTTTGTTGTAACCGCCTGGGCGGAGACAGCCGAAGAGCGGGGATTGGAAATCGCCCGTGAGATGGAGCGGCGCGACCTCGGCTGGGATCGAGTCAGCGCCGACTTGCGGATGATCCTGAGCGACCGTCAGGGCGAGACCAGCGAGCGCCAAATCCGGTTCTTTGGCCGCGAAGGGACAGAAGACGGCGACCAAAGCCTGCTCGTGTTCGACAGCCCCCTCGATGTCAAGGATACCCAGTTTCTCAGCTTGTCCCACAAACAGGGCGACGATGACCAGTGGCTGTATCTTCCCGCGCTTAAGCGGGTAAAGCGGATCTCGGCAGCGAACAAAGGCGGTGCCTTCATGGGCAGCGAGTTCTCCTACGAAGACATGGGCGCCCCAGAGGTGGAGAAATACAATTACAAGTATTTGCGCGATGAGCCCTATCAAACCCGGGAGAGTTTTGTCCTCGAGCGCTATCCCAAAGACGAGCACTCCCTTTACAGCCGGCAAGTGGCCTGGATCGATAAGGAGCTTTACATCCCGTGGAAGGTCGAATACTACAACCGCCGCGGCGAACATCTAAAGACCCTCTCCTACCGCAAATACAAAAAGTACCTGGACAAATTCTGGCGCCCGGGGGAAATGGAAATGGTCAACCACCGAAGCGGCAAGATCACCCGGCTGCTATGGGCAAACTACCGCTTCCAGGATCCTGCAATTGGGGAGGACATGTTTACTCCCCAAAGATTGGGACAAGGCTACTGATATAAGCGTCAATCCTTGCCGGAACGATGTCCGCGACCCTAAACTGTCAGAATTTTTTACAAATCGCCGCTTTGACTCTCTGCAAGGCTTTCCACCTTCGACGAAGTCCTAATCCGCATGCGCGCCGGGCAAATCACCCAAAACCGCCTTACCATGCGGTTTGAGTACCTGCGCCTGGATGCCGGCGGACGCCAAGAACTGATCGCTCGCGGCGAACAGCAGATCGCCTGTATGCGCAGGCAGGGCGAACGATTAGTGCCTACGCCGCTGCCTAAGGCGCTTCAGGAAGCGCTGGCCCGTTACCGGTAGGAAGGAAGTCTAGCCATCGATTGCTACAAAAAGGCCCTCTTTAAGCCACTTCTTGAGCAATTCAGCAGCATAACGGGCCACGTCGCCGATCTGTTGCCACTGTAAGAGCCCTTCACAGACTTCGGCCAACGCTTCGCCGGCTGAAATCGCCTCCAGGGCAAAACGTTCAGGCGCGGCCAGAGACCGGAAAAACACGCGCAGTTCCTTGCGCCAAATGAGCCAGGAAATAGGTTCTTGCCGCCGGGAGCAATCAGGCGGCGGCACCTTAGCTTCTTCTAAGGCTTTCCATATCTGGGGAACAGGATAAGCCAAAGCGAGCAAATGGGCGCTAGGATGCAGCTTGAAGCGAAGACCTGACCAATGCGCCGTTGGGATTTGGGCCAGGGTTTGCGGCGTTAGTGGGTCAGCGTCAGCGCAGTCGAAGGCCAACCCTAGCGTCCACTCAAACAACGCCATCTCCGCAAGCTCAGGCTGCGCCCGCCACGGATCAAAGCGTGCTAAGAATTCCGGCAAGCGCTTTCCCACCCAGCGCAGCGAGCGCTCGCGCGAAGGGAAAGCGGCAAAATACGCCAAGGCAAGGCGGGTAAAGGCCTCTTCTCCGAGCCAAAGTTGCAGCTTTGGGTAATCGGCCGCCAAAGCCTCAATCAAGCGCAGGCGGTAGGCGTTGCGATACACCGCTAAGCCCTTTGCCCCATCACCGGCCAAAAAGGGTAGGATTAGGGGCTCCTCATCTAAGATAGCCGCCTTCAGGTCACGTTGCACTTCGGCCAAGCTCATGCCGCCTGGCTCCACAAAGGCTTGGCCAGACAGCGCGCCTGTTCCAGCTCGGCAAGCAGTTCAGGCAATGGCGGGATGTGATCGTCGCGCTCGATCATCGTCGAAACCGGGCCAAACCTGCGCGCGGCAGCCACAAACAGCTCCCAGACTTCGTCGCGTATTGGGTGGTCGTGGGTGTCGATGACGAGATCGCCTAAATCGGTATGGCCAGCCAAGTGAAACTGGAAGACGCGCTCAGGCGGGATGGCAGCGAGATAAGTCAAAGGGTCAAAGCCGTGGTTACGGGCGCTGACGTAGACGTTGTTGAGGTCGAACAAAATCAAACAGTCGGCGCGCTCTGCCACCTCGCGTAAAAATTCCCACTCGGTCAATTGCGAACCGCGATAGCTTAGATAGCTCGAGACGTTCTCGAGCAGAATGCGCTGTCCCAAAAACTCCTGCACCTTAAGAATGCGTTCAACTACGTGGCACAACGCTTCCTCGGTGTAAGGCAAAGGCAAAAGATCGTGGAGGTTATAGCCGTCCACGCCGGTCCAGCACAAGTGATCGGACACCCAGGCCGGCTCGACCCGCTCGATCAAAGCTTTAAGCTGCTTTAAATACTCCCAATTGAGCGGATCTGTGCTGCCGATGGACAGCGACACCCCGTGCATGACCACGGGGTAATCCGCGCGGATCCGGTCAAGGTAGTACAGCGGTTTTCCGCCGTCGACCAGATAGTTTTCAGTCAGGACCTCGAACCAGTCTACGGCGGGTTTGTCTGCAAGGATGACCTCATAGTGTTCCTTGCGCAACCCCAGCCCAAAGCCCAGAAAAGGGCGCCGAGTCATTTACATGCTCGGTTTTCCGACCTGCCCTCCTTGCGCCTCGCACTCCTTTACGCTCACGTATTTGAATCCCTGTCCCTTGCAGCTGTTCATCCCCTTGCAGGCATTGCGGGGAGTGGCGCAATCCGATTGGCCTTTGCAAGCGTTGATGCCAAAGCAGGCTACCTTGGCCTCAGTGGGCTGATCCACGCCTGGGGTCATCTGCAAGGTTTTTTGCTCCTGCGCCGATCCTTCTGTCTCTTCTTCCCCCACCGGTTGAATGGACCATTCCACCGCATCGAACGGCTGCTCTTCCGGGGACTGAGCCTCAGCCTGGCTTTGTGGCCCTTTGCCGGTACAAGCGGCGTTGAAAATCGCTGCGACTGCAGCGGCTAACGCCATCCCTTTGGATGGATTGACCTTGCTCATGAACGTCGACTCCTAAATTCAAATCAACGGCGCCTGGCAGTTCCTTCGTCCAGGCGCACACCTATTCCGTACCAATCCGCTCCCTGGACCGGCGTAAACATTCGGTCGCACCCAATGGGTCGCCGGAAAACTTTACGATTTCTAATGCTGCCTGCCGATTTCACGGAAAAAATAGCGTCCCCACAGGTGGACATATTGAATACCGCTGATTATTGTCGTCGCACTGACTAGGTAAATCAATCCACTCAACCACAGCTCAGGAAGCCCACTCACCCCGTGATGCCAAAACAGCATAAGCAGCAAAACGATTTGGCACAAAGTGTTGAACTTGCTCGTCCAGGTAGGTTGGCCTTCAAACGGATGAAGGAATACATAATAAGCTACCCCTCCCAGCACGATGATCAGATCTCTTCCTAGTACCAGACCCGCAAGCCATCCAGGCAAAATCCCTATCCAAGCCCCGGCCAAATAACAGCCGACCATGAGCAGCTTATCGGCAATTGGGTCTAGCAGCGAACCAAAGCGGCTGATCCAACCGAAGTGCTTGGCCAAAAAGCCATCTAAAGCATCCGAAGCGCCGGCGACAAAAAACAAGCCCAGAGCCCAGTCGAGGCGGCGCTCCAAGATCATGGAGATGATTGGCCAGACCAGAAAGATCCGCAGCATAGTGATCAGATTGGGAATCTGCCTTGTGGAAAACCATCCACTCATTGCCAATCCATCCTCTTCTACTCCGAATTTCGTACAATAGCAGCTTGAATCTGGCGTGCAACTTCAAATCGAAGAGGTTTTCTTTGGACCAATCTCCCTTAGACTACAAAAGCGCCGGCGTGGACATAACCGCCGGCAGCGATTTGGTGGAAAAAATCAAGCCGTTGGTCAAGCCAACCTTCCGCCCAGAAGTATTGGCCGGACTCGGAGGTTTCGGCGCCCTGTTCGAGCTTCCCCAGCAGCGTTACAGACACCCGGTCCTGGTAGCCAGTACCGACGGGGTAGGCACCAAACTCAAGCTAGCCATGCAGCTCAACCGCCACCAAACCGTTGGTATCGACCTGGTGGCGATGTGCGTCAACGACATTGTCGTTCAAGGGGCAGAACCTTTGTTTTTTCTGGATTACTTTGCTACCGGCAAGCTCGAGGTGGAACTCGCCGCGGAAGTCATCGGAGGTATCGCCAAAGGATGCCAATTGGCCGGCTGTTCCCTGATCGGCGGGGAGACTGCGGAGATGCCGGGCTTCTACAGCGGCGGGGAATACGACCTGGCCGGCTTCTGCGTCGGCATCGTGGAGAAAGATGAACTGATCGACGGCAGCCGGGTTCTGGCAGGAGACGTATTGTTCGGGCTGGCTTCTTCCGGCCCGCATGCCAACGGCTATTCTTTGATCCGCAAGATTCTTGAACTTAAGCAGATCGACTTAAGCCAACCCTTGGCGGGAAAACCCTTGGCCGACTGGCTATTGGAACCGACCCGCATCTACGTCAAACCGCTGCTTGAGCTGGTTACCACCCATGAAGTCCACGCCCTAGCCCATATCACCGGCGGCGGGATCAGCGAAAACCTGCCGCGGGTATTGCCCGAACATCTGGCCGCTGTCATCGACTTAAGCAGTTGGGAGTGGCCGCCGATTTTCACCTGGCTCAAAGAACAGGGCCATATCGAATCTCAGGAGATGCTGCGCACCTTCAACTGCGGCATCGGCATGATCGTTTGTGTTCCTCCTAGCCAAGCAGATGCCGTGCTGGCCAAACTCCTTGCCTTGGGGGAGACCGCCTTCAGGATCGGTGAGATTGTTCCTCGCCAGGATCAAAGAATCCGGTATGTAAACTCGTAATCGGCCGAGCTGTCTTGAGCCAGCTGCTCAGCCAGCCATGGCAGGACTTGCCGGCAATGGTCGGGCAAGACCCAGGGTGGGTTCAAAACGATCACCCCGCTGCCGAACATGCCCCTGCCTGAAGGCGAGCGGACGCGAAGTTCAGCTTTAAGGTAATTGTCTGGTACAAGTCGCACAAGTTTATCCGCCATCCGGATGGTCCGCACATCGGCCAAAAGCGGGTACCAGACCAGATAGATTCCTTGTGGGAAACGTTTAAGCGCCGCTTTGAGCGTTTCGATTACGCACAGGCAATCCTGCTTGACCTCATAGCTCGGATCGATCAGGATACACCCCCGCCGCGATGGGGGCGGTAGCAGGCGCAGCAGTCCCTTAAAGCCATCCTCTCGGTAGCAATGCACGCGCCGCCTTTGGGCGAAACTTTCAGTCAGGCTGGCGTAGTCCGCTGGATGGAGTTCAAACAAATGGAGTCGATCCCCGCTGCGAGCTAGACGCTGCGCCAATGCCCCTGAACCGGGATACCAGCGCAGCCTGCCCTGTGGATTGAAAGCCTCGACCAGCTTTAGGTAAACAGCAAGCCCTGCGGGAGCGGAATCGCTATTCTGCCACAACCTGCCGATGCCATCCCGGTACTCGCAGAGCTTGCGTGTATATGCCGATTCAAGGTCGTTGATACCGCCTCCGGCGTGGGCGTCAACATACGTCCAGGGAGCCTCTTTCGCATTGAGGTAACTCAAGACTTCGACCAGCAACCAATGCTTGAGCACGTCAGCGTGGTTGCCAGCGTGAAAGGCGTGGCGATAGCTCAACATAACAAGCAAGTTAATATTCGACAGAAAACTTAGAAAATTCGCCAGTGTAGGCCGCTTCTTCAACTTCTACTGAACTCACCCGAGCCGCCGGCGGTCCTTGACGGCACCAGGCGAGCAGCTTTTTAAGAGCGTCCTCCTCGCCTTCGGCGACGATTTCCACCCGCCCATCGGGCAGGTTCCTGACCCAGCCGGTCAGCCCTAATTGCTGAGCCACTCTTACTGTGTTGGCGCGATAAAACACCCCTTGGACTTTGCCGGCCACCCATAGGTGCCAACGTTTTTTCATCTTGCCTCCCCAAACAAAAAGCCCCATCCTAATGGATGGGGCTTAGAGAGCCTAGATTCTAGAGCTAATTACATTTCCTCTGAGGCCGGGATCGACGGCTTGGACTCCTCCTTCGGAATCTCCGCCACCATCGCCTCAGTGGTGATCATCAGCCCGGCTACGGAAGCGGCGTTTTGCAAGGCGCACCGCGTCACTTTCGTAGGATCGATGATCCCCATCTCCATCATGTCGCCGTACTCGCCAGTCGCCGCGTTGTAACCGAAGTTACCTTGCCCTTCAGCGACTTTGTTATAGACCACCGAGCCCTCCTCGCCGGCGTTCTCGGCAATCTGGCGCAGCGGGAATTCCAAGGCCTTGAGGGCAATCTGAATTCCCACATCCTGGTCGTGGTTGGCACCTTTAAGACCCTTGATCTTTTGCTGCACCCGCACCAAAGCCACACCGCCACCTGGGACAATGCCTTCTTCGACCGCTGCCCGAGTGGCGTGCAAGGCATCCTCGACGCGAGCTTTCTTCTCCTTCATCTCGACCTCGGTGGCGGCACCGACCTTGATCACTGCCACCCCACCGGCCAGCTTTGCCAGCCGCTCCTGCAACTTTTCGCGGTCGTAGTCAGAAGTGGTCTCTTCGATCTGGGCCCGGATCTGTTTGATCCGTCCTTCGATCTTATCCTTACTACCGGCACCGTCGATGATAGTCGTATCCTCCTTGGTCACTACCACCCGTTTGGCCGTACCCATCTGATCGAGGGTAGCTTTCTCCAAGTTCATGCCCAGTTCTTCGGAGATCACCATACCGCCGGTGAGAATAGCGATGTCTTCCAACATCGCTTTACGGCGATCGCCAAAGCCCGGCGCCTTCACTGCACAGGACTTGAGGATGCCGCGGATGTTGTTGACCACCAAGGTCGCCAGGGCTTCGCCTTCGACGTCTTCGGCGATGACCAACAAGGGCCGACCTGCCTTAGCTACCTGTTCCAATACCGGCAGCATATCGCGAATGCTGGAAATCTTCTTGTCGTGGATCAGGATGAGCGGATTCTCCAGTTCCGCGCTCATATTTTCCTGATTGTTGATGAAGTATGGCGAAAGATACCCACGGTCGAACTGCATCCCTTCCACGACCTCTAATTCATTCTCCAAACCGGAGCCTTCCTCGACGGTAATCACGCCTTCCTTGCCCACTTTCTCCATCGCCTCGGCGATTAATTTCCCGATCGCTTCGTCGTTGTTGGCAGAAATGGTGCCAACCTGAGCGATGGATTTGCTATCGGTGCAGGGCACGGAGAGCTTTTTGAGCTCATCGACCGCAGCGGCCACCGCTTTGTCTATCCCGCGCTTTAAGTCCATCGGGTTCATCCCAGCGGCGACGCCTTTTAAGCCTTCGTTGAGGATGGCTTGGGCGAGCACCGTAGCCGTAGTGGTGCCGTCACCGGCCGCATCGGAGGTTTTGGAAGCGACCTCTTTGACCATCTGGGCACCCATGTTTTCGTACTTGTCCCTCAGCTCGACTTCCTTGGCCACAGATACGCCGTCTTTGGTCACCGTGGGCGTCCCAAACGTCTTTTCCAGCACCACGTTACGGCCTTTGGGGCCTAAAGTCACTTTGACTGCTTTGGCCAAGATATTGACGCCGTGCGCCATTTTCTGGCGGGCTTCGTCGCTGAATTTGATCTCTTTCGCTGCCATTTTTCTATCCCTCAAGTTTCAAAAAACCGAACAATCAGCCTTCGAGAACGGCCATGATATCGTCCTCGCGCATGACCAGGAGCTCCTGGTCGTCCACCGTGACTTCGGTACCGGCGTACTTGCCGAACAGTACCTTGTCACCCACCTTGACATCTAAAGGACGAATATCGCCGTTTTCCAACACCTTACCGTTACCTACGGCTAAAACCTCACCTTTGATCGGTTTTTCTTTAGCCGTGTCGGGGATTACAATACCTCCTGGTGAGGTTTTTTCTTCTTCCAGCCGTTTGACGATAACGCGATCGTGCAAAGGACGTAGTTTCATAGACTTTCTCCTTAGACTTAAGGTTGATCGGCAGTTTTATTAGCACTCATCTTTATAGAGTGCTAATAATAACGAGGTTTTTAGCGATGTCAACAGTTTTTTATGAACGATGAACTGCTCTTGCGCTACAGTCGCCAGATTCTCCTCCCTCAGGTCGACATATGGGGGCAAGAGAAATTAATTCAAGCCAAAGTGCTGATCGTAGGAGCTGGAGGGCTTGGCTGCCCGGCTGCTATGTATCTGGCCGCTGCTGGCATTGGCCAATTGACCATTGCCGATCCTGACCGGGTGGAAATCTCCAACCTGCAACGCCAGATTGCCCATGCTACCTCCGACCTCGGCAAGCCCAAAGCGGTCTCAACCAGAGAAACCCTGTATGCCCTCAACCCCAATGTCCAAGTCGAAGCACTGTGCCAGCGCCTGCACGGGGAGACTCTGACCGCCCAGGTGAAGCAGGCTGATCTGGTCCTAGACTGCAGCGATAATTTCGCCACTCGCTTCGAACTCAACCGCGCCTGCGTCATCAATCGCACTCCGCTGGTATCAGGAGCTGCTACTCGCTTCGAAGGCCAGATCGCGGTCTTCGACCCAAGACGCCAAGACAGCCCCTGCTACAATTGCCTTTATGCAGAGCAGGGTGAATTGTCTGAACGCTGCACCGAGGCTGGGATCATTGCCCCTTTAACTGGTATAGTCGGCAGCATTCAGGCGCTCGAGGCGATCAAGGTGCTGCTTGGCATCGGCCAAACCCTAACTGGCTATCTGCTCCTGGTGGATGGAATGACGATGGAGTGGAGTCGCCTTGTTCTGCCACGTCATCCCAACTGCCCCACCTGCAGTCGCCCATAAACTTCGTTGTTGCCTTCACTGAAGAGCGGTCGTATACTTCAGCTTCGGGCAAACCAGAATAACTTTTAAGGAGGTATCGCATATGAAATGGGAAAAACCCAGCTACAATGATCTTCGCTTCGGTTTCGAAGTCACCATGTACATCTATAACCGCTAAATAGCTTTTTAGGCTGGATGGCTAGGGGTTTCGTCATGAAACCCCTTTTCGCTTTTACCCCCCATGCTCATTCGTATTCTGGGATCTGGAGCCGGTGGCGGATTCCCCCAATGGAACTGCAACTGCGGAAATTGCCGCCGCTTACGCCGCGGTGAAATCAACGCCCGCCCGCGCACCCAGTCCTCCATCGCCGTCAGCACCGATGGTACTTACTGGGTGCTCTTCAATGCTTCCCCCGACATCCGGTTTCAGCTCGAGGCCAACCCGGCGTTGCGTTCCGAGCAAGGGGTGCGCACTAGCAGGATCTGTGCCATCATCCTGATTGACGCCCAGATCGACCACACTGCAGGGCTCCTGTTCCTGCGCGAGAGCACTCAGCCACTTCAGGTTTATTGCACCGAGCCGGTCTACCGCGATCTGACCTCGGGCTTTCCGGTCCTGGGCATGCTCGAGCATTACTGCGGGGTCGTCCATCACCCCATCCCCGTAGACGGCAAGACGTTTGCAATCCCCGGTTTTGCAGACCTGCGTTTTGCGAGCCATGCCCTAAAAAGCAAGGCTCCACCTTATTCACCGCACCGTCACGCGCCGCATCCGGGCGACAACATAGGCGTCGTGATCGAACAACTTTCCACCGCTAAGAAACTCTATTACGCCCCAGGGCTTGGGGAGATCGAACCCCACGTCATGGCGGCCATGCTCGCGGCCGATTGCATCCTAGTAGATGGCACCTTCTGGAGCGAAGACGAAATGACCCAGGTGGGAAGCTCTAAAAAATCCCGTGAGATCGGTCATCTGCCGCAGTCTGGACCGGGCGGCATGATCGAAGTACTCAGCCAAATCCCTTCCCGAACCCGCAAGATTTTGATCCACATCAACAACACCAATCCGATTCTGGACGAAGATTCGGCAGAACACCGAGCGCTTTTGCAAGCTGGTATCGAAGTGGCTTACGACGGCATGGAGATCGTACTATGAGCAGCCAAGACCAACCCTGGCCCCGGGATGAATTCGAAGCGCGCCTTAGGGCCAAAGAGAAGTATTATCATATTTATCATCCCTATCACGTCCTCATGGCTGAAGGGAAGCTCAACGAGAAGCAGATTCAAGGCTGGGTGCTCAACCGCTTCTACTATCAAGTGATGATTCCGCGCAAGGATGCGGCGATCCTGGCCAACTGCCCAGATCGGGAAACCCGGCGGGAATGGCTACATCGAATCTTAGACCACGACGGCCACGACGATGATCCAGGCGGTATCGAGGCCTGGATCCAGTTGGGATTGGCCTGCGGTCTGAGCCGCGAGGAGATCACTTCCCTTCGGCACGTGCTGCCGGGGGTGCGGTTTGCAGTGGACGCTTACTACAACTTTGCCCGTACTGCCCCTTGGCAGGAAGCGGTCTGTTCCTCACTGACCGAATTGTTCGCTCCTACCATCCACAAGCAGCGCCTCTCAGGTTGGCCTACCCTGTACCCCTGGATCAAACCGGAAGGGCTAGCCTACTTCCAAAAACGCGTCAGCCAAGCCAGACGCGACGTGGAACACGGGCTTGCCTTCACCTTGGATTATTTCGGTCAAAGCCGCCAGCTTCAGGAACGCGCGCTGGAAATTCTCCAATTCAAGCTAGACGTCTTGTGGGCCATGCTCGACGCCATGTACCTAGCCTACATCGATGGCAAACCACCCTATTTCAACGTTCGATGAGCCTAGATCCGCACACCATCCTGGTTTTTTCCCCGCGCCACCGGCTACAGTGGGAGGAGGCTCAGCAGAAATACGTGATTCTATACCCTGAGGGGTTGGTCGAGCTCAACCACACCTCAGCCGATATCTTAAAGCTGTGCGACGGCCGCCACACCCTAGAGTCTATCACCGCTGAGCTGGAACGTAAGTATCAAACCGAAGGTCTTAAAGACGACGTGCGCGAATTCCTGGAGATCGCCCTTGAACACGGCTGGATCCAAACCGAAAGCTAATCCACCGCGCTGGCTGCTGGCGGAACTCACTTATGCTTGTCCGCTGCAATGCCCATACTGCTCCAATCCGGTGGATTATGCCAGCTACAAAAACGAACTCACTACTGAGGAATGGCTTGACGTTCTGCGTCAGGCACGCCAGATGGGGGCGGTACAGCTTGGCTTTTCAGGCGGGGAGCCTTTGATCCGCCAGGACCTGGAGCGGCTGATTGCAGAAAGCCGAAAATTAGGCTATTACACCAACCTTATCACCTCCGGGATTGGCCTTGGCGAGAACCGCATCCGCGCCTTCAAGGAGGCAGGATTAGACCACATTCAGCTCAGTTTTCAGGCGCCGTTCAAGGAACTCAACGATTATCTGGCCGGAACAGAGTGCTTCGAACAGAAGCTAGAAGCCGCCCGCCTGATCAAACGCTATGGCTTCCCCATGGTCCTGTGCTTCGTGCGCCACCGCCTCACCGATGATTACGTGGAGGACTTCCTGAAACTGGCGATCGAGCTTGGGGCTGACTACGTGGAGCTGGCGATGATTCAGAACTTGGCTTGGGATCTCGTCAACCGCAAAGCGCTCCTGCCCACCAAAGAGCAGCTTGAGCGTTCAGAAAAGATTGCCAGGACGTATCAGGAAAAACTCAAAGGACGGATGAAAATTTACTACGTCGTGCAGGATTATTACGAGACCCGCCCCAAAGCGTGTATGAGCGGCTGGGGCAACATCTTCTTAACCATCGCCCCGGACGGCACTGCCCTTCCCTGCCACTCGGCGAGGATCTTGCCTGGGATCGAGTTCCCCAACGTCCGCAACCACAGCGTGCAATGGATCTGGGAAGAGTCGCCAGCCTTCAATCGCTTCCGTGGGTTCGGCTGGATGAGGGAGCCTTGCCGTTCGTGCGATGAAAAGGAAAAAGACTTCGGCGGCTGCCGCTGCCAGGCTTACCTTTTGACCGGCGATATGACCGCCGCCGATCCAGTGTGCGCCAAATCGCCGCACCACGGCCTGATAGAACGGACGATCGCTGAGATAGAGACAGGCCCAGAGCAGCCACTGATCTTCCGCAATCCGAAAAACGCGCGCCGCTTAGAAACACTTAGGGCAGACACATAGGTCTGCCCCTACATGCACAAACGGTGATAGGATCAATCAGATTGCACCCAAGAGCCTTTCGCCCGCCTCTGCCTGAACCTGGCCGTCTGATCCATAACCGAGCTGCTGCCGACGCTGATTGAACATAAGCGCTAACAATTGGCGATTACGCTCTTGCAGCAATGCGATAGTGGCCCCATTGGCCTCGTTCAACTGCCGGCACCGGGCAGTCAAATGACAAATTCGAGCCCAAACCGCCTGCGCCTCGGCGCACCGCTCAGGCGGTAACTCGGCCAGTAACGCCTGAATGGCGGCTGCCTGCAGATTGAATCGTTGCGGTAAGTGATCCAGGAGGTCGTTGATACGCGCGACTGCCACGTTCTTCTTCGTGACCACATCCATCACCACCTCAAGGCAACGTTCCCTAAGCGCTGCCTGTTCATGCTCTAATAGGGCGCACAAACTGCCAGTCTCCGCCTCCAATTGCTTGAGCCATTGCAGGCGGATTTGCCAGCGCTCATCGCTTGCTTCATCTCTACGGACCGCTCGAGGATCCGACTGCCGATCTGCCATCACTGATCCTCTTTCATCGACAATTGACGTTCCATTTCTATGATCTTTTCCGCAATGTGCTCGGCATCGATCTCGTACGTTCCTGCCGCAAGCTGATTGGCTACCCGCGTGACCAACTCGATATCGATCACCGCTGTATTCGCCAGCGCTTTCTGGGCCTGCTTGAGCCTAGCCACAGCTTCGGTCAGCGCTACCGAGTCGGATTCAGTCCGGCCATCCGTCCTCTGCGGAGCGCTTGTACGCGGCGATGCGGGTTTGCCTGTGACTGGGTCGATCGCCTTGCTTGTCACCGGGCGCAGGTCAATGGGCATACTTTAATCCTCTGGATTGCTCTATGGTTTAGTATCGGCTGCTGTCTGAATAAGTTTAGCTCAAAAAGCTACCTGAACTTCCCCTGGACCCTGCACGACTCCTTCTACCACCCGCTGCGAGCGGTCATTGCGGACTCGAATCCGCTGCCCCAGTCCGCCATCCATGAGCGCATGTCCCCCCATGCGCACATCCAATCCCCCCTCGCTGACCCGGATGGTTACCGCATCGCCTTTGCTTACCACCTTCGCCGTCTCCAAATGCTGCGGTATTAAAACGCTTCCTTTGGGCAGGGAGTTTTTCAAGCGTCGCCCTAGAACCTGTTCCAGACTGGCAAAATACCCCTGCCGCAGCGTCGCGATATCCACGGATTCCAGAACCACCGTGCCTTGATCTAGCACAGCCCCTTTCGGTAGCGGGCGGGCCAGAACTGCCACCTGCTGAAATGCCCGGACGTTGGCCTTAGCATAGATCGTCCAAGGATGTGCCCCTTGGCATTCCACTTTAACCGACACTGCACCGATCGGCGCGGCCTCAGATAAGGGGAAAATTGCCAGAGGCTGATTACAGCGAGGCAGACGCAGCCGGGAGTCCAAAGGAGCAACCTGGATGTCAAAATTTTGATGATACTGTCGGACAATTGACTCGAGATGGGCAACAATCGCTTGCTGAATGCTTTCTATTGCCTGAATTTCCATCGCTACCACAGCCAAATCCAGACCCAGCAGCAAGCCAAAAACCGATAAGACTTTCAGATTTCGCATACTTTGGCCCCTCAAACCCATTATTTGTTAGGCAAAATCGGTGCCGTCAGACTTTTAAAGCTTGGGATTAAACAGCCGATAATCAAAGCGAGCCCAACCTAATCTGGAGTCCGTCATGACCGGTATTTTAGCTAGCGTCGATCAACGCACCCAGCTTGCAGGCCACAATCGGCTCGAATTACTTTTATTTCGCTTGAGAGGCAGGCAACGCTTCGGGATCAACGTTTTTAAAGTCAAAGAAGTCATCTCTTGCCCGCCGCTGACCCAGCTTCCTGATGCGCATCCAGCTATGTGCGGAATCGCTCACCTGCGGGGACGTACCTTGCCGATTTTAGATCTTTCTATGAGCATCGGATATGCTCCCTTGCCGCACGATGGATCAGGTTACGCCATCATCACCGAATACAACCGCTCGGTGCAAGGATTTCTAGTGGGCCATGTCGACCGCATCGTCAATCTGGACTGGCAGCAAATCAAGCCGCCTCCCAAGGGAGCAGGCATGAACAGTTACCTGACCGCGGTCACCGAGTTCGAAAGCGAATTGATCGAGGTCATAGACGTAGAGAAAATCATGCAAGAAATCACCAGTGCCAGTGAGGAAGTCTCGGCCGAAGTACTCGGACAAGCCTTAGAAACCGAAGGCCATCATATTTTGGTGGTGGACGATTCGATGGTTGCCCGCAATCAGGTCAAGCGGGTGCTAGACCAGATGGGCATAGAATGCACGCTCGCACGCGACGGCGAAGAAGCCTACCAAATCCTGACGAATTGGGTAGCAGAGGGCAAAGACTTAAGCCAGTTCTTGAGCATGATCATCTCCGACATCGAAATGCCCAAGATGGATGGGTATACCCTGACCACTAAGATCCGCGAGCACCCGCAAATGAAGGATCTTTATATTTTGCTCCACACCTCTCTAAGCGGAGTATTCAACCAGGCGATGGTAGAAAAAGTCGGCGCTGACTGCTTTCTAGCCAAATTTTCCCCGGATGAACTCGCACTGAAGGTACAAGAACGCGTGATGCTGCAGGCCAAAAAACAAGCCGCTTAAGTCACGCGCATAGGGCGGCTCCAGAATCGCTCGGGAAACCGTCGCTCCATGCTTACCCAAGAAGAATTCCAGGCGATCAAGGAATTCCTCTATCGACACACGGGCATCACCCTAGCAGACAGCAAGCGCTATCTGGTCCAGAGCCGACTGAGCAAACTCCTATCGGAAATCGGGATGAGCACTTTCAGCGAGCTGGTCCGTAACCTGATCCAGGATACTTTACCGGTCAAATCCCGCACCCGCCTGATCGACGCCATGACCACTAACGAAACCTTTTGGTTTCGTGACCCTCAGCAATTTGAGCTTTTGCAAAACCGGCTTCTACCGGAATTGAGTCGTCGCCTACGATCCATCCGGATTTGGTCTGCGGCCTGCTCCACCGGCCAGGAACCTTACTCTATTAGCCTATGTGTGCATGAGGCGATGCGCGTCAACCAAAGCCTCAAGGTCGATGTGCAAATCCTCGCTACCGACCTAGCGCACGGCGTTCTGGAAGTCGCCAAGCAGGCTATCTACTCGGACCTGGCCACCTCGCGCGGCCTTTCCCAGGAACTGAAACGTCGCTATTTCCTGCGCCATCAAAACGGTTGGCGGCTCAAACCTGAAGTTACCCGCCTGGTAAGATTTCAGCAATTCAATCTGCTCAACCCTTTTGTTCCCTTAGGTAAATTCGATCTGATTTTCTGCCGCAACGTCCTGATCTATTTCTCCCCAGAACACAGGCACCAGATTCTTGAACGGATGGCCGAAACCCTCAATCCCCACGGCTACTTGTTCTTGAGCAGCACTGAATCCCTACCGCCCGGACTAGATAGCTTACTCCAAATATTCACCCACGGCGTGCGCTATTACACCCGAACGTTTTAAAGCGGCAAAAAATTGCCGCCTCTCGCTTTCCCTAACCTCATCCAAATTTCTAAGTGCATGAAAAAATACATAAATTTTATTTGGCACACGAAGTGCTTAAAAAAAATCGCCCTTCCATCAACCAAATCGACTGGCTATGAAGATTAGTTTTACCAACGCTTTAGACCTTCACCCTCAGGCTATTGCGCTGCGCGCCAGGCGAACCGAGGTGCTCGCTTCCAATCTCGCCAATGCCGACACCCCTCATTACAAAGCCCGGGATTTCGATGTAGACCGGCTGTTGCGCGAGGCTGAGCCCCCTGCTGTCCCCTTGCGCGTCACTCACGCCAATCACCTCATGCCGGTTTCGGACCCCTTAAGCGAGGAGTGGTTGCGCTACCGCGTACCCCAACAAGCTTCCCTGGATGGCAACACGGTGGAAGAACACATTGAGCAGGCCAAATTCGCCGAAAACGCACTGCGCTATCAGGCGAGCCTGAACTTCATCAACAGCAAAATTTCCGGGTTGATGCTGGCATTGCGAGGAGAGTAAGCCATGAGCACCTTCAAGATCTTCGACGTGGCTGGATCTGGGATGAACGCCCAAATGCTGCGCTTGAATCTTACTGCCAGCAATCTGGCCAATGTAGACAGCATCTCGAGCAGTATCAAACAAACCTATAGGTCCCGCCAGCCGGTATTTGCGGCTCAATTCCAGGATGCGCTCGACTCTGCTGACAGCACTGCGGTCGAGGTCAAGTTACTGGGCGTGGTGGAAAGCCCGGCTCCCTTGCGGATGGAATACGCACCCCACCACCCCATGGCCAACCAGGACGGCTACATTTTCAAACCTAACGTCAATCCAGTAGAGGAATTGGCCAATATGATCGCCGCCTCGCGCGCATACCAGAACAACGTCGAAGTACTAAACACCGCTAAAGAACTGATGCTACAGACCTTACGGATGGGAGAGTAAACAATGAATGTGGATCGCTTGCAAGAATTAGGGTTAATCCGCCAAGACCCGCCCGCAAAGCGCCGCAATGAGTTAGGCCAAGAGGACTTCTTAAAACTTATGGTCACCCAGATGACCCATCAAAACCCTCTAAAGCCTATGGAAAATACCGAGTTCCTAACGCAGATGGCCCAATTCGGGACGGTCTCAGGCATCCAAGCATTGCAAAAATCGTTCACCGATTTCGCCAATGCGATCGGTTCCGACCAGACCCTACAGGCAGCCGGCCTGATCGGGAGGAAGGTGTTGGTACCGGGCGATCAGGCCCTGCTCGCTGCCGGCGGCGAAATCCAGGGGGCAGTTGAGCTCGGCAAGCCTGCCACCTCGGTCACGGTCAAAATCTTAGACCCCACCGGAGCACCGATTCGTACCCTAAACTTGGGAGCGCATGATGCCGGCCAACTTGAGTTCAAATGGGATGGCTTAAAAGATGACGGCACCGTTGCCGATCCAGGACTCTACCGCATCCAGGCTGAAGGCACAGTGGAAGGCACCGGCCAGGCCCTCACCACGCTAGTCGTCGCGCCAGTCGAAAGCGTCGCCGCCAAGCCTTCAGGATACGGCTTGAGCGTTGAGGTGCCAGGACTTGGGCAAGTCGATTTCAAAGACATCCGGCAAATTCTATGAAGGAGGAAACCTCATGCCATTTAGCACAGCTTTAAGCGGCCTAAATGCAGCATCGCTTGACTTACAAACTACCGGCAACAATATCGCCAACGCCAATACCACAGGATTTAAAAAATCGCGCGCCGAGTTTGCCGATGTGTACGCCAAAAGCTTAGGGGGCAACTCCAAAGTCATTCCCGGCAGTGGGGTGCGCACTTCGGCCATTGCCCAAAGCTTTACTCAGGGCAATATGGAATATACCGACAACGTTCTGGATTTAGCGATCAACGGCGCCGGGTTTTTCGTCCTCGCCGACAGCCCTAACGGTGCTCCCACCGCCTATACCCGCGCCGGGGCGTTCAAGCTCGACAAAGACGGTTACATCGTCACCAATCAGGGCAAATACCTCGTCGGCTGGGGAGAAGACTTCAGCCTGAAGGGACTAAAAGTAGAGACCACTGGAACCGGCGCACCCCAAGCTACCAGCCAGGTCAAACTCCAGGTTAACCTGGATGCCAAGAGCACCCAGCCCAGCGTCACCCCGTTTGATCCGGCCAACCCGGATACCTACAACCACGTCACTTCAGTGACGGTATACGACTCTTTGGGCAACTCTCACACCGTCACTTCGTATTTCGTCTCGAAGAATCCAACCACTCCTCCCAACAGCTGGGACGTATATCAATACATCGACGGCAATGTTTTAGGAGGACCTACGCCGTTGGAGTTCAGCACCACCGGCTCTTTGCTCAGCGTCGATGGCACACCGGGCAATACCTCAGCAACTTACGGACCATATGCCATTCCCGGCGCCGAGGATTTGAACATCGTTTACGATTTTGCCAATTCCACCCAATACAACAGCGATTTTAGCGTTGATGGCCTAAGCCAAAACGGATATTCGGCCGGGATTTTCACCGGTCTGACCATAGACGAGTCCGGCAATCTATGGGCCTCGTTCAGCAACGGCAGCCCACAAAAGCTTGGCCAGATCGCCTTGGCCAGATTTGCCAATGAACAGGGCCTGACCAAGCTGGGCGATACTTTATGGGCAGAGAGCTTTGCTTCCGGGGAACGATTGTTGAATCCCCCCGGCATAGGCGGAACCGGATCGATCCAATCGGGCGCTTTGGAATCTTCCAATGTCGACCTGTCCAAAGAACTGGTGCACCTGATCGTCGCCCAGCAGGCTTACCAAGCCAATGCTGAGACCATCTCCACCGAAAACCAGGTAATCCAGTCCCTGCTCAACATCCGCTGATAGGGAGTAACCGATGGATCGAAGCCTATTTATCAGCATGAGCGGCGCCAAGGAGACGCTCCAAGCGCAGACCGCAGTCAGCAGTAACCTGGCCAACGTCGATACTACTGGATTCAAGGCAGATCTCGAGCAGTTCCGCAGCATGCCAGTCTTCGGCCCCGGCCACCCCACCCGGGTTTACGCGATGCACGAGCGCCCGGCGACCGATTTTAACCCCGGTCCGATCCAGACCACGGGACGCGAACTGGACGTCGCCATCCAAGGGCAAGGCTGGCTAGCGGTGCAAGCGCCCGATGGCACAGAAGCCTATACCCGGCGGGGCGACCTCAGACTTTCCCCAGAAGGACTGCTGCTCACCGGCAACGGCTTGCCGGTCTTGGGAGAGAACGGGCCGGTCGCCATTCCGCCGGCACAGAAACTGGAAATCGCCCCGGACGGCACGATCAGCATCGTGCCCCTAGGAGGTAAACCGGACGTGTCGGTCGTGATCGACCGCATCAAGTTGGTCAACCCCCAAGCAACGCAATTGATAAAAGGACTAGATGGTCTGATCCGGCTCCAGGATGGCACGCCGGCGCAGGCCGATGCCAGTGTGGTTCTCGTGTCCGGGGCGTTGGAGGGCAGCAACGTCAATCCCGTCGCTGCCATGGTGGAGATGATTGAGCTTTCGCGCCGCTTCGAGCTTCAGGTCAAGATGATGAAGACCGCCGAAGACGACGCCGACGCGAGTGCGCGCCTGTTACGCATGATGGGATAACTACAAGGAGACTGAGATGACTGACCGTGCCCTTTGGGTAGCCAAAACGGGTCTGGACGCCCAACAGACCCGTATGGCAGTGATTTCCAACAACTTGGCCAACGTCAACACCACCGGCTTTAAAAAAGGCCGAGCGGTGTTTGAGGACCTGTTGTACCAGAATGTGCGCCAGGTAGGCGCCCAATCGAGCCAAACCACGCAACTGCCTTCGGGATTGCAATTGGGTACCGGGGTCAAGATCGTCGCTACCGAAAAACTCCACACCCAAGGCAACATCGTCGAAACCGGCAACGCCCTAGACGTGGCTATCAACGGCCGTGGGTTTTTCCAGGTCCTATTGCCCGACGGCACCCTCGCCTATACCCGCGACGGTTCGTTCAAATTGAACTCCGAAGGGCAACTGGTGACGACAAGCGGGTATTTCTTGGAGCCTGCGATCACCATCCCGCAAGGAGCTACCAGCGTCACCATCGGCAAGGACGGCATCGTATCGGTCTCAGTGCCTGGAGATGCCGCCCCCCAGCAGGTGGGTCAACTCCAACTGGCCGATTTCATCAATCCTACGGGTCTTGAACCCATAGGGGAGAATCTGTTCCGCGAATCGGTCGCCAGCGGTCCACCGACGGTGGGCAATCCCGGCGAGAACGAGCGCGGCGCATTGGTCCAGCATTCCCTGGAGACCTCCAACGTCAACGTGGTGGAAGAAATGGTCAACATGATCGAAACCCAACGGGCTTATGAGCTCAACTCTAAAGCCATTTCCACCACCGACCAGATGCTGGCGTTTGTCACTAACAATTTGTAATGCCATGAGATTCATCCTCCCGCTGATTTGCATCGGGCTTTCAGGCTGCGCTGCCCTACCCGAATCCATGCCGCGCCACAACCCAGCGTTCGCCCCGGCGCCCCCGCCGCATTCGGCGCGGACCTTGCAGCCCACCGGAAGCATCTATCAAGCCAATACTTCCATGCGGCTGTTCGAGAACCTGACCGCCAAGCGCGTGGGCGATATTTTGACCATCCGCCTGGTGGAAGCGACCGATGCTTCCAAGGATGCTGACCTGAAAGTGCAAAAAAGCAATGCCATCGGCGCCTCCGCCCCGCTGATACTTGGCAAGACCAACTTTTTAGGGGTCGATTGGGAAAGCAAAGTCACCACCGATAAAAACTTCAAAGGAACCGGCGAATCCAGCCAAAGCAATAAACTTAAAGGAACCATCACCGTCACCGTGGTCGAGGTCCTGCCCAACGGCAATCTCCGCGTGCAGGGGGAAAAGCGCCTGACCATCAATGATGGCCACGAATACGTGCGCCTTTCGGGTATTGTGCGGCCAGTGGACATCGACGACACCAATTCCGTGCCTTCTACTCAGGTGGCCGACGCTACCATCATGTACACCGGCGAAGGGGCAATGGCTGACGTCAAGCAGGTCGGTTGGCTGACGCGCTTCTTCAACAGCCTATTTTTCCCATTCTAAGGGGGATTTATGGACTTGAGAGTTTGGTTGGGACTTTGGTTTCTCCTTTACAGCCTGCTCGCCCAGGCAGAGCGAATCAAAGACTTGGCGACGGTCGCCGGGGTACGCGACAACCAATTGATCGGTTACGGGTTGGTGGTCGGTCTAAACGGCACCGGCGACAATCCGACCAGCTCCAGGTTCACTGGCCAAACTTTGCGTAATTTCTTAGCTAACCTAGGCATCACCCTCCCTGCTGGGATCAATCTCAGGACTAAAAACGTCGCCGCCGTATCGGTCCACGCTACGCTTCCGCCGTTTGCCAAACCCGGCCAGACGATAGATGTGACCGTCTCTTCTTTGGGGGATGCCAAAAGCCTGCGCGGCGGCACGCTTTTGATGACGCCGCTCAAAGGCATCGATGGCCAGGTGTACGCCGTTGCCCAAGGAAACCTGTTGGTTGGGGGGCTGAGCGCCGAAGGCCAGGATGGCTCGAGGATCACTGTCAATGTCCCCAGCGTCGGGCGGATTCCTGGCGGTGCCACGGTGGAACAGGCAGTCCCTACGCTGTTTCCAGACGCCAGGTATCTCACCCTAAACCTGCATCAGCCTGACTTCACCACCGCTGAGCGGATCGCCGCTGCGATCAACAAAGCGCTTGGACCGGGCACGGCCAGGCCGCAAGACAGCGCTTCGGTTCAAGTGACGGCGCCCGAGGATCCTGCTCAGAAAGTGAGCTTTTTCGCCATGATCGAGAACCTGACCGTAGAACCCGGCGAGGCTTCGGCTAAAGTGATCGTCAACTCGCGTACCGGTACCGTGGTCATCAGCCGTAACGTCCGCGTCTTGCCGGCGGCGGTTTCCCACGGCAATCTGGTGGTCACCATCCGCGAACACCCCGAAGTCAGCCAGCCGCCTCCCTTCTCCCAAGGCACCACGCAGGTAGTACCGCGCTCTGAGGTCAAGGTCGAGGAAGAAGGCAAGCGCATGTTCGTGTTCGACCCCGGGGTGTCCCTGGACGAACTAGTCCGCGCGGTGAATCAAGTCGGGGCAGCCCCTTCGGATCTGGTGGCGATTCTAGAGGCCCTGAAAAGCGCCGGCGCCCTTCAGGCTGAACTGATCGTAATCTAAAGCGATGCGAGCTGCTGCCGATATCTATACTGACTTTGCCAAGCTTGGCGAGCTGAAGCGGATGTCTACTCAGGATCCAGGTTCCGCCTTGAAAGAAGCGGCCAAACAATTCGAGGCCGTGTTCGTGCAAATGCTGCTCAAACAGATGCGCCAGGCGAGCCCCGGTGATCCCATTTTTGCCAGTGACCAGCTCCAGTTTTATCGGGACATGCACGACCAGCAACTTGCGCTACATCTGGCCGAACGCGGCAGCTTGGGTCTGGCTGACATGCTCGTGGCGCACCTGAGCGAACGCAGTTCCAAGCCCGATTCCGATCAGTCGCTTACCCACTACCACCAAACCGCAAAGCTCTCCGAGGCCTCCGTCCCTACTCGATCGGGTCAACGCTTCTCCCTTGAAGAGGGCAATACTCAGGAGGCGTCTATAAAAACAGCGCCCCTTACCGAAGAGATCCCCGGCCGGTTCGAATCTGCCGAGGAATTCGTCCGCACGCTGTGGCCAGAAGCGCAGTGGGCAGCGGCCAAGCTTGGTCTAGACCCCAAGCTACTCCTAGCCCAGGCTGCTTTGGAGACCGGCTGGGGTAAAAAGATCATCCACCGTCCCGACGGCCGAAGCAGCTATAACCTGTTCAACATCAAAGCTGCCCACCCTTGGCGGGGGGAGGAGGTTCAGGTCAGTACCTTGGAGTATCAAGAAGGGGTAGCGGTAAAAAAACGCGCTGCTTTTCGCGCTTACGAAAATTACCGCCAGAGCTTTGAGGATTATTTAAACCTCATCCAAAGCCCGCGCTACGCCGAGGCGCTAAGCTCTGCCGAAGACCCGTATCAGTATCTGACTGCGCTAAAACGGGCCGGTTACGCCACCGACCCCAACTACGCCGACAAAGTTCTGGCGATTTATCGGCGTGAAACCTTGGCAGCTCTGTAATTTCTTCGGAGACTACGCATGGCAAGCAATATCTTAGGGATCGCCACCTCCGCTTTACAAGTCACTCAGCAGGCGCTGGACACGACCAGCCACAACATCGCCAACGTCAACACGCAAGGCTACAACCGCCAGCGGGTGGATGCTATCGCCCGCGAACCCGTGTTTGTCGGGGTGGGGTTTCTCGGCACCGGAGTCAAAACCGAAGCGATCAAACGCATCTACGATCAGTTCCTAGATGCTCAGCTACGCGCTTCGACCTCTGGCTTTGCCGAGATCGATCACTATCTTCGTTTGACCAGCCAGATCGACAACATCGTCGCCGATCCAAATGTGGGTATCTCTTCAGCGCTGGCCAATTTCTTCAACGCCGTGCACGATGCGGCCAGCGATCCGACCTCCATCCCAGCGCGCCAAACGCTACTTAGCGAGGCGCAAACTTTGGCCGACCGCTTCAACGGCCTAGACGCGCGCCTTAAGGAAATCAATCACCAAGTATTCAACGACTTGGAGAACACGGCTCAAGACATCAACGCCATCGCCAAACAAATCGCTGAACTCAACCGACGCATCGTCGCCAAGTTTGGGTCAGCGACGCCAAACGATCTATTGGATCAACGCGACCAGTTGATCACCCAGCTTGCGGAAAAGATTCGCGTGACCCAAGTCGCCCAGGGTAACGGGGCAGTCAGCTTGTTTATCGGCAACGGCCAGGCTTTGGTACAAGACGTGCAGGCAAACGCCTTGTCCGTGCAACCAAACACCTTAAATCCCGAACGACCCGAAATCGTCTTGGCGACCGCAGCTGGCAACCTGACCATCACTTCCCAGCTCCAAGGTGGGGAACTCGGAGGTGTACTGCGCTTTCTAGATGAAGCACTTGAACCCACTCGCCTCAAGCTTGGCCGAATCGCCGCTGGCCTGGCTTTGGAATTCAACGGGCTACATCGGCTTGGATTTGACCTGGACGGCAATACCGGCCAGGATTTCTTCGTCCCTCTGACGGTCCCCGTCTTCCAGACTGGCTCAGGCACCATTACCGTGGACTATGCCAGCGCCTCCGACCTTGAGGCAAGCGATTATTTATTAGAATACGACGGCACAAATTACACCTTGACGCGGTTGAGCGATCGGGTCAAAACCCCGATCCCAAGTTTTCCTGCCGTCATCGACGGCTTGCAAATCGATGTCACTACTGCGCCAACGGGACCTTCAAGCTTCTTGATCCGCCCCACGGCGGAGGCGGCCGATCGCTTAACGCTGGCCGTAGACGACCCGCGCCAGATCGCCTTGGCCCAGAACGACACTACAACCGGCACTATTGGCGACAATGGCATAGGGTTAGAATTGGCCGCTTTGGAAACGCAAAAGCGGCTGCTCGGGGGCAAAGCGACTTTTCAAGATGCTTACGGCCAGATGGTGGCAGAAGTGGGGACCATGACCCGCTCGGCCAGAATCGCCCAAGCTGCCCAGGATGCTTTGAAACAGCAAGCTACCCAGGCGCGGGAGGCGATCTCGGGCGTCAACCTGGACGAGGAAGCGGCCAATCTGGTCAGATTCCAGCAAGCCTATCAAGCAGCCGCGCACGTGGTCACCGTGGCTCAGCAAACTTTCGACACCCTCATCAATGCGATCCGGAGGTAAGCCATGCGCCTTTCTACCGTATGGATGCAGCAAACCGGCGTCAACGCTATCACCCAGCAGCAGGCTAAGCTCAGCAAGACCCAACTCCAGCTGGCCACGGGCCAGCGCACCCTCACCCCTGCCGACGATCCCATCGCGTCCGCCCGAGCGCTGAACCTCCAAGAGGAAATCCGCAAATACCAGCAGTATCAGGATAACGCCGCTTTGGCGATTAACCGCCTCTCTTTGGAGGAAGCCACGCTGAGCTCAAGCACCGAGATTGTCCAACGCATTCGCGAGTTGGCCGTGCAAGCTAACAATCAGGCCACCCTGAGCGCGGAGGACAAATCCTACATTGCCCAGGAGGTGCGCCAAGCTTTAGGAGAATTGTTGGGCCTGGGCAATAGCACCAACGGCCAAGGCGAGTATGTATTCGCCGGCTACAAATCTCACACCCAACCTTATCCTAGCGAGCTAGTCACTCCGCCGGGATATTACGCCTATCAAGGCGACGATGGCACGCGCCTTATTCAGATCGGCCCGACCCGGCGCATCCCCGACGGCGATCCGGGCAGCCGCGTCTTTGAAGGAATCGTCACGGCACGTGCTGCGCCCAGCGAAATCATCGAAGGCTCGCTCACCCCGCCAGCCGTAGAGGTACAAAAAATCCAGGTGCCGGCTTTGACCGCAGGGTCGGTGATCGAGCTTTCCCTAGGCAGCCTCACTTTAAGCGCAGGCCCCTTAGACAGCGATCCGACCTTAAGCGAACTGGTCAGTGTGCTTCAGGCCGACCCCGACTACGCCAGCGCCCCTTTCACTCTCGCCGAGGGCACCGGCGCCGATGCCGGCAAACTGATCCTGACCTGGACCACCCCCGGCGATGTCACAGATACCGCTACCCTGACCAAGCAGGACAATCTGTTCAGCCTAGTCGATCAGTTCGCCCGGTCCCTCGAAGGGACGCTGCCTGAGGAAGTGATCAAAACCTCTCTGTTCGCCCTGGACAACGCCCTGGAGCGCTTGAATACCGTCCGCGCCGATCTTGGCGCGCGCTTAAACGCCGTCGCGCAGCAGCAACAGGTCAACGAGCAATTCGTCCTGGAAATGCAGGATACCTTATCTCAAGTCCAGGATCTCGACTATGCCGAGGCTATCGGCCGTTTCAACCTGGAACAAGTCGCCCTACAAGCCGCCCAGCAGGCGTTCGTCAAGGTCCAAGGACTGTCGCTGTTTAATTTCCTGCGCTAAAGGATTATCACCCGGTCGCCCACGCACAGCCTTCCTCGCCCTTCGTGGATGAGGTTCTGACCGAAGTAAACCTGGTTACCGCGTTTGCGATAAGTGGCAAGCGTGGCCAAAGGCTCCTTGCCGGAAAACCGTCCGGTCTGCGGATCGACGGTGGTAATGGCGCAGCGCGAACACGGCTTGACTACCCGCATTGGAATCCCACCGACGGCGATCCTGCGCCAGCTGTCTTCGGCATAAGCCGGGGCACCTGCTACCACTAGGTTGGGACGAAAGCGGCGCATCGGCAGGGGTGTAGCCAGCCTCCGATTGAGGTCATCGAGCGATCCCTGGCCGATCAGCAGCAGCGGGAAACCGTCGGTGAAAGCGGTGCGCTCCCCGCCAAAGGCATACCTTCGATCCACCTGACGCAAGACATCCTCTGGAAAAAAAACCAAGCGGCAGGGCACGCCGATGGCTCGCTCAAGCCAGACGTCGGCAGATTCACCGACCGGCACCGCCTCCACCTGATCGTGCCAGACCTTGACCGGCACGCGCACAGAGTCCTGACTTGCGGACGGAACCTCAAATTCCCACAGTTGGGGATGATGAAGGCGCAGTATCTGCCCGCTCAATTCCGGCTGAATCAGCGCCATCTGCGGAAACTCGCGCTGGGTCATGAACCTTCCTTCCGGGGTCACCACCATCCAGCGTCGGTCGAAACGCAGGCCAAAGTTGTCTAATTCCCACTCGGCCACTTGGATCCCGGCCAGCGATTTGACCGGGTACAGATAGAGTTCACTCAAGACCCATTCAGTCACGGATGAACGATCCCCCCCTTGGTCAATTGCTTTGGGTCGAGCAAGCGCTCCAATTCCCTCCGGGAAAGCCCGGTTTCCTCGGCGGCCACATCGATGATCGCGCGCCCTTCGCGATAGGCGCGCTTGGCGATCTCAGCCGCTTTGGCATAGCCTACCACGGGGTTGAGGGCAGTCACCAAGACTGGATTCTTGGCCAGTGGGCCGCTCAGATTTTCCAGTCGGACGCGAAACCCTAAAATCGCCTTGTCTGCTAGAAGGCGCGCCGCGTTGGTGAGGAGCTCGAGACTCTGGAGCAAATTGTAGGCGATCACCGGCAGCATCACGTTGAGCTGGAAGTTGCCGGACTGGCCCGCGACGGCAATGGCCAGGTCGTTTCCGAATACCTGGGCGCAGACCTGACACACTGCTTCTGGGATCACCGGGTTGACCTTGCCCGGCATGATCGAACTCCCTGGCTGCAGCGCCGGAAGCTCGATCTCGGCAAGCCCGGCTAGGGGTCCCGAGTTCATCCAGCGCAGATCGTTGGCGATTTTCATCAGGCTGCAGGCGAGCGCCTTGAGCTGACCGGAAAGCTCCACCACCGTATCCTGGGAACTTAAAGAAGCAAAAAAATTCCGGCTAGGCTCGAAGGGAAGCCCGGTGACTACCGCCAACCTAGCGGCAAAGCGGCGCGAAAACTCGGGATGGGCGTTGATGCCAGTCCCCACCGCCGTCCCACCCTGCGCGATCCGATATAACCTAGGCAGGCTGGCCTCAATCCGCTCGAGACTTAAGCGAATCTGGGCCGCCCAGCCGGAGAGCTCCTGGCCCATGGTCACCGGCATGGCGTCCATCAGATGGGTGCGACCGGTCTTGACCACTTCGTGAAGTTCCTGGGCACGCTGCTCGATGATTGCGGCCAAATGCATTAAAGCCGGCTTCAACCGCCTGCTGACCTCTAGCGCCGCGCTCAGATGAATGGCCGTGGGAATCGTGTCGTTGCTGCTCTGGCTCATATTGACGTGATCGTTGGGATGGACCTCCTTGCCGCAGAAACGCTTAGCCAGGGCGGCGATCACCTCGTTGGCGTTCATGTTAGTGCTGGTACCGGAGCCGGTCTGGAACACGTCCACCGGGAACTGGTCGAGATGCTTTCCGGCCAAAATCTCGTCGGCTGCCCGGACGATGGCAGCGGCGATGGCTTCATCCAATAACCCTAGATCACGGTTGACCTCGGCAGCGGTGCGTTTGATCAAAGCCAGCGCCTGGATGAAATTCGGCGGCAACCGCAAGCGGCTGATGGAAAAGTTATCCACCGCGCGTTGGGTCTGAGCGCCATAAAGCGCCTCTGCGGGCACCTTTACCTCTCCCATGCTGTCTACTTCGATGCGGAAAGTTTGCGTCATCGCTTTTCTCCTAAGTTTTACGCCACTCGCGCTGCCTGAGCGCCTCGTACAACAGCACGCCAGCCGCTACCGACAAGTTCAAGCTCGTCACCTTACCGCGCATCGGCAGCCTGACGAGGAAATCGCAAGCCTCCCGCGTCAGGCGCCGCAAACCTCTGCCTTCCCCGCCCAAAACCAGCGCCAAAGGTCCGGTAAGATCGGCTTCGAACGCGAGCTTGTCCCCATCGCTCGCTGCGCCGACGACCCAGAAATCCGCTTCCTTGAGTTGCCTAAGAGTGCGGGCCAAATTGGTGACTCGGTAAAGCGACACCGTCTCGGCGGCCCCGCTGGCGACCTTACACACAGTAGGGGTCAGAGCACAGCTTCGGTCTTTCGGAACGATTACCCCGCTCACTCCCACAGCGTCGCAGGTCCTAAGGCACGCTCCCAGGTTATGCGGGTCTTGAACCTGGTCTAGAACCAGAAACCACAGATTTCCGCCACCCTCAAGGGCGGCTTCCAGATCGCGCTCATCCCGCGCGGCAGGCAATGCCACCTCCAGCACGATTCCCTGATGGTGGGTGCTGCTTGCGAGCTGGTCTAGGCGCGCGCGCTCGACCTCCTCAGCGGGAATGCCAAATTCTCGAAGCCGTTCGCGCAACGCTTGGAGCCTGCGGTCGCCACGCCTACTGTCCAGCCACGCCCGGATCACCCGCTCGGGCGCATTCTCAAGGGCAGCATGAGCGGCGTGAAGGCCAAACAGACGCTGGCTCATACGGCTTTTTTACTCCGCCGACGCTTTACCTTGAGCGGGGAGGGCTTAAAGGGTGCAGGCGCAATCAGCTCCAGATCAATCTTGCGCTCGTCCAAATCCACCCGTGCCACTTTCACCTTGACCACGTCGCCAATCGCGAATCGGCTGCCGCTACGTTCACCGATCAAGCAATGGCGGATCGGATCGAAATGGTAAAAATCCTGACCCAGCGTGGAAACGTGGACCAACCCCTCGACGAAGATGTCTCTCAATTCGACGAAGAAGCCAAACGAGGTCACCGCCGAGATCACCCCTTCAAACACCTCGCCTACCTTATCCTGCATGTATTCGCATTTGAGCCAAGCGATCACGTCCCAGTTCGCCTCATCGGCGCGCCGCTCGGTCATCGAGCAGTGCTCGCCTATGGCCTTGAGGTGCGGCTCAGAATAAGCGAATTCTTCCGCCTTGCCGCCCCGCAGGGCATGGCGGATGGCGCGATGGACGAGTAGGTCTGGATAACGGCGGATCGGCGAGGTGTAATGGGCATACGCCTCGAGCGCCAGACCAAAATGCGGCTTCTTCTCCGGACTGTAGACCGCCTGCGGCAAGGTGCGCATGATCAAGGTCTGAATCAGGTGGGCATCTGGACGTCCTTGGGCCTGCTTTAGCACGGCCATGAAATCCTTAGGCTCTGGCCGTTCCCCGCCCGGCAGCTGCAATCCCAATTCAGCCAAGGACTTTCGTACCTCGGCTACCTTGTCCGGATCCGGCCCCTCGTGAATCCGGCGCAGATAGGGGATTTTTCGGCGATCGAGAAACCTTGCGGTGGTAGCGTTGGCGGCGATCATACACTCCTCGATCAGCCGATGGGCATCGTTTCTGACCACCCTTTCGATGCGTTCGATCTTGCGTCCGGGACCGAAGACAATCTTATACTCGTCGGTGTCAAAATCCATCGCCCCGCGCCGCTCTCGCTCTTGGCGTAGCGCCTTGAAGACCGCATACAGATTCTCTAAATGCGGCACCAATGCCTGATACTGCTGGCGCAGGGCAGGATCTTGATCAACCAAAATCGCCGCCACTTGGGTATAGGTCAGGCGCGCGGCCGAGCGCATGACCCCTTCGTAAAATCTCGATCGAATCACCCTGCCGGCACGATCGATCTGCATCTCGCACACCAGTACCAGGCGGTCGACGTGGGGATTGAGGGAACACAGGCCGCAGGACAAGACCTCCGGCAACATCGGGATCACCTGCTTGGGGAAATAGACCGAATTGCCTCGCCTCATGGCTTCCTGATCCAAGGCGCAATCCGGTTGAACATAGTAAGAAACATCGGCGATCGCTACCAAAAGGCGCCAGCCTTTGGCAGTCTGCTGGCAGTAGACGGCGTCGTCGAAGTCGCGGGCATCTTCACCGTCGATGGTCACCAGCGGTAGGTGGCGCAGATCGACCCGCCCTTGCTTGGCTTCTTCCGGGACCTCTTTACCGAATTGCTCCGCTTTTTTCAGCACTTCCGGCGGCCATTGAGCTGGGATGCCAAAGGCGCGAATCGCCACCTCGATCTCCATCCCTGGAGCCAGGTGCTCGCCCAATACTTCGACGATGCGTCCAATGGGTTGAATGCGCAAGGTAGGCTGCTGGATGATCTCGGCGACCACGATTTGACCAGGTCTTGCGCCATTTAGGTATTCTTCCGGAATCAAGACGTCCTGGGTGATCCGCCTGTTGTCCGGGACGACATAGGCAATGCCGCGCTCCCGGAACAGGCGCCCCACCACGCGCTCATGACTTCGTTCCAGAATCTCGACGATACTCCCCTCACGCCGACCGCGGCGGTCGACTCCGGTGACGCAGGCCACTACCCGATCACCGTGAAATACTTGGCGCATCTCGCGCGGAGACAGGAACAGATCCTCCCCCCCGGCATCGGGTCTTAAGAAGCCGAAACCGTCAGGATGACCAATCACCCGGCCTGGGATCAGATCTTGACGGTTGATCAGACAATAGCGGTCACGGCGGTTGCGCAGCAGCTGGCCATCGCGTTCCATCGCGGCCAGGCGGCGTTGCAACGCTTCTAAATCGATCGCCTCCTTGAGTCCCAAGCAGCCAGCGATTTCTTCAAAGGAGAGTGGGACGGCCTTATTTTTTAGCAGTGCAAGGATTGCTTCGCGGCTAGGGATGGGACGAGCGTACTTTTTCGCCTCACGCCCGGCGTAAGGGTCCGGGATAGGAAATCGGCGAACAGCATTCGACTCCCCTCCCTTGCGTTTCTCACCCTTTGGTCGGGAGCGGCCTTTCTTTGTTTTGTCGGAGCCAACGTTTGGATTCCTTGCCATAAACTGGGTTCTTGCCGGCCTCTTCAGCCAAATTTGACATAGTAGCACGCAGAAGCTATATTTTCTTCTCCTTTGCCGAGGTGGCGGAACTGGTAGACGCGCTAGATTCAGGTTCTAGTGGGGGAAACTCCGTGGAGGTTCAAGTCCTCTCCTCGGCACCACGGTCAATCGAAGGGATGTTCCAGGACAATCGTCTGATGCCGGTCTGGGCCAGTGGACAAGATCGTCACTGGCACTCCCAGCAGTTCCTCGATCCGCCAGATATACGCCCGCGCATTGGCGGGTAAGTCTTCCAGCCGGGTGATCCCCACTGTGCTCTCCCGCCAGCCCGGCAAGAATTCCAGCACAGGCTCGCAGCGGGCATAATCCTCTGCGCTCAAGGGTGCCTGTTCCAAGACCTGACCGTCGAAGCGATAGGCAACGCCGATGGCTATTTCCTCTAGCCCGTCGAGTACATCCAGTTTGGTCAAGCAAATCCCCGACAGGCTGTTGAGGCGCGCAGACTTGCGCATCGCTACCGCATCGAACCAACCGCAGCGGCGCGGCCGGCCGGTAGTAGCACCAAACTCGTTGCCTTTTTGGGACAAATGTCGGCCAACCCGATCGTGGAGTTCGGTGGGGAACGGACCATTGCCCACTCGGGTAGAATAGGCTTTGGTGATCCCCAGCACGTAATCGAAACCCAGCGGCCCAAGACCGCTGCCGCAAGCCGCCCCCCCGGCAACGGTGTTGGAAGAAGTCACAAATGGATAAGTGCCGTGATCGATGTCGAGCAGCGCCCCCTGCGCGCCCTCGAACAGAAGGTTTTTCCCCTGGTGTTGCAACTCGCTAAGACGCGTACCCACGTCGATGATCATGGGCCCAAGTAACTCTCCCCAGCGCAAAAGCTCATCCAACGCCGTCTGATAATCTATAGCGGGACACCGATAATAGCCGGTCAAAACAAAGTTGTGATAATCGAGCAGCGCGCGCAATTTGTCTGCCAGCCTTTCAGGATAAAGCCAATCATCGGCGCGGATGCTGCGGCGGGCCACCTTGTCTTCATAAGCAGGGCCGATGCCGCGTCCGGTGGTGCCAATGGCGTTATCCCTCAATCGTCCTTCACGCGCCTGGTCCAAAGCGACGTGCACCGGCAAGAGCAACGGACAGGCTGCACTGATCTTGAGACGCGGACGGATGCTGACGCCGGCTTTCTCCAAAGACTCGATCTCCTCTAGGAGCGCCGGAGGAGAGAGGACCACCCCATTGCCGATCAGGCATTCTATTTCGGGATGCAAGGCACCAGAAGGAATCAGGTGCAAAACGGTCTTATGGCCGTTTACGACCAAAGTATGACCCGCGTTGTGGCCGCCCTGGAAGCGCACCACGGCATCTGCCCGATCGGTCAGCCAGTCGACGATCTTGCCTTTGCCTTCATCTCCCCACTGGGTACCGATGACGATGACACTCTTACCCATCTTTTTCCGTTTCAATCAGTTAAAGAGACAATTTCGAACCAGCTGCCGTGACGTTCGAGCTTGAAGCCGCATCCCATCTGCTGAGCATCCTCCTTACCGGTTAAGGCCTGCACTACCTGCCAGCCCTGAAGTCGCAACTTACGGATTGTCTCCAACAGATCGGGATCTTCCCCTGCTGGTGCCAGCAGTCGCTTCAACGGGGGCTCCTCGGCGGGAATTCCAAGCCGCAGCAACTGCCTCAGATCGGCGCTGAATCCCACCGCCGGCCTGGCCCGACCGAACACCTCACCGATGGCGTCATAACGCCCCCCCCGGGCGATTTCGCGCCCATAGCCCGGCACCAGCGCCGCAAACACCAGACCGGTGTGGTAGTGATAACCTCGCAGCTCTGCCAGATCAAAGTGAATCGGCAACCCCGGATATAGGCGCCTGATCCGCATGGCCACCTGCTCTAACCTATCCAACGCGGATATAACCGGTGTTTCGGCATCGGCGAATTGCTGCCGCGCCCGGGCCAATACCTCGACCTCCCCGTTGAGGTCCAGAAGGGCGAAAAAATGCGCCTTGGCCTTTTCCGAGCAAGAACACTGCTTAAGAAATTGGCTTAAATCCGGCCGCGACTTACGCTGCAGAATGGCAAACAACGCCGCCTCATCGGCTGCATCTAAACCTGCCTGACGGGCCAGTTCCCGATAAATGCCTACATGTCCCAAGTCCAAATGCACATCGAGCACACCTGCCTGGGCCAAAAGCTCCAACATCAGCCGGATCACTTCTAGGTCTGCCTCGGGTCCAGCATGGCCATAGAGTTCCGCCCCGATCTGAATGGGGCTGCGGGATTTGTCCAAAGGATCCGCATACGCCGTAAGCACCGTTCCGACGTAACATAGCCGGGTCGGCACCTCACGCTTGAGATTATGCGCGTCGATCCGCGCCACCTGGGGCGTCAGGTCGGCGCGCACTCCGAGCAGACGACCGCTGATCGGATCGGTCAGCTTGAAGGTCTGAAGTTCCAGGTCGTGGCCAGTCCCGGTCAACAGGGAATCCAGAAACTCGATCAATGGAGGAAACACCAACTCGTAGCCGAAGGCAAAACAGGTATCGAGCAGGCGGCGCCGCAAGCTCTCAAGCCGCATAGCCTCGTCCGGGAGTAATTCCTCGATGCCGTCCGGCAAAAGCCAGCGGTCAGTCGGCAAGCCTTTCATTTCCATCAGCGCTGGGGATTTGCGCGCTTAAAGTAACGGAAGAAGTCCGAGGTCGGCTCCAGAATAAGCAGGTTACCTTGTTCGGCGAAGGTCTTCTCGTACGCGTTCAGGCTCCGGTAGAAGGCAAAAAACTCTTCGTTTTTGCTATAGGCCTGAGCGTAGATGTCTGCCGCCATGGCGTCTCCCTCCCCGCGCAGCTTCTCAGCATCGCGTCTGGCTTCAGCCACGATCACCTCACGCTGGCGGTCAGCATCGGCTCGGATTCTCTCCGCCGCTTCCATCCCCTGGGAGCGAAATTCCCGCGCTACCCGTGCCCGCTCGGAACGCATCCGCTCATAGACGGAAGTAGATACTTGGGGGGGCAAATCGATCCGTTTGATCCTGATGTCGAGAATCTCTATCCCTAACCTAGTGCCGGTCGGCCTGGTCGTTTTGAGAAGCAGCTGGCGAATCACTTCGCGGTCGGTGGAGATCAGCTGGCGGATGGTGCGTTTGCCGAATTCGCTGCGCAGCTCATCCTTAATGATCTGATCCAAACGAACATTGGCCTGGCGTGGATCCCCCGCGACCGTGATGTAGAACGTCTTGACGTCGGCAACCCGCCATTTGACGAACGAGTCGACGATCACGTTCTTCTTCTCCGAGGTCAAAAACCGCTCTGGTTTGGATTCCAGCGTCAAAATGCGGGCGTCAAACTTTTTGACTGTGTTCCAGACCGGAATCGGAATCTTGAAAAACAAACCCGGCGTGTAGTCGTCTCGGACGATCTCACCGAAGCGGAACTTGATCGCTTTTTCAGTTTCATGAACGGTAAAAACCGAAGCATAGCCAACGATCAATAATAGAGCCAACGCTCCCAGGCCGATTTTAGCGAATGTAGTCATCTTCCCCTCCCTTCGCGACCGCGCACCGGTTGCCTCAATACCGGCTGCGCTGGTTGCCGCTGCAATAGCTGCTGGGCCGCCGCAGTCCCTTCCGTGGCCCCCGCTTGCGACGGCTCAGACGCCGAGGGACCCAAGCCTTGGATCCGATCCAGCGGCAGATAGAATAGGTTGTTACCTCCTTGCACGTCTACCAGGATCGTTCCTGTTTTGCTCAAGACCGACTCGATCGTATCCAGATACAAGCGCGCCCTGGTAACCTCCGGAGCTTGTTCGTATTCGGCCAGGATCTGCTCGAAGCGACTCGTATCCCCTTGGGCTTTGGCGACCATCCTCTGTTTGTAGCCCTGGGCTTCCTCCAACACCCGAGCCGCCTGCCCGCGCGCCTTAGGAATGACCTCGTTGGCGTAAGCCTGGGCTTCGTTGATAAAGCGCTGCTGATCCTCGCGCGCCTTGATGGCGTCTTCGAATGCATCCTGGACTTCCTCGGGCGGCTGCGCATCGACCAGGTTGACAGTTTGAATTTCTATCCCCGACTGATAGGCACTCATGATCTCCTGAGCCAAAGTTTTCACTTGGGCGGCGATTTCGCTTCTGCCTTCAGTCAGGACGAAATCCATGGTGCTGCGCCCGACCACTTCGCGCAGGGCGCTTTCGGCCACTTCGCGCAAAGTTTTCTCAGGTTCGTTGATGTTGAACAAAAAATCTTTGGCGTTGCCGATCGTATATTGCACCGCCAGATGGACACTGACGATATTCTCGTCTCCGGTCAACATCAGAGCTTCTTGGGGAACGGAACCGACTCCACTGCGATAACCCAATTCCAAAAAGCGTTGTTGCTCGACATCGACGATTTCTGCCCTTTCCACCGGGAAAGGGATGTGCCAATGCAAACCAGGCAGCGTGGTTTCGGTATAGCGACCGAAGCGAGTGACTACCCCGCGGTTTCCCTCGTCGACGATATAAAAACCGGTGAGCAACCAAAGAACGAGGACGCCCGCGACAATCAGCCAAACGATAGCAGAAGGAGGGGGCGACTCTGCATTGCCACCACCGAAGAGCCTGCCGAACCACCTTTGAATCGAGCGGATAATTTCTTCCAAATCCGGGGGGGTACCCGGCTGCTCTTGTCCGCTCCAAGGATCTTTCTTGCCTCCACCCGGCTCATTCCAAGACATGCCCTACGCTCCTAAAATTATTGTTTAATCGTAACCTTAAATTTCGGCAGCCACATCGTTCAGATCGGGTTATCTTAACTCAACAGGGTTTTGCTTACGGCAATGATAGCCGGAGATGCCCTCCAGCACATTCCGATACCTCGCCGGCAATTCCACCTCCATATTCCAACCACCGTCGCTGGTTGCCTCGTCTTTTAAGACCCGTCCGACGGCAAATAGGCGAGCGCGCAGCTTGGCTTCGCGCGGCAAAAGATGGACTCGGGCGCGCAAGACTTCGGCAGTCAGCGATTCAGCCAGCGCCTCAAGCAGAAGATCGAATCCCTCCCCGCGCTGCGCCGACAGCCAGACCCGCCATGGCCGGCCATCTTCGTCGCGATCCAGCCGCGGCGCCCGTCCAAGGCGGTCGATTTTGTTATACACTTCGATCACTCGCTGGCGCTCGACCCCTAATTCGTCTAGGACGGCATAAACCGCTTCGATATTAGCCTGGCGCTGGCTAGCGCTGGCATCGATCACGTGCAGCACTACCTCCGCTTCGCAGGTTTCCTGCAGGGTGGATCGAAACGCAGCGACCAGTTCATGGGGTAGGTGCCGAATGAATCCGACAGTATCCGCCAGAATGATTCTACCCCAGTCGAACTGCACCCGACGCAAGGTGGAATCAAGCGTTGCGAACAACTGCTCGGCAGCATACACTTGCGCTTGTGTCAAAGCATTAAACAGGGTCGATTTGCCGGCATTGGTATAACCCACCAGGGCCACGGTGGGAAGCTCGGCCTTTTTACGTGCGCTGCGGCTCTGCTGCCGCTGTTTCTCCACCTTGCGGAGACGCTGCTCGATTTGGCGGATACGCCGAGCGATCAGCCGACGGTCGGTCTCCAGCTGAGTTTCCCCAGGGCCTCTGAGGCCGATCCCCCCTTTTTGCCGTTCCAGATGGGTCCATCCCCGCACCAGGCGGGTAGCCATGTGGCGTAGTTGGGCCAACTCCACCTGCAACTTGCCTTCATAGGATCTGGCCCGCTGCGCAAAAATGTCTAAGATCAACCCCGTGCGGTCCACTACCCGCACGCCCAAAGCTTGTTCCAAGTTTTTCTCCTGACTAGGAGATAAGGCGTGGTTGAACAACACCAACTCGGCCTGATAGTCAGCAACTGCCTGCCGTACCTCTGCTACTTTACCCTTGCCGATGAAACATCGGGGATCGGGCTCACGCCGGCTGCCCTGTACGACGGCCAGTGGCTGCACTCCTGCGGATTCGGCCAATGCTGCAAGTTCCGCCAGGTCATCGGCATCAAACGTGGTGGCAATATGGACCAATACCGCGCGCTCCCCCGCATTGGGACGCTCAAACAATTGCATCAGCTTGGAAAATTATCCAATGCAACCCCACCGAAAAGATCATTCGGTTTTGTCGCCTTCCTCGGACCCGTGAGGAATCCGCACCGGGCGCGCCGGCACAATGGTGGAGATGGCGTGCTTGTATACCATCTGATTGACCGAGTTCTTAAGCATGATGACGTATTGATCGAATGAATCGATCTTCCCCTGCAACTTGATTCCATTGACCAGATAGATGGATACTGGAACGTGCTCCTTGCGCAAGGCATTCAGGAAGGGATCTTGCAGATTCTGACCCTTAGACATCCTATTTCTCCTTATTTTTACTAGCCGCTGCCCCTTAGGCAGCCTTGGAAGGTGTTGTTCATTTTAAAACAAATTCTATCAAAATTAGCTATCCGCCATTATCATAGACAATGTATCTGAATCCAAGTTTAAACTTGCTTTTTTGGGTTTTCATGATGTCGGCAATGCCACCGGAGTACGGCAGTTTCTTGATTTAAGGTATAGAACTCATGCAAATCTTACTCGCCAATCCTAGAGGTTTTTGCGCTGGCGTCGATCGGGCCATCGAGATCGTCGAGCGCGCCATCGATACCTTCGGCGCTCCAGTTTATGTCCGTCACGAAGTAGTGCACAACCGTTATGTAGTGGAAAACTTGCGCCAGCGCGGTGCGGTTTTCATCGAGGACTTGAATGAGGTTCCAGAAGGTGCGACCCTCATCTTCAGCGCCCACGGAGTATCTAAGAAAATCCAGGAGGAAGCCTTAAGGCGCAACCTTAAAGTATTCGACGCTACCTGTCCCCTGGTGACCAAAGTCCATATTGAGGTCCACAAACTTGCCAAGGAAGGGCGGGAGATCGTCTTTATCGGCCATGCCGGCCATCCCGAAGTCGAGGGAACCATGGGCCAATATCAAACCGATAAGCCAACTGGCGGCATCTATCTGGTAGAAACCCCACAGGACGTGGAAAAGCTTAAAGTCAACGATCCAGATCATCTGGCCTATGTTACCCAGACCACCTTGTCCATGGACGACACGCAAACCATCGTGGAAGCCTTGAAGCAGCGTTTTCCAAACATCGTCGGCCCGAAAAAGGAAGACATCTGCTATGCCACCCAGAACCGCCAGGATGCCGTCAAAAAACTCGTCGGCCAGTGCGACGTGCTGTTGGTGGTAGGCTCCCCTAATAGTTCCAACTCCAACCGGCTGCGGGAAATCGCTGAGAAAATGGGCAAACCAGCCTATCTTCTCGATGACGCTGCCCATTTGCAGCGCAGCTGGATCGAGGGCGCTCAAACCGTAGGAATTACTGCCGGCGCTTCCGCACCCGAAATCCTAGTTCAGCAAGTCGTGGAAAAGCTGCGCGATTGGGGTGGGGAAATCATTAGGGAGACCCCGGGAGTGGAAGAGAAAATCACCTTCTCGATTCCGCGGGACCTGCAGCGGGCGGCGGCCGGTTAGCCTGGCATCCCGTTCTGTTGCACGAAGGAAATCACATCCTCGCTACTCTCTTTCATGCGCCATTGAAGCGATAGCCTGATGGCCTTAGGACCAGGCATTGTCCCAGTTTTGCCCCTGCCATCTGCGCAGCCAGCGCATCCAGTAGGCCCTGGGCATGTCCTGGCCAGTCACCAGGTAGTAGAGCGTGTATTCGTTATGCACCGTCGCCTCCAACAGACGATGAGCCGATTCGGTACCACATAGCAAGATTCGATCGTTTTGGCGCAGGCGGTAATTCCCCTTGGGCAGGTAGGTCGTGCCATCGTCAGATCGCACTAGCAGAGGAACCGTGTGGAGTTGCACGCAACGGTCGCGCGGATCGCGCAGAAGGTCTCCCAGCGTGATTGCCGCACCGGCCTCCAACGCCGACCATAAGGCCGGGGTACGGGCTTTGAGGACCTTGATGGTAAACAAATGCGGCGGATGGGTACCCACAGCGTGTCGCAAGCATTCGATTAGACCAGTGATCACCTCTGGCTGGGAAGCCTGGACATCCAGCAGATAGATGAAAAATCTCCGCAGCAGGGGGGCGGTGAGCATGAACAAGATCCGCCGCGCGGTAATCAGAGAAGGTTGCATGATGATGTCGGCATTGGCAGCGCTGAAGACCAATTCGTTCTGATGCCGGTTTTGGCGCACGATCGTGAACACTTTAGGATTCAAAGCGCGGGCGTTGATGAGGATGCTCAGATTGCGGCCGTCGTCGTCGGTGGCTGCCACCACTCCCACCGCCTGCTCGATCCCCGCTGCTTTCAAAGTCTTGGCGGTGGTACTGCTGCGGATGAAGATATCGACCTGTTCTTCCGTCTCGCCTTCGGAGATGACCGCTACCGACAAGCCAAATTCGGTCAGCACCTTATAGACCTCTCGCCCCATGCGCCCAAACCCGCAGATGATCCAATGTCCCTTTGGCAGAGGGCTGATTTCCTTCTCCAGAGTGACCCCTCGGGCACGGGCCAACCATTGGCTGAACAAATACAAATAAGGGTTGCAAATCGCCGCACCCAGCTCTTTGGCAAAGGTCTTGAATGGATCCACAAAGTGGGTGCGCCTTCCCAAAGTGAGTAGGGTTTCTTCGTGGACCTGCGAACCCGACTTGACGATGATCTTGACCTTGGGGTTGAGCAGCCGGGCCACTGCGGCGATCTTGAGGTTAGCTTCTTCGTTGCCAGTCAGGGCCACCACTCCCTGGCAGCGGGGGGATTGTAGCCTGGCTTCCAAAAAATGTCGGGGAAGGGTGGCATCGCAGCACAGACCCGGCATCGGCACGCTGTAGTCGCGCAGTCCAAGAGCTTTGATCCGGACTTCGTCTTGCTCCAGAATCACCGCCGAAATCCCAGCGTCGCTCAAACCTCGCGCCAGGATGCTGCCTGTGTCGCCAAACCCACAGAGGATAAAAAAATCCCCAGGAAGACGCCGAACCGCCGAGACGAATCTGTCTTCCGCCAAGGCGCGTTGAAAGTAGACATTCTGCAACAACCGGATGACCGAACCAATCGCGTACAGCCAAGCGATCACGGTGACAAACAGACAGCCAGAGGCCCACAACCGCTGGGCATCGCTGAATTCCTGCGGCACCTCTCCGAAACCGGTAGTGGTGGCGGTGTACATGACGAAATAAAAAGCGTGGAAGATGCTCATGTGACCGCCGCCCTTGGCGGGCATCAGCGTCATGCCCAAAATGGCTACGGCATACACCGAAATCAACACCAACATCGGGGTGCGCATTTCCCGCAAAACGAGGAAAGTGATCTGATGGGTGCGAGGTAGGTCTAACTTGGGAGCCATCAGCGCCGCGCCATCAAAGTCTCGGACACCACTATCACCACCGAAACGACGTTCGCCACCATCGCGCCCCCGCTCAAGGAAACGATGGTGGCGGTCACACTCGGAGTCAGCCCGGTCCCGGTCACATGCACCACGATGGTCCAGTAGATCGCCGCGGCGATCAGCTCCAGGTCTGCCACCAGGCTGGTGGAAAGGAGGATCGCGCCGATCTGGGTACGATCTCCCAGCTTGAGGACGGTGGCGACCAGATTTACGACGATCACTACGAACAACTCGTAAACGTTATGATGAAGAGGATTGTCCATCTCGCCGAGAAAGAACCCAAAATTAAGGGTCAACGCCAAGATAATAAAAAAGCCAAAGACGACTTTTTCCAGATTCATCGCTCACCCTTCTGCAGAGAAGAATTCGATCGCAAACCCAAAACTGCGTTATTCTCTTTTGGTTGGCATTACATTCTCAACCGAAAACTTATCTCCATGAGCGAACCGTTGACCAAAATGCGCCTCGACAAATGGCTCTGGGCAGCGCGATTTTTCAAGACCCGGACCTTAGCCGCCGAGGCGGTGAGCGGCGGCAAAGTGCACGTGGACGGGCGGCGGGTCAAACCGAGCAAGGAAATCGGTGTCGGCAGCCGGATCGAGATCACCAAAGAACCTTACACCTTTGAAATCACCGTCACTGGTCTCAACCCTCAGCGCCGGTCGGCTAAGGAATCTGCTTTGCTCTACGAAGAAAGTCCAGAAAGCCGCGCCCGGCGTCAAGCAGAAGCTGCCCGCCGGCGGGCTGAACAGGCCGCTTTCAGCCAACCGGCAAAGCGCCCTAACAAGCGCCAACGCCGCCAGATCCATCGCTTCAAGCGAGCCGAAGAGTAATGGCGACGGCTTTCCCCAAGCCCTGGCTCGAACGTGAAGTCTACACCGTCTCCCGCCTCAACCGCGAGGTGAGACGGTTGCTCTCTGAGAGTTTTCCCAGGCTTTGGATCGAAGGGGAAATCTCCAATCTCTCGCGCCCACCTTCCGGCCATTGGTATTTTACCCTCAAGGACGCCGAGGCTCAGGTGCGCTGTGCCATGTTCCGGCAGCATAACCAGCTGCTGGATTTTACCCCCGCCAATGGCCTGCACGTGCTGGTTCTGGCTCAAGTCAGTCTGTATGAGGCGCGCGGCGACTTCCAATTGGTGGTGGAAGCCATCGAAGAAGCCGGCGATGGCGCCCTGCACCGAGCCTTTGAGCTCCTCAAACAACGTCTGCACGAGGAAGGTTTGTTCGCGCCGGAACGCAAGCGCCCGCTGCCTAAGTGGCCTAAGCGGGTCGGCGTCATCACCTCTCCGAGCGGGGCGGCGATCCGCGACGTGCTCACCGTGCTGAGGCGCCGCTTTGCTGGCCTTGAAGTCATCGTCTATCCGTGCCAAGTTCAGGGGGAGACCGCCAAAGGCGAGATCGTGCGTGCTTTGGAACTTGCCAACCAGCGGCGAGAGTGCGAGGTGCTGCTGCTTGTGCGCGGCGGCGGAAGCTTAGAAGACCTTTGGCCATTCAACGAGGAAGTCGTCGCCCGCGCGATTTATGCCAGCCAAATTCCGGTGGTTACCGGCATCGGCCACGAGATCGATTTTACCATCGCCGATTTCGTCGCCGATTACCGCGCTCCCACCCCTTCGGCCGCTGCCGAAGCCGTCAGCCCAGACAGCAACGCGTTAAGCCGCCATCTGGAAGTTTTGGCAAACCGGATGAACGTTTGCATCAGACGCCACCTCCACCAGAGCCGGCAAAAGCTTAGCTGGCTGAGCACCCGCCTAAGGCAAACCCACCCTAAAGCCAAGCTTTTGGGCTGGATGCAGCGCCTAGACGAACTGGTGTTGCGAAGCCAAAAAGCGATGCAAATGCGGCTGATCACCCGCAAGCAGGTGGTAGAAACCCAACTGGCCAGGCTCGCCCGCCACCATCCCCAGGTGCATCTGGCCCAGCTCCGCAGCCACCTAGGGCAACTGGACCGACGCCTCAAGGGGGCGCAGAAACTGCGCTTCACAATCCAGCGCCAGCACCTGGCCGAACTGAGCCGGGCGCTGGATGCTGTCAGTCCCCTGGCCACGCTGGCTAGGGGGTATGCCATCGTGACCGAGCTTGAGACCGGCAAGCCTCTCACCTCCGCTAGGGAAACAGAAGCCGGTAGAAAAGTTCAGGCGCAGCTGGCCAAAGGCAGGCTGGTCTGCGAGGTCAAGCAGGTGATCGATGATTAAGCGCCTTGCGGTCCTTCTCGGAGGGAGCTTGACCTGTTTCCTAAGCCTGGCCACTGCCCAGCCCCTCCCCGTTCATTCTCCCGTCCCAGGCGGCATTGCCGTCGTGGACCTGGGGGAGGCGAATTCGCTGAGACCCAGGGCGACCTTGGCCGATCGGCCAGTCCTGGTGACCGAAAACGAGGGACGTTGGATCGCTCTGGTTGGCATTCCGCTTGCGACCAAGCCAGGCCACCACACAGTCGAGGTATGCCGCGCTGACCGCTGCGAAACCTTAAGTTTTAAGGTCGATCCAAAGGCATATCCGGCCCAATCCATCCGCTTGCCCAAAGGCCAGGAGCGCTATGTCACCCCACAGCCGGATGACCTGGCGCGGATCGAGCGCGAGCGGAAACGGCTTGAGGAAATCCTAGCTACCTGGACCGAACGCGCGCAGGTAGACACCGATTTTCACCTTCCGGTCCGGGGCCGGCTCGGCAGTCTATTTGGCCTTCGCCGCTTCTTCAACGGTGAGCCCCGAAACCCTCACAGCGGTCTTGACCTCATCGCCCCGCAAGGCACCCCGGTTCAGGCACCAGCTGCGGGCACTGTGCTTGCTGCCGAAGAGTTTTTCTTCACCGGCAAAGCGGTATTCTTGGACCACGGCCAGGGACTGATCAGCGGCTATTTCCACCTTGATCGCATCGACGTCCAGCCTGGCCAAGCCGTGCAACGCGGCGAGGTGCTGGGCTACGTCGGCGCCACGGGCCGAGTCACCGGGCCGCACCTTCACTTTAGCGTCTATCTCAACCGCACGGCGGTAGATCCGGAACTGTTCCTGCGCCGCTACGGATTAGCCAAAGCGCGGGAATAACTCAGGTTCAGTCGCTTTTGACAACGCCTAATCCCACCTGGCTGGCGTAGTAGGCAGCCAAGTTGCGGATGTCTTCCTCAGTCAATCCCTGCGTCATGGACTGCATGATCGGATTTTGCCGCTTGCCGCTTTGGTAATCCTGAATGGCCTTCACCAAGTAGCTCTCGTACTGCCCGGCCAAACGCGGGAAATTGGGTGCTGGGGCGTTGCCGTCTGCGCCGTGGCAGCTAGCGCACTTGGCCGCCAGTTCCTTGCCCTTGGCGACGTCGCCAGTGATGGGACCCTCTTGGCTTTTGCTCTCGAACTTGGCCACATAGGCGGCCAAATCGGCCATATCCTGATCGCTCATAGCGCCAGCGTTACCTTGCATGCTACCGTGTGTGCGCGCGCCTTCTTTGTAGGCTTGCAAAGCCATGATTACGTAAGGCTCATACTGGCCACCGATCTTGGGTACGTGGTAAGTCGGATAAGCGTTCGTATAGCTGGGAATGCTGTGGCAACCCTGGCAGGTATAAAACTTGGCCTTACCAGCATCGGGATTCCCGTCTCCAAAGGCTTGTCCCACAAGTGCCGCTACCCCCAATACGCTCACCCACACTGCGTTGTTTTTCATCTGCGATTCACTCCCCCAATAGTTGCAGGTTTTTTATTATAGCAAGTCTTTGACCGCCTCCCGTTCCTCTAAGAGCTCTTGTTCGGTCAGGACCATGCGCTGGCGACAGAAATCGTCTATTTCCAGGCCTTGCACAATCTGGTACTGACCGCCGCTTACCGTAACTGGAAAAGAATAGACCAGCCCTTCGGTGATACCATAGCTGCCATCGCTTGGAACAGCCATGCTGACCCAATCCGAAGGCGCCGTGCCAAACAACCAGCTGCGCATCTGTTCGATCGCCGCATGGGCCGCCGAGGCGGCGCTGGATTTGCCTAAAAGCTCGATGATGGCCTCGCCGCGGCGCTGGACTTTGGGAATGAAAACCGTCTCGTACCAGTCTCGTCCCACCCATTCCAGCGCCGGTCTGCCCTGAACCTGGGCGTGGACGAGGTCGGGAAACTGGGTCGCGGAATGGTTTCCCCAGATGGTGATTCGGCGGACTTCGGTGACCGGTACGCGGCATTCCTCCGCCAGCAGGTTCACGGCCCGGTTGTGATCCAAACGGGTCATGGCGGAGAAGCTCTTGGGATCCAGGCTTGGCGCGTTCTTGATAGCGATCAGGGCGTTGGTGTTGACCGGATTGCCCACCACCAAGATCTTGGCATGGCGCGCCACTACCCGATCTAAGGCCCGCCCTTGAGCCGCGAAGATGCTAGCGTTGACTTGGAGCAGGTCCTTGCGCGCCATTCCCGCCCCTCTGGGTTGGGCCCCCACCAAAAACACCAACTCCGCCTCGGCGAAGGCTTCTTCCGGATCACAAGAGGCGATGACGCCGCGCAAAAGCGGAAAGGCGCAGTCTTTAAGCTCTAACACCACTCCTTCCAGCACCTTGCGCATCGGCTCGACTTCCAGAAGCTGGAGAATAACCGGCTGATCAGGTCCTAAAAGATCGCCGGCGGCGATCCGAAACAACAAAGAGTAGCTAATTCTGCCGGCTGCGCCAGTCACCGCAATTCGTTTTGGTGAGGTCATATTCACTCCTTAAGCTTCAATCACAATGATACTTTGGTTATAGCGTAAGGAAACCCTTAAGCACGGTTTCACACGTGTTCTTTTGCCAGATCGGTCAGAAACTCGTCCAATACGCTTTGATCGACGTGCGGCATCACCACCACGTGAGCCAACTCTTGGGTCTCAAGCTTTATCGTCGCCAGCGAGTATTTTTTCACAACCCAGTCGGCCGGCTTTCGGAAATACACGGTATTGGAAACCTCGCTCGCGCGCTTTGGGGCAAGCTGAGGAAAACGGCTTTGCATCCGGTCGAACAGGTAATCGGTATGCGCCAGCATCAAGCGCGCGTCCTGAGCCTGCCTGGTTAAGGCTTGAGGAGTTGAGAAAAAGTAGAACTCGGCCGGTTTGACTGCATCGCGCGAGCAGGTGATGGTTCCTGGAACGTGGCCGATGTACTCGGGGTTGTGCACCTGGCTGTAGAATTCTAAGAACTCCTCGAAATTGCTTTGGGTGGTGAGGAAAATCCCCGCCGGAGAATGAAACCCGAAGAACTTGTGGCAGGAAACCGCCAGCGAATCGTAGCGCTTTTGTCCCCCACCCGATGAATGCAGCACCTCAAAAGCCCGGTGGGTATGGGGAAGATACCCCCCAAACAGCGCCGCATCCAGGTGCAAATAATTTGGCATCCCCGCCCCCTGCAAAACTTCCTGGATCTTATCGACCGGGTCGATCCCACCCTTGAAGGTCGTCCCCACCGTGGCCACCACCAAAGCTGGCCGGTCGGCGTTTTGCGCCAGCTTGCGCTTGAGATCCTCAACATCCATGCTCGCATCCGGCAAAGTCTCCACCCACACCGTCTCCAGCCCCAAAAGATCGCGCAGGATTTGGATCGAATAATGGGCTTCTTTGGTAAAGTAACACTTGGGCAGAATACCGGTTCGCCCTTTGAGCAAAGTCCTTCCCAGGTACATGCCGTGCATATTGCTGTCGGTGCCGCTGTGGGACAAAAACCCCCACACATTGCCGGCCGGAAAACCGTACACCTTGGCAAAGCGGGCCACGAGTTCGCGTTCGAAGTCATGGGTGTTGAAGGCGATGGTGCTTGGCCGATAGGGGTTGCCCACGTTGTTATAAGCAAATTCTCCTATGCCTGCCCGGCGAAGCTCCGCACGCCAGGCGAAAAACTCCTCTTGGGGGGTGTTCATGTTGATCGGATAACCGAGCAACAAGTTCTTCCGCCGCGCCCGCTTGGCTTTCTTCGCCAGCGGGGGGAAATCTCGCTCTTTTTCTGCCAAAAGCCTTGGGAAATACGCCGGCCGGCAGCCGGAGGCCAAAGTAAGGATCCCAGCTGCCGAATATCCCAAAAAACGGCGTCGCGTGAGCATGGCAATTCTCCTAATCCGATCGGCTTAGATCGTATCACAACCTTATATCCTCCCGCTCGCCGTCACCGGTACCACCCAATACTGGATCCCGCTGCCGGGAAAATCGAGCTTCAAGCGCTCCAAAAGAAATACCAGTTCGTTCTCATCCACGCACATCTGAAACCGGATCAAGCGCCTGCGCCCGGCGACCTGTTCGGCCAGAGTCAGTCCGTCTAGCTGACTGGAATGGCCGTCCACTCTAAAGCTGACAAAGCCATACTGGGCTTCATACTGTAGCAGCCAGTCTACCAAAGGTTCCTCCACACCAGGAGCGGCGATCAAAGTCAAAAGGTAGCGCTCGCTCACGGTTGCTCCTTGCCGAAGCGACGGTAAAGAATCGGCAAAATAATCAAGGTCAAGGCTGTAGAACTCACTAGTCCCCCGATCACCACCACCGCTAACGGCCTTTGGATTTCCGAACCGGGACCGGTGGCAAAGAGCAGCGGCACCAGGCCAAAAGCGGCGATGCTGGCGGTCATCAAAACCGGCCGCAAGCGCCGCATTGCCCCCTCGACCACCACCTGGTCGATGGGCTTACCCAAAGCCAAAAGCTGATTGAAGTAACTCACCAACACCACGCCGTTGAGGACCGCGATCCCAAGCAGGGCGATAAAGCCCACCGAAGCCGGCACCGACAGATACTCCCCAGACAGCCACAGCCCTACCACCCCCCCGATCAGGGCCAAGGGGATATTGCCCAGGACCAAAAGCGCTTGGCGCAGCGAGCCAAAGGTGGAAAACAAAAGCAAAAAGATCAGCCCGAGCGCCACCGGGATGACCAGTGCCAGGCGTTTGGCGGCGCGTTGCTGATTCTCGAACTGGCCACCCCATTCGAGATAATAGCCCACGGGCAGTTTGACATTTTCGGCGACCTTGCGCCTGGCTTCTTCCACAAACCCCACCAAGTCTCTCCCTTGGACGTTGGCGCGCACCACCGCATAGCGCAGTCCCCGCTCGCGTTCGATCGCCACCACCCCTTCGCGCTTTTCCAGGCGCGCCACTGCCGTCAGGGGAATGGCGCGCCCGTCAGGCAGGCTGACCCGCAGAGCCATCAACTGGTCGGGGTCACCGGGACCCCGCAGCAGCAAGGAGGTACGCTGGACGCCTTCCTGGACGATCCCTAACCTGAGCCCTTCGATCTGGCTGCGCAGAAGTTGCGCCAAAGTGTCCACATCTAACCCCAAACTCCCGGCTGCTAAACGGTCGATGACGACTTCCAGGTACTGCGCCCCCTCGTTGCGACGGGTCATCACGTCTACGGCCCCGGGCACTGCTTGCAGTACCTGGACGATTTCTTGAGCCTTCTGGCTTAAGATATTCAGGTCGTTGCCGAACAACTTGACCGCCACGTCGCCGCGCACGCCGGTGAGCATCTCGGTTACCCGCATCTGGATCGGCTGGGTAAAGCCAAAAGCGATCCCAGGAAACTGGACCATCACCCGACGCAGCTGCTCGATCAGCGCCGGCTTGTCTCTGACACGCCAGGTGCTTTCAGGCTTAAGCGCGAGGAAATGGTCAGTCTCATTCAGCTCCATAGGGTCCAAACCGATCTCGTCTGCTCCCACGCGGCTGACCACCCGCTCCACCTCCGGCACCTCTTTTAGGATTGCCTGCTGAATCTTGAGGTCCAGACGGATGGTCTGAGCCAGGTTAATCGAGGGAAGCTTCTCGCTCTGGATGACGATGTCGCCCTCGTCCATCACAGGCATGAAAGTCTTGCCGATCTGGGTATAGAGTCCCAAAGCCACCAAAAAAGCCACGCCGGCGCCGACCACCACGGCGCGGCTGTGGGTCAAGCTAAAGGAGAGCACTGGGGCATACAGGCGGTGTAGCAGCCGCGATAGCCAAGGCTCACCATGCGGGAGTTTACGCAGGATATACGACGCCAAGACGGGGATCACGGTCAGTGAAAGTACTAGAGAACTGGTCAGGGCAAACACGATGGTCAGCGCCACCGGAATGAACAGCTTGCCTTCCAGCCCCTCCAGGGTGAGCAAAGGCAGAAACACGATCACGATGATCAGGATTCCAGAGGTTACCGGCTGCGCTACCTCCCGCACCGCGCGGTAGATCACGTGCAGGTAAGGCAGGCGCGCGGTTTTGTCGGCGTGGCTTAGATAAGTGGCGATGTTTTCCACCACCACCACCGCCGCATCCACCAACATCCCGATCGCAATCGCAAGTCCCCCAAGGCTCATCAAGTTGGCCGACAGCCCGAACTGGCGCATAGCCAAAAAAGTAAACAGCGCCGCTAAGGGCAGGATCAAAGCCACCGTCACCGCGGCACGCAGCTCCCCCAAAAACAGCACCAATAGGATCAGAACCAAGACGATCGCCTCCGCCAGCGCCTTGACCACGGTATGCACAGCACGGTCCACCAGCTTGCCACGGTCATAGAGCACCTTAAGCTCGATCCCTGCCGGCAGTCCAGGGGCAAGCTGGGCAAGCTTGGCCCGCACCCCCTCCACCACCTGGCGTGCGTTCGCCCCGCGCAGGGAGAGAACCAGCCCTTCCACCGCCTCGCCGATGCCGTTTTCGCTCAAGGCGCCATAGCGGGTCAGGGCACCGATGCGCACTTCGCCCAAATCACCGATGGTTACCGGGATGCCGTCCCTTTCCGCCACGACGATCCGACGCACGTCTTCCAACGTCTGGATCCGCCCCTGGGCACGTACGAGCACTGCCTCCTCACCCACCTCCAAGCGCCCGGCTCCGTCGTTTCGGTTATTGCGGCTCAAGGCCTCGACCACCTGATCCAGGCTCACCCCAACCGCGGCCAGCTTGGCCGCATCTGGAACTACCTCGAAGCTACGCACGTATCCCCCAAGTGCGTTCACGTCCGCCACCCCTGGGACGGTGCGCAACGCCGGACGGATTACCCAATCCAAGAGCCTGCGTTTTTCCATCAGATCTAGGCCGTCCCCCTCGATGGTGAACATGAACATCTCCCCAAGCGGAGTCGTCAACGGCGCGATTCCGCCGCTGATGCCAGGTGGCAACTCGCCCCATACGTTGTTCAGGCGTTCGGCCACTTGCTGGCGCGCCCAATAGACGTCAGTGCCCTCTTCGAAATCAACGGTGATGTCAGTGAGCGCGTACTTGGCGATCGAGCGCAGCATTTTCTGGCGCGGTAGCCCCAAGAGTTCCTGTTCGATGGGAAGAGTGATGCGTGCTTCCACCTCCTCCGGGGTCATCCCAGGCGCCTTGACGATGACTTTCACCTGCGGCGTGGAGACGTCGGGAAAAGCATCGATCGGCAGATTCCTGGCCGCGTGCCATCCTAAGCCGGCCAACACTACGGCGGCCAACAACACCGCTAGGCGTTGGGTCAGGGCAAAACGGAGCAAAGCGCTCATCACTCTTCCTCTCCGCCCAACCAGGCCGCTTTGAGCGCCGCTGTACCTCGGCTCACCACCTGGGTCGTTGGAGCAATTCCACCGACCAGAAACGCTTCTTTTTGGGTCTCTGCGGCTACCTTTACCGGCTGTGCCTGGAACCCTTCCGGGACGCGCGCGAACACGAACCGTTCGCCTTGATGATCGACCAGCGCACTGCGGGGAATCTTGAGCAATGGATCGGAGACGGTTTCGAACAACTCCACCGTAACCTTGCGCCCTGGTCGCAATTTGCGCTGCTCGGCAAGCTTAGCCCGCACTAGGATTGTTTGAGTAGCGGGATCCACCGTCCCTCCGATCAGAGTGACCGTGCCCGTTGCCCCACCAAATTCAGTTCGAACCATTGTCCCTGGGCGAAGGCGCTCGGCAAGCGCCGCAGGCACCGCCATTTCCAGCCACAACTCCGCGATGCTGGTAAGGCGCAGCATCGGGGCAAGCTTGTCCACCCATTGGCCGACCGTCACCTCGCGTGCGGTCACGACACCGCTCACCGGTGCGACCAATTCCAAACGGCCGTCGAGCTTGCCAGTTTTAGCCAGCCGTTCGATGGCCGTTTTGGACATTCCTAATGCAATCAGTTCTGTCCGCGCCTGGGTATGAGCAATCTGAGCCTGATGGAAGAGCTTTTCGGTCTCGAGGAAACGGCTCTTGGCGATCACCCCGTCCTCGAACAAGGACTTCTCCCTCTCATAGCTGGCTTGCGCGACTTTAAGGTTCTGTTGGGCGTCGAGTAAGCGTTGCTGAACTGCAAGGAGTTCTGGGCTGTTGAGGCGGGCTACTAATTGATGAGCTGCCACCACCTCTCCGCGCGCCACGCGCAATTCCTCAATTCTTCCGGCCACCGGCGCGCTGACCAAAGCCTCCGCCTGGGGCGGCACAGTCACTATGGCTGGCACGAATCCGAGCCGGATTTCGCGTACCGACTCCGGCTGGACCAGCTCGATCCCTAAGCGTTCGATCTGGACCGGTTCCATGGGAACAGTGACTTCCTGGGCAGCTAGCACCCCCGCCGCTATCCCTAACAAGCCGATGACTGCAGTTCTCATGGCAATTCCCCCACTACCTGGTTATAGCGGGCGATGTCCCGTTTCACCTGGACTCGCCAGCGCTCAGCATCGCGCAAGGCTTCCTGTGCCATCATTTGTACTTTGAGCAGGTCGATCAAATCCATCTCACCGGCGTCGAACGCTTTACGGGAAAGTTCCAGATTGGCCTGAGCGAGCTTGCGCCGCCCCTCGGCCTGCTCCAGTTGCACTTGATCCACCTGCAAGAGGTGTTCGGCTTCGTGCAGTTCTCTTTCCAGCTGCCGGTAAACTTCGCCGCGTTGGGCCTCGATTTCGGCCAAGGCGGTACGCACCGCGGCCACGTTAGGCGCCTGATAGGCGCCGCCACCGATGGGAATCGACAGGCGCGCATTGATGCTGTTTAAACTCTCGCCGCCTCGCGCTACGTGTTCGTGGTGGCTACCCACGGTGAATAGGATCTGCTGGTCACCCACGTCGGCCTCAAAGCGGGTATATTGCATCCGCGCTTTCTCCTGCTCGATACGCGAGGTCAAGGCCAACAGCAACGGGTGCTCCGGGGAAATCGCCGGCTTGGGTTTCAAGCGCTCCTCGAAATTGGTCGGGACTTTGTCCATCCGGGTCAGGTTGCGATAGCGCTGGCGCGCGTGCATCCATTCGGCTTCTGCCGCTACCGCTTCGGCCCTAGCTTTGAGGAAATCGGTCTCGGCCAGGAGCAAATCGGTGCGCGGCAAATCCCCTACCTCCACCCGACGTCTAACCTGGGAAAGCAAGCGTTCGCTCAAGGCCAAAATCTCTCTAGCGGTGGCGTATTCGACCTCTTTCAGCTTCAAATCCCACAAGGCCTCGCGCACTAACCCTGCCACCTCCAGACGCAATCCCTGCTGGTAAGCTTCGGCATGGCGGCTGGCCTTCTCGGTCACGCGCTCAGCGGTAGCTTGCTGACCCCATTTCCACAAAGGGAAAACAAGCTCAGTGTCGATTGCCCAGTTGCCAGTGTTGTCCCCGATTCGGTCGCCGCTGTAATTTCCAGCCAAAGCCACCGGCCCCGGAAGCAAGCTGTTTGCTCGCCGGCGCCAGGCGCGCGCCTCTTCGGCAAACGCCTGAGCGAGAAAGGTACGCGGAAACTCAGCCAAAGTAGCCTCAATCACCTCGCCCAAGGTCAGATCCGAGTCGTAAACCAGTTCGTCGACATGCGGTACCAACAGCGCCGGAGGACCTTTGTGTCCGCCCGCATCAATCGAGCCCCCTTCCTCGGTATATCCTATGGGCTGCAAAACCAAAGCAGCCAGCGCCAACAATACCCATTTGCCTATAGGCATCTTCTTTCCTTTGCTGGAATAACAAGCAAAACCACACCCGAATGCCGCCTACGTCAAACATTCGGGTAAAAACAAATAGGTAAGGCTTGGTTTACGCGGGCGGGGCGCGGGGAAGAAGGGGAAGATAAGGTCGGGAGGGAAGTGCTTGAACTGGAGGCTGGCAGGTCGGCTTCACCTCCAGCTCGTGTGGCGGTAACGGGACAGGCTCTGGCAAAACCGCAGCCAAAATCGGGCCTGCCTGCGGCTCACGGCGGACCCCGTCGTCAGAACGGACGACTATTCCCTCCCAGGATGGCAGGGGAGAGCTTTGGTCAATCCCCAGCTCGTCCGGGTGATAATAGCGCTCAAGCCCTGGAATATGCAGGACTGCAGGTGCCTGCTCCTGCCCCAGATGGGCGTGCAACAGGGGCAAAAACGCCTGCGGCACGCTCAAAAGCACCAAGAACAAAAGCTTAAGCCAACCCCCCGCCTTACCCTTCGCCAAGGAGTTTAGTGGCGGCAGGGTTGGACGACAAAGTGTTGGCAGATCAGGCTGGCTGTAAAGCATAACCACGCAACTGCGCGGCAAATTCGCGCAGGACGTCGATGCCCGACTGTTCGGCCTCAAGACACCAGGCTTTCAGCCGCTCCAGACGGGACTCAGGATGGGGGGCGCTGCGGTTCCAGATTTCCTTGAGCCTAAGCTTGAACTGATAGACAGTCTGTAAATTCTGACTGACACCGACAGCCGCGTGAATGAGCTGCTCCCGGCATGGCTTCAAAAACAGTATATCTTCCCGGACCAAGAGCGGCTTGATCTGTCTTAGCGCTTTGCGGACTTTGCCGTCAGCGGCGCGATATTCTCTTTTGAGCACCGGAATGATCACGGCTTTCGCATACAGCTTGAGGACATGGAAACGATTGTGCATAACTGCCTGCACGGTGGACTCATCGGGAACCGCCTGGCGCTCGATCCGAATTTTTGGCGCGACCCGTTTGACCTTAGCCAGGCGAAGCAGGGAAAGCAAGCGGATGTACCCCCAGCCCAAGTCGAATTCCCACCACTTGCTCGAAAGCTTAGCCGAAGAGGGATAGGCGTGGTGGTTGTTATGCAACTCCTCGCCGCCGATCAGGAATCCAAACGGGATTAAATTCGTGGCCGCATCCTGAGTTTCGAAATTCCGGTAACCCACGTAGTGTCCCAAGCCGTTGATGACACCGGCAGCCCAGAAGGGGATCCAGAGCATCTGAACCGCCCAGACGGTGATTCCCAGTACTCCAAAAGCCACTACATCTAAAACGAGCATCAGCACTATCCCCGTTTGGGACCAGAGCTTGTGGCTGTAGATATAGCGCTCCACCCAATCCTGGGGAGCTCCCCAGCCGTAGCGTTCGATCGAATCGCGGTCCTGGCACGCCTTGCGGTAGAGCTCTGCTCCCTCCAGCAGGACTTTTTTGATCCCGAGCTGCTGGGGGCTATGGGGGTCTCCTTGAGTTTCGCACTTGGCGTGGTGCTTTCTGTGGATGGCCGCCCATTCCTTGGTCTGCATGCCAGTGGTCAGCCACAGCCAAAAACGGAAGAAATGGCTGACGATGGGGTGAAGATCCAAAGCCCGATGCGCCTGGCAGCGATGGAGATAAATAGTAACCGAAGCAATGGTGATATGGGTCAGGATAAGGACGGTGAGGACATATCCCCACCAGGGAAGTTCGAACAAACCGTATAACATCTAAAAACCTTTGATAGCAAACAAAAACCGCCACGGAGACGGCTACTTCTTAAGACACCGTAAAACAAACGACGTTCAGCTTGCAGTGTAGAAAACCGGCCCCAAAAAGGCAAACCCTATTTTTCAATAGCGCGTCCAGAAAGGCTGGTAAGCATAAATGGCGTTGAGATGGTGGAGGAAAGCGTGGCCTGCGTTGGCAGCCCAAAGCGCATCCAAAGCCTCCTGGACCTTGCGGTAAGGGTCTTCCTCCAGCGTCTCCGGAGCCAATTCCGCTGCCAAGCGGATTACCAACTCTAGCCACATTTCGCTTATCCCCATGATGTAGGCCGGCCAGGTTTTTTGGATCAGCTCAGGCCAAGCTGGGTCACTGGTGTCCTCCACGTTGGGGCGGGTAATTCTGCTCGGGTCGTCGAACTGCACCTTGCGGATCAGGCTGCGCCAAGCCTCCAAATCTGGATCAGAATCGATGGCGGCATAGATCTGCCGCGCCGTTTCTGGATCAGTATAGAAAATAAAGCTAAACCGATGACCTGCTCCATCGCGAGCGGCGCGCCTGTGAATACGCCAATAGCGGATTTGGCTTCGATAGGCCTGCAAGACTGGAGCAACGATGCGGTGGGCCACCATCACGTCCCTATGCCACGCTGGCACCTCGCCTTCGGGCCAATCGAATTCGAACGCCGCGTACCACCATCCCGTGCTGGTCGCGTCTGCAGGCAAGAGTGCGGCGCGCTGCGCTTTTGGCTGCGGTTGGACGGCGGCGCATCCGGCAAGCAGGATCAGGCTGAGCAAGGCAATCCTCCTCATCGTTTTACCGTTTGCACAATGCTGTCGATCCGATACCCCCGCAGCCTGGCTCGGACTGCCTCGACCTCGCGCAAGGTTTTAAACGGCCCGATCCGCACACGATACCAGAGGACTTTGCCGATTTCGGTCTTCTCCAGCCTGGCTTGAACGCCTAGCCGACTTAGCTTTGCCTTGATCAACTCGGCGTCGTCAGGGCTGTGGAAGGATCCAACCTGGATGAAATAATCGTTTGGTTTGGTCTGACCCAGGATTTCAGCGCGTTTGCGCGCCCGAACCTCTCCTTCGGGAATAGTGACCTCTTTCTCCGGCAACAAAGTATAAAAAGTAAACCGCGGCTCCTTGGGTGTCGGTTTAACCGCCGGTGGCACGGGCTTGATTGCTGTGGGGCTTTTCTCGACCGATTCGGTCTTGGTCGGGGCAGGGTTGGCAACCGGAGGCTGAGCGGCAAAATTATCGCTCGCGAGCCAATAAAGAAAATAACCGAATGCTCCCAATGCTACCGCCGCCACCAGCCATTGCCAGCGAGCAGTGCGGCGCGTGCGCCGCACCAAATTCCTTTGGCCACGAGCGGGAATACGGCTGCGGTAAATCGGCTGGCGCCCCATGCTTCATTCTACATCGCTTCGGGAGCCGACACATCCAAGAGCGCCAGGCCGTTGGCGATTACCTGCCGCACCGCATCGATCAAATTCAGGCGAGCGTCGCGCAATTCGGCGTCCTCCACCAAAAAGGTATGGGCATTGTAATAGGTGTGGAACTCGCCTGCCAACTCGCGCAGGTAATGGGTCAGTTGGTGCGGTTCGCGAAGCTTAGCCGCCCGTTTCACCACTTCCGGATAGCGTGCCAGGGTCGAAAGTAAGGCCTGCTCGTGGGGCTCGGCAAGACGCGGCAAATTGGCCAGGCCGCGCGCCATGTCCCGCGTCCAACCCCTTTCAGCCAATTGCTTGAACACGCTGCACACCCGCGCGTGGGCATATTGGACGTAATAGACTGGGTTGTCGGTAGAGTGGGAGACTGCCAGTTCCAAGTCGAAATCCAGGTGTTGTTCGGCCTTGCGCAGCAAATAGAAAAAGCGTGCCGCATCCTTGCCCACCTCCTCGCGCAGCTGGCGCAAGGTCACGAACTCCCCGGAACGGGTCGACATCTGTACCTTCTCGCGTCCGCGGTAGAGGACAGCAAACTGCACCAGCCGCACCTCGAGCTTGGCCGGATCGACTCCCAGCGCCTGGAAAGCCGCTTTCAGACGCGGCACGTAACCGTGGTGGTCGGCGCCCCAAACATCGATGAGAACTTCAAAACCGCGATCGAGTTTATCTAAGTGATACGCGATGTCGGAGGCAAAATAAGTGATTTGGCCGTTTTCGCGTACTACCACTCGATCTTTCTCGTCGCCCAGCCGGCTGGAGGCAAACCACGTGGCTCCGTCTTTTTCGTACAGGAAACCGGCTTGGCGCAAGCGATTTAACGCCTCCTCGACTTGGCCCGACTGGATGAGCTTACGCTCGGAGAACCACTGGTCATAGCGGACCCCAAACGCTTCGAGGTCTTCGCGGATGTCGGTCAGGATGGCATCTAAGCCAGCTTGAAAGACTCGACCATACGCCTCCTTGCCAAGCAGGACTTTGGTCCGCTCGATCAAGGCGTCGATGTAGCGCTCTTTGTCCCCTTCTGGGGCATCAGGCGGCAGGCCTTCCTGCACTGCCTGCCCTGGACGGCGCAAGCTCTCCCCCACCTGCGCATACAAGGCTTCGGCAATCGAGCGCACATAGTCTCCGCGGTAACCGTTCTGGGGAAACGGCAAGCGCTCGCCGCAGCATTCCAGATACCTTAGCCACACGCTGACCGCCAGGATGTCCATCTGCCGCCCGGCGTCGTTGACGTAATACTCGCGGTGGACTTTGAACCCGACCGCCTCGAGCAGGTTGGCGAGCGTGGCCCCATAAGCCGCACCGCGTCCGTGGCCTACGTGCAGGGGACCGGTAGGGTTGGCCGAGACGAACTCGATGTGGATTCGCTTTTCTTGACCTATATCGCTGCGGCCAAAATTTTCTCGTTCCTCGAGAATGCGGGCGACGATGGCAAATTGGGCGTTCGGGTCGACGAAGAAATTGATAAAGCCAGGACCTGCGATTTCAACTCGGCGCACCGCAGGATCGGATGCCAGCGCCGCAACGATCTTTTCCGCCAACTGCCGCGGCGGTTGGCCACTCGCCTTGGCCAGCACCAAGGCGAGGTTGGAGGAAAAATCCCCGTGCTCCGGCGCGCGTGCCCGATCCACCCGAATGGGAAGCTCAGGTTTCGGAGGTAATTCTCCCTGCTCGCGCAGCCTAAGCACCGCCTGCGCCAGCAGCTTTTGCAAACGTTCCTGCATGGATTCTGCCAAAAAATAGAAAGTGGGATATTATCCCCGAACCCGAACTTAGGGTTCAATGTAAAGGAGGAAAACCATGCCCGAACACGTCTACAAAGTCATCGAAGTCGTCGGCTCTTCTACTGAAAGCATCGACGACGCCATCCGTACCGCCGTCAGCCGGGCGGCCAAGACTTTAAAGCACTTAAACTGGTTCGAAGTGACAGAAACCCGGGGCCACATCCAAGACGGCAAGATCGCCCACTTTCAGGTAGTGGTGAAAATCGGCTTTAGACTAGAGGAATAAAAAATTTCGGCAAAAAAATTTTCTTACGTCCGTGTATCAAAGGCGAGTGAGGGAAATGCAAACTTACCTAAACTCAACTACACTTGATCATGCCAACAGGCACAAATCAACTTCATCAACCTGCATAGATAGAAGGAGAGACATCATGAAAAAGCTGACTACTTTGACTGCGATCGTTTTGGGTATGGGCGTGGCCACCGGCGTGCTGGCCGAAGGTTCAACCATCCAGCAGTCCACCATCAGCAACCGCGCGACGGTGCAGAACTCCACTAACGTTGCTGTAGGTGGCGTCTTAGGAAGCGCTGAAGCCAATCAGGGATCGGTCCAGATCAAAGGTTCCAAAGTACAACAGTCGACTATCAGCAACCAGGCAACGGTGAAGAACTCCACCAACGTTGCTGTAGGTGCCGTCCTGGGACACGCTGAAGCCAATCAGGGCTCGATTCAGGTCAAATAAACCAGAAGAACTGTCAGGAATGCGTGGCCAGGGACGGCCCCACTTTCCAAGAGGCACTTTTATGAGCAACGCGAAAACGCTTCTTTTTGCCAGCGTCTTGATCCTTTTGCCAGGTATAAGCTTAAGCGGCGATCTGGACGACGGCATCGAACTGGATGAAGCCCTAGACGATTCCAACGCCTTGCAGAAAGGCATCAACGTCCCCTTTATCTTGATGAAAGCCAAAGGCAAAGAACTGACCGGCAAACGCACTGGCAACAAATTGATCACCAGCAAAGACAGCCAGGCCGGTCAAGGCAACATCATCTTTGGCCCTGGCGCCAAAATCGCCCCTGGGACGATCATCCTCAATAAATCCGACAACCGCGGCGCAACAGCCATTGCCAACGGAAGATAACTTTGAGGCTTGTGCCATGCGTACCCTTCATCTTCTCAAGGTTGCCTGCATCGGTTTGCTGATTTTCTGGATCGGCGGATGCGGCCTCAACCCCCAGAACGTCGATCGCGACTTGACCGCTACTTTACCGGAGGTCAAAACCACCATCTTCAGCGAGGCGATCCGCGGCTTGGGCCGGATGAATATCATCTACGGCCGCGGCGAACTTAGGGTGATGGCCAAGCCCATCGTCGATCAGACCGGCACCTCGCTTCCCACCCAGGGGGAAATCCCCCAGGACATTAGCGAAATGGTCAAAAGCACCTTAAACGGGATCGGCGGCAATATTTTGTATGTCCCCTACGACCCCGAGTTCATGCTCAACACTGCCCAGACCGGCTACTCGCAGTGGGGGGAAAAGCTCCTTCCCAACATCGTGCTGGTGGGGGGCTTGACCGAATTCGATCGCGGGCTGGTCACCAAGGAGAAGAACCTCAACCTGAGCGGCACGGCCGAGGAGCTCGGTGTTCCCATGGGGCTGGACTTTGAAGATACGAGCAAAAGCTCCCTGGCCAGCATCACCTTGGATTTTAACCTGATCGATTTCAACACTTTTACCGGCATCCCGTTCATGCAAGCGGTCAACAATATCAAAGTCCACAAGACCCTAAAAGAGGATAACTTAGGCTTTACCGTCTATGGTCAAACTTTGGGATTACGCGGTCAGATCAAGAAGGTCGAGGGCAGGCACGCCGCCATCCGCTTGGTGGTCCAACTGGGTATCGTCCAGGTCCTGGGCAAATACCAAAAGCTCCCTTACTGGCGCCTCTTGCCCAACGCCGAACCGGACCCGGTAGTACTGGACGCAGTGCGCGAGGAGTTCTACAGCCTGGGACAGACAGACCGCATCGCTAAGATTCAAGAGTATTTGTACGTCTATGGTAAGGATGTAGAAGTCACCGGCCGTTTGGATGCCAAGACGCAAGCGGCGATCGAAGAATTCAAAACCGAACGCGGGCTGAGAAGCGCCGCCCCGATCAGCGAAGAAGTCTATCTGGCCTTGTTCGAAAACCTGCCGCTCGATTTTCAGGCTCAAGCCCGGCGCAAACTGGTCGACAGCATGCTAGCTGCCTATCAAAAAGGGCTTAAAGTAGCATTGCGCGAAGAAGCGGCAACCCCGCACGTGCAAGAGCCGACCTATCCGCCCAAACCTGCTGCCAAAGCGGAACTAGGCGAGGTGAAACTGTGGCTAAGCAAGCAAGCGTTCAAGATCGGCGAACCAATGGAGATTTTCTTTGAAGTGACGCGCCCTATGTTCGTGCGCATCGTCACTATCAACTCGGCCGGGCAACTGTCCACCTTGTTCCCCAACCCTTACCAGAACGACAACTACGTCCGACCTGGAAGAACCTATAAAATCCCTCCTTCTGGCGCGTCAGTGAGTTTAACGGTGGGAGCACCTGAAGGAACCGATAAAATCCGCGCGATCGCATCCTTAGAGCCGATTTCCGCCGATACACTTCCTTTGGATGAAAAAGGAGAATTCGTAGCAGGAGCTTCGCAAAAGTTCGCCCTGGCCGGAGCTGAATTTCAGGTACTTCCGGCCTCCCAGAGTCAGGCGGCGTTGACCCCAGGAGTGGCGCCATGAAGAACACAGGTATTTTGATCGCGCTGGTTTTTCTCACCGCTTGCGAGGTCGCTCCGGTGCGGCGCGAGGAGTACATCGCCCAGCATCCTGAATGGGAGCCGAACATAGTGGCCTTGATTCGCGAAGGCCGAATCGTCAAAGGCATGACCAAAGAACAGGTCCGCGCTGCTTGGGGAAGACCTTGCTGGCTGTGCCAGGGGACGACCGAAGGGCCGTGGGGATCGTCTTGGGAATTCGATACTCAAGTGGTGTTTTTCGATACCCAGGGCAAAGTCACCCGCTGGGAACCTAAATGATGGGCAAAGTTAAAGATAAGGAGGGAGTGTTGATGCTCAAGCGTATTTTGCAACCTGCACTAGCATTGACCATCGTGATTCACGTTGCAGTAGCTGAAGAAGTGCGAGTATTTACCAAACCACCCTCGGCGGAAGAGATGGGCCAGCTATTGTTCCCAGAAAAAACGTCCCCTAAAACTCGCTCTTTGACTTTTAGCCAACACCAACCTTCGCAAGCAAACACCAAAGAATCGGTAGCCATCGCTCTACCCATTCAGTTCGACTACAACTCAGCAAAGCTTCGCCCAGAAGCCAAATCCTATCTAGACGAAGTCGGCAGGATGCTCACCATGGACCGCTTTGCCAGCGAGAGTCTAATGTTAGAAGGTCATACCGATGCCAAAGGTTCTGATGCTTACAACTTAAAGCTCTCCCAGCTGCGCGCCCAAACGGTTAAACAGTATTTGATTTCCCAATTTGGGATCGCTCCGGAGCGCCTGCGCATCGTAGGACGAGGTGAAACCGAGCCGCTTCCTGGGAAAGACCCTTACGATCCGTTAAACCGCCGCGTCGAACTGCATCGGGTGCAATGATGAAAAATTCATCGATTTACACGCTTTTCGGCCTTATCCTGCCAGGGCTGGCCGCTGCTCAAGCCTACACTGGGAAAATCGTAATCGACGGTGTGGAATACGGCAGCGACAGCGTCGTGCGCGGTAATCACCGCCGCGCTGAGGAGACAAGAACCTTACCCTGCTTTGAGAAAATTACAGTAGCGGCAGGAGTGGATTTAAGCTACCATCCTGGCGACCGCTGTCAAGCTCACCTTACTGGAGATTCTAACTTACTCAGCCTGATCCTCACCGAAGTCAACGGCGATCGCCTGCGCATTGGGGTTAGCCGCTCTATCCAAAGCGAAGGACCTTTGCGCGTCGAGGTTCAAAGCCCAAAGCTGACCGAGCTTGAAGTTGAAGGCTCCGGGAACGTGGAACTGAGCGCCGTGGACACGCCCAAGCTCAAAATTCGGATTGGAGGCAGCGGCAATGTCCGGGCTGAAGGGCACGCAGGTACTGTGGAAGCCTCTGCCGAAGGCAGCGGCAACTTGGACTTAGCCAAGCTTAAAGCGGAAGAAGCTTCGATTGACATTTCCGGCGCTGCCGATGCCAAGGTGTACGCGACGCGCCGACTCAAAGTGGACGTCTCGGGGGCAGGTAGTGTTACTTATTACGGCCGCCCCGCGCAAGTGGTCACCGACATCTCTGGAGCAGGCGATGTCGAGCCAGGGGAATAAGCCTTCCCTTTTGCCTAAGCTGCTGGTTACTCTCCCCGCTTTGATGCCGCAGGTCTTGTCAAGCGCAGACGAAGGTTTTTTCCCCGTCACAGCGACTTTCCAAAACCAAGCCGAAAACAGCAGCCCCGTCCAAGGTTACCGGCCTCGCCAAGCCAACGGCCAATGGATTAAGGTCGGCGGATTTGCTGATTCCAAATATTTCTACGGCCAGCTGCAGCTTCTTGGAAAACGCAAAGTAGCAGGCTACCTGTATTTTACTGCGCCTCCCAAACGTGAACCCATCGATCCTTTGGCGCCTGATTTCCCAAAGCAAAAGCAAGACCCAATTCGGCAAGAGCAAATCTATGTCTACGGCGAGCTCGTCCGCCCAGGGGAATTTCGGGTATTCGACAAACAGGGCACGCTGTATCGCCTTTTAGCCGTGAAAGATAGACGCTAAGAATGAGCCCCGCGCAGACAGCGGTTTGGCTTTACCTTCTGACCTTCGCCTTGCCGCTGCCTGTGGATTTTGGCCTTTTGGGACTGGGGTTTTTAGGCGCTTGGACGGCCTTAAAGGACACGGCGCGGTTTCCTCCGAGAGCTTTTTTCGCCCTGCTCCCTCTGGCGCTAGCCACCGTCTTGGGCAATTTCATCGCTCCAGATCCAAGCCGCAGCTTGTCTTTGACTCTCGCTTTGCTCCCTGCGTGCGTGATTTATCTGTTGATCTGCGGCTATTTCGAGCTTCCCCAATTAGTGGGATTGAGTTTGGCAGCGAGTCTGATGATCTGCAGTCTAGGAGGGTGGTTGCTGGGCGTTGCTGTCAGCCATCCGGCAAGCTCCCCGGACGAATGGATCCGGCAAAGCCATTTGACGGCATTTAAAGTCCCAAACGACGTGGTGTTTTTCCAAATCTTGCTCCCGTTTGCGCTAGCGCAACTTAAGCCTAAGATTTCTATGCAAAGCGTTCTGGCCGCAGCGGCTTGCGGCATCGCGGTTTCGGTGGCGGTTATTTATCAAAGCCGGCTGGCAGTCTTGACCGCCTTGGCAGGCGGCGCGGTCTTTTTCGCGCTGCGGCAGACAACCAAAAGCGCACTTTGGGCGATGTTGCTTTTGGCTTTCGGGATCGCGATTGTCGACGCTGCTTTCGGCTTCAAACTGCTGGGAAAATTTTCAAGCTCCTGGACTAGCCGCCTGCCCCTGTGGCTAGCAGCCTGGCAGATGTTTCTTTGCTCCCCCTGGATCGGCCATGGAATCGGAAGCTACGCCTTGCGTTACCGGGACTATCTTGATCTGGCGCACCTACCTTCCTGGATCGCGTTTGATTCGCGTCCTACCCCTTGGGCCCATAACCTCTATTTGGAGGTTCTGGCCGAATTGGGCGCCCCGGGGCTGGCTGCCTTGCTCTTTTTCCTAGTTTCTCCACTCCTGATCCGGCCCAAATATCTGCCTGCTCCTCAGATCGGGATGCTGGCTTGCGCCGCTAAGGCGGCTTGGTTAGCTTTTGCCTTGAGCGCTTTTTTCGAGTTAAGCTTATGGCGCCAATGGGTGGGTTTGGCGTTTCTGTTGACCACCGCTTGCATTACTACAACCAACAAATTTCAAGAGGGCGCGCCATGAGAACATCAATAAAAACCGCCTTGCAAAAGACCGCTACCCTAAGCTGCTCTTTGTTGGCAGGAAGCATTGCCCTACTGACGCCGAATTGGCGAGGAGAACTCCTAGCCGGCTACAATCCCCTCACCGAAGACCAGAACCTCAACCGCACCCAGACCAGCGTAGCGGATGTTGCCTTTGAGGC
>CAZZIP010000001.1:0-351002 GCA_964654415.1 uncultured Methylococcales bacterium | reverse complement strand
CCCAGGAAAAACCCAGAGCGACCTCCTTCCTTTCGGTATCAGCCAGTTTAATACTTGCCCTAAAGTTGTCAAGAGGCTCTGTCAAACCTCAATTTTCCCGACTTCCGTCTCTGATATACCAAGTCGTCTGCCTGTGCGACGTGAAGTCGCGTAAGTAATTGTTTTGCAAGCGAAAGCTTGACAAAACCTACCGTTCCTCCGGTAGTAGCCTAGAAGGGTAGGCATGGCTGGTAACGGCCAGGTCTAAAGCCCCTTCGACAATGTAGCCCATGTCGAAAGACTGAAGTGGAGACCGTGAGGTCGAAGCGGAACTGCGAGCATCACGCGGTGGGGAGCTAGGCTTGGAAGCAAGGTGAACGAAAGTGAACCAGTGATAAAGTCCGTGAACTTGAACAAGCCCAAGATGCTGGTGGCTTGAACCAAAATGGTACGTAGGCGGTTTTGGTACTAGGCAGTTACCAAACGAGGACAGAGCCCTACCGGACGATAACTGGCACCTAAACTTCCGCTGTTACTTACGCGAAAGTGCGACGTGAAGTCGTATGAGCAATTGTTACAAGGAACTTTCCTTAATGTAACTGGTTGTTCCACCAACCGTAGCCTAGGGAAGCGGATGGAAAGGCAACTGACCGTCCGAAGCACACCCGACAATGTACCCCGACGCCGAAAGGCTGAAGCCGAATCCGTGAGGACAAAGCGAAGCTGCAAGCATCATGCAGCAGGGGGCTAGGCTGGAAAGTAAGGTGAACATACGTGAACCAGTGATAAATTCCGTAAAAGTAAGCAAGCGAAAGATGCTGAAACGCTTGAACCAAAAGGTAAAGTAGGTGGTTGTCATGTTTTCCGCTCATGGCACGTGGACGTAAAACCTACCGGAAGAGAGCTGGCACCTAACCTTTCCGTTGTTACTCATACGAAACACGGTAAGCCCGTATTCCCGCCCGCAAGGGCAGGTGGACCGCAAGGAACACTGTTGGGAATGCGGGTAGAGGAGGTCGGAGGAAGCGAAGGCCACGGGTAATGCCGTGGATAGGGATTGAGGCGAAAGCCAACATCACCCCACGCGAAAGCGGGCAGACTTCCGGCGGGTCTCTCTTTGCAAGAGAGTTTGTAGAACCTTTGAAGGAGGACAGGCAAATGACGACCAGTGCGGTTGGTGCGGCCTCCGACTGGGAAGTGGTCTGGCACGATATTGATTGGGCCAAGGTTCACAGAACGGTCAAGAGGCTACAGATGCGTATTGCGAAGGCAGTTCGGGAAAGACGCTATGGCAAGGTGAAAGCCTTGCAGTGGCTTCTGACCCACTCGTTTTCTGGCAGAGCCATTGCCATAAAACGAGTTACCGAAAACCAAGGCAAGAAAACTCCAGGTGTGGACGGGGAAACCTGGGACACACCGGAGGTTAAAGCCAGAGCGATCTGGACCCTCAGGAGAAGGGGATACAAACCCCAACCCCTAAGACGGGTTTTCATCCCCAAAGCTAACGGAAAACTGCGTCCACTGGGAATACCGACGATGAAGGATAGGGCGATGCAGGCTTTACACTTGCTCACCCTAGAACCTGTCGCCGAAACCCTAGCTGACCTAAACTCATATGGCTTTCGGCCAAATCGAGCGTGTCGAGATGCAGCCGAACAATGCTTTATAGCATTAGCTCGGAAGCACTCAACCCAATGGGTCTTGGATGCAGACATTTCCGGATGCTTTGACAACATCCGCCACGAATGGCTGATCGCCAACATCCCAATGGACAAGGTGATCCTCCAAAAATGGCTGAAAGCGGGGTTTTGCTGGAAAGGACAATGGTTCCCAACGGAAGAAGGTACACCGCAAGGTGGCATCATCTCTCCGGTATTGGCGAACCTAACCTTGGATGGACTTGAAGGGAAGCTGAAAAATCTCGGCCTACCAAAAGTCCATCTAATTCGATATGCCGACGATTTCATCGTCACGGGCCCCTCCAAAGAGACCTTGGAGACGGTGAAATCCACAGTCGAGGAATTCTTGCGGGAACGTGGTCTTAAACTCTCCCAAGAGAAAACCAAGATTGCGCATATCGAAGAAGGCTTTGACTTTCTCGGATGGAACATTCGCAAGTATGGTGGGAAGCTCCTCATCAAACCAGCGAAAAAGAACGTGCAAGCGTTCTTAAAGAAAGTCCGAGAAATCGTCAAAAGGAACAAAACAGCAAAACAGGAAACCCTGATAGCCAAACTCAACCCAGTAATTCGGGGTTGGGCTAACTATCACAGCAACCAGGTGGCCAAGGAAACCTTTAACAAAGTGGACATGATCATCTGGAAACGGCTCTGGCGATGGGCTTGCCGGAGACATCCTAATAAACCGCTCACATGGATAAAGCGGAGATACTTTATCCAAAAAGGAACGAGAAATTGGGTGTTTGGCACGAAGGTGAAGGAAAATGGCGAAGAAAAGGAGGTCAGACTAGTCAAAGCTAGCGATACTCCGATTCGACGCCATGTAAAAATCCAAAGCAAAGCAAATCCTTATGACCCCAAATGGAGTGAGTACTTCAAAAATAGGAGAATCCTATTGGTGAAGGAAAACTTCAAAGGTCATAAGACACTGCTTGAACTTTGGACTAGGCAAGGGGGCACGTGTCCTATCTGCAAAGAGCCAATCACGGAAGAAATCGGATGGAACATCCATCACCTTCTTCCAAAAGCAATAGGCGGAACGGACGGACTGCACAACCTTGTCCTCCTTCACTCAAACTGCCATAGGCAGGTCCACTACAGCCAAAACGGTAAACTGCCGGCTCCTGTGACAAGGGGCTTACTAAAGACTTGAGCTGGATGCGGGGAAACTCGCACGTCCAGTTCTTAGGGGGGGGTGGTGCAGTAATGCATCATCCCTACCCGACCACGGTAAGCCCGTATATCCGCCCGAAAGGGCAAGCCGACCGTAAGGAAAGCCGATGGATGTGCGGGTATGGGATACAGGAAAAAGCGAACGCCCAGCTGTAATGGCTGGGATAGGGATTGAGGGGAAACCCGACATCATCCCACGCGAAAGCGGGCAGACTTCCTGTTGGTCTCTCTTCGCAAGAGAGTCTGCAGAACCCTAAAAGGAGGCAAAGCAAATGGCAACTATGCAAATAGTTGGTGCGGCCTCCGGCCGAACGGTGAACTGGCACAGTATCGACTGGGCACAGGCGCACCGGATGGTCAAAAGGCTGCAAATGCGTATTGCGAAGGCAGCTAGGGAAGGGCGCTGGGGCAAGGTGAAAGCCCTGCAATGGCTCCTAACCCACTCGTTCAGCGGACGAGCAATCGCCGTGAAACGAGTCACCGAAAATCATGGCAAGAAAACCCCTGGTGTGGACAAGGTAGTATGGGACACACCGAAGGCAAAAGCTAAAGCTGTAATGTCGCTCAGAAGGAAGGGATATCATCCCCAACCACTGAGAAGGGTCTACATCCCTAAAGCAAACGGGAAACTGCGCCCACTAGGAATCCCAACGATGCAAGACAGGGCCATGCAGGCGCTACACCTGCTAGCACTGGAACCCATCGCGGAGACCAAAGCAGACCCAAACTCTTATGGATTTCGCCCCATGAGAGCGAGCCGAGACGCCGCAGCACAGTGTTACATAACACTGGTAAAACGGTGTTCCCCGGAATGGGTGCTGGACGCGGATATCTCGGGATGCTTCGACAACATCAGCCATGACTGGCTACTCGCCAATATCCCCATGGATAAGGCGATACTCAGGAAATGGCTGAAATCCGGCTTCGTCTGGAAAGGAAGGTGGTTCGAAACGATGGCGGGGACTCCGCAAGGAGGCATCATCTCGCCGACGCTAGCGAACATGACCTTGGACGGAATGGAGGAACTGTTGAAAAACAGGAAACTCCGGAACAAAAAGGTCAACCTCATCCGGTATGCGGACGACTTTGTGGTAACCGGTGCGACGAAAGAAACACTGGAAGAAGCAAAGGCGATGATTGAGGAATCCTTGAGGGAACGGGGCTTAACTCTGTCCCCCAAGAAGACCAAGATCGTCCACATATCGGAAGGCTTCGACTTTCTCGGGTGGAACGTGCGCAAGTATGATGGGAAATTACTCATCAAACCGGCGCAAAAGAACGTGAAAGCGTTCTTGCGGAAAATCCGAGGGATAATCAAAGCATCCAAGACGGCGAAGACGGAAGATCTGGTGAAGCAACTCAACCCCATAATTCGGGGATGGGCAACCTACCACCAGAACCAGGTAGCGAAGGAAACCTATCACAAGGTGGATCACGTTATCTGGAGACAGCTTTGGCAATGGGCTTGCAGAAGACACCCGAAGAAACCGACCACCTGGGTGAAGTCGAAATACTTCATTCGGGAAGATCGGAGAAGTTGGGTGTTCGGCACAACAGTTGAGGATGACAGTGGAAGGAAAGAGGTAGTGAAGCTGGTATGCGCCAGCGATACACCGATTGAACGCCACGTCAAAATCAAGGGTGCAGCGAATCCTTACGACCCAGAATTTGAGACATACTTCGAAGAAAGGCTAAGCCTTACGATGAAGGAAAATCTCAAGGGGAAGAGGAAATTGCTAAACCTGTGGCAAGTACAAGAAGGGAAATGTCCGATCTGCGGAGAGAAAATAACGAAGGAGACGGGATGGAATATCCATCACATCCTTCCAAAAGCTCAAGGCGGAAACGACAGAATGACCAACCTTGTGCTGCTGCATCCGAACTGCCACCGACAAGTTCACAGCCAGAACGGACGGGTAGCTGCCGGCTCCGGTCAAACGGGGCTTTGACGAGGCTCGAGCCGGATGCGGGGAAACTCGCACGTCCGGTTCTTAGGGGGGGTGGTGCAGCAATGCACTGCCCCTACCCGACACAAAAATACCAGAGGGATAATCTGCCTTTCAGGCGGGACTGTAAGTCAAAGTATCTATGAGATCGATCATGAATTCGGTCTCTTCTGGCTCGACCGCCTCCCATCCGGCCAAACTCAGTTGGCTCAGGAGCGTTTGTCCTTTGGCATCTTGGCCTAGGTTGAGCAAAGCCTTAGTCAAAAGGGCGATCCGATCAGCCAACCGCGGCCCGGCCATCATCAAATGATGGATCACCTGAATATCACTTCGCACCAACAGCCTAAGCTGACACCGGACCGGACGACTCAGTTCGTCAAAAGCTCTGGCCAGAAAGATCCCCGCATCGCACTCAGCTTGCAGCAGTTTTTTGGCTACCAATACGTAGTTGCCGGCGATCTCCAACTGGATATTGCCACGATGCAAACTGGCTGGCTCGAGCAGGATCATCCCGATCAAGTGCACGTCGGGATCGTCGGTACTGGCGATGCGTATCCCCGGCTGCAAATCTTCCACAGCTTGGGCAGTGCTTGCAGAAGGCACGGCGATGACCACCTCATCGGCTCCGCCTTTGGGTTTTACCAGCGCAGTAAACCCTTTTTTGCGCACTAGCATAGCGGCATCATAGGGATTGGCATAAATCAGATCGATGCGGTCAGATGCGATCGCCTGGTGGAGCGCTTGAAAATCTTCCAGCAATTCAAAATGGAAACGGCAGTCCAGAGTCCGCTGCAGCCAGGTATTGAACGTGAACCAGCCGGCCAGATAATCTGGGCGAAAATCGGGGCTTACGGTGAAAACGTAAGTCATCTGCCTACCTCCTTTTCCCGGGCGAGCATTTCGGCATACAAAGCGCTGCATTCTTCCACCTTGCGCCGATCGGGTTTGCGCCGCACCGAGGTGTAGCCGACGATGCGACCTGCACGCACGTTAGGGATCACGGTGGCTTTTACCCAGTAGAAACGGCCGTCTTTACGCAGGTTTTTGACATGACCCTGCCAGATCTCCCCGCGCTGAATCGTATCCCACAAATCTTTGAAAGCGGCCTTGGGCATATCGGGATGGCGCAAGATGGAATGCGGAGCGCCGATCAACTCGTCCTCGGTGTAACCCGACATCTTGACAAAGGAATCGTTGGCATGGGTAATGACGCCGGAAAGATCCGTGCGCGAGACGATCAGCCGCCCTTCAGGATAGGGCACCTCCTCGTCTACTATTAAGACTTTCCGCTGGCCCACTCCGTAGAGTTCTAATACCTCTTCCCGATAGACCCCGACGACGTCTTCAGATCGCATGTCGGCGAGCATGGTTACCTCCTAGGCAGGAGTTTTAGCCTCCTGCAGCATCTTGTTCACTTCCACGTCCAACATCCGCTGGATCAGTTGGCGCTTGAAGCCTACGGTTCGCTCCAAAGCGATAAAGTAGTTTTCAAAATAGCCCTCGGCAACCAATCCGGCCACCACGTCGGTAGCGCGCTTGAAAGCTGCATACAAGGCTTTTGCCTGCTCCGCTGGCAACTCGCCAAGACAACGCTCCAAAAACAGCTGCTGAACACGGCTCATCATCCCCAGCATGAAGGCGTTGGACACCTTACGCTTGATGTGCACCAACCCCACTAGCCATTGCTTGTTCCACCAGCTGGAATCCAACTTACCTTGGGTCACCTCTAAATACCAAGCGCGCAACGTCTGCTCGCGCGCTGCCCTATCCTCCCCTTGAAGAATCTTGGCTGTGGGCCCATAGCCGTATACGGTATCGTAGAAAGCTTTCACTACATCTTCCGTCCACTGGGAAGTCAGCTGAGCATAGGAAGCCAGCACAGCGGCGTCTGCTTCCGAAAAGCCCGTCAAGGAAATTAAATCTTGCAAAGATGCCTGTAAGGGAAACATAGCTTTATTTACTTAGAGCAACTCGGCGATGCTTTCTGCCGCCCGTTTGACATCCAAAAAGATCAAGCCCAACTTGGCCTGCGGCTTAGCTAAAACGGTCAAGACTGCCTCTTTGCCGGCGTGGGTCATAAGCACATAGCCGCGGTTGCCTTTGATCAGCACCTGCTCCAATTCTCCGCGGGCCAGTTCTTGAGCGGTGCGGTCGCCTAAAGACAACATTGCCGCGCTCATCGCTCCGACCCGGTCCTCGTCCATCGTTTGCGGCAGAACCGCTGCCATCATTAGGCCATCGGTGGATATTACCCCCGAAGCCTCAATGTCGGCAGAAGTCCCGTTGAGCTCAGACAAAATGGACGTCAACATATCAGCGCGCATGGATTACCTCCTTTAAATCAACATCGAAGGGGAATAACGAGTCATCAAAATCCAAACTAAATGAACAAAATCGGGATGGTTAAAGTGCGGAATACCGGTCATGACCAAAGCAAAGCGGTTTCTGCCAATGTGCAGCGGCCAGATACCCAGCCGGCTGTTGCCAGCCGCGTCGATCACCCCCCAGGCTTGACTGCCCAGATTGAGGTTGCCTGAAAGCAATCCCGCATGACGGGCTTGCAGGCTCAACAAATCGGCGCTCAACGCAGCCAATTCTTCAGCCGTCTCATGGGGAAAACCGCTAGAAGCCAAATAAAACCCCTGCTGGTCGGCGAGCAAAACTTCCCCGTCCTCGGCCAGGTGGGATAAAAGCTCAGGCAAGATATTCTCCAAAGGCTTGTCCGACACAGCCAGCGGCGCTTCCAATCCTTGCACCCAGCGCAGAGGCTGAATTCTGCGCAGAATGGCTAAAGAGTCCTCTAAGGATCCACCCAACTGCTCTAGGTTGCTTTGGGTGAGACGTGGCGTCTCCTGGCAACGCAAGAGGTTAGTCAGCCACTTACGCGGCGGAGTAGCTTCTGCCTCGGCCACTGCATAATAAGCTCCCGCTGGGGTAGGCAACAAAAATAAATCCTCGCGCAACTTAGTCTTCGCCATCGCTCGCATCCACTTTCAAGCCGGGGTCCAAAGTAAACAAGAGCGCCTGAACCAGAAGGGAAACGTCTGCCCGCACGCGCGCATCGACTTCAAACAACGGAGCGCGCGCCCCAAGCTCGCCGAGAAAGCGGTGATATTCCTCAAGACCCGGGTCGCTCTTAAGGTCCATTTGCGTGACACCAATCACCAAGGCGGTCGAACGGATAAACGTCGCAAAGCGCTGATAAAAAAACTTAAGGTCTTGCAAAGGATGGGGGCGGGCATTGCTGATGAGCAAAATCAGGCCAATTCCCCCGGTGGTTAAAATCTCCCACATGAAATCAAAGCGCTCCTGACCTGGAGTCCCGTATAAATGGAGCTTCTCTCCCCCAGGAAGACGCATGACCCCGTAATCTAAAGCCACCGTAGTCTCCGGTTTGAGCTTATGCGTCATATCGCTAGCGACTGCATCGGTTTTGATCGGCGGCTCATCGCTTAAGGTGGCAATTGCTGTCGTTTTGCCTGCTCCTACCGGGCCGGTGAACAAAAGTTTGTACTGTCCCATATCGCCGCTATCCTTTTACCAAACGTTGCAAAATCCGCCGCAGAAATCCTAGGTTTTTAGCAGGTGGCGGAGGTTCAGCGCGAGACGGAGTAGACGCTGTGACCTGTTCGACCAGCCCCAAAGCGCCCGCGGCGCTTAAAAAAGCAAACACTTCCCCTGTGGTAAGCCCTAAAAGCTCTGCTGCTTTATACGGAGCCAGTGCTTTCTGATAAAACAGCGCGCACGCCCGTACCGCATAAGGCGGGCAGAAATAGCGGGTCAAATTGGGCCAACGGGTAAGGCGTAGCGGCCGGTCCGGCGCGAAGCCAAAAGGCAACCGTCCGCCTGAACTCCACCAGGCTACCTTCCACAAAAACGCATCCATAGGCTGCAAAGGCCTAGGCGGCTCTATAAAGGCCACCTCCGGCTCTGGTTTGATGGTGACCTCAACCGAATTGCCGTTAAGGCGAGCAAAGGTTTTAAGCGGTACCCGGCAGAAGGCATGAAGTTTTTTGTCATTTCCACTGGTCCAGACTTTCTTAAGCTTAGGAAACACCAAAATTGGCTCCCAGCCAGTCTCCAGACGCACAGCGATGCCCGTTAGCGTCGCTTGGCGATAGGCTTTGGTAAGCTGCCCTTGCAAATAATCGGCTGGGTTATAACAGCTATTTGAATCCTCTGCCCAATTGTGGCGAATGTGGAGGATTTCATTCTTGTCCTTTTTGGCCACACCGATAGCAGCACTATGCACAGAACCGCTTTTTTCTTTCTGGATCACCAGCTTGGTTTTAGGGGCGCATACGCGTTGTAAGATTTGGGCCAAATCCTCGGTAGTAAAAGGCTTTTTTACCCAAATAACTCCTTTATCTTCAGGATCGCGCAAGGACAAGGCGATTACCGGCTGCTCTGGATGACGCTGGCGCCAGTCGGCAAGCTGCTTGTGGGCTCCATACGCATCTAGGTCAACGATCCCCACTTCCGCCTGCTCGGTCTCTACCAACGCTCCCTCGCCATAAGTTTTGCGGACAAAGGCGCGCACGATTTCCACAAACCTACCTGACCCTAGCACTACAATCTTTGCCATAGCCTAGATCTTCCTCCCAAATTGCTGGCTTACCGCCCGCCAGCTTTCATCCAGGCAACCGCAAGCCTCAAGCCAAAGATAGCTTTGCCTGAAGCCTTCAGCATTCTGAGTTGCAAGATAAATCTCAAGCAGCGCTTGCTTGACCTCAAGGCAATCCGGTTTAGCTTTAAGCTGTCCGGTCAAGATTTCCTGGGCTTGGTCGAGCTGACCCAGCTCTAGGCAAAGTCTGGCAACCACTAGCGGATCTTTTCTTGTTTCCGCAACCTCGGTTGAAGATAAATCTACCTCTTCTCCCCACATGCCACCGTGGAGCACCGAGCGGGGAGAAAACGGCAATTGCCGCACTTTCAGGCTACCCGTCAGGCAGGCTTGAAGTGCAGCTAATCGATCCGCAGCCAAACGTCTTTGCGCCCATCCCAACACGCGTTGCTTCAAACTTTGCCCTTTTTCCCCTAGGACCCAGAACAGATCCAACAGCGCTGCATAGATCGCCTCTTGGTCCAATGAAGCAGCAGCCTGAATACGACAGACGTGGAACTGGAGCTTGTCCGGCCAGCGGCAGACTTGACGGGTTAAATAAGCATAAACATCTTTGGGACCGGCGTTTGCAGGAGGTCTAAGCTTGGCAAACTCCTCTCTCCAAAACCCTCCCTCCCACCAAAACCCTCCCTCCCAAAGCGGGAAAGGCTGAAAGTCAATTCTCACGGCTTTTGCTAGAGGTAATTTTGGACCTTTGCTATAAAGCGTAGTCCAAAATAGAAAAGCGAGACGGTAAATTTAGCCCGTCGTCAAACAAGAAGGCTTTAAGAACGCTGTCTGCCTGAAGAAGGGAGCTTGCCTAAATTCCCGAGTTCTGCAAAGGGGAACGGCATTCGCTCGGTGTTGAAGGTTAAAAACAGCACGATTTGGTACAAGTAAACGGCAAGTTGCGCCCCAAGCTGGCGAGCGTGAGGATTATCCTGGCCGGTTAAAAGCTTGTTTGCCACCTGGAACAGGATCACGACCCACAAAATTAGGCGCACAAAACTCAAGATAAAAGCAAACACGAGCATGAAGAAAATGCGTTGCCAGGTGCTCGTGGCTTTGAGGTGGTGGCTGAAATTTTCCACGTCAGATGCTAAGCAAAGCCCTAAGGTCGATCAAAGCGGCGTTGGCATGAGCGATATAAGTAGCCAAAGTTAAAGAATAATTAGCAAAGATACCAAAGCCGCTGCCGTTTAGTACCACTGGGCTTAAAATTGTCGCTTGAGTGGCCTCCAGTTCGCGGATGATCTGGTGAATCTGAGCATCGGCCGCTTTCAGGCGCAATATCTCGTGAAAATCCTTCTCGATCGCCCGCATGATGTGTAATAACGCCCAGCAGTAACCGCGCGCTTCGTAGAAGTGATCGTCCACCTCCAGCCAGGGCGTGCGTTCTAAGGGCGTAAACGCAGCGCTCGGTGCACCGCGGATTACCACCGGGGCTTCTTCGTGTAGCTTGCTGCTTGCGCTTAAGCGCTGGGTGTAACTTCCTAAGCGTTTAGCTAGAATATCGATGTACTGGGTCAAGTTGTCGGCGCGCGAATAAAAATTCGCCTGACCTTGCTGCAGGCGCTTTAAGTACCTGCGAAATAGATCGACCCCTTTCTGGTATTGGCCTTCCGTAGCCGGCAAAATCCACGACTCGGTTTCAAAATAAAAATACGGCTCGGCAATTCCCAAATCCTTGTCTTCTGGAGATTGCGACTGAGCACGGGAGAATTGGTTGCGCAGCGCCGTAGCCAGGTCCCGTGAAGCGACTACCACCCCGAACTCCCAATTGGGCATATTGTCCAGCAATACCCCAGGCGGGGTGACATCATTGGAGAGATACCCCCCCGGTTTAGTAAGCAAATAATTCATATTGTGGATCAATACAGCAACAACCTTAGCGCCAGGGGCCAATTCTTTAGGATCGCTTAGTCCGGTCTCTTTCAGAGCGATTTCAGTTACGTCATAAGTCCTAGGGCTAAAGCACTGATAACTCCAATACCAGCCTAGAACAAACAAGGCCAAACCCACAGCGCCTACGATACCCCCTAAAGTCCAAAGCCTATGCTTTTGGCGCGTCTCTTCCTGAGCTTCCAACCCTTCTGGAACCGTAGGAATTTCAACCGGCGTTTCGTTATCCAAGGGAATTCCAGTCTCTGATGATGCATGTGGCGCGGTCATTGCTTAAACCTCATTGGCCACTTGAAAGCTATATCTTATCACATTTTGTCGATCCGCGCCGTCGTGCCCGTGGGTGGGCTTGATCATAGGCTTTAGCCAGGTACTGAAAATCTAAGTGCGTGTAAACTTGTGTCGTGGCGATATCGGCGTGGCCGAGCAGCTCTTGCACGGCACGCAAGTCGCCGCTGGCCTCGAGCAGGTGGCTGGCGAAGGAATGCCGCATCAGATGAGGATGGAGCGGGCGACCAAAACCCAACCGGCGTCCCCACTGGGTCAGCCGCAGCTGTACTCCCCGCCCGCTTATCCGCACTCCCCGCTGGTTGACGAATAACGCCGTCTCCTGGGGAGCAGCCAAAGTTTGCCGGACCTCCAACCAGGCTGCTATCGCTTCCCTGGCACAACGTCCTACTGGAAGCACCCGGCCCTTACCACCCTTACCGGCTCGTACCCGGACTAAAGCCTTGTCCAAGGATAGATCAGTCATGTCTAAAGCGACCAACTCACTCAAGCGCAGACCAGAAGAGTAAAGCAACTCCCACATTGCCCGGTCGCGAACTTCCCCTGGCGACGTCGGGGTCGCGTTCAGCAGTGCGCTCAACTCGTCTACATTTAATGTTTCTGGTAAAGAACGGGAAGATTTCGGCGGTCTGACGCGGCGGACGAGGTTGTCGCCTATTTCTCTTGTTTTGAGGAGATAATCGAATAACCCCCGCAGTGCGGATAATTCTCGCTGCAGGCTGCGGGCGGACAAACCGGCTTGCCTGCGCTCGCTGATATACATGCGAACAGTCCCTTCGTTTAAATCCTGCCAGCGGCCGATGCCGCAGTGGCGGCAGTATTGGATCATCCGCTGCAGATCACGACGATAGGCTCTCAAAGTGTGCGGCGAGGCACGGCGCTCGTGTTCGAGCATCGCCAGGTAGCGCTCGACCGCTACCATCAATCCGTCCATTTTATTTCCCCCTCGAACACGAACTCGGCCGGTCCAATCAGGATTGCCGGCATGCCGCGCCCACCCCATTCCACCTGCAATTCCCCTCCCGGCAATCGTACCGTCACCGGACTGCGCAGCAAGCCCTGTTCTATCCCAACTATCGCTGCCGCACATGCACCGCTGCCGCAGGCAAGGGTTTCACCAACGCCGCGCTCGAATACCCGCAGGCGAAGATGATGGGAATCGACGATCTCCATAAACCCTACGTTGACCCGTTCGGGAAACAACCGATGGCACGAAAGCGCCGCCCCTACCTCGGCCACCGGCGCCGTAGTCACGTCCGGCACCGCGATCACCGCATGGGGATTCCCCAAGGAGACTGCTCCGAACCGGAAGCTCACCCCATCGACTTCGGCCTGATACTCGAGGCTTTCTTCATGCACTGCTAAAGGAATCTCCTTGGGGGCAAACCTCGGCACTCCCATCTCCACCCGCACCCGTTCAGTATCCACCAACTCGAGGATCATGCGCCCAGCGGCGGTGGTTACGCGGATGAGGTCGCGGTCGATCAACCCCTTGGCGCGGACGAAACGCGCAAAGCAGCGAGCCCCATTGCCGCACTGGCTTACCTCTGAGCCATCGGCGTTGAAGATCCGGTAGCGAAAGTCGACCGTCTCATCGGGTGGCGGCTCTACCACCAACACTTGGTCGCAGCCGACGCCAAAATGACGGTCGGCGAGGCGGCGGATTTGGACTTCGGTCAGACAGACTGACTGGTTGACCGCGTCGATGACGACGAAGTCGTTGCCAAGCCCGTGCATCTTGGTGAACTTCATGATATGCCCCTGGGTATCTGCTCTCCACGCCACAGATCTTCCAGTGCTTCCCGGCTGCGGACCAAGTGTGCCTGCCTGCCGTCTACCAAGACTTCCGGTGGTCTGGGCCGAGAGTTGTAGTTAGAACTCATGCTGAAACCATACGCCCCGGCCGAACGCACTGCGAGCAGATCTCCCGGAGCCAGCCGCAGGCGGCGCTCTCGGCCTAAGAAATCGCCGCTCTCACACACCGGTCCTACGATATCGTAAACCGCTTCAGGGACATCAACGCGGGGGCAGACCGGGACAATTTCCTGCCATGCCTGATACAAAGCAGGTCGCAGCAGATCGTTCATCGCCGCATCGACGATAGCAAAGTCTTTAACCGGAGTTTTTTTCAGATACTCCACACAGGTCACCAGAATTCCTGCATTGCCGGCGATTGCCCGTCCGGGTTCCAACCAGATTTCATAGTGGCGCCCCTCCAGCTTGGCTAACAAAGCCGCCACGTATTCGGCAGGCTGAGGGGGAGTCTCATTCCGATAAGAAATACCCAACCCCCCGCCCAAGTCCAGATGACGCAGGGCAATGCCTGCCTGCTCTACCTGCTCAGCCATGACCAACACCCGCTCCAAAGCGTCGAGAAAAGGGGTGATCCCGGTCAATTGGGAACCGATGTGACAATCCAATCCTACGATTTCCACATAGGGCAGCTCTGCCGCGCGCAAGATTTCGTCCAATGCGGTGTTTACATCCAGGCCGAACTTGTTCTCCTTCATGCCGGTGGCAATATAGGGGTGAGTCTTGGCGTCTACGTCTGGATTGACCCGCAACGATACCGGCGCCTTAAGGCCTAATTCCCCGGCGATCCGATTGAGCCGATCCAGCTCTTCCGCCACTTCCACATTGAAGCAGCGGATGCCGACTTCCAACGCACGGCGCAGTTCCACCTCTCGCTTGCCGACTCCGGAAAAAACGATCTTGTCCGCCTCACCGCCAGCCTTGAGCACCCGTTCCAGCTCCCCCACCGAAACGATGTCGAATCCGGATCCCAGCCGCGCCAACAGATTGAGCACCGCAAGATTGGAGTTTGCCTTGACTGCATAGCAGATCAGGTGGGGATGCTCGCCGAAAGCGCGATCAAAAGCGTACCAGTTCTGCTCCAGTGCAGCGCGGGAATAAATGTAGACTGGCGTACCATAGCGAGCAGCGATATCGGCCACTGGCACGCTCTCCACATACAATTGACCCGCTTGGTAATAGAAATGATCCATTCAGTGTTTTTCCTGGGTTTGGTCTTGTTCAGGGGAAGGCAGATAGAGCGAACCCTTCTGGCCGCATCCTGTAAGCTGGCCGACCGCTATCAGTCCAAGCACCAAAATTGCGAAGACGAAATTTCTAGACATCTTTAGACCTACTGCCTGATCATATGATTGGATTTTAGCCCGACATCTATTATGGGAGACCTATTCGCCATAAATCCACCCAACCAGGTAGCCAATGCCGGCCACAAAGCTAAAATCCCGAGCGTGAGCAACTGGATGGCTATGAAATCCAACACGAATCCCAGGGCGACCATCACGGCCATTACAGTCGCCATCGCCCCGAAGGCTCCCCCGGAAAGGTCGGACAGCCATTCGACCACTATCTCATCGCCATAGAACCCCCGAAAAACCAGGGAAAACAAGGCCGCGCCGATTAGGATCAAAAACACTGTGCTGCTCATCCGAGTGGTACTCTGCATCATCTCGCGCAGGCGGGTGAAACATCGATCCAAGCGCGCGTCTTCGGTCTGAAGCGTTGATAGAAGATATCCACCCGCACATGAGCATCGTGCTTGAGGGTGTAAACGGCTCTCAGCATAAACAGCAAGGCGTGCATATAGATCACTGACTCTTGAACCGCGATCTACCCTTGGTTGAACCCATAGCGCAGAATCACGACTGAAAAGGTAACAATTACTATCCCCAAGGATAACCAGGAAAACACCCTTCCCAACCATTCGCTCAAGCCATCGACGGCTCGCACGAAACCGACGATAATCGTACAAAAAGTCTCATCATCGATGTCATCGGCTGGCAAATGCCGTTCATTAGGAAAGGAAAACACCGCTGTATGAACCTACCCCGCCGTCACCCTCCCTTACCCTGGACTGCTTTGCCGCTTGTTTCCACCGAAGGCTTAGATTTTGCTACCACCGCCGAATTAGAACCCTTCACCGGCGTATTGGGGCAGGCGCGGGCCGAACAAGCGCTGCGTTTTACCATCGCGATGCAGCCTCCCGGGTATCACGCCTATGTCATGGGAGAACCTGACACCGGTCGCCTGACGCTTACCCTAACCCTACTTCAAGAAGCTGCCCGCATCCGCCCGACTCCCGACGACTGGATCTATCTCAATCGTCTAGACGAACCGCGCGAGCCCATCGCCGTCGCGCTGCCTGCAGGCCTGAGCCGAAAATTCGCCGCCGATATGGAAGCCTTGATCGATAAACTCCTGGATACCTTTCCAACCGCCTTCGAAAGCCCTTCCTATCAACGTCGCAATCATCTCATCGAGCGCGAGTTCAACCAGCGTCGCGAACACGCTTTTAACAAACTCGAGCACAAGGCGCTGGAAATGAACGTTGCAGTTTTCCGCGACGGCGATTCTATCACCTTCACCCCGCTGAAAGAAGGCGTGCCCCTGGATGAGGCTGAATTCACCCAATTGTCCGAGGCCGAACGGGACGCTTTCAATCATGCCGTGGCTGAACTGGAAGATTACTTAGCCGATTTGCTCGCCGAACTCCCCCAGTGGCGGCGCGAAATGGCGGAAAAACAGCGCGAATTGGATCGTATCACCATCTGCCAGGCGATCGACCCGTTGCTCAAACCACTGGAGTCCCGTTACGGGCAATTTGAGGGGCTTGCCGCTTTCTTCAGCAACCTGCGCGCCGACCTGGAGGCCAGCGCGCGGGAAAAGCTGTGTTCTGAGGAGCTTGACGAGACCTCTCGGCGCAAGCTGCTTCAGGAAAATTACTCCCCCAACCTATTCGTTACCCATGTCGAAGGTCAGGGAGCACCGGTGATCTACGAGATTCACCCCAGCTATCCCAATCTGTTTGGCCGGATCGAATACACTGCCGAACAGGGAATCATCGAGACCAACTACCGCAGGATCTATGCCGGGTCCTTGCACCGGGCCAACGGGGGTTATCTGGTTCTGGAAGCCGACAAACTGTTCACCGAACCATCGGTCTGGCCGACCCTCAAGCGGGCGCTCAAGCGCCGGGAGTTGGTCATCGAGCGGCCGCTGAACGAACCAACCGCGTTGCTGCCAGCGACCCTTAACCCTAGCCCGATTCCCCTGGATGTCAAAGTGATCGTCGTCGGCGACCGGGATCAGTTCTTCCTCCTCCAGGAGCTGGATCCCGAATTCAACGAAATCTTTAAAGTATTAGCCGATTTCGACGACGACCTTCCCCGCACCCCGGAAAATTTGTCGCTGATGGCCCGATTCTTGACGCACCAGACCCAGGTACATCACACGGCCCCTCTTTCCTGTAAAGCGGTGCTGCGCCTTGCCAACTATAGCTCGCGCTTGGCCGAATCGCGATGCAAACTTTCGGCGCGCTTCGGTGAACTGGTCGATCTTCTATGCGAGGCGGAGTGGTGGCGCGCTCAAAGCCAGGCCCCGTACATCGATGCTACGCACGTGGATGCGGCGCTGGCCGCCAAAGAACAGCGAGAAGGTCGGCTAGCCCAAGTGATCCTAGAGGAAATCTTGGCCGGGACCATCCTCATCGACACCAGCGGCAGCGCAGTTGGCAAAATCAACGGTCTGACTATCTTAGAAACCGGCAAGCTCAGCTTCGCCGCGCCGGCCCGAATCACCGCTACTGCTTATCCCGGTTCCAAAGGGATTGTGGACATTGAGCGGGAGGTCAACTTAGGCCAGGCCATCCACTCCAAAGGGGTGATGATTCTGTCCGGGTATCTAGGCTATAAGTACGCCCAAAAATTTCCGTTTGCAATCTCTGCCCATATCGCTTTAGAACAGTCCTACGGCTACGTCGATGGTGACAGCGCCGCTTTGGCTGAAGTTTGCGCTTTAATCTCGGCACTCACCCATATTCCGATCCAGCAGTGCTTTGCGGTCACCGGCTCGCTCAACCAATACGGGGAGGTGCAAGCGGTCGGCGGGATTAACGAAAAGATCGAAGGCTTCTTTAGGCTGTGCCAAGCGCGCGGATTGGATGGCAGCCACGGCGTCATTTTCCCTCAAGCCAACTGCGATGACCTGGTGCTCAAGGACGAAGTGATCGAGGCCATCGCCGCCGGCCGCTTCAACCTCTATCCAGTCACTAGCGTGGATCAGACCCTCGAACTCCTTATGGATCTGCCTGCCGGCGCCCTCGATGCCGCAGGCAACTATCCCGAGGATTCTATCAACGGCAAGGTAGTGGCAAGATTGCAAGAAATCGCTGAGATGTATAAGCACGAAGGCGAACTGCCGGACGATACTAGAGTCGATGGCTGAAACCCGTGTTACAATCCCTCTTCGTTAATCAAACGCCGTCCATCTCCATGCGTGCCATCGTTTTGCTCGGTTTCCTCGCCTTAGAACTCTGCGGTTGCGCCGACCTCTCTACCTTCGAACACCCTAGAGTATCTCTGGTCGACATGCAACTGCGCGGCGGCCGGCTCCTCGCCCAGGACTTTTTACTTACTTTGCGGATCGACAATCCGAATGCCTATGGCTTTAACCTCAACGGAGCAGTCGCCAACGTCTTCCTCAACGGCCAGCCTCTGGCACGAGGCCTAAGCGACCACCCGGTCAAGGTGCCGGCCTATGGCCAGGCGGAACTGGATCTGATCGCAACCGTCCAGACCTTCCAAATTTTGAAGCATATCCTAAGCCTGGGCGCGCAGCAGCCGATCGATTATCGAATCCAGGGGCACTTGAGCGCAAGCCGCGGCTTTAGTCGCGACATCCGCATCCCGTTCGAAGATCAAGGCACCTTGGATTTTTGGCGATTCGTCGGCGAGCAGGCCGTTCCCAGCCCATTGGAAGATGATCATCCCTAATCTGGCCACTCTAACCGTCACTGACCACCGCCGCGACGCGGCCGGATTAACCTATGTTTATCCAGTGGTGTCACGCCGCGCCGGCGGTATTTCGATAGGCATCAACTTTAACCCCAACCGCGCTTGCAATTGGCGCTGCATCTACTGCCAGGTGCCGCAACTGCGGCGCGGATCTGCCCCAACCTTGGATCAGTCGCGGTTGCAATGGGAACTGACCGAATTGCTCGGGCAGATTCTAAGCGGCCATTTCTACCAGCACTTTCAGGTACCTGAAGCTTTTCGGGCGCTCAAAGACATCGCCATCTCCGGCGACGGCGAGCCGACCACGCTCAAGGAGTTCGACGTCGCCATCGGCACCATCGAGGAAACCTTAAACAAGCTCTCTTTGCCCCCCCTCGCCAAGGTGATCATCAGCAACGGCAGCCTGATTTATCGGCCGGCCGTACAAAGGGGCTTGATCCGTTGGGGAGCGCTGGGCGGGGAGCTTTGGTTCAAACTCGACCGCGCCACCCCTGAAGGCTTAAGGCGCATCAATGGCGCGACTATCACGCCGCCACGGGTGCTGGCCAACCTGGAAAAAGCCGCTACGCTTTGCCCGGTGTGGATTCAAACCTGCTTATTCGCGTTGGATGGCGAGCCCCCGCCGCCAGAGGAACAGCAAGCGTATTTGGATTTCCTGCATCAGGCATTAGAACGCGCCATTCCTTTACAAGGGGTAATGCTTTATGGTCTAGCCCGCCCATCGCAGCAACCGGAAGCGTGGCGCCTTAGTCCCCTGTCGGTGACTTGGATGAAGGAGTTTACCCAAAAAATCCAAGCGCTTGGTATCCAGGTCAAATTAAGCCCTTAAACCTTATCGATCTTAAGATTTTTTTCGCTTACACTGTGCGGCATCGAATTGCTTAACGTGAGGTGACTGCTATGCAATATCGCGTCTTCGTTCACACCAACCACAAACAATGGCTGGGGGCAGTAGTGTCTGCCTACAGCATGAAGCGCAACTCTAAAAATCCCGACAAGTTCGAGGTAGAGATCATCCACCACAAGGATTATCCTTTCCTCCACGCCCGGGAGGGTCAAGTGTATTTGCGCGACGGCCAAAAGCGCATCTGGCTCAACGACGACCTCCAGTCCTTTACCCCGCTTCGGTTCATGCCTCCAAAGCTGATGAACTATCAAGGCCGGGCAGTAGTGGTCGATCCAGACGTGTTCGCCGTGGGCGACGTCTGGGAGCTTCTCTCGCGCGATATGGGCAGCGCGGCCATTATGTGCCGCCCGCGCACCGGTCAAAAAGGCAAGGAAGGCTGCCTGGCGAGCAGCGTGATGCTTTTAGACTGCGCTCGTCTCACCCACTGGAACGTGGAGGAGACGTTCAACAAACTGTTCAGCTTCGAGGTGGACTACATGGACTGGATTTGCCTGCGGCGCGAGCCACGCGAGGCCATCGAGTTGTTCGAAAATGAATGGAACGACTTCGACAAGCTCACCCCCAAAACTAAGATGCTGCACACCACCAAGCGCAAGACCCAACCGTGGAAAACAGGGCTGCCGGTGGATTTCCGCCCAGCCGAGAAGAAAAACCTATGGGGACTGATCCTGCGCGCCCGCCGCCACTTGTTCGGCGAATACGCCCTGCTCGGCCGCTACAAGAAGCATCCCGATCCCAACCAAGAACGCTACTTCTTTGGCCTAGTGCGAGAATGCCTGGAGAAAGGCATCGTTACCGAAGACCAGATCCGCGCCGAGATGGCCCAAAACCACGTGCGCCACGATGCTTTAGAACTCATAGAGCGCATTCAGCCGCTCGTTCCGCCGCCCGGCCATCCTTTGGGCTGGGACGCGCCCGCAGTAAAAGCCGCCTAAAGTTGCTGATCCAGGCTAGGAGGGGAAAAACTCCTCCTGGCCGGATTTTAGTGCTCTGCCTGACAATGAAGCCCTACAAGCTGGAGCCTGCCAAACTGGCCACCAGCGCCCTGCTCGTGTTTGCTGGACTGCCATTCCTGATTTGGCTGCCCACTCTTTATCGCTACGGGGTTCCCTTCCCGATCCAGGACCAGTGGGATACCCCTTACCACGCCATGGTCGAAGCCTTCTCCGGCCGCTTTAACCTAGGAACCTATTGGGTCCAGCACAACGAGGCCCGCAAAGCCTTGCCTTCCGCCATCTCGGTGACGCTCGCCCTGATTCTCGGCCATTGGGACACGCAAGCCGAGGTTTACCTCGGCTTTTTCCTCTGCCTGGGACTGGTGTATTTGCTGCATCGCCTAGCCTGCGCTACTTCTGGCTTCAAACGCTGCGACCGGGCGTTTTTGGTCTTTGTGTTCTCCTGGCTACTTTGGTCCCCTCTGACCTGGTACTTCCATACCTGGGGCATTACTTTCGAGCGCCTCCTTCCCGAAACCGCCTTGCTCAGCGGGGTTTTATGGTTCCTACTACGGCACTCTATTTCCACGCTCCAGGCATTGGGCTTTTCGGTTTTGGCGGCAACAGGGCAGTACAGCTTCAGCGGCGGGATTGCCTTATACCCGCTTTTTGGCCTCTTGCTCCTAAGCGATGCCATCTCCCGGCGCACTCTAAAGCCGCTTTTGACGTACAGCGCCTTAGCTTCCTTATCCATAGCGCTTTATTTCGCTGGCTATCGCCATCCCGCTGGCCATACGCCGCTACTCGCCGTTTTGGATCAACCCCTTACGTCTGTCTTTGGCTTCTTCTTGACCGTTTTAGGCCGTTCTTTCTCCGAGGAGCCGCATCTGGCAGCCTGTATGGGTGGGCTTAACCTCGGTCTGTACGCGCTCGGGACAGTGCGCGCCTGGCAGGCGGATCGGCGCGACCGGACCGCTTGGGCCTGGATGCTCATCGGGGGATATGCCCTCATGCAGGCGCTGTTGGCTACCATCGGGCGCCTCCCGATGGGCATGGGACATGCCCTGCGGCCGGACTACGTCACCTACGGTACCTACCTTTTGGTAGCAGGGATCGCGTTGCTACAAAAGGCACCGCTTAAGGCTATAAACCACCTAGGTCCAATTCTCGGCACCGCGATAACTGGGATAGCGTATGCCCACACTTCCGCCTTAGAACAGATGCACACCTACCACTACCGCCTGCTCGCCGAGAAAAGCTGCCTTCAACTGAAGCTCGTTTTTCCTGGGGAGTACTGCCAACTCACCACCATCTACCCGCATCCAGAACTTCTCTTGTTGAAGGCAAAAACGGCCTCCAAACTAGGCGTGCTCGCATTCCCCTCAATCACCGTCCAAACTCAAGCCAAAGGCGGTTTTGTGGATCGGTATCAGGCCGTCTCAGGGGGGATCCAGATCACCGGTTGGGCCGTAGCAGCCGGCAAAGAGGCCGACGCCGTTGTCTTTGCGCTTGTCAAAAACACTGGTTGCAAACTACTGGCCGTGATGCCTACTGGTCACTTTCGGCCAGACGTTGCCCAAGCCGTAGGCAGAAACTTCGCTTTTGCCGGCTGGTCAGGAGCGCTTCCTGTAAGCGTCCAGGAAATAGACGCCCTTCGGGCGTATGCGTTTTCGGCGAACAAAGGCCTTCTTGTTCCTATAAATTGGCTGCGTCCCGATCCCCCTTCACCGAGCCATAGACCGTGTTAACTAGCGCAAATAAACAACCTGCGTTTTGCTTTAGGCACGCTTTTGCAGTTTTACAGATACTTGAGTATCGGTGTCCTGGACTGCGGTCCATTGGATCGGCTATCTGCAGAAAACTGCGCTTTACCAGCGCGATCTTTGCCGGGAATATCAAGCCGGGAATATCAAACGGAACCAACTTTGGCATTCAGATAACCCGTTCGAAGTTCCAAGGGAAATTAGGCAGGTACGTCACACGAAGTCAAACTTTATATTTTAATTTTTGCGTCCACACGCCTATAAACCCGTCTAATATTAACGCTATGAAAATCTCCATCGTCGGCATCGGCCGGGTCGGCAGCACCCTGGCGTATACCATCGCTTTAAAAGGCCTGTGTAACGAACTGGTCTTAGTCAGCCGAAGACTCCAAATCGCCCAGGGCGATACTTATGACCTGCGCCACGCGATGTCTTTCCTGGACCGCCCATTTGAGGTCTACTATGGCGATTTAAGCGCCACTTGCGGCTCAGACCTGATCGCCTTGTGCGCCTCGGTACCGACTCCCTCAGGGCTTAAATCACGCCTGGAGCTGCTGGAAGGTAACGTTAAGCTGTTTCAGGAGCTGATCCCTCAGATTGCGGCCTTAAGCCCGAACGCGGTGCTTGTCGTCGTCTCTAACCCGGTAGACGTCTTGACGTATTTCTCCTTGAAATTTTCCGGCTTTCCCCCCGCCAGGGTGATCGGAACCGGCACCCTAGTCGATTCGGCCAGGTTCCGCGCCATGCTCTCTGAAGAAGTGGCCATTCACCCTGAAGACTTAAGGGCTTATATCCTAGGCGAGCACGGCGATCATCAATTTCCTTGCTTAAGCCAAGCCCAAGCAGGCGGCGAGCACATCGTCGACAACGCAAGCCGCCGGAAAATGTTCCAAGAGGCGGTCGCCGCCGGCTATCGGGTGTTTTCCTACAAAGGCTACACCAATTTCGCCGTGTCTTTAGCGGCGGCCATGATCATCGAAGCGGTCGCCTTCGATAGCAAGCGGACCATGCCTGTCAGTGTGCTGATCGATGGCTTCTACGGAGTCAGCGACGTCTGCCTGAGCTTACCGGTAGTCATCGGCCGCCCGGGAGTGACAAGAATCTTACACCCCGAGTTCAACCAAGAGGAAATCTCCGCCTTCCAGCGAGCGGCTGCCTCAGTCCGGGCTGCCATCGAGCAAGCCGAGGCGATTTTAGCCTGTTAGCAGGGCTTTGATTCGATCGGCGGTCTTAGCGAGTTCGTCCAAGGGTAAAGGAGCGAGTTTGCGCGGCTCTTCTCCCAACCATACCGCCCGCCCGGATTCTATGGCTGCCCAGAGGATGCAACGGATATCGCGTTTTAAACGGCGCGGCGCCAGAGTCAAGCCCAAAGCGCTGCGCAGGGCGCGGAGCTTTTCCTTATCCCACCACGGGCGCGGTGACGGAGGAAGCTGGGCCTTAAGGCGCATAGCCCAGCGCCCGCTGCCAAAAGGGAAGATGTGCACCGGCTTGCCGGTAAAGCACGCTTCAGCCAACATCGACATGCTGTCTCCGGTGACGATGATCTCATCGGCTAAAGCAAGGTAACCAAGATAAGGATTTTCCTTACCTGGCTGCCAAACGTGGATCTCTGCCGGCACTGCAATTGCTTTAGCGAGCGCGTGCGCTGCTTCTTGCGAGGTTCTGGCACTGGTGGTCACCAGGAGCGAAGCGCCTTTTCTTTTGGCCAATTCGCTCGCTTGCTGAGCCAAAACGGTGGCTATCTTGGCATCGAAAATATAAGGTCCGCTAGAGCCACCGACCAAGAGGGCAAGATACGGCCCAGGCACGGAGATTTTCGCGCCCCAATATTGCGCTGCCTGCTTAAGTTTTTCCTCCGTCAAGGCGTGCAGGGGAAAAGCATTCGTGAGCACGTTGGCAAGCGGCGGTAAAAAATACTGCGGTGTGGTCACGATCAAGTCAAAAGCACCAAGTTTTGCCCACGGCCTTCCTAAATGCACGATGCGCACCTTTTGACCTATCTTGGCCGCCTGCTTGCGGATCCACAACGCCACCGGCTCGTTGCGACGGCCGGCAGTCAAGATCAAATCCGGCCAGGGGGGAAGCAAAGGATCGCTTCGTTTTCGGTCTATCCCGAGCAGCGTCGCTCCTATGCGGCCTAGCAAGAGCTCATAAGGCCGATACTTTAAACGCTTGACTGCATGCGGCCACCCTAGAACTTCAGCCAAAGCCATAAGTTGCAGGTTATCGCCGAGTTTGTGGCCGCACAGCAGCCAAACCAAAGGCGCGAAAGCCTGTTCTGATCGAGTATAATTTCCAACTGCTCTGCTCATGATTCTATGTGGATCTATCAGCTCATCGTCTTTCTGCTGGTTAGCCTGGCCTCAGCCCACGCCGAAACGGTGTTTATCGCCTATTTAGGTCAAGAGCGCGAGGATCTAAGGCCAGCTACCGCCAATTTAGAGCCTCTGTATCCAGATTTGGGAATACGCGGTGCTGAACTGGGCATAGAGGACAACAACACCACCGGTCGATTTACCAACCAGTCTTTTCGCTTACTAGGAGCAGTCATCAAGCAAGACGAAGATCCAATAAAAGCGTTTTATTTTTTGCACAAGGAAGGCTTCCGCCACGTTTTAGTCAACTTGCCGGCAGAGAAACTATTGGCTTTAGCCGACCTGCCGGAAGCCCAAAGTAGTTTACTGTACAACGTGGGTGCTTACGATGATAGCTTACGTGGCAAAGACTGCCGCGCTAATGTCTTGCATACTCTGCCCAGCCACGCCATGCGCGCCGATGCCCTAGGCCAGTATCTTAAGAAAAAACGCTGGGAGGAGTGGTTCCTGGTACCTGGGGCTTTGCCGCAAGATCAGTTGTTTGCACAGGCGCTCAAGCGCAGCGCTAAGCGCTTTGGCCTCAAAATCGTCGCTGAAAAACCCTGGACCCACACCTACGATGCCCGCCGCACTGCAGAATCCGAGGTGGCCGTGTTCACCCAAGGAGTCGATTACGACGTTTTGCTAGTGGCCGACGAGGCAGGGCTTTTTGGCGCCTATTTCCCCTATCGCACCTGGTTGCCACGGCCGGTGGCCGGAACGCACGGGCTCATCGCCACTGCCTGGCATCCGGCTCACGAGCAATGGGGGGCGGTACAGCTGCAAAACCGCTTCAAAAAGCTCACCGGGCGCTGGATGCAGCCGGAAGACTACGCTGCTTGGCTGGCAGTGCGCGCCATCGGCGAGGCCGCCACCCGCACCCAAAGCACGGACTTTGCCACGATTCAGCAGTACTTGCTCAGCGACCAACTGGCGCTTCCCGGATTTAAAGGCGCGCCGCTGTCGTTTCGGCTCTGGGACGGGCAACTGCGCCAGCCCATCCTGCTGGCCAGCGCCTACGACGTAGTAGCGGTCGCCCCGCTGGAGGGATTTCTGCATCCTTCAAACGAACTGGACACTTTAGGCTATGATGCTCGTGAGACCGAATGCGCCTTAAAGCGTTAAAGGAGAAACAAATGCGTTTTTTAACAGTGATTTTGGCTGGCTTCTCTTTGCTCGCCAGCGCCGATACGGTGCTGGTCACCTTGGAAAAAGACAATGCTTTGGCCGTCGTCGACAGCGCCACGCTCACCTTAAAGCAAACCGTCCCAATTGGCCGCAGGCCGCGCGACATCAAGCTCAGCCCCGATTTTGCCAAAATCTACGTGGCGGTAAGCGACGACGATACCATCCAAGTGTTAGACGCCGGCACTTTTAAAGTCACCGGGACCCTGCCCTCGGGCGAAGACCCGGAAACCTTTGCCTTGGACCCGAAAGGCGAACGCATGTACGTCTCCAACGAGGATGATAATCAGGTAACCGTCATCGATCTCAAAAGCGGCCAAGCCATCAAGGCCATCCCAGTCGGAGTGGAGCCGGAAGGCATCGCGGTCAGCCCGGATGGTCAGTGGGTGGTGAGCACCTCAGAGACCACCAACATGGTCCACTGGATCGATCCAGTAACCTTAGAAGTCGTCCACAACACCTTGGTGGATCCAAGACCCAGGGCGGCAGCTTTTACTGCCGACAGCAATCAGCTTTGGGTAACTTCAGAAATCGGCAGCACTTTAACCATTCTCGACGTGGCCAGTAAGCAGATAGTCAAGAAGCTAAGTTTTAAAGTACCAGGGGTCACCCAGACCTTAGTGCAGCCAGTGGGGGTAGTGGTGGACAAAAATCGCCGTTATGGCTATGTGGCTTTAGGGCCGGCCAACCGGGTGGCGGTGGTAGACGCGCAAAAACTTGAGGTAGTCGATTATCTACTCACCGGCAAGCGGGTCTGGCATCTTGCTTTTTCCAGCGATGGCAAGAAGCTATTTACTGCCAATGGCGCCAGCCATGACATCACCGTAATTGATACCGAAAAACGCAAACCGATAAAGTCCATCGCCGTGGGCCATTACCCGTGGGGGGTAGCCGTCAAACCATGACTAAAGCGCTAGAAATCGAACACGTCAGTTTCGCCTACGGCAGCAAACCAGCCTTGGACGATGTCAGCTTTAACGTCTCTCAGGGTCAGTGCGCTATCCTGCTAGGGCCCAACGGGGCAGGCAAGACCACCTTGTTTAACTTGATCACCCGCTTGTTTGACAGCCCTACCGGCTGTATCCGCATCGCCGGTTTCGACAATCGCCGCCAATCCAGCCAGGCACTGGCTCAGTTAGGGGTAGTATTCCAGCAACCGACCCTGGATTTGGATTTGAGCGTGCTCCAAAATCTACGCTATGCGGCTGCCCTCCACGGCCTCAAGCCGAGCGAAGCGAAGCAGCGGATCGCAGTGGAACTGCAACGGTTGGGGCTGACCGAGTATCGCAACACCAAAATCCGCGCTTTAAGCGGCGGCTACCGCAGAAGAGTGGAGATCGCACGCGCCCTTCTCCACCGCCCCCGCCTGTTGCTCCTAGATGAGCCGACCGTGGGGCTTGACATTGCCAGCCGCCAGGCTCTGGTGGACTACCTCCACCGCCTGAGTTGGGAGCAGGGCATCGGCGTTTTGTGGGCTACCCACCTGTTGGACGAAGTCTTACCTTCCGACGAATTGATCGTCCTGCATCGGGGGAAAATTCGCGCCGCCGGAGCGGTCACCAGCGTTATCCGCCAGGTGCAGGTCACCACCCTGACCGAAGCCTTCAAGGTACTGACCGGGGAGAATTCGGCATGCGCCTGAGCCACTACTTGCACGCTGCTTCGGCGATCATCGGCCGCGAACTGCTTCGCTTCATTCACCAGCGTGGGCGCTTTATCGCCGCTTTAGTGCGGCCTTTGGTGTGGTTGTTTATCTTTGCCGCCGGGTTCCGCGCCACTTTGGGAATCGCTGTCACCCCGCCCTATCAGACTTATATCCTTTACGAGGAATACATCACCCCAGGGCTGACGGGGATGATCTTGCTGTTTAATGGCATGCAGAGCTCCCTGTCGATGGTTTACGATCGCGAGATGGGCAGCATGCGCGTTTTGCTCACCGCCCCCCTGCCGCGCTGGTATCTGCTTTCCTGTAAGCTGTTGGCGAGTACTTTAGTCTCTATGCTCCAGGCTTATGTCTTCTTGGCGATCGCCTGGGCGTATGAAATCCAGCCGCCGCCCTTGGGTTACCTTCAGGTGCTTCCGGCGCTGATCCTGAGCGGTTTGATGCTTGGCGCCTTAGGGATGCTGCTCTCCTCATTCATCAGGCAACTGGAGAACTTCGCCGGCGTGATGAATTTTGTCATCTTTCCGATGTTTTTTCTTTCCACCGCTCTTTATCCCCTCTGGCGGCTTCAGGAATCCAGCCCGCTTCTAGCTACTTTGGCCTATTACAATCCTTTCTCCCAGGCGGTGGAATTGATCCGTTTCGCCCTCTATGGCCAGTTCTATCCATATGCTTTTCTCTATACTTTGGGTACCATGGTGTTGTTTTTGATTCTGGCCATATGGGGCTATGACCCTTCCAGAGGCATGATGGTACGGAGAGGCGGATGAACCTGAATACCACCTGGCTGGTAACCGGCGGCGCCGGTTTCATCGGCGGCAATTTTGTCTTGCGCCAGATCGCTCGGGGGAAAGTGCGGATCGTCAATCTCGACGCGCTCACCTATGCCGGTAACCTAGACACCTTGGCTGCGGTGTTGGATCATCCCAACCACGTCTTCGTCCAAGGTTCGATCGGCGACCGGGCGCAGGTCCTAAGCCTGTTACGCGAGCACCGCCCAACAGCGATTATCAACTTCGCTGCAGAAAGCCACGTCGATCGCTCCATTGACTCCCCCGCGCAGTTCATCCAGACCAATGTGGTTGGGACCTTCGAACTCCTCGAAGCCGCCCGCCACTACTTCAGGCAATTGCCAGAGAACGAACGGCGCGCTTTCCGTTTCCTCCACGTCTCGACCGACGAAGTCTATGGCTCTTTGGGGCCTACCGGAAAATTCACCGAAGACTCACCGTACCGTCCTAACTCCCCGTACTCTGCTTCCAAAGCCGCCTCCGATCACTTAGTGCGCGCCTACCATCACACCTACGGCCTGCCCACCCTGACCACCAACTGCTCCAACAACTATGGTCCCTACCAGTTCCCGGAAAAACTCATCCCGCTCATGATCCTCAACGCTGTAGAAGGCAAACCCCTGCCGGTCTACGGCAGCGGCTTGAATGTCCGCGACTGGCTTTACGTGGAAGACCACTGCCGGGCGATCGAACGGGTGCTCGAAGCCGGTCGGCCCGGCGAGGTCTACAACATCGGCGGTGGCAGCGAAAAGACCAACCTCGAGGTAGTCACGACTATCTGCCACATCCTCGACGAACTCCTGCCGGATTCCCCCCATCGTCCCCACCAGCGGCTGATCACTTTCGTCGCCGACCGTCCCGGTCACGACCTGCGTTATGCCATCGACTTCAGCAAAATCCAGCGCGAACTAGGCTGGCGTCCTAAGGAAAGCTTCGCCACTGGCTTAGCAAAAACGGTCCACTGGTATCTAAATAATCAGGACTGGTGCCAAAGAGTCACCGACGGCAGCTATCGACGCGAACGCTTGGGGAGGGCAGTATGAGGAAAGGCATCATCCTCGCCGGTGGCTCAGGTACCCGGCTGTATCCACTCACCCACGCAGTCAGCAAGCAACTCCTGCCGATTTACGACAAACCGATGATCTACTATCCCCTGGCCACTCTAATGTTGGCCGGGATCCGCGAAATCTTAGTGATCACCACTCCGCATGACGCCCCGTTGTTCAAACGCCTGCTCAGCGACGGCCGCCAATGGGGCATCGAGCTGCATTATGCGGTCCAGCCTCATCCCGGCGGGCTTGCCCAAGCATTCCTGATCGGCGAGGATTTCATCAAACAGAACCCATGCTGCCTGGTTCTGGGGGATAACATCTTCTACGGCCACGGTCTGACCGAAATCCTAAGGAGCGCTAGCCGCCGTCCAGGTGCCACCGTGTTTGGCTACTGGGTCAAAGACCCGCAGCGCTACGGAGTGGCCGAGTTCGACTCTCAGGGCAAAGTGATCGGACTGGAAGAAAAACCCCTTCACCCCAAATCCCACTGGGCGGTAACCGGCATCTATTTCTACGACGAACAAGTCTGCAACTTGGCTCGATCCCTACGGCCCTCTGCCCGTGGCGAGCTAGAGATCACCGATCTCAACGCCCTATATCTGGCCCAAGGCCAGCTCCATCTGGAGAAGCTAGGCCGCGGCATCGCCTGGCTCGACACCGGCACCCACGAATCCCTGATGCAGGCCTCGCAATTCATCCAGACCATCGAGGAGCGCCAGGGACTCAAAATCTGCTGCCCCGAGGAGATCGCCTATGCTCAGGGTTGGATCGACGCCAAGCAGTTGGCGCAGCAGGCGGAACAATTCAAAAGTAACGGCTATGGCGCCTACCTCAGGCGCGTCTTAGAACAGGGAGCCATGTGGTGAAAGTCATCGAAACTCCTCTGACGGGGGTGCTCCTGATCGAACCGAAGGTGCACGGAGACGCCCGCGGCTTCTTCATGGAAACCTGGAACCTGAAGCGTTACCACGAAGCGGGAATCCAGGCGAATTTCGTCCAAGACAATCTGTCTTTGTCCCGACAGGGAATTCTGCGTGGCCTGCATTATCAATGGCCAAACCCTCAAGGTAAGTTGGTCCAGGTGCTGCGCGGAGCGGTTTTCGATGTGGCGGTCGACATCCGCCGCGGCTCTCCCAACTTCGGCCGCTGGGTAGCGTATGAATTGTCCGCCGCCAATCACCGCCAACTCTACATCCCCGAAGGCTTCGCCCACGGCTTCTGCGTCCTGAGCAGAGAGGCCCTGTTCGTCTACAAGTGTACCGATTTCTATCACCCTGAGAATGAGTACAGCCTGCGCTGGGACGACCCGGAGCTGGGCATCGCCTGGCCGATTGCCGCGCCGATTTTGTCGACTAAAGACAGAAACGCTCATTACCTTAAAGACTTGCCGGAGGAGGCGCTACCGGATTTTCGTCCAGATTCCGCTTAAGTCCTGGAGAACAAGGTCAATCCTGGCGGCTCTTTGCCGGGATAAGGCGCAGAATCTCGCCGTCTTCCTGATCGGTCAAAAGATAAACAGCGCCGTCTGGTCCCTGAATGACGTGACGGATGCGCCTCTGCATAGGGATTCTCTCTTCAGCCTTCACCTGCCGGCCTTCGAGCGTCAGGCGAACGAGCGCCTTCGAGGAGAGCCCGCCGATGAGCAAGTTCCCGCGCCAGGCCGGAAAGAGATCACCGGTATAGAAGCTCATGCCGGAAGGCGAGATCACCGGATTCCAGTAATAGAGCGGCTGCGCCAGGTCAGGCCGCGTCGGGGGATCCGGGATGTCCCTGCCGAAATAATGCCGCCCCCAGCTCACCAACGGCCAGCCATAGTTACGTCCCGGCTCTATCAGGTTGAGTTCGTCTCCGCCAGCTGGACCGAACTCCGTCGCCCACAAGTCGCCGTTTTCAGGATGGATCGCGGCCCCCTGAACGTTGCGGTGGCCATAAGACCAGATCTCGGGCCTGGCACCCGGCCGATTGACAAAAGGATTATCGCGCGGTACTGAACCGTCCGGGTGGATCCGAACGATCTTGCCGAGATGGTTGGAAAGATCCTGAGCGGGATCGAATTTGAAGCGCTCGCCCAAGGTGATGAACAGCTTGCCGTCGGGTGCGAAAACGAGCCGGGAACCAAAATGGTTCCCCCCGCTGACCTTAGGTTGCTGCCGAAAGATCACCCGAACATCTTCAAGGGCACCTTCGGCAAGTCTTGCCCGCGCCACCGCGGTGGAGGCTCCTCCCTTGCCGGGTTCAGCATAAGAAAGATAGACCAAGCGGTTGGAGACAAAATTAGGGTCGAGCGCCACATCCAATAGGCCGCCTTGGCCTCTCGCGAACACCTTTGGCACTCCGGCCAAAGGTTCAGAAACCCAACCTTCCTTGGTCACGACCCGAAGCCGGCCGGGGCGCTCGCTCACCAGCATGCTCCCGTTCGGCAGAAAGGCAAGCCCCCACGGGTGCTCAAGCCCGCTCGCCAGCGTCTGGACCTGAATCCGCCCGGCCTGGGTATCGATCACCCACCCCGGCCGCGGACCCGCAAACGCTAAGGCAGTCGGCAATATAAGGAGAGCGAGGAAGATCAGCAACCTGATTTGTGGAACGAGGTTTCCTGCATTCATCACACCCTGCTATCAAGAACATGCACAGTTCTCTTCCTGCCCCGAGCCGTTTCCGTACTCGTATCTGACAGGCGTGACTTTCCCGGCTGCGGCAGGAACCCTTCCTGTCACAGCGCTGCCGTTACCGGACAAGCTCGTCACGGGTAGGGCAGTTCTGGTTGCCAGCCAGAAGCGATCATACACTATCGCGCCCTGTGCTGACTATCAGCGTCCAGCTCCTGCAAGAAGCGCTTAGTATGCTGAAGCCATCCCGACCCGCCAAGCCCCCGGTGGCAAGGGCAGCAAGGCAGGTCAGTTCGGGCCGCGTGCTGCGCCGATTATAATTTGAAAAGGGGGCGACGGCCGTGCGCCTCCACATCTTGCGGTGTCACGAGCCTGGTACTCGTGCCCGGTCACGGCGGATCGAACGATGAGGAGTGACTGTACTGAGGATGACCGCTATATTGACAAGCGGTATTCGCCGATTCTGGATGGGTCGCTCTTGCTGATCGAGCCAGCCACGGCAGCAGCCTACCAGGAGACGCTGCGCACAGCGGAAGAAGCCTCGCACGCCAAGGCCGCCGAGGCTGGCGGCGGCGTGGCCACTATAACCGTTCCAGCCGGTGGCAGCGCGCTGCGCGTTGAAGACTCTGTGAAGGAGGGCTACGCTACGGTCGGCGCCACCGCAGCGCAGACCGTCAAGAAGCGCTTTTACGGTAGCACCGAACTCGACCCCATTCTGGCGAAGAAGCAGTTCGCCGATCTGGTCGACGAGGTAGTCTAGCCGTTCACGCTGCGGCCAGGAGTAAAGGTCAAGATCACCGTCGAGCTCCAGGCCGAGTCGGCCACCGGCTTCGACGATGGGCTTCAGCGCGTGGTGAAGGAGAACTGCAACGTACTGAAGTTCAAGAACGCAGAGTTCGAGGAATAGAAAAAGGCAGACTTCTCGTATCCGCAAGATCACGCGGAGAACGAGCAAGAAAACTTGGGGTATTGGTGGAGGCGGGGGGAATCGAACCCCCGTCCGCGAACCCTCCGCCTTCGGTTCTACATGCTTAGCCGTTCTTTTGTTTTAACCGTTTGCTACCCGAACGGCAGGGCATACAAACGGCGATTCCGGTTGAGTTTTAGCGGGTCGGCGCCGGACACGCCTCACCGCGAGCTTGTGAGCTATGACACCTGAAACCCGGACGCACAAGCACGGCTCCAGTCAGATGGCACCCTACTGGGTTTTAAGCAGCGAGTGCGTAGTTGTCGTCGTTGGCAACTATTAGCTTGCAGATGGTTTTACGAGGGTACCTGCACCTCGGCATGCCCCGAAAGGTTTTGCAATCCGCGTCGAAGCCAGATCGCCCCCTTCGGTTTTCCAATAAATAGACTTAAAGTTTATCACAAAAGTTCAAAACGGTGCCCTACTCAAGGCTTATACTGCGCGCGCAGTTTTTTCAGCAAGCCACTCAGCTCCCCCACCAGGTCCTGACTCGCCCAACGTCCACGTGCACGAACTTGGAAACCGGATAGTAGCCGACGCCTCCGGCTTTAAGCGCCAGGGCTGTTTTGTACACATCCTTAAGCTCCCGGCCCGGGATCCGAATGTCCACCGCCATCCCGAAGGTATGCAGGCTAGATTTGGCAACCTGCTCAGAATAGGCCGCCAACATGGCATTAGTCGCCGGGGAGCGGTAACCGGAGATGACCTCGATGGGCTTTTTGGTCTCCAATTTTTGAGTCAGAACGTAGAGCAGGTCGAACAAGCGCGCGTTTATCGGGAAAACCTCATCGCGCCGATGGTCGCGCAACAGATAATTGATTTTTTTCAGAGAATCGGAGAGATAGCGCCCGTTAAACCAATACACGGTGGACAGGGACTCCCCCGTGTGCAAGTTGACGAGCTTCAGGCTGCGCACGGGAGCAAGCGCCCACGCGGGAGCGGCGGTCAAAGCGACCCCAACACCTAGGCCAAACTTGAGAAACTGTCGCCGATTCATCGTTTCCCTCCTCCTTTCTTTCAGGAACTACTTCATCGATGCGCCTGGCGATCCCTTCGCTGTGTTTCAAGCCTAAGATCACTTGGTTCCAACCGAGTTTGGGAATGGGTTCCAGACGATAAGCCGCTTGCAAAAACTCTTGCCAGGGATCTACCCCCCGATTATAAACATCGCGGTGGGCTTCCAGCCAGATCCTCCCCTCGGCGTCGCGATCGACGATCACCGGCTGATAGATAATTTCGACGCTGTCGCCTATTTTCACTTGATGAAACAGCGCTTCCGCATCGTCCGGATGCAGGCGGATGCAGCCGTGGCTGCGGAATTGATAGATACTCATCGGGTAGAGGGTGCTGTGGATACCGTAGCCGGGCGCCGTCAGTCCCATCCAATACTTACCCAAGGGATTGTCCGGGCCGGGCGGCACGCGGGTACGAACTGCACGTCCTTCGCGGCGCATCTCCTCCTGGATCGACTTAGGAACGATCCACTCCTTATTGATCTCCTTGCTCCTGATAGCAAAGCGCCCTATTGGCGTTGGCCAAGAGGGCCGGCCTAGACCCACTGGGTAATGGGCTACTAATTTCCCCTCGCGGAAGAGATACAGCATACGCTGGGGAATGTTGATGAGGATACCGTCCTGGCGCCTGGCCGGCACTAAGTGGCGGTTGTCCACTTTGAGCTTCTGGCCAACATAGATAAAATCTTTCTCAAGGTCAATCCCGTTTTCTTTCGCCAGGAGCCTCGCGTCGACTCCGAAACGCGCGCCGATGCCAAGCAGAGTATCTTCGCTCCTGACCGTATAGGTGAACACGCTGCCGATGATTTCTGCCGAAGCTAAGGCGGAAAACCCAAACAGAATCAACATCCAGACCAAAGCTAAGATCTTGAAACCAACGATCAAAGCGGAAAAAGCGCGGAAATAGGGCATGAAGTGGACCTCGAGTTGGGAACTGGCGCGCCTGGCAGGACTCGAACCTGCAGCCCTCGGCTTAGAAGGCCGATGCTCTGTCCGGTTGAGCTACAGGCGCCGGTGTGGTCGGGGCAGAGGGATTTGAACCCCCGACATCCTGCTCCCAAAGCAGGCGCGCTACCAGACTGCGCTATGCCCCGTGAAATGTAATTATATCCTTTCAGCATCGGTTCAAACCACCCTTTGACTATGGGTAGTCTCATTCCATCTTCTTTTAAGCCAGCGTGGTGGCTGAGAAGCCCACACGGCCAAACCCTTTGGCCGGTCTTGACCAGGCGGATCGCCGCTCCGCCCCGCCGCCACCAACTCTTGCCTACTCCGGACGGAGACGTTCTGGAACTGGACTGGTGCGGAGAGGATGGCCCGCTGGTAATCGTCCTGCACGGCCTAACCGGAAACGCCAACTCGCACTATGTCAAAGGCTTGCAGTGGGCTTTGCTGGGCTTAGGCTTTCGCAGCGTGGTTTTGAATTTCCGCGGCTGCCTTCAGCCCAACCGCACCGCCCGCTGCTACCACAGCGGCGAGACTGGAGATTTAGATTTCCTCTACCGCTGGCTCCGCCAGCAAGAGCCAAAGACACCCTTAGCGGCGGTGGGTTATTCTTTAGGCGGCAACGTGCTTTTGAAGTGGTTGGGGGAACGAGGAAAACTGGACTTGTTCGCCGCCTGCGCGGTTTCCGTTCCTTTGCTGCTTGCCGAATGCGCCACCGCTATGGACCGCGGAATAGCTAGGATTTATCGCAACCACCTACTGGCTGAACTCAAGCGCTATCTTAAGCGCAAAATCGCCCACCTGGAAAGCTTTGGAACCGACGAGGAGGCCGCCAAACTCAAGGATATTGGGGATCTTTCTCGCGTTTACTCGTTTTGGGAATACGATGACCGCGTCATCGCCAAGTTGTATGCGTTCCGGGATGTCTATGATTATTACGCACGTTGCAGTTCACGACCGTATTTGCAGCACATCAAGGTTCCCACTCTGCTGATTCAAGCGCGCGATGACCCGTTTATGACTCCCAAGGTAATCCCTGCCGCCGAAGAGACCTCAGCTTGGGTGGAACTGGAAATCACCGCCCGGGGAGGCCACGTGGGATTCGTCCAAGGAAATCTCCCGGGACGGGCAGACTACTGGTTGGAACATCGGATTCCGGAGTTCCTCCAAAGCCGACTGCCTCGGCGGCAAAGCCGAAAACAAAAACACTGAATCACCCACCGGGCTTTTGATACACAGGCAAGTCGGTTTCGATGCTGAAATACTTTGCCTCTTTGCCAGCGGGTAGACTGATCGCCTGCGTATAGGAACGCACTTCCCCTCGTTCCAACACATCCAAAGTTGGCGCGCCCTTTTCGTCGACTCCGACCGTAGAACTGGCCACCTGAATCCCCAAATGGTCGAAAAACGTCACTCTAATGATGGGGTGCGCTGCAGTCAGTTCGCTGTTTCTCAAGGTGAGTTTGAATTCGTAGTTGCGATCCTCTTCCTTGCCGACCCGGGTAAAAATGATGTGTTGGACATATTGCTTGTCGATCGGGATGACCTTGTCGAACTCTAGCGGATACAAGCCAGGCAGGCGCTTTTTGACCAATTCGGCCAGTTCCTGCTCCAACTGCTCCAGTTGCGGTCGCAACTGTTCCAGCTCGCGTTCCTGTTTAGCCTGAAGCAAGGTCAAATCGTACAATTCTTTTGCATATAAACTAAGCTTGATGGAAGTGAACAACAGCAGCAGAAATAAGACAGCGACCGCCGTCCACAAGCCGATAATCAGTTTCTTATAATGGCGATGGTGATAATGCTTGACCCCGTTGCTTTGCCGACGCACGCGCCTGCGCCGTTCCAAAGGGCGATCTGTTGGAGGGGCAATCCTTTCGTAGTCGCCCTCTACACTGCCGATATGGTTGGATTCTTCCATCACCAAGATTTAAGCAAAAATAAGGCCAAAAGGTTAATATATATAAAAAAACAATTGCTTAATGCGCAATAGAAGATCCCCAACAATCATTTTGGCCAAGATTGTTAAAAAAACTGACATTTGGGCAGACTTCAGTAAAATGCGACACGCAATGATAGAGCTTTAAATTTATGGCGTCCATCGTTTCCCGCCCCAGCTGCACTGACTTCTTCGAGCCCGACTTGCTTTCGGTGGCAGAGGCCAAAAGCCGGATTCTTAGGTGCATTCGAGCGGTATGCGGTAGCGAGAAGGTGCCGTTGATTTTCGCCTTGCACCGTATCCTGGCCGAGCCGGTTGTTTCTCCCTTGGATGTCCCTGCCTTTACCAATGCCGCGGTGGATGGTTTTGCCGTCTCGGGAGAATCTCTCCCATCCCCAGGTCAAACCAGCCAATTCCAAATCATAGGCGAAGCGTTCGCCGGTCATCCTTTTGCTGGCATTGTCCAATCAGGCCAGGCCGTGCGCATTATGACTGGAGCTGCCCTTCCTCAAGGAGCAGATACTGTCTTGATGCAAGAACACGTGCAGCCGTTAAGCGAAGATCAAATCCTGGTAGGAGACCGTCACCGTCCAGGCGAAAACGTGCGCTTTGCAGGAGAGGACATCCGCTGCGGCGAGACCATCCTAAATCCTGGTAGGCAAATTACCCCACCCGACCTCGGTCTGATCGCTTCGCTTGGCCGGCTGGAAGTTACCGTGAAGCGCAAGCCCATCGTGGCCGTGCTTTCTACTGGGGATGAAATCTTACCCCAAGGGACTCCTCGTGTTCCCGGAAAGCTTTATGACAGCAACCGCTTTTCTCTCATCGGGGCGCTTACGAAGTTACCGCTGGAAATCCTCGACTTAGGAATCGTGCCAGACGACGAGAAGCGTTTGGAAGCTGCTTTGCGCGAGGCAGCTGAAACTGCCGATGTCGTCATCAGTTCCGGCGGGGTGTCGGTAGGCGAGGCGGATTACACAAAGCGCGTCCTGGCCCGCATAGGAAACATAAGGTTCTGGAAAGTCGCGATCAAACCCGGCCGTCCCTTGGCCTTCGGACGACTAGGCAGTGCTTTGTTCTTTGGCCTTCCTGGCAACCCAGTGGCCGTTTTGGTGACGTTTTACTGCTTTGTACAGCCAGCCTTGTATCGCCTGGCCGGAACAGAACCGCCTCTTTTTCCTACCTTGTCTGCTATCGCTTTAGAGCCCCTGCGCAAAAAGGAAGGCCGAACCGAATTTCAGCGCGGCATTTTAACCCCTACTCCGGAGGGTAGCTTTCAAGTCAAAACCACCGGCCGCCAAGGCTCCGGCATCCTGCGCTCGATGAGCCTTGGCAATTGCTTCATCGTGTTAGAACACGAACGCGGTCCGGTAGAGGCCGGCGAGACCGTGAGCGTGTGGCCGTTTTCCGCCTTCATGTAAAAGGGGGGATATACGCCTAAAGCGCCTGTCATTTCGAGCGCAGCGAGAAAGCTTCTCAGGGTTAAGATTTCTCCTCGCTGGCGCTCGTCGAAATGCCAATTTGGCGGGCGGTGACGGCACTGGCGCTGAGCATTATCATTTCGATCTCCTCGGTGATTTCCTCCTGGCGCAATGCGTTGCGACGGATCCTGAGATTCCGACACCGCTCGTCGAGGCGATCGATGGCCCCTGCTAGGTTCTGAACGCGCTGTTGGTGCTCGGCGAGCAGAGCTTCAAAAAACATGGTATTGAGAAGCGCGAACAGATATTGATCCACCAGCTGTGGGAACAATGCGCCCGGTTCCAGATAGGTGAAAGGCGTCCCAGGCAAAACTTTGGCTTCAGTCCACAACTGCTGGAACGGCGGCAGCAGCGAGGTTAGCCGAATACCCCCGTGGCTGTGGTGCAAGCCGAACCAGGCGACCGCAGGCAGTTGGCCCTCCAACCGTTCTATTACCTCCACCACCTGCTGCAGCACCTCCGGAACCTCCTCCGCCACTGACGCCCCGGCCAAAGGCTGAATCACCCGCTCGTCTCCCTCCAATCGGCTGCACAGCTTGCTTCCTACCGGAAGCCATCGCGCCTTTAAGTGCCGTAGGGGCGGAAAGTTTTCCGCCCTACAATGGCTTTCGGCCGCTTCCAGGAGCTTTTCGTTGTAATCGCCGCAAAACCCCCGTTCTGAACCGATCACCACGAACACCACCTGCTGCGGGCTAGAGGCCGGCAGAAGATCGGGCCAAGCCCGCAAAAAATCGGCCGCCGCCCGCTCGATGGTCGCAGTCGCCTGCCGCTGGCTTTCGATGAAGCGCGACAGCTTGTGCGTCTCCATCAATGAGAGGTTCTTCATCGCCGCCAGAATCTCGCGGATCTCGCTCAAACTGGCCAGGCGGCTTTCGATCTCAAGGCGCCTCATCTAAGCCAATCCTTCAAAGCCCGCAACCACGCCTCGCGCTTTGCCTCCAACCCCAACCCCGAAGCCGGCACTGCCTTTTCGAGCTGTTCGAGATAGGACGGCACTTTATCCAAGGCGAGATGGTCGAACAATCCCTCGTTGAAGGCGATCAGCCAGGCCAGTTCAAATTCGATCGGCAGGGGATGGAGGCGATCCTGCTTTAAGATCTCGCGCAAAAGCCGGCCGCGCTGGATCTTGCGCGCTACGCTTTCCTCCAGCTTGGCGCCGAAGCGGGTGAACGCTTCCAGTTCTAAGAACTGAAGGTAGTCCAGCTTCATCCGCCCGGCTTCGGCCTTGATCTTAGGGTGCTGCGCCTTGCCGCCGATCCTAGAGACCGATTTGCCGATATCGATGGCGGGGCGGAAACCGGATGCGAACAATTGCGGATCCAGATAAATCTGGCCATCGGTGATCGAGATCAGATTGGTGGGAATGTATGCGGCGATCTCTCCCTGCTTGGTCTCGACGACGGCGAGCGCGGTCATGCTGCCGCCTCCGTGATCCGCATTCAGGCGAGTGGCGCGCTCCAGAAGGCGGGAGTGGAGGTAGAAGATATCCCCCGGGTAGGCCTCTCGCCCCGGCGGGCGGTTCAGCAACAGGGACAGTTCCCGGTAAGTGTAAGCATGGGTGCTCAAGTCGTCGTAAACCACTAAGGTATCGCGGCCGCGCTCCATCCAATACTCGGCGATGGCACAGCCGGCCATGGGGGCTAGGTACTTCAGTCCTGGCAGGGCAAAAGCCTCTCCCACCACCACCACGGTATAGTCCATAGCGCCGTACCGACGCAAAGTCTCGATGGTAGCGACCACGCTCGAGCGCTTCTGGCCGATCAATACGTAGACGCAGAGCACATTTTGACCGCGCTGGTGGATCACCGCATCCAGCGCTAGGGAGCTGCGCCCGGTCCCCCCATCGCCGATGATGAGCTGGCGCTGGCCGCGGCCGATGGGAATCAGGCAGTCGACGATCTTGCAGCCGGTATAAAGAGGTTCTTGGACAAAATCGCGCGCGACGATGGGGGGCGATGGCGCATCCAGCGGCCGGCGGGCAGCACAGGCAGGCGCTGCCAAACCGTCGAGCGGATAGCCTAAGGGATCGACCACCCGTCCCAAAAGCGCATCTCCCACTGGGATGTTCAAAATCCTACCGGAGCGCCGGACGGTGGTACCTGCGGTCAGGCGATCGCTCTGCTTAAGGAGGATCGCTCCGACCATCTCGGTCCGCAAATCGAAGACCATGCCTCGGCTACCCTCCTCGAATTCGAGCAGGTCGTCCAGCGCTGCCGAAGGCAGCCCGCGAATCCAGGCGATTCCGTCTCCCACCGACACCACTTCGCCTTGCTCGGTCAAGCGCGGCTCGAAACGGTAGCGCTCAACCTGTCGCGCGAGGGATTGAAGCAAAGAATTAATGGGAGTTCGGGCAAGCGTCGTCGTATCCATGAGCGAAAAACTCAAGCTCGTCTTTGAGGTTGGCGCGCAACACGTAAGCGCCCAGATCGATCCTCACCCCGGCGAGCAGAGCCGGATCGACGGCAACGCCAGGTTCGACTTCTGTCGCCAAAAGCCGGTTTAAGGCGGCACCGATCTGAAGGCGCTCCTCCTCATCTAAGGGAAAAGCTGAGATCACCGTTACCGGGGCAGGGTTGGCCTGCCAGGCCCGAGCCAGTTCTGCGACTTTCTCGGCAGGCCAAAGCGCCAAGTCTTCCAGAACCTGCGCGAGCAAGCGCTGGTGCAAATAGCGGTCGGCCAGCCGCTTGAGGAGCTTGGTCACGAAGGCTGCCCCCAAGGCCAAGGCCTGCTCTTCAAGATGGCGCGCTTGTTCTTTTTTATCCCGTTCCCACAATTCTTCGGCTTTTTTGCGCTCGGCTTTGAGCTCATCGGCTAGGACGTCGAGGCGGCGTTTGCGCTCGGCCTCAAGCTCCTGCTGCAAGCTTGCAAAGGCCTGCCGTTTCTCCGCCTCCCACTCCGCCAGTCGGCCCTCATAGCGCTGCTGGGTGGCTAAAGCCTGCTGGCGCAAGGTTTCAGCTTCGGCCAGGCGTGCATCGATCTCTTCCCGGCGCCGATCGACGATCTGGCGCACTGGCCGGTAAAAGTAACGCTGGACCAACCAGACCAGGACCAGGAAGTTGACGATTTCCAAGAAGAAGGTAGACCAATTCAATTCCACGCTTACCCCACCACATAGGCGAGCAGGGGATTGCGAAACAAGATGATCAGGACGATCACCAGGCAGTAAATAGCCAAAGATTCGATCATCGCCAGCCCGATGAAGAGCATCCTAAGCAGCGATTTCTCCGCCTCCGGCTGGCGCGCCAGCGCGTCCAAAGCCTGACCGATAGCCCGACCCATGGCCAGGCCAGGCCCCAGCACGCCGATCCCGATGCCTAGCGCCGAGGCCACCGTCGAGGCGACGACGATCCAAGTCATATCGTTTGTCATCCTGTTTCCTCCTTGCGTTGCTCGCGGGAATGCATTCCAGATGCGATATACACCAACGCCAACATCCCGAAGATGTAAGCCTGCACCAGCGCCTCCACGATATGCAGCATCAGGATCGGCACCGGCACCAAAAAACCAGCCAGCAGCAAAACGATCAAAGCCACCAAATCTAAGCTCAGCATGTTGCCGAACAGCCGCACCGCCAAGGCCACGGTACGGGTAACCTCGCTCACCAAATGAAACGGAACAAGCCATGGAAACGGCTTGAGATAATGGCTAAGATACCTAACCCCCTCGCTTTGGATGCCGAACCAGTGCACCGACAAAAACACCAATAGCGCCAAAGCCGAGGTGATGGAAAGATCCCGGGTAGGCGTATGGAGTCCTGGAACCAGACCGATCAGGTTGGCTGCCAACAGAAACCACCAAAGCCCCATGACGAACGGCCCGACTCGCTGTGCGTGCGCCGGAAGCACCTGGGAGATTGCCTCCTCCATTGCCAGCACGATCCCCTCGAGCGCCGCCTGGATCGGCGAAGGTTTAAGGCGCAGGCGGCGGGAGAGCATAACGCCTCCTAGCCAAAACGCAAGCGTCAGACCCACAGAAGTCATCAGAGTATCGGTCAGCTCTACCGGCCCAAGACGCCATATCACCACCGGGAAGATGGTTTCGCCTCCCACGTTTTACTCTCCTTTGAACAACAGCCAAAGGTTGACCACCCCAAGCACCAAGCCGACAAAGATCAGACTCAGCGTCCAGTGGATGGAATAGCCGGGCAACAGGCTGTCTAGCCAGCTTCCCAGATAGGCCCCGGCCACGATCGGCAGCACCAGCACCAGGCCGGCAGTTCCAAGATAGGCGAGTTGGGCGAGCAGGCTGCGCTCTTCCTCGGCGGCGCGCCTGATCCCCTGTACCTGGCGCCGGATCGCTTCAAGCCACTTACGATGGCTAGGGGCGATCACAATTTTTTCCCCAACTCGCGCAAGCGTTTAAACATCGCCTCCTCCATCCGGTGGAGGGAGGTTTTGATTTCCTTAAGCTCTTGCTCCTCTCTGGCCAGTTCCGCCGCAAGCGCCTGTTCGATGGCAGCGAAACGCAAGTCACGCACGAACCTGCGGCAGCTCAAGAATAACTCATCGGTAACGAAATACAACACCGCTCCTGGCAGCGCTAGGTACTCCCATTCCCCATCCAAACAGCGAAAGCGCGCCAGGCCAAACTCCAACACCGTCAAAAAGCGCACATGGCCAGGGAGGATGGCAAAGCTTCCCGAAGCGTCGTGGCCCAAGAAGGAAACCACGTTTTCGATCCGCTCCGACTTTGTTGCCCCTTGAAGATATAGGGTAAAAGTCCTCAAGTCGCCATCGCTCCACGCAAGTAGCAGGCTTCTTCCGGAATCTCGTCGTACTTTCCGGTCAAAAACGCCTCGCAGTCGGCCAAAGTCTGCGCAAGCGGCACCGAAACCCCGGCCATCCCGGTAAACTGGGAGGTGACGTGGAACGGCTGGGTCAGATACCGCTCGAGCCGCCGCGCTCTGTGGACGATGCGCCGATCCTCTGGGGACAACTCGTTAACCCCCAGCATGGCGATGATGTCCTGAAGCTCGGCGTAGCGGGCCAGGTGCTCGCGCACCCCCTCGGCGATGGCGTAGTGACGGTCACCGAGAAAATGCCGATCCATCAGCTTGCTCCCCGAACGCAAAGGATCGACCGCGGGATAAAGGCCTTTGGCGGCGATGGCGCGAGACAGGATGACGGTGGTGTCGAGGTGACTCAAGATCGCGCTCACGGCCGGGTCGGTCATATCGTCGGCGGGAACGTAAACCGCCTGTACCGAAGTGATCGCCCCGCTCTGGGTGGAGAGGATACGCTCCTCGATCTCGGCCACCTCGGTCGCCAGGGTCGGCTGATAGCCGACGGTGGCCGGCATCCTCCCCAGAAGGCTGGAGATCTCGCTGCCGGCCTGGGCGAAGCGGAAAATGTTGTCGACCAAAAACAAAACTTCGGTGCGTAGGCGGTCGCGCAGGTATTCGGCGTAAGTTAAAGCCGTCAGCCCGACCCGAAAGCGCACTCCAGGGGACTCGTCCATCTGCCCGAAGACCAAAAGCGATCTATCCATGACCCCCGCCTGTTTCAGCTCCATCCACAACTCGTGGCCTTCGCGGATGCGCTCGCCTATCCCAGCGAACACCGATACTCCCCGATGCAGGGAGATGACAGCGTGCATAAACTCCATGATCAGCACCGTTTTCCCCACCCCGGCGCCGCCGAACAGCCCGGTCTTGCCACCGCGTACGAATGGACACAGCAGGTCGACCACCTTGATCCCGGTCTCTAAAATGCCGCTCATCCCCACCGCCTCGCTCAAAGGGGTGGGCCAGGCGTGGATGTTGCGGTATTCGATTGCGTCCCGGTCTCCCAAAGACGGGCCGCCGTCTAGGGGCTCGCCGAAGACGTTCAAGAGGCGCCCTAAAGCGTTTTCGGTGACCGGCACGTGCAGTGGCGCGCCGGTATCGTACACCGTCATCCCCCGGCTGAGCCCCGAGGTGCGGTGCAGGGTGATGGCGCGCACGTGGGTTTCGTCCAGGTGTTGGTGAACTTCGAAGGTATACTCTTCGTGATCTAGGCAGGTGCAAAGCGCCTGGCGTAGAGGCGGCAGGCGCTTACAGGCGATCACCACCACCGGGCCGTGGACCTCGGCGATGGTGCCAACCTGAATCCGCTCAGCCATCGACTGCCTCTCCAAACACCGGAGCGGTCCTAGTCTCGTATTTGCCGATAGTGACCAGGTCAAAGACCAAAAGGACAAATCCGGCCAGGGTCAGCCAACCGAACACCATTCGCCAGACCATCGCGTCCACGAACCAAGGATGGGTCTGGGCGGCAAAATACGCCTCCCAGGTCGATCCCCCGACGGCGCGTTCGATGAAGGATTGTTCGTAGCCGGCGACCAGTAGGGCAACGCTCATCCCCAAAACGCCAACGCAAAGCAGCCCCAGCGCCCACTTCCAGCGCCAGCCGCCAGAAATTCCTCCTCCCATCCAGACATCCCCGTGCCAGCGTTGCACCGCAAGGTAAAAGAAGGCGATGTTGATCGTAGCGTAAGCGCCGAAGAACGCCAGGTGGCCGTGGGAGGCGGCCCACTGGGTGCCGTGGGTGTAAAGGTTGATCTGGGGCAAGGTCTGCATGAAACCCCAAACTCCCGCGCCTAAAAAATTGCCGAAGGCGTGGGCGATCACCCAGGCTAGGGCTGGGTGGTTGCGGCTTCTGAGCCGGTGGACGCCGGCATCGTAGAGGGAATGCACCACCATCGCCACCAGTGGGATCGGCTCCAGAGCAGAGAAGAACCCACCAACCCACAGCCAATACTCGGGCGCCCCAATCCAGAAATAGTGGTGCCCAAGCCCTAGGATGCCGGACCCAAACAGCAACGCGACCTCGACGTAGAGCCAGGTCTCTACGATCCTACGCCGCACCCCCACTAGGTGCATCAGGCTCCAGGCCATGATGCAGCCCACCAGCACCTCCCAGGTGGCCTCCACCCAAAGGTGCACCACCCACCACCACCAATACTGGTCGAGGGAGAGGTTGGTAAGGTAGAACATCCCAGCCAAATACAATCCGGCCAGGGCAATGAGGTCCAAAGTCAAAACGCCAGCGATCCCCGACCAGCGCCCTTTGGCGAAGGTCGCCGCCACGTTATAGAAGAACACCCCCAGCGCTGCCACAACGCCCAAATCGGCCCAGCGCGGCGCTTCGATGTACTCGCGCCCCTCGTTGATGAACCAGCGCGCCGAATCGCCTCCGGACCCGGTCTGGACCAGAAGATAGACCAACACCACCACCGCCACCGCTAAGGTCAAGACCCAGAAAGCGAGGTCGCCGAGCTTCAAACCTACGATTTCCTGCCCGCTCTCCTCTTCCAAGAACCAGTAGACCGCGCCGATGAAACCGTACAGCATCCACACGATCATGGCGTTGGTGTGGAGCATGCGGTTGGTGTTGAAATCCAAAATCCCCAGCAGGAAATCCGGGTGCAGGTACTGCGCGGCGGCCAAAAGGCCAAACACCAGTTGGGCGAAGAACAGGACCAGCGCCACGCTGAAATACTTCACCGCCAACTGCTGGCCTCCGCTGAGGTGGCTTTTGTCCAATGCTCTGACCATATCACTCCTCCAAGGTCCGGAAATTGTGGGGAAAACCGTTGGTATCGATGGCCGCCATCCATTTGAGAAAAGCGATAACCGCTTCGGCTTCTTGCTCGCTAAGGCCGAGATTGGGCATTTTGCGACCGCTGCCGTAAGTTCTGGCGGTGGCTAAAGGATCCAGCAGAAACAGCTTCATCAGCTGAGCGCGGGTGCTTTCAGGCCCCCACGCCGGATCGAGCCAAGCGCGGGTGAGATCCGGCGCATAGTAGGCCCCGTTGCCGAGCAGGGTGTGGCAGTTCATGCAGTTTTTCGCCTGGACGGTCTTTTTACCCAGAGCCACCATGCGTTCGGCCTCTTCTGGGGGAAGGTTTCGGCCAAACAGCAGCGCTTCTCCTCCGATCACCGGCACGTAGCGGCGTTGTTTCTGGTCGTAGCGGTAGTCGATGTGTCGATTGATAACGGCATAGCTTGGAACCCTTCCCTCACCAGCCCGCATCCTAGCTAAGGAGTCTAAGGTCAACAGAATCAGAAGCACAAACGCCCCCGCCGTCACCCAGATGGCGGTCTTTTTCCAAAAGCCGGAAGATGCCCACCAGGGAATAGTCTCCATCACTGCCTCCTTCGTTCGTTTTGGTGAGTGGCTGCCATCAGGCGAAAGATCCCAATCGGCGCCAACCCATAGCCTAAGAGCAAGAAGCCCGCCAGCACCCGCCACAAGCCGTTCCAGTTTCCAAGCCGCACCAGCGCCAAAACCGCCAGCACCAGCAGAGCATAAGCCAAAAGCGCCCCATAGCGCCATCCTCGGCGCGGATACGCTCTTCCTAAGGCATACAGGAGCGCATAGCCAAAGCCCAAAAGCACCACCCCCGCAGCGACCACAAAGAACAACCCCAGGTTCTGGGCGGCGACCGGCTCGATCATGGGCGGATAAACACCTCCGTCCGCCATACCAGCGTTTTGGCCTCATAAGCCTTAGTCAGCCCCGCTTGGCTGAGCCAGGCTTCTACCGCTTGCGGGTCGTGGAGGTAGGTGCGAAACCCGCTGCCGACCCAGGCCAGCCAACGGTTGACAACCTGCATTCCGATTCGGTTAAGAAGAGTCAGACGCGGATAGGTCAAGGCTACTGCCCGGCGGGCGTGCTCGGCGGCACGGGTTAACAGCGCTTCGGCGTCCGGATAGCAGCAGATCACTTTATCCAGGATCACGATATCGACGGGTTCGAGGTTTGCGGCCAGGTCCAGGAAATCGCCCTGCACGTAGCGCACCCGTCCGGAAAGTCCGCGCCGCCTGGCCTGGGTTTCGGCTTCGGCCAGCATGGCCGCAGACAAATCCACCCCCACGGCCTGGCTGGCTCCACGTTCCAGTAGATGCTGCAGGAGGAAACCCACGCCGCAGCCTATTTCCAACAGCCTGGCGCCAGTCAAGCCTATTTCTGCAAGCCCTGCCACCAACTGGCGCTGCGAGCGCTCAAGGCCCAACAGCCGATAACGCCAAAGGTAATACCGCGAAAGGCGCGAAAAAAGCCTTGCTGCCGCCTGGGCGTGGACGCAACAGGAAAACACTAATCCCCCCTTGGTTCCCTCAAAAACGTTAGAATAACATTTAATTCATGGCAACTCTTTTACGCCGCCTCAGCGTCGCCGTTTTTTCTCTGGCTCTTATCGGTTTCGCCCTCTGGTATGTGCGGCGCCCGCAGCCGATCCCGGTACGAGTGCATCGGGTCGCGCACGGGGAGGTGGAGGAGACGGTTGCTAACTCCCGCGTCGGCAGTGTCAAGGCTTGCCAGCGCAGCCGCTTGTCTCCCAGCACCGGTGGGCAAATCGATCATCTGTACGTGCGCGAAGGCGAGCGCGTCAAGCAAGGGCAACTCCTTTTGAGCTTGTGGAACCGGGATCTTAAGGCGCAGGTGGCTCTGGCCAAAAGCGAAATCGATGGGGCCAAAGCGCAAGCCGCCGCCACCTGTCTTCGCGCCGATGAAGCTCGCCGCCAAGCCATGCGCCTTGCTCCTCTGCAAAAGCGCAAGCTCGTCTCCCAAGAAGCCTTGGATCAAGCCAACACCCGCGCCCAAGCCCTGTCCCAAGAATGCCGGGCGGCGGAGGTAGCCGTCGGCGTCCACCAGGCGCGCCTTGAGCTGACTGAGTCGCAATTGGCCAAAACCTACGTGTATGCGCCTTTCGACGGGGTGGTCGCCGAGGTCTATGGCGAAGTGGGCGAATACCTCACCCCTTCCCCACCCGCTGTGCCTACCCCGCCCGCCATCGACCTAATCGCAGCGGACTGCTTTTACGTCACCGCCCCCATCGACGAGATCGACAGCGGCCGCCTCAAGCCCGGGATGGAAGTCCGGATCCACGTGGATGCCTTCGGCGCCCGAAAGTTTGCGGGACGCTTAAAACGCATCGCCCCGTACGTTTTGGAGGTGGAAAAGCAGGCTCGCACGGTGGAAGCAGAGGTTGAGTTTTTACATCCTCAAGATGAGGCCATCCAGCGCCCCGGTTACAGCGCCGACGTAGAGATCGTTTTGGCCAGGCGCAAGGACGTCTTGCGCATCCCGACTGAGGCGGTGATGGAAGGCGGGCGGGTACTGGTGCTGGAGGCTGGCCGACTGGTGGAGAGACAAATAGAGACCGGCCTTAGCAACTGGAACTGGACCGAGGTTCGAAAAGGGTTGCAACCGGGTGATCAAGTCGTACTCTCGCTCGACCGCGAAGGCGTGCGCGAAGGGGCCTTGGCAGTCGCCGAGGAGGAGCAGTGATCGAACTTAGGGACATCGAGCGCCGCTTTGCAGTCGGCGGGGAAATCGTCTACGCTCTGCGCACCGTCAATCTGACCATCGCCAAAGGGGAGTACCTGGCGGTGATGGGGCCGTCCGGCTCCGGCAAGAGCACCCTGCTCAACGTCTTGGGTCTCCTCGACCGACCAAACCGCGGCAGCTATCGCCTGGAGGGGATCGAGACCACGATCCTGGATGAGGAGGAAAGAGCACAGCTGCGCCGCGCCAAGGTCGGCTTCGTGTTCCAGGTGTTTCACTTGATCCCGCGCCTGACCGCCTCGGAAAACATCGAGTTGCCGATGCTACTCGCGGGAACCCCCAAAAACCTGCGCCGTGCCCGAGTAGGAGAACTGCTTGCTGCTTTTTCCCTGACCGACCGCGCGCGTCACCGCCCAGCCCAGCTTTCCGGCGGCGAGCGCCAGCGGGTGGCGATCGCCCGCGCGGTAGTCATGGAGCCGGCTATGATTCTAGCGGACGAGCCGACCGGCAACCTTGACCGCGCCTCAGGTCTTAAAGTGATTGAAATTCTTGAGGGATTGAACCGGCAAGGGCTCACCTTGATTTTGGTCACCCACGATTCAGAGTTGGGCAAGCGAGCTAGGCGTCGGATCGAGATGCGCGACGGGGCGATCGTTTCTGACAGCGGCGATGCGTTTTCTTGACCGGCTTGGCTTTGCCTGGAGCGCTTTGCGCGCTTATCCTGTGCGCTCTGGCCTGACTCTTTTGGCAATGGCGGTGGCCAGTTGCTCAGTCATCCTCCTCACCGGTTTAGGCGACAGCGCCCGCCGCTATGTGGTCGATAAGTTAGCTGGCCTGGGCACGCACCTTCTCATCGTGCTACCAGGACGCAGCGAGACCCGTGGGGGGCCTCCACCCCTTCTGGGGGAAACCCCGCGCGACTTGACTTTAGACGATGCCTTGAGCTTAAAGCGCAGCCCAAGGGTAGTGGAAGTCGCCCCGATCGTCGTCGGTCAGGCGCCGGTCCAGTATGAAACTTTAAGCCGCGACGCCAACATCATCGGCACCACTGCCCCATTTCTGACGATGCGGCGTCTTAAGTTGGCCCAGGGGCGGTTTCTGCCAGCCGGTGATCCGCGCTCTGCCCAGGCGGTGGTGGTCCTAGGACGAACTTTAAAGCAGGCCCTGTTCGGCAGCCGACCCGCACTGGGCGCCTGGATACGCATTGGCGATAGAAGGTTTCGCGTGATCGGCATCTTAAAGTCGGGCGGTCACGCCTTCGGCGAAACCTTGGACGAATTGGCCCTGATCCCGGTCGCCTCAGCTCAAGCCTTATTCAACGCTCCAGGCCTGTTTCGAATCCTGGTCCAGGCCAAAGACAAAGCCGTCATCGCCGCTGCTAAACGGGATATAGAAGCCATCTTGACGGTCCGCCACGAAGGAGAAAAAGACGTCACCGTCGTCACCCAGGACGCCCTGCTTTCGGCTTTTGATCGCATCCTCTTAAGCCTGACCCTGACGGTGGGGGGGATCGCTGCCATCAGCCTGGTAGTGGCTGGCATTTTGATCATGAACGTGATGCTGGTTCAGGTCGCCCAGCGTACACCGGAGATCGGCCTGCTCAAGGCGCTCGGCGCCTCCACCTCCGAGGTGCTGAAGATTTTTCTCACCGAGGCGGTGGGGTTGGCGCTGCTGGGGACTGCCTGCGGAGTCCTGCTGGCAGTGATCCTCCTGGCGGGGTTCGACTGGCTCTGGCCGCAGCTGAATCTTAAGATCGCCCCCTGGTCCCTGCCTGCCGCGGTCGCGCTGGCGATCACCTGCGGGATCGCATTTGGCCTGCTGCCGGCGAGACGCGCTGCACGCCTCGATCCGGTAACAGCTCTTAATCCCAGGTAAACCATGCGCTGCCTGGATTATCTCTGGCTAGTCCTGAGTTCGGTGCGCGCCTACAGCGGGCGCAGCTTCCTCACTAGCTTAGGGATCGCCATCGGCGTCGCGGCGGTCATCCTACTCACCGCCCTGGGCGAGGGGGTACAGCGCTTCGTCCTAGGACAATTCACCCAGTTCGGTACTCACCTGCTTGCCGTCACTCCGGGCTTGACCCAAACCTTCGGCATCTCCGGAGCGCTCATTGGCACGGTGCGCCCGCTGACGCCGGCAGACGCCGAAGCCTTAAAGCGCCTGCCCCAAGTGGTAGGCGTAGTGCCGATGGTGATGGGCAACGTGGAGGTCAAGGGAGGGGGGAGAAGCCGTCGTACCACCTTGTTCGGGGTCGGTCCAGACTTGCCCGAGGTCTGGCGCCTCCCGCTTGCCTTAGGCCGCTTCCTGCCGCCCGGCAACCGGCCCCTCGCCGCTGTGGGCGCCACCGTGCGGCGGGAGTTATTCGGCACCCGCGGGGTTCTGGGGCAAAGGCTGCGCATCGCCGGCGAAGCCTACCGCATCGTCGGCATAATGAAGCCCAAGGGGCGGATGTTAGGCTTTGACCTGGACGATGCGGTCTACATTCCGGTGGAGCGGGCATTGGGGCTGTTCAAGCGGGAGGGGCTGATGGAGATCGACGTCCTCTACCGGGCCGATGCCGACAGCCGCGCAGTGGCCGAAAGAGTGCGTCAACTTTTGATTCTGCGCCACGGACGCGAGGATTTTACCCTCATCGCCCAAGACCAGATGCTTGAAACCTTAGGTTCGGTCCTGGACGTGCTAACCCTGGCGGTGGGGGCGTTGGGAGGAATTTCCTTGGCGGTTGGCGGGATCGGCATTCTGACCATCCAACTGATTGCGATCAGCGAACGCCGGGCTGAGATCGGGCTGTTGCGCGCCTTGGGTGCCCGCCGCAGGCAAGTTCTGGCGCTGTTTTTGGGCGAGGCGGCCGTGCTGGCCCTAGTTGGCGGCGTCTTCGGGCTGGGCATAGGATACGGCGGGGCTTTTTTGACTGCCGCGCTGATTCCGGAGCTTCCGGCCCAAGTGCATTGGGGATATGCGCTGCTCGCCGAAGGGATCGCCATCGGCGTAGGTCTCGGCGCCGGCGTATTTCCCGCCTGGCAGGCAGCCAATCTGGACCCGGTAGCCAGCCTTAGGGCAGAATGATACCAAGCCATGAACGCGATCTTCCACCACGCTCAAACCTTGCCGCCTGTTTTGCTCGTCCACGGCGGAGCTGGATCCCTGCCCGATCCGGCCTGGCAAAAGCAACGCCAGGAGGCGCTCGCCACCATCGGTACGGAAGTCTGGGCAAAGCTCAACCAAGGCTTGCAGGCAGTGGAGGCCGTCACGCTGGCAGTAGAAAAGCTGGAGGACTGCCCCTTGTTCAACGCCGGCCGCGGGGCGGCCCTGCAAAGCGACGGATTAGCGCGCCTATCGGCTTCGTTGATGGACGGTACACGCCAGAAGTTTTCCGGAGTGCTTTTGGCTACCCATCTTCTCCATCCCTCGCGCTTGGCAGCTTACCTCCAAAATCGAGAGGAGTCGGTAGTAGGCCCTTTGGGGGCGCAGCTTATCGCCCGGAAAATGGGAATTCCCCCCGAACTGCCCATGACTTTAGAAAGCATAGAGCGCTGGACCAAAGCCTTGGCCGACCGAGGATGGCTTAGCACCGAGCAAAAAACGGGTACCGTAGGCGCAGTGGCCCTGGATAAAAACGGGCGCTTAGCGGCGGCTACCTCGACCGGCGGCGGCAGCGCCAACTTCCCCGAGCGCGTCTCTGATTCGGCTACTGTAGCCGGCAATTACGCCTCAGCTCATGCCGCCATCAGCTGCACCGGGATCGGTGAACAAATCGTCGACGACGGCCTGGCGGTGCGCATCGAGACCCGCGTGCGCGACGGCGCAAATTTGATCTCAGCCTCGCTCAAGACCCTCGAGGAGGCCGTGATGCGGCAGCGCCGCTACGGCTGGATCGGTGTTGACTCAGCGGGTCACTGGGCAGTAGCTTGTACCACCGAAGTCATCTTTTGGTGGGGAAGTCCAAATGCAATCCCAACCTCGGATTCGCATCAAGCGGGTCTATGATCCGCCGGCAGCCGAAGACGGCGCCCGTTTCCTGGTAGACCGGCTGTGGCCTCGGGGGAGGCGCAAGGAACAGCTGTGCTTAACCGGGTGGTGCCGGGAAGCTGCCCCTTCTGCCGAGCTGAGAAAGTGGTTCGGCCACGACCCCCAAAAGTGGGAAGAATTCAAGCAAAGGTATTTTTCCGAGCTCAAGCAAAAACCGGAAAGCTTAAAGCCGATTCTTTTGGCCCTAAAGCAAGGGCCGGTCACTTTGGTCTACGGGGCGGCCGATCCCCTCCATAACAACGCTGCCGCGCTTAGGGAGTTTCTTCTAGCCTACCTAGAGGACAAAGATTAGCTCACCCGGATTAGCTCACCCGTTTGCTTTGGCCGGCTGGGCGACGCCCTTCATGCTTAGCCGTACCCGGCCCTGGCGGTCGATCTCCAACACCTTGACCCGCACCACATCCCCTTCCTTGAGCACTTCGCGCACATCGTTCAACCTGCGGTCGCTGATCTGGGAGATGTGCAACAGGCCGTCCCGTCCTGGCAAGATATTGACGAAAGCGCCGAACTCCATGATCCGCACCACCTTGCCCTCGTATTCCCGACCCACTTCCACGTCGGCGACGATCTCCTCGATGCGGCGGCGCGCTTCTTCCCCGGCGCGCTTGTCTACCGAAGCGATCTTGACCACCCCGTCGTCTGAGATGTCGATACTGACTCCAGTCTCGTCGGTGATGCTACGGATCGTCACCCCACCTTTGCCGATCACCTCGCGGATCTTGCTCGGATCGATCTTAAAGGTGATGATCCTGGGAGCGTAATCGGACATCTCTTTGCGCGGCGCAGGCAGAACTTCGTTCATCTTGGCGAGGATCTCAAGGCGGCCTTCGCGCGCCTGTTCCAAAGCCTGGCGCATGATCTGGGGAGTGATTCCACAGGTCTTGATGTCCATCTGCAGCGCGGTCACCCCCTTGGCTGTTCCGCCGACTTTGAAATCCATATCGCCTAGGTGATCCTCGTCGCCCATGATGTCGGACAAAACTGCGTAATCGTCCCCCTCCTTGATTAACCCCATAGCGATCCCGGCCACCGGCGCCTTGATCGGCACCCCGGCATCCATCAGCGCCAGGCTCGTACCGCACACGGTAGCCATGGAGCTGGAACCGTTCGACTCAGTGATCTCCGACACCACCCGGATGACGTAAGGGAACTCGCTTTCGCTCGGCATGACCGCCTGGACTGCCCGCTTCGCCAGCCGGCCATGGCCGATCTCGCGGCGCTTGGGCGCTCCTACCGGACCGACTTCCCCGACGCAGAACGGCGGGAAATTGTAGTGAAGCATGAACGATTCGAAATATTCTCCTTCGATGGCATCGATCAACTGGGCATCGCGCCCGCTTCCCAAAGTAGCGATCACCAAAGCCTGAGTCTCGCCCCGAGTAAACAGAGCGCTGCCGTGAGTCCTGGGCAGCACGCCGGTACGAATAGCGATCGGGCGAATATCGGCCAATCCGCGCCCATCGATCCTAACCTTGTCGGCCAGCACCTTGCTGCGGACCAGCTTCTTTTCCAATTCTTCCAGGGTTTGTTTGATCTCGGCCAGAGAGAAACGCTCATCCTGAGACAAGGCATCGACGACCGCTTTGCGAATTTCCTTGAGCTTGTTGGAGCGTTCCTTCTTCCCGCGAATTTGATAAGCTTCAAGCAATGGCTCCCGGGCGCGGCTTTCGACCTGCGCGGCAAGCTCCGGGTCCACTTCCTTTGGCGTCCACTCCCAGGATGGCTGAGCCGCCTCGGTGGCCAGCTCCTTGATCACGGCGATAGCCGTCTGCATTTGCTCATGGCCGAACATGACCGCTCCCAGCATCACCTCCTCAGAGAGCTCTTTGGCTTCCGACTCGACCATCAGCACCGCATCTTCGGTACCAGCCACCACGAGATCGAGCATCGACTGGGCGATCTCAGAGGTGGTCGGATTGAGCAAATACTGGCCGTTTTTATAACCTACCCGGGCCGCTCCGATCGGTCCCAAAAACGGCAGCCCAGAAATCGCCAGCGCCGCAGAAGCCCCGAGCATGGCCGGGATGTCGCCGTCCACTTCGGGATTGGAAGATAACACCGTGGCGATGATCTGGACTTCGTGGTGGAAGCCCTCTGGGAACAGCGGCCGGAGGGGCCGGTCGATCAAGCGCGAAGTTAAGGTTTCCTTTTCCGAAGGCCGACCTTCACGCTTGAAGAAACCACCCGGGATGCGCCCGGCGGCATAGGCTTTCTCCTGATAATTGACGATGAGAGGGAAAAAATCGGCCCCGGGAGCAGGCTCTTTGGCTCCGACGACGGTGACCAGCACTACCGTTCCGTCAATGTCTACGATCACCGCGCCATCAGCCTGTCGAGCGATTTCTCCGGTTTCTAGAACGACCCGACGGCCGCCATAGTTAAATTCTTTGCGGATTGGCTTCATTTTTTACTTGCGTAGTCCTAGACGTTCGATCAGAGTTCGATAGCGCTCTATGTCCTTGACTCTAAGATAATTCAGGAGCTTACGACGCTGGTTGACTAACCTCAGCAAACCGCGGCGGGAATGCATGTCTTTTTGGTGTTTCTGAAAGTGGGGGGTTAATTGATTGATCCGGGCGGTGAGCAAAGCCACCTGCACCTCGGGCGAGCCGGTATCGTTTTCGCTACGTCGATATTCCTGCATGATTCGAGACTTCTCTTCAGCGGTCAAAGGCATGATTTTACTCCCATTTTGATGGTTGCACGGTGATATTAAGTCAGCTTGAACAAACGGCGTGGCGCAACCCGACCATCATCGAGTACCTCACCCACACCCAAAAAAAATCCTTCCCGATTATACAGGCGCACATACCCTTCCGCCTTAAGCTTAGGGATCATGACTGCCTGCCCCCTCAGTATATAGAAACTCATCTCGTCCGCCAGAACTACCCGTGGACACGCAGCTACCGCCTGGTCGATGGGGAGCAAGCGAGCACGGCGAGCCTCCGGTGTCATCTCTGCCAAGCGATCGAGGGTGATCGCGTCTTCGACCAGGAAATCGCCTACCTGAGTGCGGCGCAGATTTTCCACGTAACCCCCGGTGCCCAGCGCTTTGCCGATATCCTCGGCCAAGGTCCGAATAAACGTGCCCTTGGAACAAAAGATTTCCAGCCTCAGAAAATCCGAACCGAAATCAAGCAACTTTAGACTGTGGATCGTCACCCGCCGGGGAGGCCGATCCACTTCGATTCCTTGTCTGGCGAGATCATAGAGGCGCTGGCCCTGATGTTTCAAGGCCGAATACATAGGGGGGATTTGTTCGATTTCCCCCCGAAAAAGGCTCAAAGCGTGTTCGATCATAATCGGATCCAGCACCGGCACCGGCCAGCGCCCGCGGACTTCTCCTTCCGCATCCCCAGTCGCAGTCACCGCGCCTAAGCGCACCGTCACCAGGTAGCGTTTATCGCTGCCTAGGAGAAAAGCAGAGATCTTGGTGGCCTCCCCGAAGCAGATCGGAAGCAATCCCGAAGCGATGGGGTCTAGGCTTCCAGTATGCCCTGCCTTGCGCATACCCAAAAAGCGCTTGGCCCGCTCCAAAGCCTGGTTGGAGGTATGCCCTTGCGGCTTGTCTAGGAGCAGAATACCGTGAACGTCGGCGCTGCTACGACGGCTCGATTTATGGTTCATTCGATCGCTTAAGCTCTTGTTTGGCAATCTGATCTAAAAGTCTCGTTATCCTAAAGCCGGACTCGAGCGCCGTATCTCGGTAAAAACGCAACTCTGGAATGGTCTTTAACTTAAGGCGTTTGCCTAACTCCCGGCGCAAGAAAGAGGCCGCATTACTAAGCACTTCCAGGCTGTCCTCCAGCTTGTCCTCCTCCAAGGAGGACACATAGATTTTGGCCACCGACAGGTCGCGGCTGACTTCCACATCGTCGACGGTTACCCAACCTAAGCGCGGATCCTTGATCTCTAGGCGGATCAAATCCGCAAGCTCTCGTTTAATCTGGGAGGCGACCCTTTGGGCCCGTTCGTATTCTTTAGGTCTCATAGTTATGTTATTCCTCAGCCGCAACTTCCACGCGTTCGTACACTTCGATCAAGTCGCCCTCCCGGACGTCGTTGTAATTCTTGATCCTGATTCCACATTCCATGCCGGCTTTGACCTCAGCGACGTCTTCCTTGAAGCGGCGCAGAGACTCGATCTGTCCCTCTCCGAGGACGACCACGTTGTCGCGTAGTACTCGAATCGGTAAGTTGCGGCGCACCAACCCTTCTCTGACCATGCAACCTGCGATCTGACCGAACTTGGGATGGCGGAATACTTGCCGCACTTCGGCTATCCCGACGATGCGTTCCTTCATCACCGGCTTGAGCAGCCCTCGGATGGACTTCTTGACGTCATCGATCAGATCGTAGATCACGCTGTAGTAGCGGATCTCTACTCCCTTCTCCTCGGCCAGTTTCCTAGCTTGGCTTTCGGCGCGTACATTGAAGCCCACGACGATGGCATTGGAGGCGAGCGCCAGGTTGACATCGCCCTCGTTGATGCCACCCACGCCCCCGGCAACCACCTGCACCCGAACCTTGTCGGTGGAAAGCTGGGTGAGGGCCTCGCGCAGCGCTTCTAAGCTGCCTTGGACGTCGGCTTTGACGACCAGATTGAGGTCCACCGCCTGACCCTCTTCCATGCGGGAGAACACGTCCTCCAGCTTAGCCGCAGGGGTAGCCAGTCTTTTGCTTCGCACCCTCTCGGCCCGCAGCTGGGCCAATTCTTTGGCGATCCTTTCGTCTTTGACTACAATCAGATCATCGCCAGCATTGGGTACGCTAGACAGCCCCAAGATCTCCACCGGAGTGGATGGCCCTGCCTCTTTGAGCTGACGTCCGTTCTCATCGAACATCGCGCGAATCCGGCCATAGCACTCACCGCACAGGACCAAGTCCCCCTTGTGCAGAGTCCCTGCCTGCACCAATACGTCCGCTACCGGCCCCCGGCCCCGATCCAAGCGAGACTCCAATACTACCCCCCGCGCGCTGCCCTTGACCGGCGCCTTCAACTCCAGCAGCTCGGCCTGCAGCAGAATCGCTTCTAACAGATCATCGATTCCCTGACCAGTTTTGGCCGAAACCAGCGCGAACTGGGTGTCGCCGCCCCATTCTTCCGGCACGATCTTGAGGGCGGCTAATTCGTTCTTGACTCGATCCGGATCGGCGTCGGGTTTATCGATCTTGTTAATCGCCACTACAATCGGTACACCAGCGGCTCGAGCATGTTCGATGGCCTCTTTGGTCTGGGGCATCACGCCGTCGTCGGCCGCTACCACCAGCACCACGATGTCGGTTACCTTAGCCCCGCGCGCCCGCATCGCGGTAAAAGCAGCGTGTCCTGGAGTGTCCAAGAAGGTAATCTTACCGCGGTCGGTTTTGACCTGATAGGCGCCAATGTGCTGAGTGATTCCACCCGCTTCCCCCGCCGCCACTTTAGTCCGGCGGATGAAGTCCAAAAGCGAAGTCTTACCATGGTCAACGTGCCCCATGATGGTGACCACTGGCGGCCGCGGCTTCTCCTCTTCGACCACCTCCTCAACCACCTGGGACAACAAAGACTGTTCCAGATCCGCAGCCGACAGCAGCTTGGCCCGGTGACCCATCTCCTCGACCACGATGGCCGCAGTCTCCTGATCCAGGACCTGATTGATGGTCGCCATGATCCCCAACTTTATTAGGTGCTTGATCACTTCGCTGGCCTTGACGGCCATCCTCTGAGCCAGTTCAGACACGGTGATCGATTCTGGGATCGCTACTTCGCGTACCGTTTGGGCAGGCGTGCGCACTTCTTCCGCCTTCGCTTTTTTCTTCGCGCGTGCTTTGGCGGCTAGCAGCTGATCCGGTTCCGGAATCCCCAGCTTCTTGCGTGCGGGAGGTTCTTTTTTCTCCTCCTTTTTCTTAGCCTTTTTCGGCGCCGGTTTCTCCTCCTCTACCACCTCTACCGGTACCGGTATCGCTACCGGCTCGACTACCTCCTCGACGGGAGTTGTCGCCTCTTCTGCCTGCAGGCGCGCCATTTCCTCTTCCTCGCGGCGTTTTTCCTCCTCAAGCCTTCGCGCCATCTCCTCTTCCTCGCGGCGCTTGGCTTCCTCCAGTTCCTTCAGACGTTGCTCCTCCAAGGCCTGGCGAGCCTTTTCCACCTCGAGCTGCTCCGCGGTAAGTCCTACCACCTCGCTGCGCTTGATATAAGTACGACGCTTGCGCACCTCCACGCTGACGGTCTTGACACCCCGCCCCGGCAGCCTTCCCTGCTTGAGCTCCGTAACCTCCTTGCGCTTCAAGGTCACACGACGCGGACCCAAGGCTTCGGCATCCTCCCCCTTGCCGTGGCTTTGCCGCAAAAAGCTCAGCAGGCGGATTTTTTCCTCATCGTTGAGTAAATCCGAAGCCGAGCTTTTGCTAAGGCCAGCTTCGTTCAATTGACTAAGCAGGCGCTCCAGTGGAATACCGATAGTATCGGCCAACTGTCTTACGGTTACTTCACTCATCTCTCTACCCCCCGTCACTCACCTGCTAGACTCTGGCGCAAACCACGGTTCGCGCGCCTTGAGGATCAACTGTGCGGCTTTGTCCTCGTCCAAATCCGGGTCGATCTCCAAAAGCTCGTCTACCGACATCTCAGCCAGATCTTCGACTGTCCGAACCCCGGCAGCAGCCAGTTTATAAGCCAACACTCGGTTCATCCCCTTCAGTTCCAGAAGCCCCACATCCGGCGCTTCGGCCTCAGCCTGTTCCTCACTAGCAATAGCTTTGAGTAACAGGGCATCGCGCGCCCGCCGGCGCAGTTCTTCCACAAGCTCCTCGTTGAACCCCTCGATCTCCAAAAGTTCTTTGGCCGGCACGTAGGCAAGCTCCTCCACTGAGGAAAAACCCTCTTCCACCAGGGCTTCCGCCAGCTCTGCATCGATGTCTAATTGCTCCATGAAGGTTTTTTTGATCGACTCTGCCTCCGAGCGGTGTTTGGCCTCCATCTCCGAGGCCGACATCACGTTCAACTCCCAGCCAGTCAACTGGCTCGCTAGGCGCACGTTCTGTCCGCCGCGGCCGATGGCCTGGGATAGATTCTCGTCGGCCACAGCGACGTCCATGGAGTGGGCATCCTCGTCCACCACGATGGAAACGATGTCGGCCGGCGCCATGGCATTGATCACAAACTGGGCGTCGTTTTCGTCCCACAGCACGATATCGATGCGTTCCCCGCCCAGCTCGTTGGAAACCGCTTGCACCCTAGAGCCGCGCATGCCGATGCAGGCCCCGATCGGATCCAGGCGCGGATCGCGGCTTCGGACCGCAATCTTGGCACGCACCCCAGGTTCCCGGGCAGCGCCCTTGACCTCGATCAAACCCTCGCCGATTTCCGGCACCTCTAGCCTGAACAGCTCGATCAGCAACTCCGGCGCGGTCCGGCTAACGATCAGCTGGGGTCCGCGGCCTTCCTCGCGCACCTCCTTCAGATAGCCGCGCACCCGGTCGCCGATCCGAAAAGATTCGTGAGGAATGGTCTCCTCGCGCGGGATTAGCGCTTCTGCATTCTCACCCAGGTCCAGATAAACGTTGCCGCGTTCGATGCGCTTGACCACCCCGGTCACCAGTTGGCCGATCCGGTCCTTGTAAGCCTCCACCACTTTGCGCCGCTCCGCCTCGCGTACCTTCTGCACGATTACCTGCTTGGCAGTCTGCGCTGCGATGCGACCAAAAGCGATGGATTCGATCGGCTGCTCTACGTACTCTCCTACCTTGACTTCCGGTTTTAGCTTCCGCGCTTCGTCTAACTCCATTTCTCTGTCCCGGTCTTTCAGCTGACCAGGCTCGACCACTTTGAAACGGCGAAAAGTCTTGTAATTGCCAGTCTGGCGGTCGATCTCGACCCGCACTTCAATTCGACCCTCGTGCTTTTTGCTCGTAGCTGTGGCCAAAGCTGTCTCCAGCGCCTGGAAGATAGCTTCCTGATCGATGTCCTTTTCGTGGGAGACCACATCGACCACACGCAGAATCTCTTTGTTCGTCATCGCTTTGTCCTTATCCTTTCATGATCGCTCGGTAATCTGGAACTAACCGGGCTTTGTCGATATCCTCGAACGGAATGGCAATCTCACACCCATCTTCGCTTGTCAGGACCACGCGATCGCGCTCGACCCCCGCGATCACCCCTTTGAACCGGCGCTGTCCTGCCAAAGGCCTCTTGAGCTTGATCTGCACTCTCTGACCAAGGAAGCGCCGGTACTGATCCGGGGTGAACAACGGGCGATCGATCCCTGGCGAAGAGACCTCAAGCGAGTAAGCTCCGGAAATCGGATCTTCCACGTCTAACAGCGCGCTGAGCTGACTGCTAACCTGCTCGCAGTCATCGAGGGTAATTCCGCCCTCGACATCGATATAAACGCGCAAGATTTTCCCTTTAGGGCTGGAATCCCACTCTACTCCGACCAACTCATACCCTAGACCGGTAACGACCGGAGTTAGCAATTGAATCAGCTGCTCAGACGCTTTGCCCATGTCTCAAAAATCAACCATCCATCCACAAAAAATGGGCCTGTGGCCCATCTTGTTTTCTTGCCTCCGTGCGAAAATAAAAAGCCCCGATTCAAGGGGCTAAATTGGTTGCGGGGGCAGGATTTGAACCTGCGACCTTCGGGTTATGAGCCCGACGAGCTACCGGACTGCTCCACCCCGCGTTCGATATGGCAATTATACTGAAGACGCACTCGGGTTTGCAATGCCCATTCCCGAACCTTCAAAGCCCCTTCCTTGCTTGTCAACTTAGTCGGTCAAAGCGGCAAAAAGTTCAAAACCACTGCTGTGAGCGCTCCTGCCAGTACGTCGTCAAGCATCACCCCCAGTCCCCCGCCTGCCTTTCGCTCGATCCAAGCGATCGGTCCCGGTTTCCAAATATCGAACAAGCGGAACAACACAAAACCAGCCAGCACATATTGCCAAGTCAGCGGCGTGCCGACCATGGCGATCCAGTAGCCAACTACCTCGTCCCAAACGATAGCGGGCGGATCGTTCTGGCCAAGGTCATGGTTGACCCGGCTGCAGATATATACCCCAACGACCAGTCCCAGCGCGATGGCGGCCAGAAACAGTCCCGGATGGATGGATTTGAGCCCCCAATACAAAGGAATCGCTACCAAGGTACCTGCCGTTCCCGGCGCCAGCGGCGAAAGCCCTGCCCCAAACCCCAGCGCCAAGACATGATCCGGACGGGACCATTTGAAAGTCGGTTTTGAGTGCTTCATCAAAAATGGCGATAACCTATGGGTGGAAAATCGATCACCTGTTTTCCTTTCTGGAGACGCAGTCCCGGTTGGTGTTCTATCGTGCCGATGCGATGCCAAGTAAGGTTGAGCTTCTGCAAGCGTCGTTCCAATTCCAAAGCCCGCTGCGGGGGTACGGTGAAACACAATTCGTAGTCATCCCCGGCGCACAGCGGCAAGCGCCAATCACCGCTCTCGTCGATATACCGGTGCACCGCCTCTGACAAAGGCAAAGCTTCCCAGTCGATAGTCGCGCCTACCTGGCTGGCGGAAAGCACATGCCCCAAATCCTGCGCCAGGCCATCGGAGACATCAATACAAGCACGCGCTAGCCCCCTAAGCGCCAGGCCCAACTCCACCTGCGGCACGGGCCGTAAAAGCCGCTCGATGGCCGCCTCATCCTGCCAGGCGAGTTCTCCCTGGAGCATCTTCAAGCCTAGCCCGGCTTCCCCCAATCGTCCGCTCAAGCACACCCAATCCCCAACTTGCGCCGCCGATCGCCGGAGCGCCTCAGATTCCGGCACCCAGCCCAACGCCTGAACGGTAACGCTCAGCGGGCCGCGGGTGGTGTCGCCGCCGACCAAATCCACCCGGTAGCGCTCGGCCAAAGCAAAGAACCCTCGGGCGAAGCCCTCCAGCCATGTAGCATCTGCCTCAGGCAGGGTCAAAGCGAGCAAGGCCCAGGCAGGTTCGGCCCCCATCGCCGCCAGATCGCTTAAATTCACTGCCAGCGCGCGGTGGCCGAGGCTGACGGGATCTATGTCTGGGAGAAAATGCACCCCGCTGACCAGAGTATCGATGGTAGCCGCCAAGCTCTGACCGCGACGAGGGGCCAGCAGGGCACAATCATCCCCAACCCCCATGCGAGTCTGAGCACGGCAAGCGGGATGGGTGAAAAAACGCTGGATAATGTCGAACTCGTCCAAGGATCAAGCCAAGCGCGGTTGAAAATCTGTAGTTTCGTCGGCTCGGACCTGATGGGCGAGTTTGTCCAGAACCCCGTTGACGTATTTATAGCTCTTGTGAGTGGCCCCAAAGCTCTTTGCGAGATTGATCGCCTCGTTCAAGACTGCCCGGTAAGGAACTTCCTTCCGGTAGATTAACTCGTAGGCTCCGAGCCGCAAAATCGCGCGTTCGATGGGATCGATCTCCTCCACCGGCCGATCGGCAAAGCGGGACAGCGCTTCGTCGATGGCCACGCGATGTTCGACCACGCCGTGCAGCAGCTCGGAAAAGTAATCCAACTGGGCATCACCGGTATCGTGCTCCTCCAAAAACTGGCGTTCGATCTCGGTCGGAGAAAGACCCGTCACTTGCCACTGATACAGCGCTTGCAGGGCGCAGCGGCGCGCCCCGCTGCGAGTCGCCTTAGGCTTTTTTTTCATGCGCCCTCCAGACGGCGCAAGAGGGCGACCATCTCGATCGCCGCCATCGCCGCATCGAATCCCTTGTTGCCAGCTTTGGTGCCAGCCCGTTCGATGGCTTGTTCGATGGTATCGCAGGTGAGAACGCCCAGCGCTACCGGGAGGCGATATTGCAGCATGGCCGCCGTTATGCCTTTAACGCATTCGCCGGCAACGTAATCGAAATGCTTTGTCGCTCCTCGGATCACCGCTGCCAGAGCGATGACGGCATCCACTCCGCCGCGCTGCGCCACCGCCTGGATCGCCAGTGGCAGTTCGAACGCCCCGGGCACTTTGACCACCCGGATGGCTTCAGGGTCTGCCCCATGGCGCAGCAATCCCTCTACCGCTCCTTGCTGAAGCTGTTCGACGATGAATCCGTTAAAGCGGGAAACCACCAGGCAAAACCGCATTCCGGCCGCGTTTAGGTCTCCTTCGAGGGTTTGAATCTCGCGCATAACTCCTCAAATCTCCACGTACTCGACGACTTCCAAGCCAAAGCCAGGCAGACCTTTGAACTTTTTCGGCGCCCCCAACACCCGAAGCTTATGCACTTTAAGGTCAGCTAAGATCTGGGCACCGGTGCCAGTGGTGCGCCAATCCTCCGCCGGGACATCCTCGTGGGACAGCTCGAGCCCATGATCCTGCAGCTGGTAACGATGGATTTTTTCCACCAGCGACTTGGTGTCCTCTTCGTTGCGGATGACTACTAAAATTCCTCGCCCTTCCTTAGCGATGCGCCGCATGGCACAGCGCAGCGGCATCCCCGGCTCGCGCTTGGAGGCCAAAAGATCGCTCAACAGGTTTCGGGCGTGGACGCGCACCAAGACCGGCTCGTCTCCTGCCACATCCCCCATCACCAGCGCCAGGTGAAGTTTATTATCGACTTTGTCTTGAAACGCAATCAAGTGAAATTCCCCATATTCAGTCGGGAATCGGCATTCGCTTACGCGCTCGACGGTCTTTTCGTTCTCCATCCGGTAGCGGATCAGATCCGCGATGGTGCCGATCTTAAGCCCGTGCTCGCGGGCAAATTGTTCAAGCTGTGGCCTTCTGGCCATGCTGCCGTCTTCGTTCAAGATCTCGACGATCACCGCCGCCGGTTCCAGCCCTGCCAGCCGCGCCAGGTCACAGCCAGCCTCGGTGTGCCCGGCGCGGCTTAGGACCCCGCCGGGATGGGCCATGAGCGGGAAGATGTGTCCGGGCTGGACTAAATCCTCTGGCCGCGCCCCAGGGGCGACCGCCACCTGGATGGTGCGGGCCCTATCGGCAGCGGAGATCCCGGTAGTGATCCCCGAGGCGGCGTCGATCGAAACGGTAAAGTTCGTCCGATGGGGAGTTTGATTTTCGTTGACCATCAGCGGCAGGCGCAGTTGCTGGCAGCGCTCGCGGGTCAAAGTAAGACAGATCAAGCCACGGGCATAGCGGGCCATGAAGTTGATGTCCTCGGGTCGGGTGAAGCTCGCGGCCAAGACCAGATCGCCTTCGTTCTCCCTCGATTCGTCGTCCATGATCACGACCATGCGCCCTTGCCGCAACTCTTCGATGATCTCCTCGATGGTGTTCATACCAATCCGCTGCGTTTTATCAAAAGCTCCAAGCTTACTCCTGCCTCTGCAGCCCGTTCCCCGAGCAGCAGGCGCTCTAGATAGCGGGCGATTAGGTCCACCTCCAGATTCACCCTGGCGCCCACCGGAGTCATCCCCAAGGTAGTCTCAACCAAGGTGTGAGGGACAATATTGACCTCGAACGCGGCTCCCTCCACCCGGTTCACGGTCAGGCTGATACCGTCCACGCAGATTGAACCTTTGGCTGCGATGTAACGGGCAAGTTCCTTGGGCGCCTCGATCCGAAACCGCACCGAACGGCCGTCCTCCCACCTGGCAGTGACGCTGCCGACGCCGTCTACATGCCCGGAAACGAGGTGGCCGCCGAATCGGGCGGAAGGCGTCATGGCTAATTCCAGATTTACCAGAGTGCCGACGCGCGCCTCGCCCAAAGTGGTGCAATTTAGGGTTTCGCGCGAGACGTCGGCGGCAAAACCGCTCCCAGTCAGCGCCACCGCAGTCAGACAAACTCCGCTCACGGCAATGCTGTCCCCGATCCGCACCTGTTCCAACGGCAGCTTGCCGCAAGCGAGGGTCAAGCGAACGTCGCCGCCTTTAGGGACGATGGCCTCGATCTTGCCGATGGCCTGAACGATACCGGTAAACACGTAATTTATTTCCTCCAACTCAATCGAATCCGAAGGTCCGGGCCAATCCGGCGGATCTCTTGAAATTCAAGCTCGACCCGCTCGGCTAGCGTCTGGACCCCAGGCAAATGGAACAATCCGCGCCCTCTGTCTCCAAGCAAACAGGGCGCCAAGTATATCACCCACTCGTCGACCAGCCCGGCTTCCGCCAGAGCGCCGTTGAGCACTGCCCCCGCTTCTACCAAAACTTCGTTGACCTCGAGCTTGGCCAGAGCTGCAAGCAGCGCTGCCAAATCCACCCTTCCGGTAGCCTCTGGAGGCAGGACCAAAACCTCCGCTCCGGCGCGCTCCAACGATGCGCGCCGACCAGCATCCTCGCACACGGTGGCCACCACGGTCCGCCCCGGCAAGCCGAGCATGCGGGCCGTGGTTGGCATCCTCAGTCTCGAATCCACCACCACCCGCAGCGGTTGGAGGACTTCCTCGCCCGACTCCATACGCGCGGTCAAGGCCGGATCATCTTCCAGGACCGTGCCGATCCCGGTGAGGATCGCAGAACTCGCCGCCCTCAAGGCGTGGACATCGCGCCGCGCCGCCTCAGAGGTAATCCAGCGGCTCTCGCCGGAAGCCGTTGCGGTGCGCCCATCCAAGCTCGCTGCCAGTTTAGCGGTGACCCAGGGGCGGCCAGACTGCATGCGCCGGCAGAAGCCGCGGTTCAACGCCCTGGCTTCTTCCTCCAGAACCCCGCAGACGGTCTCGATTCCCGCTGCCCGAAGCTGCGCCAATCCTTGGCCGGCTACCTTGGGGTTAGGGTCGATCATAGCCACCACTACCCGCCGGATGCCAGCACGGACGAGCGCCTCGCTGCACGGCGGTGTGCGCCCATGATGGCAACAGGGCTCCAAAGTAATGTAACAATTGGCCCCGCGCGCGTTTTCTCCTGCCGCTTGCAGCGCCTGGATCTCGGCGTGTGGACCTCCGGCGTAGGCGTGCCACCCTTCCCCTATGATCTTCCCGTCACGCACCAGCACACATCCGACGCGCGGGTTGGGATCGGTGGTATACAGGCCGCGCCTGGCCAAGGCCAAAGCCCTGGCCATATAAACCAAGTCATCGGGACGAGCGCTCATCTTGTCTGGGAGTTCAGGGACGAATTCGAAATCTCAACCGCTCTCTTCCAACCCCTCGATGACCTTGCGAAATTCGCTGACGTCCTCGAAACTGCGATACACCGAGGCGAACCGCACATAAGCGACGCGATCTAAACCTTTCAGCTCTTCCATTACCATCTCTCCGATCTGGCGCGAAGGCACTTCGCGTTCCCCCCCGCGCAGAAGCGTCCGCTTGAGCCGTTGGATGATCGCTTCCACCCGCTCGCTCGCCACCGGCCGTTTCTCTAGAGCCCGCAGCAATCCGGCGCGCAACTTGTCCTCGTCGAAGGCCTCCCGGCGACCATCGCGCTTGACCACCCAGGGTAGAGAAAGCTCTGCGGTTTCATAAGTAGTGAACCGCTCTCGACACTGAACGCACTCGCGTCGCCGTCGCACCTTGGCGTCTGGAGTCAGGCGCGAGTCGATCACCCGGGTATCTTGGGCGTTACAAAACGGGCAATGCATTGATCTCGTCTTTAAAAGGCGTCCTAGGTTCCAAGCTCAACTGCCATAGACCGGAAAGCGTCGGCACAGTTGCATGACTTGCTCCCGGATTCGTTCGATCACCTGCTCGCTGTCTATGTTGTCCAGCACCTCGACCATCCACCCGGCTAATTCCTGACACTCTTTGGCTCCAAACCCGCGGGTGGTCACCGCCGGGGTGCCGACCCGAATACCGCTGGTCACGAACGGCGACTGAGGATCGTTCGGTATCGCGTTTTTGTTGACGGTGATATGGGCTTTTCCCAAGGCCTCCTCAGCCTGCTTGCCGGTCAGCCCTTTGGGCGTGAGATCTACCAAAAACAGATGATTGTCGGTGCCGCCGGAGACGATTTTATACCCTCGTTCCATGAAAGTAGTTGCCATGGCGCGGGCGTTCTCCACCACCTGTTTTTGATAGTCACGAAATTCCGGTTCCATCGCCTCTTTGAACGCCACCGCCTTGGCAGCGATCACGTGCATCAGGGGACCCCCTTGAATCCCCGGAAAAACTGTGGCACTTAGCTTCTTCTCCACCTCTGGATTGGCTTTGGCCAAGATCAACCCGCCGCGCGGGCCACGCAAGGTTTTGTGGGTGGTGGAAGTGACTACATCTGCCACCGGTACCGGGTTGGGGTAAAGCCCGGCGGCAACCAGCCCGGCTACGTGAGCCATGTCTACCATCAGAAAGGCACCGACCGCATCGGCCGCGGTACGAAACCTTTGCCAGTCGATCACCCTGGAATACGCCGAAAATCCGGCTACAATCAACTTTGGATTATGCTCCCTGGCCAGGGCCTCGACCTGGTCATAATCGATCTCGCCGGTATCGAGGCGAATTCCGTACTGTACAGCGTTGAACAGCTTGCCGGAGAAATTGACCCGGGCGCCGTGGGTCAGATGTCCGCCGTGGGCCAAACTCATCCCCAGGATGGTGTCTCCCGGCTCAAGCAGCGCCAGGTAAACCGCCTGATTGGCCTGCGAGCCGGAATGTGGCTGGACGTTGGCGTAATCGGCCCCGAACAAAGCCTTGGCGCGCTCGATGGCGAGCTGTTCGACCACGTCCACATACTCGCAGCCGCCGTAATAGCGCCTGCCAGGATACCCTTCCGCGTATTTATTGGTAAGCACCGTCCCCTGAGCCTCGAGGACTCTAGGACTGGCGTAGTTTTCCGAAGCGATGAGCTCGATGTGGTCCTCCTGGCGATTGAATTCACCCTGGATCGCCTCCCACAAATCATCGTCGAAGCCGGCGATCTCCATCCCCTTGCTGAACATAACTCCTCCGTCTTAGGATGATGGTCCGTAAAAATGTTTTCATTTTAAGCGCTGGACACCGCGGCAGCCAGCAAAATCCGGTACAATTCCCACCTTAAATTGAACCACACACGTTGATTTTATGGCCCAATATATCTACACCATGCACCGGGTGAGCAAGATCGTGCCACCCAACCGGACTATCCTCAAGGACATCTCCCTGTCCTTCTTCCCAGGCGCCAAGATCGGCGTTTTGGGCCTCAACGGTTCGGGTAAGTCCACTCTGCTCAAAATCATGGCCGGGGTGGATCAGGAATACGACGGCGAAGCCCGGCCCATGCCCGGCATCCGCATCGGCTATCTTCCTCAGGAGCCGGTGCTCGATCCAGAAAAGACGGTGCGCGAAGTGGTCGAAGAAGGGGTCGCCAAGGTGGTCGAAGCGCTTAGACGCTTCGAAGAAGTCAGCGCCGCGTTTGCCGACCCAAATGCCGACTTCGAAAAGCTCCTGGCCGAACAGGCCGAACTCCAGGCCGAGATTGACAGCTTGGACGGCTGGAACCTGGGGCGCCGGTTGGAGATCGCCGCCGACGCCTTGCGACTGCCGGATTGGGACGCCAAGACCGCCACCCTGTCCGGCGGAGAGAAACGGCGCGTGGCTTTATGCCGGCTGCTTTTGTCCAATCCCGACATGCTGCTCCTAGACGAACCCACAAACCACTTGGACGCCGAGTCGGTGGCCTGGCTGGAGCGGTATCTGCAAGAATATCCCGGCACCGTGATCGCGGTCACCCACGACCGCTATTTCCTCGACAACGTCGCCGGCTGGATCCTGGAACTCGACCGCGGCCACGGCATCCCTTGGCAGGGCAACTATTCCTCCTGGCTGGAGCAGAAAGAAATCCGCCTGGAAACGGAGCAAAAGCAGGAAACCGCCAGGATCAAAGCGATGCAGGCAGAACTTGAATGGGTCAGGAGCAATCCCAAAGGCCGCCACGCCAAATCCAAAGCGCGCCTTGCGCGGTTCGAGGAACTCAGCTCGCAGGAGTTCCAAAAGCGCTCTGAGACCCGCGAAATCTACATCCCGCCGGGACCGCGCTTGGGGGACCTAGTAGTGGAGGTCGAGCATCTCAAAAAGGGCTATGGCGACAGGCTGCTCATCGACGATTTGAGTTTTAGCCTGCCTCCCGGAGGCATCGTCGGAGTCATCGGCCCCAACGGCGCTGGGAAAACCACCCTGTTTCGGATGATCGTCGGCCAAGAAGCCCCAGACGCCGGTACCATCCGCATCGGCGAGACGGTCAAGCTAGCCTATGTGGATCAAAGCCGCGAGGCTTTAGACCCGAACAAAACCGTGTGGGAGGAAATCTCTGGCGGCCTGGATACCATCGAGGTGGGCACCTACAAAACCCCTTCGCGCGCTTATGTCAGCCGCTTCAATTTCCGCGGCCCGGATCAGCAAAAGAGGATCCGCGACCTTTCCGGCGGCGAGCGCAATCGGGTGCACCTGGCCAAACTCTTAAAAAGCGGCGGCAACTTGCTGCTGTTGGACGAACCCACCAACGATCTTGACGTGGAAACCCTGCGGGCCTTGGAGGAAGCGCTGCTAGCTTTTCCCGGCTGTGCGGTGGTGATCTCCCACGACCGCTGGTTCCTGGACCGGATCGCAACCCACATTTTGGCCTTCGAAGGCGATAGCCGAGTGGTTTGGTTCGAAGGCAACTACGCCGACTACGAAGCCGACCGCAGGCGTCGCCTGGGCGAGGAGGCCGACCGCCCGCACCGGATCAAGTACAAACGCCTGTCTCACTGACATGACCTGCGTCGATGCCGCCTATGTGCTGTCCCAACTGCCCGAAGCCCGGCGCAAGGGCCGGGCTCAGCTCAAAACCTTCAAGGGCTTGCGCTATCAGCATTACACCGACGACTTCAAACACATCCCGCGCGGCACGGCGGTGTTCGGCGAAACGGTGATCTACGGCTACCCCCATATCGGCCGCGTCCTCGCTCTGGAGGCTGGCCTGCGGGCGCACTTCAAAGCACCTTTCTGGGCTGAGGAAAAGATCAACGGCTACAACGTTCGCATCACCCAAATCCAAGGCCAGCCAATCGCTTTGACGCGCGGCGGCTTCGTCTGCCCGTTCACCACCGACCGCCTGGCGGACTTAATGCCGCTCGAAATCTTCCAAGAAGAACCCCAGCAGGTCATCTGCGCCGAGGTCGCTGGCCCCGACAATCCCTATTTAGAAAGCAGTCCACCCTTCATCTGCGAGGACGTAAAGTTATTCGTCTTCGACCTGATGACCCAGGGAGAGACGGGCTTTCTGCCCCAGCGGGATAAGCAGGAACGGATCAAACGCTTTGATCTTCCTGCTGTCCCCCTGCATGGTTATTTCCAGCCGGGCGAAACCGAAAAAATCCGGGCACTGATCTTGAAGCTCCACGAAGAATGGCGCGAAGGTCTGGTGTTCAAAGAAGATTCCCCCCGCGACCACCGCGCCAAGTACGTCACCGGCAACAGCAACATCGACGATATCCGGGCAACCAGCGACAACCTTCTGGACTTGCCCCCTGAATATTTCATCAACCGTCTGCTGCGCCTGGGTTTGTTCGTCGAGGAACATGCCCTTTCCCCCACCCCCGAACTGAGGCAAGCCTTAGGAGGCGCCTTCCTCGACGGTCTGCGCGCTGCAATGGCCAGCTACCGCGCCACCCATCACGTAAGCAAACGTTTCCGCTGCCGCTTTCGGGAAAGAGAGAACGCCGAACTGTTGTTCGACCACCTAAAGCGCTCAAGCCGTCACATCCAAGTCATCCGCCACGATCTGCGCCGGGATAACGGTTACTGGCTGCTGGAGTTCGAGCGCATCTATCCGGCTTTGACCGGGATGCTCGGAGACCTTCTGGCGGGGAAGATGGTTTACGATTAGCCTTCTACCAGCTTCTCCATTACTTGGAGCAAATGCTCCGGCCGCACGATCATCACTCCCACTTTATCAGCCCATTTGCGCAGCCCCTCGTCGGCCGACAACAAGACCCCATCCAACTCATAGGCCAAAAGCAGAACGTCCATATCCTCGCGGCTGTCGATGATCCCTTGCCGCAGCGCTTCGCGGTAGCGGCCACGCAGGCGGTTGATGACTTTGCCGATCTCTTCCGACTGGGCCCCGCTTCCTACCATTTTGGCGTGTTCCTCAGCGATCCTCAGGCCCCGGTCGATGCGCGAGCGCACCTCCTCGATGAATTCGTATAGGATTCCCGCCGGAACCTGAAGATTGAACCTTCGCGGCGAGCGGATCCTAATTACCGCTTCGAATTCCGGAGGAATCTCAGCCTTTTTCATCAGGCATAGCTCGTCGTAGACTGAGCTCGGCATGTAGAACCTCGCCCGGCTGCGACGCGCCAGATCCAAAAACGCATCCATCGCCACTCTGGACGACTCCCCAAACTGACTGTAGACTTCAGGATTGGTAAAGAGGCTGGTGTCTAGGACGAAATTATCCATAAAGCTCACCTTGTTGCTTGTATTTAGCGGGGCAAGCCGCTATATATCTTCCAAGTCCAACTATACTTGATTTGAGAAGAGCCATGCCGACTTACGATTACTTTTGCCCAAGCAATCAGAGGATCGTTGAAGTCCGCCACGGAATGCACGAGCAGGTTAAAACGTGGGGTGAGTTGTGCCGTTTGGCTGGAATCCCTCAAGGAGACACGCCCGAGGACAGCCCCGTGGAAAAGCTCATTACCGGCGGCAACGTGATCTCAAGCCAAGCTCTTAAAAACCCTGAACCCTGTGGGGTGGGGGCGTGTGGAATGGGAGCTTGTAGCGGCGGCACATGCGTTTTGGACTAGGAGGGCCGCGCGGTGGAAGGTTGGAGCGGGTGATGGGAATCGAACCCACGTTCTCAGCTTGGGAAGCTGATGTTCTACCATTGAACTACACCCGCGCGAGCGCCGTTCATTATAGCCGCCTGGCGGACAAAAACAAGCCCTGATGTTTTACCGCCTCAAGGACCGCTTCCACCGCTTATACTTTGCCCAAGCTTGCCGCGAGGTTTACTCCACTGCCCCTTTGACCCCAAAGACAGACCAGCCCATTGCCTTGCTCACCCAGCTTCAACACAAGGATGTGATTTTGTTTTTAGTCGCCGTCAAATCGCTGGCCCGCTTCGTCCCACTACGCGAGGTATTGATCCTAAACGACGGCACCCTCACGCAAAAGGACGAAAAACTTCTAGCCCACCACCTCCCTCACGCTCAGTTTTTTCCAATCGACCGCTTTCGCCACCACTGCTGCCCTCGGGGAGGAACTTGGGAAAGGCTTTTGGGCATTGCTCATTTCAACCAAGATCGCTACGTGATCCAGCTGGACAGCGATACCTTAACCCGCGCTCCCGTGCCTGAGATTGGCCAACACCTAAAGCATAACACTGCCTTCATTCTAGGTACCTGGGACAAGCAAGAAATCGAGCCCATGCGCACTTGCTGCGAGCGAGTGCAAAGAAACCATCCCAACTCCCAAACCCTACACGTCCAGCTCGCCGCCGAAGCCAGCTTCAGCAGCCTTGAAGGGGTGGATACACTCAAATACGTACGAGGATGTTCCGGCTTTTGCGGCTTCCCCAAAGGGACAGCGAATTTGGACTTCATCGTTCGGTTCTCGCAAGCGATGGAGGCGATTTTGGGCGCAAAATGGCACGCTTGGGGCAGCGAGCAGGTCATGACCAATGTACTTATCGCCAATGCGCCTAAAGCTACAGTGCTACCTCATCCCGACTACAGCGACTGCGTCAAGATGACAGAAAATACGCGCTTTATCCACTTCGTGGGCACCTGCCGCTTTCGGGGAGGAAGGTATGCCAAAGAGGCTCGGCGGGTCATCGCCAAGCTAAAGCGCCATGCGGGCTAAGCTTGCTAAAGCGCTTTATCAGATCCAGGAACACCTGCTCGCGCGCCCGACTTTTGCGCTTTTGGCTGAACTGGAACGCTCGCAATACCTCTCTCGACAACAGATCGAGGCCCTCCAGCTACAGCGCCTAAGCCAGCTGCTAAAGACAGCTCTCGCCCATAGTCCTTGGCACGCCAGGAGAATCCAAGCGGCTGGCATCGACCCTGAACATCTCACGTTGGCGGACTTTCGCCGCCTCCCCCTCATGACCAAAGACGACGCTCGCCAATATCGCGATGAAATCGTCTGGAAAGACGCCCCAGGGGGGGTGTTTCGTTACACCACCGGCGGTTCCACCGGTGAGCCTTTGATCTTTTACTTTGGGCGCAAGCGCCAAGCCGCCGATGCAGCTTGCAGAATGCGCGCGCGGCGCTGGTGGGGAGTAGAACCTGGCGATAAAGAAGTTCTGGTGTGGGGAGCACCGGTGGAACTGAGCCGCACCGATTGGATAAAGACCGTGCGCGATCGGCTGTGTAACCAGCTTTTGCTGAATGCCTTTGAGATGTCGCGCGCGCATATGGATAAATATTTAGACCTGATCCAGCGCTTTCAACCCAAAATCATTTACGGCTACGCCAGCAGCTTGGCGCTTTTGGCCGAGCACGCCGAACAACGCAACCTCCGCCCTGAACTTGCAGAACTTAAGGTCGTTTATGCCACTGGCGAACCGCTTTATCCGCACCAGCGCGAAGTCATCGCCCGGGTGTTTAGTGCACCGGTTGCGGCTGAATACGGCGCGCGCGACGCGGGTCTGATCGCCTTGGAGTCGCCTGTAGGCCAGCTTTTGGTCAACTCGGAATGGATCGTTTTGGAAATCTTGGATCCAGAAGGCAATCCGGTAGCCGACGAGGAGATGGGGGAGGTGGTCGTCACCAACCTAGCCTCCGAAGCTCAACCTTTTATTCGTTACCGCACGGGCGATAGGGCGCGACTGAGCCCAGCACCGTGTCAACCAGAATGCGGACTTCAAGTGCTCCAAGAAGTCTTAGGGCGCAGCACCGATTTCATCGTTCGCGCCGACGGCACGATCATGCACGCCTTGGCTCTGATCTATGTGCTACGTGAGGTTCCGGGCATCAAGCAATTTAAGATTATCCAAGAGACTCTCGACCGTCTGCGCGTGAAGATCGTTCCGGCGCCCGGCTGGCAGGAACAAAACGCCACCGCCGTCATTTCCGGGCTAAAACAGCGCCTAGGACAACAAACTTTGATCCAGATTGAATATTCTGAGACCATTCCGCCAGATCCGTCGGGAAAATACCGCTATGTGGTCAGCCAGGTGGTGCGATGAAGCATTTAGTCAAGCAAGTATTGCGCAAGCTGGGGTATAAGATCGAACACATCGACCCCTTAGCAGAATTCATTCCGGCCGATTACAACCACTCGCCCTTCTTGCCCCGGGTGTATCGGGGGTCCTTAGACCGGATGCTGTATTTCCTAGACCAACTCAGCAGGGTCAAAAACGTTGCCGGCGACATCGTCGAATGCGGGGTATCCATTGGCCATGGAGCGCTTTTGTTTACCCTCATGAGCGAATATCTGGGGGTAATGCGCGACTATTTTGGCTTTGACTCCTTCGAGGGCTTTCCCGACCCGACCCCCAAGGATGAGACCACCCCCATCCCCGGCAAAGGTTTCTGGGCCAGCCCGCCAGAAGTAGTGTTAAAAGTCTTACGCGACGGACGCCTTCCCGAAACCATCATTCAAGAGCGGATCCATCTGGTCAAAGGCTGGTTCGAGGACACCTTACCCCAATATCGGGGCACCATTGCCCTGCTACACCTGGACTGCGACCTGTACGAATCCTACAAGATCGCTTTGGAAACCTTATACCCCAAAGTCGCCCCGGGCGGCATCGTGATGTTCGACGAATACGGCGATCGGCGCTGGCCAGGGGCCACCAAAGCGATCGATGAGTTTTTCGCTGGCAAAGCAGAAAAACCTTGCCCCCACGAAAAGTGCAGCTGGAAGTATTATGTACAAAAACCTAGCTAAGTTTATATTTTTAGTCGGCCTTTTTCCTTTGCCCGCTTTTTCCCTTCCTCCCTGGCCGGAAGCGATCCGCGGCAACTGGAAAGAGATGCAAACCCCAGAACCCTTGCCGCCTTTTTGTCGACCTAAGCAAATGGAAGAAAGTGAACACCGTTTGCACTTGAGTATTCCTGGGCTTAATCACTTTTGCGATTCCAAAGTCAAGCACTTTATCTGCTGGAAATATCCAGGCAAAGATCGAGCCGCTTGCCTAGCCTATCTTGCCAGAGGAATTCACGACGCCATTGCAGGCGCCCAAGAAAGATCGCCCAACCATCCTCTGGTTCCTTATCTTTACACCGAATATGCCAAATTTCTCGCCGAAGCAGACGATCATCAACAAGCCATCCAAGCGTACTTCAACGCTATTCGGCAAAACAAAAAGTATCTTCCCGCTTATGTCAGGATGGCCGATCTGCTCATCAAAACCAAACAGTACAGCGAAGCAGAAAAAACGCTGCAATACGCTCTTAAACTCCAAAAAAACAAACGCTATGAGGCGTACTTGAAAAAGCAACTTGCCAAACTCTCTTCTTTACGCGAGAAATCGCAATGAGCTTGCCTTTGGTTTCCATCGTTATCCCTACCCACAACCGCCACGAACTACTCGCCGAGGCACTCGCCAGTTGCGACCGCCAGAGTTATTCTGGCCCAATTGAAATCCTAATTGCCGATGATGCTTCCTCACCTCCGATTACCCCTTCATCCTTGCCCGTTTGCCGCTTTCCGATCTACATCGTCCACCACTCAACCCCAAAAGGGGGGGCGGCGGCCAAAAATCTCGGCGTGCAAGCCGCACGCGGCAAGTATCTCGTTTTTTTGGACGACGACGACCTTTTGGCACCAGGATACGTAGAAGATGCTCTTACCGCCCTGCGCATGCATCCAGAAATCACAACCTTGTTCATGAACGTTGAGTGGTTCGGCGAGCACGCCGCCTGGGGGCAAACCCACCACGATCGCAATGTCTCTCGAATTTTAGCGCAGACTGTATGCACGCCGCTTACTCCCGATCTGACTTTGTTTCGTGCTGGACTATTTTGCGCTTTGCTTGACCGCATCCCCATGGCATTCCAGCGGCCGGTCTTGCGCCGGCAAGACTTTGTGCAAATCGGCTTTTACCAAGAAGATTGCCTACTTTGGGATTGCGAGTGGGCGCTACGCGCCGCCCTGTATGGATCGTGCGCCTTGCTTAAGAAATCTCTTTATCGGCAGCGCGCCCAAGGTCAAGGTTACTCTTCGCAAACTAAGCGCCAAGAAGAGCACATCTTGGCTATGCTCACTGCCAAACAGCGGCTTTTTTCCTATCCTTTGGTAAAACAAAATCCTTTAGCAGAACGGTCATTGCAAAATGCCCTAGCGGAAGGCTGGTTTAACGCCGCGTATTTTTACGCTCAAAACCAAAACTATCGCCAGGCGCTGGCGGCTATTTGGCAAAGCCAACGATTCGGCTGGCGGATAAAACAGCTCAAGCTTTTGCTCAAAATCTTGGTCAAGCGGGTAATGCGCCAATATGCTCCAGATCGCTAAAAACCTCTACGATTACCGCGAACTGATCGCCGCTTTAGCGTGGAAAAACATCATCGTGCGCTACAAGCAGGCCTACCTTGGTATTCTCTGGTCTATCCTCAAACCGGTGATGCTGATGCTGATCTTCACCCTGGTCCGAAGCTTTGTCGGCATCGAAACCGGCGGTGTTCCTTACCCAATTTTGACGTTCGCCGCGCTGATGCCGTGGATTTTCTTTCAGGAGTCGGCCTCGGAAGGAGTAGGTAGCGTCACTGGCAACGCGGCGCTGATAAAGAAGATCTACTTCCCCCGCGAAGTTTTTCCCTTGACGGCAATGGTCACCAAAACCGTGGAATTGGGTATTAACTTTTTGATTCTGGCGGGATTGATGGTCTACTACCACATGCTTCCTACCCTCCATGCGCTGTGGGTTCCGGCGATCATCTTCTACACCATGATCGTGGCTTTGACTGTCAGCTTCTTCGGCGCCGCAGCCAATGTTTATTATCGGGATGTCGCTGCCGCCCTGCCCGTGGCGTTGTCGCTTTTGATGTACGCCTCTCCCATTATCTATCCGCTGGACCTGGTCAAACAGAAGCTACTCATCGAACAGGCCGCAGGCGAATGGTCGGAAAGGCTTTATACTCTGTATTTGTGCAACCCCCTGGCTGGAATCATCGACGCTTTCCAAAGAGTTCTGCTCAAAGGCCTGCCACCGGACTGGAACACCCTAATCCCCGGCGCCACCGTCATCGCCGTGATGCTGCCTTTGAGTTACCTGTTCTTCAAACGCGCCGAAAGCTGGTTTGCCGATGTCATCTAAGACGTTCGATCACGACCAGAGCTTCAAAAACCTGATCCTCGACTACCCGCGCCAAGCTTTAGCTTTCTTTGCCGAGGACGAAGCCCACCAAATCGATGAAACGACTCGGGTCGTGCCGATCCGCCAAGAACAGCTCCAGGAAAGGTTAGGGGAAAGGTTTCGAGAACTAGATGTGCCGCTGTTGGTGGAATGGTCCGACGGTCGGCGCGAGGCGATCCTGTTCGTCCTTGAAGAGGAAACCAACCCGCGCCGGTTCAACATCCACCGCCTGGCCCACTACTGCTTGGATCTCGCCGAATGGTTCGCCACCGACCGGGTGGTGCCGGTGGTGATTTTCCTAAAAGCTGGCGGCTATAGACGGGAACTACACTTAGGCGGCGACCGGCACACTTACCTTAGCTTCCGGTATCTTTCCTGTGCCCTGGCCGAGCTTCCGCTGGAGCGTTATCTTACTTCAGACAACCTGGTAGCGCGTTTAAATCTGCCGAATATGCGCTATCGCCCCGAAGACAAGATTCGCGCCTATGCCTATGCCATTCGGGGCTTGCTAGAGTTAGAACCAGACCTGGAAAAGCAACTCAAATACATAGATTTCATCGACATTTACGCAGCCTTGGATGACAATGAACTGGCCGAATATCAACGTCACTATTCCCAGGAGGCAGAAATCATGGAAACCTTTGCATCCCGTTTTGAACAGCGTGGTATCCGAAAGGGTTTTGAAAAAGGCATCCAACAAGGCATCCAACAAGGCATCCAACAAGGCATCCAACAAGGCATCCAACAGGGCAGACGTCAAGGGGAAGTAGAGGTGTTGCTTCGCCTGCTGGAGCGCAAATTTGGCCCGCTTTCCGAGACCCTACGTCAAAAGATCGAGGCGGCCGACTCCGATACCTTGTTGCTCTGGGCCGAGCGGGTGCTGACAGCCAAGGATATCGAAGAGGTATTGAGCCAATCCTGACACCGATCGCCGGTTAGGCTGATTTTCCGTTCAATTCGACCCGGCGACAGATGGTCCCGATTGGCATCGAAGAGCCGGAGGAAATCGTAAGGATCTATGCCCATCATCGAAGTCGAACACCTCACCAAGGAATACCAACTCGGCACCATCACCAGCCTCAAGGACAGCTTTACCAATGCTTTGCGCCGCCTGGCTGGAAAGCCTCCCATCGAGCGCGAGCGCTTCAAGGCGCTGGACGACATCGGTCACGACAGTTACCTGACTGCCTTAGGTCAAAGATTCTTTTAGCGACATCCTATACTTGAGGGGAAACCATGCTCGAACTAATCGAATGTAATCCTAACATCATGCTGGGGAAACCCGTCATTAAAGGAACACGCATTACCGTCGAACTGATTCTAGAGAAAATTGCGGCTGGAGAGTCTTTTGAAGACATCATGGCAGCCCATCCCAAGCTGACACCAGAGATGATTCGTGCTGCCGTGCGGTTTGCAGCCAAGGTTCTAAAAGCGGATGTCATTTATCCTCTTCCAGGAAAAGCCGCATGATTTTTGTCGCTGATGAAAGCGTCGACCTTCAAATCGTGACTAGGCTTCGCAGTCAGTATACGGTCATATACGTTGCCGAAATGAACCCAGCCATGCCCGATGATGCCGTCCTAGAAAAGGCCAATCACCTTGGTGCAATACTGATTACTGCCGACAAAGACTTTGGCGAGCTCGTCTATCAGCAGAAACGGGCACACAATGGAATCTTATTGATCCGACTTGCCGGTCTGCCTCCTCAGACCAAAGCCGAGACAGTGCACGCTGCGTTGACCCAATATGGACACGAGATGGTTGGAAACTTCAGCGTGATCCAACCTGGATTGATCAGAATTAGACATACCCTCTCTGAGTAAAACTCTCATGCCCATTATCGAAGTCGAACACCTCACCAAAGAATATCAACTCGGCACCATCACCAGCCTCAAGGACAGCTTTACCAATGCCTTGCGCCGCCTGGCTGGAAAGCCTCCCATCGAGCGCGAGCGCTTCAAGGCGCTGGACGACGTCAGCTTCAGCGTCGAGGAAGGCGAAGTGGTCGGCATCATCGGCCACAACGGCGCAGGCAAATCGACTTTGCTTAAAATTCTGGCCAAGGTAACGACCCCCACCAAAGGGCGGGTGGTGGTGCGCGGCAGCATTGCCCCCTTGATCGAAGTCGGCGCCGGCATCAACCCAGAACTGACCGGGCGCGAGAACATTTACCTCAACGCCTCGATCTTGGGCATCCCCAAGAAAGTCATCAAGCAAAAAATCGACGAGATCATCGAGTTTTCAGAGCTTGAGCAGTTCATTGATACCCCGGTCAAGCGCTACAGCTCCGGAATGCAGGTGAAACTGGGATTTGCCATCGCCACTAGCCTGGATGCCGAGATTTTGATCATCGACGAGGTGCTCGCGGTAGGCGATCTGGCGTTTCAGAGAAAATGTTTTGACAGAATGGAGGAATTGATTGATCGAAGAAATAAAACCGTACTTCTTGTAAGTCATAACATTCGTCAGATCGATCGTCTTTGTGATCGGGCAATATTACTTGATCATGGGAAAGTCATAATGGACGGAAATAAAACTGAAGTATGCGAATACTTTTATAGACAAAGTAACAAAAAAATTGCCGATCAAGTGATGACTACTAAATCCTATAGCAAGCATGTCCGAAAAACAGAAGATGTTGATTTAGAACACATAACACTACATGATCAAAATGGACAAGAAATAAAAGATATAGCAATGGGAAATGAGATAACAATTCGCTGCATAATTAAGGCGAAACGAAAGATACCAAAACCAGAAGTAATATTTGGGTTTCATACTACCGATTTCTTTTACATTTCATCGATGGGAAATGGACACATCCAAGATCGGCCAGATATCATTCCTGGAGAAAATGTTATAGAGTGCCATATACCAAATCTAACCCTGATGCCTGGCGTTTACGCTGTAAGATTTGGAATTCTTGACAATGTTCCAAAAGAGATTTTCTATGGCGAAATGCTCACTACCTTCTCAGTAATAACCGATAAAATCCCGAGAGCAAAACTACCAGGACTAGGTATAGTCTATATGCCAGCAGAACTAAGACTTTATCCAAGGAATCTTATGAATACAAAATTTGAGAACAGGATTAAGTATGCTTTGGATGATCTTCATAGCAGTTAGCCTTTTAATAGCTATTCAGCTATATATGGCCATAAAGTTAAAAGCAAGATTCAGCGATCAAGACAGACGATTTGAAAAGTTAGAAGAAAAAATAAACGAGTCTGGGGGCAGATCCAATAAAGTACTTAAAGAAATACAAGAACGATCCATCGAGATTCAGAATAGCGCTGTTTTATCATCCTCCTTGGATTTAGATTATCCCATATTCTATGATGGCTGGTCGATCGATAGCCACCTGGCGAGATTTTTAGTAGAATATATAACAGTACATAAGCCAAAATCTATATTAGAATTTGGATCCGGGACATCTACTATAGTTATTTCCAAAATCATACAGAAACTCAACTATTCGGCAGTACATATTTCTATTGATCATGATAAAACATACATTGAAAAAGCAAAACTCATTGCTTCACTTAATAAGCTAACCAACATTAGATTTAATTATGCGCCCCTACAGAAAATAATTATTTTAGATCAAGAATATATGTTTTATCATGGCATAAAAGAAATACTGGGAGATAATAGGCCTGACCTTGTCCTTATCGACGGTCCGCCAGGACAAACCTGTAAACATGCAAGATTTCCTGTCCTACCGTTGATTTATGAAGCTATAGAGAACAACGCTACTATTATTCTAGATGATTATATTCGGGATGACGAGAAACAAATCGTAACCATGTGGAAAAATATGTATCCTATGCTTGATCTTGTTGAAGTATTAAATCAAGGACATCAATGTGCAGTATTAAGAAAAAAGTCTTAATCATAACTCAATGCTTCCCTCCACATGGAGGAAGCGGCGTCCAGCGTCCTCTATTTTTCTCTAAATACCTCTCAGAGCTTGGTTGGAAATGTATTGTTCTTACTACTGCAGAAGACGATTACTTTGTACATGATCCTACCCTGACACAACATATTCATCCAACAACAACAGTCATTCGCATTAAAGACCCCAGAGCAGATGAGAAGCTATATGTCTGGTGTAAAAAAACAGATCGGAAAATCGCTAATATTTTTAGTAAGCTACCAATTCTGTGGAAAGTCAATAACATCGCATCAAAGTCAACGAGGACAATCTTGCGTCCTATTATCAACCTGCTTTCAATACCTGATGCCCTAATTAGCGCTCTTCCAAAATTTCTCTGGCAAGGATATAGAATCTTAAAATCTGAGCATCCGGACATCATTCTTTCCACATCTCCCCCACCTACAATGCACCTTGTAGCATGCATATTGTCAGCACTGACCAGAAAACCCTGGGTGGCTGATTTAAGAGATGAATGGACCCTCAACCCATTTATGCAATATCCTGGCAGGCTTTATAAGAAACTCGATGAGATACTTGAAAATATCACATTGAATTATGCAGATAAAATTATTGCTACTACACCAGAGATCGCCATGGATACTGCAAAAAATGCAAAGCTTGATTTATCCAAATTTGAGGTTATAACAAATGGACATACCTTAGATATAGATATATCTTCTCTATCTAAAAGTGCTTGCTTAAGCAAAAATACTTTAAACTTTACACATGCGGGAACTTTACTAAGAGACAGATCTCCCTTGGTGTGGCTTAACCCGTTCTCTGCGGCATTTGCGAACAATAAGGAAATGTGTTTCAATATCATTGGCGATACCAGAAATTTTGATGATATTATTATCAGTTACCCCTGGATTAATAACTACGGATATCTTCCACATCTTGAAACGCTCAATTTTTTAATTAGTTCTAACGTTTTAGTTTTAATCTGCGGAAATTTACATAAAAGATGCTATCCCGGGAAAATTTTCGAGTACCTTGCCACTGGCAAACCAATTTTAGCTATATGCCCTAAAAACAGCGCTATTTGGAGATTTTTACAAAATAAGGATTGTTGTTACCTAGCCGACATTAACAATCCAGAGTCCATTAAGGACCAAATTTTGACTATTTATAACTTGTGGAAACAAAACGATCTTCCGTTTTTTATCAAAAGACCTGAGGCGGAATGTTTTCATAGGCGCGAGCTGACAAAAAAATTAGATGAAATTTTAAAAACCACTCTTGATTTTAACTATTGATTAACAAATACCAAAGCTTTGAAAAAGTGTAAGTTACTCCTCCTCTCTCACGCCAGCAGTCTCCAGGGCGCTGAACGCTGCCTGTTGGACTTAGTTACCCATCTCGACCGCCAGCGTTTCCAACCACTGGTAGTTCTTCCTTGGCGCGGACCGCTGGAAGAGAAACTCAAGCAGGCAGGTGTCCCTTATACTGTTCGCCACATGCTCCGCTGGATCCCATCGCCTCACCAAGCCTCTTGGAATTATCTTTGGACTTGGTTTTCTGGCTTGCGCGCCCGCCTTTGGTCGCTGCTTTGTCTAATCGAGCGCGAAAACATCGATCTTGTCTATACCAACACTTCCACCCTTCTGGAAGGCGCCCTCGCCGCGCGTCGCGCCAGGCTTCCCCACATCTGGCATATCCACGAGCACTTGCGCGGCAACGCCGATTTATATTGCTTCATTCCCCCCTTTTGGATAGACAAGCTGACTTTGGCTTTATCTACCCGCATCATTACTCCTTCGGGCGCTGTGGCCCAAGCGCGCTTTGCCAATGCGGCCAAGGTTTACGTCGTGCCAAACGGCATTGACCTCAACACCTTCCATAATGGCGATGGCCAGCGCCTACGCCAAGAGCTTGGGATTTCATCTAAAGCGCCCGTGATCGCCTTCATCGGCGCCATCTCTCACCGTAAAGACCCGCTGACCTTTATCCGCGCTGCGGCTATCGTTCACCGCCGCTTTCCGAACGCGCATTTTCTGCTAGCAGGTACTGTGGCCGACCCCGAGCTGGAACGCCAGGCGCGCGCCTTGGTACAAACCGAAGGCCTTAAGGTACATTTCTTAGGCTACCGCCACGACGTCGCCGACCTTCTGGCCGCCGCAACGGTGCACGTGTCCACTTCAACCCAGGAAAGCTTTGGCCGCACGCTAATTGAAGCGATGGCTTCTGGAACACCTGTTGTTGCTACGCGCTGTGGCGGACCGGAAGAAGTCGTCGACGGTCAAACTGGATTCATCGCCCCCCCTGGTGACCATGAAACGGTGGCTTCGGTCATTTCCACCTTGCTCGAGAACCCAGATACGGCCAGGAAAATGGGAGAAGCAGGCCGAAACCGGGCTTATGCGTGTTTTAGCGTTCAAGCTTATGCCGACAAGATCGGTCAGATTTTAGAAGAGGTTTTGCGGCAATGATCACCTTTAGCGTTTGCCTGCCTACTTATAACGGTGCTAAATACTTAAGTTCTTGTCTTGAGAGCTTGCGCGCGCAAACTTATTCGGATTTCGAAATTATAATCTGCGACGATAGTTCCACCGATGGCACTTTAGAAATTCTAAAGCGGTTCGCTAAGACCCTTCCAAATTGCAAGCTTTACCAAAACCCGACTCGACTGGGGCTGGTAGGAAATTGGAATCGCTGCGTTGAGCTGGCCCAGAGTGAATGGATCAAGTTTCTGTTCCAGGACGACGTGCTGGAACCTGAGTGCTTAGCTTCCTTTGCAGAACGCTTAGACCCATCCCAACCTCTGATTTTCTGCCGGCGCCGATTTTTGTTTGCAGGCAAGGTGGATAATGGAACACGCCAACATTACCACAACCTTCCCAGCATTGAGCAGCTATTCCCAGATCAGACTTTTATCCAGCCAGAGGCTCTCTTGGAAACGGTTCTGACCCAGACGCAGCAAAACTTTCTTGGTGAACCGACTGCATGTCTCCTGCACCGTTCGGTGTTTGAGCGCTTTGGCACCTTCAACGCTGAGTTGGTTCAGTTCTGCGACTTTGAATATTGGATTCGCATCGGAATTCATTGCGGCATCGCTTACATCCCCAAGACATTGGCTACTTTTCGCATCCATCCGGAATCGACCAGCGCGGGCAACCGCCGTCGGTTTCGCAGTGAATATCTGGACAGGTTACTGATTTTAAACGCGTGGTGTTATCATCCTCTTTATGAGCCTTTAAGGCAACGCGCCAAACAGTTAGGGATTCCTTTGAAACAAAAATTGGCTGCGAGATTTTTTTGGCTGGAACAGTACAGCCGGCAATTAGCCCAAGACGCTCCAGAAATTTTGGAAGACTGGGATCAAGTCGTCACCCGTCATCCTGAGCTCGATCAAAACCCTTATCTTCTGATCCACAGGTTTAAGGCCTGGATAAACCGGCATTTGCTCTGGAGGCTGAAGTCTTAAGTTCGCGCCTCTACCCTGGACAAGCGTTTTGCCCCCCTCGGAAAATACGCCCATGCACGTGCCGATCGAGATCTATCAACTCTTGGAGGACCGCCTAGGCAGAGAAGACGCCCAAAAGGTGGTCGAGGCCATCGAGATCGGTCTATCCCACATTGAGGCGCACCGCCTAGAAATAGCTGCCCAACGCAAGCCGGAGATAAAAGAAGACGAACTCAAGCTGCTCAATCAAAACGCTCTCGAATTCCTAGCCAGGAGCTTGGACTGCTGAATGATCTATTAGCTATGACCAATCCACAAGCCATGACTATAACCCCTAAAGTCGTCCTCGTTATCCTTAACTGGAACGGCAAGGACGATACCCTAGAATGCTTAGCATCGGTCTTTAAGATCGACTACCCCAATTTTGAGGTCGTGGTGGTCGACAACGGCTCAAGCGACGGCTCGGTCCCGGCGATCCGTCAGGCTTTTCCCCAAGCGCACCTGATCGAAACCGGAAAAAACCTCGGCTATGCGGGGGGAAACAACGTAGGCATCCGCTATGCGCTGGACCTAGGGGCAGAGTTTGTTTTCGTTCTCAACAACGATACTAAAATCGCCCAAGATGCACTTACACACTTAGTGGCTGAAGCCAAACGGCATCCAGAGGCCGCGGCGTTGGGACCTGTGATCTGTTATATGGATAGACCAGATGTTATTTGGACCGCAGGCGACAAGTTTTGTGATCCCATCCGTTTGTTTCAACAATCTAAAGAGGGAGAATCCGTTGCTTGTCTTCAACCCGACAGCTATGAGACAGACAGAATAATGGGAGCTGCCTTATTCATGCCAAAGGCCATTTTAGCAACAGTAGGCTTATTCGATGAGCGCTATTTTTTAACTAATGAGGAATCCGATTGGTGCTGCCGGGCACGCCGTCTAGGCCATACTTGCCGCATCGTTCCTAAAGCCATCGTCTGGCATAAAGTAGGCAGCGCTTTAGGAAGCGATTCTTCTCCTTTGCGCCTTTACTTCAATACCCGCAACCATCTTTTATTCGCTGAAAACAATCTCTCTAAAACAGCATGGTCAAAACTAACGGTTCATAGCCTGCGCTGGTTTTTTCCTCAATTATCCTTCAGCACCGTCAAGGCTCCTTTCTTAAAGCGTTTATACTGGTCCATTCGTGACGCGATAAAACTCTGGCAAGACCCAAGGCAAAAAGCCAGGCGGAAAGGGGTTTTAGATTATTTTCTCCGCCGCTTCGGCGACTGCCCACCAAAAATCCGAGTACTAAATGCGGAATGGAATGCAAAGCGGCAAGCAATTTCTGCAACTTTTTCCGCAGCTGGGGAACAAGCCGATGTCTGATTCAACTTCGAATTTTAAAGAAGCAGCTGAGCTCGAAAAGCAGCTAAAAAGCCTGGCAAAAGCCAAAGAAGGAATGCGCACCCCCACATTAATCCACGAGTTGCTGAGGAGACTCCCGCTGTTGTGGAGGATGACCCGCCTCCTTCCTCCACCTGTGGCCAGCAGGCTTCCTTACCACCTTGTTCACAACGATCCTCTCATCCTCAGCATCCCTGAGGATGTGTACGAATATCCACAGCAGTGGAAACCATTTTTCAATCTCTTGGAAAGCAAGAAAGTCTACTTTCTATGCCGGATACGATGGTCAGTAGAAGATGCCAATGTCCTCAAAATCATGGACTACTACTACAATCGCAAGATAAGAAAAAGTTATAGAAATTTTCAGTTCATATTTCTGGCCAACACAGAAAGAGAATATGAACTTCTTAAAAAACACCATCTGAACGCTATTTTCTGCAACCAAAATTGCTTGGTGGATGAACGGATTTACCGGATACACAAAGTACAAAAACAATACGACGCCATTTACAATGCTAGAACTGCTCCTTTCAAAAACTTCCAGTTAACCGTCAAGATACCAAACCTAGCCTTGATCACTTATTTCACCTCGAACGTGGAAAAACAGTATTTCGAGGACCTGAAGTGGATGCTTCCTGATGCCATCTGCATGAATTTCGGGGAGAAGAAACTGCCGATTTGCCATATCATGGAGTATCGCAGCATTCCTCCTGAACAACTATCTGAAAACTTATGCAAGGCCCACTGCGGCTTGTGTCTTTCTTATTTGGAAGGAGCAAACTATGCTTCCATTGAATACTTATTGTCGGGCTTGCCAGTCGTTTCTGTGCCGAGCATCGGCGGGAGAGACGTATTTTTCGACCCAACTTACTGCTTTATCGTTGATAATACTCCGGAATCAGTAGCCGAGGGCGTGATTAGAACAAAATCTTTGGGCATATCACCGCAGCAAATTAGGGAAAACACCCTTAAGAAAATGAGGGAACATAGAGAAAGATTCATAGCCCTGATCCAAAATATTTTAGATGAAAACAATAAAAACATATCGGCTCAAAAAATCTTCAAAAACTCCTTCACCAACAGAATGTACAAACTTCAGTCTATCCAAGATTTAAAAAAATCCATCCAATGATTTCAAATAGTAAAAGTCGGCAGTGATTTCATGGGAGGACGGTTTCTGAGCGCACCTTTGTTTTGCTCAGTTGTTGCCCTGACTCAACTCGATCTGCTTGAGTTACGGCATAGTCTTGTATCGCAGACTATGCTAGGAACCTTACTGCTGCTAGGATGAAGAATCGCGCATCCCCTTTCGCGTCGACCTGATCGATTACGCCAAAGCGCCGGAAGAACTCAAGCGTACCATTGATCGAGAAGGTATCTTATGGCCGATTTGAGAACTCGCCTGGGCGTTGCTCACAAGGCGCTAGAGACCTTAGAGGAGACGGCTTTCCCTGGGAACCGCCCGGTCGCCTTTTTCGACTTCGACGGCACTTTGACGACGAGGGATAGCTTGCTGCCGTTTTTGTCCTTTGTGCGTGGTCCCCAGCTGTTTTTAGACCTTCTGACTACAGGGCCCGCATTTTTTGGTTACGCCGCAGGTATGCTCGCCAGGGATCAGGTCAAAGAGGCTTTACTCAGGCACACCCTGGCTGGGCTTCCCTATCCGCAGCTTGCCGCTTATGGCGAGCGCTTTGCTCAGGAAAAAATCCCACTCCTTTTGCGCCCAGATACACTCTCCAAACTGCGCGAACATCAGCGCCAAGGTCACCTGTGCGTGCTGGTGAGCGCCTCGCTGGAAGTGTATCTTAAGCCGTGGGCGAAGACGGTTGGTTTTGGGTTTTGTTTGGCCACCCGACTGGAAACGGATGCCAACGGCAGAGTCACAGGTCGCCTTAGCGGTAGAAACTGCCGAGGAGAGGAAAAAGTTTGGCGCATTCAGCAGCTCATCGCTCGCCTAGGCAACCCGCAAAAAACTTATGCTTACGGCGACAGCCCAGGTGACCGGGCGATGCTAGACTTTGTAGAAGAAGCGATTTGGGTCAAACGCTGGTGGTCGTTTTAAGAACTTGCCAAAGAGCCGAAAAACTCAGTCCCAAGCTGAGCCTACTTGAGGATACCGTCGATGACGCTACCTGCCGGTTTTTACGCTTTCTAGCCCCCGGCGAGCACGCCTTGCCAGGGGTTACCAGCGTGCAAACCTGCCCAGCCGGCGGCCTTCTGCTAGAAGGCAAGGAAAGTTTTTGGCTGCCGCGCCTGCCGGTAGCGCGCAGGTTAGACCAAAATGGCCATATTTTGGAAGAACAGCTCGCTCCCATCTCGGAGTTTCACTTAGATGAACAGGGCTTGACCGTCTCTTTTCGGCCTCTGTCCGGCTGGGTGGTGGATACAGTCTTCTGGCATGTATCCCCCAGGCTCAAAGACGAGTTGACGCATTTCTATCCCCTAGAAACCCAAACCTATTTCCTGTGGGGATCGCATACCCAGTATCAACAACCTGCTGATTTTTACCTGCACCTCATCCACGGCTGGCTATACGAAAACCGAAGCTGTTGGCCCAAATACTGGAAAATCTGCTCGGAGAATGACGCCCATGCCTTATACGTCCTGTTTTCCGGGCTGGAGCGCGCCACCGGCAAGAAGATTTACCGCCTGTTTAAGCAGCAATTGATCTTGTCTGTCCTTCACCGCCAAGCCGAAGACGGAGGGTTCTATCACGGCGAATGGACTGACGCGATGGAGTCGCACTTTCGCTTGGTCGCCAGCGCTGCTCACCTCCTGATGGATGCTCTAAAAGAATACCAAGACCCAGCCATCGAGCAGGCGCTGGTCAAAGTGACCGACTTTTTAAGCCAACAGCACGATTGGCTGGACTGCGGCATTTGGTTTTTGCACGACTCGCTGGAAAAGTCGGAAGAAGCGATGCGAACTTCCCCCTTTTCGTGGCTTCCCTCGCGCGCGTTTGGCAAATCGGTCAGCAACATGCTGGTGCTCAATACCCACTGGGACATCAGCCTCGCGCTGGCGCGCGCAGCAGAACTTCTGCATCGGCCACAGCTCCAGCTAGTCGAACAGGCCAACCAAGCCACCCTCGCTGTGCTTGCTGCGCGCCCAGGGGAATTATGGTATCGCCTGGCCTTTGCGCTAATCGCTTTGAGCTTTCTGCCTACGGCGCGCGCCGCTTCTTTACCCTTATGGCGCCGCGCTCTAAAACGCCTAGGTTGGAAGTACCTGATCCCCAACTTTCATCGCCTCAAACAGCGCATCCCCCGCTTGGTCATGCCTGGCGGATATTTAGACCGCGCATTGTCCCTAAAAGGGATTTCCACTGCCTATCAGGCGATCAACGTCATGGACTTGGCAAGACTACAAGCGCGTTTCCCAACGCTTGAGCTTTCCCCTTATCTGCACGCGGCCATTGAGTTTACCTACGCAAGCGGCTTGTGGCAGCGTTGGCTAGAGGAAGAAAAAAGCCGCTACGCCTTAGGTTTTTGGGCCGAAGCGCTGCGCTGGGTATGCGCCAGTCAGGGCGAAAAATCTTTCGCCCCCACCTTGTGCTCCCAACGGATCGCTGAAACGATGGTGTGGCTGGACCGACTTGCTCTAGGCCAGCCCCCTTCGCTATTAGGGGGAAACGGCGAAAGCAGCATACTGCCGCTCTCTTGGCGAACCGAATCTATCCCAGAAAACCTACGGGTAGCCGATCTAGGCGGCAAGCTGCTGTTGGTCAACACCGGCGAGATGCCGGTGAGCTTTGATCCTGCCGCTATTGCTTCTCTGGACTGGGGAACAAAAGGCGCCTGTACCCTCATTCCAGGCGCGTGGATGGTAGGACGATGAGGCTTCCCCACGTCGGCATTCTCGCGCCGGAATTCCCGCCCGATATAGGGGGAGTAGAAAATTATGCTTTAGGCTATGCCAAGGCGCTTGCTGGGATGGGCTATCCGGTGACCGTGTTCACCCGTCGGCACTCTGAAGGTGAAATTTCTTTACCTGGCATCACCGTCAAACCACTTCTCAAGCTGCGCCGGGTACTGGACCGTCATGTGCTGCAAGACCCACGCATAGACGCCTGGCACGCGATGAACGCCGCCTACGCCTGGATAGCCGAAGAGACGCAAAAGCCGGTCGTCGTCTCGGTGCACGGCAACGACTTTTTGCGCGCCTATATACCGGTCACTGCGCCGGCCTTATACCGTTTTGGTCCCCTGTGGCGCTTTGAAAGGCTGTTGCGCCGGTCAGAACGGGTATGGCGGGCCGATACCACCGTCAAAATCCGCCGCTGGTTGCCCAAGGCCGCTGCGGTATTGACCAACAGCCGCTACACCGAGCAAGCCTTGGTGGAGAAAATCCCGGCCTGCCGTGGGAAGACGATCCCTGCTCTGGTGGGCGTCGATCCTTTTTTCTTCGATCTTCCGCTAGATACCGTAGAGCGCCACCGCCCGCCGCGCCTCATCACTGTCGCCCGGCTTGCAGAGCCGCGTAAAAACGTCCCCCTCGTGTTGCACGCCTTAAGCAGCCTGACCGCTTATGATTTTCACTACACCGTAGTCGGCGACGGCCCATTGCGCGGAGAACTGGAACAACTGGCGGCCAAACTTGGCATCGGCGAGAGAGTCTGCTTTACCGGCAGCCTCGCCCGCGAGGCCCTGCGCAACCATCTAAGCCGCGCTGATTTGTTCATCCTGACCTCATCCGTCCTGCCTACCAGCCACGAGGGATTTGGTCTGGTCTACCTGGAGGCGGCCGCGTGCGGGGTACCTGCGTTAGCTGCGCGCCTGGCGGGCGCTGCCGAAGCAGTAGCCGAAGGGACAAGCGGATTCTTTGTAGAAACGCCCACTACAGAGGCCGTCGCTCAGGCACTAGAGTCTTTCTTGCGCGGCGAGGTTTGCTTCAAGCGCCAGTTGTGCCGCCAGTTCGCGCACCGATTTACTTGGCAAAAGGTGGTAGAAAAAGCCCTTCCTTTCTATACTAAAGCTAAGCCATAAAGCAAAGCTAAGTTCTCGATGACAGGCAGTCTGATCTCCATCATCATGCCCTGCCACAATGCTGCTTCCTACTTAGAAGAGGCGGTGGCGAGCGTGATGGCCCAAACTTTCTCCGCTTGGGAACTGATCGTCGTCGACGACGGCTCTACCGACCGCAGCCGAGAAATCCTGCAAAGCTTACAAACAAAAGACAAACGTATCCAAATCCTGCGCCAGCATAACCAAGGGCCTTACCCTGCACGCAACCTGGGGTTGAAACACGCGCGCGGGCAGTTTGTTGCCTTTCTCGACGCCGACGACTGGTGGGATAAGGATTTCTTAGCAAAAATGCACCGCGCCCTAGAGGAAAGCGAAGCCGATTTGGCCTACTGCGGCTGGCAGAACGCAATCGAACAGGGACAAAGCCGCCCGCCTTACGTGCCGCCGGATTATTTACAAAGAACCCGATTTGTGGCAACACTTGCTCAAATCCTGTCCCTGGCCTATCCATGCAGCCTTGACTTGCCGTTCTGTACTCAAGGCAGTCGGCGGATTTTCGACCTATGCCTTTACTAGCATGGACTATGATCTGTGGCTTAAGATCGCCGCTTACACTCGCAACTGGATGCGTGTACCGGAAGTATTGGCTTTCTATCGCTGGCACGCTGGTGGGCAAATCTCTGCGGCCAAATGGCGCCAAGCGCCTAACTTCCTGGAAGTGTGGCGCAGGTTTGTAGCAAACCACCCTAAGCTTTATCGCCACCTGGATAGAGCTGCCTATCAGGCGTTATGGCAGCACGACTTGCTTGCGGCGCACCGCCTATTTTGCTGGGCATTGCGGCAAGGCGGCTGGCAAGCTAAGGACTTAAAGTACCTCATCGCCAGCCTGCGGCCTTTTCCCTGGCATCGGCTGGTGGGAACATGAAGCGCTTTCTCATCTTGATGTATCACATGGTGCGCGCACCGCAGTCGCCACCTGAGGCGCGCTATGCCTGCCCGCCGGAGCGTTTTCGCCGCCATTTGGCCTGGCTCAAAAATCACCGCCCGCTTGTTTCTCTGGCCGAAATCGAGGCGGCGTTTTTGGGCAAAACCATGTTGCCCGAAGGCGCTGTGGCCATCACCCTCGACGATGGCCACGGGGATAATTACACCTGGGCTTTCCCCGTCATCCAGGAGCTCCAAGTACCGGTAACGGTGTTTTTGGCCACCGGCTACCTGGGCAAAACTAACCGATGGATGCGCGATTTTCCTCAGCATCCCATGCTCACTTGGAAACAGGTACAAGAGATGCACCGGCATGGGATCGCTTTTGGCGCCCACACCGTTACCCATCCGCGCCTGCCTGAAATTCCCGCTCAACTGGCCCGGTGCGAGCTCACCGAAGGCAAAAAGGCCATCGAAGACGCTTTAGGCTGTTCTTGTTGCCATTTTGCCTACCCCTATGGAGTTTTCGATGACACTAGCTGCGCCCTGGTCGCCGAGGCAGGATTTACCCTGGCCTGCTCGACCCGATCGGGATTCAACCACTTAGGGCGCGATCCGCTCGTGCTGCATAGAATTGAGGTCAAAGGCACCGATCGAATTTGGCAGCTTAAACAAAAGCTGACCTTTGCCAGCCACGAAGCCAACCTAGCTCTGCCGGTGCACTACTACACCCAAAGGCTCAAAGCCAGAATTTGGAAAAGATAAATGGAAGCTTCAGTCATCGTTTGCACTTACAACCGCTGTCGCAATTGTGGTTTTGCTTCAAGCGCCAGTTGTGCCGCCAGTTCGCGCACCGATTTACTTGGCAAAAGGTGGTAGAAAAAGCCCTTCCTTTCTATACTAAAGCTAAGCCATAAAGCAAAGCTAAGTTCTCGATGACAGGCAGTCTGATCTCCATCATCATGCCCTGCCACAATGCTGCTTCCTACTTAGAAGAGGCGGTGGCGAGCGTGATGGCCCAAACTTTCTCCGCTTGGGAACTGATCGTCGTCGACGACGGCTCTACCGACCGCAGCCGAGAAATCCTGCAAAGCTTACAAACAAAAGACAAACGTATCCAAATCCTGCGCCAGCATAACCAAGGGCCTTACCCTGCACGCAACCTGGGGTTGAAACACGCGCGCGGGCAGTTTGTTGCCTTTCTCGACGCCGACGACTGGTGGGATAAGGATTTCTTAGCAAAAATGCACCGCGCCCTAGAGGAAAGCGAAGCCGATTTGGCCTACTGCGGCTGGCAGAATGTCGGTCTCCCGGGCAGGAGTGGAGAGCCTTATGTTCCGCCAGATTACGAATTGGAAGACAAAGCGGAGCGGTTCCTGCACGCCGCCGCCCCCTGGCCGATCCACGCCGCCCTCGTGCGCCGCAGAGTCATCGACGAAGTGGGAGGATTTGATCTGACCCTGCCAACCTGTATGGACTACGATTTGTGGCTAAGGATCGGTGTAGCCCGTCCCATCCGTCTGGTTCCTGAGGTGCTGGCCTTCTATCGTCATCATGCCTCAGGCCAGATCACATCCACCCAATGGCGTCAAGCCAGAAACAGCTGGCTCGTCAAGCGCAAGTTCATCCGCGAGCACCCGGAATTGATACGGCACCTCGACCGAACTAGACTGCGGGAACTGGTGGACGGTGGACTACTCCAGCGTGGCTATGAAAATTTCTGGAGAAGGGACTTGGTATCCGCCCGCCGAATTTTCCGTATGTCCCTTCTGGCCGGAGGCTGGAGATTTAGGGATTTAAAATATCTGTTGCCGGCTTTGTTGCCGGAATCGTGGTACATTCGCCTCGTGACTTTGAAAGATTACTCTGCATGACCCTGTATCATCGTCTGGTTTATTCTCATGCCGTTCCCTGGCGCCTCCGCAACCGGCTCGAATATTGGACAGAAAACATTTGTCGCGAGCGCCGTCCTAGACTCTACCGCTGGTTGCATTTTGGCACCGCCGATGATCCAGTCAGACCTTTAACGCAAGGGCCAAAGCATCACTTTTTCGGCTACTACGACAAATCTCCCTGGAATGCTTCGGGCCACTATCTGCTCGCCCATGAAGCATCGTTCAATGATCGCCCTCCGACCGCAAACGACCGGTTGGAGATTGGTCTCATCAACCGCACGGACAGCAATCGCTTCGTACCTCTCGCCGAAACCTTGGCCTGGAACTGGCAACAGGGTGCCATGCTCCAATGGCACCCTGCTGATCCGGAACGGCTCTTTGTCCATAATGACCGGCGCGGTGACCACTTCGTTGCCGTGGTACGCGATTTGAACGGTAGGGAACATAAGGTTTACGACCGACCGATCTATGCTTTGCTTCCGAATGGTCAGACCGGTTTCAGCCTCAACTTCGCGCGGTTAGCGGACCATCGCCCTGGCTACGGCTATGCTGGGGGACAAGACCCGTTTGCCGCTGACCCCCATCCCCGGGAAGATGGCATCTGGAGCATCGACCTGGTATCGGGTCATACAGAACTAATCGTCAGCCTAGCGGAACTAGCGGCTTTTGATCCCAAACCTTCGATGGAAAATGCCTGGCATTACGTCAATCATATTCAACCATCGAGAAACGGAAAGCGTATTGCCTTTTTCCACATCTGGCATCGGGATTCAAAAACTTGGGAGGTGCGTCTCTATACCTGTCGTCCCGATGGCAGTCGATTAACCTGTCTCCTGGACACCGGCTTTGCTTCCCACTACGACTGGCAAGACGATGAAACCATCCTGATCTGGGCCAGATCGGTAAGGACAAAGGATTTTTCGCCCCTAACCCACCGTTTTCTGCTAGTTGATCATGCGGGTAACGTCCGTGTTTTCGCTGAAGAGACTTTAAAAGAAGATGGCCACTGCAGTTTTTCCCCAGACGGCAGATGGGTGCTCAATGACACCTATCCCGACAGGCACCAGATGCGTACCCTGATGTTGGTTCAGGCCGACACCGGCCGGCGCATTGACATCGCCCGTCTGTACTCACCCAAGTCTCGCTGGTGGGGAGAAATCCGCTGCGATCTGCATCCTCGCTGGAGCCGAGACGGGAAACAGGTGTGCATCGACTCGGTGCACGAGGGTAGCCGCCAAATGTATATTGTGAACGTGGAACCTTTCCTCCGATGAACTATGTCCTGATTCTCATGTATTACCAAATGGACACCCCAGTAACGCCGTAGAAACAACATTTTTAGATATGTTCCGCCGTCAAATGGCCTGGTTAATCCAGGCCAGTTATCAGCCTGTAGATTTGGAGGCTAATTTGGCTTATATCACCGGGGTAAAAGAATTATCAGAAAAATTTATCCGTCACCGCTGACAATAGTTTCCCCGGACGAGCTAGCTACGGGTAGAGTAGTTCAAAAATGACTATACACCATTGCGCACTACATTAAATATCAGTGTCTAGCTCCTCCACGCTAACGCTTTCTTTGCCTGGAAGCTCGACCGCCTTATCTGCGCACGTTTAAACGTAAGTCCTATAATAATTATGTTCTCAAACCCATAGATACGTAACAGCAACAAACAGCAGACGCTGCAGATAGAAAACATACCGTCAGTTATGAGTGCGCTATTCGCATCTGTCATCATTCCAGCTTTAAACTGTGCCCATGAGGTCGACGGCTGCATAGCGGCACTGCGCGAGCAGGACTACCCGGCGGAACGCTTCGAAATCATCGTTGTCGATAACGGCTCGACGGATGACACGGTAGCGCGCCTACAAGCGCTTAGAGTCACCACAGTGACCCGGCGTGAGCGTGGCCGCAGCCGAGCACTGAACGCTGGCCTGGCAATGGCTTCGGGCGATGTGATTCTGACCACTGACATGAGTTGCCGCCCCCATCGCAGCTGGATCCGCAAGGTCGTCGAGTGTTTCGCCGACCCTACGGTAGGCTGCGTCGCAGGGGAAATCCGACTTCTGCATACCGACCGTTCTAACCTGGCTTTGCGCTTCCAGGAAAGGACCAACTATATGTCAGCCATGCGCGCACTCTCCCGACGGCAACTTCCCCATCTACCGTTCGCCGACGGTGCAAACGCCTCCTTTCGTCGCCGCGTGTTTGAGGAGATCGGGGGCTTTGAAGAGAGCTTCTTCAAGGGTGCCGATGTGGAGATCTGCTACCGCCTACTAGTTCTGACCGACTATAAGATCGTCTTTTGTCCAGACTGTCTGGTGGAAGAAACTGGCGAACCAGACTTAAAGGCGCTCTTGCGGCAGCGCTTTCGGATGGGCATGGGGGCAAATCTGATGCAGGCAAGGTTTCCTGCGTTCTACACACAAAGGCAACCAATGACCCTCAAACACCTCTACTGGCGTCTGAGGAGCAGTCTTAGAGGCTTAATGGGGTTCACAACTGCCCTAGTTCAGAGGGATTGGGTTGCTGTAGAAGATGAATGGGTTCGGTGTCTGATGGGCATCGCCCAGACTCTCGGCAAACACTACGGTGCCTGGTATCTCCGACACCACGGCATCCGACCCACACCGATGACGATGGAATCCATGGCTGCTTTCATAAACCGTATAGATACTCTTGATAAACGAATTGTATTGGTTACTTAACGATGAGCCTTTCAAATTTAATTACCATTGCTTAGTCATGACCATTGATAACCGTCCTATTTTCGTGGTTGGTGCCCCTAGATCTGGCACCACACTACTACAAAGAAAGCTCAGGTCACATCCCAACATCTGTTCTTCCACCGGAGAATCTCATTTCATCGTTCCTTTAAAAATCAAAATAAGTATCATGATCTTGATAAACCAGAGGGAATCAAGCGAGTTCTTAAGGAGATGAGAAGGATTAACAAACAGTTTGTTGAAGAAGATTTGCATGGATTGAAATTTGATACCGATGCTTTAGCATACGAACTTTATCATTCTGGCGTCCATGATATTGTCGGAATTATAACCAAATTATTCGAAAAGACGCAAAAGGAGAAGGAAAAGCAAGATTGGCAGAAAAACACCGTTACCTGGAAAAAGTATGTAGATACTGGGCAAAATACCGGCTTGGCACTACCAAAACACAGCTATTTCGGGCTGAGTTATGAAGATTTAATTCAGAACCCGGAAGAAAAACTTACTCAAGTCTGTGATTTCCTCAGTGAGAAATTCTCCCCAAGCATGGTCGACTTCCAAAAGTCAAAGGATCCAAAGACCAAAACCCACTTACTGAAAATGCCGATACAAAAGTCGAATCGTGAAAAGTGGCAGTCAAAAATGCATCTATGGCAATGTTACATATTGGAGTCTGTCGCGGGGGACACCTTGAAGAAAAACAATTATCCTGTAACAACACCTGCCAAACCATCACCTATGGTGATTGATAAGCTATATTCTGCTCACAACAAGCTATGCAGATGATATTACCAAACCTGATTCATCCGATAAGATGGAAATGACCATCCTTATCTGCACTCATAATCGTGCAGAATTACTGATCCGAACTTTGAATTATCTGAAACCTGCTCAGTTTCCTCAAGGAATCCAATGCCGCATCCTGGTGGTGGCCAACGCCTGTCGCGATAAAACCTTAGAAGTGCTTGCCGCTTACCGGGATAAGATGCAGGTACCGCTTAACTTCTTGGAAGAGCCCAAACCCGGCAAGTCCCATGCCTTAAACACCGGCCTTGCGGCGGTGAAAGGCGGCATCGTCGCTTTCGTGGACGACGACCACCGAGTCGATCCCAATTACCCTTTGGCTGTTTGGAAGGCGTTTGACAACTTTCCAGAGGCAAGCTTGGTCTGCGGCCGGATTGTTCCCGACTGGACCGGGGAAGAACCCGCCTGGGTCCACAATGAGACCTTTTTTCCTATCTATCCCCTGCCGGTGCCGCGCTACGACCAAGGCCAACAGGGCCGCTGGATCGGCCTGGAAGGGCCGCTTCCCGGCGGCGGCAATTTGGCAATCTGCAAGGAAGTATTCGATCAAATCGGCGGCTTCTCCCCAGAGCTTGGTCCTAAAGGCCACGATCTGGGCGGCAGCGAGGACAGCGAATTTATACTTAGGGCGTTAAAAAGCGGTTTTCGGCTGCGCTACGCCCCGGAAATACTTCAGCACCACTACGTGGACCTCAAACGCCTGACCCTGTGGTACATCATGAAAAAGGCCTACAAGCGCTCGCAAACGGTAGTGCGCTATCGCAAAAAGGAGCGATTTCCACCGCGCTATCTCTACCGTAAGGCGGGAGAACACAGCCTAAAAGCCCTTTTCTCCCTTTATTGGCCAGAGAAGCGCTACTGGCTGGTGCGGACTGCCGCCGCTTTAGGGGAGCTGAGCGCTTATTGGCCATGATCCAGGCATTGGGAAAAGTCCTGATGGCAGATGCCTTTTTGGGGTTGGCAGGGGCTTTGATTTTGCTCATGTTTTCCCTGCGCAACTTCAGCCGCACGGGACCCCAGATACGCGCGGAAATCGCCCGCCATTTCCGCCTTTACACTACCCTCTGCCTGTTACGCCAGACGCTATGGGCCTTCCTGATCTTGTTTTGGCTGGCAGGTTTCGGCCAGATCCTTTATCTGTCCTGGGTCTTTGCTGGAAACTTGCCATTTTCCCCATTAGGTTCGCTCCTGGCAGGCACAGGGGCTACCTTAACCCTCTCTGGGCTTCAGTTCTCGCGCCATCTGCTCCACTTTCCCGCTGGTCTGATGATGTCTCTTCCCTATGACATCCGAAGGCTCTATCCCTGGTGGCGAAAATTGACCGTCACGCGCCTGCGCTGGATCATGGTGCTACTTGTGGCCGGCTATTTCGGCCTTGTGTGGCATGGCTTAGCGCACAGCCCGAAATCGGAACGCGATCTTTTGGGCGTAACCCTGCTGCTATGGACCCTACCTTGGCTGTTGACAACGCTCGAGCTTCCCGCCTGGCCACACCGTGGCTCAAAACCCAACAAAGCTCCTCTTAACTTACTCCTCCTCGGCTGTGACACCTTGCGTACCGATCGGCTGCTGGACTATCCGCGCGAAGTGGCGCCTTTCCTGAAAGCGCTCAGCGCCAAGGGCACCCTGTTTGCCCGCTGCTATACACCCATTGCCCGAACGGCCCCGAGCCTTACCACTTTACTTACCGGCACCGGCCCCGACACCCACGGCGTCTTTGACAACTACATCGGCGACGATCAGACAAAGCTCAAAGTCCAGGCCCTCCCAGAGATCTTGGCAAGCTTCGGTTATCACACTGAGGCGATCTCCGACTGGTCGGGGAGCGATTTAGGCAAGTTTTCCTTCGGCTTTCAACAACAATTGATGCCCAAAGACCAATGGAATTTTCGCTATCTGATCCGCCAGGGACCAAAAGAGTTGCGCCTGTTTTTGAGTTTGTTCACCCATAACCGCTTCGGGCGCGTATTTCTGCCGGAGCTGTATTTCCTAGCTGGGATTCCCTTGACTTCCCAGCTTGGTCGTTTGACCCGACGCCGTCTTTCTTCCTTAGTAAAAAAACAGCCGTTTTGCCTGACTGCCTTTTTCGGCACCTGCCACCCGCCCTTCGGCAGCGAATACCCTTATTACCGCCTGTATGCCAATCCCAATTACCACGGCGCGTCGCTATTTGCCATGGCGCGCCTGACTGATCCGTTCGAAATCATCCGCAGCCAGCGCGAGCCTCGCGAAGCTTTCGACTTAGACCAAATCATCGACCTTTATGACGGCTGCGTGCGCTGCTTCGACGATGAAGTGCGAGCGATCTTCCACCATTTAAGGCGCTTGGGTCTTGACCGCAATACAATAGTGGTGATCTTTTCTGACCACGGCATGGAACTGTTCGAACACGGCAGTTGGGGGCAAGGCAACAGCGCCATTGGCGAACAGAGCAATCGGATCCCGGTGCTGCTCTTTAACCCACACGTGGCGGGGCACGGCGTTGTGAACCAGATCATCCGTGCTGTAGATATCGCTCCCACTTTGCTCGAACTCTGCGGGATTACTCCACCTGCCAGCATGGAAGGCGTGTCGCTTGTGGATTTTCTCACTGGAAAACCTCTGCCGGAACTTGTCGCCCGCTTCAAAACCGGCCTATGGCTGACCCGCCACCCCGGCATCCACCCTCGCCATCTGTTTTATCCAGATATCGTCGAACTTCTCTGCATTCCAGACAGACTCAGCGGCACCCTGGCGATCAAGCCTGAATATCGGCAACAGATCGAGCGTGCCCGCGACGTGGCTGTCTGCTGGCGAAACTGGAAACTGGTGCGCCTGGCGCTCAATCCTATGCCCCGTTATCTCTTGTTCGATCTTGCGACCGATCCCGGGTGTCGTGAGGACGTCTCCGACCGCTTTCCCGAGATCGTGGCTGAGCTTCGAGTCTATCTGGAAGGCTGATGATCCCTAGGATCTTTCGCAAGGCTCTCGCTTAAGGCATCGGTCTTTTCTACCACCCTCGCCCAAGCATGTTCGCGGCAGACGATAGCGCGGGCGTTTTGGCCAAGCTCGCCCGGCTCCTTAAGCAGGGATACCAAAGCAGAAGCGATCTGGGCAATCGATTCTCCATTTACCCTAAGCCCAGTCACCCCTTCCCGGACCGCATCTCCGGTGCCGCCAGCGATCCCGGCGAGAGACGGTTTCCCACAAGCGGCTGCCTCCAAAAACACCATGCCGAAGCCTTCGTTGTCCCCGTTAATCTCGCGGTTAGGCATGGCGAACACGGTACAGGCGTTATACCAGCGAGGCAATTCCTCCATCGGCACATGGCCTAAAAAATGAACCCGATCGGCTACTCCTGCTTCTTTAGCCAGTTGCTCAAGATAGCTTTTGTCCTCACCGATCCCGATCAGCACATAACGAACCTCAGGGACAGCTTCAACGACCTGCGGCAAAGCGCGGATCACCTGGTCAAACCCCTTGCGGCGCGACAACCTGCCTACGGACAAGATTAGCGGAGTATCCGGAGATAGATCGAGGCGCTCGAATAGGTCAGCAACAGGAAGCCCAGGACGGAAACGCTCCACGTCCACTCCCGGCGAGATCCTGACAATCCTTGCTTGCGGCACGCCCAGTTTGCATAGCTCGCCTTGCGTAAACCCGCTGTTGGCGATCACCCGGTCGGCATGCCGGTACGTGAAGACCATGGCTTTGAATTTAGCCGGCTGGCGCCAAGTAGCGATCTCCTCGCCGTGGGCGTAGATAACCAATGGCTTGCGAAACAGCCGCGCTATACATAAGCCTACCAACCCTTCCGGCAAGACCCTACCGGCGTGGATGGCCGCGATAGGAAAACGCCAAGCGATCCGAAGGGAAGCTAAAAGCAATTTGCTATACATAGCAAGCGACTCAGGCTTTAGCCACCAATGACGGCGAAGATTTAGGCGATGAACGGTATTAGGATGATCGCGGTCGTGTTCCTCTGCACCGGGCACCTGGGCAGTGACGATGTGGATTTCCTTGCCTCCCAGCCTCCGGTAGACTTCATCGAACCAAACGGCCGTTCCGCCCTTGGTAGGTAAAAACAGTTCGGTGATGACCAAAAGTCCCGGTTTCATCCCCTAATGACCGATGCGATGGTTTTCAGGCTGGCGGCCGAAGGAGCCTCGTGCAGCAACGGCAACACGGCCCAGACGGCCTCCCACCGCTTTCCCGCTCGAAGCTTTGCCACCGCCAGATTAAAGCGGGCCCGTCTAAGCCCTCGCCGGAACCCGGCGCGAAGCTCAGAGGAGCCTTGAGCGATCAAGGGTTTTAAAGAACACCAAGCCGCCACTGTTTGCACTTGGGCTTTTAAGGGATCGGAGCGGGTAGCACTTTGGGGATGGATCACATAGGCGGCTAATGGCTGTTTGACCACGCCGGCTAACCGGCTTCTCAAACACAGGCGAATGAGGAAGTGAACGTCCTCGCAGACGGCAAACTGGGTGGCATAGCCGCCAAGTTCCAGGAAAGTTCGGCGCGGCACCGAAAGGGTATGCGTGTCGCCGAAATGATCTTCTATGAAGTCGCCAAAATCGGCTGCCTCTATCAGGGCAAACGGCCCTTCCTCAGCCAGCAGCCGCCGGCCAAGCACGGTGGATTCCAGTGACCTACGCAACAGCTTCCCTTGTAGGTCACGGTAGTCGAAATCGGCGGTGACAAAATCCACCTCCGGGTGGTTTCTGATAAGCTCTGCCGCCAGCGCCAGGCGATGCGGGTAGTAATAGTCATCGGCATCCAGAAACGCCACCCATTCGCCCTGCGCCGCTTGAACCCCAGCGTTGCGCGCCGCTGACACCCCACGGTTTTCCTGGCGCAAAACCCTAACCGGTGGGCCATACGAAGCGGCGATCCGATAGGTTTCGTCGGTCGAGCCGTCGTCCACCACGATCACTTCCAAAGGCGGCAACGTTTGGGCAAGGACAGAATCGATCGCCTGCTTGAGGGTTTTTTCACCGTTGTAAGCTGCGATGACGACGGAAAAATCGATCTTGCTCATGGGTACATCCGCCTCCAAGCCATTCGAACGCGTTCAAGCGGAGAGACTAAGAAAAGATCTTCCTTGCCGGTAGCCAATTCATAGGATGATAAAAAACAAAGCTCAGACCAACGCGCCAGCGCCTTTTCCAGTAAAGATCCAAGAGCATCTAGCGAAGATTGAAGCTTGCCGTCGAGGAAGTTAAAACGATGGGTTTCAAGCAGTGCTGGCTCGCGCCGATGCCATTTGCACGCTATCTGATCGAGCACAGCCTCCGGCTTATGCCCCAAGGCGGGTTCAAAATACACATTGCGTACCAAGGCAATGAGCCCTGAGTTTAACTTTTCACCGTTGGCATAGCCTCGCTCGGCCGCCGCGAGCTTGCCCTCTCGGTCGCGCCCGGGATAACGCCGGCCAGGAGTAATCAAAACCTCAACCCCCACGCTGGCGTAAGCGCGTTCGACCGCCTCGCTCCAAACAAAAGTCGGGGGGACGACCACTTTGGGGACCCTGTCAAAACAGCGTTGAAAACAGGCAACTTCCTCCTGCACCGCCACCGCGATTCGATCCTGCGAGAGCGGCTTAGAAGGCAGCGACTTTGCCTCTATCCAGCGGCTTTGCAGCCAGGCTGGAAGCTTTTCCGTGCGCCAGCCGTCCTCGATCAGCCAGCGTTTTATCTGCTCGTCCTGCCGCCAAGCCACCATGAAGTTCTCCGGCCAAAAGTGCGCCAGGCCGTGGAGCTGTAGGTCAAACACTCCTTCTTCTTCTCCCGCCTTGAGAACCTCAAGGATAGGACGGTAATCGGGATCGTCAAGAAAACGGGCATGGTATTCCCCGGTCCTTGCGATCGCCTCGGGATCAGGCAGCGACAGTACCACTCCAATCGTCATCACCGGCGGGTGACCTCGGTGGTCCTTAAAACCTTTCAGGAGCGAGCAGACAGCTTTCAGCGCCTGAATCTGCGCTTCATGTCCCGGCCCCCAGTCGTCGCTTTCGACGATGAGCACCGGCGCGGTCAGCGCAGGGGCTAAAGCAGACTTAAAGCGTCCCCAAACCTCCATCACACCCCACTCTAGGGATATTCGCCATGGCAGAGGCTAGCTCTTCCCTAACACCTCAAGATACGTCTGCTCCAGCTCGCGGACCGGCTTAGCAGTGAACTCTCGTTCCACCTTTTCCCGACCCGCCTCCCCCATCCGTCGGCGCAGGACGGGATCATCTACCAAGCGCAGACATCGATCCAGCAAAGTGTCGAAATCATCCCTTTCCACCAGGAAACCGTTAACCCCATCGTCGATGATTTCCGGGATTCCCCCCACCCGCGTCGCCACCACGGGCTTTCGGCAAGCACCAGCCTCGATGTTCACCAAGCCAAAAGGCTCGTCCCAGCGCGAAGGGACAACCACGATGTCGGCGCTGTGGTAGAGGTTTTCGACGTCATCGCGGCGACCGAGATACAGGATGCGAGGGTGACCTGCGATCTCAGCTAACAGTGCCTCCTCGGTGTAAGCGCCGGGTTCGTTCTTGCATTTGCCGGCGATCAGAAAGCGGGTATTAGGCCGCTTTTGGCTGAGCGCTTTAGCTAGGCGGATGAACAGGTCTATGCCTTTGATCTTCTTGATCTGACCGAGGAAGGCAACCACCGTCTCGTCCCCATCGATACCGAGTTCGCTCCGGATTGAGCACCCCCGGTCAAAGCGCTGAAGTTCGATGGGGTTGTAGATCACTTTCTTAGCCACCCCTTCCGGTTTGGAAGCCAAAGCCGTGTAGCGGGAGTTGGCAACGATCAGGCGCGACAATTGGATAAACGGTCCTGCCTCCCCCATCACCACGTGATAGTGGGTAATGACCGGAACGCCGACAAGTTTCGCCGCCAGAATCTCAGCCGGACGCCAGAAAGCGTGATTGGCGTGGATTAAATCGAAGCGGTATTGGCTGAGCAAGCGGGCGAATTTCCAGATGGCTTTGAGATAGCGCAGGGGATTGCCCGGTTCGGTAAAACCTTGCCAGAATAGATAAGGCACTCCCCATTCCTCGAGGTCTTTTAAAATCGGTCCCGGGCGCGGCAGCAAGACCCAAGGCTCGAACTTAGATTTGTCTAGGAGCTTTAGATTCGTAAACAATACCCGGCTGGCCCCACCCCAGTCGCCGGAACTTTCGGACAAATAACAAATTTTAACTTTATTCATATCCCATCTCTTCGGCCACCTCTTCAACGCAGGCAAGAATACTTTCGATCTTTTCCCGATTTGGACTGGCCTTCCATTTACCCGCACCGATGTTGGAAAAAGCGTTGTAGGGTTTTCCCAGCACCTTTCCACAATGGCGGCGGAGATGGTCGTCGAAGGGGATATCGATGGCTTCGAACACCTTAGCAAAGCTCGTCACTGGATCGGCGAGGATGTCCTCATAGAAAACCTCGCACCAGCGGTCTTGCGCCACTGAAGACTTGGCTTTCAGAATGGCAGCGTTCATCTCGCGGTATTGGAATGCACCCACCTCTTCTATGGAGGCGTTGAGATACTCACGCCAACCAGGAGGCAGAAAAAAGCACCAGCGCTGGAACTTACCCCCTTCAATATTGACTTTAGCAGGCAGGTCTTTGGCCCACAAACCGAAAACTTCCGGCTTTTTCCAGCCCTCGATCAGGGAATGGATGTTGTCGCCCGGGTTACGCTTGACGTAAACGAAATAGGCATCGGGAAACAAAGCGTGAAGATATGGGATAGATAAGCCGTTTTGATTGTTTTTATCGACGAACTTCCGTTTTCCTGTGCAACTGTAAAACAACCGCTCGACTGCTCTCCGATCGGTCTCGCACGCAACCTCAGGCGGGATAACGTGGCTGTCCCAGCCGCGTTTTTCTGGAGGATGCAGGCTTGCCCAAAAGTCGTGGGTTTCTTTGTGCAGGGAACCCAAAAGGGGAGACTCTGACAAGGTCTTATACACCAAAGTAGTGCCGGCGCGGCTGCAGCCAACCACAAATATCGGTGGCCCCATGATAGGCCTGCTCCAATCAAACCACACACCACGCAGGAAGCGCATCGCTTTAGCTTGATAAAACGCCGCCGTCTTATAAACTTTGTTTGCAAGTTCCTGCATTATATTTCCCCCAAAAGAATCGCCTTATGTACGACACCGCCGGTTGGTTTGGTTCCCCCTCTGCAAAGCATAGCCCAAATGCTGTCTTAAGCGCCATGCTCGGCGCTCCTAAAGAAACCCAAGTTCAAGCGGATTTTGCCTTAGCATGCGGCCTATGCGGCCAGATAGGGGTCTTTGATTCGGTCTATGCGATGCTGTGCGGTGACCCCGTCTGGCAAGACGCATCGCTGGCTAAGGAAGCAAACCAAGTCGGTAACGCTGGGCTTTTGGCAAAGCTGTGGCAAACTCACGGCCTTGCCGCGTTAGACCGGATCGGCGGCAGTTTTGCCCTGGCGCTTTACGAGCGAGATCGCCAGGAGGGAATGCTGGCGATTGACCGCATAGGCATCTGCCCTATGGCTTATGCAGAGGTTCCCAACGGGCTGGTATTTAGCCCCGATCTTAACGTGCTGCGCCGGCACCCGGTTATTTCTGGCGAATTTGACCCGCAGGCTTTGTTCGCTTACCTGTACTTTCACATGATCCCTGCTCCGTTATCGATTTACCGCAACGTGCGCAAGCTCCTGCCCGGTCAATACCTGCGTTGGCGCTCAGGCGTTATAGAACAGGGGTTTTATTGGCAGCCGGACTTTTCAGACGATACCAGGTCGGAAACCGAACTGGCCCAGGAACTCCGTCAAGCGCTGCGGCAAGCCGCAGGTTGTTGCTTTAAAGACCCTCAAACTACGGGCGCTTTCTTAAGCGGGGGACTAGACAGCAGCACGGTAGTTGGGCTTTTCAAAGACTTGGCTCCCGATTCGGCGGCGGCTTTCTCTATCGGCTTTGCCGCCCAAGGCTACGACGAAATGGAGTATGCCCGAGCCAGCGCACGCCATTTCGGCGTGCCTTTGCACGAGTATTACCTCACCCCAGAAGATGTGATCGAAGCGGTTCCCAAAATCGCCGCGTTTTACGACGAACCCTTTGGCAACGCTTCGGCCATACCCGCCTATTACTGCGCCAAGCTCGCACGCGAGCACGGCAAAACCCATCTTCTGGCCGGCGACGGCGGCGATGAATTATTTGCCGGCAATGCCCGGTATGCTAAGCAGAAACTGCTCGCTTTTTACGAACAAGCGCCGGTTTGGCTGCGTGCTTTGGCGATTGAGCCGCTGGTTAAAGTCGGCGGTAGTTTGCCAGGCCTCTCCAAGCTCAAAAGCTACGTCGAGCAAGCCCAGATCCCCTTACCGGAGCGTCTTGAGACCTATAACTTCCTCCACCGCATCCCCCTTTCAGAGATCTTTGAGGCCGATTTCTTAGCTTCCATCCAGCCCGACTGGCCTATCCAGCACTTGCGGGAAATTTACCACCGCCCCAGGGCATCCATGCTCAAAAAAATGCTTTGGCTGGACTGGAAGATCACCTTGGCCGACAACGACTTGCGCAAAGTCAATCGGACCTGTGCTTTGGCGGGGGTTAATGTGCGTTATCCCATGCTCCAGGAGCCAGTGGTAGCATTAGCCGCTAAGATCCCAGACCGCCTGTTGATGCGCGGTTTGGAACTTCGGTCCTTTTACCGCCGCGCGTTCAAAGACTTCTTAGCTCCTGAAACTTTGAAGAAATCCAAGCACGGCTTTGGCTTGCCGTTTGGGGTGTGGCTCAAATCCCATCCCGATCTTCAGGAATTTGCCTACGCCAGCCTCGAGCACCCGGCGCTTTCTGGCATCATCCGCAAAGATTATATTGAAACCCTTAAAGCTCACTTGAGCGAACACGCCAGCTATTACGGCGTTATGGTCTACCTCTTGATGATGTGGGCCCAATGGACCTGCTATCACTGAAGCGGGCACCCACCCCATAGACCGGAACGGGCTTGACCGGCACCGCCTGCGCGGTGGGCTGTTCCTGCAAAGCTTTACCAGCTATGACCTTGGCCAACACGATCAGAGCAAGCAGGTTGTAATAGAGATCGAAATAGGCCAGCCCCAAAAACGCCCCAGCGGCAAAATACCCTACCAGGCTGACCTGGAGCATCGAGGCCAGATCGAAGATCCACCTCAAATCCCCACGCGCTTTGGTCTGCTGCATGACCCACTTGCAACTGCGCCAAGCGCTGTAACCTATGGCTAAAAACAGCGCCAAACCGACGAACCCTTGCTCTCCCAACACTTCAAAGTAAATGCTGTGGGCATCGTGAACTCCGCCCGGATCGGGCGCATACATAGCAAAAGAGGGGCGCTGGAAACACTCAAACCCGCCACCTAAAAACCGATCCTTAGCTAGATAGTAAGCCATCCACCAGGCATTGATTCGCCCCATCGCCGAACTATCCTGTTCGTAGGTTTTAATGGTTTCCATCCGCGCGTGCCAGGATTCTGGCATGAACGCATAGATCGCAGGCAAGGCTATCAGCATCAACAAAAGCAGTGCCCATTTCTTGCGGCTGTTTTTGACCAAAAACAAAGACATCGCCGCTACTCCCAGGAAAGCGCCGCGCGACTGGGTGCCGACCACGGCGATCAGACACAGGATCATGCCGATCAACAGCAAGCGCTTGGCCCAAAACTTTTCAGTAGTCAGCTGGCAGTAACGCAAAAGAGGAATCGTCATAATGAGTGCCAAGCCGATCTCGTTGTTGCCGCCGATGAAGGTCCCCTCTGGCCCATAGACGGCATACGCCCCGCCGGTCAAGACGGTGAATATCCCACCCTTGAAGCCATAGAATCCTAAAGACAAAGCGATCACCCAGACCCAGGTTTGGATCCGCCAACGATTGGTCATGATCATCAAGCTGACGAAGGTCATGAGCAGGATCTTCCAAACCTTGTTCCACTGCTCCCAGGCCACATCGGGATACATGGCAAATAAAGTGGTAAGAAACATCCAGAAAATAAAAATGACCAATAGGATCGTCTCGGCCGTCCAGGGAATCTTTTTGGGTTCCTTCGAGAGCAACAAGGCAAACATCGTCGTCAAGGCGACGATCTGGGCATAGGGGAAATCATGGGCGAACTCCCAGGAAAGCTTGTGGGGGTTCATGTAACCCAGCCAAGCCCACATCAAGATGCCAATCTCAGGCTGCCGCAAGACGAACGGCAAAGATCCAAAAACGACCACGGTGACAAAAAGGTCTCGTAGTGGCACACCCATCAGCGTGTTCCTGCTATTTTTTGAAATCGCTCGACCAAACGACCGACTCGCTTTTCCCAAGCGTTTTCCTGCGCATAGGCGATGATTGCCTCCCGGTCCCATTTCCGCTGCAGGGCTTCGGCCAGAGCTGCCTCCAAAGCCGCTGGATCGCCGAACGGCACGATCGTGCCGAGCTCCTGTCGGCACACCACCTCCCGGTTCCCCCCCACATCGGTGGTGACCACCGGCAGGCCGCAGGCCATTGCTTCCAAAAACACGTTCGCCCAACCCTCGTTGGCGGTGGCCAATACGAATACATCAGCCGCTGACAATGGCAGCCTGAGCCGTTCCGGTGGCATCAGTCCGAGGAATCGCACGTGCTCCTTAAGACCCAAGCGGCTTACCTGGGCCTTCAATCGGTCCGTCATATCCCCTTCTGGACTGGCGCCACCTACGACCAGATAGAGCAAATCCGGCCAGGGTGAAAGAAGCTTAGGTAATACTTCGATGACCCGGTGCTGCCCTTTGCGCGGTACCAAAGCGCCAATGCTGATGAGCACCTTAGCTTCCTGAGGAATACCCAGCTTCGCTCTGGCTTGCTCTTTAGGCAAAGGATAAAACCGGCTCACATCGACCCCGTTGCCAATCACCTCGATCTTGTCGCCTGGAGCCCCCAGCGCTACTACATGCCTTTTGAGGGATTCGGATACCGAAAACACCCATGTCGCTCCCGAGAGCGCTTTGAGGATTTTTCGACGGCGAGCCGGATCGCGGGAAAAGGGCACTTCGGTGCCGCGCAGGGTGATGGTCACTGGCACGCCGAATCTACGCCCAAGCTGCACGGCAGCATAGCCATCCGGGTAGGCAAAATGGGCGTCGATCAAGTCAAACCCTGGTTCTTTTTTGAGTCTGGACAAGCAAGGGATGCAACCCAAAGCCATCCAGGATCCGTCCAATTTTTTAAAGACCCAAGGAACGGAGAAAAACCTGGGATAGTAAACCGAAATCCCGGCTTGCTCTTCATAATCATCGGCCACCCGGGGCCGGAAATGAGGCACAAAGCGGCGAATCATCCCCTGCAGCGGAAACCAGGGCTGCGGCGAGACGACCACCAGCGGTAAGTGCCTGGCGACCCGGAACATGCGCTCGCGGATGAACAGGCCTGCCTGGGGCCGGACAGACGAGGGAAACAGGCTGCTGAGCACCAAAACCCTAGGTCGCGCTTCCATGGGCGATCGACCTCTGGTATATCGGCGGGTACCTGGCGACGCACGCCTTCCAACTGCGCTCGGTCTCTACGAACTGACGCGCTTTATTGAGTATAGCCGGCCAACTGTTTTTGTGCGCGAGCGCTCTGACAACAACCTCCACCAAAGCTTTGGCATCACCGGCCTGAAACAAGAACCCAGTTTCATCTGCGCGGATCAGCTCTCGATGCCCACCCACGTCGGAAGCGATGACCAATTTACCCTGCGCCATCGCTTCCAGAGGTTTTAAAGGCGTGACCAGTTCGGTCAGGCGCATCGGCAGGCGAGGATAAACGAAAGCATCTACTAAGCTATAGTAACGCGCTATCTGCTCGTGGGGTACCCGACCAGCGAAAATTACCACCTTTTCTAATCCCAAGCGGCGACTGAGCTGGTGCAGCTCAGCCTCTTGCGGCCCGCCACCTACCAAAAGCACTGTTACTTTCAGATTCTGGGCCAGAATTTCAGGCAGGGCTTCAAGCAGTAAACCCAGCCCCTCGTAGGCATAAAACGAGCCGATAAACCCCAAAACGGTTTGGCCCTCCAGACCGAGCGCACGGCGAAGTTCAGGATCGGGAGGGCGACCAAAAGCAAATGCTTCTATATCCACTCCGTTGGGAATCACCGTCACTTTGTCGTCAGCAATCCCCCGGGAGAGGATGTCCTTTTTTAATCCTTCACAAATCGCCGTTACTGCATCGGCATGGCGAAACACATACGTTTCAAGCGCCCGAGTCAGGCGGTAGCGCACGCTGCCTTCGGTGGTCGTACCGTGATCTACAGCGGCATCTTCCCAAAATGCCCGGCACTCATAGACTATGGGGAGGCGGTGGCGGCGACCAGCCATCAGCGCCGCTAACCCATTAAGCGGTGGAGAGTGCGCGTGCAGGATGTCGGGATGCAAGCGGGGAATCAGCGCGTCCAAACGCCTCTCTAAAGCGCGCACCACGGCCATATGCCTGATCAGCGGCATGTTATCTAACCACGCAGGAAGAGAAGAGGTGCGGTAGAACTCAAATCCCTCCACCCGTTCTGACTCGACATGGTTGCCGCGGTGTTTAGGGGAGGTCAGATGAAAAGTTTCAATCCCTAAGCGACCCTGTTCCCTCAAGATGGCACAAGTGCGAAAGGTGTAACCGCTGTGCAGGGGAAGGGAGTGATCGAGCACGTGGAGAACGCGCATTCAGGCCTGCCTTAAAAAAGACTCAAACATCAACAGCGACCAGATTGGCGCGCTAAAATCGCGCAGCCCTGCTTGGTGCTGATCCACTAGAGTGCGAAGGAATCGGGAATCAAACCAGCCTGAATCCAACATCCTCTCCCCCAAAAGCGCTGAACGCACTTTTTCCCGCAAGGGTCCGCGAAACCAGGCCGCAAGCGGCACGGCAAAACCCATTTTCGGGCGATACAGCACGCTTTCGGAAAGATAAGGCTCTAAGGCCTTTTTGAAAATATGCTTTCCCTCTTGGCCACGCAATTTGAATTGCGGCGGCAAAGTTGCCAGCCATTCCACCAAAAGGTGATCTAAAATCGGCACCCGCACCTCTAACGCATGAGCCATGCTCGCCCGGTCCACCTTAGTCAAAATGTCGCCGGGAAGATAGGTTTTCAGGTCTAAGTACTGGACGCGCGATAGCGGATGATCGGGAGCGTTTTCGGCGTGTCGGTACAATACTTGGGCAGCGTGATAGCCTTGCAATTCCCGCCACAAAGCGGCGCTGTAGAGACGCGCCCGCAAATCATCGCCCATGATCGAGACGCTGTGAAAATAGCCTTCTATCGAGTCGCGCGCCAATGCTTCTAAGGTGGATTTAGCGCGCAGGAATTTGGGCGCCCAATCGAGTTTGGGATAAAACTGCCCTAACACGCCAAACAAAGGTCGGCGGATGGCGGCAGGAATCCAAGCACGCATCCTTTCCTCATAGACGTGCCAGCGGTAGCGGCGATAGCCGGCAAAATTCTCATCCCCGCCGTCTCCAGAGAGGGCTACCGTTACTTTTTGCCTGGCCAGTTCGCACACCCGATAGGTCGGAAGAGCCGAACTGTCGGCGTATGGCTCGTCGTATAACCCAGCCAGGCGGTCGATGAGGGAAAAGTCGTTGGGGTCTACCTGTTGGATTCGGTGGCGGACCTTATAGCGGTGGGCGACCTCCTTGGCGTATTCGCTCTCGTTGAAGGCCGGATCGCCGAAGGAAATCGAGCAGGCCTCCACCGGTTCATCCATAAGACCTGCCATCAGCGCCACCACCGCGCTGGAATCCACCCCCCCGGACAAAAATGCGCCAAGCGGCACATCGGCGATGAGTTGGAGTTTTACCGCCTCGCGCAGGCGCTCGATCAAAGCTTCGGCTGCCTCGGTCTCACTCAGCTCCGCATCGGCCGCAAAGTGCACGTCCCAATAGCTCACCGGCGAGGGGGCAGGCTGCCCCGCCTTAACTGTCAAAGTATGCCCGGGTGGAAGCTTGAAGGCGTTACAATAGATGGTTCTTGGGTCGGGAATGTAGCCGTAGGCGAAGTAGTCTTCTAAGGCGTTAAGGTCTATAATTCGCTCAAGGCCAGGATGGGCTTTGAGCGCTTTGAGCTCAGAAGAAAACCCTAGCCAGCCGTCGCGCAACTGAGCATAGTACAGAGGTTTTACTCCCAACTGATCGCGCGCCAAAAATAAGATTTTTTGTCTGTTGTCCCACAGCCCGAAGGCGAAGATCCCGCGGAAACGCTTGACGCATTCTTCCCCCCATGCCAGCCAGGCATACAGAATCACCTCGGTGTCGCAGCGGGTGTGGAAGGTATAGCCTAAAGCTTCTAACTCCCGGCGCAGGTCTTGGAAATTGTAGATCTCGCCGTTGTACGTGACTGTCACCCGCCCGTCTGGAGTGGACATGGGCTGAGCGCCGCCTTTAAGGTCGATGATCGCCAAGCGCCTATGGGCCAGGCCAACACCTGGCTGCGCATAGATTCCCTCCCCGTCCGGGCCGCGATGGAACTGGGTTTGGTTCATGCTGTGCAAAAGGTCCAAATCGACCTCCCGCGCTCCTTTAAGGTCCATCAAACCGACGATGCCGCACATAATCCTCGCTCACTCAACAAATCCTCATAGGCCGCACGATAGGCGCCTACCATCGCCGCTAGACTGAATCGTGCCTCAGCGATCTGCCTGCCCGTCCTGCCATGCACAGCACGCAGCTGGACATTTCGCAGATAGTCGATCAACGCCTTGGCTAAACTTGACGGGTCGGCGGGGGGAACCAAGGTGCCATTTACGCCCGATTCAATCAACTCCCAATTCCCCCCCACTTCAGTCGCAATCACCGGCAATCCCGTAGCCATGGCTTCTAAGATGGTGTTGGAAATGCCTTCGGCTTGGGAGGGTAAAACAAAAATATCTAAACCGCGCAACACACTTGGGATGTCGTCTCGTTCTCCTGGTAGCCAAGCCAGATCAGAGAATCCTGCCTGGGCAAGAAGATTTCGGCACTCGGCCCGCAAAGGGCCGTCACCCACTAGGATCAGGCGGGCTTTGGCTTTCAGCTCCGGCCAACTCTCAAGCATCGCGATGAACGCCCGCACCAAAGTCGGCTGATCCTTGACCCCGTGCATCCTACCCACGGTGCCGATCAAAACCAGTTCAGAATCGGTAAAAGGGCAGCCGGGAATCGCTTCCCTACCGCTTGTCGGAGGATGAAAAAGCTTGGTATCCACGCCGTTGCAAATCCGCACTATCTTAGCAGGCGGTACTTTGACTCGATGGACTAAGTAATCTTCAATTTCTCTAGAAAGCGGCACATAGCGATGGATAAAGGGGCGAAACGCGCGACGAAGCCACAAGTATTTGCGATTGCGCCCTTGCGGATCGAATACATCCCAGCCGTGCTCGCCGTGGATCCGAATCGGCACGCCAGCAAGATACGCCGGCAGTTGGCATTCCAAAGCGGCCAGGTTACGGGTATGAACGATGGTAGGTTCTATTTCCCGAAACAGTCTCCACAAGCGCAAGTAAAGCCCAAAGTCATGGCCTGCTTTTTTGCCAAGTTCGTAGATCGGCACCTTAAGGCCAAGGCGCTGTTTGAACTCGGTCGCTTCGGTTAAGCAGACGATGGCGTGGCGGTATTTGTCTTCTGGAAGATGGTTGATTAGGTTGACCAGGCCGTTTTCCAGGCCACCTATCCCTAAGCGATAGATCACGTGCGCGATCAAAGGGACGGTCATTTATATCGTTCCATCGCTGCGCGCTCGAGCATCTGCCGCACATGAGGCAACATTGCCTGGGTGAAGGCAAGCAAGGTATCGCCTGCCCGTTTGCAATTATCCTCGCACTCGACTGCTACGACGATGCCGGCAGCATCTTTGGGTTTGCCGAGCAGCTTGTCTTTGGCTTCTAGGAGCTTGGCCCAAGGATCGCTCGTGGTGAACGTCTCCGACACCCAATTCCAACGCCAGACCAGAAGTGTTTGGCCAGAAGATTTCAGCAAGCCCTCGCGTATTTTGAGGATTTGCCCGGCCAGCGTCACTTTTTTAGGTTTTTCCCACGGCATCTGCCAGACTGGATGCTTTTGTGGAATCAAGACGTTTTGGGAGTTGACCAATTCTTTGCCTTGAGCCTGCGTGCGGTAATAGAGTACATACAGCTTCGCCTGCCGTTTGCCATCGGTGTAGCTGGCCTCAGCTTCGGCATCCGGAAACAAATAATGTGGTTTCCAAGAAGTCAACTCGGCTTTGCTTTTTTGCCAGCTCTGCGCGCTTTGCGGCAAGGTCAAAGTCACCGGGGCCAACTTGGCCTGTGCCAAACCGCGTAGATGGCCAGCATACGCTGGCCAAACGGCAAGAACCGCCAGCGCCGTTATCGTCGATGAAAGCCAGGCACCTATAGTAGGGGCACGGTACGCTGTGCCGTTGCTTGGAATCTGAAACTCAGACTCAACTTTTCCCTCCTGCCAGAACGAGCCGATCCAGAATAAGATCAGCATCACCAAGCCGAAGAACACCCAGCCGTAGATGTAATGATCCACCCCAAGCGCCAGCTTCATGTCGGAAAAATGCGCGATCATCACGATCATATAGGCGCGCAGGCCGTTGGCGATAATGGGGAAAAAAGTCGCTAAGGCGATAAAGACCAGCCGCCGCCACAGCGAGCGATAGCTCAAGTAAGCATATAAACAGCCTAAAGTGATCGAGGCAATGAGATACCTTAAGCCGCTGCACCCCTCTACTACCGACCAGTCCCCAGAAGGGAGGCTGAAAAACGTCCCTTCGCGGTAAACCGGAATGCCGGTGAGCTCGATCATCGCCACGGTGAAATCGGCGGTGAAATTCATCAACGGCGGAATTAAAAACTCACCTACCGGAACGGCGAAGAACAAAAACCCCAACGGGAAGGCGATTTCCTTGACTATCTGCCAGCCCATCACCGTCCACACCAAGACTAAAATCTGGGCGATAAAGGCGAACTGTTGGATCACCAGGACGTCCACGACGTTGGCCAACAACCAAATCCATCCCAGACCAGCCAGAGCCAGAATCCCACGCCAGTCCGGCTTGGGCTGATGCTTTAAAAGATGGTGACGGCGCCGCCAAATTAACCATAAGCTGATGGGGAAGATCAAATAGCCGTGGGTAAAGGTCTCCGAGCGCTGCCAGATCTGGACCATGGAAAGAAACGTTGGAAAGTAACTGGCAAACAAAACCAAAAGCCCAACCCCCAAGTTTCCTAAGGCAAGCAGCCAGGGATGGGAGACAACAGAATGGGCTCCCGCTTCGGCGGCGTGGAATTTAGTGCTCATAATGCGTCCAACAGAGCGTCTAACCGCTCAAGGTGTTTATTCCAACTATAGCGCATTTCCACGAAGTCCCGGTTGACCGCCGAATAACGAGGCAGAAAATCGCGCTCGCGCAGGGCTCGGACAACCAAATCAGCCATGGCCTGCGGCGTATCGGCAATGCGGATGTCTAAACCGGAAGGAACCTCTAGCCCGTCTATCGCCATCGAGGTAGCGAGTACCGATTTTCCCATCGCCAGCGCCTCCAAGACTTTATTCTGAACCCCGCGCGCGATCCTAAGCGGCGCCACCGCCAGGCGGGCGTGGGTCAGGTAGGGACGAATATCCTCGACTGCGCCGGTCACCACTACCCCTTCGCGCCGCCCAAGCAGTTTGACCTCTGCGCTGGGACGCGCCCCAACAATGTAAAACCTGGCTTCCACGTGATATTGCAAAACCTTAGGAAATACCTGATCGGCAAACCAGCGCACCGCATCGACGTTGGCCCAGTAGTCCATCGCGCCGGTGAAGACCAGGACTTCTTCCCCTGGACGATAGGGAGAAGGAAATTCACGCCCAGGCTTAAAATAAGCAGTATCCACCCCGTTTTCGACGCAATCCACTTTAGGAGCCGCCTCAGGCGCCAGCGTCTTGAACAACTCCGCTTCTTGCGGCGAAACAAACAGGCAAAGATCAAACGTTCTTGCCACCTTGCGGTCGTATTTTAAAAGCTCGGTGGCTTCGCGCTGGTAAATCCAGCGGCTCCAAAACGGCTTTTTGTCGGCGTATTGCTGCCATTTGTCCGAATCTACGTCGACAAAATCGACAATTTTAGGAATCTGCCAGCGCGGGTCGACGAACTGGGCCATAGCCGAAGAAAATACGAATACGGCATCGATCCTGCCTGCCTCGACCTGTTTGTGACACCAGGCGACAAGCCGGCGGTCAGCATACAAAGCTTGCGTCAGCGGCTGACCTCGTACCAACCCTAAAAGCCCTTTGAAGGCGAAAAGGCGGCGCGACAGAGGCAAAACCAAAGATCTCTCGGTGTATCTTCGGATTGTCTCGACGTGTTCTAAGTCGCTTGGATCATCGACGAAAGTACCTAAAAAAACCCGGTGTCTTTGGGAAAAGTGCTTGAAGAAGTGGAACGAGCGGATCTTGTCTCCCTTATTGGGTGGATACGGGATGCGGTGGACAAGATAAAGAAGGTTGGCCATTTATCCTAAGCTCCTAGCCAGCCAAGGCCCGATCCACTTGGCGACCGGCAAAGGCAATCTTCGCCAAGCCTGGATGAACAGTCGGTATTTGGGGTTCAGCGGGTTGACTTCGGGCGGTTTTTCAGCTTTGACCAGTTCATACTCGTAATGTAGGGGCTTTGGTGTAAACCCCCAGTGGGTCTTGAAGCGGAAGCTGCCGCTGCCCTGCTTGCTGCGGCCATAATCGAACCACTTGACGCCTTTTGCCACTGCCCGCCGCATCACCTCCCAGTACATAAAGTCATTGGCGTGTAATTCGCGCGCTGCAGCCGTTCCGCCGCCGTAATAAGGCAACACCTCGTCGCGGAAGTAGAAGTTCATCACGCCAGCTACCGGTTGACCTTGGTGTTCTACCACCAGGATCTCGCACGCCTCCCCGAAAGTTTGCTTGAGAACTTGAAAGTAGCGCTTGGGGAACACCGGCGTGCCCAAGTTGCGCACGCTTTCCGCATAGACCTCATAGAAACGGTCGATTCCGTCCTCAATCACGCTCACCAGCCCGGCCTCCATGCCCTTGCGCACCATCGCCCGCTGCTTTCTGGGAATGGCTTTGAAGTTAGCTTCAGGATCGGGAGCTAGGGCCTTGCGGAAGGTAACATACAGCTCTTTGGTAGGACGCCCAGCGCCTGAAGGCAAAAGATTACGCAGCTCCAGCCAGTCGACCCGAAGTTTGTGCGCCAGAACGCAAGCGGCCTGCTCCAAGGCGGCGCGGACTTCGGGGCTGGAGGCCAACGCTCCTCCGTAGACGCAGAACGGCGTAGAAATCAAGGCATTGCCAAATAGGCGGCTCTTGATCTGGCCCAAAGGTAAAACCCCTACGATCTCCCCGCCCTGTTCGGCATAAAGATAATGCGTCGGATGGCCGAATGCCTCCTCCAAAACCGCCTTCCATCCTAAGGTATGGAAAAAAGTCGCTTCAGGATGAGCGGCTACAAACTTTTCCCAGCGCTCGCTCTCGGCCTCAGTTAAGAAGTTAATGTGCATACGGCAGGATTTAAAAATACGTTCTGCACCGTATCCCAGCGAAAATCCTCAAGCAACGCCTTAAGGCGCGTCTCCATGCGCTTAAGGTTCAAATAATGGCGCAAGCGAACCTTAAGCCTAATTCCTTGAGGGCGAGGCTGATCTGGGTCGATCTCCCAGGGATGAAAGTAAAATACCGCCGGCTGCCCTTCCCGATTGACGCGGCGCAACGCCCAGCGGGAGAAGCAATAAGGATAGAGGCGAAAGTACCCCCCGCCCCCACAGGGAAAATTTCGGTTCGTCAGGCGCACTGTGGTGACCGGAATTTCCAACAACCCGGGTGCCAGCTCAGGGCGGAAAGCAAACCTGGGCGCCTTGGGCCAACCGTACAGGTCGTGCTGGACCGGATAAATGCTAGAACTGTACTTAAATCCAAGCTCTGCAAGAATAGTCAAAGCCCAAGCGTTTTTCTGATTGATGGAATAGCTAGGAGCGCGGTAACCAATTACCTCTACGCCGGCAATTTCCTCCAAAATCCCCTTGGCGCGCAGCACGTCCTGCCGAAACTCTGCGAGGGACTGCCGGCTTACCCGCACGTGTGCATATCCGTGGCAGGCCAGCTCGTGCCCCCGCGCGACGATCTCGCGTACCAGCTTTGGATAACGCTCGGCCACCCAGCCCAAGGTGAAGAAGGTCGCCTTCACCTGGCTCTGGTCGAATAGGTCCAAAACTCGCATCGTATTGGCGACCACCCGCTGCGGCCAGCGCTCCCAGTCTTTTCTCTCGATGTATGGTTCAAACGCCGACACCTGGAAGTAATCCTCGACGTCGACGCTCATGGCGTTGACGACCGTCATAAAAATCTTTCCTCGATCACCTTCACAATGCGCTCTGCCGCCCGGCCGTCCCAAAGCTCGGGGACGCGCCCGCGTTTGCCGCCGGTTTCCAAAGTATGCTCAACAGCGGCTAAAATGCGCTCAGGGTCGGTTCCTACGATGGTGTTAGTCCCTTCGCTCACCGTCACCGGACGCTCGGTATTCTCGCGCAAAGTCAAGCACGGTACCCCAAGGGCGGTGGTCTCCTCTTGGAGACCGCCGGAATCAGTCAGCACCAACTGCGAAGCGCGTACCAATCCCAGCATCTCTAAATACCCAACAGGCGGCATCACGAGGATCTTGGCTTTGGCCAACATTTCCTGAAAACCAAAGCGTTCGATCATCTTGTAGGTCCTAGGGTGGCAGGGAAACACCAACGGCAGCCTGCGGCTAATCAAGGCAAGCACCTCGATCAATCTCCCCAACATCTCTGGATTGTCTACGTTGGCCGGGCGGTGCAAAGTCAGCACCCCGAATTCGGCGAGGGGTTCCCACCCGTAGCGGCCCAGGGTCTCTTCCGGCGGGATGGCTTTCCCCACGTGTTGCAACAGCGCGTCGATCATGACGTTGCCGACAAAATGGATTTTGTCCTCGGCGATCCCTTCGCGCAGCAAATTGGCTTTGGCGGAATGCTCGGTGGTAAACAACAACTCAGAAATCTGATCGGTCAGCACCCGATTGATCTCCTCAGGCATCGTGCGGTCGAAACTGCGGAGTCCCGCCTCAACATGGATAAGCGGAATCTGCTTTTTGGCCGCCACCAGGCCACAGGCAATCGTAGAGTTAACATCCCCCACCACTAATACTGCAAGCGGAGCAGCCTCTTCCAAGACCGGCTCGAACCGCTGCATGATCTGCGCGGTCTGGAAAGCGTGGCTGCCGGAACCGACTCCTAAATCTACGTCCGGTTCGGGGATGCCAAGCTGGCGAAAAAAAAGTTCCTTCATCGCCTCGTCGTAGTGCTGACCGGTATGGACCAGGAACGGTTCGATGGTCTGGCGAGCAGCAAACGCAGCATAGATCGGTGCGATCTTCATGAAATTGGGTCTCGCGCCGACTACACAAACTATCCTCGGGCGCAGGCTCACGATCCTTCCTGAGGTGGTTTTGACTGGGATTCACTATGGGTGGGGGCACAGCACGCTGTGCTCTCATTCGGCAAGGTCTCAACTGGCGTGTAAGCCGCATCCATGTCCAAGTGCAGGAGGATCGCCTTGCGCAACAGTCCCTGCTCCTTTTGCACGATCCTCTGGAGTTCTGCCACGGCGCGCTCAAGCCTTTCGATCCGATTTAGGTAAGGCGAAGCTTGGGGAATAGCCTGTATGGACTGACTCAAGACAGGGCTGATCGCTTCCTGGGGGCAACCGACTTGTTGCTCGGTTGACACTGAGGACTCCTGCTCGATCTCGTCGATTACGGTCTTAACGACCGACTCGTCGATCTCGTGCAACTCTTCCAGGTAAGAATAAAGCAACAGCCTGTCACACAAGGTATTGACCACTCTAGGAATACCACCGCTTGCGTCATGGATCAGGGCAAACGTCTCGCCTTGGAAATTCGGGTCAGCCTGCCAACCGGCGTGTTTGAGGCGGTGCAAAATGTAGTCTCTGGTCTCTTCTAGAGTCAAAGGGCGCAGGTGATAGGTGGCGATCACCCTCTGGCGCACTTGCACCAAAAGATCCGATTGGAGGGAGTTACGAAATTCGTCTTGCCCTAAAAGAAAAGCCTGGAACAAAGACCTACCGCCGAGTTCGAAATTGGATAGCATCCTAAGTTCTTCTAGCGACTGGAGCGGAAGATTCTGGGCTTCGTCGACTACCAGCAGAACCCGCTTTCCCTCCCGCGCCTTGTCCTTGAAAAAGCGCTCCAGGTTGCGAAGCAAAGTAGCCTTATCGTCGCCATCGTAGGACAGGCCAAACGTCGCCGAGATGATCCGCAAAGTATCTTCTGCCCCGACCTGGGAGGTAACCATTAGGCCGGCGATGATGTTTTGGTGTTGTAAGGATTGAAACAAAGCTTTGACCAATGTGGTTTTGCCGGTCCCTGGAGCGCCGGTCACAACGATAAAACCTTCTCCCTGGGTAAGCCCGTAACGCAAGTAGGCCAAAGCGCGCTTGTGGACGGGGCTGTTAAAGAAAAATTCAGGATCCGGGGTAAGCTGAAAGGGTTTTTTGCTGAGCCGATAAAACTTGGTATACATTGGTCAAAACCTCATGTTGATTGCCGCCACCGCACGGTTTTCCTGGTAATCTAACTCGGATATATCCGAGGATTGCGCCTGATGACGATACTCTACGTAGGCGTTCACGTCCGGCGTCAGGCGTCGGCTGATCCGAAACGCGGCAATCCAGAAAGTGTTGCTCCTACCCCCCAAACCGGAAAAGCCTCGTTGCCCGCCAGAAAAGTCAGATTTTTGCCAGTTTATCCGCACAAGCGAGCTGGTCCTGACTCCCCAGCGCCAAGTCCAACCCCCAGACAGACCGAATACTTTAGATTCGGTCTCCCTGACCTGAAAGGTCCTGCGTTCATGATAGACGCGGGCATTGAAGGTATTTTTAGCCGTATTGCCAGTGAACGACAGCTCTCCCCGTTTGCGCACGAATACCTCGTCCACCAGCTCAGGCAGGTCGATGGCTACCAGTACCGGTTGTTCGGTAACCGGGTCGATTACAGGCTCGCCGAATTCATCGACCACTGCGAAAACCTCTTGTTCAGCCAGCACAGTTTGGGCAGTAGTGACGGTCTCGAAATAACGCCCCTGCCAGACGGTATGGCGGGTACGATGGCGGATGAGTCCCTGGAAGACATCGCCGGTGAGGCTGCCGACGTTGTTCCTCTGGTAGGTTCCTTGGAGCAAGGTGCGCCGGGTGGGCTGGAGAATGATGGTGGCGAAACTGTTGCGCCCGCCACCGGCTTCTATGGTCAAAAACCTACTCGGGCTCCAGATCACGCCTGCAGTGTAAAACAGCCCGTTGCGGCCAGTCCCCCGCGTTGAGCGGAACTGGTTGTCGACAAATCCCCCTTGGACGAAGGTGCTGAAAGTGCGCGTTAAGCGGTAGTTGACCCGGCCGATGCCGGAACGAAATTCCACATCCTGGCCGTTAGCGCGAACCTGGCGTTGGCTCTGAATTCCCCCGCCCCAGGTTAGGATAGTAAAGCGCCGCCCGCTGCGCACGGAAGCTGACTGGGTAGTGATATGGGTCGCCGATGCCTGGCTGGTGGAAGTCGTGACGTAATAGTAACCAAGCCTGGCTTCGCTGTCGGCATAGCCACCAAAATGGTGGCGCCAGGAAGGGCTGACGCTAAAAGTATAGAAATTGGCGCGGTTGCCAGTATTGGCAATGTTGTCACTGAACTGGCGCCCTTGGGGATTGATCAGGGTTTGCCCCGCGCTGGCACGGGTATCCAGAAAAATCGAGTTACGCACGAGTTCTGCTGTAGAACTGGCCCGAAGTTGATGACGCAGGTCATAACCGCGCCCTTCCTGGGTGGAGAAGATGTTCTGCATCCGGTAATTAAGGTTGAGGGCAAGGCGTCCGCCACCGAGCCCACCGCCCCCAAAACCGCCGAACCCGCCGCCAAAACCACCTATTCCCCCGCCCAGGCCACCAAAACCACCCCCGAGGCCACTAAACCCACCGCCTCCCAAACCGCCAAATCCAGCTCCTCCTATTCCTCCCAACCCCCCACCAAGTCCACCAAAGCCGCCCCCCAAGCCGCCAAACCCGCCGCCGCTTACCCGTCCTCTGGAAATCGAGATCCCAGGGTTAATCTCGCTCACCCAGGCACTTTCCCCGTTTTTGTCTAAGGTGACATTGTCGCTGTAAGTTTCCCGGATCGTCAGGCTAGGTGTTATCCGCCACTGGGCAGCGTCGGTACGAATACATACGCCAACCAAAACTGACCCCAGCAATATCCAACGGATGCCTTCCATGCCGTCTCATTCGCCGTAGTTGTAGTATTTGTATCCATAATAGTAATATCCGAAGCCGAAACCCTGCGTAGTCTTGTTTAAGACACACCCCACCAACTCGCAGCCAGACAGTATCTCGACGGCCTCCTTGACGATATACTGGGGGGTGGATTCCGACTCCACCACCAGCAACACCTGCCCGACATGGCTTGCCAAAACGCTGGCTTGAGTCGTAGCAAGCAGAGGTGAGGAATCGAAGATAATGACGCGGTCCGGGTAACGCCTCGACATGTCTCCTGCCAGTTTTGCCATCGCTTCGCTGGCTAAAAGTTCAGTGGCATGAGGATGGCGGCGGCCAGAAGGAAGCAAGGTCAGCTTAGGAACATCGGTTCTAAGTAGCACATCGGCAAAAGTCGCCTGGTGTTCTAAAAGGTCAATCAGTCCTGCCCGATCACTGACGCCGAATAACCGAGAAATAGCGGGTTTAACCACGTCGGCATCTACGAGCATCACTGTCTTGTCGCGTTCAGCGGCGATACTCAAGGCTAAATTGATTGCAGTGAAGGTCTTTCCTTCACCTGGCAAACTGCTAGTCACTAAGATCAGATTGGCATTCCCGATCCGATTACGGTTTTCCCCGAACGCGTTTACCAACAGGGGGCGCTTGATTAGCCGGTATTCCTCTACGAGCTGTCCATGCGCCGCATCAGGGGACAGCATGCCCTGTTCCAGCAGTTTTTCCACATCCACTTTGATCTGCTGACTCCTACGTCCGGCCTCTCCCTGTTTTGCGGTCTCGGTTAATTCAAATTCGCTTTTTGCTGTCTTTTCCTCCGATACCAACGGCTGAGTCTCGGGGGAGATATCCTGCTTTTCGAGAGCTTTTTCGATAATGCTCATGGGAAGTACCCCCCTTCAAATGTTTGTAGAATACAGATTAATCCCCTTGATCTCCATCAAGACCAAAACTGCGAAGGCGATCAAAAGTCCCGCACAGGCACCACAAAAACCGATGAACTCACGCAATTTCCTCCTGCGAACCTGAGGCACCCAGTGCATGGAAATCGAGCCCAAAACCGGAAGACCAGTGATCTCCCGCAGTTGCTGAACGGAGATGAAGGTAGGACGGAGCAGCGCCAGCAGGATGGTCAAGCCGAACCCGGCCACAAGGCCTGCTCCCAGCACTCCCGCCGAAAGCAAAATTCGGTTCGGAGCCGAAGGCTTGGAAGGTACCTGAGGTGGGTCAACCACTCGGAATTTGACCGTGTCGGTGTTTTGCTCCACGCTTTCAGAAAGCCTAGCCTGTTCCCGACGCGCCAGCAGGGTTTCAAAGTTATTTTTGATCGTGCTGTAATCCCGATTCAGATTTTTCAGCTCGGTTTCCACCTTGAGGCGAGTATCCATCTGTTCTTGGAGCTTTTGGATCTTATCCTCATAAGCCTTGACCCTGGCCCTAAGGGAAGCCACGTTGGCCTCGGCTTCGCTCAGAGCGAGCTTCATCTGTTGGAAAACCGGATTGGCCTCACCACCGCTTGAGAGCTCGCCGGGGAGTGCCTCATCACCGACATTTTCGCCATTTGTCAGCGCCTCTGCCTGCTGCTTTTTGAGTTGGGCAATGCTACGCTTTAAGGCAATGACCTCTGGATGCTTGTCGGTGTACTTGATGAGGAGTTCCTCTATCCGTGACTGAAGGGCCTGAATCTTGCTTTCAATAGGATCCTGGCCGAAATCTTCAAACATCGGTTCTTCGCTCTCCAACTGCCTGGCAATTTCATTGCGCCGGTCAATGGCTTCCTGGACGGCCAACTTTGCCTCTTCAAGCTGCGCATGGGTCGCTTGCAATACTCCGTAGAGATCCCCGCCCTGGTTGGGTAAAAGGCCATAGTTTTTGCGCTTGAATTCCTCGATCGCTTTTTCGGCTTCCTGCAGGCGGCGCTGATATTCTTGGATCTGCTGATCTAGGAACCTTTGGGCGGTATCAGAATCACGCCGGGTCTCCCCCAAAGCCTGCTCGACGAACACGGTCAACATCGCCTGCACCAGGCGCTTGGCCAGTTGCGGGTCAGCGTCTTCAGCGCTGATGGTAAAGATGTTGACCTGATTGGCCGCTTCTATGGCCAGAGAAGATTTCAGCCGGTTGACGATCGCCTCCATCGCTTTTTCGTCCTTGGCCGCCAAATCCAGGTCGGTCATCCGGGCGAGTTTTTCCAGATTTGGCCGGGTGAACAAAAGCCGCGTCATCAGGCGCACCTGCCCGGAAACGTCGGGCTCTATAGTCAATCCATGCAACAGCGGGCGCAACACTGAGCGGGTGTCGACGAACACCTTGGCTTCCGCTTTATATTGATCTGGCATCTGCGAAACGAACACCCAGCCGGCGATACAGACTACCCACGCGGTCAGCACCCCCCACCATTTATAGCGACTGGCGATTTTGAGATAGCCCAATCCTTGCTGAAGCAGTTCGTACATAGCAAGCTCCGTAACTGACTAAAAAAATGCCTCGGGGATGATTAGAATGTCCCCAGGCAGCATATCGACGTTGGCGGAAATATCGCCGTCTTTCAAGAGGTCGTCGATCCGCACCCGAAATTGTTGCTGCTGGCCATTGATCCAGCGCACCAGGGTAGCGCGGTTGCCTGCAGCAAACTCTGTTACCCCGCCGACGGTAATCATCAGATCGAGTAAGGTCATGTGCTCCCGGTAAGGAATCGCCTGGGGATTAGCCGCCTCCCCCACCACCCGGATCTGTTCACTGAAAGGACCGACGAAACTGGAAACGATCACAGTTACCAGAGGATTGCGGATGTAGCGCGACAATTCTTTTTCGATATCGCGCGCCAGCTGATAAGGGGTCTTGCCAGTAGCAGGCAACTCCTCCACCAGCGGCGCCGAAATCTTGCCATCCGGACGCACGGTCACAGTGCGAGTGATCTCGGGATTTCCCCAGACAAACATTTCCAAAGTATCCCCAGGTCCTATGATGTAAGTGTAATCAGCAGGCGGTTCGGCCCGGGGATTCAGTGGCGGAAGTCGAGCACAAGCGCTAAGAATCAACAACATAGCCAACCATCCGAGCAATATTCGGCAGGATGTTTTTTTCGTCTCCACGGCTTATCTCCTCAACACCACAACTGTCGCTGCTTAGTTAAAATTTAGCAAAGAATTCAAGCCGGGACAGTTTTCCCAGCTCGACCGATAAAATTTCTTATCCGCTCTACCCCTTCTTGCAACCCATCAAAATCAATGGTGTAAGCAAACCGGATGTACGACGAGGCTCGAACCCGGCCGAAATCGCATCCCGGGGTTACGGCCACACCCGCCTGTTCGAGCAAATCCCAGGCAAAGCGATAGCTGTCTAAGGTCAGCTTTGAGCAATCAGCATAGAGGTAGAAAGCTCCCTTCGGCTTGACCTCAATCCGAAATCCCATCATCGAAAGCGAATCGTATAGAAAATCCCTTCTGGCTTCAAACTTACGCCGCCTTTCCTCTAGCACTTCCAGAGTTTGCGGGTCGAAAGCGGCAAGCGCTGCATATTGCGCATGGACGGGAGCAGAAATAAAAATATTCTGGACGATGCGTTCAGCCGCCTCGACATACACCTTTGGCACCACCAGCCAACCCAAACGCCAACCGGTCATGCCGAAATACTTGGAAAAACTGTTGGCCACGAAGACCTCATCGCTCACTTCCAGGGCCGATACACAGCGCGTGCCGTATTCTAAGCCGTGATAGATCTCATCCGACAGCACGAAGCCACCTTTTTCTGCCACAACCTGGCAAATAGCTGCCAGTTCTCTCGGCTCGATCACGGCCCCGGTAGGATTGGCGGGCGAAGCCAGCCAAACCCCTGCCGTATTCGGTCGCCAATGTTGCCGAACCAGCTTTGCCGTAAGATGAAAATCAGTAGCCGCTGTAACCGGGATCGCTTCTGGCACCCCACCGAACAGGTAGACGAAGTTCGGATTACATGGATAACCGGGGTCGGTCATCAGTACCCTTTTGCCCGGCTCGAGGAGAAGAGCCAACGCCAAGAGAAACGCCCCTGACCCACCTGGAGTCAAAAATATCCGCTCGGCCGCTATGCCGACTCCATAACGCCGTTGATAAAATGTTGCAATCGCCTGTCTAAGTTGAGGAAGTCCGGCCGCTGGGACATACCGAATCTGACCAGCGGCGATTGCGTCCAGACCCGCGCGCACGATGGAATCATGGGTTTGAAAATCAGGCTCGCCGATTTCTAAGTGAATGATCTTTTTTCCCTGAGCTTCCAATGCCCTGGCCCGATCAAGCAATTCCATCACGATGAAGGGTCGAATCCTTCCAACCCTGGATGCCCATGCATGCAACGGGAAACTTCCTAAATAGAGGTTAAACTTAGGCGAATTATAAGCTTACTTTGGGTAATAAAAAGGATTGCGTAAAACGTATTTCTCTGTTATCAATTTCAGCTTTTAATTTAAGGTTCTTCTACCCATGGGAACTGTGCAAGAGACTCCTACTAAAATCAAGCCCCATCCATACGAGCCTTACCAACCTAAGGAAGATGAAGAATACATGAGCAAATCTCAGCTCGAGCACTTTCGAAAAATCCTCCTTAGTTGGAAAGCACAGCTGATGGAAGAGGTGGATCGAACCCTGCATCACATGCAGAATGACGCCGCCAATTTTCCTGATCCCACCGATCGCGCCACTCAGGAATCTGAGTTCAGCCTAGAACTTCGCACCCGCGACCGCGAACGTAAGCTGATCAAGAAGATCGATGAAGCGCTCGAAAGGATCGAAACCGGCGACTACGGCTATTGTGAAACTTGCGGGGTGGAGATCGGCTTGCGGCGCCTAGAAGCCCGCCCGACCGCGACTCAGTGCATCGACTGCAAGACCATTGAAGAACTGCGCGAAAAGCAAATGGGCTAACGGCGGCTATGAGCCAGGTCAAAGTCTACCCGGTCTCTCCTAGCCTAGAAGTTGGCGCCTACATTGACGCCAATCGGTATCGCCAAATGTACGCCAAGTCTCTGGAGGATCCTGACGGTTTCTGGGCCGAGCAGGCCAAGTGCTTCGTAACGTGGGATCGGGATTGGAAAACCGTCTCCGACTGGGATTTCACCGCCGTTCGCATCCGCTGGTTCGACGGCGGGCGCTTGAATGCCTGCTTCAACTGTGTAGACCGCCACCTGGAAACCCGCGGCGATCAGATCGCCCTCCTCTGGGAGGGCGACGATCCGGAAACCTCCCGGACCTTGACCTACCGCGAATTGCACGCGGAGGTCGCAAAATTCGCCAACGTCCTCAAACAGCACGGCGTCGAGAAAGGCGACCGGGTCTGCATTTATCTTCCAATGATCCCGGAGGCAGCCATTGCCATGCTCGCTTGTGCTCGCATCGGCGCGGTCCATTCGGTCGTATTCGGAGGGTTCTCCGCCGAAGCCCTGCGCGAGCGCATCCAGGACGCCAAGGCCAAAATTCTAATCACCGCCGACGAGGGTCTACGCGGCGGTAAGCGCATCCCGCTCAAAGCCAACGCCGACCAGGCGCTGAACCATTGCCCCGAGGTGACCACCGTCATCGTCGTCCGGCGCAGCGGCGCTGCTGTCTCCTGGCAGAAGGGCCGCGACGTCTGGTACCACGAGGCCATGGCAACGGCCTCTGCGCAGTGCGAACCGGAGATCATGGACGCCGAGGACCCGCTGTTCATCCTGTACACCTCCGGCTCCACCGGCAAACCCAAGGGGGTACTTCACACCACTGGCGGTTACTTGGTCTATGCCGCCATGACTCATCGATACGTCTTCGATTACCGTGAAGGCGAAGTCTATTGGTGCACCGCCGACGTCGGCTGGATCACCGGTCACACCTATCTGGTCTACGGCCCGCTGTGCAACGGAGCAATCACGCTCATGTTCGAAGGGATACCTACCTGGCCGCAGCCAGACCGCTTCTGGCAAGTGGTGGACAAACACCGGGTCAACATCTTCTATACTGCTCCCACCGCGATCCGTGCCCTGATGCGCTGTGGCGACGACTATGTCAAGCGCACTTCGCGCCAGTCCCTGCGCATTCTCGGCAGTGTCGGCGAGCCGATCAACCCAGAGGCGTGGGAGTGGTACTACCACGTCGTCGGCGAAGGCCGCTGCCCGATCGTCGACACCTGGTGGCAGACCGAGACCGGCGGGATATTGATCACTCCCCTACCCGGCGCCACTCCTTTGAAACCCGGCTCAGCCACACTCCCTTTTTTCGGGATCGAACCGGTGATCTTAGACGACAAGAACCACGAGCTTGAAGGGCCGGCGGAAGGGGTTCTTGCGATCAAGCGCTCTTGGCCTGGCCAGGCGCGTACCTTGTACGGCAACCACGAAAGATTCGTAGAAACCTATTTCAAGCCATTCCCGGGGCATTACTTTACCGGCGACGGTGCCCGCCGCGACGCCGACGGCTATTATTGGATCACCGGGCGGGTGGACGACGTGCTCAACGTCTCCGGACATAGACTCGGCACTGCAGAAATCGAAAGCGCTTTGGTTGCTCATCCGGCTGTCGCCGAAGCGGCCGTGGTGGGTTATCCCCACGCGATCAAAGGCCAGGGAATCTATGCTTTCGTGATTCTAAAGGCCGGTGCCGAAGCAAGCGAAGCGCTCAAGCAAGCGTTGATCGACCAAGTGGCGCGAGAGATCGGCCCTATCGCTAAGCCCGACGTGATCCAATTCGCTCCGGACCTTCCCAAGACCCGTTCCGGCAAAATCATGCGCCGGATTTTGCGCAAGATCGCCGCCGGCCAAATCTCCGACTTAGGAGATATTTCCACCTTGGCAGATCCATCGGTGGTCGAGCAGCTCATCCAAACCCGTCAGATTTCCTGAAATCGCGCCAAGTTCATGGCAAATCGGCGTTTTTCTGCATCTTCTAGTTGAATCAGATTGGTCAAGATCTCTTGCACATCCGGGTCGTCGATTTCGTTCAAGGATTCTTTGTACAATTCGATAAGCGCATCCTCAAACTGCAGCACGATCCTCGCCACCTCTTCCACGCTCATGTTGGGGTGAATGGTGATCTCATGCAGCTTTTGCACGATCTTAGGATCGGGAGGATAAGGCAGCCAAATGTCTAAGATCCGCTGTTTAGTCTGCTGGGAAAAACGTCCGAGCGCCCGGCTCAATTTGTCCTCGTGGCGCTTTAAATATTCCAGCAGCAGCTTAAGGCGAGTGCTCTGCTCGACGTCCTCGATCCGCTCAGCAAGCGCTTTGATCTCTTGATGCAGCAACTTACCGTATTCCAGCACATCCCTGACTTGTTCAAATTGGCGAAGCTTGGTTTCCATAACTCTCCTTGCAAGACACCTTCGTGGTACACTCATTCATTATATCCATTCCGCCTTCCGTCGATGAAAGAACTTAAGCTGACTCATCTCAAAGAACTCGAGGCAGAGAGCATCTACATCATCCGCGAGGTCGCCGCCGAATTCGACAACCCAGTGATGCTCTACTCTATCGGCAAGGACTCCTCGGTAATGTTGCATCTGGCCAAAAAAGCGTTTTATCCCGGCAAACCCCCGTTTCCTCTAATGCATATCGACACCACCTGGAAATTTCGCGAGATGTACCAGATGCGCGATCAGGTGGCGCAGGAGTTTGAGCTCATCGTCTACAAGAACCCGGAAGCTGAGGCGCTGGGGATCAACCCTTTCGACCACGGGAGCAAAAAACACACCGACATATGGAAAACCGAAGGCTTAAAACAGGCTTTGACCAAATACGGCTTCGATGCTGCCTTCGGCGGCGCCCGTCGCGACGAAGAAAAATCGCGTGCTAAGGAACGGGTCTATTCGTTCCGTGACCGCCACCACCGCTGGGACCCGAAAAACCAGCGCCCGGAACTTTGGAACCTCTACAACGGCAAAATCAACAAAGGCGAAAGCATTCGAGTCTTTCCCCTGTCCAATTGGACCGAGTTGGATGTTTGGCTCTATATCTATCTTGAAAACGTCCCCATCGTCCCCTTGTATTTCGCCAAAGAGCGGCCGGTCGTCTGGCGCGACGGCACCTGGATCATGGTGGACGATGAACGCATGCGCCTTGCGCCCGGAGAAAAACCGCAGATGAAAATGGTCCGTTTTCGCACCCTAGGCTGCTATCCCTTGACCGGGGCGATCGAATCCACCGCCACTACTTTACCGCAAATCATTCAGGAAATGCTTCTGACTAAAACTTCGGAGCGCCAGGGCCGCCTGATCGACCACGATCAAGCCGCCTCCATGGAGGAGAAAAAACGCGAAGGGTATTTTTAATACTATGCACGAAAACGACTTGATCCGCACCGACGTCGAAGCCTACCTTCACCAGCACGAGCAAAAGGAACTGTTGCGCTTTTTGACCTGTGGCAGCGTGGACGACGGCAAGAGCACCCTAATCGGGCGCCTGCTCCACGATACTCAGATGATCTACGAGGACCAGCTTAAGGCGCTGGAAAAAGACAGCGCGCGCATGGGCACCACCGGAGGCGACATCGATTTTGCCCTGCTCGTCGATGGCCTCCAGGCCGAGCGCGAGCAAGGAATCACGATCGACGTCGCCTACCGCTATTTCTCCACCGCCAGGCGCAAGTTCATCATCGCCGACACCCCCGGTCACGAACAGTACACCCGCAACATGGCGACCGGGGCTTCGACTTGCGACTTGGCGGTGATCCTGATCGACGCCCGCAAAGGAGTACTGACCCAGACCCGACGCCACAGCTTTATCGTTTCGCTGCTCGGCATCCGCCATATCGTGGTTGCAGTCAACAAGATGGATCTGGTGGACTACAGCCAGGAAGTGTTCGACCAGATCCGCGGCGACTACCTAAGCTTTGCCGAGAAAATCGAAGTGCCAGACATCCGCTTCATCCCGATCTCGGCCTTGAAAGGCGACAACGTGGTGGAAAAAAGCCGCCATATGCCTTGGTATCCGGGGTTGACCTTACTCGAGGTCCTAGAGACAGTGGAAGTCGCCAAGGACCGAAATCTCAAGGACTTGCGCTTCCCGGTACAGTATGTCAACCGCCCACATCTGGACTTTCGCGGCTTCAGTGGCACACTTGCGGCTGGGATCGTGCGCGTGGGCGATGAGATCGTCGTGTTGCCTTCAGGGCAAAAAAGCCGGGTCAAACAAATCGTCACCTACGACGGTAACCTAGAAGAAGCTTTCCCGCCGCAAGCCATCACCTTGACCTTGGAGGACGAGATCGACGTCAGCCGCGGCGACCTAATCGTGCGCACCGACAGCCTCCCCTATGTGGCCGATCACTGCCAGGCGCATATCGTCTGGATGGCGGAAAAACCTCTGATCCCTGGCCGCCAATATTACCTCAAGCAGGCCAATCGCCTCCTCAGCGGCTCGGTAGCGCGGATTCTCCACCGCATCGACGTCAACACCCTGGAGGAAACCCCTGCTGATCGGCTCGAGATGAACGAGATCGGCCTGTGCGAGATGGCTTTCAACGCGCCTTTAGCATTCGATCCTTACCGAAAATGTAAGGGAACCGGAGCCTTCATTCTGATCGACCGGCTCACCAACTCCACTTGCGGTGCCGGCATGATCTTCGCTGCGGCTGCTGGTGAAGGCAGTTATCGTCCGGTAACACCTCAGGAACGCGCCGCCCGTTTCGGCCAACAGGCAACGGTGATCTACCTGATCGGCAGCAGTGCGCTAAACCTGGCCTACCTCCTAGAGCGACGCTTGTTCGATACCGGTCACGCGGCGGTTGTGCTGGACGAACAGGTCCTGCCGGAAATCAGCCCCGAGCTCGCACGCGCCCTCACCCACGCTGGCCTGATCGTGCTGTGGCCACAGGCCGATGCTGGACGCCTGCCCTCAGCACAGGGTCCGGTGTTGGATGCCGACCGGCTGGACCTGGAGCAATCTTTGCAGTACCTCAAGACGGAGCGGATCCTGCATTAGGCCGCCACGACCAAATCCGACGCTTGAGGCTGCGCCAGCCCGTTACGCTGGTCCGGGCGCCGATCCGAACTTGAATCGCCCCGTCGTGCGCGGTGTTGAAAACCTGCGCTTGCAGCAAGCGGTAGCGGTCCAAAACCCTCTGGGACGGAAAACCGAAGCGATTGCGATAACCGCTCGAGATCACGCTATAGTCTGGCTGCACCGCCCGCAGCAATAGCCAGGAAGAGCTGGTGGCGCTGCCGTGATGCGGCGCGATCAAGACCGACGCTTTAAGAGAAGTCCCATACCGTCTCACCAAGGCCGCCTCTGCGGTCCGCTCCAGATCGCCGGGAAGAAGCACCGCGCCGGCTTTGGTTTCAATCTTCAGCACGCAAGAGCGATCGTTTTCGCTTTCGCCCGGTTTCGGCTCGGCCTCTTCTGGCCAGAGCACGGCAAATCTCACCCCATCCCATTCCCAGCCCTGCCCCGCTTGGCACGGGGCCGCGCCGAAGCCCGAAAACTGCGCCACAGCGCTGGTCAGGATAGGCGCTGGAAAGCGCCGCATCAACCCCGCAAGACCCCCGCTGTGGTCGGAATCGCCATGGCTCAGCAGGATCAAATCCACTCGCCTTCGCCCGCTACGCTGAAGAAACGGGGCGATGACATCGCTTCCGGCGTCAAAGCGCTCGCCGAAACCCGGCCCGGTGTCGTATACCAGCACGTGATTTTTGGTCTCCGCCACCGCCGCAAGACCTTGTCCCACGTCCAACACCGTCACCCAGGCCTCTCCCGGCGCCGGATGCGGCGCCGAGGTCCACACCATCAGCAGGAGCAGCGCCACCCCCAGCCAGCGCCCCGGCAAACCACGCGGAGCCAAAAGCCACCCGATCCCCAAGCAAGCCAACGGCAAACTCCAAACGGGCGGAGGCGGCAACGGCCAGGCACCATCGTGGGAATCTGCAAGCCAAACCAGCCCCGGCCAAAGCCAATCCAGCACCAGGCTTGGCACCTCAAGGAGCCATGCGGCCAACCCGGGCGCCACGAGCGCCAAACTACCGCTCACCAGCACCCAAGGCACCACGCCAAAGCTGACCAGGGGGACCGCGATCAGGTTGGCCAGCGGGGCGCTCAGGCTCAGCTGGTGGAAGAAAAGCACCGACAAAGGTATAAGTCCTATAAAAAGATACCCCTGCACGCGCAGCAAGGCCCACTTTGGGCTTCTCAGGCGGCCACACAAGGCATACAGGATCCAGGCGACGGCTCCAAACGACAACCAGAACCCCATGCTCAAAGGCGCTAAGGGATCGAGCCAAAGGACCGCCACCAACGCGGCTCCCAATCCCTGCCAAGGCGAAACCAGTCGGCGCCAGATCAGGGCTAAAAGCCCTATCCCAAGCATGATCAAGGATCGCTGCGTAGGCACCGAAAACCCCGCCAGCGCCGCATAAAAGGCAGCACCGGGCAAGGCCAGCAAAGCACCTGCTCGATCGGCGGTAAGCCGCCAATGACCAAACATGAGCCAAAACCGTCTTCCCAAGCCATAGAGCAAACCGGCCACCAGGCCGATATGCAGGCCAGAGACCGAGATTAGATGCGCCGTCCCGGTACGGCGCAACACCTCCCATTGCTCTTTGCCTATCCCTTCTTGGGCCCCTACCGCCAATGCCTTTAGGATTCCCCGGTAAGGCGACTTGCCCGAGTGATCGAAGAAATCCGCCAACTTTTGACGCCAAGCGGTCAATCCCGAGCTTTCAGCCAGCTTTCGGTTGGCCTCCGACCGGCGCACGTAACCTATGGCCCCAAGGCGCCGGCTGAACAAATGGCGTTCGTAATCGAAACCTCCTGGGTTGGCAAAGCCGTGTACGCGCTTTAGGCGCACCTTGAGCTGCCAGCGCTCACCTGCTTTGAGCTCAGGACCGCCGTACCAACTCAAACGAATTCGCTGCGGCAGGATTCCCTCCAGCGGCTGGCTTTCCACCCGGAAATCGAAAAGCCAACCCCAGGTCCGTTTTACCGGTAAGTCCTCGATCCGTCCGATCACGATCAGTTCACGTCCTTCCAGAGTGGGATCCAAAGGTTGCCAATACCAGTGAACATACGCTGAGGTCCAGACCAAACCCAATGTCATCCAGGCCAGATACCACTTGCGCCGCCAAAGTAAAACTAGAAAAACCCCTGTCCCCGCTACCAGCCAGCCCCAAGCCGGCAGCTCAGGCAGCGAGAATACGACCATTCCCCCGCCCAAAAAGCCCAGTCCGGCCCAAAGCATAAAACTTCTTGCTCCAAGTTCGTTAAGAATTGCTAAAATGATTATGGTCGATTTTGGCTGGACTCACCTGCCAGCCGCAAAATTCTCGTAGCCTCTGAAAGAGTTATGCCCAAGAAATTTATCCAGCGCTTCTTGCCCGAACACCACGTCATCAAAGAACACAAACATCTGCAATTCCTCGGCGAACACCTGCACAACCCCAACCTCTGGCACCTCAACCGCCATTCGGCGGCGTTGGCCTGCGCAGTGGGATTTTTCGCCATGTACCTGCCGATTCCTGGCCAAATGATCGTAGCTGCTGCCCTCGCCCTCATGGTCGGGGCCAATCTGCCTCTATCGGTGGTCTTGGTGTGGATCACCAACCCCTTGACCTGGGGGCCAATGTTCTACCCTGCCTATAAGCTTGGAGCCTGGATTCTCGGCACCGAAAACGAGATCAACCCGGAGAAATTCAGTCTGCTGAACGAGATCGGAGACATTTTTTGGCCGCTCTTGCTTGGCAGCCTGATCTTCGGAACCGTCCTGGCAGCATGCGGCTACGTAGGGATGCAGGCAGTATGGCGATGGGTGATGGTCAAACGCTGGCAAAAACGCAAACTGCGCAATCAATCGGCAGGGTAGAGGCGACCGTCTTCCAGCTTGAGCACGTTATCCATCTGATCGGCTAAATCCCGATCGTGGGTGACAACCAGAAAACTGATTTTAAATTCCTGGTTCAGTTCCAACATCAGCTGATATACGCGGGCAGCGGTCTTGCGGTCCAGATTACCGGTCGGTTCGTCCGCCAACACGCAGCGGGGGCGGGTCACCATGGCCCGGGCTACGGCAGCTCGCTGGCGTTCTCCGCCGGAAAGTTCGCCAGGCTTGTGATGTAGCCGTTCTTCCAGCCCTACCCGGGTCAAGATTTCGATCGCCCGCTGCCGTGCCTCGGCGATACGGCTCCCTCCGATCAGAAGCGGCATGGCGACGTTCTCCAGCACCGTGAACTCCGGCAGCAGGTGATGAAACTGATAGACGAACCCCAGCGTCCGATTGCGCTTCTGGCTGAGCTGGCGCTCGCTCAAGCGACCGATGTCGCTGCCCTCCCACAGCACCTGGCCAGCGCTCGGGTTTTCCAAACCACCTAACAGATGCAGCAAGGTGCTCTTGCCAGAACCCGAGGCCCCCATGATAGCGATGCGCTGTCCGGGCTTTACTGCTAAATCGACGCCCTTGAGCACTTCCACCTGTATCGGTCCCTGCTGAAACCGTTTGACCAGGCCACGGCAGGACAGCACCGGCGCCTCACTCATAGCGCAACTCCTCGGCCGGTTTGACTTTGGCCGCGTGCCAAGCAGGGTACAAGGTCGCAAGCAAGGTCAGCAGGAAAGCCATCCCGCTGATCCGCCACACATCCTCCCAATGGAGTTCTGAAGGTAGCTCGCTGATGTAATACACATCGGCTGCCAAGAAATGCACCCCGAACAGCCGCTCGATAGCCGGGACCAGGGTCTCCACGTTCAGCGCCAACGCCACCCCGCCGGCTACGCCGGCCAGAGTCCCCCCTAAGCCGATGATCGATCCCAAAAGAATGAACACTACCATCACTGTTCCCGGCGTTATCCCCTGAGTGCGCAGGATAGCGATATCGGCGCGCTTGTCGGTGACCACCATGACCAAGGTGGAGACGATGTTGAACGCAGCTACTGCGACGATCAGGAGCAGAATGATGAACATCACGGTTTTTTCCATTTGGATGGCTTTGAAAAAATTGCTGTGCATCCTGGTCCAATCGGTAACCAGATATTCCCCGCCCAAGCTGGCAGTCAATACCTGAGCAGCGTGCGGTGCAGCGAACACATCGTCTAGCTTCAGCCTAAGCCCACTTACTGCCCCCTCTAGGCGCAGCAGTTTGCTCGCATCTTCGAGGTGCACTAGAGCCATGTTGCGATCATATTCGTACATCCCGACTTCGAATATCCCCACCACGGTAAAGCGTTTCAAGCGGGGGAGAATGCCTGCCGGGGTGGTGGTCACCTGGGGCGTGATCACGGTGACTTTGTCCCCTAACCAGATATCCAAGTAACGCGCCAGCTCAGCTCCAAGGACGATTCCATATTCTCCCGCTTTGAGCGCTTCTAGACTGCCGGCGGTGACGTGCCTAGCCACCGCCGACACCTCAGGTTCGCTCTCGGGCAGCACACCGCGCAGCATGGTGCCCGATACCCGACGTTCGAAGGTGAGCATCACCTGCCCCTCGACAAAAGGCGCACTGCCCAGAAGGTGGGGATGACCTCGCAAGCGTTCCGCTACAGCTTGCCAAGCATAGAGCTTACCATCGAAACCGGTCACCGTGACGTGAGCGGTCATTCCCAAGATACGCCTGCGCAGTTCCGACTCGAAACCGTTCATCACCGAGAGTACGGTGATCAAGGCTGTCACTCCAAGGGTAATGCCTAAAATCGAGGTCAGGGTGATAAAAGAAATAAAATGTGTGCGTTTTTTCGCCCGGGTGTAGCGCAGGGCAAGATAAAGGGGCAAAGGTTTGAACATGCTAAGATTTTTTTTGGCAAGCAGGGCAAACGCCGTATAGGATCAGACTGTGGTCCTGAAGTTGATAGTTCAGATCGGCGGCGATTTTCTGCTGCCGCTGTTCTATCGCCTCGTCTTTGAATTCATCCACCCGGCCGCACTTGAAGCAAACGATGTGGTCGTGGTGACTGCCTAAGTTGAGCTCGAATACAGAATTGCCACCTTCGAAATAGTGACGCCGGACAAGTCCCGCCGCTTCGAATTGGGTCAACACCCGATAGACTGTGGCCAGGCCGATCTTTTCGCCTTCCTCGAGTAGGATCTTGTACACGTCTTCAGCGCTAAAATGATGTTTTGAGCCCTGTTGCCGCTCCAAAATCTCCAGAATTTTCATCCGCGGCAGGGTCACTTTGAGACCAACGTTTCTTAAGTCCTGCGATTCCACGCTATCTCCCCTAGAAAATATACTTGCGGCTCGCCTTCCGATGCCAAGCCCCATAGTGATCGAGTATCATTTCCTCTGTACAGAATCAATGAATTAAACATCAATGCGAAAGCATCTCATCCTTATTATCTACTTTGCAAGTCAGATTTTAACCGGCTGCGTGTACCGAATCGACATTCAACAGGGCAACATCGTCACCCAGAAACAGGTCGACCAGCTGCGGCCAGGCATGACGCAGAATCAAGTCCGCTATATTATGGGGACACCTTTGCTCCGGGACCCTTTCCAATCCAAACGCTGGGATTATCTCTACAGTTTTCAAAAAGCCGGTGGTGCCCGCCAGGTGCAACACCTGACGCTGATCTTCGATGACGACTTGCACCTTTCAGGACTGCGCGGAGATTTTCGCCCTCATCCTGAATCGGGTCTTCAGACGCACGAGGTAACCACCATTGAGGTCCCTCCGCGCAAGCTCGAAAAAGGCATTTTTGAGATAATCATCGACCTGTTCAAGAACCTGCTCAGCTAACCAGACTGCCCCTTAAGCCTACGCACTTGTTTTGGATCGATGGCCAGCGGTCGATAGATTTCAACCCGGTCGCCGGGCTTAAGCTGCCGATCCAGCCGACATAGGCGACCAAAAATTCCAACCTTGGCCGTGGCCAAATCGATCTGCGGAAATTCCACAAGGATGCCGCTGCGCTCGATTGCCTGAGCTATGCTCATCCCGGACACGAACGGAACTTCAATCACCCGCTGCACCTCAGGCAGTGCATACACTACCTCCACCACTTCAGCCATACAGGTGTTTCGCCCGCTGAGTAAAAGCACTCACAAGAGTTTCACCAATTTGGTTGAACACCGCTCCCAACACCAAGCTGCTTAGACTAGGAGAGACTTCGAATTCCAAGTCCAAAGTAATCTTGCTGGCGTTCTCTCTCAAAGCTTGGAAGCACCAAGCCCCCTCCAGATACTTGAATGGTCCGCGCAGCAGACTCATCCGAATTTCCTTTCCCGGCTGATTGAAGTTACGCGTGGCAAACACCTGGCGAAACGCTCCCCGAGCGACCTCAAGCTCTGCTTCTACTATCTCCGCCTCGCGTTTCAGCACCCGGCTGGCGCGGCACCAGGGGAGAAATTCCGGATAGGACTCAATGTCATTCACCAATTCGAACATCAGCTCAGCCCGATAGCCGATCAAAGCACTTTTATGAATCTTTCGCATAAGATCAAAAATGGCTTTTTACGCCTTTCCACAGAAAGCCAAGCAAGTGAGATAAAATAACAAAACTATGGCCGGCAAGAAAAACAAACCCACCGAGAACAACATTATCGCCGTCAACCGCCAGGCTAGACACGACTATTTCATCGAGGCAACCTTTGAAGCAGGATTAGTGCTCGAAGGCTGGGAAGTGAAAAGCCTGCGCGCCGGGCGGGTGAACCTCAAGGAAAGCTACGTACTGCTCAAAGACGGCGAAGCTTGGCTTCTCGGCGCGCATATTTCACCTTTGGCTTCGGCTTCCACCCACGTCAACCCGGATCCGACCCGCACGCGCAAGCTTCTCCTCCACAAACAAGAGCTGAACCGCCTGATCGGCCAGGTGGAACGGCGCGGTTACACCCTGATCCCCCTAAAGCTGTACTGGAAAAAGAATCGGGTCAAGCTGGAGATCGGCCTGGCAAAAGGCAAGAAACTCTACGACAAACGCGCTACGGAAAAGGAGCGCGACTGGCAGCGGGAAAAGCAGCGCCTTCTGAAAACAGCGGCATAAGGCGCCGATCAAGCCGGCGGCGATCTCCTGAATGGGTAGAGCCTGCCCCCAAGCCGCCGGTATCGGCACTAGGATCAAGTAATCAGTTCGGGCACCGCCTCGATCAAGCGGAAAGACGCATTAGGCAGCTGCTTGAGGATGACCATTTCCACCACCCGAGCACCGGCCTGAGCAAGCACGGTCTGGAAATTCTCCCAGTAGGTCACCTGGCCGAAATGGATGGTGGTGATCCGATGCAACATCGGCTTGATTCTCTCTACCAGCAACGAGCGTCGCTCCTGGAATGTCTGGGTAAAGAAGACCTTACCCTCAGGCTTGAGTTGGCTTAAGACGTGATCCAATGCACCGATCGGGTCGGGAAGCAACATGAAACTACCACTGAAATAAATCGCATCGTACGGCCCCCCTTGATGGTCGTAGACCGATTCCAACCGAACCTGCACGTTCTCGGTCAGACCGGCTTTGACTAGGGCTTTGGTGCACCGTTCGAGGTAGTCGGCGTCGATATCCAATCCCAGAATGCGAAGCCCTTTGCGCCGGATCAGATCGGCATTGGCGACCACCGCACCGCCGGTGCCGATCCCTACATCGAGCACTTCGGCGTGGTCTGGCAGGCGTTCGAGCACCGCACGATACCAGTTGATCGTGAGCTTGGCAAAGGTGTGATCGTAGATTATCCCTCTCAGAGTGCTGATCAAATTGTTGCGAGAAACGGAAGCTTCGGCTTGCAAGTTAATGTTCATGGCAGTCTTTGTTTTAATTATAAATACCTGCCGAAGTATACTTATCTTGACGTGGGCTGACAAAAGTTCTTGTGACCGACGGTTTATAAGGTCCACCCCAAGCTTTCCAACACCCCTCCCACGGCATAGGCCAAGGCCGCTGCTGCTCCGCCGATAAGCAAGGTCTCAATCCCCGATTTCAGCAAAGAATAGCGCACAATCCGGCCTTTCAGCAGACCGATAGTGAAAAAGGTCAAACCAGTTAAAAAAGCGCTGACCCAAAACGCCTCTCTCAGTGGAAACCCAGGCACTAGATAGGGAATAAGGGGTACGATGCCTGCTGCCGAAAATCCGAAAAACGTCGCCAACGCCGCCGCAGAAGGCTTAGGCAACTCGAGCGTAAGCCCTAGCTCTTCAGTGAGCATGGTATCCACCCACAGTTTAGGGTTTTGAGTAATGACTTCGACGATCCGCTCCAACTCCTCGCCGCCAAATCCCTTGGCGGCGAAAATCTGGCGTATTTCCTCGCGCTCGCCTTCAGGCACCAGGCGGATGTGCGTTTCTTCTATGGCGCGCGCTTTTTCCAACAAGCCGCACTCGCTCTTGGCGCGCTGGTAATTGCTCACCGCCATGCTGAAACCGTCGGCGATGAGGTTGGCAAACCCCAGGATAATAGCGATCGAGGATGGTAAGGAAGCCCCTGCCGCTCCGGCCACGACCGCAAAGGTCGTCACGCAACCATCGATCGCCCCAAGCACTGCATCTCCGAGATAGCTGTGTTTTCTCGCGCCGGCAAGGCGTGCCGCAATCGCTTCGACTTGGTGCTGGACTGCAAGCGCCGCAAGATCGGGCCCCTGCGTTCGGCTGCGTTTCTCTCCCACCGCCATGATCTTATAGCGAAACCGGTTATAATCATGGCAAGCAAGTTGTCTGCGTGCAATGACTTTAACCCAGCTACGTCACCTAGCCCACACCTTGGATGATCGCTTTCACCCTTTTTCTGCTGCTGGCCGTCGCCACAGGACAAGCTGATCCTTTGATCGTGGATCTCGACGTCCATCGCCAGCATTTGGCTGGCATTCGCATTGAGCGGGTACAACAGCGATCCTCGACTCCCCAAATTCCGGTGCCGGCATACATCGTCGAACACGCGCCGTTGATCGCAGCCAGCCAGGAACTCAAAGCGCTCACCGCCGAGCTGGCTGCCCAAGAAAACATCCTCGCCCTGCTGCAACAGCGCTTAAGTCGCCTAGAGGGAGTCAGCCAGGAATTGCGGCGCGAGACCATAGAACAGGCGCGTTGGGACAGGCTTACCGCCCAAGCCCGCGTGGAAACCTTGGCGATCGAGATCGCCAAACGCAAAGCGGCTCTTTTGACTGAGTGGGGACCTTTGCTCTCAGGCTGGGCCGAGACCGGTTCTGAACGCTTAGCTCGCCTTGCCCAGGGCGAGGCTTATCTTTTGCGCTTGGTGCTCCCCCCGAACTTTTCGCCGCAGGCAGCGCTGATCGAACACCAAGGAAAGACCTGGCCGCTGGAATACTTGTCGCCTGACCCCAAGGCAGATTCCAGATTTTCCGGCAACCCTCACTATTACTATGCCGCTGCCTCTGGTCTCCCTATCGGAGGGCGTCTACTTGCCTGGCTGACCGAAGATCGGCCTTCTGTCCTGGTTCCGCATACAGCGGTGGTCTGGCACGAGGGTCAGCCGTGGGTGTTTGTTCAAAGTGATCCCACCCATTTCGCCGCGCGCCCCGTCTTTCATGCCCAAGAAAACGAGGCGGGTTTTTGGCTCACCGATGGCTTAGCTCCTGAGGAGCCGATTGTCGTCAAAGGGGCAGCGCTGCTTTTAGCCGAGGCGCTACGCACACGCGTGCCCGACGAGAACGGCGATTAAATCGGCATGCTTAGGGTGCTGATCGGCACGGCGATCCGCCTACGCGTGGCGATAGTAGCCGCGAGTTTTTTACTGTGTCTCTACGCCAGCCTAAGACTCTCCCACACTGGCCTGGACATCTTTCCCGAATTTGCTCCCAAACAGGTAGTGATCCACACCGAGGCCCCGGGACTGACCGCCGAGCAGGTGGAACGCCGCCTGACCCAGCCGATCGAGGCCGCCTTGGGAGGGCTACTTGGGCTTGCCAGCCTGCGCTCGGAGTCGATCTCTGGGCTCTCGGTGGTGACCGCCCAGTTCAATGATAAGATTGACCTGTATCATGCTCGCCAACAGGTCGCAGAGCGCCTGTCTAGCCTACAGCTTCCGCCGGGTTCGGGTCCTCCGGTCCAAGTACCGCTAGCCTCGTCTTCGGCCACCATCCTCACCTTCGGTCTGACCGGCGCCGATCTCATGACCCTGCGCGACTTGGTGGATTGGACCCTGGTCCCTAGACTGCGCGCCATCCCCGGAGTAGCCGACGTCAACATATTTGGCGGCGGGGAGCGCCAACTTCAAATCCAGATCGATCCCGAACGCCTGCTACGCTTTGGGCTGGGGTTCAACACTGTGCTGACCCAAGTCGAGCAAGCTATCCGTCGTCTAGGTCTAGGCTTTGTCGAAACCGAAACCCAACGCTTGGAGCTAGTGCTCGAACTTGACCGCGACCTTCCTCGGCAACTTGAACACTTGGCCATCTCCTCAGCTTCCGGCACTGCTCTCACTTTAGACCAAGTGGCCACCGTCCGATGGGCGCCCGCTCCTGCCATCAGCGCCGCCCAAGTCCAAGGCGAGCGTGGACTGGTGCTCATGGTGATCGGCCAGTACGGCGCCGATACCCTTACGGTCTCGCGTGCCGTCGAGGCGGTACTCGGCGATTTTGTTCCCCTTTTGGCCAAGCAGGGAATTAAACTTCATTTTCCTTTGTTTCGTCCTGCCGACTACATCGAGCGTTCGCTCAACAGCCTAAGCGGACACTTATTGGTCGGCGCAGGACTGGTGGTCTTGGTGCTGTATGGATTTTTATTCGATCTACGGGGGGCGCTCGTTTCGGCGCTGGCAATCCCACTGTCGCTTCTGAGCGCAGCTTGGATTTTGGTCGCGGCAGGCGTCAAACTCAACCTGATGGTACTCGGAGGACTCGCCATCGCCTTAGGGGAAGTGGTGGACGACGCGATCATCGACACGGAAAACATCCTCCGCCGCCTGCGAGAAAACCAGCTACGGATCGATCCCCAGCCGCGCGCCCAGGTGGTTTTGGAAGCCTCCCTGGAAACGCGGGGTTCGGTGGTTTACGCTAGTTTCATTGTGGCGCTGGTGTTCTGGCCGTTGCTCAACCTAGGAGGGGTAGCGGGCAGATTGTTTGCCCCCTTAGGACAGGCCTACATCGCCGCAATCCTCGCCTCGCTGGGAGTGGCCTTGACTGTTACTCCAGCGCTGGGTTTTCTCTGTCTAGTACCGAATCGTCCTTCCCCGCTGGTGCGCTGGCTCAAACCTCGCTACGCTGAACTACTCAATCGTATCAGACATCGTCCCGGTTTGAGCCTGGCTGCAGCCTTTGCGGCGTGCTTTGCGGCGTTGGCCAGCTTACCCCAGTTTGGAGGAAGGTTTCTGCCAGACCTGCGCGAAGGCCATTTTATCGTCCACACCACCAGCCTACCGGGAATCTCACTGCAAACCTCGCTCCACCTGGGCAGACAATTGACCCAAGCGTTTTTAAACTTACCCCAGGTGGTTTCGGTGTCGCAATGGGCTGGCCGCGCCGAGCGCGGCGCCGACACCTACGGCAGCCATTACAGCGAATACGAAGTCCGGTTAAAACCGCTCTCCGGCAAGGAGCAACAAGAAGTTTTGGCCAACCTAAAACAAATCCTCAAACGCTTCCCAGGCATCACCTTTGAAGCCAACACCTTTCTCGTAGAGCGAGTCGACGAGACCCTGTCCGGCTATACTGCTCCCCTCGTCATCAATCTGTACGGCCCAGAACTCGCCGAACTGGACCGGCTCGCCTGGCGCACCGCTGAGATGGTCCGCTCCTTGCCCGGAGTGGACGCAGTCAAAATCCAGGCTCACGCTGGCTTGCCGCAGCTGACGATCATCCCACGTACCGAGGTCTTAGCTTTATGGGGAGTTTCTCCCGCCGCGCTGGGGCAAGTTTTAGCGGCCGCTTATCAGGGCCTGCATATAGGGGAAACGTACCAAGGCAACCGCAGCTTTCCGGTCACTTTGATCCTCCCGCCAGCACTGCGCACCACTGCATCCTCCCTTGCCTCCCTGCTGATCCAGACACCTTCTGGAACCCTTTTGCCACTTGGGCAGTTGGCCGAAATCCGCCACAGCGAAGGACGCTATAATCTGCTTCACCGCAACGCTCAGCGCGTGCAGGTGGTAGCTATCTCGGCGACCGGTGACTTAGATCGCCTTACGACTGAAATCAAACGCAAGATGCTTAAGGAAATCGACTTCCCCCTCGGTTATTACCCTGAGTTTACCGGCTCCGCTGTAGAGCAGCGCCAAGCCAAGTGGGAACTGATAATAAACGCCTTGCTCGCTACGGGTGGAGTGCTGGTTTTGATCTACATCGCCCTAGGTTCTTGGCGCCACACGCTTCTGACCCTGGTCAATCTTCCCTTTGCCCTAACGGGGGGAGTAGCAGCGGCCTGGTTGCAAGGTGGGATTCTCTCGCTTGGGTCTATAGTGGGGTTTGTCACCTTGTTCGGCATCACGGTGCGCAATACCATCATGTTGATCGGCCACTACCAACGTTTAGTCGAGCAGGAAGGATACCCTTGGAATTTCGCTACCGCCCGCCAAGGTGCCTTAGATCGCCTACCGGCAGTGCTGATGACGGCGCTCGTTACCGCCTTAGCGATGCTCCCCATTGCCTTAGACAGCGACAATCCAGGGCGCGAAATCATAGGTCCGATGGCGGGAATCGTAGTCGGCGGGCTGATCTCCTCGACCTCTTTGACCTTGTTGTTCCTTCCGCAGCTCATGCTCCGCTTCGGTAGGTTCCAGACCCTGCCACTCGCTGAAAGGAGATATCCTTGTTCCTGATAGCCACAGGGCATCATGAGTAGCCCCAGAAGTCGAAATGACGTATTGCTTGCTGCAAGCTTACTGGAGCCAAGAAGCTTAAATCGCGTTACGCAGTCCTAGGGCCGCTGGATACGGCTCTAGGTAATATTGGTGCATTAGATAAGGGTTTTGGATCCGGCTTTGATGGTGACGCAACAAGGTCACAGGTACAATCAAAGGCACCTCACCGCGACGGTAAGCTTCGATAATTGCCATAAGCTCCTGCCGGTCGCAGCCATCTAGGTGGCTAGTTAAGTAACCTGCCAAATGCTGCAAGGCGTTCACGTGATTAGGGCGCCTGGCCGGCTTAGCCAGTGCTGCCATCAATTTAGCGAAATATCGAGCTGCGATCTCGAAAAGGGAAGGTTTTGCTAAATCGGACAGCATCTTGCCCAGCAGCCGGTAAGCCCGCAAGCTGTGAGCCATGACTAGATATTTATGGCGGGTGTGAAACTCGAGTAAGGAAGCTGGCGTAATACCCTCTGCTTGGAGCCTGCGCCAACGATGGTGGACTAAGACGCGAGTCAAGAAATTCTCTCGCAAAGCGGGATCGTTAAGACGCCCCTCCTCCTCTATCGGAAGGTGCGGCAGGGTCTGATGCACCATAGCAGTAAACAGACCAATCCCGTTCTTGTGGAGCAGGCGTCCTTTCAGGTCGTAAACCCGCACCCTGGTCATGCCACAACTCGGTGAATCCTTCTTGGCGACGAAGCCATCGGCCTGGACCATCACCTTTGCTTGGCGCGCGGCGAAGGCTCGCATGGCCTCGCTGTGGTCACGCCGGTGATCGTTGGTTTCTAGTAGATACAGACCCTCTTTCTTACTCACCAAGTGCACCGGCGGGCGCGGTGTGCCCAATCCGATGCCGACTTCCGGACAAACCGGGCAAAGCTCCAAGTAATCTGCCAACACGTCCAAATAAGAAAAGCGCTTATGGCTGCCGTCGTAACGGACCTCCTGTCCCAATAAGCAAGCGCTGACGAACACTAGGGGGCGGCTCATGCACTGATCCGTTCCTGGAGTTGCAGTACCATGGCTTCCTCATCAAGCGGCAGAGGTTCTATTCCAGCTGCACGAAACACCCCAGCCTGTTGCGCCACTGCCGCCCCGACAGCAAACACAGGCACCGAAGCGCTAGCAATCAATGCCGGAAGCTCTTGTGCTAAAAGCCGCTGAGGCGGAGTAGTCCAGGCATACAAGACGATCGCCTCAGATTGGCTAACCGAGGCACTTTCGTCGAGATAGCGAAGCGGCGCTGATTCAGGCAACCACAACAAACGCAATCCTCGGTCGACCAAATAGAGACCAAGCAACAGCGCTTCGACCTCGTCCCTGTCTCCTGGCAAGGCGCCCAGCAAAATCTTAGTCCCCCGATTGCGCAGCGATTGCTGCCAAAGATGATGTCCAATCTGGGACAAAAGATACCCGCGCAGTAAAGCGCGCGCATGAGCAGCGAGCGGCTCTCTCCCTTGCAGGCGATGGAGGAGCTCCAACGCCGGCCGAATTACCTGGCGAATCAAAAGCAAAGTCGGATAGGCACGCAGACTTGCCTGATACACCGCATCCAAAGCCCCTGGTTGCAGGGAAAGCGCTGCATCGACCAATTCCTTAGCCTGTTGCTCAGCTGACTTGTGGCCTACTGGGCTAAAGGCCTGGACAGGTTCGGACTGAGTCAAGGCAGTTCGCACCTGGCTAATTGGAACTCCCGTCTCCAACATGGCTACGGCCTGGCGAATCAGGGCAATGTCGTTCTCGGAATACAAGCGATGTCCTTTTGGAGTTCGCTTAGGTTTGATCAGACCGTAACGCCGCTCCCAAGCGCGCAAGGTAACGGGATTGACGCCAGTGCGTTCGGCCACTTCCCGGATCGGGTAAAGCCTGCCGCCCAGGAGCTCATCCTCAGCTTCATGACTCTCACAAATCTTCATAAAACCTCATTGCCCCCCAAGCTTTTGAAACTTGCTCGGGTCCTTGAGAAAATCCACCACCTCCTTGACCTCTTCAATGACCTCCTCACAGCCCGCTACGTCCTTAAACGTCACCTTGATCTTGTCTTCCTCCATCAGCCGCGCCTTGCTCTACTATGCATGACACTACCTCATTGTGCTTGTTCAGCCAGCCGCCAATCTAGGCCGCGCAGCTTCCAATTGTCGACATCAAACGCATCACCCCCAGTGTATTTCACATAACAAGCGTAGTTTACCTGGTGGGCTAGTGCGTCCGAGCCAGTAACCAAAGCGCTTGCCTGAACTAAGTAACGCCCATCCCCCATTTCCCAAACCTTACCCTCCCCGAAAGGAAACTCCACTTTTTCGACGCTCAATTCCTGTTGCAGGTAGTCGCCGCAGCGGATACCTGCGGCTTGTTTGGTCTCTTCATCGGCTGGAACTACCTCCTCGCTGGAGAAGAAATCCGCATCGAGCACATAGTTAACCAAAGGCACGGCGACCCATGCCTGCAGAAGGTACAATGACACAATATAAAAGGCGATTTTCCCAAAACTCTGCCAACTAGGTAACCAATCGCGCCAGCTAACTTTTTTCGTCTTTGCTTCCATAAGTTTCACCTCTCATCTTTGTCTTGCCAATACAGATAGGCATAAACGAAATACAAAATGTGGGACAATCCGCAGTAAGCCATTCCCCAAACTAGAGTCAGACTGACGGGCAAATCGTTGATCCAGGAGTAAAACGGAATGCCTAAAGCGCTCATCAGGAATACTCCTCCCATGATCAAGGCCTCCAGATAGCCGCTGCGTCGATAGCGGAAAGCCCATAGCAAAAGCTGGAGTGCTACCAGATAAAACACGACAATCAAGAGATTGCGCGCTAACGGACCGTAAATCTGCATGACTTCTGAAAATACCGAATCGGGCTTAAGGAGCACGACACCGCCACCGATGACTGAGAACAATACGGATAGATAAAAATTGGCCCTGATCAACCTACCCATCTTATTTATCCTTTCTAAAATCCCGCAAAAGCGGGATATTTAGCTTAATCACCAAGCTATTCCCGGGGTCAGAGTCCTGACGATAAGTTTCCACCCCCGAATTTCTCTTTTTTAGGTCGCGCTGCGGATTTTCTCGGCTTCATCGGCGTTCTGGGAAGGCGACTCCTCGGCAATCTGCCTCCCTTCGCCTCAAGCTCGACGAACTGACCTCCGAAGGCAAATCGATGCGCTTGATTTGCACGTCAAGCGATTCGACGCCTAACCTAGCCGCTGGTTCCTCAACAACACAGATCAGCATGCTGCGCAGAAGCGTCCAATATTCAGATCTTGAATCTGTCGCTGGCTAAACTCGGCGCAGATAACTTCTCTGACTGGCGCAACCTAAAATTAGTCTGACGATCGTCCTGCACGTTTTGAAAGTCAGCCATAAAGAACAAGTTAAAAATCGATACGACTTAACATTAGCGCTTTTTATAATTTATGTCAAAGTTTTGTACAAATATTTCCAACAAAAACTATACAATGTCTGTCGCTCAGCTGCTGGCTTATGGCTTTCCGGGCCTTCCCCTCGCGATTCTAGGGCTGCCTCTGTACGTCTACCTCCCTACTTATTATGCACGCGATCTGATGCTGGGCCCGGCGGTAGTGGGTGGAGTCTTGATGGCGGCACGGATCTTTGACGTGATCACCGACCCCCTGGCGGGCTGGATCAGCGACCAGATACTCCCCGCGTCCTTCCGACGGCGCGCGATGCTGGTCGCTGGAACGCCGATTCTGCTCGCCGGGATCTGGATGTTGTTTCTGCCCCCTGCTGGCGTAGGTCCGGGCTGGCTGCTGACCGGAACGACGCTGGCCTATCTAGGCTGGACTTTAGTGGACATCCCCCACGCTGCCTGGAGCGCGGAATTAAGCACCGATTATCACGAGCGCAGTCGGCTGGCGACCAGCCGCGAAGGATTCCGCGTCTTCGGGGTGTTCTTAGCCCTGCTGCTGCCGATCGTGGCAGAAACTGGGGAAAATATCGGCTTAACCTTACATCACTTGTTCACTATGGTGGCAGTGAGTTTGCCGCTGGCGGTGTTCATCGTCGTGACTACTCTTCCTGAGCCAGGCTGGGTCTTCCGTTCCCCTCAATGGACTGCTGGCATACGCCTGCTCCTGACCAACCGCCCTTTGCAGCGCTTGCTTTTAGCCTATATCCTAGACGGCCTGGCCAACGGGCTTCCGGCCACCTTGTTTTTACTGTTCACCGCCGAACGGCTCGCAGTTGCCGAACCAGAAATGCTACTGATCCTTTACTTCGGCATGGGTGTTTTAGGCGTACCGATCTGGCTCTGGCTAGCCCGAAGAATTGGCAAACACCGCGCTTGGGCCGTTTCGTTGGCGCTGGCGGTCCTGTCTTTCCTGTCAGTTCCTTGGCTTGGGCCTGAGCATCTTGGCATATTCACCGGCACGGTCGCCCTGACCGGGCTGACTTTGGGAGGAGATATGGCGCTGCCGGTGGCTATGCAGGCAGACGTCGTAGATGTAGACACCGCCTTAGGAGGAGGTCGGCGGGCCGGACTTCTGTTCGGCATCTGGAGCATGGCTACCAAGCTGTCTCTGGCACTGGCAGTGGGGATTGCCTTCCCGCTGCTTGAGCTTTGCGGCTACGATTCCGGCCTTGAAAAGCAGCCAGATGCCGCTCTGAGCGCTTTGGGCTGGCTGTACGCAGGGATTCCGGCGTTGCTAAAACTCGCTTGCATCCGCATCGCCTGGCATTTTCCCCTAAACGCCGAAGCTCATGCCCGAACTCAGCAGGAAATTAAACGCCGGACGCAAGCCGATCGCCTCTAGGACTCATCCGGCTAAGGTTCGACCGGCTCGCAGAGGAAACCGGCGTCTCGGATTGAAGCCGCTGTTTGAATCGCAGCCCAATCCCAAATCAACTGGACTCAGTCCGGGTAGCAAAAACATAGTCCTGCACTACTTTGCCGCCGACTAGATGCTCTTGAATTATCCGCTCCAACACCTCGGGCGTGCAGGAGTGGTACCAGACTCCTTCTGGATAGACCACCGCAATCGGCCCCTGGCTGCACACCCGCAAGCAGTTGGCTTTGGTGCGCTGGATGCCGCCGCGTTCGGAAAGCCCTAATTCCTTTAGGCGGCGCTTTAGGTATTCCCAGGACTCAAGGCCCTGCTGGCGGGTGCAGCACTTGGGTTCGGTCTGGTCGCAGCAAAGAAAAATATGGTGTTTGACCTTTGCCAGCCCTAAGCTTTTGGCGACGGTTTCGAGGATATCGCTCATTAGGACTTCCAAATCACGACAAAGCTGCAATTGCGGCTCTTGACTCGGTAACGGGCCAAGCGGTTCCCTCACCGAGTCGGTAAACTTCATCGGCAATCTCGACCAGGATGGGCTGATGGGAGATCGCGAGGATAGTGACTTCCCCCTTTAGTTTGGCCAATGTCTTGCAGATGGCGCGTTGGTTCTCAGGGTCTAGCGCGCTGGTCGCCTCGTCCAGAATCAATAGCTTGGGCCGATGGGCCAACGCCCGAGCGATCATGATCCGCTGTCGTTGCCCCCCGGAGAGACGCGCGCCACGCTCTCCCACGAGGGTGTGGATACCCTCAGGCAAAGCTGCGACAAACTCCCAAACCCCGGCAGCTTGAAGAGCGAACTTGGCATCCTGCTCGGTCAACTCGGGATCACCGAAAGTAACGTTAGCAAAGATAGTGTCGTGTAAGAGCAGGTTTTCTTGGGGAACATACCCAATCCCGCGCCGCCAGGCACGCAGGTCAATCTCCTCCATATCGACCCCGTCGATCAAAATACGGCCCTGCTGGGGATGCAGAAGACCGATGATGAGGTCGACGACGGTAGTCTTGCCCGCCCCGGAAAAACCGATCAAGGCAGTCAGCTTATGTGCTGGAATCGTCAGGAAAAGATCTTTGAACACCGGCTGACTACCATAAGCAAACGCTACGTGTTCGAATTCTATCGCCCGTTCCAAAGTTGCAACCCGCTTCCCCCCCACCGGCTCCACCTGCTGGCGTGCCTCATCGATGGTCCGGCGCAGGGACCAATAAGCGCTTTCACAGACGGCCATGTTCTGGAGCATTTGCTGGACTTTACCCATGCCGTTCATCACCCGGCTCAACAGTAACAGCAGCACCATGACCTCGGTCGCGGGCATACGCCACTGGACTAAACCGACATAAAAACCGGTCGCCACCAAAAGCACGAACGCCGGCCCCTGAATCGCCTTGAGCGCTTCCTTGCTCAGAACTTCCCGCTCCAATGCCTTGTTTAACCGCAAGGATTCGGCCGCGATCACGCGATCGGCAAGATCCTCACGTCCCATCGCCTTGAGCGGTTTGACAGATTGCAAACAATCGGTCAATTGGCTGAGCAAAACCTTCAAGCCACGGGTTTGACGCTTACCGGCTTTGCGCGCCATGCGCACGAAAAATTGGAGACCATAGACCACTACTGCGGCCCCGCCGAGATAGACCAGAGTTGCCTGCCAGGAAATGCTCGCCGCTACTCCCATATAGGCCAACATCTGGATCACCGCGGCTAACATCGAAGTCCCGAAAAAATAAGCCTTTGAGGCCCGATCCGGCTCAGAGGACATAGCATTCGCCAGCATCCCCACAGGCTGACGCAAGTAGAAGGTCCAGCGCGCCGCGAGCAAGGCTCGAAGTAAATTCAGGCGCAAATCGGTGGCCACCCTGGCGATGGTGTAACCGACATATTTATTGGCAAGCAGCACGAATCCGCTCCTGAGGATCGTCCCCGTCACCAACACCACGATCAATACCCCAAGGGTCGGGGTCAGACCCAGCCAGCCCAGTGCTTCTAACAAATAAGCGTTTATTCCCTGCTCATCCTGCGGGAAAACCTCGCCCCCCTGACTCAGCGGCTGCATCGCCTTGGTCAGGATCGGGAGCAAAGCAGTCATACTCGCACCCTCCACTACCCCAGCTAGAAGTAGGGCCAACAGCACCGCGGTGCTTTGCCAGGGATAAGTCCGGATGAGTTGGATCAGTAGACGCACGCGCTACCCGACTACACCGTAAAGAGTAAAAACTTCGGCGAAAGCCGCAAGCAGCCGATCGATTTGTTCGTCCTGATGGGCCGCGCTCATGCTACACCTTAAAAGACACCTCTGGTCAGGCGTGGCCGGCGGCATGACTAGGTTGACATAGACTCCCCGCCGCAGCAATTCGTGCCAGACCATCAACGCTTGCTCTCGGGATTCCCCCAACATGATTGCAATCACCGGACTCAGCTGAGGTCCTAGCTTTAGCCCCAGGCTTTTAAGACCTTCGTAAAAACGGCGAGCGTTGTGCCAAAGCTTCTCTCGCAGATCTTTACCGTCGCGCAACAGCCGAAGCGCCACTCGCGTGGAAGCGATCGACGCAGGTGAGGACGAAGCGGTAAAAATATAGGGCCGCGCAGCATAGCGAAGAGTATCCAGCTCGCGATGGGAGCTGACGCAATAACCACCGATCCCTCCTAAGCTTTTGCTGAACGTCCCGACGATGAAATCTACCTGATCTTCGACCCCCTCGGCCTCTACCAGGCCACGGCCGTGCTCTCCCAATACTCCGAGCGAATGCGCCTCGTCCACCAGGAGATACGCCCCGTGCTCCTGTTTGAGCGCGACAATTTCCCTAAGCGGCGCCATATCCCCCCGCATACTGTAAATCCCTTCCACCACGATCAGGGTTCGGGTGGCCCGCTCCTTGAGGCGGCTCAGGCGCTTTTTAAGATCTTCCACATCGTTGTGCCGAAACCGGATGACTTCGGCCTGGCTCATGCGGCAACCGTCATAGATGCTTGCATGGCAATCGGCATCCAGCAAGATCACGTCATCTGCTCCCGGCAACGTGGAAAGGAGGGCTAAATTGGCCAAATAACCGGTAGAAAACACTACCCCGTATGGTTTGCGATAGAACTCAGCGAATTCCCGCTCTAATGCCTGATGATCGGCATAGTTGCCGTTGGCCATGCGTGAACCGGTCGTACCGCAGCCTGCTTCCCGCAGAGCCTCTGCGGCGGCAGCGATGCAATCTGGATGGAAAGTCAACCCCAAGTAGTTGTTGGTTCCGGCTAGGATCACGTGCCTGCCGTTCACCATTGCTTCAGTAGGCGATAGGACCTTCTCCACGGTCACACCGAAAGGATCGATTCCCGAGGCCTTGAGGCGGTCCCGCGCCTCCTGAAGCGGCTTGAATTTATCCAGCAGCGTCATGGTCTTGCAGCAAAACTTGGATTTTACTCGCCAGATCCCCAATGGTGCGCACATCTGGGAGCACATTCAAGGGAATTGAGACGTCGAACCGATCCTCGATCTCCTGGAGCAGGTTCATCACTTTCATCGAATCTAATCCTAAATTGCCCACCAATTCGGTATGCTCATCGAGCACTCCCGCGTTGGGGGCCAAAGCGCCGATGACTGCGATCAATTCGGCCAAAATTTCTTGATAGGTGCTCATCTTTGACAACTTGCCCTGCGGGTTGATTGTACTTCACCTAAGGTTAACCTAAGACCTTGGGCGAACTGAATCTCAGGCTGCCAATTTAGGGCCTGGCAGATGGCGCTATTGTCGCACACCCAATTGGGATAGCGCAGCTCATTGACCTTACCTTGAGTCAGCATCGGGAGCCGACCGGCCAATTGGGATCCTCCCACGGCAAGCTGCGCCAATGCGCGCAGGCTCCACTCCGGCAGCGGCAGACGCATGACCGCTCCACCCCGAAAGGCTTTGGCAATGGCGTGGACTTCGTCCCATCCATAGCCTTCCGGCTTACCATCGTGTAGTTCGAATACCTGCCCCGCCACCTCAGGACGAACCAATGCCCTTTCCACCGCGTGCGCTAGATCATCTACGAACAACAGGGAAAAACGCCCATCCTGCGGCCCAAGGATCGGCAACAATCCTCTCGCCATTGCCTTAAGCAACGGCATAAGTTCCCGGTCGCCAGGACCATAGACCGCCGGAGGTCTTAGGATCAGCCAGGACAGTCCCTCGCCCAGCCTGGCCACTACCTGCTCAGCACGGTATTTGCTTAAGGCATAAGGAGACAACTGGGGCTGCCGGGCAGCCAGAGAAGAGATTAAAACCAAGCGTGGCGGTGTGGTCAGCTGCCTAGCCAAGCCAAGCAGGCGCTCGGTGCCAGCGACATTGACTGCGTCGAATTGGGCCTGAGTCAGACCGCGCACCAGGCCGGCGCAATGCACCAATCCATCGACTCCATCGAGCAGCCGGACCAAGGCTTCGGCATCGGCAAGCGAACCGTAACAGACTTCGATCCGCACACCTTCGGGGAGGCGAAGCTGCGATCCCGGGCGCACCAAGGCGCGCACCCTAAAACCCCGACAGCTCAGATGACGAGCAATACGGCCACCGATAAAACCGGTAGCTCCGGTCAGAGCAATCAGGGGTGAACGTAATCCTGCCGATGCCACCTAAGAAATTCAGACTGCTGCCCGCCGTCCCTGGACATGGGGATGGGCGAAATCGTGGGTGGCGATGAAATTCTGCCTGGCTTTTGAACGCGACAGTTTGCCTGAAGAGGTGCGCGGCAAGGTGTGCAGGGGAACCAGTTCCACGATGCAATCCACCCCGATCTCCGCCTGTACCTGGGAGCGGATACGCGCCACCAGATCGGCGCGCTTGGCGTCATCGGTCTCGCGACATTGCACTACGATCACGGTCAGGTCGCCACCGTCCGGCCCAGGCACTCCGAAGGCGAGAGCATCCCCCGGTCGCACCTCAGGTTGCTGTTGAGCCAGATACTCCAGATCCTGCGGCCAAATGTTGCGCCCGTTGACGATGATCAGATCCTTCGCCCGCCCGGTCAAGTAAAGGCGATCGCCAACCCGGTAACCGAGATCTCCAGTGTTAAGCCAGCCATCCTCCGACAGCGCTTCCTTAGTGCTTTTGGGGTCCTGGAAATAACCCGACATAACGCTTGGACCGCGCAAATAAACCGTCCCTACTTGCCGTTCCGCGACTTCCCTTCCTTCAGAATCCAGAATTTTAAGCTCAAATCCAGGCAAGAGCCGCCCGCAATCGACGAATTCGTTGACCCTTCCCTTCCCAGAAGATGCCGGAACGGCTTCTCCTCCTATCGCCAAACGCTCGGCATCGACTCGATCCACCTTGAGCCCCTGACCCAGGAGGGCGAAGGTGACTGCGAGCGAACATTCGGCCATCCCGTAGCAAGGCAAAAACGCTTCTTCCCTGAAACCAGCAGGCGCCAGCGCTCGCGCAAACTCGCGCAAGCTGTCGGTACGGATCATTTCTGCCCCCACTCCGGCAACGCGCCAACTGGAAAGATCAAACTTGGCCGCCTCCCCAGGCCGCAAGCGGCGCTGGCATAACTCGTAGCCGAACGGCGGACCGAAGGATATGGTCGCCCGGTTTTTCGAAATCAGCGCCAACCACTGCCGTGGGCGCATGGCGAATTCCTGGGTTCCCAGATAATCGACCGATACCTGCGAAGCGATCGGGGTCAGCATTAACCCAACCAGTCCCATGTCGTGGTAAAACGGCAACCAGGAAACCGCCCGATCGCCGGGGCGCAAGTCGACTCCATACTGGGCGATACCCGCAAGGTTATCCATCACTGCCGCTTGCTTGATCATCACCCCACGCGGGAAGCGGGTGCTGCCAGAAGTGTACTGGAGGTAAGCCAATTCGTGTGGCTGAAGCGGGATAAGCTTAGTCCCTGCCGGGGGCAGTCGGCGGAAATCCTCCGGCGAGCCGAAGTATTTAATGCCCAATCCCTCAGCGGCTTCGTTGAGGAAAGAAACGAAACTCTCGGGGGCCATGGCAATGCTGGGCTGACAGCTTTGAAGCATAGCCCTAAGCTGACGCACATAGGCCTGGTGACTGCCGAGGCTAAACGGGATGGGCAGTGGTACTGGTACTAGCCCAGCGTACTGACAGGCGAAAAAAAAGCGGATAAACTCTGGCGTAGTCTCCGCGACTAGGGCGACCCGCGACTCGCGTGGCAGATTCAGGCTCTCCAGCCGTTGCGCTAAGTCAATTGCCTGCTCACGCAATTTGGCATACGGTAGAGTCTCTACCAACTCCCCTTTGCCGGTGTAAAAGTTACACCCTGTCTGGCCTAGTGCAGCATAATCTAGCGCTTCTGCAAGCGTGCTGAAATCAGCACGCCGGAGCGGCAGTGTATTTTCAGTTGGCGTAGCTTGAGCACCCAAGAGCCTCTCCCCTTAACAATCTTGTAGTTCGGTAAGGCTAGTTCCAAACAACAGGCTTAAATTAAGTAGCTGGGAAGCCGTTCCCATCTCGTTCTAGTTGCTTTTGCGCGAAAGCAAAGTAATCTATGACCAAAAAACATCATAGCACCTCGACCAATCTATAGACAAGCACAGGATCAGACACCCTCAGCACTAGCTATTCGTCTTAAGCCTTCTTGGATTTAAGCATAACTTGTTGCCGGTTAACAATCAACTGTATCTTTACGGCAACGATGCAACATTTAAGTTTCTAAGCCGATGACTTTAACGATCATCCCGGTTACCGATACCCGCCATCTTGAGGAATTTATTCAAGTACCTTGGAACATTTACCCCAACGGCTCTTGCTGGGTCCCTCCTTTAAGATTAGAGCGGCGCCTTCACCTCTCGCGCAAAAACCCCTATTTCGCTCACGCTCGATGGCAAGGCTGGATCGCACGGCGGGGAAACGAATCGGTAGGTCGCATTAGCGCCCAGATCGATCAACTGTATTTGCGCCAACATGGCCGGCAGGTAGGTTTTTTCGGCATGTTGGAAGCAATCGACGATGACGAAGTATTCGCGCGTTTGATGATACAGGCTGAAAGCTGGCTCAAAATGCAAGGGATGGAAGCCGTACAAGGGCCATATAACCTCTCTATCAATCACGAATGTGGCCTGCTGGTGGAGGGATTCGATCGGGCGCCGGTAATCATGATGCCTTATAATCTGCCTTACTACGCCACGCAGTTGGAAAAACTGAATTACCACAAGGTCCAGGATTTGCTCGCCTACCTTCTGGAAAGCAATACTAGCTTTCCCCAGGCTGCGCTCCGACTAGCCACTAAGGCCGCCGAAGGCATCCAGACCAGGCCGCTGCGCAGGGCGCATCTGCTCCAGGAATTCGAATTACTGCGCACGATCTTTAATGACGCCTGGGCAGACAACTGGGGCTTTGTCCCTTTTACCCGGGAAGAATTTACTGACTTGGCTAAAACTCTGCGCCATATCGTTCCGAGCGATTTCGTCCAGATCGCCGAAATCGACGGAGAGGCGGTCGGCATGATTGCCGCCATGCCAGATTTAAATCAGCTGCTGCGAGATCTCGACGGCCGCTTGTTACCTTTTAACTGGCTCAAACTCCTATGGCGCTGGAAGACGGCTTATCCCGACACTGGCAGGGTCATGCTGATGGGGATCCTGCGCCGCTATCGGCACAACCTCATAGGCGCCGCCATAGCTTACCGCCTGATCGGAGCGCTGCGCGCGTCCCTCTTAGCCCGCGGCATCAAGCGGGTCGAGCTGTCCTGGATTCTGGAGGATAATCTGAGGATGCGGGGGGTAATTGAAAGCCTAGGCGCTAAAGTTTACAAACGCTACCGGATCTACGAAAAAGCCCTTTCATGAACGCCACGCCGAAATTCTCCTGCCTCTTGCTGGCCGCCGATCGCGAAGGCCGCAACCCAGTGGCCCAAGCGGCTGGAGTGCCCGCAAAGAGCCTAATCCTGCTGGAAGGCAAGCCCATGCTGGTTCGAGTCCTAGAAACATTGAAGCGATGCCCCAGCATAGAACGCTGCCTGCTATTGGGACCTACCTGGGAAATTCTAGCCGACCATCCCATCGCGTCTTTGCTCAAGGCCCCCTGGTTGGAGTGGATTCCCCCTCAATCTTCCCCGAGCCTCAGTGCTCTGGCAGGGCTTTCCCGCATCCCTGGGAATCGACCGGTGCTTTTGACTACTGCCGACATCGCTTTCCCAGCTGTCCAGATCTTTGAAGATTTTTGCCGGCAAGCCAGCGCTTGTGGAGGTGATGTAGCGGTGGGGTTGATTCCATACTCCAAAGTCGCCGCACGTTTTCCTGGAATCAGACGCACGATCTTGAAATTCGCAGACGGGCCATTCTGCACCTGCAACCTATTCGCTTTCTTCACCCCCGAAGGCCGCCGGCTTGTAGAGTTCTGGCGCCGACTGGAGCAGGAGCGCAAACGCCCCTGGCGTCTGATCCGAGTACTGGGCCCCTTGACCCTACTCCGCTACCTGCTCGGCCGCTTGAGCACCTATGAGATCTCGCGACAGGTGGAGAGGAAGCTTAGGCTGAAGGTTAATTTCGTCGTCCTGCCTTACCCAGAAGCGGCCATCGACGTAGATACTGAAGGCGACCTGCGGCTGGTCCGGAAAATGCTAAAACCAGATGCAACTTAGCCTAGACACCCCTCCTGGCCGCGCAGAAAACAGCGCACCGTCGCCTCGAAGCAATCTGGCTGATCGATGTGGACCCAATGGCCTGCGTGCTCGATAGTCTTAATCCTAGCATTGGGGAACAGAGCCCGGATCGCTTGATGGTACTGAGGTTTGAGGTATTCTGAAAGCCCTCCTCCCACAAACAGAGTCGGCCCCGAGAAAGGCCGGATTTCCGGCCCCAGAGGAAAACCCGTGATGGCCGGCAGGGCCGAGGCGAGGAGGTTCAGATCGATGCGCCAATGGTAGTGGTCGTTATCGGACACTAAATTCTGCAGCAGGAACTGGCGCACTGCCGGATTCTCAATCTGCGGCGCCAGCCATTCGTCCGCTTCCCGACGACTAGTGATCCTATCCAGCGGCAGCGATTTGAGCGCTTCGATGATTCGATCGAAATTATGAGTATATTGGACCGGGGCGATGTCCACCACCACCAGCTTGTTGACTACTTCTGGGCGGGTGAGGGCCAGCATCATCGCCACCTTGCCACCCATGCTGTGGCCCACGAAGGCGGCCGATTCCACCCCTTCCCTGACCAGCAAAGCCGCCACGTCCGCTGCCAGGTGTGGATAATCCAGAGGGATCGCTTTGGGCGATTCGCCATGACCGCGCAGATCCGGCACATATACTCGGAACTCGTCCGCAAAACGCTGAGCGAAGGTATACCAGTTGCGCCCGGCGCCGAACAGCCCGTGCAGGATCATCAGCTGAGGGCCAGTCTCGCCAAAGCGCTTGCAATACAACTCGACCGTTTCCACAACTTAAGTTTTCCTTGATAGGTTTTTACCAAGGTAAAGGTCGGTAATCGATCCGTCAATGATTTCGGCTGCAAACGCGATCGTTTCCGATAGGGTCGGATGGGGATGGATGGTTAAAGCGAGGTCCTCGGCATCCGCCCCCATTTCCAGCGCCAGCACTGTTTCGGCGATCAACTCGCCAGCATGCGGGCCGACGATGCCGGCGCCCAGAATCCGCTTGGTTTTGCGGTCGCTGAGCAGCTTCGTCAATCCCTCGCGCCGCCCGATCCCTAACGCCCTGCCGCTAGCTGCCCACGGAAAAACGCCTTTGTCGTACTCGACCCCTTCGGCCTTTAACTCCGCCTCGCTCTTTCCCATCCAAGCCACTTCAGGGTCAGTATAAGCGACCGCTGGGATGGCCAAGGCCTGAAAGGCCGAAGGTAAGCCGCAGATCACTTCGGCGGCCACCTTGCCCTGGTGGGTTGCTTTGTGAGCCAGCATGGGCCCATTGACGATATCGCCGATGGCAAAGATGTGCGCTACTTGGGTACGCTGCTGGGCATCCACGGGGATGAAGCCGCGCGCGTCGGGGACAATTCCAGCCGCCTCGAGATTCAACCGATCGCTGTTGGGGCGCCTGCCTACGGCTACTAGGATGCGGTCGAAAACCTGGCGCTCGGGCACTTTCGGGCCTTCGAAACTGACCTCTAACCCTTGTTCGGTCGCGTGCACCGCAGTCACTTTGCTGCTCAGCCAAATGGCTTCATAGCGCTTGGCGATGGTCTGCTGGAGCGGCTTGATCAGATCCGAGTCAACCCCAGGAAGCAGTTGATCCGCCAGTTCAACCACGCTGACTTTGGCGCCCAAGGCATGATAGACGCAAGCCATTTCTAGGCCTATCACACCGCCGCCGACCACCAGCAACGATCCTGGGATTTCCTCCAACGCCAACGCCGCGGTAGAATCCATAATGCGCGGATCTTGTGGCCAACCCGGCAGCGTCGCCGGCCTGGACCCGGCGGCGATGATCGCGTGTTCAAAAGTGACCGTCTCGCCACCTTCGGGAGTTTTTACTTCCAACGCATGGTCGGAGATAAACCGACCTACTCCCTGCACCACTCGAACTTGGCGCTGTTTGGCCAAACCCGCAAGGCCAGTAGTCAAGGTTTTGACCACTCGATCCTTCCACTGGCGGATTTGCTCTAGGTCGATTTCCGGCGCATTGAACCGGATTCCCTTGTCGGTGCAGTCGCGCGCTTCGTAAATCACCTGCGCCAGATGCAGCAAGGCCTTGGAAGGAATACAGCCGACATTCAAGCACACGCCTCCCAAGACCGGATACCGCTCCACCAGCGTCACGCGTTTGCCCAAGTCGGCAGCCCGGAATGCCGCCGTGTAACCCCCAGGTCCTCCCCCTAAGACCAACACCTCGGTTTCGATCACCATCACACCCCCTCTTGTTTATAGAACCAACTGCCTTAGGTCCTCAAGCAGCTCCCCGAGCCTCACCACGAACTGTGCCCCCTCGGCGCCATCGATTACTCGGTGGTCATAGGAGAGAGAGAGAGGAAGCATCAATCTAGGCACGAATTGACCGCCGTCCCACACCGGCTGCATACGCGCCCGAGAAACCCCGAGGATGGCCACCTCCGGCACGTTGACAATCGGCGTGAAAAAGCCCCCACCGATCCCTCCCAAACTAGAAACGGAAAAGCTCCCCCCTTGAAGATCGTCCGGTTTGAGCTTGCCGGCCCGGGCACGTGCGCTGAGCTCTTTAAGCTCTTCGGCCAAGGCCCATACGCCCTTTTGATCTACATCGCGGATTACCGGGACAACCAGCCCGTCCGGCGTAGCTACCGCCACCCCGATGTGGAAATAACGCTTGAGAATCAGGCTTTGCCCATCCTGGGCGAGGGAGGCGTTGAAACTCGGGAACTCTCCAAGCACCTTGGGCAAAACCTTGAGGATAAAGGCGAGCGGAGTCAGCTTGATACCACGCCGTTCGGCCTCCGGCCTGAGCGCCTCGCGGAAAGCCTCCAATTCGCTGATATCCACTTCGTGATGCTGAGTAACCTGGGGTGCGTTGAGCCAAGCGCGTTGCAAATGGGGACCGGTCAGGCGCTTGATGCGCGACATGGATATCGTCTCTACCGGGCCGAATTTAGCAAAGTCGATCTCGGGTAGCGGCGGAATTGGCAGCCCAACCTTGGTTGGGGGAGCCTGAAGTCTCGCCTTGACGAAATTTTCCACATCTTCTCGCAAAATCCTGGCTTTGGGACCACTCCCTTTGACCTGAGTCAAGTCTACCCCCAGCTTGCGAGCAAACTTGCGCACCGATGGGCTGGCATAAGGAGGAGCTTCTACCCCAGATACCGGCAGTTCTGAGACAACCTCGCGCCGCGCTGGGGCCGCAGGCTCGCTCCGCGCTGGGGCCACAGGTTCGGCAGCTTGCGCAGCTTCTGGCAAAGCGATTGCGGTCTCAGGCGCCTGGACTTCAGCCTGAGGTTGGGCGGATGGAGTCTCGGCCGCGGATTCAGGCACTTCCAGGCGGACGACCACCGTACCTTCTTTGACTTTGTCCCCCACCTTGACCAGCACCTCCTTGACCGTGCCTGCCTCGGGCGAGGGCATATCCATGGAAGCTTTGTCGCTCTCCAGGGTGATCAGCGGGGTCTCTCGCTCGACCCAATCACCAGGTTTAACCAATACTTCGATGACATCCACCGCTTCCACACCCCCCAACGGCGGAACGTATATTTCCTTGATTGTCACCTTCTCACCTTATTATGCGTAATTATGCGTAGTAGTTACTTACGAACTGCCCAGCTCATACCGTCCAGGACGGAGGCTTGTCGGGATCGATTCCATACTTTGCGATCGCCTCCTTGACCAAGTCCACTGCAACTGTGCCCTCATCGGCCAACGCCTTGAGCGCTGTCATTACTATCGTGTGCCGATCCACTTCGAAAAACTGTCTTAAGGCCCTGCGGACATCGCTGCGCCCGAAACCATCGGTTCCCAAGACATAATAAGGACGCGGTACCAGGCGGCGAATCTGCTCGGCATAGATACGGATATAGTCGGTTGCCGCCACTACCGGCCCGGAGGTCGATTCTAGGCAGGCCGTAGCATAGGGTTTTTTGGGTTCGGCATCGGGGTGACGCCAGTTCCAGCGTTCACAGAGCATTCCGTCGCGGTGCAGTTCAGTGAAACTGGTCACACTCCAAACCGCAGCCGGAATCCCGAAGTCCTTCTCCAGCAGCTCGGCGGCAGCGATCACCTCGCGCAGGATCGTGCCGCTGCCGAGCAACTGCACGCGGGCGTTGCCTTCTCCGGAAAAGCGGTACATCCCCTTCAGAATGCCCTCCTCCACCCCTTCAGGCAGAGGTGGATGAGGGTAGTTTTCATTCATCACGGTCAGGTAGTAATAGATGTTTTCGCCGTTTTCCAGCATCCGGTGCAGACCGTCGCGGATGATGACCGCCAATTCGTAACCAAAACAAGGATCATAGGTTTTACAGTTAGGCACCGCCGAAAAGAATAATAGGTTGTGCCCGTCCTGGTGCTGTAACCCTTCTCCAGCTAAGGTAGTGCGACCAGCGGTTCCACCCAACAAAAACCCGCGCGCTTGCATATCCCCCGCCGCCCAGCACAAATCACCAACGCGCTGGTAGCCGAACATGGAATAGTAAATATAGAACGGCACCATCGGCAGGTCGTGACTGCTGTAAGAAGTCGCCGCGGCGATCCATTCAGCCATCGCCCCGGCCTCGGTAATACCTTCTTCGAGGACCTGTCCTTTTTGGTCTTCGCGATAATAGGCGATCTCACCGGCATCTTCGGGTTCGTAAAGCTGACCCACGTGGGAGTAGATGCCATATTGCCGAAACAAACCTTCCATGCCGAAAGTCCTGGCTTCGTCGGGGATGATCGGCACCACATGCTTGCCCAACCTCCGGTCGCGCAAAAGCCCGGTCAGGATGCGGACGAACATCATAGTGGTAGACATCTCCCGCCCTTCGCTTCCCTTGAGGGCGAAATCGAAAGCGCTTTCCTCCGGCTGGGAGAGCTTCCGGCTAGCCTGGCGCCGGCGTTGAGGAAGATAACCACCAAGCGCCCGGCGGCGCTCGAGGAGGTACTCCATTTCCGGGCTGTTGGGCGGCAGCTTGCAGAAAGGCGCCTCGGCCAGCTTGTCATCGGGAATGGGGATGTCGAAGCGATCGCGGAATGCTTTAAGCGCCTTTTCTTCTAGCTTCTTTTGCTGATGGGCATTCATCCGCCCCTCGCCCGCCTCTCCCATGCCGTAGCCTTTGATGGTCTTGGCCAAGATCACTGTCGGTTGGCCGGTGTGCTCGACCGCCGCGGCATAGGCGGCATAGATTTTCTGCGGGTCGTGGCCGCCACGGTTGAGACGGAAGATCTCCTCGTCCGACATGTTGGCGACCATCTCTAGAAGCTCTGGATACTTACCAAAGAAATGCTTGCGCACATAAGCACCGTCCTTGGCCTTGTAGGTCTGGTACTCGCCGTCCACCACCTCCTCCATGCGCTTTTTGAGCAGTCCTTTGGTATCCTGAGCCAATAAAGGATCCCAGCGCGAGCCCCAGATCACCTTGATCACGTTCCAGCCGGCCCCGCGGAACAAGCCTTCCAGTTCCTGGATGATCTTGCCGTCGCCGCGAACCGGACCGTCCAGGCGCTGGAGGTTGCAGTTGACCACAAAAATCAGATTGTCGAGCTGTTCCCGGCCAGCCAAAGAGAGACCGGCGAGCGATTCCGGCTCGTCCATCTCGCCGTCGCCGACAAAACACCATACCTTGCGTCCTGAAGTGTCCAGCAGTTCCCGATCGTGCAGGTAGCGCATAAAGCGTGCCTGATAGATGGCCATTAACGGCCCAAGCCCCATGGAAACCGTAGGAAACTGCCAGAAATCCGGCATCAGCCAGGGGTGCGGGTAAGAGGACAGGCCCTTGCCCGCCACTTCGGCACGGAAATTGTGCAGGTGTTCTTCGGTCAAGCGCCCTTCGAGGAAAGCCCTAGCGTAGATGCCAGGCGATGCGTGCCCTTGGAAATACACCAGATCGCCACCAAAATCTTTCGTCGGAGCGCGGAAAAAGTGATTGAACCCTACCTCGTACAGGGTGGCCGCCGAGGCGAAAGTGGCAATGTGCCCACCGTATTCCGTGGATTTGCGGTTGGCCTGTACCACCATGGCCATCGCATTCCAACGCACATAGGAACGGATCCGCCGTTCGATGGCCATATCGCCGGGACAGCGTTTTTCCAGGTGCGGCGGGATGGTATTGATGTAAGCCGTGGTAGCCGAGAAAGGGATGTTGGCTCCCGAACGACGCGCCTTGTCGATCAGACGCTCGACCAGATAATGCGCCCGCTGTGGTCCTTGGACCTGGATCACTGCCTCCAGAGCCTCTATCCACTCCCGGGTTTCCTCCGGGTCGGGATCTTGAAACAGCTGCATCCCAGACAGCCTGTGCAGATCAAGATTCTGTGTCACACAACCTCCAAACTAGTTGCCAAACGGTCCAAATCTAACTGGAAATCCAAAACTCACCCTCCCGTCGCGTTCATGTGGCGGAGAATGATCGGGCGTTCGTTAAGATTGAAATGATGTCTTTCTGGCTTGATCGCCATGGCGGAAACAATGGCCTGGCGCAATTTAGCCTCATCGCCGGGATAGCCGCGAAGTACCCGCTTCAGGTCCACCGAGTGTTCGTTGCCGAGACACAGGAGCAACCGTCCTTCGGCAGTCAGCCGCACGCGGTTGCAGTCAGCGCAGAAATTATGACTGTGGGGGGAGATGAAGCCAACCCGAGTCTCGGTCCCGACGACTTTGAAATAGCGCGCAGGGCCACCCGTGCGCTCTGGAGTAGGCAACAGTTCGAACGCTTGCTCCAAATCAGCGCGTACCTGCTCGGATGAGTAATACACCGCCGCCCGATCGTGCTCCTCTATCACCCCCAACGGCATCTCCTCAATGAAGCTGATGTCCAAACCCTGGTCCACCGCGAAGCGAACCAGATCGACGACTTCATCGTGGTTATAGCCTTTCATCACGACGCTGTTAAGCTTAACCTTGGCGAATCCGGCGCGGCGGGCTGCTGCAATGCCGAGGAGAACACGATCCAACTCACCAAAGCGGGTGATTCGCCTGAAGCGCTCAGGCTTGAGGCTGTCAAGGCTGACGTTGATTCGCCGCACCCCTGCGGATACGAGCCTTTCGGCACATTCGGCAAGGCGCATGCCGTTAGTAGTCAGAGTAAGCTCTTTGAGCGGCAGACGGCCGATCCGTTCGATCAAGTCCAAGGCACCACGCCGCACCAGGGGTTCACCGCCGGTGATGCGGATTTTCTCTACGCCAAGCTCCACAAAGGCCGATGCGATGGTATAAATCTCCTCCAGCGTGAGTACCTGCGCCCGCGGCAGAAAACGCATCTCTTCGGCCATGCAATACAGACAACGCAGATCGCAGCGGTCGGTGATGGAGATGCGAAGGTAAGTGATACGGCGATTGAAACGGTCGATGAGTTGGGTCAACGCCTCCTCCTCAAAACGGCAGCTTCGGCATTCCTGGGAAACCTTTGCCAAAGCCTTTCATCTTTTTCATTTTCTTCATCATCTTCTCCATCTGGGCATACTGTTTGAGCAGGCGATTGACATCTTGGATCTGAACTCCAGAGCCGCCTGCGATGCGCCGTTTGCGCGAATTGTTGATCACTGCCGGAAAACGGCGCTCATGGGGAGTCATGGAGTTAATGATGGCGATTTGGCGATCGATCTCGCGGTCGTCAATACTCTGTTTGACGGTTTTGGGCAACTCCCCCATGCCTGGCAGCTTGTCCAAGAGTTTGGAAATACCACCCATTCGGTTGAGCTGGATCAACTGATCGCGCAGGTCTTCAAGATCAAAGCCTTTGCCTTTTTGCAGCTTGTTGACGAGCTTTTCGGCTTTTTTCCGGTCGATCTTGCGTTCGACCTCTTCAATCAAGCTGAGCACATCCCCCATCCCCAGAATCCTGGAGGCAATTCGGTCGGGGTGGAAGAGTTCTAAAGCATCGGTCTTTTCGCCAACCCCGATGAACTTGATCGGCTTGCCGGTGACATAGCGGATCGACAACGCCGCCCCGCCCCTGGCGTCGCCATCGGCCTTGGTCAACACTACGCCGGTCAGCGGCAATGCATCGTGGAAAGCCTTGGCGGTATTGACCGCGTCTTGACCAGTCATGCTATCCACTACGAACAGAGTCTCAATCGGATGGATCGCAGCGTGGATGGCCTGGATCTCGGCCATCATTGCGTTGTCGATGTGCAGGCGACCAGCAGTATCGATAACGAGGACATCAAGCAGGCGCTTTTTGGTCTGGTCGACCGCCCGTTTGGCGATCGCCACCGGGTCCTCCTCGAGCGAGGAAGGCAGGAACTCGACCCCCACTTCCTCGGCTAAAATCTTAAGCTGATCGATGGCTGCCGGCCGGTATACGTCGGTGCTGACTACCGCGACCTTTTTCTGTTGTCGTTCTTTAAGCCAGCGCGCCAGCTTGGCTACAGTAGTCGTCTTACCCGAGCCTTGCAGTCCAGCCATCAGAATCACTGCCGGCGGCTGGGTGGCAAGATCCAACCCTTGGCTGGCCCCACCCATTACCTCGATGAGTTCCTGGTAGACGATCTTGACAAACGCTTGCCCTGGGGTCAGGCTCGATTGAACTTCGCGGCCCAGGGCGCGCTCCTTGACCCGGTCGATGAAAGCCTTGACCACCGGCAGCGCGACGTCGGCTTCCAACAGGGCCATCCGCACCTCGCGCAGGGTGTCTTGGATGTTATTTTCAGTCAGCCGGCCCTGGCCACGAATTTTTTTGAAGGTTTGCGTTAGGCGTTCAGAGAGATTATCAAACATTTTGCGCTATCACCTGCAATACAATATTGGGAACGCTGCCACCTGCTACATATCGACCTTACATTATGCCAGACTAAGGTAAAGAGGGAAGTTTTGTCGACTGTCGCCTACACTTCTGCTATCCTCGCCATCGTCCTTTACCTGACCGCCACTGTCTGGTTGCTGCGGCGGCCAGGAAATAGCGCTCCTATGCTGGATTACTCCACCCTACATCCGGTTCGGCTCGGGCTAGCCTGGGCAGGCATGCTGCTTCATTGCGTCGCTCTGGTCAGACTGATGCTCACCCCAGTGGGGGTCGACTTGAGCTTTTTCAGTACTGCCGCTCTGGTCAGCTTGATGGTCGTGCTCTTGTTTCTGCTCGCGACGATCGACAAGCCGGTAGATAAACTGGGGGGAGCAGTACTACCCTTGGCCGCAATCACGCTTACTCTTAGACTCGTTTTCCCCAACGAAGTGCACATCCTGACCGATTTCACCCCCACCATGCAGGCGCATATTCTGGTATCCATCCTCGCCTTCAGCCTGCTCAACATCGCTGCCCTGCAAGCGCTGCTCCTGACGTGTCAGGACTTTCAGCTCCATCGCAAACGGACCAACTGGTTCGTGCGTTCCCTGCCCCCGCTTGAGACCATGGAAGCGATCTTGTTTCAGATGATCGGAGTAGGCTTTTTGCTGCTCAGCTTGTCTCTGGCCAGTGGATTCTTATTCGTTGAGGACCTATTTGCTCAGCACCTGGTCCACAAAACCGTGCTGTCTATCCTTTCCTGGCTCGTATTCGGGATACTGTTGTGGGGCCGCCGGCGCTTCGGTTGGCGGGGGCGAACCGCAGTCCGCTGGACTCTGCTGGGGTTTGCCGTACTGATGCTGGCTTATTTTGGCAGCAAGCTGGTGCTCGAGATCATCCTGCGGAGGACTTGAGCGCATCGGTCAGGACTGTCCGACGCTTAACTAAACTTAACCTGACAATTTCCCGGTCCACTCGGATGATCTCCTGGATACACCGGATCAGGCATGGATCGGCAGACGCCGGCTTGTCTTCGAGGAAGTTCTGGATCACGGCGCGCCGCTTTTTTTCCAACGCCCGCACCCGTGGCCAATCCCCACGCCGGGCAGCTACTAAGAGGTCCTGATTGAGAGCGGCGATCTGCTGCGCCAGTGTCAGATCATCTCGTTCACCGATTGTCCACATACGCCTGATGCGCGCGTTGTCCGGCGCGTAATTTGGCAAGTTCGATCTCGATCTGATCACGCTCACGCTGGATTAGCGAGATGATTTCTTTATCTTGCGCCAGAACCTGGACTATCACCGCAGGAAGCAGGTCGATCGCTCCCTGCCTGAGGATAGCATTGAGCTGAACCTGGCGCTGCTCGAACAGATCCGCGACTGTTTCAAAATCGCCAGCCTCGGCGGCCAGACGCATAGCCCTGGTCAGTTCGAGCAAAGGCTCCAATCCATTCATCGTTTTCTCCCGAATCAAGCCTGCTGCACTAAGAGCAAACCCTTGCTCTCTTTCTCGCGCAGAAACTTGGCTAATTCCAGCACCGCATCCGGTGGAATCTGGCGCACCACTTCGCCGGTTTCGGCGTCGACCACTTTCACAACCACGCGCTGAGTGTCCCTGTCCACCGAAAACTCGAGGTTGCGCCGGACAAGCTGAAGGTGGTCGTTGATCTCTTTAACTGCCTGCTCGATCTCCTGAAGTTCCGGTCGCCGCGCCGGTGCGGCTTCCCCCTCCGGCCGAATCTCCTCCGCCTTCCACTCCTCCCCCGTCACCGGCCTGCTCATGGAAGTCGAGGTAGTTGGATAATAATGGAAAGCTGTGTTTACTTTCATGGCTCGCCCCCTAAAACATCAAATCCAGCCTCAAGTCGCTACAAGCTCTCCCTGCCGAAAGGCTCGACGGGTGGATTCCGGAATGCTGCGCCAAGCTTCCGCCAGAGGATGGAGGAGAAAAGCCACTTCCTCCAATCCTTGCGGGTCGTTCTTGGCGTGTGCCTCGAGCAGCCTTCTCTGCATATAGCCGTATAAGGCGTCCAGGTTTTCTGCCAGTTCGCCACCCGTCTCAAAGTCCAGCGTCTCGCGCAAGCCTCCCAGGATGGTGACGGCTTTGCCTATAAGTTCTCCCTTGCGCGCGAGATTTCCTGCCTCTAGGGCAGCGCGGGCAGCAGCAATCCGCTCCAACGCCCCATCGAATAACATCTGTACCAGGCGATGGCCATCGGCTTCCTCCACCTGGGCCTTAAGATCGATTTCCCGGTATTGATCCAAACGCCTTGCTGCATACATAAGCACTACCTCACTTGGTTTCAGTTTGTGGTTGCAGAGCCTTGAGCTGTTGGGCTAAAGCCTCCGAGGCCGCTTTCATCTTGGCAACCAACTGGTCCATGGCATTGAATTTCTTGAGATAAAACTGCTCAAGCTGTTCCATCCGATCATTCAAGCGCCGCTCTTGTTCGGCCAGCTGGCTCAGGCGCTTGTTCAAACCGTCCAGCTTGCTGCCTAAAGGTCCTTTGTTCTCTTCAAGCTGGCGGATCAAATCGTCCAACCGATCCGCCACCCCGCGCACCAAGGTCACGCTGCCGCGCGCCCCTAAAGCACCGCCTACGATCTTAAGCTGCAAGCCTGCGCTGGGGTCGCCTTCGGCGCCGGTCAAAAACTGGCCGCGCCCGGTGGCCTCTACGCCGTTGATTTTGCCGGCTACGTCCTGACCCTGGGTGCCGGAGCCTACATTAAAACCCAATTGGGCTGCGGTATTGGTATCTACGGAGACGAAAGCGACGTTGGAAACGCTGCCGTAGGTTGCCGAAGTGAAAACCAAGCGGTTCTGGCTGGCGTCGTAACTGACTTCAACATGCCGACCGGCGGTTTTCAAAGCTTGATCCGCGTTGATCTGCCGGGCAATCTCTTGCGCCAGAGCCGCCCCGGAGGCATAGCTTCCCTGAGTCAAACGCACGGTGCCTGAACGCACGCCGTCGACTTCAATGACAAACTCGTCGTTGTTGCTATCGATGACCAAAGGACTCGAAAAATCCGGTAGCACCGAGGCGCCGGCGTAGCTTCCTTGAGTAGCCAGTTGCGTGACCTCAACCGCAAAGCTCCCCGCCTGGGTCTTAGAAGTGGCGCCAAAGTACTGAACCTGAGCGTCGGTAGTGGTGCCTTGGGTAGCAAACAAGGCTTGCAGCGCCTGCGGTTGCGCGCGCAGCAGGCTTTGGAACTTATCCGCATCTAAAGAAAGCTTGCCGCTTTGGCGGTCGAATTCCAGTCCCACATCCGCCAGTGAGCGCACGCCGGCGTTTTCTAACCCCTGTACCACCTGGCCGAGCGTTCTTCTCAGCTGATTGTCCACCGCCCGCAAGGTCCCATCGCCCAAGAGCACTCCATTGGGCTTGCCATCCTCTTCGTTAAACGCCGTCAGCTCAGCCACATGGCCTTTGAGCTGGTTGTAAGCATCGACAAACTTCTGCAAAGCCTCGGTAATCGCTTTGTCGTCTAAGCCCACCGTGAGATTGACTGGCGTGCCTGAGGCGGCGCTCTTGAGGTTCAAGGTCACCCCGTCGATCACCCCGGTCACCAGGTTGCTCGCCGAAGTCACCGTCAGACCGTCCACCACCAGCTCGGCGTCCTGAGCCCTTCGGGTTTGGGTCAGGTTGAACGCCGAAGCGTTAAACGCCAATCGCGACAGGCCACTATTGTCGGTGGCATTGCCGTCGCCGTCGCTGACCGTGATTTCCAAGGCACGTTTTTCCCCAGTTTCGGTCGAAGACAACACCAGCCGGTAGCCTGAGCCGTCGTTGACGATGGAGGCGCGCACGCCGATGCCCGCGCGGTTGATCGCGTCGCGAATCCCGGCCAAGGTGTTATTGCTGGCGTCTATGGTCAAAGTTTGCGACGCAGCCTCAGGGTCGGCGGTAAAGCTCTGAGGGTTGCCGCTTGCATCGTACGACCAGCTTCCAAAGCGGATAGTCAAGGTGCCGGTGCCGACTACCTCATCTACCGAGGAAAAGCCGCTTGTGGCTACCGCGTGGGACTGGGCGATCTGGTTGACGTTGATCTGATAATTTCCCTCGCGCGCCACCGATCCTGCCGTGGCGGTTAAAATCTGATCATTGCTGGAGTTTGCCTGGCGGCGTTGCCAGAAAACCGGCGATTTTAAGTTCTTTAACGCATCGCGCAGATTGGCCAGATCGCTTTTGATCTGGCCAAAGGCCGAAAGCTTGGCTTGAATGTCGTCGCGCTGGTGACCGATCCTGGCTTGAGTGGGGGCTTTTTCGGCCTCAACCAGTTTGCTGACAATGTCTTGGATGTTCAGCCCAGAACCGATGCCTAACGAGGTGATACTGGCCATGATCTATCCTCCAACAAGGAGAAGGGCGACCGGTCCGGTCGCCCCTACTAAGCTCAGGCTTACCTTAAAAGCGACAGCACGTTCTGCGGCGCCTGCTTGGCCTGAGCAAGCATGGCGATACCTGCCTGCTGCAGGATCTGGGCTTTGGCCAGCTGCGTGGTCTCCTCAGCAAAGTCCGCATCCATGATCCTGGACTTGGAAGCGGTCAGGTTGTCGCGGTTGACCTGGATGTTGGCGATGGTGGACTCGAGCCGGTTTTGCACCGCGCCCAGATCGCCGCGAATGTTGTTGATGCTCTCCATAGCGTTGGAGACCGCTTCCAGCGCCTTGTTGGCCCCAGCCACTGTGGAGATGTCGATGTCTTTTAAGAACTGGCCGGTTTCTGCCCCACCGTAAGTGCCGGCGTAGAACTTCAAGTTCTCTAGCGCGGTTTTGCCGTTGATCCCAGCCTGGATGTCGATTTGCTTGGCCGAGTGCAAGGTTACGGTGGCATAATAGGTTTCAGCCGCGCTCGCAAAACTGAAACCAGTTATACTGGCGGAGGCGATACCGTTCAATCCAAACATGGCGGTGGCAGTAGTGCCAGCCATGAGCTCCACAGCGATGCTGATGTTGCGGCCATCGTCAGCAATCAAGCGAACGCCGTCTCCGGTATCCTCGGCGCGCACCCCGGTGCGGTCAGAAATGGCATTGATCGCCTCCACCGTCGCCGCGCGGTCTTTCTCGAGGTCCCCTACCGAGGTGACCTGGGCGGTGGCCACGCCGTTGATGTGCACCTTGATCGCATCCGTACCGGCAGTGCCGGCAGTTGTACCACTGGTCGCCTCCACGATGTTGGCATCGGCGGTGGCGGTCACGCCGGTGGCAGCGCTTGCGCGGTTGATCGCGGCGGCGATGGCGATGGCGCTGCCTGCCTTGGTGCTGGATGAAGCGGTGGTGTCGGAGGCGGTGTCGTCTACGGCGCGCGCGGCCTGGATCGCCACACCGTTGATCACCAGATCGCCGTCGCCGAGGGCTTCGGTTGAACCAGCGGTGGTTCCGGCAGCGGTCTTTTTGCCATCCAGAGTCGACACCGTCGCCACCTGAGCCTCGTAAGTGCCGGCGACCAATCCGACGCGCTTTAGCCCAGCCTCGCCGTTGGTTCCGGCTTCGACCTTGATCGGCTGACCGTTGGTCGAAACCAGGGTGACACTACCCTCGTAGGTGCTGGCACTAGCTAGCCCGAAGTTGGCTAAGTTGGTTATTGTACCAAGCTCAATTTGGATATTCCTCCCATCTACTGCCCGGAGGGTAACACCAGTGGAATTTTGTCCGGTGTCGATAGCTTCTACACCGGTCTGATCTTTCACCGCATTGATCGCAGCAACCACAGCCTGACGATCGGCAGCTCTGTCTACTCCTCCGACAGAAAGGTTAATCGTGACACCATTGATTTTTACCGTCCCAGACTCGGCAGAACTACTACTCATGTCTTGCCCAGCCACGGTATTGGCGTTGACCTTAGCCACTACCCCGGTCTGGTCAGAGACGCGGTTGATCGCCGCGGCTTTGGCGATGGCCGAGGCGGCAGCATTATTGGTGGAGGCGGTGTCGTCACTGGCCAAGGAAGCGCCGATTGCCACCCCATTGATGATCAGGTCGCCGTTGCTGAAGGCGTTATCGGTGGCCACCGTGGAAACCCCGGCGCTTTGGCCGGCACCGAGCTTGTCGGTAGTCACCTTGCCGAGGCTAAAGGTAAAGGTTTCTCCCGCGTTGGCGCCGATTTGCAAGACTTTCTTGCCGAAGCTGCCGTCTAAGAGTTTGGTGCCGTTAAAATGCGTCTGCTCGGCAATCCGTTGGATCTCATCGACCAACTGACGCGCTTCGGCGTTCAAGGAGGCGCGGTCGGAATCGGAATTGGTAGCGTTGGCCGCCTGCACCGCCAGCTCGCGAATCTTCTGCAACATCTCGGTCATGCTGCCGAGCGCCCCTTCGGCAGTTTGCGCCATCGAGATGCCGTCGCCGGCGTTGCGCATGGCGACCGTCAGCCCCCGCACCTGGGCGTCGAAGCGGGTGGCGATGGCAAGACCGGCGGAGTCGTCTTTGGCGCTGTTGATGCGCAGCCCCGAAGACAGCCGCTCCATTGCGGTGTTCATCAGGCTCTCGGTGCGGTTCAAGCTGCGCTGAGTGTTAAGCGCCATCATGTTGGTGTTGATTACGCTGGGCATTTTCGTATCCTCCTTAAAGTCAGGTTGAGATGGAACAATCGCGTTCACTTCCTTTAGCGGAAGCGATCCAAAAAACTTTAGAGGTAGTTGCGTTTCACCCACAGGCGCTTATACTGGCGCGGTGACTGCCCGCGTTCTCCCGCCATGACCGAACAGCCGCTGCACGCCGTCATCGACATCGGCTCCAATGCCATCCGCCTGCGCATCGGCGCCCTAAGTTACGCGGGGGACCTACAAATTTTCGAGGCCGTGCGCGCTCCGGTTCGGCTGGGCCGGGACGTCTTCCACAGCGGCCACTTCAGCCTGGCTACTATCGAACGGGCGGTCCAGGCGTTTGTCGATTTCCGCTCCATGATCGACCAGAAAGCCATCCCCCTAACCCAAGTGCGCGCGCTCGCCACCAGCGCTATGCGCGAGTCTGCCAATCAGCGGGAGCTGATCGACCAGGTGGAGCAGGCCACCGGCATCCGCATCGAGGTCATTCCAGGCGAGGAAGAAGCCCAACTGATTTATCTGGCCATCCAGCACGCCTTGCCAGAACTGGCCCAGGCCAACTTCCTCGCCATCGACATAGGCGGCGGTAGCGTCGAGTTGATCGTCTCAGAGCGCGGCCAGGTGATCGCCCTGGAGAGCTTCAAGATGGGCACGGTCCGACTTCTGTCGCAGTTCAGCGAATGCGATGCGTCGGTTTTCATCCGGTTGGTGGATGAATTTTTCAGCGCCAACGCCAGAAAGCTACGCGAGTTGATCGATGGCGTGAAAATAGAATTGGCCGTCGGCACCGGCGGCAATATCGAAGCCCTCGGCCAACTCGGCTGCGCTTTGCTCGGCAACGCCTCACCCAAGCGCCTCAGCTATGCCGATCTGAAGTCCCTAAGTATGCGCCTGGACGCGCTGGACGTGAATCTGCGCATCGAACAACTGGGGCTGCGTCCAGACCGCGCCGATGTGATCGTCCCAGCCTGCCATATCCTGCGCCAGACGCTCAAACTGGTGGGCAAACCCGATTTACTCATCCCGGGAGTCGGGTTGGCGGAGGGGGCCTTGCTCGGGATGCTGCGCGAACGCTGCACTCCCACCCCTTCGGATGCCCTGGCTTGGGCCAGGGTAGTGGCGCGCCGATACCACGTCGATCTGGACCATGCTGAGCACGTCCGCAAGCTGGCGCTTGAGCTATTCGACCAACTGGTCGACGTCCACGGATTGGCTACCCGCGACCGGCTGCTGATCGAGATCGCCGCCTTAGTCCACGAAATCGGGATTTTTGTCCGTTCCGACGGCCATCATCGCCACGCTTATTACCTCCTCAACGCGATGCCGATGCTAGGGATTTCCGAAACGGAACAGAGACTCCTGGCGGCAGTAGTACGCGCCCAGCGCAAAAAGCTACCGGTCGAAATCACCAGGGAATTTAACGCCCAGGAAAAAACCCGTTGGCTAAAACTGGTAGCGCTACTGCGCCTGGCGATCGCCCTCGACAAAGAGCGGTGCAGCGCAGTCAATCAGCTAGATTGCCGCCTTCTCGGTCAAAAGATCGAGATCTTGTGCCGCGGCAGCGGGGACTTCCTGCTGGAACGCTGGGCAGTGCTCAAGGACCTGGAAATCATCGAGCAGGGGCTGGGTAGATCCGTCGAAGTCAGATTTTGATGGACTGGGACGAAGGGCTAGCGTTCGATCGCGATCACCTCTGGCACCCCTACAGCGCTACCCCGCCTGCTTACCCGATCTGGCCGGTGGTTGAAGCCCAAGGAGTGCGCCTGAAACTTCCTGACGGGCGCGAGCTGATCGATGGGATGGCCTCATGGTGGTGTGTCATCCACGGCTACCGCCACCCAAGGCTAGATCAGGCGGTCAAATCCCAGCTTGAACGCATGGCGCACGTGATGTTCGGCGGGCTGACCCACGAACCCGCTGTCGAACTGGGAAAACGGCTGCTTGCGCTGGTCCCGCCAGGACTTGAGACCATCTTTTTCTGCGATTCGGGGTCAGTGGCGGTGGAGGTGGCCTTGAAAATCGCGCTGCAGTACTGGCAAGCACGCGGCAGCCCACACAAGCGAAAGTTTTTGGCCCTGCGCGGGGGGTATCACGGCGACACTTTCGGGGCGATGTCGGTATGCGATCCGCTCACCGGAATGCACCGTCTGTTTTCTGGCTTTTTGCCCGAGCAGTTTTTTGCCCCGAGACCTGCCTGCCGCTTCCACGACCCATGGGATCTGAGGGCTGTCGAGCCACTGGCGCAATTGCTCGAGCGCCACCACCCACAGATCGCCGCTTTTGTCTTGGAGCCCGTCGTCCAGGGCGCCGGGGGAATGTGGTTCTATCATCCCGAATATCTAAAAGCCGCCAGGCGCTTGTGCGACGAATTTAAAGTACTGTTGATTGCCGATGAGATCGCCACCGGTTTTGGCCGCACCGGCAAACTCTTTGCTTGTGAACACGCCGGCGTCTGCCCCGATATTTTATGCCTGGGGAAAGCCTTGACCGGGGGGTATGTCACCCTGGCGGCGACGTTGACCACGGCTGAAGTCGCCGAAGTAGTCTGCTCAGGCGAGGCCGGCTGTCTGATGCACGGCCCTACCTTCATGGCCAATCCCTTAGCGTGCGCAGTGGCTAAAGCCAGCCTGGACCTTTTGCTGGAATCGAACTGGCAGGAGAACATCGCGCGCATCGAGCACGCCCTCAGCTTAGGGCTAGCCCCCTGTCGCGCCCTCCCCCAAGTAGCTGATGTGCGCGTTTTGGGAGCTATCGGGGTGGTGGAACTCAAACAGCCTGTGGACTTGGCCGCGATCACTCCTAAGTTTGTCGAACACGGAGCGTGGCTTAGGCCGTTTGGCAAGCTGGTGTACACCATGCCGGCGTATATCATGACCGACGCAGAGCTCAAAACGCTGTGCCAGGCGATTTACAAAGCGCTATGCAACGAGCCGATCAAGTAAAACCCCACAATCTGAACATGGACCAATGCCTTCGTGGTCCTCTAAAATGCTTATGCGACGAGCTTGCGGCTGCGAGCAAAAAATCGACAGGGCGTAAAAAGGCCCGTTATTACCTAAGGCTGCGATGAGCGAAGCTGAACTGATTGAACTGTTGCGCAAAGAACTACCTAAGTTACTGCGCGAGGATCCGGCTGTGCGCGAGCAGATTTTGGCTCTCATTCAGTCCCACGCTGCGCCCAAACAAGAAACCGACCATAAGTTTTGGGAAATGCTGGCCGAATTCCGCCGCGAGCGTGAGGAATGGAATCGGCGGTGGGAGGAAAAGCAAGCCGAAGACGCTAAAAAATGGGAAGAACAGCAGCGCAAATGGGACGAATGGAACCAACGCTGGAAACAAGAACGCGCCGAAGAGGCCAAAAAATGGGCCGAGTGGAACCAACGCTGGGAAGCCTTCCGCATCGAAGACGCAAAAAAATGGGAAGAAAACAGCCGTCGGTTCGAAGAAGTCCATCAGGAAATCCTGGCGGTGGCCGACCGGCTTGGTCGCCAAATACAGGCGCTCGGGCGCGTTGGGGTATTAGTTCAGAGCGCGCGTTCCGCGAAGCCTTAGCCGGCATTTTGAGCAAAACCTTTGGGGTAGAAGTGCTGCATGTGATCGAATTCGACCAGACAGGAGAAGTGTTTGGACGCCCAGATCAGATCGAACTCGATGTCATCATCCGCAACGGAACTTTGATTTTATGCGAGCTTAAATCCTCGCTCGACAAAGGCGATATTTATCTCTTTGAACGCAAAGCGCGTTTTTATGAGAAGCTCCACCAGCGCCGCGCCGATCGGCTGATCGCCATTTCGCCGTATGCTACCGCGCGCGAGGTGGCGGCCAAATTGGGGATAGAGATCTACAGCGACGCTTCCGAAGTACCGCCTTCTTGAACCGTAAACCGGCGCTTAGGCAACCCCTGCCAGCTCTCCACCAAGCCGTCAACTTCGATGCCAAAGAAACCTAAAATTCTTCCGACGTTCTCGTCGACCATCTCGGCCAACGTTTTCTCCCGACCGTAAAAAGCCGGAAGCGGCGGAAAGATGATTCCTCCCATTTCGGTGACCGCCACCATGTTGCGAAGGTGCGCCAGGTTCAACGGCGTCTCGCGCGGCACGAGCACCAAAGGGCGGCGCTCTTTGAGGGTCACATCGGCGGCGCGGGTGATGAGGTTGTCGCCGAATCCGCAGGCTGCTGCTGCCAAGGTCTTCATAGAACAGGGGGCAATCACCATCCCCTCGACTTTGAATGCGCCACTGGCGACGGCGGCGGAGATGTCATTGACGGGATAGCAGACATCAGCCAAAGCGCTAAGGTCTGGCTTTTTCAAACCCAACTCGTGGTAGAGATTGACCCATCCGGCGCGGGAGACAATGAGGTGGCTTTCCCAATCCGGCAGGGTCTGTAGAATCTCAAGAATGCGAACGCCGTAGATGGCACCGGTGGCGCCGGTCAAGGCGACGATCAAGCGCTTTTTCCTCATGCTGTCTGCTCTGCAAACTGGTCGGTAGCGTCCACTAGAGCATTGATCATTTCCTCTCCGGCTGCGATGTGACCGGAATGCTCTAAAATTTTCAGCCTAGCCCCAGGCAGCTTGCGCCGCAAGGAAAACGCCGCCTCCATGGGACAGACCAGATCCCAGCGACCGTGGATGATAGTACACGGCAGAGTGCGGATCCGCTGGCAAGCCTGAAGGATTTGATTCTCTTCTAGGAAGTAGCGATGAGCAGCGTAATGGAGTTCTATCTTGGTCTTGGCGAGTAACTCCGCGGGGTCGGGCAAGGCATTGGGGTCAAACGCCCCCCCCAACGTCACCGCCGCGCTCCACCGACTCCAAGCTTCGACGACGCGCAGCTGCAAGGCCTCATTGTGGCCGATAACCGCCCGATACATCCCCTCGATCAGATCGCTCCAGCTCGAAACCGGAAGGCTTTTGACCAATTGATGCCAATAATCCGGATAAATCCGGCGTGCACCGTCTTTGACGAACCAGTCCAAATCGGCTTGGCGAGCCAGGAATACTCCCCGAAGGATCAGTCCCAACACCCGATCAGGATGTTGTTGGGCATATACCAAAGCCAGCGTCGCCCCCCAGGAGCCGCCGAACAGTAGCCAACGGTTGATCTGCAACCCAATACGGACGGCCTCAAGGTCTTCGATAAGCTTTAAGGTATCGTTGGCGCGGATCTCTCCCAAAGGCTCACTTCGGCCACACCCGCGCTGATCCAGCAGGACGATGCGGTAACGGACAGGATCGAAGAAACGGCGATGGTCTGGCTTGCAGCCAGAGCCAGGTCCGCCGTGGAGGAACAGAACCGGGATACCGTCGGGATTGCCACATTCTTCGTAATAGATCCGATGACCATCGGCCTCCAGCCAGTGGACAGCGTAAGGTTCAAGAGGGGGATATAGGGTCTTCATGACCACCTATTGTAGCGGAAGAAAAAGAGGCAAAAACAAGGGGCCATAAAGGCCCCTTGTCTAGCAGGGAGATAGAAGCGGTCAGAAACCAAAACCGACGTAGCCGCCTGCCGTCAGGCCGTCGGTGTCGGTGTCCTCGACCCCGCTCAGGCTGCTCTCGCCGCCTGGGGTGACGTGGTAGCGGAAGTCGACGCCGGCATACAGGTTCTCCCACAGATTGACCTCAGTACCGACCCCAAACATCAGTCCCGGATTGAGCACGGTCACTCCATCCGACGGCGGGCTGATGACATGGAGGGCAAATCCGAATGGGATAATCCAGGGCCGAACTACGCTGTCGCGCAAAAATCGAATTTTAGGAGCAGCGCTCAAGGTGAACTGAGTCACGGTGGAGTTTTCCTGTTTGCTTCTAGGAGCCAATGGGGAAACAACACCGCCCTCGTCGGCATCGGTGAGCAGCCCATTGCCTTGGGCAAAGCGCTTGTACTCGAACATCACTTCGCCCAAGAGGTCAGTACCTTCCAGGAAAGTGCCTTCGGTTAGACCAAAAATATCGTGGCTTAGGTTATGCTCAAACCCAGCGCCGATGTAGAAGCCGTTTTGGCCATGCCCTTTGGAAGTCCCGGGCGAGGGCAAAATATCCTGCGCCCGATCGGTCATCAAGCGCGCATACCCGCCGCGGAAAAATAGCAGGTTCTCATGCCCCGGATGTACGGGAGTAAACTGCTTTTTCCAGTCCTCCAATTCCACCATCTCTTGGTGGTGGGCTTGCTCATGGGCTTTGAGGTCGGCCAATTCCTGCTTAAGCGCACGGAGCTGTTCTTCTAGTTCCTCAATGCGGCCGGTGTCGACCGCCTTACGAGTTTCCCACCCGTTGGCTTGAACCTGCGCAGCAACCGCCAGAGTAGCCACCAGCGAGCTCGCCAAGACCACACTGATTTTTTGCGTTTTCATACCATCCTCCCCTAAATGGAGTTGTTAAGTTTGCAACCATCCATCAAAACAGTATTTAAATCGTCCTTAAACGTTTGCCGCTTTTGCTTTTTGCTCAAAAGCAACATCGATACGAGGAATAATCCTAGCAGACAACTTTCAGAGAAACAAATGTTTTGCCATAATGTTCCCGATCTTCTATTGTGGACTTTGGATTCCTGGCCGCTGAGCTTGCCGAAGCCACTGTAGCAAATAAGCAACGGGGAGTTATGAACATTACGCCTGACAAACTCCGCACTCCGGTCCTGGTGTTGTTACACGATCTTCTCATCATCCCTCTGGCGTGGCTCGGCGCCTATTGGCTCAGGTTCAACCTTGAGGTCATTCCAGAGGAGGTATTCCTCAAGAGCTTAAAATTCCTTCCTTGGGTGGTCGCAATTCAGGGCATCACCTTTTATTACTTTCGTTTGTACCGCAGCCTATGGCGCTTTGCGTCGCTGCCGGATTTGATTCAGATCGCCAAAGCGGTTTTGGTAGGGGGGGCATGTATTACTTGTCTGGGATTCTTCTATGATCGGCTCGAGTCGATCCCGCGTTCGGTTCCCGTCATTTACATCACCCTGCTGCCGATCCTGATCGGTACCCCTAGGTTGCTCTACCGGGCCTGGAAAGACCAGGTAGCGACCATGTTGACCGGCAAGCGCACCCTCGTGGTTGGTGCCGGACGCACCGGCGAAATGCTGGTGCGGGAACTGCTCAAAGCCCCCAACCCAGAATACCGGCCAGTGGTTCTGGTGGACGACGATCCCAAGAAAAAAGGCCGAGAGATCCGCGGTATCCGGGTCGCTGGGGGGTGTCATAAAATCCCAAAACTGGTGAATAAGTACCGTATCGATGCCATTCTGATCGCGATTCCCTCCGCCACCGACCGGCAAATGCGCCGGATCGTTGAATATTGTGAGCAGGCTGAAGTGACTTTTCTGACTGTGCCTTCACTGAAGGAAAGCCTGTTCTATCGCTCCGTCGGCATGGGCCTTAGAGAAGTGTCGATCGAAGATCTCCTGGGACGCGAGCCTGCCCAATTAGATTGGCACGCCATCCACACCCATCTGTGCCATAAAACCGTCATGGTTACTGGCGCGGGCGGCTCTATCGGTTCCGAGCTTTGCCGGCAACTGGCATCCATGCCGGTAGAACGGCTAATCTTATTCGAGTTGTGTGAATATAATTTGTTCCGAATCGAAAATAATCTGCGTCAGTGCTTCCCCGAACTTCCCATCGTGCCGATACTAGGAAGCATTACCGACCAGACGTCCGTTCGCCAGGCGATGATGCGCCACCGGCCCCAGATCGTCTTCCACGCTGCCGCCTACAAGCACGTGCCGCTGCTTGAAACCCAGCTACGCGAGGCGGTATACAACAACTGCTTAGGCACCCGCATCGTCGCCGAGGCGGCTATCGAAGCCGGAGTAGAGGAATTCGTCTTGATCTCCACCGACAAGGCGGTCAATCCCTGCAACGTCATGGGCGCTACTAAGCGGGCTGCAGAGATGATTTGCCAGAGCCTCGACAGCTTTGGCGCCACCCGATTCCTCACTGTCCGATTCGGCAATGTCCTCGATTCGGCCGGCAGCGTAGTGCCGTTGTTCCGCGAGCAAATTCGGCGGGGCGGCCCGATCACCGTGACCCATCCGGAAATCAGCCGCTATTTCATGACCATCCCGGAGGCTTGCCAATTGATCATGCAAGCCGCCGCAGCCGGTACGGGCGGGGAAATCTTCGTCTTGGACATGGGCGAGCCGATCAAAATCCGCTATCTGGCCGAACAAATGATCCGTTTGAGCGGCAAGCGCCCCGGCATCGATATCGAAATTCGCTACACCGGGCTGCGTCCAGGGGAAAAGCTCAACGAAGAGCTATTCTATGCCGACGAAAACCTGGCTCCCACCGGCCACAGCAAACTGCTCCTGGCTTACTCGCGCCCGTGCGATCCCAGGATCATCGCCAAGCTCCTAGATCAAATGAGCAAGGCGTGCCAGGCCTACGATGAGGAACAACTGTTAGTCCTGCTGCGTACCTTAGTGCCAGAGTATCGCCCACAATTGGCCTTAGAGCGCCTTCTAACTTCCGCTTAAGACCGCGGCCCGAACAGGGCCGAACCGATTCGAACCATGTTCGCCCCTTCCAAGATGGCCGCCTCCAAGTCGGCCGACATCCCCATCGACAAAGTATCCAAGCCTAAATCGGCGCACGCTTCAAACAATTCCCGCAAACGATGAAACGGTCCGCGTTGGGCGGTAAACTCCACAGCTGGCGCCGGGATCGCCATCAACCCTCGAAGCTTAAGGCGTGGCAAAGTTTTTACCGCTTCGGCCAACTGCCGAACCTCTTCTGGGCGGACACCGGATTTGCTCGCCTCCCCGCTGATATTGACCTGCAGGCAAACGTTTAAGGGCGGCAGCCAATCCGGCCGCTGCTGGCTCAACCTGTGGGCTACTTTCAGCCGATCCACGCTGTGGACCCAGTGAAAGCACGAAGCGATGGCGCGCGTTTTGTTGGCCTGAATCGGCCCGATGAAATGCCAGGTAATATCGCAATGACCCAGCGCTTGCTGCTTAGCAAGCGCCTCTTGGAGGTAGTTCTCGCCAAAATGGCGTATTCCTGCCAGATAAGCCTGCAGCAAAACCTCTGGAGGATGAGTTTTGCCCACTGCCACCAAGGTCACTTCATCCTTGCGGCCAGCTTGTTCTCGAGCTACGTTGATTCTTTGCCGAATCGCTTCTATCCGCTTTCGGATCGTCATCGTTTTCTCTGTTCTATACTTGTTCAAAGCAGCAACACAAACTACGACATGCTAAGGGAGTTGCCATGGACATCGCCGAACTGCTCGCCTTTTCCGTCAAAAACAACGCCTCGGACCTGCACTTGTCAGCCGGGCTTCCCCCGATGATCCGGGTGGACGGAGACATCCGCCGCATCAACGTCCCCCCCTTGGAACACAAGGAGGTCCACGCCCTGATCTACGATATCATGAACGATAAGCAACGCCGAGATTATGAGGAATTCCTCGAGACCGATTTTTCCTTCGAACTCCCAGGAATCGCCCGCTTCCGCGTCAACGCTTTCCATCAAGACCGAGGAGCAGGAGCGGTGTTCCGGACTATTCCTTCCAAGGTCCTGACTTTGGACGATTTGGGCTGCCCGCCGATCTTTCGCGAGCTCACGCAGAAGCCGCGCGGCTTAATCCTGGTCACCGGCCCTACCGGTTCGGGTAAATCGACCACGCTCGCAGCGATGATCGACTACATCAATTCCAACAACTACTCCCACATCCTCACCATCGAGGACCCGATCGAGTTCGTCCATCACAGCAAAAAATCCTTAATCAACCAGCGCGAGGTCCACCGCGATACCTTGGGTTTCAGCCAGGCCCTGCGTTCGGCCCTGCGCGAAGACCCGGACGTGATCTTGGTGGGCGAAATGCGTGATCTGGAAACCATCCGGCTGGCCTTGACCGCTGCCGAAACCGGGCACCTGGTGTTTGGCACCCTACACACCTCTTCGGCGGCCAAGACCATAGACCGCATCATCGACGTCTTTCCAGCAGAAGAAAAGGACATGGTACGGGCTATGCTGTCAGAATCCCTACAAGCGGTCATCGCCCAAACCTTGCTTAAGAAAGTCGGCGGCGGACGCACCGCAGCCTGGGAGATCATGATTGGGACCCCGGCGATCCGCAATCTCATTCGCGAAAACAAGGTGGCGCAGATGTACTCGGCGATCCAAACCGGACGCAAAGACGGGATGCAGACTTTGGATCAGCACCTTTTGGAACTGGTGGAAAAAGGCATTGTCTCGCGCCAAGCAGCGCGGACTAGAGCGGTCAACAAAGCGGCTTTTTGAGGAGATCCCTATGAACGTCGAATCCCTGCTCACCCTGATGGTCCACAAAAAGGCCTCGGACCTGTTCGTCATCGCAGGTTACCCGCCGAGCCTGAAAGTCAACGGCAAACTGGAACCGTTAAGCCCTGATCCTTTAAGCGATACTCAGGCTAGGGAGTTAGTCTTGAGCACCATGACTCCGCGCCAACAGGACGAATTCGAGAACGCGCGCGAATGCAACTTCGCTATTGCCATAAAAGACCTCGCCCGGTTCCGGGTCAGCGCCTATTATCAGCGCAACACCCCGGCGATGGTCATCCGCAGAATCCAGGATTACATTCCCGATATCGAAGAACTCAATTTACCCTCCGTGCTCAAAGACCTAGCGATGACCAAGCGCGGTCTGATCTTATTCGTCGGCGCCACCGGCACTGGTAAGTCCACCTCCCTGGCGGCAATGATCAAATACCGCAATCAAAACAGCTCAGGCCACATCATCACCATTGAGGACCCGATCGAGTACACCCACAAGCACCTAGGTTGCATCGTCACCCAACGCGAGGTGGGAACCGACACCGAATCCTATGAGGTAGCGCTTAAAAATACCCTACGCCAAGCCCCGGACGTGATTCTGATCGGCGAGGTCCGCACCCGCGAGACCATGCAGCACGCCATCACCTTTGCCGAAACCGGCCATCTGTGCCTAGCCACCTTACACGCCAACAACGCCAACCAGGCCCTAGACCGGATCTTGCACTTTTTCCCCGAGGAAATGCACCGCCAGCTATTTATGGACCTGTCTTTGAACCTCAAGGCCATCGTCGCCCAGCAGCTCATCCGCCGCCTCGATGGCGAAGGTCGCTATCCGGCGGTGGAAATCCTAATCAACACTCCATTGGCCGCAGACATGATCCGCAAAGGCGAAATCCACCACCTCAAGGACCTGATGAAGCGCTCGCGTGAGCACGGCATGCAGACCTTCGATCAAAGCCTGTACGAGCTCTACCGGCAAGGCAAGATCAGCTACGAGGATGCCCTAGCGGCGGCCGATTCGCGCAACGAGGTGCGGCTGATGATCAAACTCGGAGCCGATGCTTCCGACAAGTACAAAGGACTAGACAAAATGCACCTTTTGGAGGACGACTAAGCCCGCCAAACCACTTGGCCGTCGACCAAAGTGTAGCGCACCCTACCTTTCAGCGTTTGCCCCCAGAAAGGGGTGTTACGTCCGCGGCTGAGCCAGGTGGTTTCGTCCACTATCCATTCTGCCTCGGGATCGAACACGCACAGGTCAGCGGGTGCGCCCGGGGCAAGGTTTCCGCTCGGCAATCCAAGAATCTTTGCCGGTCCCAAAGTTAGCCGGGCAATCGCCTTAGGCAAAGGCATCACCCCTTCCTCCACCAGCTTAAGGGTCAGGGGCAACAAGGTCTCAAGCGCCGAGATTCCCGGTTCGGTAGCAGCAAATACGTTGCGCTTGGCGTCAGCCTCGTGCGGCTGGTGATCAGAACAGATCGCCGCGATCCATCCCCCCGCCACAGCCCGGCGCAAACCTTCGCGGTCTTGGGCAGAACGCAAAGGTGGCATCACGTGCGCCATAGGATCGAAGCCCTCTACTGCGTCCTCAGTCAAATGCAGCTGGTGCGCCGCCACGTCACCACTTACCGGCAACCCTGCCTGCAGAGCCTCGGCGACCATGGCCGCAGCACGCGCCGTGCTGAGACACGCAAAATGGACCCGGGAGCGACATTCTTCCACCAGGGCTAGAATCTGCGCCACCATCACCGTTTCGGCGCTGGCCGGAATGCCCGGAAGTCCCAGACGAGTAGCCACTTCGCCTTCGTGCACGCAGCCCCCGGCGCTAAGGTGCGAGTCTTGAGGCCGGACGATAACACCCAGATCATAAGTTGCGGCATACTCCAACGCCCGTCGCCAGACCAAAGGATTGGCGAGAGGTCGGCAGCCAGAGCTTACTAGCCGGCAACCGGCACGCTTGAGCGCGTACATCTCGCTCAACGCCATGCCTTCTAACCCGCGGCTGATGGCGCCGACAGCGATCACCTTGGCCTTGCCGGAAGAGAGCGCCCGCTCGCGGATGAATTCCACCGCTGCGGGCGTATCGATGACGGGATTGGTCTCGGGCGAACAGCAGAGGGTGGTCACGCCTGCCTTGACCGCCGCGAGCGTCTCGCTGGCGATCGTGGCCTTGTGTTCATAACCTGGCTCGCGCAGATAAGCGGACAAATCAATGAAGCCGGGGCTGACGATGGCTCCTTGCGCCTCCAACACCTCATCGGCCTGAAATCCTAAGGGTTCTTCGCCGACCGCCACGATCCGGCCGTCGGCCAGAAAAACGCCACCCGGGACCAAAGTCTCACTTTCCGGATCCAAGACCTGGCCGCCGATAATCGCGATTTTGCTCATCCTGCCCCACCCATGGCCAAAGCCATGACCGCCATGCGGATGGCGATGCCGTGGCTGACCTGTTCCAGAATCACTGAACGCACCCCGTCGGCTACTTCGGAATCCATCTCCACGCCGCGGTTGATCGGCCCAGGGTGCATGACCAGACAGTCTGGCTTAGCCTGCTCAAGGCGGGCCTGAGTCAGGCCAAAACACTGGTAATACTCGTGCTCGCTCGGAATGAAGGCCCCCTGCATCCGCTCCTTTTGCAAACGCAACATGATGATCACGTCCACCCCATCGACCCCGGCATCGAGGTCACAAAACGGGATGACTCCTAAGCTTTCCACCGCTGCCGGCAGCAGCGTTCTTGGCGCAACGACCCGGATTTCAGGAACTCCCAAGGTCTTCAAGGCGTGGATCTGGGAACGAGCCACCCGAGAATGGAGGATATCACCGACGATCGCCACTTTGAGGGAAGAAAAATCCGGTTTGTGGCGCCGAATGGTGAAGACGTCCAAAAGCGCCTGGGTGGGATGGGCGTGGCGGCCGTCGCCGGCATTGATGACGCTGACGTGGGGAGCTACGTGGCGGGCAACGAAGTGGGCCGCACCCGAGTCTGGGTGACGCACCACGAACATGTCTACGAACATCGCCTCTAGGTTGCGGATGGTATCGAGCAGGCTTTCCCCTTTAGCGGTGGCAGAGACTTGGACGTTTAAGTTGAGCACATCGGCAGACAAACGCTTGGCGGCGAGCTCGAAGGTGGTACGGGTGCGCGTCGAGGTTTCAAAGAATAGGTTGACCACGGTTTTGCCGCGCAGCAAGGGGACTTTTTTCACCTTCTGGTGCGTAATGCTGCCGAACGACTCGGCCGTGTCCATGATCTTAATGAGCCACTCCCGGCTCAAACCCTCAACCGTCAAGAAATGGCGCAATCGGCTCTGGCTGCCTAGCTGCGGGTCGATCGCCACCATGGCTCAAGCACCGGCAGAAGATAATTCCAGCCTAAGGGGGTCTGGACCTTTCAGCTTGATCCGCAGTCCTTCCGCCAGCTCGATCCTAGCGCCTACGCAATCGGCCTGAATCGGAAGCTCGCGCCCGCCACGCTCGATCAGCACCCCTAACACCACTCGCCGTGGCCGGCCATAGTCGAACAGTTCGTCGAGCGCGGCGCGGATGGTGCGCCCGGTATACAGCACATCATCGATCAGGATGACATCGCGCTCTTCGGTACTGGGTAGCTGACTGGGCCGGACCTCAGGATGCATCCCGATTCGGGAAAAATCATCACGATAAAAGGAGATGTTTAGCCTACCTATGGGTTCAGCGATTCCAAGCCGCCGGCTTAGCCATTCGGCAATCCACACCCCGCCGGTATGGATCCCGACGATCAACGGATTTTCAAGCCTGCGCATCTCGATCTGTCTGCGCAAGCAACCTTCCAAAGCCGCTAACAGGACCTCTACGCCCCACTCGACTGCTTCGGTCTTCATGCCGTATGCGTATGATGATGGTTGAGCCAGGTTTGCAAAATTAGCATGGCCGCCACCTGATCGTTGAACTCCTGAACTTTGCGGGCGCCCAGGTTGACCTCATCGAACAATAGACGACGCGACTCGAAACTGGTCAGGTGCTCGTCCACAGGATACACTGGCAATCGATAGCGACTCTCAAGCTGGCGACAAAATTTGCGCATCAGGGGAGTGATGGGATTGTCCTGACCATCTGGCTGACAGGCAATGCCAACGATCAAAGCCTGAGGGCGCCAGGTTTCCACCAAGCGATCGATCGCTTCGAAGCGGACTTGTTTTTTTTCTGAACGGATGGTTGCCAAAGGCGAAGCCGTACCCGTGATCCGCTGGCCGACCGCCACGCCAATCTTGTAGGTACCATAGTCGAAACCTAGATAAGTGGCCAATTTATCCATGACCAGCCTGCAAGGACAACAAGTTCAAATCGACCCCCAACCGCAAAGCCGCCGCCTTCCAACGCTGGGCCGGAGGTAAGTCGAATAAGATAGCATGATCGGCGGGCACGTTAAGCCAGGAATTTTCGAGGATTTCCTGCTCCAACTGGCCTTCTCCCCAACCCGCATAGCCGAGCGCGATTAGACACTTCTCAGGTCCTTCTCCCGCTGCGATGGCTTCTAAGATATCTCGCGAAGCCGTCAGACCTATTTCATCGCTGATCGCCAAAGTCCCCTGCCAATTTCCTACCGGACTGTGCAGCACAAAACCGCGCTCAGGCTGGACCGGACCGCCTAGATAAACCGGTAATTCGGCGGCACGTTCGTCCTGAATCGGGATCTGCATCGACTCCAGAATACTGCCCAGCCGAATCTCCAGGGGCCTAGAAATGACGATCCCCAAAGCGCCCTGGGCGCTGTGCTGGCATAGATAGGTTACCGTATGAGCAAAGTTTGGATCCGCCAAGCTCGGCATAGCGATCAAAAATTGGCCAGTCAAATAAGTCTCGTCGGATTGTGGCATAGCACTACTTAAGTCCATCAACGGCCCATGGCCAAACCTGACTCATCATAGAATTTCCAAGTTCGAGTAATGACGATCTCATCCGCCTGGTTGGCCAACTCCACCGGAAACGGGGAAAACGGCGCGGCTAAACGCACGATGCGAAGCGCCGCCTCATCCAGCACCGAGTAGCCGGAAGAACGGTGGATTTTGATCTTTTTTACCTGACCGTCCTTAGCCACCCACACGCTCACCACCAAAGCCCCAGATAGTCCCTGGCGCCGGGCTTCGTCGGGGTAATTGAGATTGCCGACCCGCTCCACTTTTTCCTGCCAGGCGCGTTCATACGCCGCGGCAATGTGTTTGTAGGCATTGATCTGCTGAATCGGCACTACCCGCCCTTTGGAGTGGGACTCCATAACAGCGGCCATTCCATTCAATTCGGCAATCTGCTGGGCTAAAAGGTTCCGGTCCAAATGGGGTTCGGTTACTGTCTCTGCCCGACTTTCCGGCAAGCTCGCAGAAGCTTGAGCCTGGGTCAGACGCTCGGGCGCGTGGCGATCGCGTTTGGCGCCTTCCGCCTTGAGGGTCGCACGGCGCGGGCGGGTCAAAGCAGCATGCGGCTTGGACACCTCCTGCCGCACGCGACTTCCCTCGCTGTTGGCCTGTGCGTGGAAGTCCGCCTTAAGTGGCTTTTTTTCGTTGGGCTGCTCGACCAACTCGACCTCTAGGGTGCGGTCGATTTCGGGCGGGGTAGGCATCTGGAAACGTACCCCAAAGATCAACCCCGCATGGATGATCAGGGCAACCACCATAGCAACTAGCAGACGATCGGATGAATTGCCCATGGATCCCTGAGTCATCGTTTGAGCAATCCCTCGATTTCATTCATCAGCTGGGCGCTGATATTCAGCCCAAACAGTTTGTCCAATTCTTGAATACAGGTAGGGCTGGTGACGTTGATCTCGGTCAGATACTCCCCGATCACGTCGATGCCGACGAAGATCAGCCCGCGGCGGCGAAGTTCTGGCCCTACCTGGGCGCAAATCCAAAGGTCGCGCTCAGTCAACACCCGCCCCTCAGCCCGCCCACCGGCGGCCAGATTACCGCGCACCTCACCGGCTGCCGGAATCCTCGCCAGGGCATAGGGAACCGGCTGGCCGTTGATCAACAGGATGCGCTTGTCGCCTTCGGCGATCTGCGGCAGATATTTCTGCGCCATTACGAATCGGCGACCTTTTAAGGTCATGGTCTCCAAGATCACCGAGGTATTAGGGTCGTCAGGATGCACGTAGAAGATCGAAGCCCCTCCCATGCCGTCGAGCGGCTTTAGAATGATTTCGCCCTGCTCGCGGATAAACTTCCGGAACTGGCTCGGATCCCGCGCCACTAGGGTAGGCGCACAGCAGTGCGGAAACCAGGCAGTAAACAGCTTTTCATTGGCGTCGCGCAAAGAACGCGGATGGTTGACTACCAAGGTTCCCCGGATTTGGGCGCACTCCAGCAAATAGGTGGCGTAAATATATTCCTGATCGAATGGGGGGTCTTTGCGCATTAAGACCACATCCAGCTCGTCTAAAGGACGTTCCCGTTCGCCCTCAAATTTGTACCAGCATCGCTCGTCGCGCTGTACCGCGAGACGGCGCATACGCGCAAAAGTGCGCCCGTCGCGCAGATAAAGGTCGCTCATCTCCATGTAGAACAGGGCCCAACCCCGGCTCTGGGCTTCCAGCAACATGGCAAACGTGCTGTCCTTATGGATGTTGATCGCCGAGATGGGATCCATCACGACTCCCAGCTCGACATGCGCATTGAATTCACGCATGGCTGTGGATCAAACTTATCCCTGGCTGATTGTATCGGCAAGCGTAAATAGTACCATCCTTTTTGCTTGAAGACTGTATTTCGGCTAAAATTTATGTTTTCACTGAATTCATTGGTAAGAGTAAGGATCAAACAGATGTCTAGAGTATGTCAAGTGACGGGCAAGCGCCCGGTTGTCGGCAATAACGTCTCCCATGCTAACAACAAGACCAAGCGGCGTTTTCTGCCCAACCTACACGAACACCGGTTCTGGGTAGAGAGCGAAAATCGCTGGGTCAAACTTAGGGTTTCCAGCCACGGCATGCGCATCATTGACAAAAAGGGCATCGATGCGGTGCTCGCTGAATTGCGCCAACGTGGCACTAAAATTTAAACACTATGTAACAAGAGGTTTACCATGCGGGATAAAATCAAATTGGTCTCCACGGCCGGGACCGGCTATTACTATACGACCACTAAAAACAAGCGTACCACCCCGGACAAATTAGAATTCAAAAAATACGATCCTGTGGTACGTAAGCATGTGATCTTCAAGGAAGCCAAAATTAAATGACCGGCCTCCCCGCAGCGCTTGCTGGCGGGGACTATTGCAATACTCACTGCGCGAATAGCTCCTCTGACTCCACCTCCCCATCTTCTCGGTTTTCGGAACGCGCGGATGGACCCCCCATCGCCGGGCCTCGCTCGGATGGCGCGTCTGCCCCACTTACCCTATCCTCCCCAAGCCAGACCAACAGCCAATGACGGCCGGATTCAGTCTGGAGCCCAACACCCAAGCTGACCAAACTCAGCAGAATCCCCACTAATAACCACAGTGCTGGGGCGATCCGTCCTTTGGATGGGGTTGGAGTGACCCCCACCTCTGGCGCGCAGAGCGGCAGCTGTTCCGGATCCACCGCAACCAAATCCTTGGGCAAAGCGGCTATCGACTTGCTTTGGCTGCTAACCAGCATCCGTTGTAGGCGCTCGCACTCCTGCCGCGCCTCCTCTACCACCTGGCGCATGGCAGAAACGTCTCGGTCAGCCTGCTCCCGGATCATATCCAATTCGGTTTGCAAGGCCTCAATGGTCTGTCCGGCTCCTTCGGCTCGTGCCGCCTCATAATATTGTCGGATTACTTCCTCCAGCTCTTCGATCCTCAGGCACTGAGCGGCCACTTTCTCCTCTAACGCCTGTTTTTCCTGACGCAGCCTTGCCAACTCCTGCTGTAGCGCTTCTAAAACTTCTTGAGCAGCTTGCGCCGCCTCGAGCTTGAGCCGAAGCGCTTCGTTTTCCGCCTGCAGGTCCTCGATCTCCGCATGCAGGTAGCGAATTGACTGGCTAGGGTCGTCTGAACCCTCTCCTATCCTCTGATTTTGGTCTTGCGAAGGCATCTGCACGATGCTCTCGTCATCGGCGGGCTCCTTATAGAGAATTTCTCTTTCCGGCAATTCCATCTCCAATTGAGTATCTTCCCCCACCAGATACTCGGCCGGTACATTAGCCAGCCCGCCCGCCAACACTGCCGCTTTGAAGCCGAAGCGGAGCAGCAGGAAAGCCGCGGCTTGGCTTTGTCTCCCTTGATCGCATACCAAAATATATTTGAGTTGACGCTGGAGGCCGCCCAACTGCATCCTAAGGGAAAAAAAAGGGATGTTAAGACTGCCCTTTAAGCGTTTGCGCCGGAAACTTTCGGGATCGCGCACGTCCAACCACACTGCCCCTTGCTCAACCTCGCGTGCGGCTGATTCGAAACTCAGTTTCTGTAATACCGGCTCGACCACCAAGGATAGAAAATCCTCTTTGTCCAGACGCAGCACGACTCCATCTGTGAGCATGGTTACATCCATCGCTCTGGGTTGTCCTGAGAGTAGAGCGTCTTCGCCAAACAGATCGCCGGGCTTAAGTTGTGCCAGTTTGACCTCACGTGCATTGGGACGCGGCCTGCGGGTCACCTGACACCTGCCGGAACGCAAGATGTAGAGACAATCTCCTGTTTCCCCCTGAGTGATGATCTTGTCTCCCTGGCGGACCTCTATCGCCTTGAGCCGCTGGACGATTTTGTGCAGATTGGTCGCCGGCAGATACTGGAAAACCGGCGACTTGAATAGTTTAGTCATCCAGTCGCCTGGACTTTCCTCAATACTTTGGCCGGACTGGAGAGACTCGTTTTGAGGGTGTTCCATGGGCATCAATCGTCGATAATCGATACGAATATATTGGAGTTCAGTCAAGGCACGAGCTGCCACTTTGCGCGGCACTTGATGCGCGAGCGGGAAGCGGGCTGCGTCACTACTATCTTTGATCCGCTCCATGATGATACCATCCGCCTCCAAGCCGACCTCTCCCTTGAGGAGATAAATCCAATCCGCATCCTGGCTGCCGCGCTGGAATAAAATGTCACCGACGGCCGCTCTCTCAATGGTCAACTCCTCGCATAAGCGCCGACAGATCACTTGCGGCAGCAAATGCAACGGGATCAACCGCCGAATTTTAGGATATAGCTCGTCCAACCGGTTTCGCTTTACAGCAACTTCGCGGACTAATTCAAGTCTAGCGCATCGCGCGATAAGCTGAGCAAACAAAAAGGGCGTCTTGGGACGCCCTCGTTTGATTTTCTCAAAGAAAAAAGCAATCGGCGCTTAGTTCACTTTCGGATCCAGTTTGCCGGATGCATAGCGCTTGACCATTTCCTCCAGGTTGATCGGCTTGATTCTGGAAGCCTGACCAGCACAGCCAAACGCTTCATAGCGCGCCTTACAGATGTCCTTCATCGCTTTGGTAGCTACGGTAAAAATCTTACGCGGGTCAAATTCCTTGGGGTTCTCAGCGAGAAACTTGCGCATCGCTCCCGTAGCGGCCATACGGAGATCGGTATCGATGTTGACCTTGCGCACCCCGTGCCGAATCCCCTCGATGACTTCTTCTACCGGAACGCCGTAAGTCTGGCCCATATCGCCGCCATAGCGGTTGATGATCTCCAGCCAGTCCTGTGGCACCGAGGAAGAGCCGTGCATCACCAAGTGGGTGTCGGGAATCCGGGCGTGAATCTCTTTGATTCGGCCAATCGCTAAAATCTCCCCCGTCGGCGGACGAGTAAATTTATAAGCGCCGTGGCTGGTACCGATGGCGATGGCTAAAGCATCGATCTTAGTTTTCTTGACAAAATCGGCGGCCTGGTCCGGATCGGTCAGGAGCATCTCCTTGGTGAGCTTGCCCTCTGCGCCGACCCCATCTTCCTTACCGGCCTGCATGGTTTCCAGCGATCCCAAGCAACCCAGTTCACCCTCCACCGACACACCGCAGGCATGGGCCATCTCCACCACCTTGGCGGTCACTTCCACGTTGTATTCATAGGACGCCGGGGTCTTCGCATCCGGCATCAGGGACCCATCCATCATCACCGAAGTAAATCCCGACTGGATCGAACGCGCGCACACCCCGGGATCGGCTCCGTGGTCCTGGTGCAAGACGATGGGAATGTGCGGCCACTGTTCCACCGCTGCCAAAATCAGATGACGCAAAAATGGCTCGCCCGCATATTTGCGCGCCCCAGCCGAGGCTTGCATGATCACCGGGCTGTCGACCTCGGCCGCCGCCTCCATGATCGCGTGGACCTGCTCCATGTTGTTGACGTTGAACGCCGGAACTCCATAGCCGTTTTCGGCGGCGTGATCGAGAAGCTGTCTTAAGGTAATAAGTGCCATTCAAAATTCCTCAAGGTTAAAAAAGGCTCCGGCATCGCTTGTCCGGAGCCGGAACAATCTAAGCTCAACGGATCCTAGGGTCTAATTCACCGGCAGCGTAACGCCGGACCATGTCATCCAGAGCAATTGGCTTGATCTTGGAGGCCTGGCCGGCGCAGCCAAACGCTTCATAGCGCGCCTTGCAGATGTCCTTCATCGCCTTGGTGGCGGCGGCGAAGATTTTGCGCGGGTCGAATTCTTTCTTGTTCTCGACGAGAAGCTTGCGCATCGCGCCGGTCGCAGCGATGCGAAGGTCAGTATCGATGTTGACCTTGCGCACCCCATGCCGGATCCCTTCGGCGATCTCCTCGACCGGAACACCATAAGGCTGGCCCAGGTCACCGCCGTATTCGTTGATGATCTTTACCCACTCTTGGGGCACCGAAGAAGAACCGTGCATCACCAGGTGAGTGTCGGGAATTCGCGCGTGGATGGCCTTGATCCGGTCAATCGCCAAGATCTCCCCCGTCGGCGGCTTGGTGAATTTATAAGCGCCGTGGCTGGTGCCGATAGCCACCGCCAAGGCATCGACTTTGGTTTTCTTGACGAAGTCGGCAGCCTGCTCGGGGTCGGTCAGGAGCATCTCCTTGCTGATCGCTTCGCCTTTGTCAGTGACTCCCTTCTCCAGCGATCCCAGGCAGCCCAGTTCACCCTCCACCGACACGCCGCAGGCATGGGCCATTTCGACTACTTTCGCCGTAACCTCGACGTTATACTCGTAGCTGGACGGAGTCTTCATGTCGGGCATCAAGGACCCATCCATCATCACCGAGGTAAATCCCGACTGGATCGAACGCGCGCACACTCCGGGATCGGCTCCGTGGTCCTGGTGCAAGACGATGGGAATGTCAGGCCACTGCTCTACCGCTGCCTGGACCAGATGACGAATAAAATACGCGCCAGCGTATTTGCGCGCCCCGGCCGAGACTTGCATGATCACCGGACTGTCGACCTCAGCCGCCGCCTCCATGATCGAGTGGACCTGCTCCATGTTGTTGATGTTGAAAGATGGCACGCCGTAATCGTTTTCCGCGGCGTGATCGAGCAATTGCCTTAAGGTAATAAGTGCCATAACCGCCTCCTCAAAACTATTTGGTTAACACCTCGCGGACCGCTTGGACGACATTGTCTACGGTGAACCCGAATTCCTTCAGCAGCAGCTCACCGGGTGCCGATTCGCCAAACCGATCCAGACCGATCACCTTACCATTAAGTCCTACGTATTTGTACCAGCCGTCGGTCGCGCCGGCTTCCACCGCCACCCGAGCAGTCACGTCTGATGGTAACACCGCCTCCTTATACGCTGAATCTTGGTCAGCAAAAACATCCTCACAGGGCATGGACACCACCCTGATTTTTCTGCCCTCAGCCTGCAACAGTTTGGCAGCTTCGACCGCTAGGTGGACTTCAGAACCGGTAGCGATGATGATCGCTTCCGGCTTACCGTCGCAATCCGATAAGACATAAGCCCCTTTGCTGATGGCTTCGATCTGCTCTGGAGTGCGTTCCAAATGCGGCAGATTTTGCCGGCTTAAAGCCAAAGCCGAGGGACCATCAGTGCGACAGAGAGCCTCGCGCCAAGCGACTGCAGTTTCCACCGCATCGGCCGGACGCCACAAATGCAAGCTGGGGATCAGCCGCAAAGACCAATGCTGCTCAATAGGTTGGTGAGTCGGACCGTCCTCCCCCAGGCCAATAGAATCATGAGTGAGCACATAAATCACCGGTAGCTTCATCAGCGCCGACAGCCGGATGCCGTTGCGGGCATAGTCGGAGAAAATCTCGAACGTGCCGCCGAAAGGACGGAAACCGCCGTGGAGATAGATGCCGTTCATCATCGTGGCCATGCCGAACTCGCGCACCCCATAATGGAGGTAATTTCCGTCCTCGTGGCTTCTGCCGGGATAGTTTAAAGCTTTGCACCCTTTCCAATTGGTCAGGTTGGAACCGGTCAGATCCGCGCTGCCGCCTAAGAGCTCCGGCAAATGGGGAGCATAAGCATCCAGAGTGTTTTGTGAAGCTTTGCGCGTGGCCACTTTTTCCTTTTTGGCATCGACTACGCGGATGAAGTCCTGTGCGATCTGGGGGAAGTCGGTCGGCAACTCTCCCTTAAAGCGCCGCTCCAGCTCGGAAGCCAACTCAGGATAATCGGCGCGGTAGGCGGCAAACCGGTCCTGCCACTCTTTCTCCCACGCCGCACCCTTGGCGCGTGCATCCCAGGCGGCATAAATCTCCGGCGGAATCTCAAAAGGCGGATGTTTCCAACCCAAGACCTCGCGCGCCAAAGCGATCTCGTCCTCCCCTAAAGGTGCCCCGTGGCACTCCTCCTTGCCCTGCTTGTTGGGAGCACCGTAACCGATGATGGTCTTGCAGCAGATCAGGCTGGGTTTGTCTTTGACGCTCCTGGCTTCTTCTATGGCCGCTTTGATTTGATCGGGGTTGTGGCCGTCCACCCCACGGACCACGTGCCACCCATAAGCTTCGAAGCGCTTGGCAGTATCCTCAGTAAACCAACCTTCCACTTCCCCGTCGATGGAGATGCCGTTGTCGTCCCAGAATGCGATCAGCTTACCCAACTTCAAGGTACCAGCCAGCGCACAGGCCTCGTGGGAGACTCCCTCCATCATGCAGCCGTCGCCTAGGAAAACGTAGGTGTAATGATCGATAACCGCGTGACCGTCGCGGTTGAACTGGGCGGCTAAGACTTTCTCCGCCAGCGCCATACCCACCGCGTTGGCGATCCCTTGACCTAGGGGACCGGTGGTGGTCTCTACCCCGGGAGCACAGCCGTATTCTGGATGACCCGGAGTCATGGAGTGGAGTTGGCGGAAATTTTTTAGCTCCGCCATAGGAAAGTCATAGCCTGTCAGATGTAAAAGCGCGTAAAGCAACATCGAACCGTGTCCGTTGGACAAGACGAAACGGTCGCGGTTGATCCACTTGGGATTGCTGGGATTGTGGCGCAGGTAATCGTTCCACAGCACTTCTGCGATGTCCGCCATGCCCATGGGCATCCCGGGATGTCCAGATTTGGCTTTCTGTACCCCGTCCATGGCCAGAGCACGGATGGCATTTGCAAGTTCTCGGCGTGAAGGCATGTCGTTCCTCCCTAGAGTTTATTTATTTGGGTACAAGTTACCCGATACATTCTATCTAAAATGACCCGTTGTCATTGCCCTTGGCTTTTGTCCCATTCGCGGTGGTAGGCCTCGATGCGCTCGATGTCATTTTTAGCGCCTAAGAACAAGGGCACCCGCTGATGGATATGTTTGGGCTTTAAGGTGAGTACCCGTTCCCGACCGGTGGAAATCACGCCGCCAGCCTGCTCCACGATAAAGCCCATGGGGTTGGCCTCGTACAAAAGGCGTAGTCTCCCTTCCAGCCCTTTGGCCTTGAGCTTTTCGTCCAAGGGATACGTCCAAAAGCCGCCGCGCATTAAGATGCGATAGACCTCGGCAACGAACGAGGCGATCCAACGCATGTTGAAATCCTTGCCCAAAGGCCCTTCCTTGCCCCTTAAGCACTCTTCAATGTAACTCCGAACCGGCGGTTCCCAAAACCGCCAGTTGGACATGTTGATGGCAAATTCCTTGGCTTCTTCAGGAATCCGAATCTTGGTATGGGTGAGGAAAAACTCCCCCACTCCCTGGTCCAGAGTAAACCCATGCGCGCCGTTACCGGTCGTCAAGACTAAAGTGACCGCTGGACCGTACACGCAAAAGCCGGCGCAGACCTGTTGGGTCCCAGGCTGCAGGAAATGCTCCTCGGTCGGATCCTCCACGCCTTGCGGACAGCGCAGGATGGAAAAGATCGTCCCGATGCACATGTCGATGTTGATGTTGGAAGAACCGTCCAGAGGGTCAAAGCACACCAAGTACTTGCCGCGGTTTTGCTTAGGGACGGTGATAACCTCGTCGTTTTCTTCCGAGACCATCGCTGCCACGTGCCCGGAGCGGCGCAGCGTTTCAGTCATGATGCTGTTGGCGAGCACGTCCAGCTTTTCCTGCACCTCTCCCTGGATATTCTCTTCTCCAGCCTGGCCCAAGTTGCCTACCAGCGCCCCATAGCGAACCTCGCGCGCAATCGCTTTGCACGCTCTTGCGATGTCGGAAACAAGCAGCGTCAGCTCACCGGTGGCTCCAACTACCTTGCGCTGTTCCTGAATGAGAAATTCGGTCAGCGAAATACCAAGTTGCATAGCTATCCTCCTCTATTAGGCGACAGATTCCAGCGCCAATGCGTCTTTTACTTTCACGATCTTTAAGGTATTGGTTCCCCCGCTTACCCCGGTCAAATCCCCTTTGGTGATCACCACCTTATCCTCTTCGGTCACTGCCCGGCAGCGCAGAAGCTCCCTTAAAGCGGCCTTGTTCTGCGCTACGTGATCGTTAGTGTTGAAGCGAAAATGAATCGGATATACCCCCCGATACAGCGTCACCTTTCGACAGGTCTTAAGATGCTTAGTCAGGGCATAGATGGGAATCCCCGAGCTGATCCTGGACATCCACAAAGGAGTAGCTCCGCTCTCGGTCAGCGCGGCGATCGCTCGCACCGGGAAATGGTTAGCCACGTACATCGTCGCCATCGCGATCGCCTCGTCCACACGCTTGAACTGGCGATCGATGCGGTGCATCGAACGGCGCGTGCTGGGGTGCTTTTCTGCCTCTAGGCAAATCCGGTGCATGGCCCTGACCGCCTCGACTGGGTACTTGCCGCTCGCAGTCTCGGCCGAAAGCATCACGGCGTCGGTGCCGTCGAACACCGCATTGGCCACATCCAACACTTCGGCCCGGGTCGGCATCGGGTTTTCGATCATGGATTCCATCATCTGGGTCGCGGTGATCACCACCCGATCCATCTCGCGCGCCTTGGCGATCAGTTCCTTCTGGATCTGGGGAAGACGCGCATCGCCAATCTCTACTCCCAGGTCGCCGCGTGCCACCATAATGGCGTCGGAGGCTTCGATGATCTCTTCCATGACCCCAGGATGGACCGCCTCGGCACGCTCGATCTTAGCCACGATGCCGGCTTCTCCGCCTGCCTCGTGCAGCAAACGCCGGGCAAGATGAATGTCGGCCGCCGAGCGCGGAAAAGAGACCGCTAGATAATCTGCCTCAATTTCCACGGCAGTTTTGATGTCTTCTTTGTCCTTGTCGGTCAGGGCAGGTGCCGATAATCCTCCGCCTTGCTTGTTAATGCCCTTGTGGTCGGACAACACCCCTCCGACCTCGACGGTACATTCGACTCGGCGGCCAGCAATCCTGTCCACCCTAAGGACGATCCGCCCGTCATCCAACAGCAATACGTCGCCGATCCGCACGTCCTGGGGCAAATCCGGATACTCTATTCCCACCTGGGTTTCATCCCCTGCATCCGAAGGCAGATCGGCATCCAGAGCAAACCGCGTCCCTTCCTTAAGGAATACTTTGCCCGCGCGAAAGCTAGCGATACGGATTTTGGGACCTTGGAGATCGGCCAGGATGGCCATGTAATGGCCGTGTTCTTCCGACAACTCGCGTACCCGCCTAGCGCGACGGCGATGGTCCTCAACTTGGCCGTGGGAGAAGTTGAGTCGAACCACGTCCACCCCGGCCTCGATCAGCTTTTCCAGAACGCCGGGCTGGTCCGTGGCCGGCCCCAGCGTGGCCACAATCTTGGTGCGCCTGGGTACATAGATGGCAGCCATGGATCAGACTGCCTCCATCATCGCTGCAGCGGTGTCTAGCATCCGGTTCGAGAACCCCCACTCGTTGTCGTACCAGGCCAGCACCTTGACCAGCGTACCGTCGATCACCTTAGTTAAGCTCGCTTCATAGATGGAAGAATGGGGATCGTGGTTGAAATCCATAGACACCAAAGGTTCCTCGTTGTAAGCCAGGATACCCTTCAACTCGCCACGCGCGGCGTCCTTGAGGATCTGATCGATTTCCGCCTTAGAAGTAGGACGCGCGGCCGTGAAGGTCAAGTCTACTAGCGAGACGTTGACGGTCGGCACCCTCACCGCAAAGCCGTCCAATTTGCCCTTAAGCTCCGGCAGCACCAGACCTACCGCTGCCGCCGCTCCGGTCTTGGTGGGAATCATGTTTTGCGTCGCCGAACGCGCCCGCCGAAGGTCTTTGTGGAATACGTCGATCAGCACCTGGTCGTTGGTGTAAGAGTGAATAGTCGTCATCAGCCCCCGCTCTAAGCCGATCTTTTCGTGCAAGGGCTTAACCAGCGGCGTCAGGCAGTTGGTGGTGCAGGATGCGTTGGAAACCACCGTGTGGTGCGCCCTTAAGGTTTGGTGGTTGACGCCGTAGACGATAGTAGCATCGACGTCTTCGCCGCCTGGGGCTGAGATCAGGACTTTTTTCGCCCCTGCCTGCAAGTGAGCCGAGGCTTTCTCTTTAGAAGTAAACAAGCCGGTGCATTCCATCACCAGGTCTACTCCCAGCTCCCTCCAAGGCAGCTTGGCTGGGTCGCGCTGGGCAAGCACTTGAATCCTATGGCCGTTGACGACCAGAAAATCCCCATCGACTGCCACTTCACCGGGAAACCGCCCGTGCACCGTATCGTAGCGGGTGAGATGGGCATTGATCTGGGCATCCCCTAAGTCGTTGATGGCGACGATGGTAAATTCGTCGGTGCGCCCGGATTCAAACAGGGCCCTGAGCACATTACGTCCGATCCGGCCGTAGCCGTTGATTGCGATCTTGATTGGCATGGAAACTCTCCCAAACGGTTGATGATTGCTGTCGCCTGCACCAAGCAGACTCTATAGCAGCAATTTTACTGAGCCGACAAGACGGCGTCCACCAAAAGCCGCTGTCATCAAATTGTCATCGAATTGCAAAGCAGCTGTCACAAATCGGCCTTAGGATTCTGGCTCGTCCGCAAACTTTCTCAAGGTAACACGATGACGCTGAGAACACCCAAAAATCCGGCCTTGCTTGCCCTTCTGAGCGGCCTGGTCTGTAACTACGATGCGCTCGCCGCCACGGCCCAATTCGACCCGGCTACTAACACGGTCACCATCGGCGCCGTCGACCTAGTCGACGCCGAAGGTAGGATTGCCACCTTCAGCGCTACCTTGGCGCTCAAGTCGACTTCCCCCAACGTCGAGCTCGAATTGACTGGAGCCAGTGCCATTCTCACTGCTGCCGGAGTGCGCGCTTATTTCGACGCCACCACTTTAGAGGCATTTATTCCCACCGTAGACGTCGGCGGCCAGGAATTTGCTGCTACTTTGACCCTTATCCCCGGATCCAATCCTTTACGCTTCCGCTTGACCGGCTTTCACCCAACGGCCTTTACTGGCTGCCCAAGCTTTGCCCAAGCGATCGGTGGCAATGCCTGCCTGCTTCAGGGCGAGATCAAACAAAACGTCACTTTGACCAACAACACCACCTGGGTGCTTTCCGGCGGGGTGTTCTTCGGCGGCGATAACACCAGCCCAATCACGGTAGCTATTGAGCCTGGCACTAAGATCACGGGTCGACAAGCGGCTGATTTCTTCTACGTGCGCCGCGGTTCCAAAATCAAAGCCGTGGGTTCTCCCACCCAACCCATCGTGTTCACAGGACCCCAGGAACAGACCCCGGGCGAATGGGGCGGGGTGGTGATCGCCGGCAACGCTCCGGTCAATGGCTGCAATGTCGGAGTCCCTCTGTGCGAGCAACGCGACGAGGCGATGCTCACCCCCTACGGTGGCAACGACCCCAACGACAACAGCGGAGTGATCAAGTACACCCAGATCCGCTGGGCTGGCTTCCCGGTCCGCCCGGACCAGGAACTCAATGGCTTGACCTTATTGGGGGTAGGCGCCGGCACCGTGTTCGACTTCATCGAAATCTTCGAGGGTCAAGACGACGGCATCGAGTTCTTCGGCGGCACCGCCCAGGTCAAGCACCTGGTGCTGGTCAACAACCACGACGACAGCCTAGACTGGGGCCAGGGTTGGCGCGGTAAGGCGCAATTTGTGGTGGTAAAACAAGATCCTGCCGACGCCGACCGCTGCATCGAGGCCGACAACAACGAAGACAATTTCGACAGCCAGCCGCGTTCCAAGCCGACCATCGCCAACTTCTTGTGCTTAGGCTCGCCCGCCGGCAGCCAGGGGGCCGAGCTTCGCCGCGGCACTGGCGCGAACATCAAAAATTCGGTCTTCGTCGATAGCCCAGCCGCGTGCCTGCGCATCTCCGATGCGGCGACCTTCGCTAACGCCGGCTCGCCAGGAGCGCTTTCGGGCGAGCTGACCATCGACCACAGCTATGCCTTCAACTGCCAGTTCAAAGACGGGCAAGGGGCGACCTTCTCGGTAGCGGATTGGTTCAACAGCCAACCTGGCAATGTCTTCGGCGATCCCCTGCTCGACGGCTACCTGCCTAGGGACGGCTCCCCCCTCCTGAGTGGAGGTGAGCCCGTTGCCGATCCGTTCTTCGTTCCGGTCAACTACATCGGCCCGTTCAAGGATAAAAACAGCGATTGGACGCGCGGATGGACCATTGGCCTGTAACTCCTCCTTCAACCTGGAAGCCGCTATGGCGCAAGGGACTGCGCCTTTCTTTTTGCTGCAAGCCTTTAAGTTTATGATTCAAATTGTAGTTTGCGTTTTGAGCCTGCTCAGTCCCCTGACCGTCCAGGCCGATACCTCAGGTCTTGAACAGATGGCCGCCAAACTGGCCGAGCTGCGCGCCGAAGTGGATCGCTTGCAGCAGGAGCTGGATCAGGCCAAAACCGCCCAGCGTCAGAAGCTGGAGGCCTTAGGAGCCCAGATCACCCAACTGGAGGCGGAAAAACGCCGCCAAGAACTGGCCTTACAAAAACTCAAGAACGAATGGGAGTCCCTAAGCCAGAAAGCACCTGCCACTTCGAGCACGGACGCCGGGCTGGCCGAATCCATAACCCGGGGAGTCGCCGCCCTGCGCCGCTACGTCGAAACCAGCCTGCCTTTCAAGCGCACCGAGCGCCTGCAGGCGCTGAATGATCTTGAGGCCAAACTTAAGGCAGGTACCCCTCCTAAGAAACTGGCTAACGAGCTGTGGGCCTTGGTGGAAGACGAATTGCGCTTGACCCGGGAAAACGGCTTGTATCGACAGATACTTCCCCTAGCAGGAGGAAGTTCCCTAGTGGAGGTAGCCAAGCTCGGAATGGTGATGCTGTTTTTCAAAACTCCCGACGGACGTTACGGTCTGGCCAGGCGCACAGGAGACAACTGGCGCTATGAACTGGTCGCACACGACAGCGACCGCCAGCGCATTGCCGCGCTCATGGACGCCTTGCGTAAGCAGATCCGCCAGGGTTATTTCGAACTTCCGGTGGTATATCCCGATGCGTTTTAAAACCTGCATTTTGCTTTTGCTGGTAGTCTATGGCATCGCCCGTGCCGACTCTGCCGGTCTACCCCCCAAGGCCCAGGAAACAAACCCAAAACCGGCTGAAGCAGAGGAATCCCTAAAAGCTGCCTACCGGCGCGAATACGCCTTCCTCGACAGCCAAAGGCGGCAGCTGCAGCAGCTCCTGGAAGACCTAAGGCGCAGCCCCACCGACCAGGAAAAACGCTTGGAGGGCAAAATCGCCGCCTTAGAGCAGCAAATCCTAAACCTCTCGCAGGAAGTCAAACGCCGGGAAGAAGCTCTCCTTGAGGCGCAAAAGCAAAAAGAGGCCGCCCAGGAGGACGCCGCCCTGCTGGAAACAACCCTTATCCAGGCCAAGACCAGCTTAGAGGATTACGGCCTCAAAGCGGATGAAGCAAAAGCCAGCGCGGCCGAGCAGCTCGATCGGCTGTTCCAACTGGCGCTGAAGGCCTTGCAACAGGGAAGCACCCCTCATCGCCAGCCCGGGTCTTTCTTTCTCCCAGACGGCCAAGAAGCAAGGGGAGAAATTCTTTGGCTCGGCAACGTCGCTGCCTACGGCGTAAGCCCAGCTGCTTCAGGCATACTGCTGCCCGCTGGCGAAGAGCGGCTTAAGCTTTTGGACTCTCCTAAAGGGACAGAGGTTGCCCATGCCCTGGCCGCAGGCGAGAAACCTTCGGTATTGCCTCTGTTTTTGTTCGAAAGCTTAAAGCAAGCGGTCGAATTGGAGCAAACAAGGACCTGGCGCCAAGAACTGGATGACGGCGGCCCCATCGCCTGGCTCACCGCCGGGCTTGGGGTGTTGGGCCTGGCTCTAGCCGCGATTCGAAGCCTTATCTTAACTCGCGCCGGCTGGGGGGGGAAACGCTTGACGCGGGAGGTGGTCGCAGGGCTTGCGCGCGACGCCGCCACCGCCCATGTAGGGGCAGGTTTCAAACCCGCCGGCTACGGACCGGTGCTCCAAGCCAGCCTGTCGCACCTGCAATCCTCCCAGGAGGAATGGGAAATCGCCGTCTCCGACGCCTTGCTGCAACAGAGCCTGCGCTTGGACCGTTTTGCCAACTTGATCTTGGTGATCGCGGCGGTGGCGCCGCTATTGGGCCTTTTAGGCACCGTGACGGGGATGATCGAAACCTTCGACGTCATCACGCGCTTTGGCACCGGTGATCCCAAGCTTTTGGCCCACGGGATCGCGGTGGCCTTGATCACCACCGAGGTGGGTTTGATCGTCGCCATCCCCTTGCTTCTGATTGGCAATCTGCTCAACGGCTGGGCTGCCAATCTCAAGGCGGACATGGAGCTTTCGGCTTTGGCGGTGCGCGAAGCGGCGCAAGAGCCGGTGGCTTTAGCAAAAGGAAAGGAATCCCCCTCCCCCCAATACCTGCTGGCGACAAGAGGCTAAACGATGGCGCTAGAGACCATAGAAAACCTGACGCGGTCCTGTCTGAATCTGGTGCGGGCCTATCTAGAAACCGGCGGTTGGGTCATGTGGCCTTTGACGGCTGTTTTGTTCCTGCTTTGGTTTAGCCTCGGCTATCGCCTGGCGCTATTGCGCCGCGGCACGCGCGCGAAGGTCGAACATCTGTGCCAGCTTTTGCTTTTAGGCAAGCCCGTGCCGGGGAACGGAATCCTACCCTATGCCTGCCGCCTGGCGGCGCAAGCGCTCATCCAGCACCCGCCCCGCTTAGGGCAGCTCGATTTCGTCCTGGGCGCAGTGGCAAAACGGCTCAAGCGCTTTGAGCTTTTGGCCAAGTCGCTGGTGATCGTCGCCCCTTTGCTGGGGCTGTTGGGAACGGTGACGGGGATGATCGAAACCTTCAACTCGCTGGCGGAAATGGCCTTGTTTCGCCAATCGGGAGGAGTAGCCGGCGGCATTGCTACCGCTTTGCTCACCACCCAGCTTGGCCTGGCAGTGGCCATTCCCGGATATTTTCTGCTCGCGGTGCTCAAGCGCCGGCAAAAGAACCTAGAAAGCGACCTATTGAAACTCAAGGACTTATTACACCAAGCGTATGCCCAGACTCAGACAAATCCCAAGCTCTGAAGAAGAAACGCGCATCGACCTCTCGCCCATGATCGACTGCGTTTTCTTGCTGCTGATTTTTTTCGTCGTCACCACCACGTTCGTCAAGGACATGAACCTAGACATCCAGCGTCCCAGCGCGGCCAGCGCCTCCCCTGTCCCAAGCAAGGCGGTGCGCATCTACCTCGACGCCCAGGGCAACGTCTACTTGGACAACCAGCCGATCCGGATCTGGATGGTGCAAAGCAAGGTGCGTACCTTGCTGCACGAAGGCGCCAGCGACGTGCTTGTGGTCGCCGACACCAAGGTACCCGCCGGCCGCCTGGTGGAGGTGGTGGACCAGGCGCGCTTGGCCGGGGCCAAGAACGTGGGGGTTGCTACCGAACGGGAAGCCGGCTGATGAAATTCGCTTTGGCCATAAACCGAGAGCGCGAATGGCCCTTGCGCTTGGCAGGATTGCTGGCCGGAATCGCCGGCACCTGCAGTGTGCTGGCTTTGGTGGTGTGGATGAACCTTACCGCCAAATCCCCCGAGCGTGAGAATTCCATCCGTGCCATCCCTATGGAGCTGGCCCCTTCCCCGCGCAAACCCCCGACAACCCCCAAACCGAAACCGCGCAAACCGCCGCCTGCCAAACGCTTGCAACCTATCCCTAGCCCAGACCTGGGGGCGGCCTTGTCCGGCGTGGACTTCGGCTTGCCGGAGGTGGTTTTCGATCCTGAGGCAGACCAACGCCTCCTAGGCAGGACAGAAACCAAGACCGCAGAGGCGGCCGTGGATACTCCGCCTCAACCCATCGCCACCGGCGCCTTCGATTACCCAGCAGAAGCCAAGAGCAAAAACCTTCAGGGTTATGTTCTGCTTTCGGTGTTGGTGGATGAACAAGGCACGGTGGCACAAGCTCAGGTGCTCGAGGCCTCGCCGCCTGGAGTGTTCGAACAAAGCGCCTTGGAGGGAATCCGCCGCTGGCGCTTCAATCCAGCCCGTTCCCAAGGCAAACCGGTGGCAAGCTGGGTGCAGCAGAAAATCGTCTTCCAACTGGGCTGATCCATGCGCCCGCAGATAGTACTCCTGATACTCCTCCTCGTAATGGCTCGCGGGACAGGCGCCAAATCCTTGGACCTTCCTACCCTGCTCGATCAGGCGGCGAAAATGCTCCAGGACAGCCAGCCGTCCCGCGCTTTGGCAGTCCTCTTGTCGCAACCTCCTCCTGAGGGCGAAGGGGAAAAACTGCTCAAACTGCGCCGACGTTACCATACCCTGGCTGGGCTGGCTTACCTGAAGCTCTCCCAGTATCCCAAAGCGTTGGAGCATCTGGAAAAAGCCAGTGCCGAAGGCCAAGCTGAGCCTTTGCTTTACGTTTACCTGGCCCAAGGCTATTTTCACCTCCAGCGCTATCCCGACACCCTGGCGGCAATCGAAAACGCCAAGGCCGTACTGGATCAGTATCCGGCGCTTTACGAGATCAAAGCCCAATGCTTGTGGCAACTCCACCGGGAGGAGGCCGCTTTCGAGACGCTAACTCAAGCGCGGCAAAGATTCCCCGGTGAGTTGAGCTTTCTGCGCCGCCAGGTGTTTTATCTTTTGGAAAAAAAGCTCTACCACCAAGCTGCCGCGTTAGGGCTTGAGTATCTCAATGCAGGTCAAGGTAGCGCTCAGGATTACGCTGCCATAGGCAATGCCTTGCGGCTAGGGGGGGCACTTCTTCCAGCCAGCACTGTTTTAGAACAAGGGCATCTCCGCTATCCCCAAGAGCCAACGCTGGCCAAACTGCTCGCTCATGTGTATTTGAGTCGGCAGATGCCGCAGGCAGCCGCCTGGATTCTAGAGCAGGCGGCGCGGTTCGACCCCAGCCTGTACAGCGATGCGGCCGAATGCTATCGGCGCGCTGGGGCGTATTACCAGGCGCTTTACCTCAACGCCCAGGTTCCCGAGGTCAAGACGCAAAGGCGTCAGCGCCTCGCCCTGCTCTTGGCCCTCAGGCGCTACGAAGAAGCGCTAGCCATGGAACGGCCTTTGGCGCGCGCAGGACTCCTCGCAGAAGACGCCGTGCGCTACGCCTTAGCCTATGCCGCTTACCGCGCCGGCAGGCTGGGGTTGGTTGAAACCTATCTCGACGCCATCTCTGATCCCCAAATCTTCCGCCAAGCAGCCGAGCTTCGCCGCCTGCTCAAAGAGTGCGAGGACCAGCCTTGGCGGTGCACCTGAATAAAAAATAACTCCGCATGGACAAGCTGCTTTTCACCCTGCTTTTGTGGTTGCCTATTTTTGCCCTGGCCGAAGAAGCACGGCTGCAATTATATGTGTTCCTAGACGAAACGGCTCTGGCCAGAGTGGAGGTACTGGTAGACGGCCAAGCCGTTGGCAGCACGGATGCCAAAGGCGCTTTGGAGTTAAAGCTTGCCCCAGGTAGCCACAACCTGGAGCTGCGCCACTTGGGTCGGGCATTGGCGATCCTAGAGCGTACATTCCAAGCCGAAGAAGACGTTCAGATCCGCATCGCCGCCTATGGCGACGACCGCCCGCCCAAAGTGAGCGTGGAAAGCTCGACCGCTGGCCAGCAACCTGCCCCCAAATCGGTTTCAGGGCCACCTGGACTGCTGGAAGGGCAGGTCACAAGCAGTACGGGCAAGCCTTTGGCCGATGCCGAAATTTTCTTAAGCGGCTTCAAACAGCCCGTCGTCACCGATTCTCAGGGGCGCTTCCGCATCCAGGCACCTGCCGGCACCTACAGCCTTTCAGTCGCAGCGCCTGGATACAATCAGAAGGTGGAAGAAGGCGTGACCATCGTGGCCGACCAAACTCAGACCCTCAAGCTAACGCTCACCCCCAAAGGGGTAGAGATGCCGCCTTTCGTGGTCATCGAGCCGCATCTTGCCGGTAGCGTCGCCTCAGTGATCAGTGAAGAGAAAACTTCTGCCGAGATCACCGACGTATTAGGCGCCGAACAGATCAGCCGCGCCGGCGACTCGGACGTAGCCGCCGCGTTAAAGCGCGCCAGCGGGGTTACCATCGTCGGCGGCAGCTACGCCTACATCCGCGGCCTGGGAGAGCGCTATTCCAACACCCTGGTAAACGGCATCGGCGTGCCCACCCCCAACCCCACCCGCCGCGTCATCCCGCTGGATCTGTTTCCGGCGACTATGCTCGATACCATCGAGATCCAAAAAGGCTACACTGCGAGCCTTCCGGGCGAGTTCTCTGGCGGCACGGTAGACCTGCGCACCCGCCGCGTTCCAGACGAGTTCATCCTCGACCTGAACGGGCTTTTGGGCTTTAACACCGAGGCCAGCTTCGCCAAGGGCCTTCGCTATGAAGGTGGGGATTTCGACTGGATCGGGGCAGACGACGGCCACCGCGACCTTCCCAAACCCTTGGCCCGCGCGCTTTCAGGGGGTCGTATCTTGCGCCCCAAAACGCCGGTGGCCGAAGGCTTTACCCCGGAAGAGATCGAGCGCTTCGGCGAAAAGCTCTCCGGCGTCTGGGATGTCGAGCGAGACCGGCTGCCGCCCAATGGCCGGATCAGCGCCGCGCTGGGCGATCGCTATCAGTTCGGGAATTTCGGCCTGGGATTCTTCGCCCTGGGGCGCTGGGATCAGAGCTGGAACCATTTCGACGAGGTGCGGCGCGACTATAGCGCCAACCAGAAAGGAGAGCTGGAGTTGATCGATGACTTCGACGTCCAGCGCACCGCCCGCGAGGTCAAAACCAACGCCTATCTCAACCTGGAGGCCGATTATGCAAAAGACCACAAGCTGTTCGGACAGGTGATGCTGGTGCGCGATTCTGCCGACGAGGTCCGGTTCATCGAAGGGTTCACCAATACCGAAGGCGCCAACATCCGGCGCACGCGCCTGTGGTGGGTAGAAAACGAGCTGTTTAACTGGCAGATCGGCACCGAACACACTTTTCGCCGACTCAACGACCTTTGGGTGTACTTTCTGTACTCCCAGGCCACCGCCAGCCGAATCGAGCCCTACAAGCGCGAATACCGCTTCGATGAGATCCCCAGCTTAGGAAAGGAAGTGTTTGAATTTTCCCGCAAAGCCGACAATAACCAGACAAGCTTTGGGAATCTGGAAGATCAAGACGACAGCTTGCGCTTGGACCTCAAGCTGCCTTACGCTTTCTTTAGCGAGCGCTTAAAAGGCCATCTTGGCGCCGGTTACTGGCAGACCGAACGCGAGCGCAATTCTTCTATCCGCCGCTTTCGCTTTGCCCCCTCTGGACCACGCTCGACCGACCGCGCCGTTCTCTTGAACCCTTCTCTGGAGGCGATCTTAAGCCCGGAAAACATCGGGCCTGAAGGCTTCGTCCTCCAAGAAACCACCCGCGCCACCGACAACTACATCGCCACCCAAGAGCTTAAGGCCTATTACACCGAGCTAGACACCACTTTCCTTAACGCCGTGCGCTTAGCCGGAGGTGTCCGCATCGAGGAGAATCAGCAAACCGTCACGACTTTTAATTTATTTGACCCAACCAACCAACCCATCGTCTCGACTCTAGACAGCCGCGATGCCTTGCCGGGGGTGACCTTGACCTTTTTGATCTCCGATGCCCAACAGCTTCGCCTTGGCTGGAGCAAAACCTTATCGCGCCCGGACTTTCGCGAACTGTCTCCGGCGCCGTTCACCGACCCGGAAACCGACCGCGAGACGGTGGGCAACCCCGATCTTCAGCAGGCCGAGTTCCACAATTACGACGCGCGTTGGGAGTATTATTTCTCCCCTAAGGAAAATCTGTCTGTGGGGTTTTTCTGGAAAGACCTCACCAATCCCATCGAAAAAATCCTCCTGCCCGGACCGGCTGGCCTGTTGCAGCTGCAAAATGCCGCAAGCGCCAACGTATTCGGCGTAGAGCTTGACTTCCGCAAGGAACTGGAATTCTTGCACCCGCGTTTGGCTGGGTTTTACTTGGGGGGCAATTACACCTGGTCCCAATCGGAAATCACGCTGCTGCCGCAAAATTTACAAACCCTAACCAACCCCAAACGCCCGCTGCAAGGCCACTCCAAGCACATCGTCAACGTCCAGCTCGGCTACGACAACCGAGACTTAGGCACTCAAGCCACTTTGCTCTACAACACCTTCAGCCAGCGCATCTCGCAGGTAGGTTCCTTGGGGGCACCGGACATCTACGAGAACCCTTTCCATCAACTCGACTTCGTGGTTGAGCAAAAACTCACCGACCACTTCTCCATCCAGCTTAGAATGCAAAACCTAATCGATGGCAAAGTGCGCTTTACCCAAGGCGGGGAGAAGGTCCGCGCTTTTCGCCGCGGGCGCGATTTCGCCGTTTCGTTCAACCTGCGCTTTTGAGCTGAGAAGCGATGGTCGAAAGCGCTGTTTGATCGGCCTCCAGCCAAAGCGCGTCTTGCTCGCGCCTCAGCCAGGTGAGCTGGCGCTTGGCGAGCTGGCGGGTGGCGCAGATGGCCTTGTGAACCATGGTGGCAAAATCGTATTCGCCGGCCAGGTAGCCCCATACCTGGCGGTAGCCGACGCTGCGGATCGCCGGCAGATCCGGATGCAGGTCGCCGCGCCGGTACAGGTTTTTGACCTCCTCCACCAATCCTTGCTCAAGCATGGCAGAAAAGCGCCGCTCGATGCGGTGGTGAAGAAGCGCCCGGTCGCGCGGGCAGATCACGATCTTGAAGGGCCGAAACGGCAACTCTTTCTGGGGCGTCTTTTGCCAAAAGCTGCTTATCGGTCGGCCAGTGAGCCAGTAAACCTCCAAAGCGCGCTGGATGCGCTGGGAGTCGTTGGGGGAGATGCTCAAGGCCGCCTTCGGGTCGATCTCAGCCAGTCTGGCATGGAGCGCTGGCCAGCCTAGCTTTTCGGCCTGAACGTCTATTTCCCGCCGCAGTTTGGGGTCGGCCTCCGGTAAAGGTGCCATCCCGCAGAGCAAGGCGTGGAAATACAGCATGGTACCGCCTACTAAAATAGGCAGCTTTCCGCGCGCTAAGATCGCTTCGATTGCGCCGTTAGCCTCGCGCGCGAAGCGGCCGGCAGAATAGTTTTCTGCCGGGTCGAGGACGTCGATGAGGTGATGGGGGATTTGCGCCCGAATTTCAAGCGAAGGCTTGGCCGTGCCGATGTCCAGGCCGCGATAGACCAAGGCGGAATCGACGCTGACGATCTCGCCGCCAAGATCCTTGGCGAGTTCCAGGGCCAGTTCGGTCTTGCCCGAGGCGGTCGGCCCCATAAGGAGAAGCGCTAAAGGTTTTGCCATCACCGGCCACGGTGAAAGAAACGGTCCAAAGTCTTAAAATCCAACACCACCCAGGTAGGGCGGCCGTGGTTGCATTGACCGCCGCGCTCGGTCTGTTCCAGCTCGCGCAGGAGCGCGTTCATCTCCTTCAGGCTCAAGCGCTGACCGGCGCGCACCGCGCAGCGACAGGCCCGGCTTGCGAGCCGCTCGCGGATGGCCCCTTCCACTTCGTTGGAACTTCCCACCTGCTCCAGTTCCTCCAGCAGGTCGCGGAGCAATTGGGGCGCGTCGACGCCTGCCAACAAGGCCGGCAGGGTACGTATCGCGGCTGCCTCTGGGCCGATCAAATCCACCTCCATGCCAAGCTTATCCAGCTCTTGACGGTAGCCCGCGAGAAGATCGACTTCGCGCGGGATCAAAGTGAGTCTGACCGGGAGCAGCAAAGGCTGGCGCACCACCGCCCCCTCCTCCAGTTGGCGCTTGAACTTTTCGTACAGGATGCGCTCGTGGGCAGCGTGGGCGTCGACGATCACTAGCCCATCCTGCGCCTCGGCCAGAATGTAGATGCCGTGCAAATGCGCCACCGCCTCCCCCAGCGGCGGGGTCAAGGCACAGCCCATCGCTGCCGAGTCTTCAGCGGCAGGCCGTGGTGGGGGAATTTCAGTCGCGGCAGATTCGCTTATGCTTTGATAAAATGCTAGGTTCTCGCTCACCTTGAGCGGCGGGTTATCCATCGCTTCCGGCACGCGCCAAACCCGACGGTGCGCAGCCGAGGGCCTGGCTCGCCCCAAAACCCGATACAGGGAGGCGGTGATGAAGTCGGCCACCTGACGGGGGTCGCGGAAGCGCACCTCGAGCTTGGCCGGGTGGGCGTTGACGTCGACCAAACCCGGGTCCAGGTCCAGGTACAACACGGCCACCGGCTGGCGGTCGGCAGGCAATACATCGCGGTAGGCACAGCGCAAGGCGTGGCTTAGCACTTTGTCGCGCACCGGCCGCCCGTTGACATACCAAAACTGCCCATCCGCGCGGCGGCGCGAAGCGGACGGCAGGGCTATCCAGCCCGTCAGGCAAAGGTCTTTGGCGGCACAATCTACCTCGAGCGCCTGGTCTACAAACTCCTGTCCTAGGACCTGGGCCAGGCGGGCTTTGCGCGCCGCCGCCGTGTGCGCCGGCGGCAGGTGCCACACCGCGCGCTGGTTGTGGCGCAAGGCAAATCCGGCTGCAAAGCACCCCAAGGCAATGCGCTCAACGAGGCTTCGGACCTGACCGAATTCCGTCTCTTCGCGGCGCAGAAATTTACGCCGCGCCGGAACGCTATAAAACAGGTCGGCCACAATCGCAGTAGTACCGAGCGGATGAGCCGCCGGGATCGGCTCCGACACCCCTTCAGGCCCAGCCTGAAGGCGCCATCCGCAAGGGTCCTGAGGCGTTCTAGAAATCAACTCGAGCCGAGCCACCGAAGCAATGCTGGGCAGTGCCTCGCCGCGGAAGCCGAAGCTCCTTACCCGGCGCAGGTCTTCCAGGCACGTGATCTTGCTGGTAGCATGGCGGGCCACCGCCAGCGGCAAATCCTCGCGCGAAATACCGCAGCCGTCGTCGCGGACTCGAATCAGGCCGATGCCACCCGCATCGAGGCTGATGTCGATTTGACCTGCGCCGGCGTCCAGGCTATTTTCTACCAGTTCTTTAACTACCGACGCGGGACGCTCGATCACCTCTCCAGCGGCGATCTGGCAGGCCAATTGCGGGGGAAGCAGACGGATTCGATTCATTGATCGATTATAAGGCAAAAGCTTAAAGTGCCACACAGCGGCATTATCAATTGCTCAAAGCCGATATTGTTCAGCCTTCCGAATTTCAATAGAATAATAACTAAAAGATTAATAAATAAATCCCGGGCAGTCGTGCGGCTGCCTTTTTGTTTTCCAATCCGCATGACCTAACTTATGAACTCCATTATGTCCACCTATGCCAGGCTCGAGGTAGCCTTCACTCACGGCGACGGGGCCTGGCTTTGGGATAAAGAAGGTAGGCGCTACCTCGATGCCATCTCAGGCGTTGCGGTCTGCAATCTCGGTCACGCCCACCCGGCATTGGCCAGCGTGCTTTGCGAACAGGCTAGACGCCTTTGGCATACTTCCAACCTCTATCGGATCGAACTCCAGGAGACGCTGGCCTGTGAGCTTGCACGCCTTTCCGGAATGGACAAGGTGTTTTTTTGCAACTCCGGAGCCGAAGCCAACGAGGCTGCGCTCAAGATCGCGCGCGCTTTCGGCCACGCCAAGGGTATCGCCGACCCCAAAATCGTCGTCTGCGAAGGCAGCTTCCACGGCCGCACTCTGGCCACCTTGAGCGCAACCGGCAACCCAAAAGTGCAGCAGGGTTTCGAACCCCTGGTGCCAGGCTTTGTGCGGGTTCCCTACGACGACCCCGGCGCCGTCGCCCGACTGTCCGAGCGTGACGATGTCGTCGCGGTGTTGGTCGAGCCGATCCAAGGAGAGGGCGGAGTCAGACTCCCAAAGCCCGGCTATTTGGCCGAGCTTCGGGCGCTGTGCGACCGCAATGACTGGCTGCTGATGCTGGACGAGGTCCAGACCGGCATAGGCCGCACCGGGACTTGGTTTGCCTGCCAGCACGAGAGCATCGTACCGGATGTGATGACTTTGGCTAAAGCTTTGGGCAACGGCTTTCCCATTGGCGCTTGCCTGGCTCGCGGTCAGGCCGCCGAGATCCTAAAACCCGGGATGCACGGCTCTACCTTCGGCGGCAATTTTCTCGCCTGCCGGGTGGCGCTGGAAGTCCTCAAGATCATCGCTCAGCATCGCCTGCTCGCGCGGGCCGGTTCTTTGGGCGAGCATCTTCTGGCCGAGCTCACCCAGCGCCTGGCCGATCATCCGCGCGTCAAGGCGATCCGCGGGCGCGGCCTGATGCTCGGCATAGAGCTGGATTACCCGTGCACCGCTTTGGTCGAGGCGGCGCTCAAGCGGGGGCTGCTCATCAACGTCACCGCTGCCTGCGTGGTGCGCCTGCTTCCCCCTTTGATCCTGCAAGACGATGAGGCAGAATTTTTGCTCACTACCTTGACCAAGCTCATTTGGGAAATGGAAGCATGACAGCGCGGCATTTTCTCACCCTTATGGACCTAAGCCCGGACGAGCTGCGTTTTCTGATCCGGCGCGCCGGCGAACTCAAGCGCCTGAAAGGACCCTACGAACCCCTCAAGAACAAAGTCTTGGGAATGATTTTCGAAAAGGCCTCCACCCGCACTCGGGTGTCCTTCGAAGTGGGCATGGTCCAATTGGGTGGATCTGCGATTTTCCTGTCCCCGCGCGACTCCCAATTAGATCGCGGGGAACCCTTGGAAGACACCGCTCGGGTCCTGTCGCGCATGGTCGACGGGGTGGTCCTCAGGACTCATCGGCACGCCACTGTGGTTCGTTTTGCCCAGCATTCGCGCGTGCCGGTGATCAACGGCCTGACCGACCGCTTTCACCCTTGCCAGCTTTTGGCGGACATGCAGACCTATTTCGAACACCGCGGCGACATCGCTGGGCGCAAAGTCGCCTGGATCGGCGACGGCAACAATATGTGCCAGTCTTACCTCGAGGCCGCGCGACAATTGGACTTTAAGCTCCACATCGCCTGCCCTCCTGGATACGAACCCGAAGCCGAACTGGTCCAGGCGGCAGGCGCTAGGGTCGTTGTGGGTCAAGACCCGGTTTCTGCCGCTGAAGGCGCTGATCTGGTGGTCACTGACGTCTGGGCCAGCATGGGGCAAGAGCAAGAGCGGGCGCAACGGCTTAATGCCTTCCGGGGATTTACCGTCACCCGGGCGCTGATGGAGCGGGCTGCCCCCAATGCCCTGTTCATGCATTGCCTCCCAGCCCACCGCGGGGAAGAGGTCAGCGCCGAGGTCTTGGAGGGGCCGCAAAGCGTGGTTTGGGACGAGGCGGAAAATCGGCTGCACGCGCAAAAAGCCTTGTTAGAATTTCTGCTTGCGGCGCAAAATTGAAAACCTAAAGCACCCAAGCGTTCGATGATAGGTATTGTTCATTATCAAGTTGCTTTGAGACTGCTGCTTTCTTTGGCTTTAGTTTTCTCGCTCTCAACGGTTGCTGAGGAGTCTTCCTACGTCACCAACACCAAGGAAGTCCACCTGCGCGCCGGCAAGGGGACCGAGTACAAGATTCTGCGTCTGCTTCCCAGCGGAACTCCGCTGACCCTGATCGAGCACGACTTAAAAAGCGGCTATAGCAAGGTGCGGCTGCGCGACGGCACGATCGGTTGGGTGCTCACTCGCCACATCAGCGACGAACATAGTTGTCGGATTCAACTTCAGACTCTCGGTGATAAACTGCAACAACTGAGCGGGGAAAACGCCCGCTTGGCTCAAGAACTGGAAGCTTTGAAAAACCAGCAAACCGCCTTGAGTACGGAAAAGAATACATTGACCGAGCGGGCTGCCCAGTTAGCGGCTGAACTCAACCGGATCCGCGCTGTCTCTAGCAACGCCTTGGCAATCGAGAACGAACGCAACCAGCTAAGGGAGCGGACGATTGAGTTAGAGCGACAACTTAATCAACTCAAGCTGGAAAATCAAACCTTGAACCAAGAACAATCGCAGCGCTGGTTTCTGATCGGAGCTGGCGTGCTCGGCAGCGGAATCCTAGCCGGCTTAATCCTGCCGCGCCTTGCCTGGCGTCGCCGCCACAGCTGGAGTTCGCTTTAACTTTAGGAGTTTCACTGATGTCTGCTGATACAAAACGCCCTTTTTCCTCGCTAGTGGTCGATGGCATGGAACGCGCCCCCAGCCGGGCCATGCTGCACGCCGTGGGTTTTCGTGATGAAGACTTCAACAAACCCCAGATCGGTATCGCCTCGACCTGGAGCATGGTGACTCCGTGCAATATGCACATCGACAAACTGGCCATAGAGGCGGCGCGAGGCGTGGATGAAAGCGGCGGCAAGGCGGTGATCTTCAACACCATCACCATTTCCGACGGTATCTCCATGGGCACCGAAGGGATGAAATACTCTTTGGTGTCGCGCGAGGTGATCGCCGACTCGATCGAGACCGTAGTGGGCTGCCAGGGCTTCGACGGGCTGGTGGCGATCGGCGGCTGTGACAAAAACATGCCCGGCTGCCTGATCGCGATGGCGCGCCTTAACCGCCCAGCGGTATTCGTCTACGGCGGCACCATCTTGCCCGGCTGCCTGGGCGAGCAAAAACTCGACATCGTGTCGGTGTTCGAAGCGGTCGGCGCACGCGCCAACCAACGTATAGACGAGGCGGCTTTGAGCGCGATTGAGCATCACGCCATTCCAGGTCCCGGCGCCTGCGGGGGAATGTACACCGCCAATACCATGGCTTCGGCGATCGAAGCCTTAGGGATGAGCCTGCCCGGAAGCTCCGCCCAGGCGGCCGTCTCCCCGGCCAAACAAAAGGATTGCGAGGAGGCCGGAAAAGCCGTGCTGAAACTGCTGGCAATGGACCTCAAACCGCGCGACATCATGACGCGCCAAGCGTTCGAGAACGCCATCGCGGTGGTCATCGCCTTGGGTGGCTCGACCAACGCCGTCCTCCACCTTCTGGCGATGGCCCGAGCCTGCGACGTCTCACTGAGCCTGGACGATTTTACCCGCATCGGCAGAAAAGTGCCGGTATTGGCCGACTTAAAACCCAGCGGGCGTTACCACATGGCCGATCTGATCGAAATCGGCGGCATTCTGCCGCTGATGAAAACCCTGCTCGAGGCGGGGCTACTGCACGGCGACTGCCTTACCGTCACCGGCCAGACAGTGGCAGAAAACTTAGCCAAAGTTGCTCCTTATCCCCAAGGTCAAGACATCGTCCGCCCGCTTTCTGACCCGATCAAGCCCAACAGCCACTTGGTGATCTTGAAAGGCAACCTGGCCCCCGAAGGGGCAGTAGCCAAGATTTCCGGCAAAGAAGGCGTGCGCTTTGCCGGCCGGGCGCGGGTGTTCGACAGCGAGGAGGCGGCCTTAAAAGCCATCCTCAACGGCACAGTGCAGAAAGGCGAAGTGATCGTGATCCGCTACGAGGGACCCAAGGGGGGGCCAGGAATGCGCGAGATGCTCTCGCCCACCTCGGCGGTGATGGGCAAAGGCTTGGGCAAAGACGTCGCGCTCATCACCGATGGCCGCTTCTCCGGCGGCACCCACGGCTTCGTCGTCGGCCACATCACCCCAGAGGCTTACGTAGGTGGCCTTCTGGCCATCGTCCAGGACGGCGATAGGATCTATATCGACGCGGAAACCCAGGAGCTGACCTTGGACCTTCCCGAGGCCGAAATCCAAGCCAGGTTGGCCCGCTGGCGTAAACCCGCACCGCGCTATACCCGCGGGGTCCTGGCCAAATACGCCGCCCTGGTAGGCTCGGCTTCGGAGGGGGCAGTCACCGACTGGCAATTGGAAGGCAAGCTTTGAACCTACCCTCTCCTGTCGAGATGATCGCTCAGCTCGTGGCCGAACCCTCGGTCTCGAGCGCCGATCCGCACCTTGACCAATCCAACCTGGGGGTCGTCCATCGCTTGGCAGAGTGGCTGGAGGCGCTCGGCTTTGCCGTCGCCCTGCAAGAGGTGACCAGGACCAAGGCTAACCTGGTTGCCAGCGTTGGGCCATTAGAGGCGGGCGAGGGGCTGGTCTTGAGCGGCCATACCGACACTGTTCCTTACGATGAAGGCCTGTGGTCGAGCGACCCTTTCCGGCTGACCGAACGCCAGGGGCGTTTGTACGGCTTGGGAACGGCGGACATGAAGTCTTTCTTTGCCCTGGCGCTGACCGCCATCGCTTCTCTTGATTTAACGCGCCTTAAGGCGCCTTTGCTTGTTCTGGCGACCTGTGACGAGGAAAGCACCATGAACGGGGCGCGCCTTTTGGCGGAAACCGGACTTCCTGCCGGGCGATTCGCGATCATCGGCGAACCCACCGATCTCAAACCGGTCAGGATGCACAAGGGAGTGCTGATGGAAGCGGTGGAAGTCCTAGGGCACAGCGGCCACGCGAGCAACCCTGCGCTGGGAGCCAACGCCCTGGAAGGCATGGTCGAGGTGCTCAAAGCGCTTTTGCGTTGGCGCGACGAACTTGCCAAGATCCGCCACCCTGGGTTTGAAGTCCCCTTTCCTACCCTGAATCTGGGCGCAATTTCAGGCGGCGACAGCCCCAACCGGATCTGCGGCCACTGCCGGGCCTTGCTCGATCTGCGCCTCCTGCCTGGGATGGCCCCTGAAGCGGTGCGGGAGGAACTCAGGCGCCTGGTCGAGACGACCGTAGCTGCCTTTCCCAGACTCAAAGCCAAAGTGGAGCCTCTGTTTGCCGGCGTACCTGCCTTTGAAACGCCTGCCGACGCCCAACTGGTGCAGCTGTGTGAGGAATTGACCGGTCAAGCTGCCGGAGCCGTCGCCTTCGGCACCGAGGCGCCTTATCTTGCTTCCTTGGGGCTAGAAACGGTGATCCTAGGGGCCGGGTCCATCGATCAGGCCCATCAACCCGACGAGTACCTTCCCCGGCAACACATCGATCCGGCGATACGGCTGTTGCGTCGTCTGATCGAACATTACTGTCTTGGCTGATGGACGCTGCCTCTTACGTTCGCTGGTTCCGGAGCTCTTCCCCGTATATTCATGCTCACCGCGGGCGCACTTTCGTGGTAACGTTCGGCGGCGAAGCCCTGCTCGATCCGGCTTTTCCCTCTCTGATCCACGATTTGGCTCTGCTCCACGGCCTGGGGATCCGTCTGGTTCTGGCCTACGGCATCCGCCCTCAAATTGAAGCGCGCCTCAAAGCGCAAGGGCTCAGTCTTCGCTACTTCCGGGACCTTCGCATCACCGATGCAGCCGCCTTGAAGTGCGTCAAAGAAGCGGCCGGTCAAGCGCGTCTCGAAATCGAGGCGCTGTTTTCCATGGGGTTGGCCGATTCCCCTATGGCTGGCGTGCGGATTCGGGTCAGTTCGGGCAACTTCGTCATCGCCAAGCCGGTGGGCGTACGCGAGGGAGTAGACTTCGAGTACACTGGCGAGGTCAGACGCATCGACCGCGACGCTATTCTGGGCCAGTTGGACCAGGGAAGCGTGGTGATTTTGCCGCCGCTCGGCTATTCCCCGACTGGCGAAGTCTTTAACCTGAGCGCGGAGGAAGTGGCAGTCGCCACGGCAACAGCGCTCAAGGCGGACAAGCTCCTAATCCTCACCGAAACCTCCTGCCGACTCAAGGCCCAAGCGCAGCCGATTCCCCAGTTGACCTGTCAGGAGGCGCGCCGGTTGCTTGCGGCAAACGCTTTTGACGAAGCCGTCACCCGCCACGTCCAAGCGGCGGTGGTGGCTATAGACCAAGGGGTTGGCCGGGTTCACCTGCTCGACCGGCATCAAGACGGCGCGTTGCTGCTTGAACTATTTACCCGCGACGGTTGCGGCACGCTGATTTCGGCTAAGCCTTTTGAAACCCTGCGCCCGGCGAGATTAGAAGACATCCCCGGCATTTTGGAATTGACCCGGCCTTTGGAGCAGGAAGGTATCCTGGTAAAGCGTTCGCCGGAGAAGCTGGAAGAAAGCCTCGACGATTTCTGGGTCATTGCCCGCGACGGTCTGGTGATAGGCTGTGCTGCCCTTCACGTCTTCCCAGAAGCCAAGGCCGGGGAGTTGGCGTGCCTGGCCTTACACCCTAACTATCGCGGCCAAGGCCACGGCCAACGCCTTTTGGAACACGTGGAAAAGCAGGCCAAGAGCTTAGGGCTTTCCTCCTTGTTCGTCCTGACTACCCACGCTGCCCATTGGTTCTTGGAGCGTGGTTTTCACCTTGTAAGCCTTGACGATCTACCCGCCGAGCGAAAGCAGTGGGTCAACTTAAAGCGCAACTCGAAAGTACTCCTCAAGCCGCTTTGAGCGTTAAGCTGACTGATCACGGCGAGCCGCTCAAACTGCTCCAGCTGTCTGACTGCCATATTCTGGAGCATCCCGGCCAAACCCTGATGGGGATCGATACCGAAGAGAGCCTCAAGGAAGTTTTAGGCTCCCTTCAAACCGCAGCGAGCTGGCCGCCGGATTTGGTCCTGCTTACCGGGGACCTGGTTCAGGACCCAAGTCCCGCCGCCTATGAGCGCTTGCTTTGCCTCCTTGACACGCTCAAGGTTCCCTGGGTGGCTCTTTGCGGCAATCACGACGATCCCAAGACGATGGCTTTGGTCTTATGCCAAGACCCCACGCGTTGTGCCCGGCGCATTCTGACCAAAACCTGGCAGATTTTGTGTTTGAACAGCCATCTTGCCGGCTCTGCCGGGGGGTATCTCGCTGTCTGCGAACTTGAATTTTTAGCCTTAAGCCTTGAAGAACATCAGGACCTTCCTGCCTTGATCGCCGTCCACCATCCGCCGCTGGCCGTACACAGCGCCTGGATGGATACGATGCTGCTTGCCAATGGACAAGACCTATTGACCCTGCTCGACCGCTTTCCCAATGTCAAAGGAGTGATCTTCGGCCATGTCCATCAGGCATTTGCTGGCTACTGGCACAAGATTCCTCTCTGGAGCGCCCCTTCCACCTGTTTCCAATTCCGACCCGGGGCTTCGACCTTTGCCTTAGACTTACAACCTCCAGGCTGGCGCTGGCTGGAACTTTACGCTGAAGGTGTTATTTCCACCCGGGTAGAGCGGCTGGACCATCTGCCGCCGGGGCTGGATTTCTCCCTACCAGGCTACTGAAGATCAAAAGTGCCAATTTTTTTGCCGCGTTTGGGTCTGGGTTGTCTGAGACCGGAAGTCAGCCGGTACCATCGACGCGATGGTACTCAGCGCGTACCTCCTGTTAGGGCGAGCTTTTCACCCTCATATTGGCGGAAAAGATCACTAGCGCGAAGGTCATCTCCTTCGCCTGAAACAGATTGACTCCTCAAGGCGAAGCTTCAATGAACCGGGACGGCCTTCACCGAGTCTTCGAGCTGTGCCCCGCCCACATAGCCGATTGCTCCTTGACTTGAAGCGATGCGTTTTTGCATTTCTTCTAGCGTTTCGACCTCGACTGGGGCCTGGCCGGTCCCGGAGAACATGCCGCGATCCCAGATCCGGCGCAACTGGTGGGGATAGATATTGAGAATCTTTTTGCAGAAAGCCTGGTGCAAGGGATGGTCGTCTGGCAGGACAAACACCTGGATCGGAGTACCGTTTGGCCAAGTCCTGCGGCGCATGGCGAAAATCGCCCGAGCTTCATTGCGGGACAAGGACTGAATCGCAACTCCGGGATGGACGATGACTACGGGAACTGATGCCGATTCATCACCATAAAGCGAATTGCCGATCACTAGGATCGGCAATAAGACTAATAACCATATCCAGTAAGATCGTGGCAACCTCCCCCCTTTAAGCCCGCCAATCCACTTTTAAAATCGACCGCGGGCCGCCAAGAAACTTTTAGGATCGACCGGAACTGAGTCTTGGATCAATAACTCGCCCAGTTCTGTCAAGGCCTTGCGATAAACCTCGCGCTTGAAATAGACTACTTCTTTGACGGGTTGCCAATACTCTACCCAGCGCCAGGCATCGAACTCGGGTCTACTGCATCGGTCTAGGCGGATGCGATCTTCGCGGGCTTTCAAGCGCAAAAGGAACCAGACTTGCTTTTGCCCGATGCAAAGCGGAAAAGAATTGCGTCGGATATAGCGCTCAGGAAGACGATAACGCAACCAATTTTGCGTGCGGCCGATCACCTCGACGTCTTTTCGGTTCAGCCCGGTTTCTTCGTACAACTCGCGGAACATGGCCGCTTCCAAGCTTTCCTTTGCCTTGATCCCCCCTTGCGGAAATTGCCAAGAACACATTCCTATCCGCCGCGCCCAAAATAGCCGTCCGGCATCATTGCACAACACAATCCCCACATTTAGGCGATAACCTTCGGCATCAATCATGGCGCAAAAGCCATAGCTAAAATTCAATGATAAAATTTGTAGCTCATGCAGGATAACCTACACAAGCCTTCTTACCATCGCAAGTGATTCCAAACAGCCCCAGAACCTCTTTGACTCTTTTCGACCTGGATAACACCCTCCTTGGCGGGGACAGCGACTATTTGTGGGGACAATTTCTGATCGAGCAGGGGGTCGTCGATCCAGATGAATACGAATCGGCCAATCGCCGTTTCTACGCCGACTATCGCGAGGGTAGATTGGACATCGCGGCATTTCTGGAATTTTCCTTGAAGCCCTTGAGCGAGCATCCCGTCGAGTTTCTTCATGCCTTACGCGCACGCTTTGTGCGCGAAAAAATCGCGCCCCTGATTCTGCCTGCCGCCAAGGCGCTGGTGGAATATCACCGCCGCCGTGGGGAGCTATTGGCTATTGTCACCGCGACCAACGCGTTTGTCACCGAGCCGATCGCCGAACTGTTCGGCATCGACCATCTGCTGGCTACTCGGCCAGAATTTAGCCAAGGCCGTTACACTGGGCGTTTTACCGGCATTCCGTGTTTCCAGCAGGGAAAGGTCAGCCACCTGAGGGAATGGCTCAAAGGCCAGGATTCAAAGTTCCAAAGTGCAACTTTCTATTCCGACTCCCACAACGATCTGCCGTTGCTCGAACAGGTCGGCCGTCCAATCGCGGTCGATCCTGACCCGGTCCTGGAAAAAGTCGCCAGACAACGGAATTGGACGATTCTCTCCTTGCGCCGGGCGCTCAAACCCGTGCGTTTGGACGGCCCACCGTGGCCTCTTCCATAGAGGGGTCTCTATTTCTTGCGGATCCAGTAATGGAACATGCCGCCGTTCTCCCCGTGATATAAAATGGCATTCCCGGTCTGCTCGGCGAATACGCCGAAATCCAGCACCGAAGCCGGATCGGTGGCGATCACGTGGACCACCTCGCCGCTTTCCATCTCGCTGAGGGTCTTTTTCAGCTTAAGGAGCGGCAGGGGGCAATTGAGACCTGAGGTATCCAGTTCCCGGTCGAACTCCATGCTTGATTCAAATCAAAATGGGTGTCAACGAAGGCAAAATGATAGCAAACTAACCTTGCTCGATGGACTTCCTGCCAATATTCCTGAAGTTACAAGACAAGCCCTGCCTAATCGTCGGAGGGGGAAAGGTAGCTCTGCGCAAGGCTGAACTGCTGTTGCACGCCGGAGCTAAAGTGACGGTTCTTGCGCCAGACTTCCACCCGAGATTTGAACAGCTGGCAGCGATCGGGAAGCTCGCGCTCAAACCCAAAACCTTCGAACCTGCAGATTTGAGCGGTTTCTTCCTGGCCATCACCGCCACCGACGATCGCCTCCTCAACACGGCAGTCGCAACCGCCGCTAGGCAGCGTGGAGTCCTGATCAACGCAGTAGATCAACCTCAAGCTTGCGACTTCATCATGCCCGCCATCGTGGACCGCTCGCCGGTCGTCATCGCCATCTCCAGCGGTGGACGGGCACCGGTCCTAGTGCGCCTGCTCAAAACGCGCTTGGAAAGCCTGATCCCGGCCAGGCTCGGTGAACTAGCCGAGCTTGCCGGTCGCTTTCGCTCTCGGGTACAACAGGCCATTGCAAGCCAGGATCTACGCCGCAGGTTCTGGGAACAAACCCTGACCGGCTCGCCAGGCGAACTGATGTTATGTGGAAAAACCCATGCCGCCGAAACGGCCATGACAAACGCGCTCGCAGCGGCTGCCGAACGCCGCGCGCCGCTGGGCTACGTCGCCTTGGTCGGGGCCGGCCCTGGCGATCCGGACCTATTGACCCTGCGCGCGCTGCGCCTGCTCCAGGAAGCCGATACGGTAGTGTACGACCGGCTGGTTTCGGATGAGATCCTTAACCTGGTCCGGCGCGACGCAGAGAAGCTCTATGCCGGTAAATCCCGCTCCGATCACTCCTTGCCTCAAGAAGCCATTAACCAGTTATTGGTTCGCTTGGCCAAAGAAGGCAAGAAAGTGGTACGCCTCAAAGGGGGAGATCCATTTATCTTCGGGCGGGGCGGGGAGGAAATCGAGACCCTAGCCAGCGAGGGGATCCCTTTCCTGGTCGTGCCAGGCATCACGGCCGCTTTAGGCTGCGCCAGCTACGCTGGGATTCCGCTCACTCACCGCGAGTATGCCCAATCGTGTCTATTCGTCACCGGCCACCGTCAGGGGGATCGGCCGAATCTCGATTGGGACAAACTGGTGGTGCCCCGGCAAACGCTGGTGATTTATATGGGAACGTTAGGTCTCGAAGAAATCTGTCAGGCCCTGATCCGCCACGGAATGAAGCCGGACATGCCCGCAGCCTTGATCGAATCGGGGACCACCACGCGCCAGCGGGTGATCGTTGCTACGGTTGCCACTTTGGCTGAACGCGCTCGGGAGGAAAAAGCCAAAGCGCCTACTCTGATCATCGTCGGCGAAGTGGTAAGGCTACGTGCGAAACTCGCTTGGTTTCAACCAGAGTTGCGGCAAGAGGCCGGCCCGGAAGGCTCCGGGCCGGTTAAGAACTAATTTGACTTATTTGCCACAGGCTTTTATCTTCGCGTCCAAAGTGGTCGGCTTTTGCACCTTGCCCTTGCCTTCCGCCACCGCTTGCAGATACGCATACAGGGCATCGAGCGCTTGTTCTTCGGTCATACAGGCGTTTTTCACCAGCCCGATTTCCATGATCTTTGGCGCCATCGGCGTCATGATGGTGCCGGGACGGCCGTTCTTGACTACGTTGATAAATTCTTCCTTGCTCAGCTTTTTGATGCTTTGGGTAAGGTCCGGAAACGGACGCACGTCGTGGCAGGTACCGCAGCCGCGGCCGGCGGCGCGCTCGTAGATTTTCATCCCCAAAAACAGGCTTTCCTCGGGCGTAAATTCCACTGCCGAAGCCATCGAGGATGCCCCTACCGCCGCTACCATAGCTGCAATAAACATCAGCTTACTTTTATTCATTTTATTTCTCCTTATATGACAAGTGATGACAAAATAATAGCCACTCCGTGAACCTGGACTGAACCAACCTCGTGAATATTACCAATTTTGGCTACAAATTGGATGCACAGACTCTGAACCGGAATCTCTTTACACTTCGCGAGTTGCCTTGAACCTGACCTTAGGCCAGCGCTCCTGAGCCAACTCGAGGTTTACCCGACTCGGAGCCAGGTAGGCTAAAAAACCGCCTCCGTCCTCGGCTAAGTAGTCGAAGTTCTTAAGCTTAAATTCCTCGAACAGGTTCGGGTCATCGCACTCGATCCAGCGGACGGTGACGACGTTGATCGGCTCGAAGCCGCATTCTACGTGATACTCGTCTTTGAGCCGGAACGCGGTTACATCAAATTGTAGCATCCCCACCGCACCTAAGATCAAGTCGTTATTCTTCAGCGGCCGAAACACCTGAGTCGCGCCCTCCTCGCTGAGCTGCACCAACCCCTTGTGCAGCGCCTTAGCGCGTAATGGATCGCGCAGTACTACCCGCCGGAACAGTTCCGGGGCGAAAAAAGGAATACCGCCGAACTTGAGCTTTTCCCCTTGAGTGAAAGTATCGGCTACCTGGATGGTGCCGTGATTATAGATGCCGATGATGTCCCCTGGCCAGGCCTCCTCTACGTGTTGGCGGCTTTGCGCCTGGAAAGTGAGGGCGTTGGCCAAGGTGAGAGTCTTGCCCAAGCGGACCTGGTGGAGCTTCATTCCTTTCTCATATTTGCCCGAGCAGATACGCACGAACGCGATCCGATCGCGGTGTAACGGGTCCATATTGGCCTGGATTTTGAACACGAACCCTGTGAAGCCAGGCTCGTGTGGTCTCACTTCACGCTCCTGCGCCTGCCGCGGCTGGGGTGGAGGGGCATAGCGGGCAATGGCGTCTAAAAGTTCCACTACACCGAAGTTGTTGATCGCCGAACCGAACAGCACCGGCGTCTGCCTGCCTGCCAGATACTCCTGGTGGTCGAAGGAATGGCTAGCGCCGCGCACCAACTCGACTTCCTCGCGCAGCTCTTCAGCCTGATGCTTGAGCCGTAGGTCCAAAGTCGGGTTGTTCAATCCCTCAATCACTTCGCCTTTGACGACGCGATCACGGTGGCGAGCATCAAATAGATGCACCGCGTCCTCATATAAGTGATAGACCCCCGCAAAACGCCTGCCCATGCCAATCGGCCAGGTGAGCGGTGCACAGCAGATGCCGAGCACCTGCTCGATTTCATCCAAAAGCTCAATGGGATCGCGCCCTTCGCGGTCAAGTTTGTTGATGAAGGTCATGATCGGCGTGGAGCGCAGGCGGCAGACTTCCATCAGCTTGATCGTGCGCTCCTCGACCCCCTTGGCGCTGTCGATCACCATCAGAGCCGAGTCTACGGCGGTCAAAGTGCGATAGGTGTCCTCAGAAAAATCGGCATGTCCTGGCGTGTCGAGCAGGTTCATCAGACAGCCTCGGTGTTCGAACTGCATTACCGAGGTAGTCACCGAGATTCCCCGCTGCTTTTCCATCTCCATCCAGTCAGAGGTAGCGTGGCGCGAGGCCTTACGGCCCTTGACTGCGCCTGCAAGCTGAATCGCCCCGCCGAACAGGAGCAGCTTTTCGGTAAGCGTGGTCTTGCCCGCATCCGGATGGGAGATGATGGCGAAAGTGCGGCGCTTTAAAATTTCCTGGACCGGATCGTTCACGGGATGGCTTAAAATCTAAAAATATAAAAATATAACATGTTTCTTTGACGACTGCACCTAGCTTTCATTCCTATCGCTTCGTGATACCCTAATAATAATTTGAACACATTGAGAGGCCATCGCCATGGCAAATGAGCCAACTTCCAAGCCCACTAGCAACGGGGCTGGTTTCACCCTGATTGACGAGCGCACCGGCAAGCGCTATCAGCGCCCCCTATTACACGGCACCTTGGGACCGCCGGCCATCGACATCCGTGGTTTTTACAGCGAAGCCGAGATGTTAACCTACGATCCAGGGTTTACCTCGACCGCCTCGTGCAAGTCGGCGATCACCTTCATCGACGGGGAAAAAGGCGTGCTCTTGTATCGGGGGTATCCGATCCAGCAATTGGCTGCCCATAGCGATTACATGGAGGTGTGCTATCTGCTGCTCTATGGGGAATTGCCATCGCTCGAAGAGAAAGCGGAGTTCGAGCGCGACATCAAGCGCCATACGCTACTCCACGATCAGCTCATGCTGTTTTTCCGCGGCTTTACCCGCAAATCCCACCCCATGGCGATCATGGTGGGGGTGGTTGGCGCTTTGTCGGCTTTTTATCACGACGACATGGACATCACCGACCCCGAACAGCGGATGCTGGCTGCCTATCGGATCATCGCCAAGATGCCCACCATCGGCGCCTATGCCTATCGTTACGCGATGGGGTGGCCATTCGTCTATCCCCAAAACCGTTTGAGCTACGCCGAGAACCTTTTGTACCTAACTTTCTCCAATCCAACTGAGGAATATCAGCCCAACCCAGTCCTGGTAAAGGCGCTAGACCGCATCCTCATCCTCCATGCCGACCACGAGCAAAACGCCTCCACTTCGACCGTCCGGCTCGCCGGTTCGTCGGGCGCCAATCCGTTTGCTTGTATCGCCGCCGGCATCGCCTCCCTGTGGGGACCTGCCCATGGTGGTGCTAACGAGGCGGTGCTGAAGATGCTGATGGAAATCGGCCACAAAAGCCGTATCCCTGAATACATCGCCCGCGCCAAAGACAAGAACGACCCCTTCCGGCTGATGGGTTTCGGCCATCGGGTCTACAAACATTACGACCCGCGCGCCGAGATCATGCGCCAGACCTGTTACGATGTGCTGGAGGAACTGGGCCGCCGGAATGACCCACTGCTGGAGTTGGCGATGGAGCTGGAACGGATCGCCCTCGAGGACGAGTATTTCATCGAGCGCAAGTTATACCCCAACGTGGACTTCTATACCGGGATCGTGCTTCGGGCGATGGGCTTTCCCACCAACATGTTTACCGTGCTGTTTGCCATCGGCCGCACGGTGGGCTGGGTAGCTCACTGGAAGGAGATGATCTCCGATCCCAACATCAAGATCGGTCGACCACGCCAGCTGTATGTAGGCCATCCGCAACGCGACTACCTGCCTATCAATCAGCGACCCAGCCCTGGCCGCCGCACTTGGAGCCGATTCTGGGGAGACAGCGAACACCCGGTTTAAACCTCCGCTTCTGTCCATGGCGTTCAAGGGTTCCTGGCGGCTGACCAGCCTGGCGCTTGCGCTCGCGCTGGCAGCTTGCACGCCGCTCGAACGTCCTCAGACTCCAGATCGGCTGCGCCAGGCGCAAACCCTCGCCACCATGGGCAAACACCAACAAGCAGCCGCGCAATACCTAAGCGCAGCCGAACACTTGCCGCCGCCTGAGCGCTCCCATTATCTCCTACGCGCTGCCCAGGCGCTTTACCTGGCCGGCGACCGAGAGGGCATGCAGCTAATATTAGCAAAACTGGATCCGGGTCGAATGCCCCCGTCCGACCGGATCGCGCTTGCCTTTCTCAAGGCCAGGTTGGCGCTAGACCAGGATGATCCCACAACCGCTCAGGACCTGCTGAACACCCTTGACCTGCATCATCTGCCTGCTCACTTGCGCAAAGATTATCATCAACTGCGGGCGCGTGTGCTTGCCCTGCAGGGCGATCTGGTCGGTAGCCTCCGCGCGCGGATAAACCTTGCCCGCTGGCTGAAAACCCTAAAAGAAGTCGAGGAAAACAACCGGGCAATCCTACAAGCCCTTGAGCTTATCCCACCCGACGTCCTGAAGGGCATAAAAGCTAGACCGAGGACTGATCTGGCCGGTTGGATCGAGCTAGCGCGGATATTCAAAGCCCACCCATATCGCTCGCAAGCCCTAGACCTCGCCTTAGAGCAATGGCGGCAAACTTACCCCTACCACCCCGCCGACCAGGGCCGATTCCTAGAGCGTTTGATCGCCCACCGGCTCCCCCAACCGCCCTCTTATCCAGTCCCGCAAACCTTAGCCCTGCTGCTGCCCCATTCCGGCCCTTTTCAGGCAGCCGCGGACGTCATCCGCCACGCCATCGAATCGGTGCGCAGACTTCCCGGCGAAACTTATCACCCTCAACTGACCGAATACGACAGCACCGCAGCCGACCCGATCCTCCAGTATCAGCGCGCTGGAGGGCAAGGCGCTGACCTGATCATCGGCCCCTTGCAGAAGCCGGAACTGGAACGCCTTGCGCGCTTGGAGCGCTTTCATCCCCCATTGCTGGCCCTCAACGCAATCGATGGATTGACCCGGCCTGGCTTATATCAGCTCGCCCTGCCACCCGAGGAGGGAGTGGCCCAGGTGGCAGACAGCGCTTTCGCCCACGGCCACCTTCGCGCCCTGGTTATGGTACCGGCCACCCAGGCTGGGGACCGGATCGCCAACTTTTTCTTGTCCTACTGGGAACGACTGGGCGGACGGGTGCTGGAAATCCAGCGTTATCCCCCAAACGGGGACGTCTCTTCGGCCATCCGCCGGCTGCTCAACCTAGACGAATCAGAGCGCCGCTTCGAGCGCCTGCGCCAGTTCGTATGGGAAGCGAAATTCACTGCGCGCGTTCGCCGGGATGCCGATTTCCTCTTCCTCCACGCCAGTCCCGAGCAAGGGCGGTTGATCAAGCCGCAGCTCATCTTTTATCGAGCTGAGTATCTGCCAGTCTATGCCACCTGGGACATCTACACCGGCCATCCTGATCCCAGCCAAGACCGGGACCTAGAGGGCATCCGTTTCTGTGATCTTCCCTGGCTGCTCAAAGGCGAGCACGAGACTGCTCCCACGGTCGCTGACTTCGAAATGCAGTGGGGACCCCATCCAGGCGCTTACCTGCGTCTGGCCGCCTTAGGGATGGACGCTTACCGGATCCCCGCACGCCTACTCGGCATTGGCGGCCGCTATGCCGGAGTAAGCGGTCTGCTGACTCTAGACGGCGCTGGCAGAATCCAACGGCAGCTGACCTGCGCTGAATTCCGCCAGGGCGTACCAGTCATCTATGGTTTGGCCCCAGAGGCTTCTCATGTCCAAAAGCCATCCCTTAGGCCGCAAAGCTGAGGATTATGCGCTGGCGTTTTTAGCGCAGCGGGGGCTCAAACTGCTCGCTCGCAATTATCGCTCCCGCTACGGAGAAATTGATTTAATCCTGCAGGATCAGAGCACTTTGGTCTTCGTTGAGGTCCGCTGCCGCACAAGCTCTCGCTTTGGTGGGGCGCTGGAAAGCGTCGACCGGCGCAAGCAAAACCGCTTGATCCAATCGGCAAAGCATTACCTTGTCAGCCATCACCGCGACACGCCGATCCGCTTTGACGTGCTGGCGCTGACCCCTACCCCTGAAGGGTTCGAGCTGGAATGGATCCGCGATGCCTTCCAGGCCGATCCGTGAGGCCTTCGTTCAATTCGATTCTAACGCCATCGCCAAAGCGACCCGAACGGTCAATAAGCCGATCGCCAGGGGATAGATCAGATAGTACTTGGGCAGCAGCAAACTGAGCAACACCAACCCGGCTAGGAGGCGGCCATCAAACCACCACTGCCTCGCCAGCCAGTCGAGCATCCGCCGTTCTTCGATGCTCCACCGCGCGCGGTGGCCCAAAACAAAATGTCCGGTCAGCGCATCGAGCAGGACGAAATAGACCGGATAGGCTCTGAACACCGGCGCCTCCGAAGAAAAGATCGGCAACCACCCGGCCAGCCACAGCCATAAGCTCCCCCATAACAGCAAGTCATAAGACCACCGGGACGCCAACCAGCCCCGCCAGCCCAGCAACACAGCCGCTGACACCGCCAGCCCGCCCCCCAATCCGATCCAGGGAGAAGAAAGCCATACCGCCCATTGCGGGAACCACCAGAAGATCACGACCAAGCCCACCGAGGTAAGAATAAACCCAGGAAAGATAAAGTTATGCGGCTTCATCCCCTTCAGTGCTCCAAGCGGACCCGCATCGACAAGTCCACCGCTCTGAGGTGCTTGGTCAGCGCGCCGACTGAAATCCGGTCTACTCCCGTCTCAGCCACCTGGCGGATGTTGCTCAGATCGATGTTACCCGAGGCCTCGAGCAACGCCCTTTTCTGCGTGACCGCAACCGCCGCGCGCAAGTCTTCCAAGGAAAAGTTATCCAACAGCAGGATTTCGGCCCCCGCATCGAGAGCTTCCTCGAGCTCCTTAAGAGATTCGACTTCCACTTCTATGGTAAAACCAGGATGCAAAGCCCGAGCTCGCATGACCGCCGCACCGATCGAGCCTGCCGCGGCGATATGGTTTTCCTTAATCAGAATCCCATCGTAAAGGCCGAAACGGTGGTTTTCACACCCTCCAACCTTGACCGCGTATTTTTGCAGCCGGCGCAAACCGGGAATGGTCTTGCGGGTGTCGAGCACCACCACGCCAGTGCCAGCGACCGCCTGGGCAAAACGGCGCGCGACCGTAGCTGTGCCCGACAGGGTTTGCAGCAGGTTGAGGGCGGTGCGCTCGCCGGTGAGCAGCGCTCTGGCCAAACCGCTCAGGCGGCAAAGCTCGGTTCCGGCAGCGACCTCCTCGCCCTCTTCCACTCGCCACTCGACTTGGCAACTTGGATCGAGTTCGCAGAATACCGCTTCGAACCAGTCCCGGCCACACACCACCATCGCCTCTCGAGTGATCACCTCCGCCTTGGCCCGGAGGGACTGCGGGATGACGTCGGCGGTAACATCCCCACTGCCGACATCCTCGGCGAGGAAACGGCGGATTAGGTCGCGCTCGGGATTCACTGGACCGGCTCCAGATAATCGACTTTCAGTTGTAATTTTCTCTCGCCGCGGAATTCATTAATGTCCAACCGATAAACCAGGCGCAGTTCCCGGCACGAAAGCCAGGCGGCCGGATCGTCCAGCCCGAAGGCGATCGCCTCCAGCCAAGGGCCTGCCGGCGGACGCAGGGTCAGCTTAAGATGCCGCTCCTTGACTTGCTCTGCGCTTTGCACCTCGAACTCGCCGTGGAACGAGGGTTCTGGAAAGCCTTGTCCCCAGGGACCTGCGGTGCGCAGCTGCGCTGCCAGCGGCAGGGAAAAATCTGAAGGAGCGAGGTGGCCGTCGGTATAGATGAGATCACCCGAGCTCGGCCCACTCATCCGAGCGGCCAGCCGGTCGGCGAACAGAGAAGCAAACTCGGCATAATCTGCGGGGTTTAAAGTCAAACCGGCCGCCATGGCATGGCCGCCATAGCGGACGATCAAACCGGGCCGCAGCGCATCGATCTCGGCAAGCAAGTCGCGGATATGAATCTCAGGGATGGAGCGGGCCGAACCTTTCAGATAGCCGTCTCCTCCCGGAGCAAAGGCAATCGCCGGGCGACCCAGCCTATCCCGAATCCGCGAGGCCAGGATGCCGATCACCCCCTCGTGCCAGCTTGGATCGCACAGACACACCCCAAGCGATTCGTCCCTATCTCTGGATTCCAGATAGACCATCGCCTCAGCCTGCATTCGGGCTTCGATTTCGCGCCGCTCGCGGTTGAGATCATCTAAACGCTTGGCGAAAACGCGGGCTTGAGCCAGCTCATCGGCTAACAGACACCGGATTCCCAAAGCCATATCCTCAAGCCGTCCGGCGGCATTCAAGCGCGGTCCCAGAGCAAACCCCAAATCCGCGGCCGTCAAATCCTCCTGAGCGCGGCCAGCCACTTCCAACAGCGCCTGAATGCCCGGGCAGGCACGACCGGCGCGCATCCGTTGCAACCCCTGGTACACCAGGGTTCGGTTGACGCCATCGAGCGGCACCACGTCAGCCACCGTACCCAAAGCGACGAGGTCGAGAAACTCCCCCAGCTTGGGCTCTAAAATACCCTGATGCTCGAACCAACCTTCCTCCCGCAACCTAGCCCGCAAGGCGCACAACACGTAGAACATCACCCCCACTCCAGCCAGCGCCTTGCTGGGAAAAGCGCAGTCCGGTAGGTTGGGATTGACGATCGCATCCGCCGACGGCAGCCGCTCGCCCGGCAGGTGATGGTCGGTAATCAATACCTCTAGCCCGGCGGCCTTGGCGGCCTGCACCCCGGTTAAATTAGCGATACCGTTGTCGACCGTGAGTAAAACCTCAGGCCGCCGGGCCAAGATGGCCTCCACCAGCGCCGGAGTCAGGCCGTAGCCGAAGTGAAACCGGTCGGGAACGACGAAATCCACCCGGCGCGCTCCCAAGGCGCGCAGACCCTTAACCGCCAAGGCGCAAGCGGTGGCACCGTCGGCATCGTAATCGGCGACCACCAAAATGCGCTTTTGTCCGGCGAGTGCCGCGACCAGACGCGAAGTCATGGCCTCGATTCCATGCAACAGGGAAGGCGGCGGCAGACGGGTGAGGGAATAATCCAAGTCCTGTGGGGAACAAATGCCGCGGGCGAGATAGACCCGCCGCACCACCGGATGGAGGTGATCCGGCAGGGAGTGTGTATTGGGCAGCGGGCGAGCGACGAGCCGCTTGCGCTTCAAAGCCGCTCCAGAATCGCGCGCTTGACGGCAGAAAGCTCAGCGGCTACCACCTTCGGCGTCACTTGGCATTGGCGGATGGCGGTGTCCGGATCCTTAAGGCCGGTCCCGGTGAGGGTGCAGACGACGGTGGCGCCTTCCGGAATCCGGCCGGTTTTAAGATCGTGCAAAGCGCCAGCCACCGAAACCGCCGAAGCCGGCTCGCAGAACACCCCTTCGTGATCGGCGAGGAGCTTTTGCGCTTCGAGGATCTCCCGGTCGGCAAAGCTTGCAAACCACCCGCCCGATTCGCGCTGGGCCGTCCAAGCTCCCTCCCACGACTGGGGATGGCCGATGCGGATGGCGGTGGCGATGGTTTCGGGGTGGTCCACTGGCGCCCCTTTGACGAAAGGCGCGGCCCCTTCGGCCTGATAGCCGCACATCACCGGACGTTTCAAAGTCACTTTATCGCGATGATATTCGCAGTAGCCCTTCCAATAGGCAGTGATGTTGCCGGCGTTGCCTACCGGCAGGCAGTGATAATCGGGGGCCTCTCCCAAAGCGTCCACGATCTCGAAAGCGGCCGTCTTTTGGCCTTCGATCCGATAGGGATTGATCGAATTGACGATCGCCACCGGAGCCTCGGCAGCGATTTCCTTGACCAGACGCATGCCGGCATCGAAATTACCCTGGATCTGGATCACCTCAGCGCCGTACATCAATGCCTGGGCGAGTTTTCCCAAGGCGATCTTGCCTTCCGGAATCAGCACGAATGCCAGGATTTTAGCCCGTGCCGCATACGCCGCCGCCGAGGCGGAGGTGTTGCCGGTCGAGGCACAGACAACCGCGCGGCTGCCCTCCTCCCGCACTGCCCGGGTCACCGCGACAGTCATGCCACGGTCCTTGAACGAGCCGGTCGGATTGAGACCTTCGAATTTGGCGTAGAGCTTGGCCTCTCGGCCGATCAGACGCGGCAGATTCTCGAGCGGGATCAGGGGAGTATTGCCCTCGCACAAACTGATCGGGCAAGTGGCGGGGGCGAGCGGCAGGCGGCTGCGGTAACGATCGATGACTCCAGTGTAACGATTCATCGCTCACTCCAGGGTTTCAAGGCGGATGCGGTGCAGGGGCGCCTTTACGCTGGGAAGCGCTTCGATCTTCGCGGTGGCTGCATCTAAAGCGCTCTCTCGCACTTTATGGGTGAGGAAGATCAGCGGTACGTCTTCCTGCGAAGGCTCTGGTTCTTTCTGGATCACCGCCTCGATCGAGATGTTCTGGTCGGCCAAGATGCGAGCAATGTCGGCCAAGACTCCAGGCTGGTCGGCCACCTTGAGGCGCAGGTAATAGGCGGTTTCGATCTCGCCCATTGGCAAAATCGGCAAGTCGCTCAGGGCATCGGGCTGGAACGCTAAATGCGGAACGCGATTCTCAGGATCGGCGGTCAGCACCCGCACCACGTCCACCAGATCGGCCACTACTGCCGACGCGGTAGGCTCAGCACCGGCGCCTGGACCATAATACAAGGTGGGGCCGACCGCGTCGCCTTTGACCATGACCGCGTTCATCACCCCATCCACGTTAGCCAGGAGACGGCGGGCAGGAATCAGACAGGGATGCACGCGAAGCTCGATTCCCTTCTCGCCGCGGCGGGCGATGCCAAGCGACTTGATCCGGTAGCCCAATTCTGCAGCATAGCGGATGTCTTCTGGGGTGATGCGGGTAATGCCTTCGGTATAGACTTTGTCGAACTGCAGCGGGATGCCAAAAGCAATCGCCGCCAGGATGGTGAGCTTGTGGGCGGCGTCGATCCCCTCAACGTCGAACGTAGGATCGGCCTCGGCATAGCCTAACGCCTGGGCTTCCTTGAGGACCTCGGCAAATTCGCGCCCTTGGTCATGCATGGCGGTGAGGATGAAATTACCGGTGCCGTTGATGATCCCCGCCACCCACTCGATCCGGTTGCCGGCCAGCCCTTCGCGCAGCACCTTGATGATCGGGATACCCCCAGCCACGGCCGCCTCGAACGCCACCATCACGCCGCGCTGCGAGGCGCGGGCAAAGATCTCGTTGCCGTGGAGAGCAATCAACGCTTTGTTGGCGGTGACCACGTGCTTGCCCAGCTCGATGGCGCGCAGCACCAGTTCTCTGGCCGGATGAATGCCGCCGATCAACTCGCCGACGATAGCGATCTTAGGATCCTCCACCACCTGCCAGGGATCGGTGACCAATTCTATCCCTTCGGTAGTACAGATGCGCGGTTTGTTCAAGCTGCGGGTGAACGCCTTGACCACTTGAATTTCGCGCCCGGCGCGGCGGGTGATCTCCGGGGCATTGCGCGTAAGCACTCTGACGGTCCCCCCGCCTACGGTGCCTAACCCTAAAAGACCGACTTTAACCGGCTCCAATGCGTTCTCCTTAAACTCAATTACTAAACTCGATTTAAGTCATTATAACGCGCCGTCTTTGCGCATCATCTGCCGGATTCCGCGGATCGCTTGGCGGGTACGGTGTTCGTTCTCGATCAGGCTAAAGCGCACGTAGCCTTCCCCGTATTGGCCAAAGCCAATCCCCGGCGAAACCGCTACCTTAGCCTCCAAGAGTAGTTTCTTGGAAAATTCCAACGAACCCATCGCCCGATAGACCTCCGGTATCGGCGCCCACACGAACATGGTGGCCTTGGGCTTTTCCACCTGCCAGCCGAGGTGGTTTAGCCCATCGCACAACACATCACGGCGCTTGCGGTAAGTCTCGCGGATCTCCGCCACGCAATCCTGCGGTCCCTCCAAGGCAGTGATAGCGGCAATCTGGATCGGCGTGAACATACCGTAATCGAGGTACGACTTGATCCTGCCTAGCGCCGCCACCAATTCGCGATTGCCACACATGAAGCCGACTCGCCAGCCGGGCATGTTATAGCTTTTGGACAAGGTGAAGAACTCCACCGCCAACTCGCTTGCCCCTGGCACCTGAAGGATAGAAGGCGCCCGATACCCGTCGAACACGATGTCGGCGTAGGCCAAATCGTGCACCACCCAGATTTTATGCTCGCGGGCGACGGCCACTACTTGCTCGAAAAAAGGAAGGTTCACGCACTGCGTAGTGGGGTTGGCGGGAAAACTCAAGATCAACATCTTGGGCTTTGGCCAAAGATCTCGGATCGCCTGCTCCAGTTCCTCGAAGAAGTCGCGTCCCGGAATCAAAGGCACGTGGCGGATGTCGGCCCCCGCGATGACGCAGCCGTACGGGTGGATCGGATAGGCTGGATTGGGCACCAAAACTGTATCTCCAGGACCCAAGGTAGCCAGCGCCAGGTGCGCTAACCCCTCCTTGGAACCGATGGTCACGATCGCCTGCGACTCGGGATCGAGCTGGACGTCGAAGCGGCGCGCGTACCAGTCGCAGATCGCCTTGCGCAGGCGTGGGATCCCCCTGGATAAGGAATAGCGGTGGGTATTCTCGCGCTGGGCGGCTTCGACCAGCTTGGCGATGACGTGGCGCGGCGGGGGCTGGTCGGGATTGCCCATGCCGAAGTCGATGATGTCCTCGCCCTCTGCCCGCTGCTTGGCTTTAAGCTGGTTGACGATGTTGAAAACGTAAGGCGGCAAACGCTTGATGCGTTGGAATTCTTCCATCAGGTTTTGGCAATGAGAGTCAGATTTGCAGGAAACGTTCGTCCGTCCACTTGAGCACGAACGGAACAAGTATTATTGTCCATTACTGCAAGGCAGAAGTGCAACTGCCTCAAATCTCTCCGGTGGTCCCCCTCCGGCTGTCTGATCGCTACTACCCATGAGGCAGTTGGCATCGATCGGAGAACACTGAAAAAATACCTAGGAAAAGCAAGGGTGGACACAACTGGCGTAAGTAGCAACGAAAAGCTACAATTTAGCTTCTATCCGCCCCGGTAGCTCAGCAGGACAGAGCATCCCCCTCCTAAGGGGAAGGTCACACGTTCAAGTCGTGTCCGGGGCGCCAGTTAAATCAAAAACTTAACATATGGCTTCGCTTTTGGTTACCCACGCCAACGTAACCGGATTGTGACGCACCCTCAAGAAGTGCGACCGCAACCTTAAGTATTTTCCTGGCCAGATGCGCATGGTGCTCTGTCAGCTTTATCGTAGACGCACTTCCGCCAGCGTGCGCAGGCCGAAACCGGCCGGGCAACACAAGTATCGGCTGAGGAGACGGCTAGGCTCAAGCAGTTGGGAATATAGTTATGAGTTATGCATTTGACAACCCGACGGTAGGGCTGTTGCAAACAAGACAAAGGCAGCCAATTTGTCGCAAACGGGACAAGCCGATGGCGACCGCACCGGTCGGATGGGGATGGAACGAAGTTTGCTCGACTCTGGGCACAGCAAGAAGCTCAACGGGGGACCTGATGCAGATCGGAGTGGACAGCGCCAAAGCGGTGGATAAAAGGCGGGTGTTTGTGGTGGACGAGGACGAGATCACGCGCCAAGCGCTGCAGTTCATGCTGTTCGACGAGATCGAAACCCATGCCTTTCCAAACTTGGCGGCCGCCTATGCCAGGGCTGAGCGCTTCAAGCCGGACCTGTTGCTGCTTGGGCTTGGGATCGTCGCGGCGCAAGGCACAGAGGTTCTCACCGAGATCCGCTTCCGGTTGGGACCGCTCAAGATCGTGCTGGTGGCAGATTCGGCCCAAGAGCGTTTGGTCCGGGAATGTTTGCAAAACGGCGCCGACGCTGTCCTGAGCAAACCCTTGACGATCGAAAAAACCCGCCGCAAGGTCGATTTGCTTTTGGGCCGCCGGGCCGATCTGGGCCTTCCCATCCTGCCGGCAGGCTAAGGCAAAGTGTCGCAAGATCTGCCTCTGACCGGCCACAGCACCAACTTGGTCGGCTTGCCGACGGGGTTGATCGCAAGCTGCGCCTTCAACGATCATCCCCTGCCGATCCATATCAGCGGCGTGCGCGAGATGCATCCTGGGCTGTTTAACCAGCTTAAGTACTGTTCGGAGCTAAGCCAAGCCGCCGGGATCTTCCAAGACTACTTGGCAGTCGCCTTTGACCTGGATGGCAGACGCTCGGAGCCAAGTAGGAAAGGGCGGCGCTTCCGTTCCAGTTACCTCAAGCTGCTCGCCGGCTGGGGGATGGATTCCAATAGCCCCCAGGGGGCGGTTCTCAAGGGTTGGGTGGAAAGCCGCTTCGGCCTTTTCCCAACGTTTCACAAGGAGCCGCTCACCCGCTTTCCTTCCCCAGCCTGGATTACCTACATCGAAGAGAAAATGGCCAGCCGCTTCCACAACAACAGTATCAACGCCCAATTGGACCTGCTATACGAATTCTGCCAATGGGTCATCGCCCGCTTCAAAATTCCAGCGCGGCGCCACGTCACCCTTTACCGCGGCGAGAACCGCTTTGACGAGCACCGGCCGGTCGGCCCGCGCGCTGGCCGCACCGCTACTTTGCGGCTCAACAACTTGGTCTCGTTTTCGGCCTCGCGCGAAACCGCAGGCTGTTTTGGCGATTTTATCCTCACTGCCCAGGTACCGGTAGTGAAGATCTTGTTCTTCAACGACCTCTTGCCGCACCACCCGCTCCAAGGCGAAGCCGAATACCTGGTCATCGGCGGCGAATACCGCGTCGAGGTGAGCTATTTTTAAAAGCCGGCACAAAACCAGGACGGCGTAGCAAGCCACCTGCCTTTGACCGCAGCGCTCAAGAGCAGCCACCTAGTTAGCCATGTGCACCGAGAGAATGGCCGCTGCGTGAGGCGATCACGACCTGATCTCGCCCCCGGCGTTTGGCCTGATACAGCGCATCGTCGGCACGCTTGAACAGCTGCTCCGCGGTCTCTTCTGGATGATCCAGGGACGCTACCCCGATGCTCGTGGTGATGCAAAGTCCAGGGGCAACGTCCGTGCAATCTATGCCGCGAATTGCCCGGCGCAACCTTTCCGCCAGCAAATCCGCTCCCTCCGGGTGAGTATTACTGAGCAGAATCACGAATTCCTCCCCGCCATAACGAAAGATCATATCGCTAGATCGAACCGTCTTCCGCAGACAATCAGCAATCTTGATCAAAACCTTATCACCAGCAGCATGACCATAGGTATCGTTGATCTTCTTGAAGTAGTCAATATCCAAAATCAAGATAGATAGAGGTGCACGCTGCCGTCTGGCAAGCTTCCACTCGCGATCGAAGGCCTTATGCAAAGCGGTACGGTTGTATACTCCAGTCAAAGAATCGGTGTAGGTAGACTGCAGCGCCTGATGATACAACAAGGCATTGCGCAAAGGGTAAATCAGGCAACAGAGCAAAGACTCAAGCGCCATGAGTTCTTGTTCGCTGAAGCGCTTACGGCGCAGCAAACTCAATTCGCCTAAGTCTTGATCTTCCAAAGTCAAGCGGTAATGACAGCGGTGGGATGCTTTTCTGCCGAATTGCACTTCCAACCCTGCTTGCCTATTGCAGTACCGAAAGCCATCGTGGGGTATCCAGCGTTGGACTTCTAAGCTGAATAGCTCGAGCAGCCGATCCACCGCCAAAGTGGTTTGCAGTAAAGCGAGCAACTCAAGACGCTGAGCTTGTCCTAGCGTCTCGATTTGCTGACCAAAAACTGGATTGTCGATGACTGCTAGCTTGGCCTGCTCCTGCCACATGACTTGCCTCGTTGTTATTTTTTATTCTGGAGCAGGTACTAGCTAATATCGTGCCAACTTTTTAATTAAGGCAAAACAAAGTCTTAGAAAAGGATACTTCAGAAAATTGACAATCCCCTAGGCTCTTGCCGAGGCGTATTTCTTATATCATTCCCAAGCGTAGCTTGGCCGCCTCCGACATCATATCTCGCGACCAGGGCGGATCGAAGACTATCTCTACTGTGACCTGCGCCACTCCTGGCAAACTTTTGACCAACATTTCCACGTCCTGCTGGATGATTGGTCCCATGCCACAACCTGGCGCGGTGAGGGTCATGATGATCTCGACCTGGTTATTGCCCTCCTCTATCGGAGTCACGCGGACGTGGTAGACTAATCCCAAGTCGACGATATTGACCGGGATTTCCGGATCATAAACCGTCTTCAACACCTGCCACACGTTGTGCTTGACCGTTTCCGGGTCGGTTCCCTCCTTGAGATCGGCGACCACCGGCGGTTCTTTTCCCAAGGCGTCGGCGTCATTGGCGCTAATTCTGGCCATGGTGCCATCCTCGGTCAACACGGTATAACTACCGCCGAGCGCCTGATAAATGATGACGAGCTCATCCTTGTGCAAGCTGAGCGGGGCACCGTCTGGAACCCGGATAGCCTCTACATCTCGCTGAAGCAAAACACTTTCACCTTGACCGTAGTACATGCCATTCATCCTGATAAATATAAGTATGTCCACTCTGGCCACGGCTCGCCGGGCCAAGCAGATAAACATACAATTTTGCTAAGGATTGTGGCAGAGTCAAGCGATTTTCCATCTCGCCTGGAAAAGCTCGGCGTCGGATCGGCGTGCACACCGGTCCCGGCACCAAGATATGGGCGCGCAGGATACCGGCCGATTCCCACTCCTTAGCCAGAATCCGAGCAAAAGCCTCCAGCCCTACTTTGGATACCCCATAGGCACCCCAGTAGGCGTTCGCCTTACGGGCGGCCGAATCGGAGGTGAACACCACCGAAGCATCTCCGCTGCGCTTCAGAAGCGGAAACAAGGCCCAGGTCAATAAGTACGGCGCGTTGAGATTGACCTGAAGGGTATGAAACCAGCGCTCCGGCGAAAGGCACTCCAAAGGCTCCAGAAAATCCAGCCGAGCTGCATTGTGGAGGATTCCGTGCAGGAAAGTGGTATAACGGCCTAAAGTCTCGGCAAGCTGGCGGTAATGTTCAGGCACAGCTCCCGCCAGGTCCATGGGGAACAAGGCGAGATCAGCGTCGGGCAGGTCTGTCAAAATTTCGTCGCGGAGCGTTTCCAGCCCCGCCACATCTCTGTCCAGCAAGATCAGCCGCCCTCCTGCCGCAGCGCAAGCCCTAGCCGCCACCCTACCCAAAGCTCCCGCAGCTCCCGTGATCAAGAACACCCGTTCGGCCAAACTATTTTCGGCCAGCTCCGGCAAATTCAGGCGTTCCATAGCTTAGCGGACCTCGCATAACCCATCGTGGAGCAGCTGGACAAGTTGCTCGGGCTTGTCCACTACGGCGTCGCCCCCCCAGAGTTCTGGGCGAGCATCCGGAGCCAGATAGCCGTAGCGGGCCACCAGCGTCCGCATCCCAGCACGCCTGCCGGCTTCAATGTCGCTTCTGGCATCTCCTATGTAGAGGCATTCGGCAGGTTCCACCCTCGCCATCCGGCAAGCCAGCCACAGCGGATCAGGGTGAGGCTTGCCATAGACAGTATCGTCACCACAGACGACACAGGCAACCCGCTGCCGGAGGTCGAGCCGTTCCAACAGCGGCAAAGTCAGGCAGCGGCGCTTGCTGGTCACCACTCCCCATACCTTTCCCTGGGACTCGATCGTTTCCAACACTTCGGCCATCCCGTCGAATAGCCTGGTATTGTCGGCCAAATGCTGCTGATAGACGGCCAATAATCGGGCCACCCGGCGGTCGGCCGCCGCTTGATCCTGAACTTCCCCGAATCCTAACCGCAGCAGAGCTTGTGCGCCGTGCGAGATCGCCGGGCGGATCACCTGAAGCGGCAAAGGTTCCAGACCTTCCTCCGCCAGCACCGTATTGAGGGCAAAGGCCAGATCTGGAAGCGTATCCAGCAAAGTGCCATCGAGGTCGAACAAAATGCAGCGTGCTCGATTCACGATTCTTTCTCAAAGGCCATCAGGTAATTGACGGCGATATCGGACCCCAACCGGAACCTGCGGCTTAAGGGATGGTATTCGATGCCGCGAATGCCGAGCGGCTTGAGATTTACCGCCCGCGCCCAAGCGGTCAGTTCCGACGGACGGATGAATTTTTCATACCGGTGGGTTCCTTTCGGAATCAGCCCCAAAATGTACTCGGCGCCTATGATGGCAAACAGATAAGCTTTCAGATTCCGGTTCAAAGTGGATAAGAATACTCGGCCTCCGGGTTTGACCAGCCGTGCCAAAGCCCTCACTACGGCGGCAGGTCGCGGCACGTGTTCGAGCATCTCCATACAGGTAACCACATCAAAGCTTTCCGGCTCTCGTTCGGCTATGGATTCGGCACTGGTATTTTCATAGCGGACCGTCTTTACTCCTTGCTCCAAGGCGTGTAATCTCGCCACTTCCAAAAGTTCTTCCGCCAAATCTATCCCTAGGACCTCTGCCCCTTCCCGGGCCAGCGCTTCGCTCAAGATCCCACCACCGCAGCCGACATCTATGATTCTTTGGCCCTGGATTGGGCAAAATTCGCGGATGAAGCGGATCCGCAAAGGGTTGACCTGATGCAGGGTACGCAGTTCACCGCTCGGATCCCACCACCGCTCGGCTTTGGCAGAAAACTTAGCGATTTCTTCGAGATGGGCGTTATCAGATGCGTTCATAGCTTCGTGGTTTTTGAGTTAAGCCAAACGGGCTTGCCAAGCCGCGACTTCGGCACGCAGCGCAAGCCAGTCCAGGGAGGTCAGGCAGCGGTTCTTAAGCAGTCTCTGGCCACCGATCCAGACGTCGGTCACCTGATGCCGACCTGCTGCATAGACAATCTGGGAGACGGGGTCATACACCGGCAGGGTCTCAGGCAAGGACAGATCGATTGCGACCAGGTCTGCCCATTTGCCGGGTTCCAGCGAGCCGATTCTGGAATCCAACCCCAGCACCCGTGCTCCCTCGATGGTCGCCATGGCCAGCACCTGATCTGCCGCCAGGGCCTCCGGATCTCCCGCGACCCCCTTGCCGAGCAAGGCTGCAGTGCGCATTTCTCCAATCATGTTCAAATCATTGTTGCTGGCAGGACCATCGGTGCCCAGAGCCACTCTGATCCCGGCGGCTTTCAATTTGGCCGTCGGACAAAATCCGCTGGCCAGCTTCAGATTGGATTCCGGGCAGTGCACTACGCCACAACCGGCATCGGCCACCTGCTCGATCTCAAAAGGCTCCAAATGGACCATGTGGACTGCAATCAGACGCTCGTTAAGCAGGCCCAGCCGCCCGATCCGTGCCAAGGGACGTTCCTGGTAACGCATCAGGCTCTCTTCGATCTCGACCCGAGTTTCATGTAAATGGAGGTGGACTTTAAGATCGTATTCGGCGGCCAGACTCGCTAAGCGGAGAAACATCTCGTCGCTCACCGAATAGGGCGCATGGGGTGCCAGCATCCAGGTGATCTGCTCATCCTGCGGACAATTCTGGTACAGAGCCAGATTTTTGGCGAAATATTCTTCTGGACTACACGCCCAAGGGGTCGGGAAATCGACGAAGATCAACCCCAACGCTGCCCGCATCCCGGCCTCACGGACCACCTGCGCTGCGATGTCTGGATAGAAATACATATCGCTAAAGCAAGTGATTCCACCGCGTAGCATCTCGGCCAGTGCCAGACGGGTTCCGGTGCGGACGAAGCCTTCATCGACCCAACGCATCTCTCGCGGCCAGATGTGCTCGTTCAGCCATTCCATCAATGGCAGATCGTCGGCGATGCCACGCAGTAACGTCATAGCGGCGTGAGTATGAGCGTTGACCAGGCCAGGAATCAAAGCGTGGTCGGGGAGATCTACCGTTTCCCCCGGCTGAAAACGGCGCAGCGCCTCTTCGTAGTCGCACACCGCCACGATTTGCCCGGCGCGGATGGCGATGGCGGCATCGCTCAGTAGCCGTCCCTGGGGAACGACCGGTATAATCCAGCCGGCATGGATAAGCGTATCGATCGACTCCATGGTATGCGTCGCGTCTAAAGCTTAACAACTTTACCACGGAATTCTTAAACCATGCACGATTCTCTACCGACTTACGACCGGGTCAGGCCTTTGGTCTGGACTGGGGCTGGGCTTGAGGTGCTGGACCAACGCCTGCTGCCGGAGCGGACCGAATACCGGCTCTGCACCAGCGCGCAAGAGGTGGTCGAAGCCATTCGCACCATGCAGGTGCGCGGGGCTCCGGCAATCGGCATCGCTGCCGCTTTCGGCGTGGTATTGGCCGCCAGGCAGCGCTTCCGGCAGGCCCAGAATCGATGGAAGATGCTGATCGAACAGGATCTCGACGAACTCGCTAGATCGCGCCCAACTGCGGTGAACCTCGGTTGGGCTTTGGCACAGATGCGCCGGAGTATCGCTGCCATCGAGGGCGACCCCGAACCGAATTTGCTCGCTCAAGCCCAGGCCATCCAGGCCGAAGACATCGCTGCCAACTATAGGATGGGGCGGTTGGGAGCTGATTTGATCGCAGGCGCGAAGGGGATTTTGACCCATTGCAACACCGGATCGCTCGCCACCGGAGGTTTTGGCACCGCCCTGGGGGTCATCCGCTCGGTTTGGCAACGCTTAAAGGCGAAAGGCGCCGCGCCGCGCATCTACATCACTGAAACCCGCCCGTGGCTACAGGGAGCCCGGCTGACCCTGTGGGAACTGGAACAAGACGGCATTCCGGCCACCTTAGTCTGCGATTCGGCAGCAGCGTTCCTGATCCGGCAGAAACAGGTGGAATGGGTGATCGTCGGCGCCGACCGGATCGCCGCCAATGGTGACACCGCCAACAAGATCGGCACCTATCAATTGGCCGTGGCGGCCCGCCACCACGGCATCGGCTTCATGGTCGTGGCACCGACGAGCACCATCGACTGGGACCTCTGCCATGGAGACTTGATCCCAATTGAAGAGCGCGACGAATGCGAGCTCCTGCCACCTTACTTTCGGTCCCGGGAGAGGTTGGCAAATGCCTGGAACCCAGTATTCGACACGACGCCTGCGGCATTGATCTCGGCGCTTGTGACCGAGCGAGGCGTAGTATGCCCCCCCACTTCCGAGTCGATGCAGGCGTTGCGCAACGCTTAAAATCTGCTTTAGACAGAGGCGTCTCGGCCCTGGCGCTGGACATAGCGCTGCATCGCGCCGCCTTCCAGCCATCTGCGAATCCGTTCGGCATCAGCGATCCTTGACCATTTGTCGCGCGAGTGCAAAAGCACCATGATGACCGGTCGTCCAGCGATATTGGCCTGCATCACTAGACAGTAGCCGGCCTCGTTGATGAAACCGGTCTTGGAAACGCCGATCTCCCAGTCGCTGCGGCGAACCAGGCGGTTGGTATTGAAGAACGCTAAACCGCGTTCTTCCACCTCGTAGCTGGCAGTGGTCGTGATGCTCCGGATCAGCGGATTGCGATAGGCAGCCTGTACCAGCTTCACCAGATCCTTGGCGGTGGAGCGGTTATGGCTGGACAAACCCGTGCCGTCTACGAAATACGTGTTGGTCATGCCCAACTCCCTGGCCTTGCGGTTCATGGCGGCAACGAAAGCCCCGCGCCCACCGGGATAGGCTCGGGATAAAGCCGCCGCCGCCCGGTTTTCCGAAGCAATCAAAGCCAGATGCAAGAGCTCCAAGCGGGTGAGCTTGGTCCCTAAAGCCAGTCTGGACCCCGTGTGTTTGATCCGGTCTACGTCCTCGGACGTAATCGTAATGTACTCGCCCAAAGGCAGATTGGCCTCTAAAGTGACAAGCGCCGTCATCAGCTTGGTAATGGAAGCGATGGGAGTTAAATGGTCGGGGTTCTTGGCATAGATCGGCCGACCGCTCTGGTAATCCGCCACCAGCACCGAGGAGGCATAAACGAAAGGTTCATATCCGCCTACTGCCTTGGGCCGCATCACCCTGGCCTGCCTAGTCCGGTGCACGCCTTTCACGCTTTTTCTTAAATAACGAGGCTTAGCTAAGCGACTGTGCTTGACTATCAGGGCCTTCGAGCGCACCCTGGCAACAGGCTTTTTCACAGCGGTCACCTTCACGGCACGCGCTTTTGCCGGCACGCGCCGTTTGAGCGTTACGGGTTTTGCTCTTGCAGCTACCTTCTTAGCCTTAAAGACCCGATGCTGCCCAGCTGAGGCTGTCGCAGCGTATCCTTGACTTGCTCCGGCCGCCAACAAAAACAAAACGACCACCCACGCTGCAAAGTGCTTAAGTGCCATTCCAACATCTCCCCTTAAGTCCTTATTGATCTAAACCCTTGGCGGCTAGCGCGACCAAACCACCGCAATTGAATATTTACCGCTAGACTTTATTCGATTTTAGTGCAAAATCAAGCGCAACTTCTCCGCCTTATGTTCGAAGTTGTCCTGTTTGAACCCGAGATCGCTCCCAACACTGGCAATATCATCCGTTTGTGCGCCAATACCGGCTGCCGCTTGCACCTAGTCGAACCTTTGGGATTCGACTTGACCGAGCCCAAGCTACAGCGCGCAGGGCTGGATTACCATGATTTGACCGTCGTCCACCGCTATCGCGACTTTACCGCTTTGCTGAGCCAGTTCGGCAGAAGACGGTTGTTTGCCTTCACCACTAAAGCCTACCGGCTATACACCGAAACGCATTTCCAGCCCGGCGATATCTTTTTGTTCGGCCCGGAAAGCCGAGGGTTGCCAGCCAATATCCTCGCTGCCCTGCCACCTGAACGCAAACTCAAGCTGCCGATGGTGCCGGCAAGCCGCAGCCTGAACCTTTCCAACGCCGTAGCCGTGGTAGTATACGAAGCCTGGCGCCAGCTGGGCTTTGCCGGCGCTAAGGTTCAGGCAGGCGAAGACTTGGAAGGGCTCTGAGACTCATTCACAATCCCAAGCACGTTCAGATCGATGAGGACAAAGGCCGCCAGCCACAGGAAAGAATCCCAGAAATCCAAAAACTCCCCCCGCACCCCATAGAATATCGCCACTGCCAAGAGGATCAGATACAAAACGATGTTGGTGACCTCGCTGGCGCGGAGGACCCAGCCCTTGAGCCCGGCGTGCTCTTTAAAGTAAACGTCCAGTTCCAGCATCGCCACTACGAGCAGCCAGGTGGCTGAATTCACCACATCCACCAGCGCCATGAAGCGGGCGTCCTTAAGGTGCTCTAGGTCGGAGAGAATCGAAGCGCCCTTCAGCTTGACCAAAGATAAACCCTCAAACCCCTGGCACGATTCAGCCGTCAACGGCAAGTATTCGTCCAAACCTTTAAGGTAACTGTAGCCGGCGCCAACCAGGGCGCACAGATCGGGCGCGTTGAATGGCTCTGTCCGAGTCAGCATCAGGTACTTGGCGATATAGCCGTAAAACGAGAAAAGCACGAAAAAGTAACAGACGGCACGCACCCCGTGCAATCCCCACAACAGCGCCCCCTTCATCTTTGCGGGCGAAATCCAGGCAGTCTCCAGCTCAAAGCAAAACAAAAGCACCAGCCAGGCCGTCACGTCTAGGCTGATAGCAAAGGTCTGCGTGAGCTCCCGATACGTTGCGCCGGCGGCGAGGATCTGCTTGGCATTGGCGAGGTCTGCCTGGAAGTACTGATAGGCGTCGTAGAGGAGCAGCGCGTAAATGGTGTATTTGAGCAGGTTAAACAGGGTAAGCTTAGTCATTCCGACTGACCGGCCGGTGGAACAGGCGTCAGGCGCCAAATGTCGCGGTTGTATTCCATAATGGTCCGGTCGCTAGAAAAGCGCCCGCTTGATGCAGTATTGAGGATGCTGGAACGCAGCCAGCGCGACCGGTCACGATACGCCTCTGCAGCGCGCTTTTGCGCCTCCACGTAACTGCGAAAATCCGCTGCGGTCATCCAAGGATCGTACGGACTCTTGATCGATCCGATCACCTCGTCGAACAGGCCAGGTTCGAAGCGGTTGAAATGGCCGGTCTCGAGCAGGCGCATGACCCGGGACAAATCCTCATCAGCAGCTATGATTCCCGCAGGATCATAATGCCTTTTCATCTGTTCCACTTGCTCCGCAGTCAAGCCGAACAGGAAAAAGTGCTCCTCTCCCACTTCTTCCAGGATCTCGATGTTGGCGCCGTCTAGTGTGCCTATGGTCAAGGCGCCGTTCATCATAAATTTCATGTTGCCGGTTCCCGAGGCTTCCTTGCCGGCGGTGGAGATTTGTTCGGATAGATCGGTTCCGGCGCAGATCACCTCCATCGCCGAAACGCGGTAATTGGGCAAAAAGACAAGCTTGAGCAAACCCTCGGTATCCGGGTCACTGTTGATCACCTGCGCAACGTTGTTGATCAACTTGATGATGCGCTTGGCCATCAGATACCCGGGCGCGGCTTTGCCGCCTATGATGACCGCTCTAGGTGTCCAGTTTGCAGTATCTCCGCGTTTAATCCGGTCATACAAGTGAATGACGTGCAAGACGTTGAGCAGCTGCCTTTTGTATTCGTGGATCCGCTTGACCTGCACGTCCAGCATGAAGTGAGGGGGAATTTCCACGCCAGCCTCACGGGCGACGAAATCGATCAGGCGTTTTCTATTGGCCTGCCTTACCTTGTCCCAACGCTGCTGAAATTCTGGATCGGACGCTAAAGGCTTAAGCTCGCGCAATCGGCTAAGATCGGTTATCCAGTGGTCCCCGATCACCTCGGTGATCAAGGCACTCAATGCAGGATTGCTCCAAGCCAGCCAGCGCCTGGGCGTGATCCCGTTGGTTTTGTTATTGAATTTGTGCGGCCAAAGCTCGTAAAAGTCGCGAAACAAGCCCTGGCTTAAAAGCTTAGAATGCAACGCCGCCACGCCGTTGACGGAGAAACTGCCGACGATGGCGAGATAAGCCATGCGCACCTGCTTCTCAGGCCCCTCCTCGATCAACGACATGCGCGCCAGCCGCCCAAGGTCTCCAGGCCAGCGCTTTCTGACCTCGTTCAGAAAGCGATCGTTGATCTGGTAGATGATCTCGAGCAGCCTGGGCAAAAGCCGCTCGAACAGGCGCACCGACCATTTTTCCAAGGCTTCAGGCAACAGGGTGTGGTTGGTATAAGCCATGGTACGGGTGGTGATGTCCCAGGCCTTGTCCCATTCCAGCCCGTATTCGTCCACCAAAAGGCGCATCAACTCGGCCACCGCGATGCTGGGGTGAGTATCGTTGAGCTGGAAACAATTCTTGTCGGCAAATTCCGAGAAATCGTTCCCCCGTGTCCAAACCCAACGCCTTAAGACATCCTGAAGGCTGGCCGAGGCTAGGAAATACTGCTGGCGCAGCCTAAGTTCCTTGCCGCTCTCGCTGGCATCGTTGGGATATAGCACTAGCGTGATCTGTTCGGCCAAGTTTTTCGCCGCTACCGCCTCTGGGTAATCGCCAGCATTGAATTCCTCTAGGTCAAATTCGTCAGTCGCCGCTGCTTTCCATAGGCGCAAGGTGTTGACCGTGCCGTTGCGATAGCCAGGAATGGGCACGTCATAAGGTACCGCCAACACGTCGTGAGTGTCTACCCAGCGTACCTGCCGACGGCCTTGGCGGTCGGTGACAACCTCGGTCCGACCACCGAAGCGCACCCTCAGCACCAGCTCCGGACGTTCCAGTTCCCAGACATTGCCATTGCGCAGCCAGTGCTCCGGCTCTTCGACCTGAAAACCATTTTCTATTGCCTGGCGGAACATACCGTACTCATAGCGCAGGCCATATCCCATTACTGGTAATTGCAGAGTAGCGCAGCTATCCAGGAAACAAGCCGCCAAGCGCCCCAGGCCACCGTTACCGAGTCCGGCATCCGGTTCGATCTCGATCAACTCCTCTAAATGAATACCCAGATCATACAACGCTTCAGTAACAGGATCGGTTATACCCAAGTTAAGCATTGCATTTCCCAAAGCGCGCCCCAGCAAAAACTCCATTGACAGATAATAAGCTTGTTTGCAGAGGCTCTCTTCATAGACGCGACGAGTATTCTTCCATCGCTCCATCAACCGATCCCGCACCGTCAATCCCAACGCGGTATAAGCATAGTGCGCGGACTTACAAGTCTTGGGATCGCGTCCAAGCGTATAATTAAAATGACGCTTGTAGTCGACCTGGATCTCCCGCGGGGTAAGCCCCAGTGGAGGAAACTCCGCGATGGAGGAAGAAGGTTTGCTTCTGACCAAAGTTTGAACCGGCATGGCACTTCTTACCTTACGCTAAAGGTCTTTATTTAAATATATACGAGCAACTTTGCCAAGCTTCCAGCGCAGAAAAAACGCAGTATCTATTGACAGGAATTTGGCCTTTGCGTAGATTATCTAACTCTTTTGTGAGCGCCCGTAGCTCAGTTGGACAGAGTACCTGGCTACGAACCAGGTGGTCGGAGGTTCGAATCCTTCCGGGCGCGCCAGTCCACTCCCCGGTAGCTCAGTCGGTAGAGCAGGTGACTGTTAATCACCGGGTCGGCGGTTCGAGCCCGTCCCGGGGAGCCAATTCTCAAAACTGACCGGACAACGATACGACTACCTGGTTGCCGTGCCCGCTCTCCTTGCGGTGCAGCCCGAAGTTGTGCGCGTAATCCAGCGTCAATAAGGTACTGCCGAAAAAGCCGGTGACGATCCGGCCGCCCACAAATGGCATGACTGTGTCTTTGCGGTCAACTCTACCGTCTAAGCGGCGCTGGGGATTGAGATAGCCCGCCCCACCATAAGCGCTCACCGCGCTGAAAAAGGTCGGCTGATAGCGCCACTCGCCGTGGGCGATGGCATAGCGATCGGGGAAAAATTCGAGCAGCGCCGCCCCGGGCAGAACTGGAAAGGCTGTGCTGTGGTACTCCTGCCCCAAAGGGTTAAAGCCGCCCATCGGACGGGTGGTGGGAGTATGGCTGAAGCGGTCCATGTTGGGGCCGATCCCGACGTGCAGCGCTCCCAGCAGGCGATGGCGCTCGCTGGTCACGAAGGGCAGCGGGCTAATTCCCAAAGCGTAGGCGCTAAACCAAGCGTAATCGGCCTCGGCCCGACGATGTCCCCGATTACCTTGGTCTTGGGGCAGCCCCCAATCGCGCCAGCGGAAGCGATGGCCGTAGATCGCGTCTCCCCCCAGAGCAAAACCGTCCTGAGGCAGGCTGATGAGATTGCGCCGGAAGGCATCCCAACGCAGGCGAAGATGGACCCGGGTCTCGAAGGTATCGCTTGGGTCACGGAAACCGCCTCCAGCGGCCGAATCGCCGAAATACAGATACCCCGGTTGGACCAGAAGGCTGACCGCCTGCATGTTGTCTGGGTAGAAAGGCGCCATCTTACGCCGCCAGCCGAGGCCGATGCCGGGCCGCACGTACCCCCACAGGATTTCCTCACGGCGCTGCTTGCGCCCATCGACGATCTCGTTCTGCTGGAAGGGAACAGTGAAGTTCTCAAACGCCGTTACCCATTCGAAATCGCCGTGGAATTTCTGGGCGAAGAACAGGTTGTTGTAGAGCAGCGCCACATCCCCCCAGAACAAGCGATCGTCGTCCGGCTGTTCCCAGAGGTATAAGGAAGCGAAAGGCTCCACCCGGCGCTCCGAAGGGGCGGGAAAATTATAGTTGGCGCCTAGGAACCAGGCACGGATGTGGCGCCGGTCCGCCACCGGGATTGTAAGCCTTTGTCTAAACAGATAAGTACATACCCGCCCTCCCGCTGGCGGGGACTGGTTGGCTATTTGCTCGGGCGTCAGGCAACTTTCAGTGTCTGCGCCCACGCGGACGGTCAGCAGAACCAACCCTAGCCAGATCAGACGGAAAATCCTCATACCACCTCCAGGCGAAATCCAGGATGGGAGCCTATCAACCTTCTCCAGCATAGACAAAGACTTACCACGCTTGACCGGCGGGGATGAACACCTCATTGAGCTGGCTGTAGGACCCACCCGGCCGGGTACCGCCACACAGCGCGTATAAGCGCCCGGCGACCACCGCTGCGGCCAGCCCGTGGCGAGGTGTGGGCAGCGGCGGTAGGCTCACCCAAGTATCGGCTTTCGGCCAATACGCCTCGCTTTCTTTGAACGTCCCCTCCCCGCTTTCGCCGCCTAAAACCACGATCATTCCTTGGAGTACAGCGGCGGCGATGCCGCTTCTGGGAGTAGGAAGCGGTCTGACCTCGCGCCAGCGCCCAACGCCGGGATCGTAAGCTTCCACCTCTGCCAAATTGCGCCTATAATCCAGATTTACGCGCCCACCTATAGCATAGACTTTGCCATCCAGCGCCGCAGCCGCCAGATGGTCGCGCGGCGTGGCCAAGGAAGCGGCAGGTTGCCAGGTGTCGGTAACCGGGTTGTACACCTCTACCACGGCCAGGCTCTTTTGGCCGTCGTAGCCGCCGATGGTAAAAATTTTGCCATCCAGCGCTGCAGCCGCCAGAGCCCCGCGGGCGGTGGGCATGGGCCGGCGTTGGATCCAGCGGTTCTCCTGCGGCAGATATTCGAACACTGTATCGACTGGGTTCCAAACCGAAGTCAGACTGGGCGCAAAACCGCCGAAGACGAACAGGCGCCCGCTTACCGAGACCGCCGCGGCGTGATGCAAGGGCTTGGGCAGAGGCGCGGCTATCCTCCAGCGATCTTTAGCCGGATCGTAGACTTCGACCGCATCGCTTACGCTTAACTTGAGCAGGTTGCCAAAGCGAAGCGGCGAAAATCCGCCGATGACGTAGATCTTGCCCTCGAGTACTGCGGAGGTCACTTCGGTGCGGGCCGTTGGAGCCGATGCGGCTTTTTGCCAAACGCCGCTGCGCAGTGGGGGTGCTTCCTCGGCAGCTTGCGTCCAGGATACAAAAACTAGGCATAATAAGGCTATGGCGCAGCGCATGCTCTTACCTCCCCAGAAAATTTCTGCGCGGTTATTGTATAAGGTCTAGATGAACTCTGTCCTGCTTTTGACTGGCGTTCCAGGAATCGGCAAGACCACCTTGATCCAGCGCCTCGCTCAGCGCCTTGCTGGCCTTCCTTTGGCTGGCTTCTACACGCAAGAGGTGCGCGCGGGCAAGCAGCGGGTGGGCTTTAGGCTAGTGGGGTTTGCGGGAGAGTCGGGAATGATCGCCCACGTGGATTTTGCTTCCCCTTACCGCGTTGGCCGCTACAGGGTCGACGTAGCCGCCATCGACCGCTTGGTGGAAGCTGCCCTGACCCGACCGGGCAAAGTTTACCTCATCGACGAGATCGGCAAGATGGAATGCTTGTCCCGGGTCTTCACGAATCGCGTCGAGCAACTCCTGGCGGCAGGCAAACCGGTCATCGCCACCGTCGCCAAGCACGGCGGCGGCTTCATCGAAGAAGTCAAACGCTGGCCTGGAGTTGAGCTTTGGGAAGTAACTTTGGGCAACCGCGACGCATTGGTAAACCAAGCGCTTGCTTGGCTTAGAGAACGGGGAATTGAGCGGTGACGTTGCCGTCTTTGGCTAAAGCGTTGTGCCGCCACGTCGAGCATCTGGCCGGAGCGATCGGCGAGCGCAACGTCTTCCATCCTCAAGCCCTGAAAGCTGCCGAAAGCTATCTCGTTGCTACTTGGCAGGAATGGGGGTTTAAGGTCGAGCGCCAAGTATATGAAGCCAAAGGGGTGGCCTCGGCCAACCTGGAGGTGACCCTCTCGGGTCAAGGGCGGCCAGAGGAAATCCTGCTGCTTGGGGCGCATTACGACTCAGTACTCGGTTCTCCAGGCGCTAACGACAACGGGAGCGGCGTGGCTGCCTTGCTTGAGCTTTCTCGGCTGCTTAGGGCCTATGCTCTCCCCAGAACGGTGCGCTTTGTCGCTTTTGTCAACGAGGAGCCGCCGTTCTTTTTCACCGCCAAACAGGGCAGCCGCCAGTACGCGAAAATGGCTAAAGCTCGCGGCGACAACATTCGGCTGATGATTTCCTTGGAGACCATGGGCTATTACTGCGATACTCCGGGTTGTCAGCGTTACCCACCTTTGTTTCGCTTTTTCTATCCAGCAGTGGGTAATTTCATCGGCTTTGTTTCTAACCTCAAGTATCGCCACCAGCTCAAAAAATTCACTGCGGCGTTTCGCGCCGCCTGCGACTTTCCGGCAGAGCAGGCCGCGGCGTTTACCTGGATTCCCGGCGTGGCCTGGAGCGATCATTTGTCCTTCTGGCGTGCAGGATACCCGGGCATCATGGTAACCGACACCGCCTTGTACCGCTACCCTTATTACCACCTTCCCAGCGATACCCCGGAAAAGCTGGATTACGAACGCCTAGCTCAGGTTACGCATGGCTTAGCTGGGGCACTTTGCCAATTGGCTACGGAGGGAGTTTAAATGCCGCGTTACCGCAGCGCGCCTTTAGCTATTGCTACGATGCCGCCGGGCATTCCTTTCCTCATCGCCAACGAAGCCGCCGAGCGCTTCAGCTATTACGGCATGCGCGCCATCTTGGTGGTGTTCATGACCCAGTATCTGGCCGATGCTTTAGGCCATCCCGACCGCATGAGCGAAGAAGAAGCCAAAGCTTGGTTTCACCTGTTTGTAGCGGCGACGTACTTTACCCCTATCCTAGGAGCGCTGCTCGCCGACGGGCTACTTGGCAAGTATCGCACCATCGTCTTGTTGTCTTTGGTGTATTGCCTAGGGCACTTTGTTTTGGCTTTAGATGCCACTCGCCTAGGGCTACTTTTAGGACAAAGCCTAATCGCTTTAGGGGCTGGCGGGATCAAACCCTGCGTTTCGGCCCACTTGGGCGATCAGTTCGGCGCCACCAACCGCCACCTTTTGAGCCGGGCGTTTTCTTGGTTTTACTTTGCGATTAACCTCGGGGCGTTTTTCGCCATGCTGATCACTCCTTACTTGCTTGAACGCCATGGGCCAGCCGTAGCCTTTGCCGTGCCAGGCGTTTTGATGGCGCTGGCCACCTGGATTTTTTGGAGCGGACGCTTTCGCTACGCCCACATTCCGCCTCAAGGAATGAGTTTTGTCCGCCAGGTCCTAAGCGGCCAGGGAAAAGAGGCTTTGGTCAAGCTGCTCCCCATTTATCTGTTCGTTGCCATGTTCTGGGCGCTGTTCGACCAGACCGGATCGAGCTGGGTGCTGCAGGCGCAGAAGATGGAACGAACGCTTTTAGGGTATGAAATCCTCCCCTCCCAGCTTCAGGCAGCTAACCCTTTGCTCATTTTGCTCTTGGTGCCGCTGTTCTCTTACGGCGTCTATCCCTGGCTAGAGCGCCGCAGCGCTTTGCCGGCGTTGCGCAAGATGACGCTTGGGATGTTTACCACCTGCTTGGCTTTCGCTTTGGCCGCTTGGCTACAGATGCGCCTGGATGCTGGCGAAACCCCTCACATCGCCTGGCAGTTTTTGGCTTATGTGATTTTGACCTCCGCTGAGGTGATGGTTTCGGTCACCTGCCTGGAGTTTTCTTACACCCAGGCGCCTAACTCCATGAAGTCCTTTATTATGGCGTTTTACCTGCTGTCGGTCGCCGCTGGCAATCTTTTTACCAGCACCGTGAATTTCGTGATCCAAAACCCCGATGGCACAAGCAAGCTCGAAGGCGCCTCGTATTTTTGGTTTTTCACCGGCGCGATGTTTCTGACCGCCTTATTGTTCTGGTTCATCGCTCGCCGCTACCGGGAACACGCTTATCTTCAAGCCGAGATCCCATTGGAACCTCGATGATACCCGAGCCCTCTCCGGCCAACGATTTCTTAGCTGAGCACATCCGACGCTTGATTGTAAGCTACCGCCGTTTAACCGGAAGCGACCTGGTCGATCCCAAGCTCGACCTAAAAACCGCGGCGCGCTTTTTGTATCACGCCCCGTTTGCGCTTTTGTCGCACGATGCCCAAGAAGACCCAGTCTTCAACTACGCCAACCTCACCGCCCAGCGCCTGTTTGAGATGGACTGGGAAAGCTTCACCTGTCTGCCTTCCAGGCTTTCTGCCGAACCCCTAGCTCAAGCCGAACGCCAGCGCTTGCTCGAAGAAGTCCAGGTCAAAGGCTATATCGCTCACTACTCGGGAGTGCGGATCAGCCAAAGCGGCAAGCGCTTTCGCATCGAAGGCGCCCAGGTTTGGAACGTGTACGACGAAGAAGAGCAGTTCTGCGGTCAAGCCGCGCGCATCGAGCGTTGGTATTGGTTGTAGGACCGCGTTAAGATAGCGTCAATCCAACGCGGGAGGTTTTTATGTCTCAGAACGCCAACGTCCTACCTTGCCGCCACCGCATCACCGTAGCCGAATACCACCGCATGGCCGAGGCCGGCATTTTCACCGAAGACGACCGCGTGGAACTGATCGAAGGGGAGATCATCGACATGGCGCCGATCGGGGCAAGACACGCCGCGTGTGTTGGAAAGCTTATTGACCTTTTTTATTCCTACAACCAACTTGGCGCGCAGATTGTCGTTCAGAACCCCATTCGCTTGGGAGAGAATTCCGAACCGCAACCGGATGTGGCTTTAGTTCGCCCGCGCAAGGACCGTTATGCTGCCGCCCATCCAGGGCCTAGCGACGTTTTGCTGCTGATCGAAGTTTCAGACACCTCTTCTGCCTATGACCGCAGCGTCAAAGTCCCACTGTATGCCCGCTATTGGATCCCCGAAGTCTGGCTGGTGGACCTGCCAGGAGAGGTGATCGAGGTGTTTCAAGAACCTTCGCCGGAAGGCTACCGCCAAGTCCGAAAATACTATCCTGGCGAAGAGCTCAAACCTGGGCTGCTGCTAGCAGTGAGCCTTAGAGTAGATAAGCTGTTGACGTAAGGTGCAGAAAGACGAAAGATCGCCTCAACGCTTAAGGCGATGGAGCGATTTCCGGAAGCGGCATTCCGAGATAGTAACCCTGTGCGTAGTCAACGCCGATTTCCTTGAGAGCTTCGAGAATCTCATGAGTTTCTGCGTGCTCGCCGATTGTCTGTATCCCCAGGTCACGGCACATCCGGGCAAGATTGCTGACCAGCGCGTAATCGATCTTGGAAGTGATGATGTTGCGTACGAAGGCGCCGTCGATCTTCACGTATTCGAAATGCAACTCGCGCAGATAGTGGAAGGAATTGTAACCGCTACCGAAATCGTCCATGGCAAAGGCGAAACCGCTGGCGCGCATATTGGCGAGGAAGCGGCGCATATTTGACAGGTCGCCGATGGCATCGCGTTCGGTGAGTTCGAAGACTATGCGGCCCGGCTCAATCCCCAGCTCGCGGCACAGTTTCTCGGCGAATCCCAGAATGCCGCGCCCTTGAATCTCCTGGGGACTGAGGTTGATGAACACGCGCATTTGCTCCGCCTGGCCGCACAGCTTGCGGCGCACCTCGTCGAAGCTCATTTCGATGATGCTTCGGTCCAGGTCGCGGGCCAAGCCGTATTTCTCGATGATTTCGATGAAACCGGCAGCGGACGAGGTGCTACCGTCCGGGTTACGTATGCGCGCGAGGGTTTCGTAACCGTGAATCTTGTCGCTTTTCAAATCGACGATAGGCTGAAAATAAGGGACGACGCGCTTTTCCTTGAGGGCGCTGCGCAGGGCTTCTGCCTGGGAGCGCGCGGCGCGGATGGTTTTCAGCTCCTCCTCGCCGCCCCTCAGCAGGCATACGCTGTTCTTGCCCGTGCCTTTGGCGCGGTACAGCGCGGCTTCCACGCCAGCCAGTAAGTCGTTGATGTTCTTGGCGTCGCGCGGATAACCGACTATGCCGATGGAAACCGTCAGGTGAAATGGCCTTCCCTCCTCGGAAATAAACTCGGCGTCGTGGATGGCCCGGCGGATTTTTTCTCCCGCGCTGACGGCGTCGGCGGGCGACGTCTCCGGCAGGAGGACGGCGAACTCGTCGCCGCCGATACGGCACGCGACGTCGCCCTTGCGGAACTGCGCCTTGAGCGTATCGGCGATAGCGTACAGAGCCCGGTCCCCCGTCGGATGTCCGTAGGAATCGTTGATGTCCTTGAAATTGTCCAGATCCAGCAACATGATGCTGAACTCGTGGGAATGACGCTTCGAGCGACCGATCTCATAGCTTAGCATATCGTTGAAATAGCGGCGGTTGTACAGACCGGTGAACGGATCGTGCTGCGAGTAGTATTCCAGTTCCGCGAGGGTGCGCGACAGCACCTTGCTGGAACCCACCACTATGACCATGATGGCCAGAATGGAGCGGATGATGCTAGTCTCCAGGGGCGTGCGCCGTTGGATAGACGCGAAAGCCACCCCCAACACGCCAGCGAGATTGATGGAGGTGGATTGCGGCACGCCGACGCTGAGCATCTGGATGTCATCTAGCGGCGGCAGTTTCTTGTCGGTAAGCACCTGGAACTCCTCGATATTCAACAACGCGTCGCACGGCAGGCCAAGTTGCTCCAGCACGCGCTGGGAGAGCCGCTGGCGCACCCATCGGTGCCCTGCCTCGGAATAATCCCCCATGTAGTAGATGTACAGCGAAAGGGTGTTGTTTTCCGCAAAAGCGATGAAGAAAAAATCGAAAGGGAAAACCTGGTGAAACTTTTCTAGGATTTCCTGGACGAAACTTTGCCAATGCGCAACGCGCTCGTGGGAAAGAATAATGATTTCTAGCACCTTGCTCTGGCGTTCGAGCAGCTCTTTATTGATCAGTGCGTCCTCTAATCCATCCAGCGTCTGGCTGAAAGCGCGCATCGAATCGCTGATGGCGCTGCTGCTTTCCTTAAGCTGTCGCTGCTGTTCGCGCGTCAGCAATTCGATAGCTCGCTCCAGGCGCTCGCAATCTGAGAGCGCGCTTTCCAAAAGCTCGCGCACCTTAGCCGAATGCAGCAGATCAGCAAGCTGGCGCACCTTAGCGATAACCGCAGCGTGCGCGTCCTGAACCATGCGCGTGATGGAATTGGCAAACAGGCGGGTGCGAACCTGGTCGCGCTTTAGGGTAGCGAAGTGCTCCATCGTCGCCAGTCGCAACGGCTCCAGATTGCTTGTGATTATGCGCCCGGCAGGCGGAGAAGACGGGTTTATGGCTTCCATGCGCGTTCAGCTGCCTGGATTCAGTGAACCATCAGGCTGGAGCAAATCCACGCCGCACCTCAGTTGCGCGAACCAGTCGAGGAAATCGTGCACCGCCTGGCCGCGGTAAACCGGGCCGTGCTGGGGCGCGATCATGACGGGGTTAAGCGACCGCACCCGTTGCACCCACACCCGCGCCGCCTGGTTGGAGCACATGTAACGGCGGTGAAACCCTTCGATGTGCGGCAGATGCGCAGCGAAATCGTCCACGTAAACGCTTTTGTCGGACTCGGGCATCACCGCAGCGCCGATGTCGCCAGAAAACAGGATGCGCGAGAGCGGATCATAAACATTGCTTTGCCCTTCCGAATGCAGAAAATGCGCAGGGATGAGGTTTAGCCGAAAACCTGGCGCTACTTCTAAATCCATGCCGGCGTCGGGAACGCCGACGAATCTGTTTGTCGGAGAAATGCCGTAATGCGGCAGGAAACGCAACCAGACGCGAGAAATATACACCGGCGCATCCACCAGCTCCATCCAGGTGGCCAGGCCGCCAACGATGTCCGGATCCTGGTGGGACAAAATAATGGCCTTGACCTGCTCCGGCTGTATGTAGCGCAACATCTCCACCAGCACCCGCGGCATCACGCCAAAACCACCCGGATCCAGCAGCACGCTGGCGTCGCCGTGCGTCACCAGATACTGGTTGGATCGAATTCCCTCTTCCTCGCCGCCTTCCGATTCGTTCAGCAGGATGAAGCGATGGCCGTTGGACTGGTGCAGAACGATATTACGCATGTATGATGCCCCTTTCGTCCATTTGGGTCATGACTAGAACAAAGGTCTAATTTTGGCGATTGTAAGGATGATCAAGTACAAGTTCTGATTCTTTATACCGGAATTTACACTCTTTGCGGTGCAGATAGTCAAAAGTTGTGAACTATCTCCCAAAATTTCGCCTCGCTGATGCGCTGTCTGCGCCTCTTTAACACAAAGGCAATAGAACGCTGGCGCTTTTTCAACAGAGCTCTCGGCGCGGAAGTCCCTGACTTCAGTCGGGGGAGGAAGCACCGCCTTAAGTCTTGATACATAGGCAACTCCTCTCTACGCTTGAGCGCATGACACTGACCCTGCAAACCCAGCTTGCGCCCTTTCCCAAGCAAGCCAAGGCGCTTGAAGCAACAATACGCGCCTTCAATGCCGCCGACTGGCTGGTGAGGCGTTTGCTTTGCAACTGAAAAGATTTCGTGAGCTTTCTCTACGCCAGCGCCAGATTCGCATATCCCACAACCAGCCATTTGACCCCGACGCGGTCGAAGTTCACCCGAACGCGCGCGCTTTGACCTTCACCTTCGCACTCAAGGACTACGCCTTCGCCGAAGGCTGGGTGCCGGACCCGCTTCCCCAACAAGCCAGCTAAATGAGACTCCTTAGCCTGAAGCGGCAAAGCCAGGCGCGCCATAAGCCGCACTTCCTCCAGGTGCTGCGGCGGGATCTCGCGCACAAAGCGCGACGGCTTAGGATACACTTCGCGCCCGTAGAGCCTTCGGCATTCGGCATAGCTGAGATACAGCTGCTCCATCGCCCGGGTGAGCCCCACGTAACACAGGCGCCGCTCCTCTTCTAAACGGGCGGGATTTTCCAGAGACTGCAAGGAAGGAAACAAGCCTTCCTCCATCCCCACGATAAACACCAGCGAAAACTCCAATCCCTTGGCGGCGTGCAAGGTCATGAGTTGAACGCAGTCGGCCTCAGGCCCAGCCTGGGTCTCGCCCGCTTCTAAAGCCGCCTGGGTCAAAAATGCCGCAAGCGAGGCCGGTTCGTCTTCGTCGTCTCCGGCAAACAGGGCAAACTGGCGGGCGGCGCTGACCAGCTCCTTGAGGTTCTCTACCCGAATTTCCCCGGCCTCGCCTTTTTCTTTGGCGTAGTGTTCAAGCAGTCCGCTTTGCTCAATTACCCGCCTGACCTGGTCGGCCAAGGCAAGACCTGGCACAGCCTGAGCCAAATCCTCGATCAATTGCCCAAATTGGCGCAAAGCAGCCACCGATCGCGCTGCCAGCGCCTGGCTTTGGCACAGATCTAAAGCCGCATCCCACAGCGAAACCCCCAAACTGCGCGCACGCTCGCGGATGGCTTCCAAGGTGCGCGTACCAATGCCGCGAGCCGGGAGATTCACCACCCGCTCAAAAGACGGGTCGTCGTGGCGGTTGACAATAAGGCGCAAATAAGCCAAAGCGCTTTTGACCTCGGCGCGCTCGAAGAAGCGCAGCCCCCCGTAGACTCGATACGGGATGCCAGCTGCGATCAATTGTTCCTCGAACAGGCGCGACTGGGCATTGGAGCGGTACAGAACGGCCACCTCGCTCCTGCGCCTTCCCTGCTCTAGCCAATGCTGGATGCGGTCGACTACAAATCGGGCCTCATCTATATCGTTGAAAGCGGCATAGACCCGGATCGGCTCGCCGCGCGGACCAGCGGTCCACAGCTTTTTGCCCAAGCGGCCTAAATTGTTCGCGATCAAGGCGTTGGCCGCATCCAGGATATGGCCGGTGGAGCGGTAGTTTTGCTCCAAGCGAATCAGAAGATGGTTGGGAAAGTCGCGGCAAAACCGGGTGAGATTCTCCACCCTGGCGCCGCGCCAGCCGTAGATGGACTGATCGTCGTCGCCGACAATGAACAGGTTATCGCGGTCTTGGGTTAAAAGGTGCAAAAAAGCATATTGAATGGCGTTGGTGTCTTGAAACTCGTCCACTAACACGTGACCGAAGCGCCGCCGGTAGTGTTCAAGCAGACTTGGACGGTTGCGCAAAAGCTCATAAACACCGAGCAAAAGCTCAGCAAAATCGACTAGCCCAAGGCGTCTTCGGCGCTGTTCGTAGGCTTGATAAATCATCAACATCTGCTGCTCGAACAGATCGCCTGGCGTGATTTGTTCTGGGCGGTAGCCTTCGTCTTTGCGCGCATTGATATACCATTGCACTTGGCGAGGCGGAAAGCGCCCCTCGTCCAGTTTCAGCTCGCGCAGCACGACCCGGATCAGGCGTTGCTGGTCGTCTTCGTCGAGCACCTGAAAACCCTCAGGCAGTCCAGCCTCTTCCCCATGCCGACGCAGCATCCTGTGGGCCAGACCGTGGAAGGTACCCAGCCACAAGGGTCGGGTGTCGATCTCAAGCAAGCTCTCTACCCGCGCGCGGATTTCGCGGGCGGCTTTATTGGTGAAAGTCACAGCCATCAGGGCATGGGGAGACATGCGTTCTACTTGCATCAGCCAGGCTAAGCGATGGACCAGAACTTTGGTTTTGCCGCTTCCGGCCCCGGCCAGGACCAAAACGGCCTGCAAAGGGGCGGCGACCGCTTGGCGTTGGGCTTGGTTTAAAGGTTCCAGAATCGAGCTTGGAAGCATTTTGGGCTTACGGTTTGCAGTGTTTAGGATATACTAAGCTGAATTTTCAGCAGGAGGTGCTTTATGCAATTTGATTTCAAGCGAATGCTCAAATACGAATACAACGTCGGCGACAAGGACCAAAAAATCCGCTATGGCGTTGGCAGCTTAGCTATTTTAGTTTCTATGTTCCTAGGCAGCGTGCCTTTGCTTTTATTGGGGATCGCCTTGCTTGTCTCAGGTTATACCCATTTTTGCCCGATTTATGCCGGCTTGGGAAGAACCACCGTTTGCCCTAGCTGCAACCAAGCTGAAAAGACCAGCTGCGCGGGCAAAACGGAGGAAAAACCTGAAAGTCACTCTTGCTGCGGCGGTCACGGACACGAGACGCATTCTTAAAGAACTGCTGAGCAAGCGCAGGGATGCGCCCTCTTCTAATCCTTGCGCCAAAATTCTCCCTCGATCGTCTGTGGCTTTCTTTCTGGCCCACCCGAAACCTGCTGAATTAGCCACTTATTGAGCAGGTAGCGGGCAATTCTGCGCCGGGTGGCCGGCAGCAGGCACAAAAGCCCCAGGAAATCGGTGAAAAATCCCGGGGTCAAAAGCAGCGCCCCGCCCACCAACAGGATCGGCCCCTCCACGATCTCCAACGCCGGAATCTTGCCCTGGGCCAAGCATTGTTGGAGCCTGTACCAAGTAGCCAGTCCCTCGATCCTGAGCAGCCAGGCACCCAGAACCGCCGTGAACACTACCAGGGCGATGGTCGGCAAAGGGCCGATGATACTGCCCACGATCAGGAGGAGATAGATTTCGATCAGGGGAACGATTAGGAAAATCAGCGCCAACAGCCTGAAAGCACGCATGGATTTGGGTATGATAAATGGAGCCTGTCCCATTATGTCACTTTTGCCATGAGCACGCAGTACCGAATCGTTTTGTGCACTTGTCCCGACTCTGAGAGTGCCTCGCGCTTGGCCCAAGATTTGGTGGAAAACCGCTTGGCTGCTTGTGTCAACCAACTGTCCGGTTTGACTTCGATTTATCCCTGGCAAGGCAAGATTGAGACGGCGAGCGAAGTGCTGCTCATCATCAAGACCCGCGCCGACCGCTTGGCCGAACTTGAAGCCTTCATCCAGGCGCATCATCCTTACGAACTTCCAGAGATCGTGGCGGTCTCTGTGGAACAAGGGAGTAAGGCTTACCTCGATTGGATAAGCGCATGGCTCGATTCCTCTGGCTAATTTTTGGCTTAAGCTTGACCCTGAGCTGGCCGGTCTCCGGCTGGGCGGATCCGCTCGAGGCTTTGACCAGTTCAGCCAAGACATTGGGCTTGAATTTGTTTCAAGACGAACTCCTGCCGGCCGATCAAGCCTTCCGCTTCTCCGCTGAGGTCGAAAATCCCACTACAGTACGCCTGAACTGGCAGATCGCGAGCGGCTACTACCTTTACCGCAATCAGTTCAAGGTAGAAAAGCTTGGTGGCGACGTGCAGCTGGGTCAGCTACAGCTGCCGCCCGGTGAGCGCAAAGAGGACCCAGAATTCGGCCCGACCGAAGTCTACCACCGCGGCCTCGTCGCCACCTTGCCGGTCGAGCGCGCCAGCGCCGAGGCAACCGAACTGACGCTCAAGGTTCGCTATCAAGGGTGTGCCGAGCGCGGCGTTTGCTACCCTCCACAAGTCCAAACCGTACGCCTAACCCTGCCTGCCGCCACCCAAACACCGGTTACGACCGCATCTCCTCCCCTCCTGAGCGAGCAGGATCGCATTGCCCAGGCGCTGCAAGATCAGAGTTTCTGGCTTACCTTGGTGAGTTTCACAGGCTTTGGAATCCTTCTGGCGTTCACCCCGTGCTGCTTCCCCATGCTGCCGATCCTGTCAGGAATCATCGTCGGTCACGGCGCAAACCTCACTACCTTGCGCGCGTTTGGGCTGTCTTTGAGCTATGTTCTTGCCTCGGCACTCACCTACACTGTGTTCGGGATTTTGGCCGGGCTGTTCGGGGCCAATCTGCAAGCGACGTTCCAGAATCCCTGGGTCATCGCCGGCTTTAGCGCCCTGTTTGTGCTCTTGGCATTATCCATGTTCGGTTTATATGAACTCCAAATGCCATCCGCTTGGCAATCGCTGCTGGCCTCCCGGCTCCGCGGCCAGAGCGGCGGCTTCGCCCATGCGGCAATGCTGGGAGCGCTGTCAGCCCTGATCGTCGGTCCCTGCGTGGCGGCTCCGCTGGCCGGTGCGCTGATCTACATCGGTCAGACCGGCGATGCGGTCCTAGGAGGAGCCGCCCTGTTCGCGATGGGACTAGGAATGGGCCTGCCACTGATCGCAGTCGGCATTTCGGCGGGTAAGCTTTTGCCCAAAGCCGGCCTGTGGATGAACACCGTCAAAGCGGTATTCGGCGTGCTGCTTTTAGGCGTGGCGATCTGGTTGCTCTCTCGAATCCTGCCGCCGCCTGCTACCCTGTTTCTGTGGGCGCTGTGGTTGATCGTTCCAGCGATCTATCTGGGCGCTGCCAGCCCCCTGCCCGAAAACGCCCCCCACAGCAAAAAGCTTAGCAAAGCCTTAGGGGTGGTGATGCTCACTTACGGTATCCTGCTTCTGATCGGCACGGCCTCCGGCAGCCGCAATGTATTCAAACCGCTAGAACCCCTGACCGCCCGGATTGCTTCAAGCGCTACAACAACGGCGGCTTTCCGCCAGATCAGCTCCACTCAAGCGCTGAACGCTGCCCTCGAAGAAGCTCGCGGCAGTTGGGCGATGCTGGACTTTTACGCCGACTGGTGCGTCTCGTGTAAGGAGTTGGAATCGGATACCTTCACCGCACCCCAAGTCCGCCAAAAGCTGGAAAAACTTTCCCTCCTCAGAGCCGATGTCACCGAGGGCGCAGAATCCCACAAGGCGTTGATGCGACGCTTCGGCCTGGTCGGTCCGCCGGCAATTCTGTTCTTCGATCCTACCGGCCGGGAGTGCAAAGCCGCCCGTTTGATCGGCTACATATCCCCGCAACAGTTCCTGACCCACCTCGCCAAACTCGATCAAGCCTGTTGAGACAGATGCGTTCTAGACAAAACCTGCCTGGTTCTGCACAATATTTAAGCTTTGCCAACCAATTTGCAGCTCGATGGCGCTCATTACCGTCCTCAACGGGCCTAATCTCAACTTGCTCGGCACCCGGGAGCCGGAAATCTACGGCACCGATACCCTAGCCGACGTCAGAATCCGCTTGGAGCGGCTAGCCGAAAGTCACGGCCATGTCCTCGACTTCCACCAGAGCAACGCTGAACACGTCCTAGTCGATCTGATCCACGCCGCCCGGTTCAAGCAAGCCTCTTTCATCATCATCAACCCGGCCGCCTTCACTCATACCAGTATCGCCATCCGCGACGCCTTGCTGGCTACCAAGGTCCCATTCGTCGAGGTCCATCTGTCCAACGTCTACGCGCGCGAGCCTTTTCGCCGTCATTCGTATTTATCCGATATTGCCCATGGGGTCATCTGTGGTCTGGGCACTTTTGGATATGAACTGGCTCTATCGGCTGCAATCCGGTACCTGAACGAGAATAAGGACTAGATCTATGGACATCAGACAGCTAAAGAAGCTGCTCGAGCTCATCGAGGCCTCGAGCATTGCTGAAATCGAAATTCGGACCGGGGAGGAATCTATCCGCATCAGCCGGATCAGCGCTGCCGCCCAAATCGTCACGCAGTCCCCCTCCTCCGCCCAAGCTCAGCCCCCGTCAACGACTGCTTCCCAGGCAGTGGAGGAAGTCAAGCCAGAAGAAGAAATCACCGGTCACATCGTCCGTTCCCCGATGGTGGGAATTTTCTACCGCGCCCCAGCTCCTGGCGCCAAACCGTTTGTCGAAACAGGCCAGCGCGTTGATGTCGGCGACGTGCTTTGTATCATCGAAGCCATGAAGATCTTGAATCAAATCGAGGCAGACAAATCCGGGGTCGTCACCAAAATCCTGGTGGAAAACGGCGAGCCGGTGGAATACAACCAACCGCTTTTCGTGATCGAATAAAGGATTTGCCATGCTAGACAAGATCGTCATCGCCAACCGCGGCGAGATCGCTTTGAGAATCCTGCGTGCCTGCCGAGAACTCGGCATCCGCACAGTTGCGGTCCACTCTGAAGCCGACCGCAACCTTAAACACGTATTGATGGCCGATGAAACGGTTTGCATCGGACCTGCTCCTTCTGCCGACAGCTACTTGAGCATTCCGGCGATCATCAGCGCGGCAGAAGTCACCGATGCCGTCGCTATTCATCCCGGTTATGGCTTTTTATCGGAAAACGCCGACTTCGCCGAACGGGTTATCCAAAGCGGCTTCATTTTCATCGGCCCTAAACCTGAAACCATCCGTCTGATGGGGGACAAGATCTCGGCTAAAGAAGCCATGCGTCGGGCCGGAATTCCCTGCGTTCCCGGTTCCGATGGACCGCTCTCCGACGATTATCTGGAGAATCTGCGCCTTGCCAAAGAAATCGGCTTTCCGGTCATCATCAAGGCCGCCGGGGGTGGCGGCGGGCGCGGAATGCGGGTGGTCCACTCGGAAGCCTCCTTGATGAACGCTATCACCATGACCAAAGCCGAAGCCCGCACCGCGTTCGGCAGAGACGAAGTGTATATGGAAAAATTCCTGGAACAGCCGCGCCACATTGAATTCCAGGTCCTGGCTGACAGCCACGGCAACGCTATCCATCTGGGCGAGCGCGACTGTTCGACCCAGCGCCGTCACCAGAAGGTGATCGAAGAGGCACCCGCCCCCGGCATCACCGAAAAGCAGCGGCGCGAGATGGGGGAGCGCTGTGCCCAAGCCTGCCGCGATCTCGGCTATTTGGGAGCCGGTACCTTCGAGTTTTTATACGAAAACGGCCAATTTTACTTCATCGAGATGAACACCCGCGTCCAGGTGGAGCATCCAGTCACCGAAATGGTCACCGGGGTAGACATCGTCAAGGAGCAAATCCGCATTGCTGCCGGCGAGGCGTTATCTTATTCGCAGGGGGACATCGTGCTGCGCGGCCACGCCATCGAGTGCCGGATTAACGCCGAGGATCCACAAACCTTTATCCCTTCGCCCGGCCTAATCGAGCAACTGCATCTCCCGGGCGGCCCCGGCATCCGCATGGACACGCATATCTACGCCGGCTACAAAGTGCCCCCCTACTACGACTCCTTGATCGGCAAGCTCATCGCCCACGGCGAAACCCGCGCCTCAGCGCTGGCGCGGATGCGCACCGCCTTGACCGAAACCGTGATTACCGGAATCAAGTGCAACATCCCCTTGCTCCAACGCATCATCAACGACAGTGCCTTCAAGAGCGGAGGACAACACATTCATTACTTGGAAGAGATGCTCGGGATGCGCGAGTAGTCTATGCCCTGGCGCGAACTTTCCTTTGTGCTCCCGCGCGAACTGGTCGATGCCGTCTCCGAGTTCCTGGAGGCCAGGGGAGCACAAGCGATCACCCTCTCCGAGGACGGCGACGAGGAACTGTTCGAACCCCTTCCTGGCGAGACGCCCCTATGGCGCCAAACTCGCCTGACTGCATTGTTTGGACTTGAGGTCGAGACCGGTGCGCTTGACTCAGAGTTGGCTGCACGCTTCGGGGATCGGCTTAAGGAATGGCAGCATAGCCTCCTCGCCGATCAGCCCTGGGAGCGAGCCTGGCTGGAGCACTTCCAGCCGCTGAACTTCGGCCGCCTGTGGGTCTGTCCAAGCGGCCAGCCGCCGGTCGATCCCAAGGCCACGCAACTAATCCTGGATCCAGGTCTGGCCTTCGGCACCGGCACTCATCCCACCACCGCTTTGTGCCTTACGTGGCTCGCCGGCCAAAACCTAAGCGGTAAGACTGTGATCGACTATGGCTGCGGCTCCGGCATTCTCGCCTTGGCGGCTTTAGTGTTGGGAGCTGAGCGGGCTGTCGCCTGCGACCTCGACCCCCAGGCGCTGACGGCCACGCAGGAAAACGCGCGTAAAAATCAGGTGGTCGAACGCCTGATCTGTTGCTATCCTGAAGCCATGCCGAAGATCGCCGCCGACATCGTGCTCGCTAACATCTTGGCCGATCCCTTGATCACCTTGGCGCCCACGCTCACCGCCCTCACCTGCCTGCGCGGCTGGCTAGTCCTGTCCGGCCTCTTGGAGATCCAGGCCGAATCGGTCAAGCGAGCCTATGCTGAGCACTTTGATTTTAAGCCGCCGGTTGTCAAGGACAACTGGATTTGCCTGGCCGGAATCCGGCACCGGTGATGACCATGGGCTTCCGTTCCTGCAGCACCGAATGATGGATCTGCCCCGCCTACGCCTGAAAAGGCACGAAGACCGACGCCTGCACCAAGGTCACCTGTGGATATTCAGCAACGAGGTCGATACCGAGGCCACGCCGTTGAAAGCTTTCTCTCCGGGCGATTTGGCGGTGGTCGAAAGCAGCGCAGGTTACGCCCTCGGCATCGGCTACGTCAATCCCAACGCGCTGATCTGTGCCAGACTGTTGGGCCGCAACCCAAACGAACCCATAGACTTGAACTTCTGGCGCAAACGCCTGGCTGCTGCCCTAACGTGGCGGGAGCGCCTGTTCTCGACTCCTTTCTACCGACTGGCCCACAGCGAGGGAGATTATCTTCCGGGATTGGTGATCGACCGTTTCGACCAAGTCTGCGTCATCCAGTGCAATACTGCGGGCATCGAGCACCAGCTGGATAAAATCTTGGACGCGCTTGATAGTCTCATCCGTCCCAAGGCGATCGTGTTGCGCAACGATTCTCCCAGCCGTGCCTTAGAAGGCTTGCCTCAGCACGTCGAGGTCCGAGGGGAACTGCCTGAGATCGTGATGGTCGAGGAAGAGGGTTTAAGCTTCCAAATCGATCCACTCACCGGACAGAAAACCGGCTGGTTTTACGACCAGCGCCAAAACCGCGCGCTGGCCGCCTCGCTGGCCAGCGGGTTGAATGTCTTAGATCTCTTCTGCTATACCGGGGCGTGGGCCATCCAGGCGGCGGCTGGCGGCGCCAAGCGCGTGGTTGCCGTGGACAGTTCCGCCTCGGCATTGGCATTAGCCCAGGAAAATGCTCGCCGCAACCGAGTTGCTGATAAAATCCAGTTCGTCCAGGCCGATGTCCTAGAATTTCTCAAACAAGCCAAACAGGGGCGTGAACGCTTCGACCTGATCGTCTGCGACCCGCCCGCCTTCATCAAGCGGCGCAAGGACATCGCCAAGGGCATCGAGGGCTATCGCAACCTCAACCGCTTGGCTCTGGCGTGTCTGGCGCGCCCAGGGATACTGGTGAGCTGTTCGTGCTCCTACCATTTGTCTGCTAACCAGCTGCAAGCGCTCATCGCCCGCACCGCAGCAGCTTGTAACCTTGCCTTGTTCGCCCAAGGGCACCAAGGGCCGGACCACCCGATTCACCCGGCCATCCCCGAAACCGCGTACCTGAAGGCTCAGTTTTATCGCGCCTCATGAAAACCCCGCGCCTGGAAATCGAATACTGCGCCCGCTGCAATTTCCTCCTGCGCGCTGCTTGGCTGGCTCAGGAGCTTTTGACCACTTTTGCCGAAGAATTGGGAGAAGTGAGCTTGCAACCCAGCACGGGCGGCGTGTTCGAAATCCGCCTCGACGGTGAAACCCTCTGGTCGCACAAAGCGGAGGGGAGGTTCCCAGAGGCTAAAGAAATCAAACAGCGCGTGCGCGACCGCATCGCGCCTGCCAAATCACTCGGCCACAGCGATCGCCCTTAGCCTCGCCTTGCCAGCCAATTCATCGCGCCCCAAAGGCGACGGTTGCAAAGTCAACGGCAGCCCTTGAAAGAGGGCTCCCAAAACCGAAGATGCTGATCATTCCCCTTCCCCGCTCAAGGGCGGCCACAGTGAGGACAGCTCCTCGGATACCTTAAGCGTCGCCTAAGACGCTCGTTTTCCAGCTCCATCCGCACTTCCTCAGGGTCTAAGCCGTACTCGCGGCTTAAGCGATGCAGAGCGTGGCGTTCTTCTTCCGCAAGCCGCCCGTCGAGCAGCGCCTCTTGCAATTTTAAGCGGTAGCGCTCGCGTCGCTCCTGGAGTTCACTGGTGTAACGGGAGGTCAAAATCGCCGCTGGCAAGGCTACCATCCCTAATCCAGTGATTGTGATGAAAACCCCAAACACCTTGCCCCAGCTGGTCACCGGAACCACATCGCCATAGCCCACGGTAGTCAGCGTCACCGCTGCCCACCACATCGCCTGTGGAATACTGCCAAAAGCCTTTGGCTGGACTTCGCCTTCGACCAGATATATCCCGCTGGCAGCCAGTACGATCAAGATCACGAGCATCAGGATTGCCGCCACGAGCGTTGAAAACTCGCGGCGCACGACGAACGCAAGCAGCTCTAGCGAAGTAAAATAGCGCCCCAGCTTGAGCAGGCGCACCAACCGCAGCACACGAAGAACCCGGGCATTGCCCCCGCCGCTCGTCTGCCAAAAAAGATAAAAAGGCAAAAACGCCAGCAAATCGATAAGCGCCATCGGGGTGAGCGCATAGCGCAGGCGTCCCCAAAGCGGATGCCGGTAGCGCGCATCTTCGACGCACACCCAAAGGCGCAAGAAGTACTCGAGCGTGAACAAACCGATGGAAATTTGCTCAAACCAGACAAACTCCCTCGTCCAAGCATCCCGATACGCCGGCACAGATTCCAAGATAACCGCAAAGACGTTAAGCAGAATCAATCCTAGAATCGCCCATTCGACTACCCAGCTGGCCGGATTTGGATGGTGATGATCGAGCAAGCGAAAGATCGAGCGGCGTGCACTCATGGATGAGTCCAGACAAAGGCTAAGGTAAAATACGAAAGCATGAACGATTCTGTACTCACCAATCTCATCGAAGCTGCCCTGCGCGGCTACATCGAACCCCATTTGGGGTGCGACCTGTACTCTGCCGGAGCGGTACGCGCTGTAGGCGTAGACCAAGGACGAGTAAGCCTGACCATAGAGCTGGGCTTTCCTGCCAAAAGCCAAATTATAGCTATAACCTCTGCCCTGCAAGAACACCTAGGCGCTTTGCCTGGGGTGACGGAGGTTGCTGTCCAAATCAGCTGGCGCATCGTCCCGCACCGCGTCCAGTCAGGTCAGGCGCCTCTCCCCGGAGTTAAAAACGTCATCGCCGTCGCCTCCGGCAAAGGGGGGGTGGGAAAATCCACCGTCGCCGTCAACTTAGCCCTGGCTTTGGCCCAAGAAGGCGCGCGCGTCGGTATTCTGGACGCCGACATTTACGGCCCCAGCATCCCGCGCATGTTGGGGGTGAGCGGGCAACCTAAGACCCCCGACGGCAAAACCATCGAGCCGATGGAATCTTTCGGACTTCAGCTCATGTCGATCGGCTTCCTGGTGGAGGAGGATACCCCTATGATCTGGCGCGGTCCGATGGCCACCTCTGCCCTGCAGCAGTTACTCCACCAAACCCGCTGGCAGGATTTGGATTATTTGATCGTGGACATGCCTCCTGGCACCGGCGACATCCATTTGACTTTGGTGCAGCAGACCCCGGTCGCTGGCGCGGTGATCGTCACCACGCCCCAACCGATTGCCCTGCTCGATGCCGCCAAGGGCCTTAAAATGTTCGAAAAAGTCAAGGTACCGGTGCTCGGGATCATCGAAAACATGAGCGTTTATCTTTGCCCAAACTGTGGCCATGAGGAGGCGATCTTTGGCCAAGGCGGCGGTAAGCGGCTCGCGCAAAAGTACAACGTACCGCTTTTAGGCTGTCTACCTTTGGATACCCGTATCCGCCAACACGCCGATTCAGGTCAGCCCATAGTAGCAACCGATCCAGACAGCCAACTTGCCCAAAGCTACCGCGCCATCGCGCGCAAGATGGCAGCACAACTGGCCTTGCGGCCTAAAGACAGCGCTGGAAAATTTCCTAAAATCGTAGTGGAGAAGAGTTAATGGCGATCAAACCAGACCGTTGGATCCGCTACATGGCGGAAAAGCACCGCATGATCGAGCCGTTTGAACCTGGGCTTATCTCAGCCATAGGGGACAAACGGGCGATCTCTTATGGCACTTCCAGCTATGGGTACGATGTGCGCTGCGCCGACGAGTTTAAGATCTTCACCAACATCAACTCGACCATCGTCGACCCCAAAAACTTCGACCCCAAAAGCTTCGTCGATCTAAAATCCGATGTGTGCATCATCCCCCCTAACTCTTTTGCCCTGGCGCGGACGGTGGAGTATTTCCGGATTCCGAGAAGCGTCTTAGTCATTTGCCTTGGCAAAAGCACCTATTCGCGCTGTGGCATCATCGTGAACGTCACGCCGCTGGAGCCGGAATGGGAAGGGCACGTCACTTTGGAATTTTCCAATACTACTCCGCTGCCGGCGAAAATTTACGCTTATGAGGGGGTCGCCCAAATGATTTTCCTGGAATCGGACGAAGAATGCGAGGTCTCCTACCGCGACCGCGGCGGCAAATACCAGGGTCAGACCGGTGTCACCTTACCCAAGGCTTAAGACGATGCTCAAGCGCCCAGTCAACACTATCCTCATCACCGGCTGCTCCAGCGGCATCGGCTACGTCAGCGCCAAGGGACTCAGAGAGCGCGGTTACCGAGTATTCGCCTCGGCGCGCAAGCCTGAAGACGTCAGGCGTTTAAAAGCCGAAGGGTTCGAGGCGGTGCAGCTCGATCTGGACGATTCGGCCAGCCTCAAAGCCGCTGTGGCGCAGGTTTTGGACTGGACCGGTGGCAGCTTGGATGCGCTGTTCAACAACGGCGCCTGGGGCCAGGTGGGGGCGGTGGAAGACCTAAGCCGCAAGGCGCTAAGAGCGCAGTTTGAGACCAACTTGTTCGGTACCCTAGAGCTGACTAACCTCGTTCTGCCCATCATGCGCCGCCAAGGCCACGGCCGGATCCTGTTCAATAGTTCGGTGTTGGGTTTCATCGCCTTGCCTTATCGCGGCGCCTATGTCGCAAGCAAATTCGCCTTAGAAGGGCTGGTGGACAGCTTGCGGCTTGAGCTTTACGGCACTCGGATTTATCCGGTCCTGATCGAACCTGGGCCCATCCTGACTAAGTTTCGCGAGAACGCCTACTTGAAGTTCAAACAGAACATCGACGTCGCACACAGCCCGCACCGGGAAGTTTACACCAAGATGGAGCAGCGCTTGGCTACCGAAGGGCCGGTTGTGCCATTTACTTTGCCGCCAGAGGCGGTGCTGCAGAAAGTGATCTATGCCTTGGAAAAGCCATGCCCCAAGGTTCGCTACTCCGTGACGGTCCCGACTTATCTATTCGCTTTCCTCAAGAGAATTTTGCCCGTGCGCGCGCTCGACTGGGTATTGCGAAAGGTCTAGCTTATGGAAACCGCACTACTCCGGGTAGAAATCATGGACACGACGCTCCGCGACGGCGAGCAGACCCAAGGAGTGTCGTTCTCGCCGGAAGAGAAGTTCCACCTAGCCAAGGCACTGCTAGAGCGCGTGCGCGTGAACCGGATCGAAGTCGCCTCGGCCCGGGTATCGGCTAAAGAGAAGGAAGCAGTAGCCAAGATCTGCGCCTGGGCAGCGGCGGAAGGACTGATCGAGCAAGTCGAAGTCCTGGGGTTCGTCGATCATACCAAAAGCGTAGATTGGATCTGCGAGGCCGGCGGCAGGGTAGTCAACCTGCTTACCAAAGGCAGCGAGCGCCACTGCCGGCTCCAGCTCGGCAAGACTTTAGAGGAACACCTCGTCGACATCCAGCATACTTTAGACTACGCCTTCTCCCGCGGCCTGATAGTTAATGTCTATCTCGAAGACTGGTCCAACGGCTATCGCGACAGCCCAGACTACGTCTTTGCCTTCATGGATCGGCTGTGCGAACTGGGCATCCGCCGCTTTATGCTCCCCGACACTTTGGGGGTGATGGCGCCGGAAGAAGTGGCTACCGCCATCTGTGACATGTGCGCGCGCTATCCCAGCCTCCACTTCGACTTTCACCCCCACAACGACTATGGCTTAGGCACCGCCAATTGCCTCTATGCCGTCCGCGCTGGTGCCAAAGGCGTCCACTGCACCGTCAACTGCTTGGGAGAACGGGCCGGCAACGCCTCGCTCGCGGAAGTGGCGGTCGTGCTTCGGGACAAGCTGGGCGCAGCGCTTAGCGTAGACGAGTCCCAACTGGTACGCATCAGCGACATGGTCGAGCGCTTCTCGGGCAAACGCGTTTCGGCCAACGCCCCCATCGTCGGCGCTGACGTGTTCACCCAGACCGCTGGCATCCACGCCGACGGTGATCATAAGGGTGGGCTGTATCACAGCCCCTTGAATCCGGAGCGCTTCGGCCGGGTGCGAAGCTATGCCCTAGGCAAAATGAGCGGCAAGGCTTCGCTGCGCAAAAACTTAGAACGCTTAGGCATCGAGCTCACCGAAGAACAGCAGCGCAAAGTGCTGGCTAGGATCGTGGAGTTGGGCGATGAAAAACAGATCGTCACTACCGACGACCTGCCCTTCATCATCGCCGACGTCTTGGAAAGCGAGGGCTATCAGCACATCCGGCTTTTGGGCTGCGCCATCACCTCAGGGTTAGACCTTCCTTCCACCGCCAGCCTGCGGGTAGAGATCGACGGCCAACTCCATACCGCATCCGGGTCTGGCAACGGCGGCTTTGACGCCTTCATCGACGCCATTGGGCAAGTTTTAAGCCACTACCACATTAAGTTGCCGGAACTTGTGGACTACGAAGTCCACATCCCCAAGGGCGGCCACACCTCGGCCTTGACCGAGTGCATCATCACCTGGGAAGCAAACGGCCACCCCCGCACCACCCGCGGGGTCCACGTCAACCAGGTGTTTGCCTCGGTGTTGGCGACGTTGAAGCTAATCAACCTGCTGCTGGAGGAACGGCAGTATTCCTCAACCGCGAGCATATAGGCCCAACGCGCTCCGCAGAAAATCGGCCAAATCTTGTGCTAGCCGGACCTTTTTGTTTGGCCTGCGGATTCACTGCTACTCGAAAATTGTGGCAAAAACCTGCGACAGGATTATCATGACAGCTGCCACCCATCTGAAAAGGAGGCTCTCATGAATACGCTGGACCAAAACAAGACCATTGAACTCCTCAACCGGATTCTGGAACTGGAACTGGCTGGGGTAGTCCGTTACACCCATTATTCCCTGATGGTCTTCGGCTATAACCGCATTCCCATCGTCTCTTGGATGCGAAAGCAAGCGGAGGAATCCTTAGCCCACGCCCGCGAAGCCGGCGAGCTCGTCACCCATCTGGGCGGCCATCCTTCCTTGGGGATAGGGCCTTTGCTCGAGACTTACAAGCACGACATCGGCGATATCCTGCGTGAGTCGCTCGAGCACGAGCGCGAGACGTTGAAGGTCTATCGGGAATTGTTTGCCTTGGTGGAAGGCAAATCGATTCTGCTCGAAGAATACGCCCGCCGCCTGATTGCCAGCGAAGAACTGCATCAGGGCGAGGTGGATAAAATGTTGCGTAAACCCGGAGATATCAAAACTTACGGAGACAGCCATGAATGAAGAAAAACTCAACATGGACATGCGTAAGTTCCTGAAGAAATTCGGCGTCACCTCGCAGCAGAAGATCGAGTACGCCATCTTCAAGGCGCTGGAGGAAAACCGGCTCAAAGGCACGGAAACCTTGGCCGTCAAAGCTCGGCTGGAGCTTCCGGAATTGGGCTTAGTCCACGAGATCGACGACCAGATCGCCCTGGAATGAGAAAACCCTGGCTGATGTTGGCGCTCTTTTGGCTGATAGGCGCCACAGCCAAAGCGCAGGACAAAGCCGTCCAGCTCGACCTGGAAGGTCCGATCGGTCCGGCTGCTGCCGATTATGTCAAGCGCGGCTTTGAGCAAGCCGTCGCTGCCCAGACTCAATTGATCATCCTGCGCATCGACACCCCCGGCGGACTGGACGCCTCGATGCGCGAGATCATCAAGAAGATCATCGCCTCGCCGGTGCCGGTAGTCGCCTTCGTCGCTCCCAGTGGGGCGCGCGCTGCCAGCGCCGGCACCTATATCGTCTATGCCAGTCATATCGCCGCCATGGCACCGGCCACCAGCATCGGCGCGGCCACCCCAGTCAGACTGACCGGCCCCGGCGCTCCCCCACCGCCTGAGCAGGAAAAAAAACCTGGCCGGAAAGAGGGCGCCCCGCCTTCCGCCGACGCGATGGAGCACAAGATGGTCAACGACGCAGTGGCCTACATCAAAGGGCTGGCCAATATGCGCGGTCGCAACGCCGAGTGGGCGGAAAAGGCGGTGCGCGAAGCCGCCACCTTGACCGCCGAAGAGGCGGTCAAGCAAAACGTCATCGACCTGGTTGCCTCCGACGTCGGCGATCTTTTGCACAAGCTGAACGGGCGCAAGTTGACTATCCAGGGTCGCCAAATCACCTTGGCGACTTCCGGTCTGGTTTTGGAAGCGTTCAAACCAGACTGGCGCAATCGACTGCTCTCGGTTCTGACCGATCCGAATATCGCCTACATCTTAATGCTCCTTGGGATCTACGGCCTGCTGTTTGAATTCTCCAACCCTGGAGCAATCGTCCCGGGCGTTTTGGGTTCCATCTGCCTGCTTTTGGCGCTGTTTGCCTTTCAGGTTTTGCCCATCAATTACGCGGGGCTTGGGCTGATTCTGCTCGGTGTCGTCCTCATGATAGCCGAGGCTTTCGTCCCGAGCTTCGGCATCTTAGGGATAGGCGGTATTGTGGCTTTCACTTTAGGCTCCATTATGCTCACCGGTACCGACATCCCTGGTTTTACCATCCACCTAGAGCTGATCTTAGGATTTGCCATCGCTTCCGCCCTGCTGTTCATCTTCGGGGTGGGAATGGTTGTGAGAGCCAGACAGAAACCGGCCACCACGGGGGTAGAGGAACTCCTCCACCAGCCCGCGGTGGCGCTCGAGGATTTCGAGCGCGAAGGCTGGGTTTGGCTGCGCAGTGAGCGCTGGCGAGCAATCAGCGATAAGCCGGTACACCGAGGAGAAAAGCTCAAGGTGTTAAAACTGGATGGCCTAACCCTCTACGTCACACCCCTCAAGGAGGAAACCCAATGAACGCTCTGATCGTCGTCCTCGTCCTGCTCTTTATGTTTTTGTTAAGCGCCATCCGTATCCTGTGGGAATACGAGCGCGGCGTAATCTTCCTGCTCGGCCGCTTCTACAAGGTCAAAGGCCCAGGATTGATTCTAGTCATTCCCCTCATCCAGCGCATGGTCAAGGTGGACATGCGCACGGTGGTGATGGACGTGCCGCGCCAGGACGTGATCTCGCGCGACAACGTTTCGGTGAAGGTGGACGCAGTGGTGTATTTTCGCATCATCGACCCGGCGCGAGCCATCATCCAAGTAGAAAACTATTACGACGCCACCAGCCTGCTCGCCCAAACCACGCTGCGCTCGGTCCTGGGGCAGCACGAGCTGGACGAGATGCTGGCCGAGCGGGAAAAGCTCAACGCCGACATCCAGGCGATTTTAGATACCCAAACCGACGCCTGGGGCATTAAAGTCTCCAACGTCGAAATCAAGCGGGTAGACCTGGACGAAAGCATGATCCGGGCGATCGCCCGCCAAGCCGAAGCCGAGCGCGAACGGCGGGCCAAGATCATCCACGCCGAAGGGGAAATGCAGGCGGCTGAGAAGCTTTTCACCGCCGCCCGCATCCTGTCCCAACAACCCCAAGCTTTGCTTCTGCGCTACCTGCAGACGCTGATCGAGATCGCCGGCGACAAGTCCAATACCATTGTCTTCCCGGTACCTTCGGAAATTTTGGAACTGCTTAAGTTAAACGCCGATGATCGCCGTCCTACAACGGGTCAGCCAAGCTAAGGTAGAAGTCCTAGGCGAGACCGTGGGGAGGATTGGGCCTGGGCTTCTGGTCCTGGTCGCGGTCGAGCGGGGGGATGGTGAACCTCAGGCGGAACGGATGGCCGAGCGCTTGCTCGGCTATCGGGTGTTTCCCGACGCCCAAGGCAAAATGAACTTGAGCGTGGTGGAGGCTGGCGGCGAATTGCTCTTGGTCCCCCAGTTCACCCTCGCTGCCGATACCCGCAAAGGGATGCGGCCGAGCTTTGCCCCGGCCGCAGATCCTGCCACCGGCGAACGCCTATTTGCCCACCTGATCGAAGCGCTGCGCCGCCGCTATCCCAAACTCGCCACCGGTCGCTTCGGCGCCGAGATGCAGGTGAGCCTGACCAACGACGGGCCGGTGACCTTTATCTTGCAGACCAGGGCAGGCTGCCAGCTTACCCCTACTCCGGACGGATGACAAGCTTGACCGTGGCGATCACGTCGGGATGGAGTTGCAACTCGATTTCGTGCTCGCCGATCTGACGCAACGGCCCCTGAGGCAAGCGCACTTCCTGCCGGGTAACCGGAACGCCGCAGGCGGTAATTGCTTCAGCGATGTTCTGGGTACCAACCGAACCGTAGAGCTTACCCTCGGGACCGGCCCTCTGCGTGATGACTACTTCCAGTTCGGCCAGCTTGGCGGCACGCGCCTGCGCGGCGGCCAGCACCTCTTGGGCTTTCTTTTCCAACTCGGCGCGACGCTGCTCGAACTCAGCGATGCGCTCAGGGGTGGCGCGCGCGGCTTTGCCCTGAGGGATCAGGTAGTTTCTGGCATAACCGGGTTTGACTTTCACCCGAGCGCCTAAGTCTCCCAAATTGGCGACTTTTTCCAGCAGAATCACTTCCATCTTTATCTCACCTTTGGATTGGCTTTTCCGTCGATATAAATCGATTGCGCCAGTTAAGCCAGGGATCGCTCAAGCCAACCAGTGCAATCGGTACTAACACATGGGGAACGAATAACATCAGTCCATAGAACCCATACAACCACGCTTTTTGGCCACGACTGGCAAGGATCGCGTGCAGGACAGCCGTTCCCGCGAACACGTACACCACCGCCAGCACCAGGAACAAGTTGATCACCGCTTCGCGCGCGTGGGCTTCCACGATCGGCGCCACCCCTCCTAAACCCAGGGCGAGATAAGCCATAGGTTTGTGCAGGCGCAGTCCTAAAAACTCGGCCCGAAATCCCCCTGGATTGTAAAGCAACGCTTGTAGGAAGCGTGCCAACAGCAGGCTCAGTACCAAACTCGTTACCATCCCAGCAGCCACGATGCCGGTCATATAGTGCACGATTGCCGAAACTCCCGCCTGCCACTGCGCCAGGTCCAATCCAGCTTGCTCACCAAGCGCTCCAAACGCCTGCTGCATCCTTCCTTGCCAGAATCCAGCCATGTCCGGGCGGATCAGATACACCGCTACGATCCCGACTAACCCTAAAATCGTCGCCAGCTCGAAAGTCCAGCTCAGACTTCTGGTATAGCGCAACACCAGCGCTACCGCCCAGGTAGGCAGCCACAGCATCAGGCCATAACCTAAAGGCAGCACGAAGTTTCCCAACACGATGGCACCCAAAAGCCCTGCGGCCAATGCGCTTGCCAACACTGTGTTGAGCCCTTCGCGAAAGCCTTTGCGCAAGGTCACCAGCGCCACCACTGCCGCCGCGAGCAGGCTCACCACCGGCAACAGCAGAGACAGCATCAAGCAGGTGGCTGCCACGGCGACAGCCTGCATCCGACCGCGCATGCTGAACTCGGCAAGCCAGCGCATCAAAAACTGTTTACTTGTGGGCGTCGCAGTAGGGCAATAGAGCCAAGTAGCGGGCGTACTTGATCGCCCGTGCCAGTTGCCGCTGATACTTAGCGCTGGTGCCGGTAATCCGGCTGGGTATGATCTTGCCGGTCTCGGTAATGAAGTCCTTCAGGGTCTCTAAGTCTTTGTAATCGATCTCTTTCACCCCTTCCTCGGTAAAACGACAGTATTTTCGCCTTTTGATTTGACGTGACATGGTTTACCTGCCTTTTTCAAGATTCGATAATGTCTTCGTCAGCGAGCGGCTCGGGCAAGTCTTCGGTTTCATCCTCGGACTCGCTACCACGTTGCTCCGGCTTGTGCTCCGCTTCAGATCCCTTGGCCATCGGCGAAGGCTCAGTGATCGCTTCGTCGCGCTTGATGATCAAATCGCGCAGGATAGCGTCGTTGAAGCGGAAATGGCTCTGAATCTCCTGGATGGTCTTTTGGTCGCACTCGATGTTCATCAAAATATAATGCGCCTTGTGCAGCTTCTGGATCGAATAGGCCAGTGGCCGCCGGCCCCAATCCTCTAAGCGGTGAATCTTACCGCCGTTGTTTTCGATCATTGCCCGGTAGCGCTCGAGCATGGCCGGGACCTGTGGGCTTTGGTCCGGATGCACCAAAAACACGATTTCGTAGTGACGCATGGGTTGCTCCTTACGGTTTAAAGCAGCTTTCCACCTACAGGGGTAAAGCAAGGAATGATATGAAGATAAATTAAAAATTTTATCCTAACTAAAAGTGGATCACAAGGTCTTGTATGCGTCCAGTACCTTTCTAGCCTTATACATGAGCATGGAGCACGCAAGGTTTCTGAGCTTGTGCAGGTGCCACCCGAAGACCCTGTAAGACCAAGGCATCTGGTTTGCCCCCAGCGCTCACAAGCGAAAGCGCACCCTGCCTTTGGGCATAAGGTTCCGCCTCGAAGGGTGGAGCATATTGTCTTCTCATCATCGTTTGGGCCGGGTGAGCAAAACCAGCGACCGGCCCGCTAAGGGATATTCGTCGCCTACGCTATAGCGGCGATCATGGCCCATGCCGTCCTGACAATTGGTATCCAGCAGGCACAGCCAGTCATCTTCGCGACTATAGGCTGGCAGCAAGAAAGGAAGGGATTCCTCGTGAGCATTGATCATCAGCACGAAGTCGTCGTCGACTACTGGATTGCCGCGTTCGTCGACTTCGTTCAGCTCGGCCCCGGATAGATAAACTCCAAGACAACGGGCGGCGTGCTGGTTCCACTCCTCGTCGCTCATCTCGCGCCCGTCCGGGTTGAGCCAGACGATATCTTTTACGCTCTTGCCGTGGATCGGGTGGCCCTGAAAGAACTTGCGCCGGCGAAACAGCGGGTGCTGCCGGCGCAGGCGGACTAAGCGCACCACAAACTCCAGGAAGGCCGTCTTTTTGTCGTCCAATTCCCAGTTCAGCCACGAGATTTCGTTATCCTGACAATAGGCGTTGTTGTTGCCGCGCTGAGTGTGGGAGAGTTCGTCGCCGTGGCACAGCATCGGCACTCCCTGGGACAAAAGCAGGGTGGCTAGAAAATTGCGCTTTTGGCGGGCGCGCAGGGCACAGATCCCTGGGTCGTCGGTGGGGCCTTCTGCGCCGCAGTTCCAGGACAGGTTGTTATCGCTGCCGTCGCGGTTGTCCTCGCCGTTGGCCTCGTTGTGTTTTTGGTTGTAACTGACCAGGTCCTCGAGGGTAAAACCGTCGTGACAGGTGATGAAGTTGATCGAGGCGTACGGCCTGCGGCCGCTGGCCTCGTACAGATCCGAGGAACCGGTGAGGCGATAGGCCAACTCGCCGATCAGGCCGCCTTCTCCTTTCCAGAAGGCGCGCACCGCATCCCGGTACTTGCCGTTCAACTCGGTCCAGCCGACCGGAAAGTTGCCCACCTGATACCCGCCCTCGCCCAGGTCCCAAGGCTCGGCGATGAGTTTTACCTGGGAGATCACCGGGTCTTGGTGGATGATGTCGAAGAACGCCGAAAGCCGGTCCACCTCGTGCAGCTCGCGCGCCAGCGCCGAGGCCAGATCGAAGCGGAAGCCGTCGACGCGCATCTCCAGTATCCAGTAGCGCAAAGAATCCATGATCAATTGCAGCACCCTGGGGTGCATCATGTTCAAGGTGTTGCCGCAGCCGGTATAGTCGACGTAGTAGCGAGGATTGTCGGGCTGCAGGCGGTAATAGGCGGCGTTGTCGATGCCGCGGAAGCACAGGGTGGGACCTAGGTGATTGCCTTCGGCGGTATGGTTGTAGACCACGTCCAGGATGACTTCGATGCCGTGGGCGTGGAAGGTTTTGACCATGGCCTTGAAGTCGGCTACGCTACCGTAGCGGGAATCCGGCGCGAAATAACCGATCGAGTTGTAGCCCCAGTAGTTGGTTAACCCTCTCTCCCGCAGATGGGATTCTGTCACGCAGGTGTGGACCGGCATCAATTCCACCGCCGTCACCCCCAGGTACTTTAAATGCTCGATCACCGGCTCGCTGGCCAACCCCGCATAGGTACCGCGTAGCTTGGGCGGAACTTTCGGGTGAAGCTGGGTCATCCCCTTGACGTGTAGTTCGTAAAGGATCGACTCGTGCCAGGGAATGTGAGGGTGCCGGTCTTCTCCCCAGGCAAAGCTCGGGTCGATCACCTGGCATTTGGGCATGGCGGAGGCAGAATCGCGCCAGTCAAAAGACAAATCTTCGCGGCAGTGGCCGATGCGGTAGCCGAAATGGACGTCCGAACAGTTAAGCTCGCCGACGATCGCTTTGGCATAGGGGTCAAGCAGCAGCTTGTTGGGATTGAAGCGGTGGCCGGCTTCGGGTTTGTAAGGGCCAAAGACGCGGTAGCCGTAAAGCAGGCCCGGTTTGGCCTGCGGTAGATAACAATGCCAGACGTGATCGGTGTATTCATCCAGAAAGATGCGCTGAACTTCCCGACCTTCGGTATCGAACAGGCACAATGCCACCCTTTCGGCGTGCTCGGAAAACAGAGCAAAGTTTACCCCTTCTCCATCCCAGGTGGCCCCCAGTGGATAGGGGCGACCTGGCCAGATGTCCGAAAAAAGCGTCATAAGTCCTCGGCGAAGGAAGTGCGCGCTGGCACGTAAGCCTGCGCTTCCGGGATGACCACGATTCCAGAAGCGGTCACGTGGTAGCGGCTGCGGTCGGCCTCTAAATCGTAGCCGATTTGACTTCCGGCCTCGATGACGTTATAGCGGTCCACGATCGCTTTCTTGAGCTTGGCGCCGCGCCGGATGAGCACGTTGTCCATGATGATGCAGCCGTCCAACTCTACCCCGGGCTCCAAGACCACCTCGCGGCGCAAAATGGAATTTTTCACCACCGCGCCGTGGATCAGGCAGCCGGCGCGGACGATGCTGTTGTCGAGGTGGGCGTTTTGGAACTTGGAGGCTGGGCCTTGATAATTGGTGGAGATGATCGGCCACTGGGCGTTGAAGGCGTCAAAGCGCGGCGTCAGTCCCAACAGGTCCATGTGGGCCGCGTAATAAGCGTCTAAGGTCCCCACATCTCGCCAGTAGTTAGGTTCCTCATAGTCGCGCACGCCTGGCACTTGGTTCTGGCTAAAGTCGTAAGAATAAACCCTGCCGCTTGCTACCAGCCTGGGCAGGACGTGCTGGCCGAAGTCGTGCTCACCCCGGGCATGGGCTTCGATCAGGGCTTGCTCTAAAACCGCAGCCGAAAACAGATAATTGCCCATGGAAGCATAGGCGCGAGTGGGGTCCGAAGCCATGGGAGGGGGGTTCTTCGGCTTTTCCAAAAAGCGCAAGATGCGCCCGTTGGCGTTGGCATCGATGATGCCGAAGGCAGAGGCTTCTTGCAGCGGCACCGGCAGGGCGGCCACGGTGCAGTCGGCGCCACAATCCAAATGAAATTCGACCATCTGGCGCACGTCCATGCGGTAGATGTGATCGGCGCCGAATACCAGCACCAGGTCCGGCGAATGCTGGCGGATCAGGTTCAGGTTCTGATAGACCGCATCGGCCGTTCCCTGGAACCACTGCTGGCCTTGGCGCATCTGCGGCGGAACGACGGTGATGAAGTGGCCGGGCAGAGTGGGAGGCAGCACCCAGGCCATGCGCACGTGCTCGATCAGCGACTGGGATTTGTACTGGACCAAAAGATAAATCGCGTGGATCCCGGAATTGACCAGATTGGATAAGACAAAATCGACGATTCGATAGCGCGCGCCGAAAGGGACCGAAGGTTTGGAGCGTTCGGCGGTGAGCGGATACAGGCGGCTGCCTTCGCCTCCGGCCATGATGAAAGCCAGGATATTTTGTTTGGCCATATTCTCCTCCTCGGTTTTTAGTTTCTAGTTAGCTTGATCAGCCTCTCGTACTGCGGTGCGGGCTAGGGTTGGTCACAGGATGAGCTCGGCTTTTGCGGCAAAAGCCCATTGCATCCCTATCTTAGTACGCGGCCAAAGCAAGCTCAAGGCAAAGCAGCTTTTCTCCAAAGCAGGCACGCCCTACTCTCGGCAGCTAGTCTGATACAGTATAGCGCCTGTTTCAGCCTCGATAGAGCACGGACATCCGTAGGGAATCAGATAGCATTGCCCTTGAGACAGCGGCAGCCTTCCTGTCTTCCATAGCAATTGCGCCTTGCCGCTCAGCACTATCCCTAAGCGCAATGGGCCTGTGCTAGAGTGGGTCCCGGCGCGCTGCAGTTCTACCCGGCTTAGGGAGAACTCCTCCACCGGCGCCCGGTAAACTGCTTCTGGCCCTGGCTGCTCAGGAAGCAGCACTTGCGCCGGCCGTCCTTCGAACTTGACGATCTCCAACAGGGCTTCGATATCTACGTGCTTGGGCGTCAGTCCGCCCCGCAGCACGTTATTGGAGTTGGCCATCACCTCCACCCCTACCCCTTCCAAGTAAGAATGAAGCTCGCCTGCGCCTTGGACGATGGCTTCCCCAGGACGAAGGTGAAGAAAATTGAGCAAGTAAATGGAGAATAACCCTCGATCGCAGTGGCCATCGGGGGAATAAAGCGCATCGGCCTTAAGCAGCCAGGATTCCCGCCAGTTTTTGGGAAACGGCCCCTGTTGTCTCAGGCGCGCAAGCAAGGGGACCAGCCGCCGGTCCACTTCGCTCTGGGGAAGCGTCATTAAATGGTGATACAAGCCTGTCAACCCCTGCCTGCGGAACAGCCCAAGCAGATCGCGCCACTCCGGGATCGAGGCCAACTGGTCTGCAATCTCGGCCTCCGGCCGAAACCCTTTGAGCGCGTAGAAATCCGTCAAAGCGCATAGAAGCTCTGGCTTGTGGTTGGCGTCGCGGTAGCTGCGCTGGGGCGAACTTAACGGGATGCCGAGTCGGTTTTCGCGCGCAAAGCCGGCTTCTGCCTGCTGTTTGTCGGGGTGGACCTGGATCGACAAAGGCTGAGCCGCCGCCAGGATCTTCATCAGAAACGGGAGTTTTCCCCGATACTTGCGCGCCGCCTTAGGCCCCAACAAGGTTTCGGGGATAGCGGCCAGCAGTCGGTCGAGCGCGACCTTAGCTGAGGCGATGACCGCCTGGGCCATCAAATCGGGATGGGCGCCGATCCACAGTTCGGCAAACGGCTTGCGATCGGGATTGGCCGAACCCAAAAGCTTCGGGATAAAATCGCAATCGCCCCAGGCGTAATGTTGGACCCCACACTCAAGGAGGAACGGCCTGGGTTCTCGCCGCAGAGACTCGATCACTGCTTCAAGGCCATCGCCTTCTGACGCCTCTTTCATAGAACCTCCGCAAGGAAACCTGCAACTTCAGCCACGGGGAGAATTGCGCTTGAAAGGAACCCCGTTTTTCGGGAAAAAGTAACATACTTGCGTTCAAGTCGCTGGGCGACCAAACTCCCAATCCAACGGTGCGCATTGGATTGTCCAATTGGTGTCATTTCAAAGTATAACAGCGGGAGCGAAAGCCCGGCTCGCGCGCATTCACGCCCACATCGGCAACGCCCGCCGCGACTTCCTGCACAAGGTCCCGACTGCAGTCAGCCAAAACCACGCTCTTGTGTATGTCGAGAACTTGCAGTTATGGAACATGTCTAAGCCGGCGGCAGGCGCGCTTAAGCATCCAGGCAAGAATGTTCAGGCCAAGTCCGGCTTGAACCAATCCATCCTCAATCAAAACTGGTTTGAGTTCCGTCGTCAGCTGGAGTATAAATTGGCGTGGCGGCTGGCTTGTGGTGGTGCCGCCGCAGAACACGAGCCGCACCTGCCCGCGCTGTGGTCATATGTCGGCGGACAACCGAAAGACGCAAGCCAGGTTCGCGTGTGTGGAATGTGGTGAAGAGAGAGAACGCTCATATTTAGTGAGTGCGATCAACCTCCTTTCTCGCAGGATGCAGATGTTGCAAGACGAAGGGCAGGACACGATAGACGCTTCTGCTAAGTGGTGTTCGATACACCACAGCGCGGATGGCCTGTGGATCGAACCGCACTGGCGACCTAAAGCAGGAACCCGCCGAAGCACCTTGAAGGCGGCTCGATGCCGCTTCTCAAGCACCGTAGGAATCTCCGGCCTTCAGGCCGGGGAGGATGTCGAGGCGCTGCTGCGCAACTATCTGAACCGTGTGAAAGAAAACGGTCATGCCATCATCGACGCGAGCCGCGCGCAGTTCATCGGTCAGGATATCCTCGAGACCCTCCACGACCTCATGGCGGCTGCCGACGACAACCTCACCGTCCATCGAACCGAAAAACCTCAACGGCACGACCGGCATCGCAACCCAGCATACCCTCGCCGCGGTTACCACGTCATCCATCAGCCACTAAATCTTTTGTATAGAAACTTATGCGCGTCTTGTGTGCACTCTTAATGGGATTGACCCTGTTTTCGTCTTGCGAATATCGGGAAACAGGTTCGTCCGGCGATGCGGCTGGGAAGCATCCGGCTGTTGCAAAAATCGACCCGGCCAAAAGCGGGAATAACCTAGATCGTCCCGGGGTCCGGCCAATCGTTCGGTTGCGCCCGGAGTCCCTGCCCTATGTCAAGGTCAGGACGATCACTCCGGAACCCTTCGCGGGCACTGTCACGGCACCGGCGCGGGTGGATTTTCGGGCGAAGGCCATTTCGACGGTTGGAACGGTCGTTGCGGGAAGGGTCAGCAAGATTCACGTCCAGATCGGCGATCAGGTCAAGGCCGGTGAGCCGCTGGTAACCCTTGCGAGCGTGGAAGCGGCGCAGATGCGCTCGGATTTCGCTCGAGCCAAAGTGGAACTCGCGCGGGCGGAAGATCGCTATCGGCGGCAGGAGCAAATGCAGCGGACCGGCGTGGGGCTAGAAGTTGAGCTGATGGAGGCGAAGGCACAGCTGCGCGAGGCCCAAGCCGATTTCGAGCGCAGCCGCGACGCGCTGAGGCTCTTGGGTGATGGCACAGCGGAGGAGGTCATAGTGCGCGCGCCTATGGACGGCACCGTGCTGCGCGCCTACGTCACCGCAGGCGCCGCCGTGGCGGCTGATGCGGCTCTATTCGATCTAGGCGAGCCCTCCTCGCTGTGGATTATCGCCGATGTATTCGAGCGCGATCTGCTCCTGGTGGAAAAGGGCGCTAAGGTAACCATTGAGCTTCCGTCGCTGTCGCGGTCCATTAACGGCCACGTGGTTGCCGAGAGCGCCGCGATTCAGGCGGATATGCGGCGCGCCTCTGTTTACATCGAACCCGACGATCCTGGGGTGCCGCTTCGGCCCGGCATGTACGCCCGAGTGTCGATCCAGGCGGCCAGCCCCTCCAGCATCGTACTCCCGACCGAGGCCGTGCTGATCCGCGACGGCGGGCAGACCATCGTCTACGTGGAAATCGCCGAAGGTGTGTTCGAGCCCCGGAATGTGCTGGTCGGCCAAGCGAGAGAAGGGCTGACGCCGGTGCTCGAAGGTTTATCGAGCGGCGAGCGGGTGGTGGTTGCAGGGGCCCTCCTGATCGATGCCGAAGCCACAAGGCTGCTGTAAAAGGGCGGAAACATGCTGAAAACACTGATCGAGCACTGCGTGCACCGGCGTCTTGCGGTGGTCGCGGTTACGGTGGTTATCGCCCTGTTCGGCCTGCATGCTTATCGGGAAACGCCGATCGAGGCTTACCCGGACGTCACCAACACGCAGGTGACGGTCATCACCCTCATGCCCGGCTACGCTCCCGAGGAAGTGGAGCGGCAGGTTACAGTGCCGCTGGAGAGGGTGTTGAACGGTACGCCCAACATGCTGCAGATGCGCAGCCAGAGCCTATTCGGCCTGTCTCTCATTACCATCACTTTTCAGGACGGCACCGACAGCTTTCATTCCCGTACCCTGGTTTCTGAACGCATGAGAGAGGCGGACCTTCCCGAAGGCGTCACGCCGGTATTGGCGCCGGACTACACGCCGCTTGGCGAAATCTACAAGTTCATGGTAGTCAGCGACCGTCATTCCCTCTACGAACTGCGCTCGGAAATGGAGTGGAACATCTCCCGCGCGCTGCGGCAGGTGCCGGGTGTCGCCGACGTGCTCACGTTCGGCGGCTACCGCAAGGAAATCCACGTGGAGGTCGATCCGATTCGGCTGGAATCCTTCGGCCTCACCCTGGACGAGGTCAACCAGGCAATCAAGAGCTCGAACCGCAACGTGGGCGCGGGATTCCTGCGGCATGGCGACCAGCAGATGGTGGTGCGCGGGGTCGGTTATCTAAGTTCCACCGAGGAGATTAAGAAAATCGTGCTGAAAAGCGAGGGCGGCACGCCAGTGACCGTAGGCGACGTGGCCCGCCTGGTGCAGGCTTATACACCGCGCCAAGGTACGGTGGGACTGGACGATCGGAAGGAAGCGGTGCAAGGCATCGTGCTCTTGCGGCGAGGGCAGAATCCGTCGCGGGTGTTGGAGGGGGTCCACAAAAAGGTGGAAGAACTGAACAGCCGCATCCTTCCGGCGGGGATGAAGATCGAGCCGTTTCTGGACCGCACCGAATTGGTCCACAACACCTTGGATACGGTATTCCACAACCTCTTGCACGGCTTTCTGCTGGTGGTGGGAGTGGTCTGGCTATTCCTGCGCAGCATTCGGGGCTCCTTGATCGTGGCCGTGGTCATTCCGCTGTCGCTACTGGTGGCGTTCATCGGATTGTATTGGTTGGGTCTTCCGGCCAACCTGATTTCCATGGGGGCGATCGATTTCGGAATCATCTTGGACGGTGCCGTAGTGCTGGTGGAAAACGTCATCCACCAAACCACCCATTACCGTCCAAAATCCAGCCGGGAGATGCTGAAGCTGATCGGGGAAGCAGCTTTCGGTGTGGCCAAGCCTACCTTCTACGCTATGCTCATTATCATCGCCGCGCTGATCCCGGTATTTACTCTCGAGCGGGTGGAAGGACGCATTTTTCGACCTCTAGCGCTGACTTACAGCTTTGCCCTGATCGGAGGGCTGGTGTTCGCACTGACCCTGGTCCCCGCCCTGTGCGCCATGTTGCTTCACCCGAAGCAGGCGATGATTGAGGAGCCCCGTTTCCTGGTCCGCCTACGGGGGATATACCGGCGGTTGCTGGAACTGACCCTGAGCCGGCGTCTCGCCACCGGAGCGGCGGCCATGCTACTGCTGGCCACCGGGGGGCTCGCGGCTGCCCGGCTCGGCACCGAGTTCCTGCCGGAACTGGACGAGGGCGACGTGCACATATTTGTGGAGATGCCGGCGAGCATAGCCCTGGCCAAGGGGCAGGACATTCTTCTCGACATGCGCCAGCGCTTGCTGCGATTCCCCGAGGTCAAAGGCATTCTGAGCCAGCAGGGGCGCTCGGAAGACGGTACCGACAACGAAGGCGTCAACATGAGCGAGACCTTCGTGCATTTGAAACCCCGTAGCGAATGGCGCCCGGGATTGAAAAAAGAGCACCTGGTCAAGGCCATGCGGGAATCCCTGGCGGCCATCCCCGGCGTTCGTTTCAATTTTTCGCAGCCGATCAGGGACAATGTGGAAGAGGCCGTCAGCGGCGTGCGGGGCAAAGTGGTCCTGAAGATTTACGGCACGGATCTCGAGAAAATGCGGGCCACGCTGGAAGAAGCGAAGTCGATCCTGAAGACCGTTCCCGGCGTAGTCGACCTTGATTTGTACCGCGAATCGCGAGTGCCGCAGCTCCAGATCGAGCTCGACCGATCGGCGCTGGCACGCCAGGGGATTACTGTCGATACGGCCCTGGACACCTTCGAAACCGCCATGGCCGGCAAGGTCGTGACCGAATTGTGGCAGGGCGATCGGCCAGTGCCGGTGCGGGTGATTCTGCCGGAGACCGAGCGCGGCGAAATGGAGCAGATCGGCAATCTCATGATTCCGACGCCTACAGGGGCCCGCGTGCCGCTGAGGGAAGTTGCCGCCCTGAAAATCGAGCGTGGCCTAACCTCCATAGAGCATGAGGCCAACCGGCGGTTCCTGGCTCTCAAGTTCAACGTCGAGGATCGTGACCTCGGAGACGTGGTCCATGATGCCATGACCGCCATTGAGGGCAAAGTCCAGATTCCCGAAGGGCACTTTCTGGTCTGGGGCGGCGAATTCGAGGACCAGCAGCGGGCCATGGCGCGGCTCGAGGTCATCGTGCCGGTGGCGCTGTTGATCGTTCTGGGGCTGCTTTACAGTGCCCTCCAGTCCGCCCGTAGCGCCACCGCTATCCTGCTGTCTATGCCCTTCGCCCTGACCGGAGGAGTATTCGTCCTGCTGTTTTCCGGCATTGCGCTGTCCGTCAGTGCGGCTATTGGCTTCATTGCTCTGCTGGGGCAGGTCTCGCTCCTGGGCCTCCTGGTCCTGAATGCCACGGAAGAGCGTAGGCGCGCAGGAATGCCGCTTGAGGACGCGATTCTGAGCGGCGCGACCGATCGCCTGCGACCCGTTCTGATGGCGTCCACCCTGGCGCTTTTGGGCCTTTTGCCCATGGCGGTTTCCACCGGTATCGGCAGCGAAACCCAGCGGCCGTTCGCGGTGGTTATCGTTGGCGGTATGTTCACCACCTTTTTCGTGGTTATGTTCGTGCTGCCGATAATCTATTCCTATATCACGCCGAAACGCCTCCTGTCCCCCGAGGAGGCCGACGAGTTATTGGACGACTCATGAGCTTTTTCCATCCTGCCCGCAGGTTTCTGAGCTCCCGCTTGGGACTCTGTTTAATTCTCATACTGGCCTTTGGGGTTCCGGCCAAGGCCGAAGATATCCAATCTCTGCCCCGTACGGTGACCATCGACAAATTGTTGCGCATCGTCCGTGAAAAAAGCCCGCGCTTTGCCGCCATGCGTACCCGGATTGAAAGGGCCAAGGCGGATGTCGTCGGTGCGGGTGTACTGCCCAACCCCCGGTTCACCTACGGACATTATCAGTTGGCCAGCCCGCGGAACACGATGTACGAGGGCAACGTCCAGGAAGAAGTCACCCTGGAGGTGCCAGTGCTCATCGCAGGCCAGCGCGGCGCCCGGGTCGCGGCAGCCGAAAAACGGGTGGAGGCTACCGAGGCCGAGATCGAGGCCGAATTCGCCAAACTGACACGCGAGGTCTGGGGGTTGTTCGTCAAGCTGCTGGCGGGCCGCGCGCGTGTGACGATACTGGAGCAAGCAGCCCAGGATATGGAATACCTGCGTTCCATCGTGACCAGCCGGAAAATAGCGGGTCTTGCCAGTTCCTACGACGTGCTGCGCATCGGCGTCGAAGCCAAGAGCGTGGAAACGCAATTAGAAAATGCCCGCAGCGAGCTGACCGGAACCGCAGGCAAGCTGGGCACTTTGTTGGGGCTGCCCGGATGGCGGCCGGAGGCCGTCGGAAACTTTGCTCCACTGGGCATTCCAGTCGATCCGAAGCGCTTGTGGGCTTCCGCCGAGGAAAACAACCCGGAACTGGAAGCAGCGCGGCGCGAATTGGTCGCTGCCGACGCCGGACTGGAACAGGCCCGTCGGGAACGTTGGCCGATCCCGTCGTTTCAGGTGGGCACCACCTATACCGGCAGGCCTTACGGCATGGCTGCGTTCGTCGGCCTCTCCGTCGATTTGCCTATTTTCGACCGCGGTCAGGGCGGCATGGCGCGTGCAGCGGCCGAAAAACAGACGATCCTGGCCAGGCGGGAACTTCTCGCATTGAAAACGCGGGCTGAACTGGATCGCGCGCTTGAGCTCCTGACCCGCCGCCGCGAGTCCCGCACCAAATTCGAACGGGATGTGCTGGCAAAATTGCCCGACCTGAGACAGATGGCGGAAAGCGCCTATCGGCTGGGCCGGGGAACCTTGCTGGAACTGCTGGATGCTAGCCGTTCCCGCACAGAGGCCCAGTTGACCAGCGTCGAACTCATACAAGCGGAAATGGAAGCGGAACTGGACGTGTTGAAGGCGTCCGGTCTTTTGGTGAAAACGCTTGAGGAAGACGCCGCTCCCCGGTAGAGGGATGAGCTTTTCGCCGCGTCTCCTGTCTTATCGATCAATGGACCTGCAAACCGCCGTTGGATGGCTATTTCCCGTGGCAAACTGAACCTCCCCGCGGCTAAAGCCTTTTCAGGGAATGCCGCATCGCGCGCCGTAGGAATCTTAAAGCCTTGGGGCCGGGGAGAATTCAAGGAACGGCTGTATAAATTCAAGAACCTTTGGCATTCCTCGCAGGAGTGTCATGCAAGTCCAGCACATCGGATACCGCATCCGGGGGTTACCGGGTAGCGGTAACCCGGCATCCCTGGCCGCCCAGTCCTGCGCGCCCAAGCGCCAGCCGTTAAACCTCCCCCCGGGTCGTGGCCGAGATTCGCAGGCTGTGTGAGCTTTACCCCGACCTCGGCAAGGACAAACTTCATGTCTTGCTTGCCCATTGGTGTAAGCAGCACGGCATCCTGCTTGCTGCCGCGCGGCCTGTGACGATTCCTGCTGACGCGCATCGATCCGAGCAGCCGTCTGGCTTTGCCGCAGCCCTGCCCAGTAAGGCCTGACTGTCTCAGGCAGGCTGGTTCGTCTTCTACCACACTTAAGCGCCCTCACCACGCGAAGGCCAAATCCCCGATACACTTCCTCCTCCAGCATCAACTCGAGTGCCAAAGGTACTAGACGCATACAGTGACTTGCTTTTTTAGCCTTTTTCTTTATCATAACGAGCTTCTTCTGTGGGCCGTTAGCTCAGTCGGTAGAGCATCGCACTTTTAATGCGGTGGTCGCTGGTTCGAATCCAGCACGGCCCATCAACCAAATCAATTCCATACGGAATTTTAGCTTCACTCAAGAACAAGAACCCAGATGCGCACCAGTCAATTCCCCCTCCATACGCTTAAGGAAACTCCTGCTGAGGCTGAAATTGTCAGCCACCAGTTGATGCTGCGCGCCGGCCTCATCCGCAAATTAGCCTCCGGCTTGTATACCTGGCTGCCGCTGGGGCTTAGGGTGCTGCGCAAGGTCGAGCGCATCGTGCGCGAAGAAATGGACCGCGCCGGCGCCTTGGAGATCCTAATGCCTGCGCTGCAGCCAGCGGAATTGTGGCGCGAATCCGGGCGCTGGGAACAATACGGCCCTGAACTCATCCGTCTCAAAGACCGCCACGAACGCGAATTCTGCCTTGGCCCTACCCACGAGGAAATCATCACCGACCTGGTGCGCTCGGAGATCAAGAGCTACAAACAGGTTCCCGTCAATTTTTACCAAATTCAGACCAAATTCCGCGACGAAATTCGCCCGCGTTTTGGCGTGATGCGTGCGCGCGAGTTTATCATGAAGGACGCCTACTCCTTCCACCGCGATTTGGATTCGCTGCAAGAAACCTATGCGGCCATGCACGCCGCCTACAGCCGCATTTTTAGCCGCATGGGGCTCGAGTTTCGCGCAGTGCTCGCCGACACCGGCGCCATCGGCGGCCATCTTTCCCACGAATTTCACGTCCTGGCCGACACCGGAGAAGACGCCATCGCCTTCTCCACGGCAAGCGATTACGCCGCCAACGTGGAACTGGCTGAGGCTTTGCCGCCAGAAGAAAAACGCTCACCCCCCTCTGCTCCCCTGTCGTTAGTAGACACCCCTGGCCAGCACACGGTCGAGGAGGTCAGCCGCTTCCTGAAGGTGGAGCCAGCGCGCGTCCTCAAGACTCTGATCGTCAAAGGCCAGGAAGGGGAACTGGTGGCATTGATCCTGCGCGGCGACCACCAGCTCAACCCGATCAAAGCCGCTAAACACCCAAGGCTCAAAGCCCCGCTGGAATTTGCCTCAGAGGCCGAGATCCGCGCGGCTATCGGCTGTGGACCTGGGTCTTTAGGGCCTTTAGGGTTGGACATCCCAGTGCTTTGTGACCGCAGCGCAGCGGTCATGGCCGATTTTGTCTGCGGCGCCAACCAGGACGGCAAACACTACCAGGGGGTCAACTGGGAACGCGACCTACCCCTGCCGGAGGTAGCCGATCTACGCTACGTGGTCGAGGGCGATAAAAGCCCCGACGGCCAAGGCACTCTTAAGATCCGCCGCGGCATCGAGGTAGGGCATATCTTCCAGCTCGGCACCAAATATTCTGAAGCTCTGGGCGCCACCATCCTCGACGAAAACGGACGCGAGGAGTTTTTGATCATGGGCTGCTATGGCATAGGTATCACCCGCGTGGTTGCCGCTGCCATCGAACAAAACCACGACCCAAAGGGGATCGTCTGGCCAGAGGCGATCGCCCCCTTCCAAGTCGCTCTGGTGCCGATCAACATGCACCAATCGGCGCGCCTTAGGGAGGCTGCCGAAACCTTCTATCGGGAACTCGAGCAGGCCGGCTTCGAGGTGCTGTTCGACGACCGCCCCGTGCGCCCAGGGGTAAGCTTCGCCGACATGGAACTGATCGGCATCCCCCACCGCGTGGTCCTCAGCGAGCGTCTGCTCGATGCTGGTAAAGTCGAATACCGCCACCGCCGCGATGCCGAAAGCCAAGAAATTCCCCAAAGAGAAATCCTGAGCTTACTCAAGGCGACGCACAACCGATGATCCAAGTCGAAGGCTTGGTCAAGCGCTTTGGCGCTGTGCAAGTCGTAGCGGGAATTTCGTTCTGTGTGCGCCAAGGTGAGATTTTGGGATTTTTGGGACCCAACGGCGCCGGCAAAACCACCACCTTGCGCACGCTCACTGGCTTTCTGCGCCCGGACGGCGGGCAGGTGAGCATCTTTGGCTGCGACGTTTGGCTCAAGCCGCTTGAAGCCAAACGCCAGTTTGGGTATCTTCCAGAAGGCGCCCCCTTGTATGGCGAGATGACGCCGCGCGAGTTTCTGGACTTCATCGCCCAAATCCGCGGCCTGCGGGGGGAAGAAAAACGCCTGGCGATCCGCCAGACGGTAGATCAGCTAGGACTTGGAAGCGTGCTTCACCTTCCCATCGAACGCCTGTCGAAAGGCTTTAGGCGGCGCGTTGGCTTGGCGCAGGCGATCCTCCATCGCCCTCCCGCTCTGATCCTGGACGAGCCGACCGATGGACTAGACCCGATCCAACGCGTCCAGGTCCTCAACCTACTCAAAGCGCAGGCTAAGTCCTGTGCGATTTTGCTGTCCACTCACCTTTTGGAAGAGGTCGAGGCGATCTGCGACCGCGTGGTGATCCTTTCTCAAGGCCGCATCCTTAAAGAAGCCAGCCTGGCCGAAATCGATTCGGCGGGAGGACTGAAACCTTTGTTTTTCCGCTTGCAAGGCGCCGCCTGATGCGAATCGTCTGGATTCTCTGCCGACGCGAATTAGCTGCCTACTTCGCCACCCCCTTGGCGTATTTGTTCTTGTTCGTGTTCCAAGTCCTAGCCGGGATTTTTACCTTCTTCGTCGGCGGGTTTTACGAGCGCGGCCAGGCAGACCTTGCCCCGTTCTTCGACTACCACCCTTGGCTGTATCTGTTCCTGATCCCGGCTGTGGCCATGCGCCTTTGGGCAGAGGAGCGCCGCCTGGGAACCCAGGAGCTTTTGCTCACTTTGCCGGTAAGCTTAGGCCAAGCGATCTTAGGCAAATTCCTGGCGGCCTGGCTGTTTGTCGGTCTGGCGCTGGCATTCACTTTTCCTTTGTGGGTGACGGTCAACTGGTTAGGCGATCCAGACAATGGCGTCATCCTAGCGGCCTACCTCGGCAGTTGGTTGATGGCCGGCAGTTACCTTGCCCTAGGCGAGGCTATCTCGGCGACTACTTCCAGCCAGACCATCGCCTTCATCGCTACCGCCGCTGTTGGGTTCGGTTTGACCGCCGCTGGCACGCCCGCGATTTTAGAGATATTTCTTCCCTGGGCGCCGGCAACGCTCATCGACCAAGTGGCCGCTTTGAGCTTCCCCGTTCATTTCCATGCCCTGGCCAAGGGAACAGTAGAGCTGCGCGACTTGGCGTTTTTTACCCTGACGATCGCAGCTTGGCTGCTGGCGTGCGCCTATCTCATCGGCCGCACGCAACTTAAGCAACACTCGTGGCTGCTTGTAGCCGCTCTGCTCAGCTTGGCGGGTTCCTTGGCGAGCGCCTGGCTGCCGAGCGTTCGCCTCGATCTGACCGAGGGCAAGCTCTATACCTTATCTCCTGGCACCCGCCACCTGCTCGGCGCCCTTAACGAGCCGATCACTTTTGAGTTTTACTTCTCCGAGCGCCCAAGCCGCGATCTGCCTGCTGTCCGCGCCTATGCGCGAAGGGTCTTAGACCTCCTTAAAGAATACGAACGCGCTTCCTCGAAGGTGCACTTGGTCCGCATCGCGGTGGAACCTTTCTCCGAAGCCGAAGATCGAGCCGCAGAACGCGGACTCAAAGGCATCCGCCTCGCCCCTGGCACCCCGGAAGTTTACTTTGGTTTAGCGGCTGTAACCCGCTCGGGCAAGAAAGCCATCGTTCCGTTCTTCAACCAAGCGCGCGAGCGCTATCTGGAATACGACTTGAGCGCGCTCATTGCTCAGTTGAGCCGCGACCGTCCACCGCACATCGCTCTATATGTCGAACCGGACCTTTTGCCGCACGGCGGGATTAATCCCTGGAATCAGGCACCCCAGGAGCCTTGGGCAGCGATCGAACAGATCGCCAGCTTCTATACCGTCGCTTGGCTAGACAAGAACTTTCGTGCCATCCCAGACAATGCAGACCTTTTGCTATTGATCCATCCCAAAGCGCTTTCTGAGGCGAGCCTGTACGCCGTAGACCAGTTCGTGCTGCACGGCAAACCAGCCTTGATCTTCGTCGACCCTTACGCGGAACTGGACGGTCCGCCGCGCTTTGTCGCTCCCGATCGCAGTAAACAATCGGACTTAAACCACCTGTTCCGTGCCTGGGGGTTTGAACAAAGCCCAGACCGATTTGTAGCCGATGCCGCTTACGCTACCCCCGTTACCGTCGCCCAGGGGCGACCGCCGTCCCACCACCTTGGGCTTTTGAGCCTGAACCGAGCGGCTTTAAGCGAACACGCGACCCTGGCAAGCTTAGATCGGTTAGTATTTTCTTCGGCTGCAGCGATCCGCGCTTTGAGCAAGGAAATTTCTTTTTTGCCGCTCGTATTCTCCTCAGAACAGGCCATGGAAATGCCAACTGCAGCCTTGGATTACCTGTTCGATCCGGCCATTCTGTACGAGGCGTTCAAACCCCAGGGCCGACGTTTTACGCTGGCCGCCGAAATCGAAGGCAAGCTGCCGTCGGCCTTTCCCGACGGCCCACCGCCTGGGGTCGAGCCTACCTTCCCCCACCTTCGCCAAGCCCAAACCTCAGCCAGGTTGATCGTAGTCGGCGACAGCGACCTTCTCGCCAACCGCCTGTGGGCCAAGATCGAAACCGGCTCGGACGGAGAACGCGCGGTCGTCCCCATCAGCGACAACGGCGCGTTTTTACTGAGCGCCATCGATCATCTCACCGGCCATCCCGATCTTATCGGCCTACGCAGCCGCGGTCAGTATCTGCGTCCGTTAGCTCGGGTGGAAGCGCTGCGCCGCCAGGCCGAGCAAAGCTTCCAAAGCAAGTTGGAGGAGTTGTATAGGCAGCTTTCGGCCACCGAGCGCAAGCTGCAAGATACCAAAGACCCGGCCGTCTTGCAGGAACGCCTGCGCCTGCGCGCGCAGCTTAGGCAGCTTACCTATCAGTTCAACCGGGAAGTGGAGGCTTTGGGCAATCGTCTGAAGCTGTTCAATATCCTAATCGCCCCACTTTCTTTTACCCTTTTGGCTTATGCGGTAGCTTTTAGCGTGCGCGCCTTTACCAAACGGCGCCCGCTGTAGGGTAGGAGAACGGCGCACCGCGCCCCTATGCCCAATCTACCCGCTGGCCGATCTTCAATCCCAAGTCAGCCGCACTACCCAGGTTGACGGCGATTTCGACCAACTCCATCGAGTTTCCGTACCAAAACGCTGTTCCTTGGGCCACTTCGCCGAAGGTCCTGGCGTACGGCAAAAGCAGGCGGCCACACCTTAGCTTATTTTCGCTCAGCTCCGGGCGAAATCGTAAGCCAGTGATCGCATTGCCGTAGGCATCCAGATAGATGACCTCGGCAAGCTCTGCCGGCCAAGCGGATAAGTCCGGACCCTCCCAGGGATCTAGGATCCCCTCGCGCCTGCCGATGGCCAACATAGCCGCTACCGGGGCGAACAGATCGCGGCCGTGGAAGCTAAAAGACAGTTCTTTAGGCTGCCAGACGATGCGGTACCACTGGCACTGCTTGCTTTGTACCGCCACGGTGTTGAATAGGCCATTGTCCGGCCCCACAAACCATTTGCCAGCGGCGTTCAGGGCGACTGGAAGGCGCGAAGTTCCTACCCCTGGATCGACTACGCATAAAAACACTGTTCCTTGCGGCCACCAGTGCGCCAGCGCTGCTAGTAGGTAAGCGCTGCGGACCGGGTCAGCAGTAGGGGCGTTGTTGATCAGATCGATGACTTCCACCCCAGGCGCTTTTTGCTTGAGCGCTGCGATCACCTGGCCAAGGTAGGGGCCATGGCTGCCGAAGTCGGTAAAGGTGACTATCATTTATGGAAACTTCTTTACCACCTCATCCCCCTCGTGGCGCAGGGCATCTTCTGCGGTTTTATTCAAAACCACGATGCTGATTCTACGATTGATGGGATTGTACGGGTTTTCCTTGTCAAACAGCACCGTATCCGCCAATCCAACCACGCGCATCAGCTTGTCCTCTGCCAATCCGCCCGCGACCAGCTCACGCCGAGCGGCGTTGGCCCGATCCGCAGACAACTCCCAGTTGCTATAGCCTTGCAACCCCCCGGAATAAGGGGTTCGGTCGGTGTGGCCGGAAAGGCTGATTTTGTTGGGCACGGTGGCAATCACCTTGACGATTTCCCGTAATATGGCTTTGGCATAAGGCTCGAGCACGGCGCTGCCTTTGGCGAACATGGCGCGGTTTTCGCGGTCCACAATTTGGATCCTAAGCCCTTCGTCGGTGATATCTAAAAGCAGGTGGTCTTTAAAAGGCGCCAGCGCCTGGCTGGCCTCGATCGCCTGCTTGAGCTTATCCATCAGCGATTCCAGTTGCCTTAGCTCTTGCTCTTGGGCAATCTTTTCGGCCTCCGCGGGATCCAGGGATGGCGCATTGGAGTATTCTTGCGACATTCCCCCTTTCTCGAAGGGAATCTCCTTAGCGCCGCCTAAATCGATCACGCCGCTGCTGCCGCCGCCTGGTCCCTGGATAGGTCGGAAATAATCGGCGATCGCTGCTTTCTGCTCGCGGGTGGTGGAGCCGATCAGCCACATGACCAAGAAAAACGCCATCATGGCCGTCATCATATCGGCCAGTGCGACCTTCCAAGACCCCCCATGGTGAGCGTGATGGGCTTTTTTTATCCGTTTGATGATAACGGGCCGGTTTTCGTCGGCCATAACCTATCCTTTACTGCGACTTTTGACGTAATCTTCCAGCTCTTGGAAGCCCGGGCGCTCAGAAAAACAGATCGCCTTGCGCCCAAACTCAACGACGATGGCTGGCGCATGACCTTGCAGCGAGGCAAGCAGACAGGTTTTCAAACACACAAACACTTGCGCCTCCTCACGCGCCAAGTGTTCAAGCAAAGTCGCCAGAGGCCCCACCACGCCATAAGCCAGCAGGATTCCTAAAAACGTCCCGACCAAAGCCGCCGCTACATGAGCGCCGATTTCGGCCGGTGGGCCATTGAGAGAAGCCATAGTGATGACCACCCCCATCACGGCCGCCACGATGCCAAAGCCAGGCAAGGCGTCTGCAACCTTTGTCAGCGCAGCGCCAGGTAAATTGGATTCTCCATGATGGGTTTCCAGCTCCACATCCATAAGATTCTCGATCCCATTGGTATCCATGGTGCCGCCTATCATAAGGCGCAGATAGTCGGCGATAAAATCGACGATGTGGGGTTCGGACAAAACCTTTGGGTACTTGCCAAATACCGGGCTTTTGTAGGGATCCTCGACATCGATCTCCAACGCCAGCAATCCGTCTTTGCGGGCTTTGTTCTGCAGCTCAAAGATCAGCGCCAATAAATCCAAATAGAACGGTTTCTTAAATTTGGAACCCGTCAACAAGCGCGGCAAGCTTTTGAACACCGCCAAAGAGATATTTAAAGGATTAGCACAAATGAAAGCCCCAAACGCGGCACCGCCGATGATCAAGAGCTCATACGGCTGCCATAACGCGGCAAGCTTACCGTGGTTGAGTACAAACCCACCAACTACGCTGGCCAGAACGAGGATGATTCCTATTAGTACATTCATGCAAAGCTTTATTTGTTTTCAACCCCAACCGCCTAAAGTTTAGTAGAAACAACGCAAATAGGGCGGCTTGCCGCTGCGCAAAATAGCCCAAAGCTGGTCAACGCTTAACAATCAGCCAGTGCGCTCGCCTCGAACCTAATCGAGGCGCGGTGCCGCATTAGGCCTTTTGACCTTCGGCGCTAAAAGCTCTTAGCCTGAGCTCTTCTAGGCCGGCAAAGTCAAACAGACGGCGGTCGGCGAGCTGCGATGGCGCAACGTTGCAAAGCGCGCGGAAGATGGTCTCCACCCGGCCCGGATGGCGGGTTTCCCAGGATTTAAGCATCGCCTTGATCGCCTGGCGTTGTAAATTCTCCTGCGAGCCGCATAAGTTGCACGGGATCACTGGAAAAGCCATCTGCTTGGCATACTCAGCGATGTCCTCCTCGCGGCAGTAGGCAAGCGGGCGGATGACGATGTGGCGTCTGTCGTCGCTTAGGAGTTTAGGCGGCATCGCTTTGAGGCGCCCGCCGTAGAACAGGTTCAAGAAGAAGGTTTCGACGATGTCGTCCAGATGATGCCCCAAGGCGATTTTGGTAAAGCCGCACTCTGCGGCAAAGCCATAGAGAATCCCGCGCCGCAGTCTGGAACACAGGCCGCAGGTAGTCTCGCCCTCGGGAATGATCTCCTTGACCACGCGGTAGGTATCCCGCTCGAGGATGTGGTACGGCACTCCAATCTGTTCGAAATGGCGCGGCAGAAGCTCTTGGGGAAAGCCAGGTTGTTTTTGATCTAGGTTGACTGCTACGACTTCGAAACGAACCGGCGCCGTGCACTGAAAGTGCAGCAAAAAGTCTAAGAGGGTAAGAGAATCTTTGCCGCCGGAGACGCACACCATGATCCGATCGCCTTCCTGGATCATGTTGTAGTCGGCGATCGCCTGCCCGATCTGGCGGCGCAGGCGTTTTTTGAGCTTATTCTGCTCGTAGCGCTCGTGCTTGGCTTGCTGCGGCTTGGGTTGGCTCATTCCAGTCAGTAGCGCCTTAATACCAAGGTCGCGTTGGTGCCGCCGAAGCCGAAGCTGTTGGACATGACGGTGTTGAGCGTAACGTCGTCGATCCGCTCGCGGACGATGGGAAAATCTTTGGCTTCTGGGTCCAGACGCTCGATGTTGGCCGAGGCAGCGATAAAGTTGTGCTCCATCATCAACAGGCAGTAAATTACCTCCATCACCCCCGCACCACCCAAAGCGTGACCGGTCAAAGACTTAGTCGAGCTGATTGGTGGGATGTCGTCGCCGAATACCTCTCGTATCGCTTCCAACTCCTTAATGTCGCCAATGGGGGTGGAGGTACCGTGGGCGTTGATGTAGTCGATCTTGCTATCCACCGTCGCCAGCGCCTGGCGCATGCAGCGCACTGCCCCTTCGCCGGAGGGTTGGACCATGTCGTAGCCGTCGGAAGTGGCGCCATAGCCGACCACCTCAGCGTAAATTTTTGCTTTGCGCGCCAGCGCTACCTCCAAATCTTCCAGCACCACCACACCGGCACCGCCGGAGATCACAAAGCCGTCGCGATCGGCATCGTAGGCGCGCGAAGCAACCTGCGGGCGGTCGTTGTACTTACTCGACAAAGCCCCCATCGCATCGAAGGTTAAGGTCAAAGTCCAGTCTACCATCTCGCCGCCACCGGCAAAGACCCGGTCTTGCTTTCCCATCTGGATCAATTCGACTCCGTGGCCGATGCAGTGGGCGCTGGTGGAACACGCTGAACTGATAGAGTAGTTAACCCCTTTAATCTTGAAGGGCGTCGCCAAGCAAGCCGAATGAGTGCTAGACATTACCCTAGGCACTCGGTACGGGCCGACTTTCTTGATCCCACGCTGGCGTAGGATGTCAGCGGCTTCGACAATGTCCCTGGTGGACGGTCCACCCGAACCCATCACGATTCCGACGCGTTCGTTGGAAACTTCGGCCTCGCTCAGCCCAGCATCGGCGATGGCTTGTTGCATGGCGAGGTAGTTGTAGGCAGCCCCTTCCCCCATGAAGCGATAAATCTTGCGATCGATCAGTTCGCTTGGGTCGAGCCGGATCGGCCCGTAGACTTGACTGCGCAGCCCCAGCTCCCGATACTCTTTGGAATGCTCAATGCCGCTCTTACCGGTACGCAGCGAAGTAAGCACCTCATGGCTGTTGTTACCTATACTAGAAACGATCCCAATACCGGTAATCACCACCCGCCTCATATTCATCGTTCTCCTAAAAGGCCTCCGTCGAGGTGAATAAACCCACGCGCAAGTCGCTGGCTTCGTAAATCGTCTTGCCGTCGCACTCCAACGTAGCATCGGCGATGCCCATCGCCAGCTTACGTAGCATCACCCGCTTCAAATCAATCCGGTAGATCACCTGTTTGTGGCTGGGTAAAACCTGGCCACGGAACTTGACTTCGCCACATCCCAATGCCCGGCCGCGTCCCGGCGCCTCCATCCAGCCTAAGAAAAAACCCACCAACTGCCACATGGCGTCCAACCCAAGGCAGCCGGGCATGACCGGGTCTTCTTCGAAATGGCAGCGAAAAAACCACAGATCCGGTTTGATGTCCAGTTCGGCGATGATTTCCCCTCTACCGTAACGCCCCCCATGCTCGCTGATGTGGGTAACCCGATCAAACATCAACATTGGCGGCAACGGCAGTCGCGCATTACCGGGACCAAACAGCCTCCCGTGCGCGCATTCGAGCAACTCCTCATAGGTGTAACTATTCTTTTTCTTAAAGCTCATGCCAATTAAGCGAAATAAATCAATTATTATACAGCCAAGAATAAAATCTATTCGGCAAGCAACTTAAACTTAAAGACAAAAATGTACCGTTTGACTAGTTTAGCATGGTTGGCACTGCCCTCTTTGGCCTTAGCCGGTGAGGCTACTCTTGACTTAACTTCCTCCCCTTTAGCCTTGATTTGCTTGGGCGTGTTCGCCCTGGCTTACCTGGTGGTAATGTTAGAGGAGGTTATCGACCTGCACAAATCCAAGCCTATGTTGCTTGGTGCGACTGTCATCTGGGTAGTGATTTCGCTCCTCAACCGGGAACACGGCATCGCCGCTGAGCATGTTCATAGGATTTTGCGGGCGGAGCTGGTGGAATACGCCGAACTGTTTCTATTTTTGCTCGCCTCGACGACCTATATCAACGCCCTAGACGAACGCAACGCCTTTAAAGCTTTATGCGCTTGGCTCATTCGTCACCACCTGGGCTATAGGCAATTGTTCTGGGTAATCGCCATAGTTACCTTTTTCCTGTCGACCGTGGTCAACAACTTAACGTGTGCCCTGATCGTTGGCACCGTGGTGCTTGCCGTAGGCAAAGACAATCCCAGATTCATCGCCGCCTCGTGTTTGATCGCTGTGATCGCCGCCAATGCCGGCGGGGCGGCCAGTCCTTTCGGCGATATTACTAGCCTCATGGTCTGGCAGGACCACAAGCTGGATTTTACGCAGTTTTTCCCGTTGTTCTTTCCAGCCTTAGCCAACCTTTTGGTTCCGGCGCTGGGGTTGCATTTTGCCTTTCCCAAAGGGACTCCCGGCTTTAAGGAACAAGACGCCGTTACCCTTAAACCAGGAGCGTGGACGATCTCAGTGTTGTTCCTTCTGACTATTCTGTTCGCTATCCTTTATGAACAGGTATTTGCGTTACCTGCCTACTTAGGTATGATGACCGGTCTTGCCTGCTTGATGTTTCACGCGTATTGGCGGCAACGCCGACTCGGGCAGCCTTGCGACATCTTCCATCAGATCCGCGAGATCGAGTGGGACACCTTGCTGTTTTTCTTCGGCGTAGTGTTCGCCGTCGGAGGCTTGCGCTATTTGGGCTATCTAACCTTGGCTTCGCATTCTCTCTACGACGGGCTAGGACCAACGATGGCTAATATCCTGGTCGGCTTTCTGTCGGCAGTGGTCGATAATATTCCGCTCATGCTGGCTGTACTCCACATGAACCCGGCTATGGACGTTTACCAATGGCAGTTGGTCACACTCACGGCCGGCGTTGGCGGTTCAATGCTCGCGGTGGGATCAGCGGCCGGCGTGGCCATGCTCGGCCAGGCCCGAGGGTTGTATACCTCGTTGTTCCATTTGCGCTGGGCACCGCTCATCGTTCTCGGATATATCGCCAGCATTGCAGTGCATCACCGGCTCAACGCCCCCTGACGCTCGGTGCCTAGCCAGGCGACGAAAAAGGCCAGCAGGCTGACCACAGCAGCGCTCCCATAAACCCAGAGCGGGCCTGCGGCCTGCCAAAAGGTACCTGCTAGAAAACTACCCACCATGCCGCCTAGACCAAAGCTAAAGCTGCTATAAAGAGCCTGCCCCTTGCCTTGATGACGGGCACCGAAGTAGCCTCGCACCAACTGCATTGCTACCGCGTGATTGACGGCAAAGGTAGCTGCGTGCAGGAGCTGGGCTGCGACCAGCAGTTCCAGCCGGGTCACGCCAAACGCGATGATCCACCAACGCACTGCTCCAAGCAGCATCGCCCCTAGCCACAGCTTGCGCAGGGAAACTACCTGGAGCAGGAATGGGAACCCCAGAAACAGTAGGATCTCAGCGGCTACCCCTAGGCTCCACAGCATCCCAGTGATCAGCCCCGAATAGCCGTTGGCCGCCAAATAGATGGAATAAAACACGTAGTAAGGACCATGGGCGACCTGAACCAGAAATACCGCGAGTAGAAAAGCGAGCACATGGCGGCGCCACAGCGCCTGGCGGCAAAAATCGGGGCTAGAAGAATCGATGAGCGGCTGCACCGGCTCGGGGACGAACTGGACGCTCAGCCAGATCAATCCCATCAAGATCGCCAATACCCAAGGCAAACAGTCAACGCCGAACCGATCTATCCCTATCCCTAGGCCTTGGACGGCTGCGATGAACCCAAGCGATCCCCACAGCCGAATCCAGGGATAGTGCCTGGCACCTTCACCCAAATGGGCTAGGGTAACCGCTTCGAATTGGGAAAGAGCAGCGCTCCAAAACATCCCAAACGCCAAAGTCACCGCGAGCCATTCGAGATAGCTGGATACTCTGAAAACGAGCCAGAAAAACGTCGCCGCCAGAAAACAGGCGATGCGGACCCAAGCCACCCGCCGACCGGACAGATCTGCAACAAAGCCAAGCAGATTGGGTGCTGCCACTTTGGTAGCCGAAAGCAGCGCCATCACAGTACCGATCTGATCGGCGTCCAATCCCCGGGTCTGAAGATATAACCCCCAATAGGGTAAAAGCGCCCCTAAACTGGCAAAATAGCAAAAGTAAAATGCCTTAAGGCACCAGTATGGCACGGAAGATCCGAAACTCACCTCGACCTAGTCAAACGGAGGCTGGGATCGGGACAAGCGGCGGGATTACGTCCCCATTTTGGGCGCGATGGCGCAGATAGTGATCCATCAACACTAACGCCATCATCGCTTCGGCGATGGGGGTGGCGCGAATTCCCACACAGGGATCATGGCGCCCTTTAGTGATCACCTCCACCGGACGGCCGTGGATGTCGACAGTGTGGGCCGGTAAGCGCAGGCTAGAAGTCGGTTTCAAGGCAATGTGGGCGATAATGTCCTGGCCCGAAGAGATCCCCCCAAGAATGCCGCCGGCGTGATTACTCAAAAACCCTTGGGGAGTCATTTCGTCCCGAAACTGGCTGCCTTTGGCCGCCACGCAGCCAAAGCCATCGCCGATTTCCACACCTTTGACCGCGTTAATGCTCATCAGGGCATGGGCGAGGTCAGCATCGAGGCGGTCGAAGACCGGCTCGCCCAATCCCGGCGGAACGTTGCTCGCCACCACCGTGATCTTTGCTCCGACCGAATCGCCTGACTTGCGCAGCTCATCCATGAACTGCTCCAACTGCGGCACTTTGGCAGGATCCGGGCAGAAAAACGGATTCTCCTCCACTGCCTCCCAGGATACCAACTCCAGCGAAATAGGCCCCAGTTGGGCTAGATAGCCGCGGATTTCTATCCCCAACCGCTCGCGCAGATACTTTTTCGCGATCGCCCCAGCTGCCACTCGCATAGCCGTCTCGCGGGCACTGGAACGACCACCGCCGCGATAATCCCGCAGGCCGTATTTCTGGGTATAGGTGTAATCGGCGTGCCCAGGCCGGAAACGGTCGGCGATCTCGGAATAATCTTTGGGGCGTTGATCGACGTTTTCGATCAACAGCCCGATTGGGGTCCCGGTAGTCTTGCCATCGAATACCCCGGATAAAATCCTCACCTGATCCGGCTCGCGCCGCTGAGTAGTATGGCGGGATTTCCCCGGACGGCGGCGGTCTAGGTCTTTTTGGATGTCGGCCTCAGAAAGCGCAAGTCCCGGCGGGCATCCATCCACGATGGCTCCTAAAGCCGGTCCGTGGCTTTCGCCGAAGGTAGTAACGGTAAACAATCTACCGAAAGTGTTTCCCGCCATGATTTTCTAGCCTGTAACCGAATGGACGTAGTAGCGGCGCAACTCCTCTGCGGTCAACAGAAATACCCCCTCACCGCCACGGGCGAATTCCAGCCACACGAAGGGTACCTCAGGATAGCGCCGACGCAAGGCATCAGCGCTCCCGCCGACTTCCACCACCAGGATGCCATTGTCAGTCAGATGCTCGCCGGCGCCGTGGAGAATCCGCTCCACGCAGTCTAGCCCCTCTGGACCGCTCTCCAGCCCGATGCGCGGTTCGGCCTTGTATTCCGGCGGAAGGCGTTCCCATTCCTCCTCGCTCACATACGGCGGGTTGCTGACGATGAGCTGGTAATCGTGCGTTACGTGCTCGAACAGATCCGACTGGATCAATTCCACGCGCCCTTCCAAACCGTGGCGAATGACATTCATCTTAGCCACTTCGAGCGCATCTGGAGAAATGTCCACCGCGTCTACTACGGCCCCGGGGAAAGCGTAAGCACAGCTAACCGCGATACAACCCGAGCCGGTGCAGAGGTCCAGGATCCGGGTGACCTCAACCCCATCCAACCAGGGAGAAAACCGCCTTTCAATCAGCTCAGCAATGGGCGAGCGCGGCACCAGTACCCGCTCGTCGACGTAAAATTCCAAGCCACAAAAAAACGCCTTATGGGTTAGATAAGCCGCGGGTAAGCGCGTGGTAATGCGGCGTTTGAGGATTTCCAGCACTTTTTGTTTTTCCTCCGCCACCAAGCGAGCCTCCAGATAAAAATCCGGTAAGTCGTTGGGTAGGTCCAATGCGTGGAGGACCAAGGCAGCCGCTTCATCCAGAGCATTGTCTGTCCCGTGGCCAAAAACAAGCCCCGCAGCGTTGAATCGGCTGGCCCCCCAGCGGACAAAATCGCGTAAAGTCTGCAATTGATCCAAAACGGCGTCGGGGTTAGACATCGGCTGCTCCACACGAAAGTCTTATTATATCTGAACTGCGTTCCAATCCCGCAGTCTCTGCAGCGCATAAAAATGGTCTATGCTTGAATCGACTTTATCTAGTCGTGTCTATTGTTTCTGAACCCATCAGCGGCGCTGACGCAACGGCAACTCAAAGTCCTGCGGGCGGGGTTTTGGCGACCGCTCAAGCGCACGGGATAGTGCTTGTCTCCATACAGCAGGCGTACCACTAGACTTTTGCCCAGCGGCTGCTCAGCCAGCAGCAGCGACAACTGTCCCGCTTCCGCCAACAACAACCCTCGCTGGTAAGCACACGGCCGGCTGATCCGACAAAGAGGCTGGATGCCCACCGGAAATACCTCCCCCTCAATCGCTTCAAGCTGCACGCGCAGCCTCTGCACTGATTCAGACCACTCAAGCCGGGCCACTCTCGCCAATCCCAGCCAATTGCCCCTGTCCCGGGCAAACACGCCGACCAGATCACCTAGTTGCAGGCTGCCAGGGCGCGCGCCGGTAACCTCTGCCCAACCAGCCTCGATCCTCACCGGAATCGCCTCAGTTGCCTCCCCCTGAAGGCGCGCGAAAATATCTTCCAGCCCAATGACCCACGCGCACTCCATCGACGGGAATCCCGCAGGTTCCAGAGGGGGCTGAAACCAATAACGTTCCAGACGTTCAAGCAAGCCCACCGGGATTGTCTCGGGCAAACGATGCCAGGATTCGAAACGCCCCAAGGGAGTCGCAAGCTTTCTGTGCTCGGCGAACAACGTTGCCAGTCTTGTCAAATCCAAACGGGGACCACGCGCGTGTCCCCAGCTAGCAGGGGCATCGGCCTTTCCATCAAGGTGCCATCCCTCCCCAGGGCCGTCTGCAATCCTCACCATGGCAGCCCATTTTTCCAGCAGGGCATCCAGCAGGATTACTTCTTGGGAGGACAAACCATAAGGATCGGCCAGCCCCAGAAGCTGTGCCCTGAAATACTCCTCTGCCGGGGTGACACGCCGGCGAAACCCCCACCGTCGGCCCCTGGTCCCAGACAGTTCGGCCTGCTGCGCCTGTTGAAACAAGGCGTGCAAATCCAGCCACAGTCCGTTGGGCAGCCGGTGGTGATAACACCCAGAGAGGCACATGATCTGTCTCAGGCAGGCGGTGGCTCCAACCAACAAATCCATCTCGACCGACGGCGCTTGCGCAAAGCACCAACGGGCATAGGTTCGGCCCAAAGCCCGCCAGGCAGATGCATAAACGCGCATTTGCTCTTCCTCGGTCGGCAGCAAGGGGAAACCAGCCGGCAGTCGAGATAGGAGATGCTGCTGATGCGCCTCCAATGCCCCATATATCCTCTTAGCCAACTTGCGGGCCTTGGAAGAAATCGACTGCGCAGCCAAACCCTCGGCGAGGGCCTGCAATTGCGGAACCGACTCAAACCCTTCGAGCGTCTCAGGCAACTGCTGTCCCAGCAAAGCGCAGTCGGAATAACGCTCGGATAGATCGAGGTAGTGCAGCTGTGGCATGCCGGCTCTGCAAATGACACTACTTGGTTTTTCGCTTACAAACAAATATAATTTGTTTTCTTCAATGGTGGGTGTAGCTCAGTTGGTAGAGCCCTGGATTGTGGTTCCAGTTGTCGCCGGTTCGAGTCCGGTCACCCACCCCATTCCCTTCCTTCGGGCCATTAGCTCAGCTGGTAGAGCAGCGGACTCTTAATCCGTAGGTCGTAGGTTCGAATCCTACATGGCCCACCATACACCTATAGCGCGCAAGCGTGGAGTAAAGGTCTAGCGTGCGAGAAATCATGCCCAGATTAATACCAGACTGCCGTCCGGCTGCCGCTCCACACCGGTCCCGAGCTTCCTTCCCTCACGGTTGAGGGTCTTAACTAGCCACGCTACCCCCTCCTCAGGAGCGCGGGTAACTTGAAACTTCTTTACCTGCGTCGGCGCCAGGCGCAGCTCAAGGAGTTTGCCGCTTCTTGGATCTAGCTTTGGAAAATACATCACTCCGAGGTCGCCTCGGTACTGTTCGTAGCCACCTATGCCTTCGTAGTCGTTTAAGAAATCTCCGCAGCCATAGAGGACAAGCTTGTCCCGATAGACCTCGATGCCTTTGACGTGGTGGGAGGAATGGCCGTGCACTAGGTCCACCCCGGCCTCGTCAATGAGGCGATGGGCAAACCGGCGCTGGGCAGAGGGAATGGTAAACCCCCAGTTGCCGCCCCAGTGCACAGAGACAATCGCTATATCTCCCGGACGCTTGTTGGCTCGCACCTGCTGAGCGACAGCAGCTAAGTTAGGATCGGACAGATCCGCCAGGAAATTCACCCCGGGGCGTCTAGGGCCTGCTGCCCACTCCGGGAGCACGCCGCTATCTTGGGTGCCGTAGGCAAACACCAGTACCCTGCCCTTGCCCGCCACCTCAAGGATAGCTGGAGCTGTAGCTTCTTCAGCGCTGCGGCCTGCGCCGGCGGTAGCGATGCCGATCTGGCGCAAGGTGTCTAGGGTTTCAAGCAAGCCCCGATAGCCCCAGTCAAGCACGTGGTTGTTGGCGAGCACGCAGCAGTCGATCCCAAACGCGCTCAAAACCGGAGCGTTTTGGGGATGCATGCGATAATGGATGCCCTTGCCTGGCCAGGCGTCGTCGGAAGCGGTGACTGCAGTCTCTAGATTGACGATGCGAAGGTCCGGCCTGATCTTGGCAAGCTCTTCCAGCGCCTCCCCCCAGATATAAGTTGGTTGCACGGCTCTGGGAATCGAGCCTGAGACCTGTTCGGCCAGCTCGACGTATGTAAGCGCCGAGCGCACGTAAGGCTCAAACAGCTCGGGCCGGCTGGGGTGAGGCAGAATCTGATCCACTCCCCGGCCGGTCATCACGTCGCCACATAGAAACAAGGTCAAAGCCGCATTTTCTTCCAATTTAGGCCAAGCCGAAAAAACATACCCCAAACAGAGACCGGCGACGGCATGCAAAAACCTACGCCGGTTCACTTTTTCAATTTAGGGCTTCGACTACGACTGGGGCTAGACCGTTCAAGCGCAACGCTTTGGCTGCGCCATAGGAGAGGTCGATCAGGCGACCTTTCACGAATGGCCCACGGTCGTTGACGGTGACGACCACCGAACGTCTGTTTTTGAGATTGGTGACCTTCACCTTGCTTGGCAGCGGCAGTGTGCGGTGCGCGGCGGTCAAAGCCCTGGGGTTGAAACGCGTGCCCATCGCTGTGCGGTTGCCCGACTCCCAGCCATACCAAGAAGCGATCCCGCGTTCCCGGTAGCCGCGCGCGCTCTTTAAGGGGTAATAGGTACGCCCGTTCACTCGATAGGGACGGTTGTAGGCCGCAAGGGAACGCTGGCTGTGCTGGCCATGGAGCACAGGCTTCTTAGCGATCTTCCCGTGATCCAGGGTCGCACAGCCGCTCACTAGGAGGATGGCAGCGCTCAGTCCCGATTTCAAGCTCCAGACCATCGATCTCCTAAGTAGTTGATTTAACTCGTTTTTCATAGGTACCTCCCTTGATGCGGTCAGTCTGGTTAAAAATAACCGCCGCGTGGACTTTGTCAACCCTTGATTTTAAAGGGTTATCCTCAAGGTCCGGAAACCCAAAACGGACAACGGTGCCACTCAAAACCTTTTGGCACGCTATCGGTGGTAAGCCGGACTCAATTCGTGCACAGCTTCCACCATCACTTCTACGTGGCCGGGATCGACGTCCGCCGCAATCCCGTGACCAAGGTTGAAAACGTGCCCCGTACCTAGACCAAAGCCCTCCAGAATTCGCGCCACCATAGCCTGGATCGTCTTAGGGTTGGCATACAGGGCGACTGGATCGAGATTGCCCTGAAGCGCCACGCGATTCCCCGTCCTCCTTCGCGCCTGACCGAGATCGCACGTCCAGTCCAGCCCCAGGGCATCGAAGCCTGCTTCGACCATCGCTTCTAGCCACTGGCCACCCCCCTTGGTGAACAAGATGGTCGGAATAATCTTTTCCCCTTGCCGCGTATTCAACCGCTCGCGCACCTGACGCGCCGAAGCCAGAGCGAATTCCAGATAATCTTGGCGGCTCAATACCCCGCCCCAGGTATCGAATAGCATCACCACCTGGACGCCGGCGGCGATTTGGGCGTTTAGGTAATCGGCTGTTGCTTGTGCCAGTTTGTCGAGTAGGCGCTGGATGAGGTCTGGGCGGTCATAAAGCAAGGTTTTGACGCGCTTGAAATCCTGGCTGCTGCCTCCCTCCACCATATAAGTTGCAAGCGTCCATGGGCTGCCGGAAAAACCGATCAAGGGCACCTTGCCGGCAAGCTCCCGGCGAATCAAACGCACTGCCTCCATGACGTAATGAAGATCGGTTTCCGGGTCGATCCGCGGCAGGCGGTCTATGTCCTGTTCGCTGCGCACGGGGCGTTCAAATTTTGGCCCTTCACTTTCGGTGAAATGCAATCCCAACCCCATCGCATCGGGGATAGTCAGGATGTCGGAAAACAGAATCGCCGCATCCAGGCGAAAGCGGCGCAGAGGCTGCAGGGTCACCTCGCAGGCCAACTCCGGGTTAGTGCAAAGCTTCATGAAGCTGCCGGCTTGCTGGCGCACCTTGCGGTATTCGGGCAAATAACGCCCGGCCTGGCGCATGAACCATACCGGCGTGCGCGGCACGGGGCGGCGCAAAAGCGCATCGAGCAAAATCATCACGGCTCCTTTACGGATGGATTAGGAAGCGAGCGGACCGCATCCTGGACGGATTTAAACCGCCAGATCGAGGCTTGGCCAACATCCGGCGGCAGCCTTCGGGTAGCCTGTTGAACCTCGCCTATACTGCGAAACGCCCCGTACAGCAGCACATAGCCTTTGCCCTTAGGATAATAGGCCAATGGGCGAAGCCCAGGATGACGCCGAGCGAAGGCGGCCAGCGCTTTAGGATCTTGAAAGAAGCCGATCTGCAGGGCAAAGTGATCGGGAGATCGCTTAAGCACCCACTCGCGGGGTTGGATCCCGGCAGCCTTAGCGACTTCTGAAGCCGCATCCTGCAATTTTGGGCTTTCTGGGGCAGGCGGTGGCTGTTGGGTTTCAGCCATCGGCGTTACTGCCTCCGGCTTGGGTGGTGCTTTCTTCGGTTCCGCAGGGGGCTCCTGGGTGCCTTTGGTAGCCTCAGGATGTGCAGTTTTGGGTTTTTCCTGATCTGGAAGCTCAAACTTAGGCGGTTCTTCCACGGCAACGACTTGGGAAGGTATGCTCCGACTGACCTGGTCGGGCAAGCGCCCTATTTCTGTACCTTGGTTTTCCTCCGCAGACCGGGTGGAAGCAGTAGGTGTCTGCGCCATCTGGGGCGCAGGGTCAAGCACGGGGGAAACCGAAGGAGTCACCTCTGCCACCTCCGGTTTTGGCGCAGTCACTTCTACGGACTGCTTGACGATAGGGGTTGGCGGCAAAGATTGAACTGTAGGGGCAGATTGAGTCGAGGCAGTCGATTGAGACAGCGACTCTGTTTGTTCCTTTTGCCTAGCTGCTTGCCAATGCGTCACCGCCACAACCGCGGCCACGACGACCGCGAGCGCTAGATACATCGGCCTGGCCAGGGTCAGATGCCAACGCAGCGGTGGCCTGCCGAACAGTTCCAACACCTCCTGCTGAATCCGCGCCGGAACCCCATGGGTGCGCCGGTAGATCGCCTGCACCAGCTCCGGATCCGGCTCTCCGCTTCTGCCTCGTTGTAGCCATAGGCGCTCGAAGTACGCGGCGCACTGCTGCTCAGTCAGAGGCGGCAGCTCTACTACTTGCGCCTCCCCCACTGCCCAGGGGTCGCTGACTGCCTTAAGATGCAGTTCATCGGGACGCATGGCAGCGATCAAACGCAGATTGACAGCTTGGGCCACGAAGCGACAGGCCTCGTCCAGTACGCCGGGAAGTAGACATCCGGCATCGTCCAAAACCAATACGGTGACTGCTCCCTGCAGCTTTCCAACGGCTAATGATTTCCGAACCTGCTCCAAGTCCGTCGCTGGGGTGGTCTGAAGCAAAAGGACCTGCCATCCGGGCGGAGGATGGTCGCGCAACTGAGCAAGAAATGTGGATTTGCCGATTCCTTCTGGGCCAGACAAAAACACCGGCTGACCCAAATTGGCCAAAAGATGCAGCAGCAGGTCGTATTTCTGCTGACGTTCGGGGGAAAGGAAATCGTATTCCCCTGGATCGTGAGAAAGCTTTGAGTTTTCAAGTAGAAGTTCTGCCGTATTCATTCAACGTCGTTTTGAGAATGTCTATCGGGACCGAACGCGGCAAAGTCGCCCGTCCGATCGTTTCCAACAGAATTAAACGCAGCTTGCCATCGAGATTTTTCTTATCCACTGCCATCCATTCCAAAAAACGCGCGCTGTGCAATTCCAGCGGCGGGGAGAGAGGCAGGCCAGCGCGCTCGATCAAAGCTACGATCCTTTCGACATCCGCCGCCTTAAGCAACCCCATCCGCTGCGACAGGTCTGCTGCCTGGCACATCCCGATCGCCACCGCCTCGCCATGAAGGTAATGGCCATAACCGGTGCCGGCTTCGATGGCGTGGCCAAAGGTATGGCCGAAATTCAAGATCGCCCGAAGACCGGATTCGCGCTCATCGGCCCCTACGATCTCAGCCTTGATCCGGCAGGAGCGTTCTATGGCGCATTCCAAAGCTTGAGGATCCCGGTTCAAAAGTTTGGCAATATTTTCCTCCAGCCAGGAGAAAAAAGCTGCATCGTAAATCAGACCGTATTTGATGACCTCGGCCAACCCTGCGCGCAACTCTCGATCGGGCAGGGTATCGAGCACTTGCGTGTCGGCGATCACGCATTTGGGCTGGTGGAAGGCGCCGATCATATTTTTGCCCAGAGGGTGATTGACGCCGGTTTTGCCACCGACTGAGGAATCGACTTGGGCGAGCAAGGTAGTCGGCACCTGGATGAAAGCGATACCGCGCTGGTAGCAGGCAGCAGCAAAGCCAACGATGTCGCCGATCACCCCTCCACCTAAGGCGACCAGCGCGGCATTACGGCTAAAGCGATGCTGCAAAAGGCAATCGAAGATTCGCTCGACCGTAGCCAAAGTCTTGTGGGCCTCCCCATCGGGAAGCACGAGCTTGGCCTTGGCAGGCGCCCTAATCGCATCCATTACTTTTCCCAAATATAACGGGCCGACGACCTCGTTGGTTACGACCAAGACCTGTTCGCCCACGAGATGGCGATCGAACAACTGGGCCTGTTCGATGAGTTCTTGGCCGATATAAATCGGATAACTGCGTTCGGCCAGGTCAACCGTTAACGTTTTCATAAGCTCTTTGAATTTTCCTAGCGGCCTGGCGGCTGGAGCAAAGCCCGGTATCGACGTCCAGATCGGCGATCGATTCATACAGAGGGGCACGGATGGCCATCAATTCCTCAAGGCGTTTTTTCGGGTTTTCAGTTTTAAGCAAAGGCCGTTGGTCATCCCTGGCAATGCGCTCCCATTGTTTTTCCACCGCACACCTTAAATATACGACAAACCCGTGCTGGCGCAACAGTTCGCGGTTGTCCTCTCTGAGGACTACCCCGCCGCCAGTGGCAAGTACGATTTCAGACAGCTTGACCAGATCGGTAAGTACCTCGTGCTCGCGCCGGCGGAAGCCTTCTTCCCCCTCGTATTCGAAGATCAGCGGAATCTTTACCCCAGTGCGGCGTTCGATTTCCCGGTCGCTATCGTAGAACTTCCGGCCCATAGCCTTGGCGAGCAGACGCCCGATGGTGGTTTTGCCCGCCCCCATCGGGCCGATTAAAAAAATATTGCGCTGTTGGATCATGCTTTCAGAATAACAAAAAGGCCGGGGAAATGCCCGGCCTCATTACCCCTGCCCCCTCTTCCAGAGAGAAGGGGTTTAACGGTCAATCCAGAGCCGTAGCCGAAAGCACCTCAAACAAAAGCCGGCCATTATCCTCAAACATGCGCAGCTCGCCGGCGTAGTAATGGCCATTGTAGAAGGCCAGCGGGATGTGGACCAAGTCGCCCTCGACCGTAGTCCGCATCGCCTCGCGCTTTAAGGCCTCGACGTCTTGGGCGGCTACTGCCGTGCCGATCGGCTCCACGCGATCAAGCGCCAACCATACCTTTCCGCCCTGGCTAAACACGCGCAGATCCGCCCAATATTCTACGCCGTTGACCTCCACCAGCGGTACGTGCACCACCTCGCCGGCAAGCTGTTGGCTCTGGGCCAAGGTAGGCGAAAGGGCAGGGGTCAAGCTGGTCTGGACGACGTTCAGTTCGTATTGATCGTCGCTGAAGGGGAAGATTTCAATTCTCGTTTTTGTAATTTTAATGTCTTCTGTAACCGTTTGATTATTTACTATTTTAGTTTCTTTTCCGCATGCGACCTCCTCCTTCAAAATCACGCTACCGGTTTCGTCCCGTTTCAGCGGGGAGGAGACGGCCAAGAAATACGTTCCCGGATTGCGCAGGCCGATTTCCATCTTCCGGCTGGTGCCGAAGGTAGGGTCGATTACCCCTAACAGCGCCGAATCCAAAAGCCCGGTGTTTAACGCCAGATACAAGTGTTTGGTAGGAATCTCAACCACCTCGCCGGTCTGTTTATCCTTGCACTCTCTCAGCGCCACCGTCTGATCGAGCATGCTCTGGCTCAAGCTGCTGTTAAACACATACACCACCCACGGCCCAGAGTTTTCTGAAATCTGCGCCGCACAAGCAGCATTCCCCGGGCACAGTTCAACTGAGAGAACCTCGTTGCCGGGGCTTTGGATCTTAAACAGGTCGATCTCCGAACCGTTGCGCAATTGTCCGACCAAGCGCACCGCCGAAGTGAGCGGATTGGCGTCTTTTAGCGCATCGTTGGGTTCAAGCTCGACGTTGTGGAAGTTGGCGTTGGGATTGCGGTCGCTTGGATTTTGCAGGCCCTCGCCGGTAACGTTGAAGGTGTAATCGGCGCGCGTGTCATCGACTCCAGCGATCGAAAGATAAAACTTGCCCGTGCGTTCGATGGTGGAGAAAAACACCAAATCGCTGTCGGTTGCGCTTTCTCTTTGGTCGAGCAGGTTGCCGGCGGCATCCCAGATGGAGACCTTCCACTTAGCCGGGCCTTTGGGCACCTCGACGTTGATTACGGTGTTGTCCCGGGTGGTGCGCAGGGCAAACCAGTCCTCATCGTCTTTGCTGCGCAATTGCCCGGCTACCGGCCGGCCAGGGATGATGGGATTGGAGGCGACCAAGCTATCGTTGGGCTCGACTTCGCGCTGGGCTTGCCGCAAAAACTCGTTGCGGCGATCTAGGGGCAGCGCTATGGTGTCGCCTTTGAGCTTGAACAGGTAGGAAACGGGCGCGACCGCTTGCGAGGATAAACGCACAAAATAATCCCCTGGCGCGCTGGCGACAACTATAAAGTTTTGATCATACACTGCGCTTTTTTGGCTAGCCAAAGTTCTTCCCGCCGCATCCAAAATCGTCAGGGTAAATTCTCCGTTGGAACCAGGCAGGAAGACCTCGATCGAGCCGGCCGCGGTCACCTGGAAGCGGAAAAAGTCAGAATCAGCCGCAGAAACCTGCCCGCCGTGGAAGGCATCCGGTTTGAGGGCAGTAGCCGTCTGTTGAATATCGTTGGGCTCGATCTCGGTCAGCGCCCCCTCCGGCAGGCCTCCAGGGCCGGTGATCGGGGGACTTATGCCTTCGCCGGAGAGGGTAAAGGTATAACCTGAGGCGCCGAGCGATTCGGCCACCAAAAAGAAATCGCCAAGCTGCGGCAAAACGACGGTGAATTTGCGAGTTTCTTTGTCGTCGTTTTGAAACCGGGCCAGTACCTGACCGCTGCTGGTCTGCAAGCTGAGCCGATAGCTGCGGCGATTTGGCGCAATCTCAAGCGTAGCCGCCGTTCCTGACTGGGTGACGCGGAAGCGGTACCAATCCTGATCGCCGCTGGTCTGAAATCCGCCGCTTTGCAGCTGGCCGGGAGTTAGCGGGGTGGCTGTTTGTGGGGTATCGTTGGGCTCTACTTCCGACAGAGGAGTGATTGCCTCGCTTCCTCCACCGCCACCTCCTCCAGTGGGAGGACAACCAAGCGCACAACCTTCCTTTAATTGATCCAGCAAATCGGCCTTCGCCGCCTGGCTCGTGCCCAAAGCCAGTGCCACCGCAATCGTGATCGCTTTTATCTTCATAACTTGCGTTCCTCTTAAATCCAATCAATTTAAGCATTGGCCCCTCACTCCTACGAAGCCAGGGTGAGGGTGTCAGGCTCTATGCCCCATCAGCGCATGGCCATCGCTTCTTTCAGAATCCTGGGGGTGATGAAAATCAAGAGCTCGCGCTTGTTATCGATGGCGCGGTCGCGGCGAAACAGGAAGCCAAAGCCCGGCAGGTCGCCGAAAAACGGCACCTTGTTGGCGGTCTTGTTGCGGGTCGTTTCATAGATGCCGCCCAAAACTACCGTCTCGCCGTTGGCTACCTGCACGGTGGTCTCGATCTCGCGCGTGTCGATCGCCGGCTGGCCTTGAGCGGTTTCTTTCCCGCGCGAATCCTTGGCGACCAAAATGTCCATGATCACGTTGTCGTCCGGGGTGATATGGGGGGTGACCTCCAGCTTCAACACCGCTTTCTTGAATTGGGTTTGGGGCACTGCTAACCCACCTCCTGCCGTGCCCACGACTTGATAGGGGATTTCCTCGCCTTGTTCTATCCTGGCGGTGGTCTGGTCCTGGGTAACCACTTTGGGCATGGATATCACATCACCGCGGTTTTCGTCCTGGAGAGCCGAAAGCTCGAGCTGCATCAGGAATTGGTTGAGCTTGAACACCGCAATCCCTAAACCCCCACCGGCTCCCGGACCGATCGCCGCCGGCAGGTCCACAATCCCATTGTTATTGCCCAAAATGCCCCCGAGCAGGGTCTGGGTCTTGCCGGGACTGCCGGTGTTTCGGGCGGCATTGAGCCTGACGCCCAGATCGCGGCTGAAGTCGTCGTTGGCGATCACCACCCTAGATTCGATCAACACCTGGCGGATCGGGCGGTCTAGGGTCTGGACCAGCTTGCGGATCGCCTCCAGATGGTAAGGGGTATCCTTGACGATCAGGATATTGGTTCGCTCGTCGATGTTGGCTTCCCCACGCGGCGACAGGATGCTGCCGCCGGCGACGGCCTCACCGGTCAGGGTCGGCTCCTCAAAGGTGGTCGCGTATTGCACAGTGCGCAGAGTGTCGGTCAACGCGTTCAAGCCGTCCACCGACACCCGTCCGTTTCCTATCCCACGCCTGATATTTTTCAAGACATCCTTTTTCAAGCCCTCCATATCTTGGGACTGAGGTGCCTTCTGCATCCCCTGGAGGACCTTCAAAATATCAGCCGCCTTGGCGTAGCGGAGCTGGATGATCTCGGTCTTTAAAGGTTCCTTCTCCTCGCGGAACGAAACGTGTTCGAGCTCTTTTTTCTCTAAGGCGATGATCTCGTCCAAAGGCGCCACCCAAATTACCTCACCCTCGCGGCGCTGCCCTAGCCCTTTGGCTTTCAGCACCAAATCCAGCGCCTGATCCCAAGGCACGTTGTTGAGGCGTAAGGTGACGTTGCCCTGGACCGAGTCGGCGGCGATGATGTTGAGGCCGGTAAAATCGGCCAGGATCTGCAGCACCGAGCGTACCGGAATGTCTTGGAAATTGAGCGACAAGCGCTCACCGGTGTAGGGAAACTTTTTCTTTTCAATCTCCTCTTTTTCAGCCTTGGTCAGCGGCCGAAACTCGATCGTTAAGAGTTTGTCCGTCTGATACGAGGAATAATCGTAATCGGCTACGGCCGGGGTCATGACCAGGCGGGTCTTGCGGCCGTCAGAGGACGCCTCGATGGTTTTCACCGGCGTGGCGAAATCGAGCACATCCAACTGCTTGGCGAGGTGTTTGGGAAGTTCCGTATCCAGAAACTCAGCCACTACTTTTCCGCCCTCTTGGCGCAGGTTTACCAAAGCATTGGGGTCTTTGAGATAGACCAGCACCCGGCCTTCCCCCTGCGGCCCACGGTGAAAATCGATTTTCTCAATCCCCTGCGCGGGTAGGCCAGCAGAGGGAGCAAACTGAGCTGCGGTGGCTACAGCGCCGACGTTTTTCAAAGTCAGGCGCACCTCGTTGCCTTCCTGGGCGAGTTCATACGGCACCAAAGACACCAGATTAGCGACTACCCGCGCGCGGTTGTCTCCTTCGACAAGGTTAAGTTCAGTCAAGACGCCAGTATTGACTGCAATGGTTTTTTTTCCTAAAGCGTTTTTTACCCCTGAGAAATCCAGCACCAGGCGAGCCGGATTGTCGGTGTGAAACACTCTTGGGGCTTCTACCGGCTCATCGAACAGGAACCTTACTTGCAATTGGTCGCCGGCCAGAGTAGTAAATTGGACGTCCTGAAGATGGGTTTCGGCCGCCTGGCAAGTGATGAGCCATAGCCAGCCAACCAGCCAAGCCAAAAGTAACCTTTCCCAATCGCCCGCAGATTTTCGATAGTACATATGCTTTCCCCTATCCCACTTAAAAAGCCTGTCACTGCGCCAAAGCTAGACTCGCCGGCCGCTCCCGCCAGGTACCGGGGGCATCGGGCACGATTTCCACGAGTTCTATCCTATCGTCGGCGATCTGGACAATGCGGCCGTGGTTTTGACCCAGGTAATTGCCGGGTTTGACCCGGTAGATCGTGCCTTCGGCCGTCTGCACCAACCCCCACAGGACATCGTCCTTCTTGATCGTCCCCACCATCCGCAGGCTATCCAGCGCATAAGCTTCAAGCGCCTCGCGCGGCCGGGTCGGATCCGGCCTGACGCCGCTTCCGGTAACCGCGACCTGAGGGGGTGGGGTCGGCTTTTCCGGAACGAACGGATCGCGCAAACCTTCCGGGTCGAATACGAAAGTCTCCACCGTCTTGATTTCCGGCATCGGCTCGATGGCGCCTTTCGGCCTGGCTTTCACCTCCGCCACGTAAGCCTCAAGGTCGGACAAATCTCGCCCGCTGCAGCTTGCCAACAGCACGTACCCCAACAAGAGCAACACCCGTCCTAGCATCTTGTCACCGTTTAGCTTGTGGTTTAGGCGTTTGGGCGATTTCTTCTTCGTCCAGATAGCGATAAGTCTTAAGCACCGCGTTCATGATCAAGCTGGTGCTGTCTTTGACCGGTTCGATGGCCACGTCGTGAACCGTCACAATCCTGGGAAGAGCCGCTAGACCGCTGACAAACGTTCCTAACTGGTCGTAATTCCCGTGTACCCGGACTTTGATCGGCAGCTCGGCATAGAACTCTTTCTTGACCTCTTCTTGCGGCTGGAACAGTTCGAACTCGAGCCCGGCAGCCAGCCCAGTCTGCGAGACATCCACCAAAAGCTCGGGAACTTCAGCCTTATTCGGCAACTGGCGCAACATATCGCCGAAAGCTTTTTCCATTTCCTGAAGAAGCCGTTTGTACTCTTCCAGGTTGGCGGCCTTTTTCTGCTTAGCAGCGAGAGTGTTCTTTAGTTCCTGCTCTTGACTTTGGAGCTGCTTCAACTGCGCTAATTGATCTTGGGTGTCGAAGTAAAACCAAAATCCGCCCACGGCCAAAGAGAGCACCGCGATCACTGCAATCTTGATCGGTACCGGCCAGGTACCGACTGCTTCAAGATCCCAGTTGACTTCGGAAAGATTCATGACGGCTCACCTGCTCTGGGATGCTTCTGTTTGAACTTCAAAGCGAAAACCCCTTGGCGCTCCAGCTTGGAGGCATTTTTAGATTCGATGATCTGAAGTTTGGGGTCTTCCATCCACGGCGAATCTTCGATATTGCGCATGTAGGCAGAAACTCGGGCGTTGGACTGGGCGATACCGTTGACCTCGAGGTTGTCCCCGACCTGGACGAACTTGGTCAGATACACCCCTTCTGGCAGCGTCCGGGCAAGCGCATCAAATAGGTGCACGATCTCCGGCCGGCTGGTCTGCAGCTGCTGGATCACTTCCATCCTGGAAACCAGCATATCCCGTTTTTTCTCTAGATCCCGAATCTCCTGGATTTTGCGATCCAAAACCGCAATCTGATCCGACAGATAACGGTTGCGTAGTTCCTGATACTCGATTCGATCGGCGATAAATAAGTGCACCGCCAGCATGACCAAAACCGTCAAGCAAATGCCCAAACCCAACGCTGTAACAAAGTCCCTCTGCTGCTGCCGACGCAACTCCTCGCGCCAGGGAAGTAGATTGATGCGCGCCATATCAGTCAAAACTCCTCATCGCCAAACCACAGGCGATCATCATGGCCGGAGCCTCCTGCCGTAATTCCTGAGCGTTCACCCGTGGAGCTAACGCCATCTGTGCGAATGGATTGGCCACCACGGTTGGCAACCCCAGCTTCTGTTCCACTAACCGGCTAATGCCGTTGATCGAGGCACACCCTCCGGCCAGGACTAAGGCGCCGACCTCGCGGTGAGAGCTGGAAGATAGGAAAAACTGCAGCGACCGCCCGATCTGCTGGACCATCGCGTTCTTGAACGGTTCTAGCACCTCGGACACATAGCTGTCGGGAAGCCCCCCCTGTTTCTTCGCCAACCCGGCCTCTTCATAGGACAAGCCGTAACGACGTTGAATTTCCTCGGTCAACTGCTTGCCGCCGAAACCCTGCTCGCGGGTATAGATGATCCGACCCTGGTGCAGTACATTGAACGCCGTTATCGCCGCCCCCACGTCGGCAACAGCGATTGCGCGGTCAGCAGGCAAATCAGGTATCTGTCCATTGAGCAAAGAGAAAGCGTTTTCCAACGCATAGGCTTCTACATCCACGACTACAGCTTTAAGCCCAGCCAGTTCCAGCGCCGCCACCCGGCTGTCCACGTTTTCACGCCGCGACGCTGCCAAGAGGACATCGTTTAGCTCCGGGTTCTTGGGGTTTGGGCCTAGAACCTCGAAGTCCAGATTGACCTCTTCCAAAGGGTAAGGAATGTATTGGTCGGCTTCCAATTCGATCTGGTCTTCTAGCTCCTGCTCGGACAAAGAGGCAGGCATAGTAATGACTTTAGTGATCACCGCTGAACCTGACACGGCCACCGCCGCGTGTTTTAAGTGGGTGCCCGATTTTTTGAGTACCGACTTGATTACCTTGCCAACCGCATCTACATTGGCAATGTTTTTGTCCACCACAGCATCCGGGGGTAATGGATCAACCGCGAAACTTTCGACCCGGAAACGGTCTCCCTGCTTGCTTAGCTCGAGCAATTTGACCGCAGCAGAACTGATGTCGATTCCAAGCAAGGGAGGCCTTTTGCGTTTGAATAACATAAGCGTCACATTTCCTTCGGCAATAAAACCTTCGAACTCGGATTTTGCCGTGATTCTGAAACACCGATGCGCGGTTCCAGTCACAATTTGTAGTATAGTTAAAAATTAAAAATGGGCCGGGCGTCAGAGATAGGACTTAACTCAGTCATCCCCCAGTGCCGAACAAAATTTGTGAGCTCTCCCACAGATTCTCTCGATTCGGACCATCATGTACGGACTCTTCAAAGGCTTGGCCGCGCTTGCGTTAACCGTTGTTTTGCTAGGGATAGGTTTCGTTGCCGCCGCCTATTACTCCCTCGCTCCGCAGCTTCCAGACCCTAAGCGGCTTCAAAAGGTGGAATACCAGACCCCGCTGGAAATTTACAGCCGCGACGGTAAGCTGCTCGCCCGGTTTGGGGATAAAAAGCGCATTCCGGTCAAGATCGACCAGGTCCCCAAAATCCTCATCCACGCCTTCCTGGCCGCCGAAGATGCCCGCTTCTACACACACCCGGGAGTCGATTTCCAGGGCCTAATCAGGGCGGCTTGGGAACTGCTCCGCACCGGAAGCAAGCGTCAAGGTGGCAGCACCATCACGATGCAGGTGGCGCGCAATTTTTTTCTCGGTCCGGAGAAAACCTACGCCCGCAAGCTCAAAGAAATCTTATTGGCGCTCAAGATCGAACAGACGCTGAGCAAGGATGAAATCCTTGAGCTTTATCTCAACAAAATCTACTTTGGCCAACACGCTTACGGCGTCGCTGCTGCGGCGCAAATCTATTACGGCAAACCGCTGGCAAGCTTGGATCTTGCCCAAGCCGCGATGCTCGCAGGACTCCCCAAGGCGCCTTCGCGCTTCAACCCGATCTCCGACCCAAGGCGAGCCAAAGCCCGTCGGGATTACGTCCTAAAGCGCATGTTGGAACTGGGCTTTATCGACGAGAACCGATATCGCCAAGCAATCTTAGCGCCTATCACCGTGGTCCTCGATCCACCCGAACAGAAAGCCCCTTATGCGGTCGAATGGGTACGTACTCTGCTCTACGAACGCTACGGTGAGGCCATCTATACCCTCGGTTATCGCATTACGACCACCCTTGACAGCCGCTTGCAAGAAGCGGCCGAGGCGGCGGTTCAAAGCGCGCTCCACGCTTACGACGAACGTCACGGTTACCGGGGGGTCGAAGGCCGCATCGATAGCAATGCTTCTGAGGCGGAAAAACGTCAGGCGTTGGCGCAGCTCAAAGCCGCTGGGGCTACTCTCCCCGGTTTGGTGGAAGCGATCGACCACCGCTCCCAGCGTGCCCATGTTCGCCTGGCTTCCGGCCAAGTCGTCGAACTTGGCTTCGATGGGATTCGCTGGGCCAGACCAGTATCAAAAGATGGGCGCTTGGGCCCTTTCCCGCGCACGATCTCGGAAGTATGCAAACCAGGAGATTTGATCCGCCTCCGTCGAGACAGCGATGGCCGCTGGCGTCTGGCGCAGATTCCCAAAGTCCAAGGCGCGCTAGTATCCTTAGACAGCCGAACCGGCGCCATCCTGGCACTGGTGGGTGGCTATGATTTCAACCTCAACAAGTTCAACCGCGCTGTCCAATCCCAACGCCAACCGGGATCAGGCTTCAAACCGGTAATATACACGGCAGCTTTAGAAGCCGGTTTCACCCCTGCTAGCATTGTCAACGATGCACCGATTTTGATTCGCCTAGGAGGATCCGAATGGCGGCCACAGAACTACAGCGGCAAGTTTCACGGCCCGACCCGGTTGCGGGTAGCCTTGCGCCATTCCCGCAATCTGGCGACTATTCGCCTGCTTCAGGAAATCGGCCTCGATCAGGTCATTCAGACAGCTTTGCGATTCGGTTTCCAGCCCAATCAACTGCCCAAAACTCCGAGCCTCGCCCTGGGCAGCGGAGCCGCCTCCCCGCTCGACATGGCTAGAATGTATGCGGTTTTCGCCAACGGTGGGTTCTTGGTTGAACCTTTTTTGATCGAGCGCATTGAACTCAACCATGGGCAAGTCGTAGCTCAAACCCGTCCGCATCCTGCCTGTGACGACTGCAAAAACGCCGCGCCTAGGATCCTGTCGCCCGGGATTCATTATCTCATGCATTCCATGTTGCAAGATGTCGTTCAGCGGGGCACGGCGGCGAAAGCCATGCAGCTCAAACGCACCGATCTAGCTGGCAAAACCGGGACCACCAACGACCAACGCGATGCCTGGTTCAACGGTTATGCGCCACCCTTAGTCGCCATCAGCTGGATAGGATTTGACTCTTCCGAACCTTTAGGTCCGGAAGAAAGCGGTGCCAGAGCGGCCCTTCCGATGTGGATCGAGTTCATGAGGACCGCCCTAGAGGAACAACCGGAATATCAATTCCCGGTTCCGAAAGGAGTAGTTGCTGCGTTTATCGACCCCACCACCGGACTGCTCACCCGTTCCCCGTCCGAGGGTATCAGAGAATTTTTCCTCGAGGGAAATCTACCTGCTCATCAACCGGCCGTGGCTTTACCTACCCCAGGTAAATCCCAAGATTCGATATTAAACTCGCTGTTCTAAAATCGCCATGGAACCTTGCAATCGTAACCACATTCGCATCGCCCAACTCAGCGCCCGGATCATTTTGGAGGAAGGCGTAAATGACTACACCATCGCCAAGCGCAAAGCCGCCCAACGCTTAAGATTGGACTGGGAAAAAATGCCGGACGATCAAACCATCGAGGCTGCCCTGCGTGAATACCATCGCATTTTTCGCTTTCAACATCAGCCAGCCTTTATTCGAGGCTTGCGTGAAATAGCTTTGGAAGCAATGGAGTTTTTAGCCGAATTCTCCCCTCGTCTGGTGGGCGCCGTGCTCGAAGGTACCGCCGGCGAGTACAGCCCGATCACCCTGCACCTGTTTCCGGAAACACCAGAGGCAGTCATCTGGAAGCTGGTGGAGGCTAACATCCATTACAAAGAAGAGCCTCATGTCATTACCGCCGAACTCGGGGGCCATGAAACGAGGATTCCAGTCTTGAGCTTTGACTTTAAAGGACATCTAACCGAAGCCTTCTTATACCCGCACAAAGCCTTACGCACGGCTCCCAAACATGGGACTTGCCGCGCCTCAATCAAGGCCTTGCGGTGCTTAATCAGGGAGGGTACCCAAAGCTAAAGACTCGCGCCTCGCATCAAGTCTGATTGGCCCCACCATACTTGCGCCGGAACTTGTCTACTCTCCCTGTAGTATCGACGATCTTTTGCTTGCCGGTGTAGAAGGGGTGGCAAACCGAACAGACTTCCACGTGGATGTCCCGACAAAGGGTGGAACGCGTCTGAATAGTATTGCCACAGCTACAAGTGATGGTGACGGGTTTGTATTCGGGATGAATTCCAGGTTTCATGCTCGTCTCGCAAATTGTAAACTTAAATTTCAATTATAAAAAAACGCTTTTATTTTTTACAGGACTTAACACAACAAGCCTATGGCTGTGCCGTTTGCTTCGCATTCAACTTCACCTATGCCCGCTCGCCAGATCCGCAGCTTCGTCCAGCGTGCCGGGCGGCTTACCTCTGCTCAGGCGCGGGCGCTGAAAACCTTGTGGCCCCTTTTCGGCCTCCCAGCGGATCGAGTTTTCACCCCCGAAGAGACATTTCCGAGGCCCGCACCGCTCATTCTGGAGATTGGCTTCGGTAATGGAGAGAGCTTGGTGCAAATGGCTACCCAGTATCCGCGTTTTAATTACCTGGGCATCGAAGTCCACCTCCCCGGCGTCGGCCATCTGCTGCTTCGCCTTGCCGAACTTGGACTGGAGAACGTGCGGATTTACTGTGCCGACGCCGTGGACGTCTTAAGCTCCTGCCTAGCAGAAGAAGTGTGCTCTCGGATCAACATCTTCTTTCCCGACCCCTGGCCAAAGAAGCGCCACCACAAGCGCCGACTGATTCAACCTCCGTTCGTGGCGCTACTCTCAAGCAGACTGCAACCTGACGGGATTCTGCACCTGGCAACCGATTGGCCTGACTACGCTCAGCATATACAGCTTGCAATCGGCAGTTGTCCAGCATTGCGGCCGATCGACCCAGACACCCTCATCCCCCCCCGTCCGCCAAGCAAATATGAAAGGCGCGGCCATCGCCTAGGCCATCCGATTCAGGACCTAGCCTACCTCAAACGCTAAGAAACAGCCGCCATAGTTTCCCAGGAGGACACTGTGGGAAAAGCAAAATCCTTGTCTTCGATCAGTGTCATAATCCCCTCCAGCTCCTCCTGTTGCAGCAACAATGGCGCCAAGGCTTGCTCCAGCTTTGCGATTTCTGCTTCCAGCGACTCCTTGGACTCGTTGATCTTGCGAAGCATAGATAGACGTTGCTCGATGAGTTTTTTGTGCTCTTTGATCCGATGCACCAACGGCGACAGGGCCACTGCACTCCAGTTGGCCGTCTCGTGATGGACCTGATGAAGCAACTTGCGGGCTTTGGAGAGAACCGTGGTATACAGTTTCTGAATGACTAGGTGCTGTTCCATCAGAGTGGAAGACATACTGGTCCGAAAAGCTTCCCCTTCGTTGAACAGGCCTTCCAGGGCCACTTGGTAGTCGCGGATGGAAAAGACAGGCGGTTTGAGATCGCCGTAGCTAAGAGTTTTAGCAAATTTTTGATAAATACTATTGAGCAACCTTTGAGTATCTTCCACCCCCCGGGTGGCTTCGTGAAGGATCGCAGCTAGGTCGTCAAATACCAATTTCATAGCCTGTTTCATCCCGTAAGTTGTGAAACTTACTTCCATCGAGCGAATATGGTTTTTGATGATCTGATCCACCCGTTTGGGCGCCAGCACCTCAAGTACCTTCCTAGCCTGCATGGCAAACACCCGGCGACTGGCCTGAAAACTATCGACGCTCTGCAGATAATGGCTCTGCTGCTGACGGGTCTCATCTAAAAGCTGCATAGTCGTATGCTCATTCTTAGCATCGAGACTGCGCATCTCGTTCAGCTGGTTACGCAAGTGCTCGACTTCCGAGGCCACCACTTCCAGCGATTCCGCCACTAGATGGCCGACTTCCCGAGTAACCGAATGGCGCATGAATTCGCGCCGGCTCTCTAGGACATCCTTGGCCAAATAATCCTCAAGATTTCCTAGGCGGCTTCTTTCTAGCAGCTTCTGGTCGCCCTTCACTTTGGCCAGCAAGGCCTGTTTGGCCGACACAGGAAAAATCAAACCTTCCTGAATTCCCAAAATCCGTGCCGTCTCTTTGATCTGAGCCTGGATCGACTTTTCGATACTTGCTTCGCTCTGGATGTCGTCCCAAAGGGTGTCAATCTTGTTCATCACTACCGCAAGATGACGCTGACTCTTTCCATCCAACCCCCGGACGTGATGCTGCCACATATCCATGTCACTCTTGGTGACCCCAGTATCGGCAGCCAAGACGAACAAAATAGCTTGGGCGCTGGGCAGCATACTGAGGGTCAATTCCGGCTCGGAACCTAGGGCATTAAGCCCCGGGGTATCCAGGATCACCAGACCCTCCTTGAGCAGCGGATGAGGAAAACTGATCAAGGCATGGCGCCAGCAGGGAATCTCCACACTTTCCAGAGAGATATCGCAGCCATGCCTCATCTCCTCGTGATAAAGACCCAAGCGTTTGGCCTCCTCCAGACTGACCCGCTTGACGGCCACCAACTCCTGAAAAGCTTCTTGCATTTGCAGCGGAGAGCTGGGATCTAAGTCGATCTGCAGCCACCGTCCGGGCAATTCTCTGTACTCGCTCAAAGAAGCCTTATCAAGGCGGCTCTCGATCGCTAGCAGACGGATATAGTTGCCACCGTCGGGATCGTAAAAGATCTCGGTAGGACACATAGTAGTGCGCCCCGGAGCAGAAGGTAAAAGCCTAATGCCGGTCTCGGAGAAAAACAGGGCGTTGATCAACTCAGTCTTGCCGCGGGAGAATTCCGCCACAAACGCGATTGTTATCCGCTCGGACTCTAAATTCCGACGCATGCCCAAAATTGCCTCCGTCACCTCAGCGGTACTGAGGTCATATTTCTTGAGCCAGGCGTAGTACTTGTCGATCGCTTCGACCAAACGGCTTTTCCATTCCCCGTAGGCTTTAAGCTGTTGCTGAAAGTGCATCGTACTCATCTCCGGCAAAAACTACTCAAGTTGCAAGCAACGCCCAACTAGACTTACCTGAAGTGTAGTTCAAAAAATGCAGAAGATGAGCTGAGCGAGAATCTTCCTCAAAACGCGAGCATCAATACCAGCTGCTGCAGGGGCGGAATAATCAACATTTTCAGGACTTGGAGTGCGATTAACGCGATTAGGGGAGAGAGATCCAAGCCACCTATCGGCGAGATCAGACGGCGACAGGGGCGCAGGATGGGGTCGACCAAATCGGTCAACAGCGAATATAGCGGGTGATAGGGATCTGGATTGACCCAGCTAAGAATCGCCTGAATGACGATGGCATAGATAAATACGTTAAACGCCAGATTCACCAACTCCACTACTGCCGAACCGGCCAGCAGTCCCACGGCCACTGTACCCCCTCCCTGAAGCAGAAAAACCACGTAATCGCCCAGCATCTTGAGCGCCAACATCAAAACGATGGCAGCGGTATCTATGCTCCCGATGGCCGGGATGAAACGGCGCAGCAAGCGCAAAGGGGGATGAGTAATTTTGACGATAAACTGGCAGATCGGATTATAAAATTCTGCTTTGACCAATTGAAATAGAAACCGCAGCAGCACTGCCAAAACATACAATCCAAAGGCAGTGTCGACGAGAAAAACCATAGGATTGGCCAAATACCCACTCATTCCTCTCTCCCAAATTCGGCAGATAATTCCGCCGAACGCAAACAAGCGGCTTCGAGAGCCCGACCGATTAGATCGTCAAACCCGCCCTGTTGCAAAACTGCAAGAGCCCGTTCGGTGGTTCCGCCCGGGGAAGTCACCCGGCGGCGCAGCTCTTCCGGACCGACGTCGGCCTCCAAAGCCAACTTGGCCGCCCCAAGCGCAGTTTGCTCCACCAGCAGCCTTGCAGTGGCTGGCTCCAGGCCAAGCTTTATGCCTTGTTTTTCCATCACCTCCATCAGTAGGAAAAAATAGGCCGGACCGCTTCCGGAGACGGCTGTCACCGCATCCAATAAAGCTTCCTCTTGCACCCAGACGGTCAACCCCACGGCCCGCAGCAAGGATTCAGCCTGCTCCCTTTGCTTTGGACTGACAGCGGGATTGGCGTGGAGCGCGGTAGCGCCAGATTGAACCAGGGCCGGAGTATTCGGCATAGCCCGCACGATCGCCACCTCTCCGCCCAGCCAGCGCTCTAAATCTTGTTCCCGGATCCCGGCCGCAATCGAGACGATCAAAGGCTTGCGCCGTTGCACCACCGCGGTGATTTCTTTGGCGACTTCTCGGATCTGTTGGGGTTTGACTGCCAAAATCACGATGTCGGAGCAAACGACGACCTCATGATTTTCACACGCCGCGTGCACGCCAGAGCGCTCGGCCAAAAACCTAAGCTTCTCCCGATCGATATCACTTACCCAGATGGCATCGGCTGGAAAGCTATCGGCGAGTAGCCCACCGATTAGGCTACTCGCCATATTGCCAGCTCCGATAAAGCCGAGCTTTAACTGTCGTTCCATGCCGCCCTCCGGTGAAAACGGTCGCTGCTCTAAAGTCGCATCTACCAGCTACTTATCGCTTTTCTTTGGCTTTAGGCTTTTTTGCTCTGGGCCGGCATTTCCCGTATGTACCACGAGCGATCTTGCCCCGCCGGGTACGCAAATCACCTTTTCCCATCGTGATCCTCCTAAATTTGCTTAACCAAAAGTTTTGATATTCTAGCGCGACGCCAGCAGCGAAAAAAGCGCAGTTCACGAGCACCAATCCAATCTTGAGCTGGTCTATAACTCCCATAACCCAAGCAAAACTTAAGGCAAGACTGGTATGACAAATACTTTTTCTCCTGACCAAGTAACCGGCCTGATCCTAGCTGGAGGACAAGCCCGGCGCATGCGAGGTCGGGATAAAGGGCTGATAAGCTGTGCAGGTCGCCCCTTGATCGCATATGCCGTTGAAACCCTAAAGCCCTTATGCGGGAAACTGTTGATCAATGCCAATCGCTCGCTAGAAAGCTATCAGGCACTCGGCCTTCCCGTGATCGCCGACACCACGCCTGGATTCCAAGGACCTCTGGCCGGAATTTTTACGGCCTTGCAGGCAAGCGATACTCCTTACCTTCTGGCTATTCCTTGTGACAGCCCGCGCTTGCAGTCCGACACTTTAACGCGACTGCTTGCAGCACTGGTTCAAACTCCCGCCGAGATCGCCCTCGCCCACGACGGAGAGCGTCTGCATCCGGTGATTCTCGCCCTGCGCACCGAATTGGCGAATGATCTGGCAGACTATCTAGCTATGGGAGAACGCAAGATCGACCGTTGGGTCGAACGCCATCGCTGGATCGCAGTAGACTGCAGCGACTGCCCTTGGCAGTTTGCCAACGTCAATACGCCAGAAGAACTTAAGGCGTTGGAACAAACCCTGATCGAGAAAACGACATGAACGCTGCACACAAAATCCGGATGACTGCGGCCGGGTTGGCCGTCGCGGTACCGGTCACGGCCTATGACGAGCAAGGCCGACCCTGCCCTAAGGAAATCGCCGTAGAGCGGGCGTTGACCGTCTATCTGGACAAGTACGAAATCGTCACCCTCATGACCTTGGGCAGCCACCCGGAACTTTTGACTTTAGGGTACCTGCGCAACCAAGGGTTAGTAGAACGCATCGAAGATATCGAAGCCGTCCAAGTAGATTGGGAAGTCGAGGCCGCAGCGGTCACCACCCGGACTAAACACACTGCCCATTTGCAGGAGAAACTCGCCCAGCGCACAGTGACTACCGGCTGCGGTCAGGGCACGGTGTTCGGGCAGCTCAAGCAAAAACTGGAGCACATCCGCGTACCACAAGTTGCAGTGTGTCAGTCTACTTTATATGCCTTGCTGGAAAACCTGCGCCAGTACAACGAAGTCTACAAGCGCGCCGGCGCCGTACACGGTTGCGCTTTGTGCAGCCAAAAAGGGGAAATTTTGTTCTTCTGCGAAGACGTAGGCCGCCACAACGCGGTCGATGCCATCGCGGGCTACATGTGGCTGAACGCCATCGAAGGGCGCGACAAAATCTTTTACACTACCGGCCGCCTCACTTCAGAAATGGTCATCAAGGCCGCGCAGATGGAGATTCCAGTGGTATTATCGCGCTCAGGGATCACCCAAATGGGCTTAGATTTAGCCCGCCATGCCGGCATCACCCTGATCGCGCGCGCCACCGGCAAGCACTTCTTGGTCTATACCGGCTGGCAGAACTTAATCTACGATGCGCCGCCATCCAGGCTCTAAGGGGTCGCAAAGAAAAACCGCTCTTCCCCCAAGGCAGGGCGCAGTTGATCCAGCCAGGTCGCTTTGGGATCGTAGCCGGCCCAAAACAGGCGTCCGCTCCAGGCAGGATCGCGCGCCTTGAGAAAACGCAGTACAAACACTTTCTCCTTACCGATTTCGGTTACTCCGCAGATTTCCACTTTGCCATGCGTTGTGCTCAGGCACGGACCGCGCGCCGTCTGCCCTAACCCTGAAAGTGGCTCAATCGCGGCGCGGTAGATTTCCCAAACGCGCGCCAAAGGCAGCGCAAAATACCGCTGCGCTCCGGTATCGCGCGCCACGAATAGATAATACGGAACGATCCCCAGTTTCACTTGGGTCTGCCACAGCTTCACCCATACTGACGGGTCGTCGTTGACGTGAGCCAGCACCGGCCCCTGGGCGCGAATTATTGCGCCAGTTGAGCGCACTCGGGCAATCGCTTGGCGGGCCGGTTCGGTCTCCAGCTCCCGAAAATGGTTGTAGTGGGCCATCAGCGCCAGGTGTTTGCCCCCTGCAACCAGCTTTTCGAACAACCTGAGAAGTTCGTCGGCGTCTTGGTCGGTCAAAAATCGATAGGGCCAAAAGCTCAAAGCTTTAGTGCCGAGGCGAATGGTCTGCACGTGCTCAAATTCTGGGGCCAACAAAGGCAAAAGGGTGTGTGCAAGATGCTTGGCTTTCATCACCAAAGGGTCCCCGCCGGTGATCAGCACGTCGCTGACTTCTGGGTGTTGGCGAAGATACTCGAGCAATACTTCGTCTTCCCGACACGCTAGGCGCAGGTCTAAATCTCCCACGAACTGGGCCCAGCGGAAACAGAAGCTGCAGTAACTGTGGCAGGTCTGCCCGCGGCTGGGAAAGAACAAAACCGTCTGCCGGTATTTGTGTTGCAGCCCCAAGATGGGCTTGCCTTGGGCGTCGCGCGCAGTGTTCAGCTCCAATTGTCCGCCAGGATGCGGGTTAAGCTTGGAGCGAATCGCTTTCACCGTTAGTTGGATCTCCTCGTCCCTGGCTCCTTTTCGCAACAACGCGGCAAGCGTTTCAAAATCCTCAGGAGCCAGCATTTCAGGCTGAGGGAAGACGAGCTGGAAAATGGGATCCTCAGGGATCTTGTCCCAATCGATGAGTTCTTCTACCACATAGCGGTTGACGCGAAACGGCAGCACGTGGGCGACCACTCGCATGCGAGAGCGCAGTTCGGCGGGCAATCTGCAAAGATAGGAAATGCGCCCTCGTTCGAGATCAAAACGCGTATAAACTTCAAAGCGCGAATCGGGCATATGGGCACGATAAGACGATATTCGAGAAAACCGAAATTATACGGACTCCTTGACCTGCCGCTTGCACTCCATTCTGTTTTGGTCAGAGGCGTTTGCCGCGTTCTTATGAACCTTGAGCGCATGGGACAGAACCGTTATCCTGAGCCTCCTTGTCCGGTTGATGAACCCCCAGGCCTCTGCGCGCGTGACGAGGAGTCGCTCGAGCGCAGCGCTATCCGTTAGATTTAAGAGGCGATCAGATGAAGCGAAGAATGCCACAGAGCGCGAGCCGCTGGTTTGCCGCGTTAGTGATTGCTATGATCGCAAGTTGCGCAACCTATCGCCCGGCGCCGCTTTCGCCCTTAAAGAGCGAAGAAGAATATCGATCTCGCACGTTGGCGGACACGGGACTGCGCCGGTTTGTAGAGTCGAATCTCGGTGTTGCGCTCCACAAATGGCCGCCACCTGAGTGGGATCTAACACTGCTCACCCTGGTCGCGTTCTACTTTCATCCCGACCTGGATGTCGCGCGGGCACGCGTAGGCGTGGCGGAAGCGGCTGTGATAACAGCCGGAGCACGGCCAAATCCGACCCTGGCGTGGTCACCGCGGTTCACGGCCAACCCATCAGCTGGTGTCTTTCCCTGGACGCTCGGTATTGCCTTCGACATCCCGCTCGAGACAATGAACAAGCGCGGTTATCGCATCAAGCAGGCACAGGCGTTGACCGAGGCCGAACGGCTTGCTCTGGCGGCGACCTTCTGGAGCGTGCGCAGCCGAGCCCGCGCTGCGCTCCTTGAGCATCTGCTCGCCGTACGTCAACTCGACCTGCTGCGCGCTGAGGAAGCCGCGCGCGCCGAGGCCGTGGCGTTGATGGAACAAAAGCTCGCCGTCGGCGAGGTCTCGCGACCCGATGTGGATGCCGCGAGCATCGAACTGACGCGGACCAAGCTCGCCGTCCATGCCGCGCAGGGTCAGGTCGCCGAAAAATACACCGCGCTTGCCACTGCGTTGGGCGTTCCCGTGTCGGCGCTGGAGGGCGCGAGGTTCGCTTGGCCAGAGCTCGACCAACCGCCCGCTATGCCGGACACGCTCCAACTCCAAGAAGCGGGGTTGTTGAACCGCCTCGATGTTCGCCGCATGCTGGCAGAGTATGCAGCCGCGGAAGCGGCGCTGCAACTGGAAGTAGCCAAGCAATATCCCGACGTGCATCTTGGCCCTGGATACTCGTGGGATCAGGGCGACCACAGATATACGCTCGGCCTGGCGGTGAGCCTTCCGGTCTTGAATCAAAATCAAGGCCCAATTGCCGAGGCCGAAGCGCGGCGCAAACAGCTTGCAGCTCAGTTTCTCGCGCTGCAGGCAAGCGTCATTGGGCAGATCGAACAGGCCACAGCACGCTATCGGGCCGCACTTCTAGAGCTTGCCAAGGCGGAAAAACTCGTCGCGCTTCTCCACCAACAGGAAGCTGCCATGCAACACGCTGTACAGATCGGCGAGTCGGACAGGCTAGCGCTGGCAGACATTCGCGTTCAGGCAGCGGTCGCTTCCCGCGCGTGGCTTGATGCGCTCTCCAAGGTGCAAGCGGCGCTCGGTGCTCTGGAAGATGCCGTGCAACGACCGCTCGTCGAAGGAAGGTAGCCCATGAGCAAAACGGTGAGATGGATTGTGGGCCTGATTGTGCTGGGCGTAGTGATTGCCCTGCTGGCGTGGGCGTTCGTCGAGGGCCGCAAAGAACTGGCGGTAGAACGCGAGCGCGAGATGCCGGTCAAAGCGCCCTCGCGCGTGTCGCGCTCGGCTAGGGGCGAAACCATTATCACCCTCGATGCCGCAACGCAGCAACGCATCGGATTGAAGATCGAGGCGCTCGCCGAAATTAAGCTTCCCCGCGAACTCATCGCCTACGGCAGCGTGGTCGATCCTGCACCTTTAGTCGCGTTGGAGGAGGAGTTATCGGCCGCCAAAGCGGCGCTTGCGGCCTCGAAAGCAGAGATAGAACGGTTGCGCGCACTCCGCAAGGACGAAACCGTCTCGCAGAAGGCCCTCGATGCAGCGGAAGCCCAACTGGCCGCCGACAAGGCGCGCTTTCGGATCGCCCAGCAGAAGCTCTCTTTGGCGTGGTGTGAGGCGCCGCTGCCCAAAGGCACCGCCGCGCTCGTCCTGGTGGATTTGCCTTCTGGCCAATCGTTGAGCGCTTTGCCTAAGCGGGCGCGCGTATCCGTCCTCGGCCACGAGGACGAGTTGCCGGCGACCGTGCTTTGCGCGGAACGCAAGACCGAGCCGGAAACGCAAGGCCAAGGCTTCTGGTTGGCCGTGGACAGCCCATCCCCCGCACTGCGTCCGGGCGTTACCGTCACGGCTTACCTTGAGGTGCCCGGTGAACCGCGCACCGGCGTGGTCATCCCTCCCGCTGCGATCGTGCGCGCCGCTGGAAAAACGTGGGTTTACGAGCCAATCGGCGATGACCGATTCGTGCGCCGCGAAGTGGCCCTCGATCAGCCAGCAACCAACGGATGGTTTTGTGCCACCGCCATCAGGCACGTCGTGGTCGTCGGCGCACAGACGTTGCTCTCTGAAGAAATGAAATCGCAAATTCAAATCGGCGAGGGCAAGTAAATGCTAAAACGGCTCGTCGAAGCGTCGCTGCGGTTTCGCGGCATCGTCATCGCGCTCGGCTTGTTGCTGGTCGCTTACGGGCTGTACATCACGGCCACGGCGAAGTACGACGTGTTCCCGGAATTTGCGCCGCCACAGGTCATTGTCAGCACGGAAGCGCCAGGCCTGTCGCCCGAAGAAGTCGAGCAGCTGGTGACGCGCATCGTCGAAAACGCGCTCAACGGCGTAAGCAACCTGGAATCCCTCCGCTCGCAGTCCATCCAGGGGCTGTCGGTGGTGACGGCGATTTTCCGCGCAGGCACGGATATTTTTCGCGCCCGGCAGTTGGTGGCCGAGCGGCTGGTGCAAGCTGGCGGAAAAATGCCACAGGGGGTAAAGCCGCCGGTCATGTTGCCGCTGACCTCTTCGACGAGCGTGGTGCTCAACATCGGGCTGACCTCGACCGTCCGCTCGTTGATGGAACTGCGGACGTTTGCCGACTGGACCCTCGTGCCCCGGTTACTCAGCGTGCCCGGCGTGGCCAAGGTTGCCGTGTTCGGCGGCGAAGTCCGGCAGCTCCAGGTGCAGGTACGGCCCGAGCGGCTGCTCGCCTTTGGGCTCGCGATCGACGAGGTGCTCGCCGCCGCGCGCAACGCGACCGGCGTGCGCGGCGCAGGGTTCATCGACACCGACGCGCAGCGGATCGTGGTGCGGGCAGAGGGCCAAGCGCTCACTCCAGAACAACTTGGCGAGGCCGTGCTCGCGCATCACAACGGCGTCACCGTGCGCCTTAGAGACGTCGCCCGCGTGGTGGAAGGGCCGGAGCCAAAGCTTGGCGATGCGGCGGTGATGGGCCAGCCGGGCGTGATCCTGGTCGTGTCGAGTCAATACGGGGCAAACACGCTGGAGGTGACCAAATCGGTGGAAACCGCCCTCGCCGAGATGGAGCCTGTATTTGCGGCGGAAGGAATTACGGTGCATCCGGCCCTGTTTCGCCCTGCCAATTTCATCGCTACGGCGATCGGCAACGTGCGCCAGTCGCTGTGGATCGGCGGCGTTCTGGTCGCGGTCGTTCTCGTGTTGTTCCTGCTCGATTTGCGGACGGCGTTCGTCTCGTTCACGGCGATTCCGCTGTCGCTGCTGGGAGCGGTGGTCGTTCTGGACCGTATGGGGCTGTCGTTGAACACGCTGACTTTGGGTGGGCTTGCCATCGCCGTCGGCGTGGTGGTGGACGACGCGATCATCGACGTGGAAAACATCTGGCGTCGGTTGCGCGAGAACCGCGCGCAGCCGAGGCCGCGTCGGTTGTTCGACGTGGTGCTCGATGCCTCGCTCGAAGTGCGGACCCCGGTGGTGTATGCCACGTTCATCGTCGCGCTGGTGTTTTTGCCGGTGCTCGCGATGTCGGGCGTGCAGGGAAGGCTGTTTGCACCGCTGGCGACGGCGTTCATTCTGGCAACGCTGGCGTCGCTGGTGGTGGCGTTGACCCTAACGCCGGCCTTGTGCCTGGTGATGCTGGCGCAGGCCAAAGCGGTCGGCGAACCGCGTTACATTCACTGGCTCAAGCAGCATCACCGAAGGTGGCTGGAGGCGATCGCGAGGCGCCCACGTCTCGTGATGGGTCTTACCGCCGCGCTCTGCCTCGGCGCGGCGGCGACGCTGCCTTTCTTCGGCGGGGCGTTTCTGCCAGAGTTTCGCGAAGGCCATTTCATCCTGCACATGGCGGCGGTGCCGGGCACCTCGATTCAGGAATCTCTGCGGCTGGGCTATGCGGTCACGCACGAGTTGCTGAAGAACCCGCACATCCGCTCCGTCGCCCAGCGCGTAGGCCGTGCCGAACTGGGCGACGATACCTGGGGCACGCATTACAGCGAGTTCGAGGTGGACCTTCAGCCATTGCAGGGCGAGGAGGCAGAACTGGTGCAGGCGGAAATCCGGCAAACCTTGGCGAAGTTCCCCGGCGTCTATTTCGCGCTAAAACCGTTCCTGACAGAGCGCATCGAAGAAACCATCACCGGTGTGACAGCGCAGGTGGTCATCAAGATTTTCGGCGACGACCTGGATGCGATCGACCAAAAAGCGCGCGAAGTGGCTGCCGTCGTTGCCAAGATTACTGGGGCGGCGGACGTGCAGGTCCAATCGCCGCCGGGCCAGCCGCAAATAGTCGTGCGGTTACGGCCCGAGCGGCTCAAACAGTTTGGCTTTCAGCCCGTCAAAGTCCTCGAGGCCGTTCAGACCGCGTATCAGGGAACGGTCGTCGCCCAAACCTACCAAGGCAACCGCATCTTCGACGTCGCCGTGATTCTGGATCCGGCAACGCGAAGCGACCCCGAAGCCATCGGCGCGCTCTGGCTGCGCAACGCGCAAGGATTGCGGATGCCCTTGCGCGAATTAGCCGATATTTATTTGACGACCGGCCGCTATGCGGTGCTCCACGACGGCGCGCGCCGCCAGCAAGCGGTCACGTGCAACGTCGGCGGGCGCGACCTCGCCTCGTTCGTCGCCGAAGCTCAGAGAAAAATCTTAGCCGAAGTGAGCTTCCCCGCCGGCGTTTATCCCGTGTTCACCGGCGCGGCGGAAGCGCAAGCGCAGGCCAGGCGCGAGATTGTGGTGTACTCCATCATCGCGGGCGCCGGTATCGTGATGCTGCTGGCGATCGGGTTGCGCACGGGACGCAATCTGCTGCTGGTGCTGGCCAACCTGCCGTTCGCGTTGGTGGGCGGCGTGCTGGCCGTGTTCTTTACCGGCGGTTGGCTCAGCCTCGGATCGCTCGTCGGGTTTGTTACCGTGTTCGGCATCACGCTGCGCAATTCCATCCTGATGATCTCGCACTACGAACATCTCGTTGCGGTCGAAGGCATGACGTGGGGACAAGAAACCGCCTTGCGCGGCGCATCCGAGCGCCTCGTGCCGATCCTCATGACTTCGCTGGTCACCGCGCTCGGTCTGTTGCCGCTGGCGATGGCCAAAGGCACACCAGGACACGAGATCGAGGGTCCGATGGCCGTCGTCATCCTCGGCGGGCTGTTGACCTCTACCATACTCAACCTCCTGGTGCTGCCGACGCTCACGCTGCGTTTCGGTCAGTTCAAGAAAGTGGAGGAGAGGTGAGACTCCAACTTTTGTTCTCTCGTATTGCTCATCCCGGTCTGGGTCGCCAGCGTCCGCGACAGGTGCCTTTTGCTGCTGAGCGCCGTCGAGACTGCCTGCCGTTTGCTCGCCCCCAAACTTGGCCGCGTTGGTTTTGACCACCCAGCTTTTCTGCTCATTGATCACCCGTTTGAGCTTACAGGTCAAAGCGCCTGCCTCAAGTCCCAATCCGTTTGCCCTAGAGCTCTTGACGAGGAAAGGTGGTCCTCCCGTCCATGCCGGGCGCACCCTGGTTGGCCTTCACTCGCTCTCCTGCCCGTTGCAGGTTCCCCCGCTAGCAGATCGTCATGCAAGGCGGAGATCACGCCGCAGCCCAGCTCCCCCGGTCGGGTCCGGCGATGGCTGCAAGCGATCTACGGCCTCTTTTCGGCTGCTCTTGTTCGGCCTTTCGCCGTTTCACCCTTCCAAGGCGCGATGGCTACTATGACCCCAGCAGACTTCGGCCCGATCACCGAGCATTGCTCCCCGCCGCATCATCCCGCGTGCCGCTCACTGCCTTGCTCGCTCGCGCTGGCCAGCCGCGCGCCGACGACCCCAGGCTGAGTCAACCCTGACTGGTTATACCGCTGCACGCGCAAGGCAGCACCACCTCGGACAGCCCTCCCCGACTAAGGATAGGACCTTTCCGGGCACAACCGCCGCATTTACCCTATCTCCTGGATCCGGGGGGCTTTGTCCCCTTGGGCCGACTCGCCCAGAGACTGAGCCTTCTATGCGGTTTCTGTCCGTCGGCTCGCACCGGTGCGCTCGGGCAACCCTTCGTGAGATTGCCCTTGCCGTCGACTAGGAGTTATTATCGCTTCATGCCGAAACAATACCGAACCTCCTACAGGAGACTTCCATCCTATCAGTCCATGTCCATGTCGGGCACATTGCGCTCCATCCGTGTCCGCAATCTGTTTGGACTGTTCAAGTTTCGTGGCGGGCGCGAGCGGGTGAGCTTCGGCGTTAGTTTGCTTTATGGCTATCTCACATATACAACACTGGAATCCTAAGCAGTATGCCTTGAACGCCCGGTTTGTGTCCGACCTCGGTATGCCCGTAGTCGAGTTGCTATCGCCACAACCAGGCGAACGAATCCTCGATTTGGGCTGTGGCGATGGCGCATTGACAGTCAAGCTCCTGAATTACGGCTGTGAGGTGGTTGGCGTCGATTCAAGCCCTGAGATGGTGGCCGCGGCACAGGAACTTGGGTTGGATGCACGGGTAATGGAGGGGCAAAGCCTCCAATTCAACAACGAATTTGACGCCGTCTTTTCCAATGCCGCGCTGCACTGGATGAAAGAACCGGAGGCTGTCATTGAGGGTGTCTGGCGTGCGCTAAAACCCGGTGGGCGCTTCGTCGGGGAGTTCGGTGGGTACGGCAACGTTTCTGCCATTGTCACGGCCATCGAGTCTGCGCTGGCCTCACGAGGGCTTGCGGTTCCCAGTCCCTGGTTCTTCCCTCGCCCGGAGGAGTACCGAAAGCTTCTTGAGGCCAGTGGTTTTGCGGTGCAGAACATCGGCCTCATTCCTCGCCCAACTCCGTTGCCAGGTGATGTGAGCAGTTGGCTTGAGACATTCGCCCAACCTTACACTTCTGTTATGTCCGCAGGCGAGAAACCGTGCTTTATTGCCGAGGTCGTTGAAGCCTTGCGCCCTGTGCTTTGTGGTGCAAATGGTAATTGGGAGGCTGATTATGTCCGCCTACGGTTTTCTGCCACGAAACCAAACGCTGTAACCTGACATTGCAATCGAGAGGGACTGTCCCACAGCGGGCTTCGCCCGCTTCTGGCCAGCCTCTCACCTTCAGTCTGTAGTTTCTTATCCCACCAGTGATCGCGATTTTGCTTTACGGAATGTTTGCCCGATTCCGTTTCTTCAGCTGCGCGAGGCATTCACCCACTGGCGGTTTACCTCTTCACTGCTGACGGTTAATTTTGCTGTCGTTCCCGTCCTAGTCTGGTTGCTGTCGCGCGTTCTGCCTCAACACCCGCCGATGCTTGGAACATACCTCGTTCTGCTTACACCCTGCATTGATTACGCCATCGTCTTTGCCCATCTTGGGCGTGGAAACGCACGGCTTATTCTCGCCTCCCTGCCACCATCAGTCCAAGGCAGGATTAGAAAGCTGGTCATTCATTTGGGCGGACTGATCCTTTGCTCAGGTCTTAATTCTCCCTTAAATCTCGTTTGTTTAAATAAACTATCGGTTACTCACGAGCCCTGAGGTCTTCATGCGTTTGTTACTGGCCGAAGATGATCCGATGATCGGACTAGCCCTCTGCGAGGGATTGGAGCAGGACGGTTTCGTCGTCGATTGGGTGCAGGATGGCGAACAAGCCAGGCTCGCCTTGGCTGCTTCAACGGCGGAGTATGCCGTATTGCTGCTCGACTTGGGACTGCCGCGCCGGTCCGGTCTGGATCTGCTCGTCGAACTGCGGCGTTGCGGGAATCCGATCCCGGTCCTGATTCTGACGGCGCGCGATGCAGTGGCTGACCGAGTTCAGGGGCTCAACAGCGGCGCGGACGACTACCTGGTGAAACCCTTCGAACTGGAGGAACTGGTGGCCCGCATTCACGCTCTGATCCGACGGGGAGCTGGACGTTCGGCGCCCATGATCGAATACGGCGATCTGCGATTAGACCCGCTGACCCATCAAGTCTGGCGACGCGGACAGCCGGTCGAGTTGTCCGCCCGTGAGTTCGCCTTGTTCCATGCCTTGCTGGAGAAGCCCGGCGCGGTGCTGTCCCGCGCTCAGTTGGAGGAACGCCTCTACGGTTGGGGTCGGGAAGTCGCCAGCAACGCGGTCGATGTTCATCTGCACAACCTGCGCAGGAAATTGGGAAGCGATGTCATCGCCAACGTGCGCGGAGTGGGTTTTCGGGTGGTGAAGCATTGAGTCTTTCGATCCGCCTCCGCCTTTTATTGTGGCTGTCACCGATCCTGCTGCTGACTGGTATGGCCTTTGCCGTGCTGACTTATTTCAACGTGCAAGAAGAAATCGACGAGCTGTTCGACAAGGTCCTGCAGGAAAACGCGTACTCGTTGCTGAACACCGCCGTCGAGCATGATCCAGCCTCCCCTCGGCGGACGCTTTCTCCCGCCGACGACATTGATCTGGTCAGCCAGATATGGGATGCGGAGGGCCACCTCGTCTATCGCTCGCATCCCTTTTCGCCGTTGCCGTACGCCACCGACGGCGACTGGTCCGTGGTCGACTGGCGAGGGGAACCCTGGCGGGTATTCACGCTAAGAACCAACGACAGGGTGATCCAGGTGGCCCAATCGCAAAGCGAACGCCTGCAAACGGCCGACGAGATCGCCCTCCACCTGGTGGCGCCCTTACTGGTCCTGTTGCCGGGGCTGGCCCTCTTGGTTTGGTTCGGCCTCGGCCAGGGGCTGCGGACCCTTCGGAACGTTGTCGAAACAGTGGAGAAACGCACTCCGGATTCCCTGCATCCGATCCCTAATCGGGACCTGCCCCATGAAGTTGGCACCCTGGTTACCGCCTTGAATGGCTTGCTACACCGCTTGGATGAAGCGCTGGCGGCACAGCGGCAATTCACTGCCGATGCCGCCCACGAACTCCGCACCCCTTTGACGGCGCTGTCCCTGCAAGCGCAAGTCGCCGAGCGTACCGTTGATCCGGCCAAGAAAGCAGCCTCCTTGAGAACGCTCCGGCAAGGCATCGCCCGCACCACCCACTTGGTCGAGCAACTGCTGACGCTGGCCAGGCTCGATCCCGACGCCGTCCGGCAGCCGTTCGCGCCGCTGCAGCTCGCTGAATTAGCGCAAAGCGCCGTGGGCGATTACGTGGCGCTAGCGGCCGAGAAGAGGATCGATATCGGCGTTACCGTCACCGCAGCGGAACCTATCGTCGTCTCTGGCGACGGGGACGCGCTGCGTATCCTGCTCAGCAACTTGCTCGACAACGCCATCCGCTACACGCCGGCTGGCGGACAGGTGGACGTGAGCGTTCGGGCCGAGGGCGATACCGTCCGGCTGGAGGTCAACGACACCGGCCCCGGCATTCTGCCGGAGGAACGCAGCCGCGTGTTCGACCGCTTCTACCGGGGGTTCGGAAACCCCGAACCGGGCAGCGGGCTGGGCCTTGCGATCGTCAAACGCATCGCTGACCGGCACGGCGCCGTCGTCCAAGTGGAGGATGGCAATGCGGGACGGGGGGTCAAGGTCAGCGTTCACTTCCCCGCGTACCGGCCATGAGCGATTTCTTGCGCTTTTTGTTAATAGGGCATGAAGAATAACGTCATTCAATCACTGACGACAGGATTTTTTTGTTTATTGCTTGGCTGTTCACAATACCAATCAAAACCACTGACGGAACAAGCTATTCAGCAGCAACTTGAAACACCCACGGCGTCTCAGCTAAGCGTTCAAGCTGCACGGATTAAGCATCCATTACTCAGACCCATACCGTTTAATCTCGAGGATGGTTTATCGCCGGATGAAGCCGCTATTTTAGCGGTATTGCGCAATCCGGAACTGCGCGCCGTAAGGGATCAGCATGGCATTGCCGGCGCGCAACTATTGCAAGCCGGATTATTGCCCGATCCTACGGTTTCCTATGGTTTTTCCGCGCCTTCCGGAGGCACGGACCTGGGCATGAATAATGCCTTTGGTATCGGTCTTAGCTGGGAGGCGACGGCCCTGATATGGCGACAGAACAAAATCATGGCCGCCGAGAAGCAGCAACAGGAGGTCGACCTACACATTGCCTGGCAGGAATGGCAAATCGCGCAGGCGGCGAGGTTGGCCGTGTATCAGCTGATCGTTTACCGCCAACAACGGGATTTGCTCCGCGAAATGGCGCAGCGTCTTAAGGACAACCAGGGGCGGTTGCAACAAGCCGCCGAACTGGGGTTGGTCACTGAGCTTGAAAGGGTCGCCGCCGTTTCGGCCAAGAATCTGGTCGACATCCGTTTGCTCGCTCTTGAACAGCAGATTAAACAACAGCGCCAGCGCCTGAACCGCGCTATGGGGCTCAAACCCCACGAAGCCGTCGCTTTGCAGCAGGACATCGCTTTGACCGATCAATTCGCCGCACCGGCTTATGAAGCCCTGATCCAGAATATAGAAAACCGACGGCTGGATTTAATGGCCTTGAAACGGGGTTATGAAAGCCAGGACGAGCGCCTGCATATTGCCGTGTTGCAGCAGTTTCCGAAAATCAGCATCGGATTTACTCATGCCCGGGACAACAGCAATCTCTATACGCTGGGCTTTGGGATTTCGATGACATTGCCTCTATTCGACCGCAATCAAGGTCAAGTGGCGCTTGAGCGGGCGACCCGTCAACAGTTGTTCGATCAATATGCCAGCCGGCTGTTTCAAGCCAGAGCGGATATTGCCGAGCTGCTGGTCGTTATCGCCGCGATAAAGAACCAAATTCAGTCCGTTCGCCACGCCATTCCCGATTTAGTCAAGCTGGTAGAGGCGTATCGATTGGCTATCCAGAACGGTCAGGTCGATGTGCTGAATTTTTATATCGCATGGAACAACTTGACGGATAAAAAAATCGATTTGCTGGCCTTGGAATTGCAATTGGTTCAGGCAGGCGTCGCTTTGGGGGTGGCGAGCGGACTTTATGATGTGACGACTGATTTCAACGGCAAAGGATCATGAAATCCTGTTCAAGAATATTCCTCCCGCTGGCTTTAGGGCTGACCGCGGCTATCGGTTGGGCGCTGCTCTACAGGTTGAATACGCGGCATGCCACCCTAGCCGCTCCGGTTTCCGAACCGGAGCCGATCGCTCAGGTGGAAACGATCAAACTGGTCAAGGGTGAACTCAACGAAACCTTAACCGCCTACGGCGTGGTTTTGCCGTTTCCGGACAAGTTGATGACGATCAGCGTACCTTATATCAGTCAGATCGACAAGATATTGGTTAACCAAGGCCAAATCGTTCAGAAAGGCGATTTGTTACTGACCTTAAAGCCAGGCGCGAATGCCAAGCTACAACTGGAGCAGGCGCAAAGAGAACTGACCGCGGCCTTGCGCGACCAGGAATTGATGCAGGAACGCATCCGTCTGAAATTGGCCACCCGGCAGAATGAGGTCGCGACTCGATTGCGCGTCGAGCAAGCCCAAGTCATGGTCGACAATCTGGTTGCCCAGGGCATTGGCAAGGAACAGCAAATCCGAGCGGAAAACCCCGGCATTATTTACCTAGTCAGCGTTCAGCAGGGACAAATCGTTCCAGCCGGCGCGCCGCTGCTGCAACTCGTCGACCAGAACCAGTGGATGGTACGTCTGGGTATCGAGCCGGAGGATTATGCGCATCTGCAACCCGGCCAAGAGGTATTGATGAGACCGGTCAATGCTCCTGGTTCAGAGCCGGTGAAGGGCCGTGTCGAGATCGTCACCCATCAAATCGATCCGAACACCCGGCTGCTCAATGTCTTCGTCAGGCCGGCGATGAATCAGACCCTCTTGATCAATGATTTTGTCGAAGGTCGGATCGTCATTTCCTCGGCCAATACCTTCGCGGTTCCCCGGCAGGCGGTGCTGCCCGACGATGGCGGATACAGCCTGTTTACGGTTGAAAACGGCCGTGCCGTCAAACACCGTGTACAGATCGGCCTCGAAAACGACCGGCAAGTCGAAGTGATCGCCGCCGATTTACAGGTCGGAGACGACGTGGTGGTTTTGGGCAACTACGAACTGGAGCCGGGCATGGCGGTGCACGCGATACCCACCGATCCCACCGGTAAGGGAGCGGCACAATGACGCAATGGGCTTATCGGCACTGCCGGTCCATCTTGTTTGCGCTTGGCCTGACCGCCCTCGCCGGCTTCTTTGAAATCTACAACACTCCGGTCAGTCTGTTTCCTCAGGTAACTTTTCCTCGCGTGGTGGTCAATCTCAATGCTGGCGACATGCCGGCAGAACGCATGGCCGTTCAGGTTACCTGGCCGGTGGAAGAGGCGGTGCGCGCCGTGCCGGGGGTTTTGACCGTGCGTTCTGCGACCAGCCGTGGCAGCTCCGACGTCGCCATCAATTTCAATTGGGGTAGCGATATGGCCTCGGCTATGCTGCAGGTGGCCTCGGCCATCAATCAGATTCGCTCGACGCTGCCGGCTACCTTATCCTTCAGCGTCCGGCGCATGGATCCGACGGTATTCCCGGTGCTGGGTTACAGCCTGTCGTCGTCAAGCCATAGTCTGGTCGAGCTTCGGGACATGGCGCTTTATCAAATCAGACCGATCCTCTCGGCGATTCCCGGTGTCGCCAAAGTCGACGTGCTGGGCGGTGCGATCGCGGAATATCAGGTCCTCGTCGATCCGGCGCGCCTCAATGCGCTGGGTTTAAGCCTCAATGACATTGCCACCGCTCTCTCGGCCACCAATGTGATCCAGGCGGTCGGACGCTTGGAGCAAAACTATAAGCTGTATCTGCTGCTGGCCAATACCCAATTGCAGAATTCACGGCAAATTTCACAGACGATTTTGCGCAGCGGGCAAAATGGCCTGGTCTATCTCGAGGATGTCGCACAGGTGGTGAAAACCACTGCACCGCAATGGCAGCGAATCACCGCCGAGGGCCGCGACGCCGTCCTGTTTCAACTGTATCAGCAACCGGGCAGCAGCACGGTGGAAATCGCCCGCAACGCGCGGTCTCAACTGGAACTCATCAAGCAGAAGCTGCCCGCCGGCATCAAAATCGCCAAGTGGTACGACCAAAGCGACCTGATCTTAGCCTCCGCCCAAAGCGTCGAGGAATCCTTGCTGATCGGCTTGGGGCTGGCCATCGTCACCCTGCTGGTATTCCTGCGTAACCTCAAGGTCACCGTGATTGCCGCCATTGTCGTGCCAATGGCTTTATCGGCCACGGTATTGATCATTCATTTACTGGGGATAGGCTTCAATATCATGACGCTGGGCGGCATGGCGGCGGCCGTCGCGTTGATCATCGACGACGCGATCGTCATGATCGAACATATCATCCGCCGCCTGCGGGAAGCCTCGGGGACCCATCGGGAGCGGATTCATCTGGCCGTCGAGGAATTCACCAAACCGCTAGCGGGCTCATCGGCGTCGACGATCATCATTTTTGCGCCGTTGGCTTTTTTGCCCGGCGTCAGCGGCAGTTTTTTTAAGGCCTTATCGATCACTATGGCTTCGGCCTTGTTCATTTCCTTTATTGTGACCTGGCTGGCCGTGCCTTTGCTGGCTTCTCACACCCTTACGCAAAAGGACACCGAACAGGAAGAGAGCGGCCCCGTAATGCGCTGGTTTCATCGGCGCTACCAACACCTGCTGGATAGCCTGTTGCCGAGACCGTGGTTCATCCTGGCGACACTGGTTCCGCTGCTGGCGGCCGGTTTCCTCGGTTGGCAGAAAACTGGGTCGGGCTTTATGCCGTCCATGGACGAAGGCGGTTTTATTCTCGATTACCGGGCGGCGCCGGGCACTTCCGTATCGGAAACGGACCGGTTGCTGCGACAGGTCGAAACCATTCTGCGCCAGACCCCCGAAGTCGATACCTATTCGCGCCGCACCGGCAACCGTTTGAGCGGAAATATTACTGAAGCAAATCAAGGCGACTTTTTCGTGCGCCTGAAGCCCTTGCCCCGGCGCGGTCTGGATGAGGTGATGGATAGCGTCCGGGAACAGATTAGGCGGCAAGTCCCGGGGCTCAGCATTGAACTCGCTAAACCGATGGAAGACCTGATCGGCGATTTAACGGCGGTTCCACAACCGATCGAAGTGAAACTGTACTCCGACGACGGCCCGCTATTGGAACGACTGGCGAGCAAACTCGCTCTGGCCCTGGAAAAAATACCGGGGGTCGTTGACCTCAACAACGGCGTCATTCCCGCCGGCGATGCGGTCAATATTCGAGTTCTACGGGATAAAGCCGCCCTCGAAGGGCTTAGTCCTGCCGCTGTCCAACAGACCCTGAATAATTACCTGGCAGGAACTGTGACCACCCAACTACAGGAAGGGCCCAAGATGGTCAACCTGCGCGTCTGGATACCGGAACACGAACGCTGGACGATGCGGGCGCTGGAGCAATTGCGCATTCTGGCTCCTACCGGTAATCCTGCGCCCGGCAATGCACCCAACGGTTCTTCCAGCGGCGCCTCCGACAGTTCTCCCATGAGTCATTGGGTGCCGCTCAAACGGATCGCGGAAATCACCATGGAAAACGGCCAGGCGCAAATCGCCCGCGACAATTTAAAACGCATGGTGGCCGTTACGGCGCGTATCAGCGGCCGGGATATGGGGTCCGCCGTTGCTGATGTCGTCAACACCCTGGAACAGCCCGGTATGCTGCCGAAAGACGTTTATTATGTGCTGGGCGGTTTATATGAGCAGCAGCGCCTTGCGTTTCATGACCTGATGATCGTGTTTGCCGCGGCGGTGGCGCTGGTTTTTATCCTATTGCTGTATTTGTATGAGCGTTTCCCTGTGGCGCTGGCGATGATGCTGACGACCTTATCGGCCGTAGCGGCCGTGTTTGTCGGCTTATGGCTGACAAATACCGAATTGAACATCACGGCGATGATGGGCATGACCATGGTGATCGGCATCGTCACCGAGGTCAGCATCTTTTATTATTCGGAGTATCAGAGCCTGCTTGAGTCGGAGAACGGCATCCAACGCATGATCACGGCCGGTAACAACCGCATGCGTCCGATCGCCATGACCACCCTGGCGGCCATTCTCGCACTTATGCCGCTGGCGTTGAGCGTCGGCGCCGGTTCAGAAATGCTGCAACCTCTGGCGATTGCTATCGTGTCCGGATTGATCGTTCAAGTACCGCTGGTACTTGTGGTTTTTCCGGGATTTTTATATTTAATCGAGAGCAAAAAACCGCTCGTTAAACTATGCAAAAAATTCCAGCATGGTTAATTCAATTATAGGTATTTGAATACCTTAGCCAAGTCCAGGCATTGTCAATGGTAAGCACCGACTGCCCGTGCGCCCGGCACTCCGGTCAAGCTCTCCCAGATCGCCGATTTCCGCGAGGAGCCCAGCCAGCTGGATCTGCATCGCGAGGATCTGCGCCAGAACGAGGCGGTCACTGCCTGGTTTAAAGACCGCGACCTCGGCAGTACCGTCGCCAAGATCAAGACCTTTAGTTACAACTCCAGGTAAGAAAACGCTGAAAAAGCTTAAGTTGAGCATTCAGAAATCCGTCACGCTGCGGGGGATTACCCTCTTTTTGTCCTCTCAACATCAATC